>CAVUMB010000006.1:0-357074 GCA_963742405.1 uncultured Alphaproteobacteria bacterium
AGGCAACGGTACCACTCAAAACCCGATAGGAGAGGTTCCGCCGGTGCGGCGTCACAGAACCGGCACCAAAGCGGTCTCTAAGGTCCTTGATCGAATGGTGACCCCGCGCCAACTCCCGGACACTGCGGACGAAATTCGAATTGATACTCATGGTTCATTCTTCACATTGAAATCAATGAGTTATGGCGGAGAGGGAGGGATTCGAACCCCCGGTACGGTTGCCCGTACATCGGATTTCGAGTGCGACGCGATCGACCACTCTGCCACCTCTCCGGAAGCCGTGGCGCCCTTAGGCGGAGCCCGCTTCTAAACGGTGCGCCGCCGGTGCAAGGGCCATTGCGACGTGTTCGCAACACCGCTGGCACCGCTTCTCAGGCCGATGTTTGTCGTGAAACATCCGACATTTTGCCGGGCCGCATAAACGATCCTCACCGTCACTCCGGATCATCGCTGCCGCAAAAAGATAGACGCGGCGTCTCCGAAACCCTGCCGCTAATGACCGTAAGCGCTGCACCGCCCCCACGTTGACGGGTCAGGCTGGGATCTTGGCGTAGGCCCAGGGCATCAGGTCGTCGATGCGCGATGCCGGCCAGCGGTTGACGAGCTTGGTCAGCGTGTCGGCGAGCCAGGCGTGCGGGTTCACGGCGTTGAGCTTGCAGGTCTCGATCAGCGAGGCGATGATCGCCCAGTTGGCGCCGCCCTCGTCGCTGCCGGCGAAGAGCGCGTTCTTCCGGTTGAGCGCGATCGGCCGGATGCTGCGCTCGACCGTGTTGGTGTCGATCTCGATGCGGCCGTCGTCGAGGAAGCGGCCAAGGCCCTCCCAGTGGTTCAGGCCGTAGCGGATCGCCTTGGCGGTCTCGGAGCCGCGCGGCAGCTTTGCGAGCTGCTGCGTCGAGCCACGTCTTCAGGGCGTCGACGAGCGGTTTCGCTGCGCGCCTGCCGCGCGCTGCGGCGCTCGTCGGCGCTGCGGCCGCGGATCTCGGCTTCGATCCCGTAGAGCGCGCCGATCCGGTCGAGCGCCTCGGTCGCGATCGGCGCGTTGCCGCCCTTGGCGATGTCGTAGAACTGGCGGCGGAAGTGGCTCCAGCAGAAGGCGAGCGTCACAGCGCCGCCGGGACGCGTCTGCATCGGTCAGCGCATTGTAGCCGACATAGCCGTCGACCTGCAGCGTGCCGCTGAAGCCGGCGAGCAGCGACGCGTGCATGCTCGCCGCCGCGACCGGGCGCATAGATGTAGGCGACGGCTGGCGGATCGGCGCCGCCCCACGGTCGATCATCGCGCGCGATGGCCCAGAGGTAGCCGGTCTTCGTCTCGCCGCGCCCCGGATCGAGCACCGGGCAGCGCGTCTCGTCGCAGAACAGCTTCGGCGAGCCCTTCAGGATCTCGATCAGGCGCGCATGCAGCGGCTCGAGCTCGACGGCGGCGAAGCCGACCCAGTGGCACAGCGTCGAGCGATCAGATGCAACGCCCTCGCGCGCCAAGATCTGCGCCTGCCGGTACAGCGGAAGGTGGTCGGCGTATTTCGACACGAGCACGTCGGCGACCAGCGCTTCGGTCGGCATGCCGCCTTCGATCAGACGCTGTGGCGCCGGCGCCTGGATGACGCCGGCAGTGTCGACCGCGCCGGTCTTCTCACACGTGCGGCAGGCGTACTTCGGACGCCGCGTGACGATCACACGCAGTTTCGCCGGGATCTTGTCGAGGCGCTCGGACGTGTCTTCGCCGATGACGTGCAGCGCGCCGCCGCAGCAGGGGCAAGCTTTCGCCTCCGGCTCGATGACGATCTCCTCGCGCGGCAGATGCGCCGGTAGATGGCCCTCGATTGGCGCGGCGCTTCGCGGTTGCCTCGCGCCTGATGATCTCATTCGCCGCTTCAGCCTTCGCGTTCTCGACGGCGAAGCCGGTCTCGCACGTCGTCGAGCGCGAGGTTCAGCTGATCCTCGCTGATCCTCTCCGACGAGCGGCCGAAGTGCGCGCGGCGCAGCACCCGCAGGATATGCGCAAAGCGCTCGTTCTGGCTTTTGAAGCGAAGGTTCTCGCTGGCAAGAGCCGCATTCTCGGCACGCGCGGCGAGCACCATCGCCTTCAAGGCCGCGACGTCATCCGGCAGTTCGTCGGGCGACAGCATCATGGCCGGGAGAATCGCCGATTTGCGGCGTCGCAGCGCTAGTGGCACGCGCGCGTCCGATGTGGATCACTGCGCCGCTGTGGGACGCACGACACGCTGCGCATGCACACGCGACCAATCGAGCCCTTCGAGCAGCGCCGAGAGCTGCGCCGGCGACAGCCGCATCACGCCGTCCTCGACCTTCGGCCAGCGGAACTTGCCGCCTTCGAGCCGCTTTGTCAGGAGGCACACGCCGGTGCCATCCCAGAACAGCAGCTTCACACGATCGGCGCGCTTGGCGCGGAACACATAGATCACGCCGGAGAACGGCTCCAATTTCAGTTCGTTCTCGACGATGGCGGCGAGCCCATCCATGCCCTTGCGGAAGTCGACAGGCTTGGTCGCGACCAGCACCCGCACGCTGGTCGGCGGCACGATCATGCCAGCACCTTCAGCGCCTTCAATACGAGTGCGAGCGTCTTGGCGTCGGCGGCGCCGCGTATCCGCACCGTCGCCGCTGCCGATGCTGATCTCGATTGCCGATACTTCCCCAGTCTGGGCTGAGACAGGCTCTGCCGGTTGCGCGGTGCCATATCGACGACGGCGCGCGCGAACATCGCCGGCTCACCGCCCGAGAACCCAGAAGCCTTCAACGCATCCACGCGGAAAGTCTTGATCCACCCGAACAGCTGCGATGGCGTGACGTCATGCCGGCGGGCGACGCGAGACACCACAGCGCCATCGGCGAGCGCCTCGGCGACAATCGCAATCTTGGCCTCGTCCGGCCACTTGCGGCGCCGGTCGTCGCCAGAAAGCACCTCGATCCGGCGCGGCCGGACAGGCTTAGTGATATCACTATGGTCGTCACTATGGACGTATCGATCCTGCGCCATGGCGCACCACGATCAACCCATCCGCCAAAGAATTCCAGGTGGGAGCGGTGAAGCGCTTACCAAGGTCGCTTGCCTCGCTGAAAACTTCGTCGAGCTTCTTCTGAACTCGCGCCATCGCCGACGGCATAGAAAACGAGGGTATCGTCTGCATCCGGCAGTGCCTTGATCGCGTCCAACAAGGGGGCCTGTCGGAGACGCATCCCTTTGACCTGCAGAAAAGGTCGTCTTCGAAGCTTGTCGGCACACCAGCACTGGGAGTTTCGGTCAGGCTTCATGTACGTAGAGACCGGGCGCGTCGATTTTTGCGGCAAACCCGATCTCGCTCGAGCCCATTGCCGGGGGCGGAGCGGGCTCGCCGGAATGCGCCTCAAGCCAGTTCACCCAGGCCGGCCACCATGAGCCCTCACAAACAGGCGTCTGCATCGCCCAAGTGTCGGGATCGATGTGGACGTCCTGCTCCATTCGCGTGGCGATCTGATAGCTGCGCAGCGGATGTCCCGGTTCGGAAATAATGCCGGCGTTATGCCCACCTACCGTCAATACAAACGTCACGTCCGTATCGGAGAACTGATTCCACTTGTACACCGACCGCCACGGCGCAACGTGATCGTTGACGGTTCCAACGGTGAAAATGGGCTGACGGATATCGCCGATCGACACCGGGCGTCCATCCACTAGGTATCGGCCCTCTGCCAGATCGTTATTGAGATAAAGGTTGCGCAAATACTCCGAATGCATGCGGTAGGGGAGCCGGGTCGAATCCGCGTTCCATGCCATCAGGTCGTTCATAGGCGTCCGCTCGCCAAGAAGGTACTCGCGCATCATGCGCGACCAGATCAGGTCGTTGGAGCGCAAAAGCTGAAAGGCACCCGACATTTGCTTGGCATCAAGAAATCCCTGCTCCCACATCATATCATCAAGGAAGCGCAACTGGCTTTCGTTGATGAAGAGCTGCAATTCGCCGGGCTCTGTGAAATCGATTTGCGCGGCAAGGAACGACAGTGTCTCGAATGGCGATTGTCCGTTGCGCGCCAGCGCCGCCGACGCGATAGCCAAAAGCGTACCGCCGAGGCAATAGCCCACGCCATGCACTTTTCGATCTGGAGTTATCGCCTCAATAGCCTCGAGTGCTGCGAGAATTCCTAGCCGGCGGTAGTCCTCAAGACCCAGATCGCGCGCGTCGGGGTCGGGGTTCTTCCACGAGATCGTGAAGACTGTAAAGCCTTGGTCGACGAGGTACTTGATGAGTGAGTTTTTAGGCGAAAGGTCCAGAATATAATATTTCATGATCCACGCCGGTACAATGAGAACCGGTTCCGGGCGCACCTTGTTGGTCGCCGGCCCATACTGAATGAGTTCGATCAAATGATTGCGATAAACGACCTTGCCCGGCGTTACGGCGACATTCCGCCCCGGCACATACGCCTCGGCGCCGACCGGTGGCCGACCGCCTACCGTTCGCTCCCAATCCTCAATAAAATTCTGGAAGCCTCGGACGAGATTGCGCCCGCCCTCACGAAAGGTCGTATTGATAACTTCTGGATTCGTCAGCACGAAGTTGGACGGTGCGAAGACGTCTAGGATCTGGCGAGCGGTAAATTCCAGCATTCGCTCGTGCTGTACCGAGACACCCGGCACGCCGGTGGTGGCCACGTGCCACCACTGCTGCAACAACAAGTGCGATTGGTAGTAGAAGTTGAACGGCCATTTCTGCCAGCTTTCAGCGACGAATCTCTTGTCCTGAGGCAGGGGTTCGATGCAGGGGTCGTGACCGTTCGGCGCAAAGATGCATTGCATCATGTGACGCTGCAGACGGCTCCATTTTCGAACGGACTTCTCGGCAAGCTGCATCCGCTTGCCTGGCGATGCCGCCAGATGAGCGAGCCAATCGAGATACGCTCCCGTTAGCGAGGCCGGAGAAAGGCCCATTGTCTGTTTGGCGATCGCCGCATGCGCTGCCCTGTCGAGCAATTCGGCCAGAGCTGTCGACGTGTAGGAATTGCGTTCTGTCAGCGACGGCGGGTAGCCGAGTCTTGGTGGAGTAGGAACAACTGCCGTTGCACTATATTGCGAGGGCAGAGATTTAGATCTCGCCGCTGTGGACGATATGTCCAGAGGCTGCAGTGACGATCCCGTTTCACGACGTTCCATCAGAGCGATTTCTTTCGTATGCGGAGGAGTTTTCTTGGGGGCATTGGATCAACGACTTTCCATATTGAATAGAGAACTCAGTTACCAACTTGCGCTGGATCAAGGCAGTGACCCGTCCAAGACCGAAGAATTCATTGGTTGGGTTTGCGTTGTTTTCTGCACCTTTCACAGGATTACGCCGCAACGGGAGAGATGACTCCGCAAGAGTAGGAGAATGCGATGACAAATCGTCGGCTCGCCTGCATGGTGAAAGACCAAAATCCCTTAGTGATGTCCGAGAGCGACACGGTTGGGAAGGCATGCGCTGCAATGTACCAGCGTCGGGCTGGCTCGATCCTCGTCATCGACGGTCATGAGCATCTCAGCGGCATTTTCACGGGACGAGATGCCGTGCGCGTTTTGGCCAATGGTGCCGATGCCTCTACGATGCCGCTCGTTCTGGCGATGACGCGAAATCCGACGACCATTCACCCGGCGCAGCGCGCAATTGATGCCTTGCGCATTATGTCGGATAGCGGATTTCGCCATCTTCCCGTCATCGAGAATGGTCGGATTTGGGGCGTCGTATCTCGAGGCGATTTCAAGGGATTGGAACTCGATCGCCTCGACGACGATGAACACTTGGCGGAATGCATATGGTAGGCCCCTTACTCGCCAGCCAAGTAAGTCTGAACGGCCGCGATGTCTTCGGATGAGAATTGGATCTGAGGCATCGCCATGTGTCGCGATCCCATTCCTTCGGCCAATTCGAATTCAAGCCGATCTGACGGATATGATCGGAGCTTGTCCCACAGGTTGGGCGCGGTCCCAAGCGGGCTTTTTATTTCAGCACTAACAGCATGGCACCGACCACACCGCTGTTTGAGCAGCGCTTGCCCATCGTTCTCAACAGACTGAACTGCGCCCGCATGAGCGACCAGTAGGACCCCCAGTGCCATGGCACTTACGGACGTCTTCATTTCTCCTCCGCCCATCATCGATTGCAGATCGCTTGCTGATCCTGATCAAAGTTACTCATCTGTGGCCGCCGGTTGTGTGGACGGCGCTTTACTGATCGTCGGCCGATCAAGTTTCAATCAGCAATTGATAGCTACATGAACCTTACTTCCGACGGATGCTTTGAGGTCCCTTGAAGCATCCGTCCTCATAAAGCACCCTCGGCCTCCCCCTCCCGGCCGAGGGTTCTCCTTTTTTGGAAGTTCTCTTTTCACGGCTGCTTTCCCGGCCGATATCCGACTGTCTATTTTCCTGCTGGGTCTCTGAGCGACATGATGTAGGAGATGACATCTCGAAGTTCGCTGTTGGTGAACGACACCTTCGGCATTGCGGGATGTGGGAAGATGATCGCTCCGGCTAAACGCTCTTGAGATTGATCGGGCTTGTTAGCGATAGAGTAAAAACTGGAAATATCAGACTTGGCGATGTTGCCCGGGCTCGCATCCACGATGTGACAAGTAGAGCAAAGGCTCTCAGCTATTTCCCTTCCTCTGCCGGGGTCGGTAACAACCGACTGGGCCAGTGCGGGGCCTGTTACAATGGTTGCCATCAACGCCGTGGCCAAGTGTGTCGTCCATCTTCTCATTGCTATTCTCTCCCTAGCCGAAGAAGCCGCCAGATAGTGGTGCTGCGAAGTCAGTCCAGTGTTTCGCAGCGACATGATATAAGCTTTCGAGTTTCTAAGCTCCTCGTTTGTGAATGATGGAGGCGGTGGCGGAATGAGCGAAACCAGTCCGCCGCGCATCTCATGGTTTCGGCGGCTCGGTCCCGGCCTCATCACCGGCGTATCTTCGGTATTCACGGTGAGCCAACACTGGGAGACGACACGGAGAATGCAAATCTACGTCGATGCCGATGCCTGTCCTGTCAAGTCTGAGGCAGTCCGCGTCGCAGCAAGGCATGGTCTCACGATCTTTATGGTCTCCAACAGCTGGATGCGGCTTGAAGAGAACCCGCTGGTACAGCGTGTTGTTGTCGCCGAAGGAGCGGATGCCGCCGACGATTGGATCGCCGAGCGCGTCTGTGCCTTCGACATTGTCGTTACTGCCGACATCTTGCTCGCTTCGCGATGTCTCAAGGCGGGAGCGCAGTGCATAGGTCCGACCGGCAAGCCCTTCACCGATGCAAATATCGGTACGGCAGTCGCCATGCGAGACCTTCAACGGCATTTGCGCGAGACTGGGGAAAGCCGGGGGCTCAATGCTGTATTCGGGCCACGCGACCGGTCTCGATTTCTGGAAGCGATGGAGAATGCAGTTCAACTTGGCCAACGAGGTGGCCGCTAAGTCTTCTCTCGAATTGGTCTGGTTGCCGCGCCATTGCATCACCGACCAAACGAACATCCCGCGATGACCTGGCACTCGATCTCGTCGCAGAGCCCAAGGAAGTGATGCCGGCTACCTTGCACTGGTTCGCGCTGAGCGGTGAAGAGCCCCGTCCGATCTCGATGTCTAGCCTCGGGCGCAAGCGGCACGACGTGATCGCGGCGGCCCTTGACGCCGCGCTTCGGCCATGGTGGTCGCAACCGCACTGCTGGAACGATGAAGACGGAGACAGCACTCACAGGCCTTGCCGACGCGGGCTACACAATCGAGGCTGACATTTTTGAGGTTATCCAACAGTAGCCGAGCGATCTGGCCCGCGGCAGCTATTGGCGATTTGAAATACGCGGGCCGAGTGAGGCGCCATTTGACGTAAAATTGAATCCGTATTGCATTGTTCATAAAAAAGCGCAGGATCAGCCGTCGCCGTGCGAGCCACACTGGTCGCTTGCGCAACCAGAGCGGTCCTCGCCGCTATTCGCCCAACATTGACCAGGGTCAAGTGGGTCCACGCAGGTAGGGAATTACTGTGACATTCGCTCGGTAATGGCATAGTTCATACCGCGCGCACTTAATATCGGCATAGAAAAATGCCTATCTTTTTGTCTCCAATCGAGTGATTGAGGATTTCGCGTGATTAGAGTTTTGTCCGCCAATAGCCCGTGCGCCCGGGCCGTCGTGGCATGGGTGTTCTGCAGTATTGCTCTATGGGCGGTGACGGCTGCTCAGGCAGACGATGGCTCCATCCTTCCATTTGCTCCAGTGCCATCTGCTAGCTTGGCCGAACCCCGACTACAGGATTCCAAGCACGAACGGCGCGCCGAACAGAGTCATCTTCCGAAAGATGCGCCAAACATATTGATCATCCTGCTCGATGATGTCGGCTTCGGATTGGCCGACACGTATGGCGGTCCGGTTCACACGCCAACCCTCTCGCGTATCGCCGGACAAGGCATTAGTTACAATTCCTTCCACACCACTTCCATCTGCTCGCCGACTCGCGCCGCATTGCTGACGGGACGCAACCACCAACGGGTGGGATCAGGCACGATTGCTGAGCGTGCGGTAGATTGGGATGGATATACCGGCGTGATCCCACGGTCGTCTGCCACCATCGCCAAGGTTCTTGGCGCTTACGGTTACAAGACCTCGGCCTTCGGCAAGTGGCACAATACGCCAGCAACGGAAACAACGGCGATGGGACCCTTCACGTTATGGCCGACAGGCGAGGGCATCGGCTTCGATTACTTCTACGGCTTCCTGGCCGGCGAGACATCGCAGTGGGAGCCAAGGCTGGTAGAGAACTTAAATACAATCGAGCCGCCCCACGACGAGAAATACCATTTGAGTGAGGACATGGCCGATAAGGCCATCACGTGGATGCGCAGGCATCGTTCTTTTTCTCCGGATAAGCCGTTTTTGATGTACTGGGCGCCCGGCGCCGCGCATGGCCCTCATCATGTGTTCAAGGAATGGGCCGACAAATACAAAGGTCAGTTTGACGACGGCTGGGACGCGCTTGCGGGAGCGGACATTCAAGCGCCAAAAGGAGCTGGGCTGGATTCCAGCTGACACCAAGTTGACGCCCCGCGCAGACACAATGCCGGGATGGGAGAGCATCCCCGAAAACCAGCGGGCATTTCAGCGTCGATTAATGGAAGTTTTCGCAGGCTTCGTCGAGCATGTCGACGTGCAGGCTGGCAAAGTCATTGACGAACTGGACCGGCTAGGCATTCGCGACAACACGCTTGTCTTTTATATCTTCGGAGATAACGGCTCCAGTGCCGAGGGCCAAGCGGGCAGCATCAGCGAACTCCTCGCTCAGAACCAAATCCCCAACACCGTCGAGCAGCAGATTGCGGCCATGGATCATCTTGGCGGTCTCGACGCGCTTGGTGGTCCCAAGATGGACAACATGTATCATGCGGGTTGGGCTTGGGCTGGCAGCACGCCTTTCCAGAGCACCAAATTGGTTGCTGCCCATTTTGGCGGAACGCGCAATCCGATGGCGGTTTCCTGGCCCGCTCGTATCAAAGCGGATGCGATCCCACGCGCTCAGTTCCATCACGTCAACGACATCGCTCCGACGATCTATGACATCCTCGGAATCAAGCCACCTAAAATGGTCGATGGTTTTGAGCAGGATCCGATTGACGGCGTGAGCATGCTCTACACCTTCGATTCTGCCGGTGCCCCCACTCACAAGGACACGCAATATTTCGACAACAACGGCAGCCGGGGGATCTACCACGACGGATGGTTTGCCTCCACGTTCGGGCCGCTCACGCCGTGGCTGACGGTCTCGCCTGGGTTGGCGACGTGGGATTCGGCGAAGGATGTCTGGCAACTTTACGATCTGAAGAACGACTTCTCGCAAGCGCAGGATCTGGCAGCCGCAGAGCCGAAGCGGCTCGAAGAAATGAAGGCGTTGTTCCTAGACGAAGCCAAAGACAACAAGGTCTTTCCGATTGGTGCGGGAATCTGGCTTCGCCTGCATCCCGAGGATCGCGTAAAGACGCCCTACACAAGTTGGGTTTTCGATCAGTCGACCATTCGCATGCCCGAATTCACCGCACCGGGAATTGGCCGCGAGAGCAATATCGTCAATGTCGATCTGGAAGTGGGCGCAAATGCTTCCGGTGTTCTGTATGCCCTCGGCGGCGCCAGCGGTGGATTAGCTCTCTATATGGACGATGGTCATCTCGTTTACGAATACAACATGATGATTATTGAACGTTACGTGGCCCGCTCGAACACTAAACTGGCCCCTGGTCGGCACAACATTGAGGTCGTCACTACGGTGGCAAAGCCGGGCGCTCCTGCCAAGGTCGTTCTCAAGGTCGATGGCGCCGAAGTCGCAACGGCAGATGTAAAGCGCACGGTTCCTGCCGCCTTTACGGCCAGCGAAACTTTCGATGTCGGCATCGATCTGGGTTCACCCGTTTCCATCGACTATTTCGACCGGAGACCATTCCGGTTCAACGGGAAAATCGACACTGTCAACGTAAAGCTGCAATAGAAAATCGATTGCTGAATGTATGCGGAGTAACCCTATGAGACGCGTTTCAGTATTTCTCGCTACCGCGACCTCCTGCCTTTTGTCATTCAACGCGGCTGACGCGCAGTCCAAACCCCCGAACATCGTGATCATCTGGGGGGACGACATTGGCCAGTCGAACATCAGCGCGTATTCGCACGGTGTGATGGGCTACAAAACGCCCAACATCGATCGCCTTGCGAAGGAAGGCGTGATGTTTACTGACTACTATGCGGAACAGAGCTGTACCGCTGGTCGCTCGTCATTCATCACGGGCCAATCCGGCCTGCGCACCGGCCTTACAAAAGTTGGCCTGCCGGGCGCCACGCTCGGCCTGCAAAAGGAAGATCCGACAATAGCCGAGCTGTTGAAACCGCTCGGCTATGCGACTGGGCAGTTCGGCAAGAATCATCTCGGTGATCGCAATGAATTTCTTCCGACCGTGCATGGGTTCGATGAATTTTACGGCAATCTCTACCATCTGAACGCCGAGGAAGAGCCGGAGCTGCCGGACTATCCGAAAGACCCTGCCTTCCGAGCTAAGTATGGCCCGCGCGGCGTGATGGACTGCAAGGCGTCGGACAAGGACGATGAGACCGTTGACCCGCGGTTCGGTAAAGTCGGCAAGCAGGTCTGCAAAGACACCGGCCCGCTCGACAAAGCACGAATGGTCACGATCGACGATGACATTGCCAATCGTGCCGTCGATTTCATCCAGCGTCAAAATAATGCGGGAAAGCCAGCCTTTGTCTGGGTGAATTTTACCCACATGCACTTCCGCACGCATACCAAGCCGGAAAGTCTTGGTCAGTCGGGTCGCTGGCAAAGCCCATATCACGACACCATGATCGACCACGACAAGAACGTCGGGACGGTTCTGAAGTCACTGGATGATCTTGGCATCGCCGACAACACGTTCGTCATGTACTCCACGGACAACGGCCCTCACATGAATTCGTGGCCTGATGCTGCAATGACACCATTCCGCAACGAGAAGAACTCGAATTGGGAAGGTGCCTATCGGGTGCCGGCCATGTTCCGCTGGCCAGGCAAGATCAAGCCCGATCAGGTATCCAATGAGATGGTCGGACATCACGATATGATGCCGACAATCCTGGCGATAGCTGGAGATCCGAACGTCAAGGAAGAATTGGCCAAAGGCTTCAAAGCTGGGGACATGACCTATAAGGTCCATCTCGATGGCGACAACCTTGTTCCACATATAACCGGACAAGAGGCGAAGAGCCCGCGCGACAGCTTCCTTTACGTTAACGACGACCAGCAATTGGTCGGCCTGCGCTACGATAACTTCAAGTTCGTGTTCATGGAGCAGCGCGCACCTGGAACACTACGGGTCTGGGCCGAGCCCTTCACAAACCTTCGCATTCCAAAAATCTTTAATTTGCGCACCGATCCGTATGAGCGCGCTGATATCACCTCGAACACCTACTACGATTGGCTTTTGGATCACGCGTTCCTGCTGGTGCCAGCACAAGACTACGTCGGCAAATTCCTTATGACCTTCAAGGAGTATCCCCAGAGGCAGAAGGCGGCCAGCTTCAACATGGACGAAGTCATGCAGAAGCTGAAGGAGCCGCCGGCAGCAAAGTAGAGCACTGGCTGCATCGCGGGCGGGCCGATTTCGTGAACGGCCCGCTCCGACTTCCTCATTCTACGAACACGCGCGAAGCCTCGATACTTGTCGGAAAATGAAGAGTGAAAGTCATGGCTATTTATCGCGTTATGTTTGCGGCGCTCGGCATCGTGCTGGGGCCAGTGTTTGCTTCAGTGGCGGCGGCACAAGAAATTCTGCCTTTTCCGCCTGTTCCTTCAGCCTCACAAGCGGGCGTGACAATCGAGAGCTCCACTTATAAGAAGCGCGTGGAGCCCAGGCGCCTGCCCGACGGCGCGCCCAATATTCTCGTCATCTTGATGGACGACGTGGGGCCGGGCACACCCTCGACCTACGGCGGCGAGATCAACACGCCGAACTTGGACCGCGTCGCGAACGCCGGCATTTCCTACAACCGCTTCCATTCCACGGCCATGTGTTCGCCCACCCGCGCCGCACTGCTGACCGGACGCAACCACACCCGCGTCGGCAACGGCCAGATTTCGGCAATTGCAAACGACTTCGATGGGTTCAGCGGGACCATACCGAAGTCGTCTGCCACCATGGCGGAAGTGCTGAAGGACTACGGCTACAATACCGGCGCCTGGGGCAAGTGGCACAATACGCCCGAGGAACAGATCACCTCGAAGGGCCCGTTCGACTACTGGCCCACCGGCTACGGGTTCGAATACTTCTACGGTTTCCTTGCGGGGGAGGCTTCGCAATACGAGCCCACGATGGTGCGCAATACGTCCTATGTGGAACGGCCCCACACGTCCGGCGGACATGATTATTACCACCTGTCCGAGGACATCGCCGACGACGCGATCCACTGGCTGCGCGAACAGAAGGCATATGCGCCGGAAAAGCCATTCTTCATGTATTGGGCACCGGGCGCGTCACACGGCCCGCATCAGGTGCCGAAGGAGTGGGCCGATAAATACAAAGGCAAATTCGACGACGGCTGGGACAAGTATCGCGAGCGAGCCTTTGCAATGCAGAAGCAGAAGGGCTGGATTCCGCAGAATGCGCAGCTCACACCGCGTGCGGCGTCCATGGCTTCATGGGACTCGATTCCGGAGGACGAAAGGCCTTTCCAACGCCGGCTCATGGAAATCTTCGCCGGGTTCACGGAGCATGCGGATTATAACGCGGGCCGGATCATCGATGAGATCGAGAAACAGGGCAAGTTGGACAACACCCTGATCTTCTACATCTGGGGCGACAACGGCTCGTCGTCCGAGGGTCTGTACGGCACCATCAGCGAGCAACTCGCGCAGAATGGGATCCCGACCAAGATCTCGCAGCACCTCGCGGCACTGGCCGATCTCGGCGGTATGGATGCGCTCGGTGGTCCGAAGACCGACAACATGTATCACGCGGGCTGGGCATGGGCCGGCAGCACGCCGTACAAGGGCACCAAGCTCCAGGGAGCCTATTTCGGTGGCATCCGTCAGCCCATGGCCGTGGCCTGGCCGAAGGGCATCAAGCCCGACCCAAAGCCGCGCGCCCAGTTCCACCACGTCAACGACATCGTTCCGACGGTCTATGAAATTCTTGGCATCCAGCCGCCGCGCGTGGTCAATGGTTTCGAGCAGGATTCGATCGACGGCGTGAGCATGGCCTACACCTTCGCGGATGCGACCGCGAAAGGGCAGAAGACGACGCAGTTCTTTGACATCATGGCCAGCCGAGGCATCTATCACGACGGCTGGTTCGCCAGTGCGCGTGGTCCGCGCGAGCCATGGGTTGGAGGCATCCCGCCCGGCATCAAGGAATGGTCACCGCTGACGGACACGTGGGAACTCTACCATCTCGACGAAGACTGGAGCCAAGCCAACGACCTTGCGGCGGCGGAGCCCAAGAAGCTCGAAGAGATGAAGGCCCTCTTTCTGACCGAATCCGCGAAGAACAAGAACCTGCCCATCGGCGGCGGATTGTGGGCGACTGCGCTTTATCATCCCGAGGATGCTCCCGCATCGCACCTCACCGAATGGACCTTCGATGCACCGATCACTGGCATGCCTGAATCGGCAGCGCCCAAGCTGGGCAAGGTCAGCAGCCTCGTGACCATGGAAGTGGATGCACCGGCCAATGCCAATGGAGTGCTGTATGCGCTCGCCGGATTTTCCGGCGGCATCGCTGCTTACGTGAAGGACGGCGTTCTTTCTTATGAGTTCAATCTCTTCGAAGTTCAGAGAACGAAGATCCGCTCGAAAGGAAAGCTGCCGGCGGGCAAGTCGAAGATCGAAGTCGAATTGAAGTTGGTCGACAAGATCGGCGGACCTATGGATGTCACGCTGCGGGTGAACGGCGAAGTGGTCGGTCAAGGCCGAGTGCCGGCCGCCATGTCGCTCCACTTCACGTCGAACGCGACCTTCGACATAGGAACCGATCTGGATTCTGCCGGTGTCGCTCGACTACTACGATCAGGCGCCGTTCGCCTTCAACGGCACGATCGGTACGACCAAAATTGAGTACACGAAGAACTAGAAATCCGACAGCCGGGGTCTACAAGCTCGGGAGTTGATTGAGCGCCTGAGACGCCTCCGGTCCGTCATTTCCAAGTTTCCAAATCCGCGTAGCACCGGGGTAATGGAAACTTTGGCTTTCGGTGGAACACGGCGATGCTTATAGGTGCTCGTTAACACAAGCAAAAAACTTCATCCCGTCCAAGGCGTTAACCCAGTGTGTTTCTTGGTGTTCCGAGCCGCGCCGTCAGTACGGAAGGGGTCGTGAGTTCAATCCGCTCCGGCAGCACCATTCGCCCGCCTTGCACCGAATAAGTAACCGCAACCTGGTCCCGTCTCGGCAGGCCGGGATTGCCGTGCTACATCCAACCCTGTGAAGCGATAGGACCGGCGCGACAAGCGGTACCGATCGATGCCTGCGCGTGCAATCCGCCCTCGGCATACCTACGTATACTCCGCACTGCTATCCAATGCCATCCGGACCCTGAAGATCCCATGAAGAGTAAGACGACGAAGCTCATGACGACTTTGCCCGAATTGGACATCCGTCCGTCCCGCGCCGAGGCGGAAGCCGCCGTCCGCACCCTCATCAATTGGGCCGGCGAAGACCCCTCTCGCGACGGGCTTCTTGAAACCCCATCGCGCGTCGTGCGGGCATACGAAGAATATTTTCGTGGCTATGCACAGGACCCGGAAGACATTCTCAATAAGACTTTCGAAGAAATCGCGGGCTACGACGAGATGATTGTCCTGCGTTCGATCCGGTTCGAGAGCCACTGCGAACATCACATGGCTCCCATCATCGGCCGGGCCTGGGTTGGCTACATTCCCAATGGCCGCGTCGTTGGGATTTCCAAACTCGCCCGCGTCGTTGAGGCATATGCAAAGCGCTTGCAAATTCAGGAAAAGATGACCGCGCAGATTGCCAACGCCATCGATACGGTGCTCAAGCCTCAGGGTGTCGCGGTTGTCATCAAGGCCGAGCATCAGTGCATGACCGCACGTGGTGTTATGAAGCCAGGCACCGACCTCGTGACCAGCCGCATGCTTGGCATTTTCCGCGACAATGCAATCACCCGCCAGGAATTCTTATCAATGGTTGATTGAAGCGGCGACAAGGCGCGCTGCTCCGAGACCCTGCACCACCGCTGCAGTTCGTCATTCGATCAGCAATTCCGGCCGGTATTCGAAGTGCATGGTGTCGTAGTGATACCAGCGCCCGCCCCAGATAAAGCCGTGCTTCTCGAAAATGCGGACGATCTCGATCGGGATTTCGTTGCGCCAAGAATAGCTTCCGGCAGAGTCGGGTTTGCTCCACCGCCAATAATGGGCGTGCCGCAAAGGAAGGTCTATGGCGATGCCGTGTCCGTGCGTTGAGAGACGATCGGTGCCGGCTATGACGCGGCACGCATACGTGCCCGCAATGGGTTTCAGGTAGGGGTCAAACGAACGGGGCAGCGCGTCGAGTTCAGCCGACACCGCCGACAGCTTTTCCGCCACGCCGTTGATCCGGGTGATTTTGATCTTGGAGTGTCCGCGCGTGCGCAGCCACGCGATCTCGACGAGGTTCTTGTCGACTTCGCCCTTGCGGCAGTTGCCGTACATTCGGTCAAAGAATTGATCGGGACGTGCTCGCCCGGGATCTGCGTTGACGGAAGGCGGGGCTGGCTCGCCGCGGGGGTAAGGGATGGCAAAGATGTCGGCGAGATCGGGAGTCTCAAGCAGGGCATCAAAAGTTTTTATGCCCCTGCCGTCGTCAATGGCCGTCCGTGTTCCGTCACGCCAAACGACATAGCCGCCGTCCACGGTAGCGATCTGGCCTGGATATGCGCTCTGCAGCCGCCGACCTGCCTCGGCCACGGATACCTCGTCGGCGCCGGCCGCGTTGGCTAGGAGCGTGACCGCTCCTGCCACGTATAAGTATTTCAAATAACGATACAATTTTTGCTCATAACCGTACGCGTTTAAACAACCTGCTTTTTCTTTACCGCAAAAGAACACCTGCTACAGTGCCACCTAAGCAGCAGCCAGTTGAAGCCTGATGAGAAGTCCGCCTGCCGGATAACGGCAATTTGCGGTCTGGACCAGGTTCTGGGGACCAAGAACGTGAGCGGTTTTGCCGACGGGCCGGAAAAGGCCGAAAATCCACCCTCGGGCCTTATCGCCGGCCGGCACCAGCATTCCGGCATCGCCCGCGACGCCACCTCAGATCTCCAAGGCCGCGCACCCGTTTACGGAGCCCTCGACCTCGGCACGAACAATTGCCGGCTCTTGCTGGCCCGCCCCTCCCGTCGCGGCTTTCGTGTGGTCGACGCTTTCTCCCGCATCATCCGCCTCGGCGAGGGTGTGTCGCAATCGGGCATCCTGTCCGACGCGGCAATGAACCGGACGATCGATGCCCTCCGCATTTGCGCTCAAAAACTCGAACGGGCCGCAACACATCGTGCTCGTCTGGTCGCCACCGAAGCCTGTCGATCGGCGACCAACTCCAGCCATTTCCTCGTCCGTGTCAAAAGCGAACTCGGCCTCGACATCGAGGTTCTGACACCTGAAGAGGAAGCGACGCTGGCCGTTGCTGGATGCGCCACCCTGATCGACACCACCGTCGATTATGCGCTCGTCTTTGATATCGGCGGCGGCTCCTCCGAATTGGTATGGATCGACCTGCGGCGCATTTCTGGTAGCGGTCCTCAAGCGGCATCGCGCATTGTCGATAGCGTTCGCCGCGGCAATGGTCAGGCGGTCTGGACGTCGCTGCCTGTCGGTGTGGTTACGCTGGCCGAGCGCTTTGGCGGCTGCGAAGTCACCCCTGCGATCTTCGAAGCAATGGTCAGCTATGTCGCGGGCCTCATTTCACCGTTCGAAGAGCGTCACCGGTTTCGCAAGCGCATCGAAGGCACCGCGGTCCATTTCCTTGGCACGTCCGGCACAGTCACGACGGTTGCAGGCATTCAACTCGGCCTGCCGCGCTACGATCGCAGCAAAGTCGATGGGTGCTGGATGCGGGTGTCTGACGTCAACCGGGTCACATATGATCTATTGTCCCGCAGCTACGCACAGCGCGTCGCAGAACCGTGCATCGGTCATGATCGCGCCGACCTTGTCCTCGCCGGCTGCGCTATCTTGGAGGCCATCATCCGCGCTTGGCCGTGCGAACGTCTGCGTGTCGCTGACCGCGGTCTGCGCGAAGGCATCCTGTCATCGCTGATGATGGAAGACAGCATGTTCCGAGCCGGCCGACGCCGCCGCAGGGGCGAGTAGCCGCCATGGCAGGCAAAGGCAAAGGAAAGTCTCCGCCCAAGGGGCCGGGTGGCGGTCAGCGCATGATGCGCGTGCGCGTCAAAACAGCGGCCAAGCGAACGACCTCATCTGCCCGCTGGCTCGAGCGTCAGTTAAACGACCCCTACGTGGTGGCCGCCAAGCGCGAAGGGTTCCGGTCCCGTGCAGCCTACAAACTGCTCGAGATGGACGACAAGTACCGCCTCCTGAAACCCGGCCAGCGCGTGGTCGATTTGGGCGCCGCACCAGGCGGCTGGTCGCAAATCGCTGCCGATCGCGTGAAATCAATCGATGGACGCGGCCAGGTCGTCGCAATCGATTATCTTGGCATGGAAGCATTGCCCGGCGTCGAAATCGTCGAACTCGATTTCAATGATCCAGACGCCGAGACGCGATTGAAGAGCCTCATGCGTGATGGCGGCGCCGACATCGTTCTGTCGGACATGGCAGCTCCCACGGTCGGCCATGCCAAAACCGATCATATGCGGATCATGGCACTCGCAGAATCGGCCGCTCACTTTGCCCGCGACGTGCTGGCGCCGGGCGGCGCATTTGTTTGCAAGGTCTTTCAGGGCGGCGCTGAAAAAGATCTGCTCGATTTTCTGAAGACGTCGTTTTCCGTTGTCCGCCACGTCAAGCCGCCGGCCAGTCGTAGCGATTCCGCTGAGCTCTATGTCGTGGCAACGGGTTTTCGTAGCGCCAAATAAAAAACGGCGACCGCGGATGCGATCGCCGTTCAATAGACCACTCGCTGCTTCCAGCGAGCAGATCGACGAATTTAGATGACGTCGATTTCAGCCGGCAGGTACGAGGTAACCTCGAGGCCGACTTCCTGCTCGCGAACGGCGGGCTTTGTCCAGGTCTTCATAAGCATTTCCTCCAGTTTCTATTTGCTAAGCACGTGTTTAGCGTGGGTTGGATACCGGAGATCATGTCGCAGGTCCAATCGAATTTTACGAAGCCGGGCATCAGACCTGCTGATATGTAACAGTATTTCGTATCGACTGTTCACGCCGCTTTTGCAGTGCGGGAGTGGCTTCTGCCGTTATATCGTGCAGCGACCGACTGCCAGTGACATCGCGGTGCCGCACACAGGGCCGCACTTCCCCTGCCAAAGCCTGGGTGTTATAGCGCTGCCGACTGATTTGCGGCCCCGGCCACCGGCCCATCTGTCATCTTCGCGACAAGGAGAAACCCATGGCGAAAAGCCCGATCGTCAACGATTTGGCGTTGGCGCTGACGTTCGACGACGTGCTGCTGGTGCCGGCCGCGTCAGAAGTCATGCCAGGCCAGGTCAACGTGGCTTCGCGGGTGACGAAGTCGATCAAGGTAAACATCCCGATCATTTCCGCCGCGATGGATACCGTCACGGAAGGCCGTCTCGCTATTGCCATGGCTCAAGAAGGCGGCATCGGTGTGCTGCATCGCAACCTGGAACCGAAGGATCAGGCAGCGCATGCAACCCAGGTCAAGAAGTATGAGAGTGGCATAGTCCTAGATCCGGTTACGATCACGCCAAGCGCCAAGCTTGCCGAAGCGCTGAAGCTTATGGCGGACCATTCGATTTCCGGCATTCCCGTCGTCGAGAAACCCGGTGGCAAAGGCAAGCTCGTTGGCATCCTCACCAACCGAGATGTGCGTTTTGCGACCAACATGGACACGCCTGTCTCGGAACTAATGACGAAGGACAAACTCATCACGGTCAAACGCTCGGTCAGCCAGGGCGACGCCCGCCGACTTCTGCATCAGCACCGCATCGAAAAGCTCGTCGTCGTCGACGACGCGTACGAGTGCATCGGACTGATCACCGTCAAGGACATCGAGAAAGCGCAAAAACACCCCAACGCCTGCAAGGATGAAGCAGGCCGCCTGCGCGTCGCCGCCGCGACGACGGTGGGCGAGGAAGGCTTTGCACGCACCCAGGCACTGATCGCCGCCGGTTGCGATCTGATCGTCGTCGATACAGCGCATGGTCATTCCAGGAGTGTGCTGCAAATGGTTGAGCGCATTAAGAAACTGTCGAACGCCGTGCAAGTGGCCGCCGGCAACGTCGCCACAGCTGCCGCCACCCGAGCGCTCATCGACGCCGGTGCGGACGCTGTAAAGGTCGGCATCGGACCGGGATCGATCTGCACGACGCGCATCGTCGCCGGCGTCGGCGTTCCGCAGCTGACCGCGATCATGAATTGTTCGGCCGAAGCCAGGAAGCATGGCATCCCGATCATCGCCGACGGCGGCATCCGCTTCTCTGGCGACATCGTCAAGGCGCTCGCGGCCGGTGCCGATTGCGTCATGATTGGTTCGCTGCTCGCTGGCACGGACGAAGCGCCCGGCGATACTTACCTTTATCAGGGACGGACCTATAAGGCGTATCGTGGGATGGGCTCGGTCGGCGCCATGGCGCGCGGATCGGCCGATCGCTACTTCCAGCAGGAAGTCAAAGACACCTTGAAGCTCGTTCCGGAAGGCATCGAAGGTCAAGTGCCCTATAAGGGGCCGGCCGAAGGTGTTCTGCACCAGCTCGTCGGCGGCCTGCGCGCCGGCATGGGCTATACCGGATCGAACACCCTTGAAGATCTGCGCGAGAAAGCCGAGTTCGTTCGCATCTCGCCTGCCTCTATGCGCGAAAGCCACGCCCACGGCGTCGCGATAACCCGCGAAAGCCCGAACTATCCGGGCGGACTATAGGAACCGCACGCATGAATCCGAACTTGTCGATCGTCCAGCCCGTTCTGGTGCAGGCGTTTCTGACGCTGCTGTTGCTCTTCTGGATGGGCAAGGAGCGTTACGCGGCCGTCCGCTCGGGCGACGTCGTATCGAACGAACCTGGTGTCCGACCGACGTGGAAAGGTCGCGCCGGTACGATTTCGAATGCATTCCACAACCAGCTTGAAATGCCGATCCTATTCTACGTGGTAGTCATACTCGCCATGCTGACCGGCTCGGCCGACTATCCGATGACGGCGCTGGCCTGGGTGTACGTCCTTCTGCGCCTCGTCCATGCCGCCATTCACATCAGCTACAATAAGATTTCCCATCGTTTCCTTGTGTACCTCCTGAGCAATCTCGTCTTGGTTGCCATGTGGGTGAAACTAGCCATTCACGTGCTGACGGCCGGCTGATCCCATGAAGCCCGGCGCACGCATCGCAGCTGCTATCGAAGTTCTCGAGACAATTTTAAATCGCCACCAGCCGGTCGGGATCGCACTAGCCGATTGGGGCAAGGCGCACCGCTTCGCTGGATCAGGTGACCGCAACGCTATCGGCGGCCTTGTCTATGATGCGCTCCGCCGCCGCTCCTCGATCGGCTGGGCGATGGGCGCCGATACGCCGCGCGCACTTGCTATTGGCGCGGCGCCGGCGGCTTTCCGGATCGAACCGGACGCGGTTGCCGCTGCTTGCGACGGTGAAGCTCACGCACCCCAGACACTATCCGATCGTGAACGCGCCGGTCTTGGCGGCTCCGTCAATGACGCCCCACCCCATGTCCAGGCCGATGTACCCGAATGGCTGTGGCCAAGCTTCACGGCGGCTTTTGCGGACACAGCGATTGCCCAGGGTCGCAAATTGGCCGAACGGGCGCCGGCTGATCTGCGCGTCAACACGCTCAAGGCGACGCCGGAAAAAGTCCTCAAGGCGCTGGCCGAATTTGGCGCCGAAGCCTGCGCTCACTCCCCGCTCGGCGTCCGCGTGTCGCCACCGGTAGGCACCGCTCGCACGCCAAACCTCGAGGCGGAAGCCGCCTTCCAGGCCGGTTGGTGCGAAATCCAAGACGAAGGTTCTCAGCTGGCGGCACTGATGGCCGGAGCCGGTCCGCGACTGCAAGTGCTGGACCTGTGCGCCGGTGCAGGTGGCAAGACGCTGGCAATGGCGGCCGGCATGCAGAACACTGGTCAGATTTACGCCTACGACGAGGACCGCAATCGGCTCAAACCGATCTTCGATCGCGTCAAGCGCGCCGGCGTGCGCAACGTTCAGATCTTGAAAGGCGGCGATCGAAAAGCGCTCGACGCGCTGGGTGCCAAATTCGATCTGGTGCTCGTCGATGCCCCGTGCACCGGCACCGGAGTTTGGCGGCGGCGTCCCGAAAGCAAATGGAAGCTCAAACCGCGCAACATCGAGGAGCGCCAGGTCGAGCAAACGGCCGTGTTGGCAACCGCCCGAACGCTCGTGAAGCCGGGCGGCCGGCTGGTCTATGTGACCTGTTCGATTTTACCCGAAGAGAACCGTGGCACGCTGGAGAAGTTCCTGGCGTCCGCGCCGGAATTCTCCGTCGTGCCGTTCGGTCCTGTATGGCGCGAGCGCATTGGCACCGACCCGCCTGCCTCTGCCGACGGCCGCAGCGACACATTGCAACTGACGCCTGCCTCCCACGGCACGGATGGATTTTTCATCGCCATCCTGGAGCGGCGGGCGGTCTGACGGTTCTCTACTAAAAAATCGCGCGACCATCTTGCAATGCCGCAAAGCTGCGATAGCTATGAGGTCTGCGGCTTGCCGTTTTGCGGCAATTGTCACAGCTCTTTCGCGCCGCCGCGGGCGCCACGAGCAATACTGAAGTCGCAGTAGGCCGGAATTATACGGACCTCAAGCGACCGGGAGACGACCGTCGATCATGGCCATTGCGCCACGGATGTCATCGATCTCACGCTTCGCCCCGCGAGTGGCGAACCTGAACCTTTTTTATCTTGCCATCGATCAGTCGAACTTGTGCCACCTCGCCACGTTGATGAGGCGCGTTAGGTCCGGTTTGTGAGGCCCGTGAATGCATAGCAGTCAGAATTCGTATCTTTCTCGAAAGTGTGCAGTCCACCAAGCCGACGACCGGGGCGGCTACACGGTGGTCGCGACCGAGCCGATTGCAAAAGGCGAACTGATCGTTGTCTGGAGCGGCACATTGGTTGACCGTGATGAACTGGTCACCCTGCCGCCGCACGCCAAGCGGCACTCGCTGCAGGTCGAAGAGGACCACTATCTCGTCTCACTGACCGATTGCGAGCCGCCCGATTACGTGAACCACAGTTGCGCTCCCAATGCCGGATTGTCAGGCCAAATAGCGCTCGTCGCTATGCGCGACATCCGCCCCGGAGAGGAAGTAACCTACGACTACGCCATGAGCGACGGTTCGGCCTATGATGAATTCGAATGCCGCTGTGGCGCCCATGACTGCCGCCGGCACGTCTCGGGCGAGGATTGGAGACGGGCAGAACTCTGGCATCGCTACCAAGGTTTCTTTTCGCCCTATCTTCAGCGCCGCATTGCCAAGTTGCGTCGCCGCCTGCTGACGCGACCCGTCACCAGCATCATGGGCCGCCTCACGCCAGGCAGCCGCGCACGGGCATAAAATCTATTTAGCCGGCGGTGCCGATCTTCCGGGCATATCCTGCGTCAAAGACCCGGTAATCGCAGGTCAATTCTTCGCCCTCGGCGATATCGCGCGTTGCGACATCATAACCCTCGATTCCACCATCTCTGTGTACACCCGCCGTGTTGGCGTCATCGGCATGGTTCATGAAGCGCGCATTGTCGAGGCAGTAGATAAACAGACCACTGGGAGCGTGGAGATAAGTGTAAGTCTCAACCGCGGCCCGTGCGACGTCGGGAAGATTGGAGATCTGCGTCGCCGTGAAAAGCTGATCAAAACCCGGCATGAACCGCCATGTGACCGTGCCTGCTCTGATCGGCTCGGCTGCAAAAAGCCCCGTCCCTTCGATCGGGCTTTGGCCAAGGCGCGTTCTAATCAGAAGCATGGGTGTGGCATCTCCGAGAGTGGCGGTCGCATGCCCGAGGTGATACGCGGCAAGGCGGCTGCAGTCGAGCCGCCGCTGAGGGATAAGATGTTGCGCGACAGTCAGGTTTTGGTGCTGCCCGACGGCAGTCGCGTCGGCATCGCTGAATATGGCGATGCTGTCGGTATTCCCGTCCTTGCTCTGCATGGAGCCCCGGCGAGCCGTGTCATGTTCGCTGCCGCCGATGCAGCAGCCAAGTCGCATAAGTTGCGCATCCTGGCACCCGACCGGCCGGGCTACGGCTTGACCCCGTTCAACAACCAGCCAACGCTTGCGCACCGGACCCAATGGCTGCACGACGTCGTCGACGCCCTGCACCTTGATCGCTTCGGCGTGCTCGGCATTTCCGGCGGTAGTCCGTACGCGGTAGCGCTCGCTGCCGCCTTACCGCATCGCGTTGCGGCTCTGGCTCTCGTCTCGCCGATGGGCCCCGTCGCCGACTACACGGCCAGCGCCGACGCCAAACTCGATCCCCTTTCGTATCTGCACGACCGCTTTTTCTTGCATCTGCCCTACCGTACCTGGCTGTCGCATCCGCTCGGCGAAATAAGCGCCTGGATGTTTCGCCACGGCCCCGAGATGTTCACGGGCCTGATGCCAAAACTCTCCTCGGCAACCGATTCCCATATCCTCGCCAAGCCGGAAGTGGCGCAGCTGATGCGCAACATGACACTGGAAGCCTTCCGGCAGGGCGGCAGCGGCAGCACGGCCGATATGGAAATATTTGGCCGTCCTTGGGGCGTTCGGTTCACCGATATCACCGCACCTGCCGTACTCTGGCAAGGCGCCGATGACACCGTGGTGCCCCCGCAGGCGGCCCGCTGGCTCGCCCGTCAAATACCCGACTGCCGTCTCCATATGCTGGAAGAGACGGGCCATTTCTGGATTTTCGAACACGTCGACGAGGTCGTCGGCGCCGTTGCGGCACTCATGTCGCAGCCCGGAACGGCCGAAGTCCGCGTTTCTTGATGCGGACCGGCGCATCCAGTTTGCAGTCAGGATCGTTTATCTATGAAGTCAACAGTGGCGCCAGCTCAGGATCGGTCGATGATCAGCTACCTCCCCCTTGGCGCGTTTCTCGCGATTGTGTTCGTTGCTGCCAGCACCGGCGCCCTGTTCCAGCCGGGTCCGTGGTACGCCGCGCTCAACAAACCCTCATGGACACCTCCGAACTGGCTGTTCCCCGTCGCCTGGACCGTTCTTTACACGATGATCGCGGTCGCCGGCTGGAAGGTCTGGCAGGCCGAAGGCATCAAGCTCGCGCTCGTCGTCTGGGGGATTGGTATTCTTTTCAACATGGCGTGGTCGTGGATCATGTTTGGCCGTCAGGAAATCGGCATCGCGTTTGTCGATCTTGTCCTGCTCTGGCTGTCCATCGTCGCCTTCATCGTGCTCGCCTGGCCCGTGAGCCAGACAGCGGTTTATCTGTTCATCCCATATTTCTTCTGGGTCAGCTTTGCCGGCGCGCTGAACTTTGCGGTATGGCGTCTGAACCCCTGACGATGAGGGAATGAAACGACAGCACCGGCGCCGAAAAAAACGAATAAACCCGGTCATTGCGGCGCCGCATCGGCTTGACGCTGTGGGGCCCGGATGGTCTACCGCCCCTGACGGGCCGGCCGGCGCCCGTACGATCCGGAGGGCCCCGCCCCATGAATCCCGACACCGTACTCATCGTCGATTTCGGTAGCCAGGTGACCCAGCTCATTGCGCGTCGGGTGCGAGAGCAGGGGGTCTATTGCGAAATTCACCCCTTTCAGAACGCCGCTGCTGCCTTCGAGCGTCTGTCACCCAAGGCCGTCATTCTTTCGGGCGGTCCGGCCTCGGTCACGGAAGCCGGCAGCCCGCGCGCTCCCGACGCTGTATTTGCCAGCGGTATTCCTGTCCTTGGCATTTGTTACGGCCAGCAGACGATGTCGGAGCAACTAGGCGGCAAGGTCGAAAGCGGTCATCACCGCGAATTCGGCCGCGCCATGCTCGACATCCGCGAGCCCTCCGCGCTCTTCGACGGCGTCTGGAACATCGAGCGAGCGCCACCAGGTCTGGATGAGCCATGGTGACCGCGTCACGCGGCTACCGGACGGGTTCAAGGTGATCGCCACGAGCGAGAACGCACCTTACGCCGCCGTCGCCGATGAGGCCCGCCGGTTCTACGCGGTGCAGTTTCATCCCGAAGTGGTGCACACACCCGACGGCGCCAAGCTGATCGCCAACTTCGTGCACAAAATTGCTGGTCTCGCGTCTGACTGGACGATGGCCGCCTACCGCCGCGAAATGATCGCCAAGATCAAGACGCAGGTCGGTTCCGGCCGCGTCATCTGCGGGTTGTCGGGCGGAGTCGATAGCACCGTCGCCGCCGTTCTGATCCACGAGGCCATTGGCGATCAGCTCACGTGCGTCTTCGTCGATCACGGCCTCATGCGGCATTCGGAGGCCGTTCAGGTCGTCGACCTCTTCCGCGGTCATTATAATATCCCGCTCGTCCACGTGGACGCGTCCGAACTTTTTCTGGGCGAACTGAAAGGTGTCAGCGACCCCGAGGCCAAGCGCAAAACCATTGGTCGCCTGTTCATCGATGTCTTCGAAGCGGAGGCCAAAAAAATCGGCGGCGCTGAGTTTCTAGCCCAAGGCACGCTGTATCCCGACGTCATCGAAAGCGTCTCGTTCACTGGCGGACCATCGGTGACCATCAAATCGCACCACAATGTCGGCGGACTGCCGGCCCGCATGAACATGAAGCTCGTCGAGCCGCTGCGCGAATTGTTCAAGGATGAGGTCCGTGCGCTCGGCCGCGAACTCGGCCTGCCCGATGCTTTCGTCGGCCGCCATCCATTTCCCGGACCCGGCCTCGCCATTCGCATCCCAGGTGAGATCACGCCGGAAAAGCTCGACATCCTGCGCAAGGCCGACGCCATCTACCTCGATGAGATCCGCTTAGCCGGGCTTTACGATGCTATCTGGCAGGCGTTCGCCGTTCTGCTTCCCGTCCGTACCGTCGGGGTCATGGGAGACGGACGCACTTACGATCACGTGCTCGGCCTGCGCGCCGTAACTTCCGTCGACGGCATGACCGCCGACTTCTACCCCTTCGACATGGGCTTCCTCGGCCGTGTCGCCACCCGCATCATCAACGAGGTGCGCGGCATCAACCGCGTCGTCTACGACGTCACTTCCAAACCCCCCGGAACCATCGAGTGGGAGTAACGGTGGTGCAAGCAGCGCAGGTTGAGACAGCAAAGTTGCGGCGATCTTAACGGCTTGGGTTTAGACACGACCACAAGCCTCACGCTTCTCTGTCGTTTCTGAAAGGCCCAATGGAACCGCGCTCTGCAAGGAACCGCCATGCCAATCACAGGCTCAAGCCGCAGCGAACTCGTCAAGGTTCCGGCAATCACCCTGGGGTTCTGGATCATCAAGATCTTAGCGACCACGCTGGGCGAAACCGCCGGTGACACCGTCAGCATGACCCTCGACCTTGGTTATTTGATTGGCAGCGTCATCTTTGTTGGAGTGCTGGTTGCCCTCGTAGCGTGGCAGTTAGCGGCAACAGAATATCGGCCGGCACTCTACTGGGCGACGATCATCGCATCGACGACAGCGGGTACGACAATGGCCGACTTCGCCACGCGTTCGCTCGGCATAGGCTATGCAGGCGGTTCGGCGCTACTGTTGGCGTTAGTCCTGTCGTCGCTGTTGACGTGGTATCGGGCTCTGGGATCGGTATCGGTCGAAACGGTCCATGAACCGCGGGCCGAACTTTTCTACTGGGTCACCATCACGATGTCCCAGACGTTGGGTACCGCGCTCGGCGACTGGCTCGCCGATACGGGGGACTTGGGCTACATTGGTGCCGCTTCCGTGTTTGCCGTCGCGCTGGCTCTCATATCCATCGCCTATTTTGCAACGAACATAAGTAGGGTCACCCTGTTTTGGGCCGCGTTTATCCTGACCCGCCCGCTCGGCGCTGCAGTCGGAGATTTCCTCGACAAGCCGCTTGATAAGGGTGGTTTGGCATTCAGCAGACCGCTTGCATCGGTGGTGCTCGCCGGCGCCATCGCACTGTTGGTGTTCCTATCCGCAAAACGAGCAGCGTCGACGCCGGAATCTCGAGCCTAAATCCCTCAATGGCCATGAAGCGTTATGTCGTGAAGCGCTTCCAGGTCACCGTCACGCGCGTGCCGACGGGGACGCGCGGATAAAGATCGAGGACATCCTCGTTATACATGCGGATGCAGCCCTTTGAGACAGCGGTTCCGATGGTCCACGGTGCGTCGGTGCCGTGGATGCGGTAGCTCGATGCGCCGAGATAGAGCGCACGCACGCCCAGCGGGTTCTGCGGATGTCCGCCAGGAACGTAGATCGGCAGCTTCGGATTTTCGCGGCGCATTTCGGCAGTCGGCGTCCAGCCAGGGTTGACCGCCTTGCGCGACACCGACGTCACGCCTGACCAGCGGCTCTGTTCGCGCGGAACGGCGATCGGATAGGAGAGGGCAGCACCCTTGGCGTAGACCCAGTAAAGTTTGCGGTCGCCGAACGACACGATCACCTGTCGCGGAGCGATGCTCGCCGGGAAGGAAATGTCTTCGCGATACCCACCGCCCCAAAGGAACGACAGGAAATCCTGTGCTGAAGCGGGTGCCGGACTGTGTCCAAGTGCGAAGACGGCAGCTAGAAGACCGGCGGCGAGATTGCGGAATGATTTGAGCGAGCGCATGGACGGCTTCCTGATGATGGGGATCGTTCTCTGCACGAAATGCGAGCACCGCCGGTCGCAAAGCGGCCTGGCAGGCGATCCATTGCAATCTTTCAGAAAAGGTGCCGCGAGTTGATCCCGGCCACAAGCCCGACGATGCCTTAAGTAGGAGGCATTTGCTCAGTTCGCGATCCAGGTGTGTCTTCTGCGCCGCGAGCGCCGCCGGCTACTTCAGTTACGGCCGCGAAGAAATGGTGCCCAGGGCCGGAATTGAACCAGCGACACTGCGATTTTCAGTCGCATGCTCTACCAACTGAGCTACCTGGGCATTTTCGCCCGGCCGTGATGCGACCGCATGCGAAAGTCGGCGTCTTATAGGTGCCGGTTCGCCCCCTGTCCAGCGGCCATTGCGGACGCTGGTGGCGATCAGGTTCGCCACTGTTCAGTCGTCATCGTCGCGCCGTTGAGCAGGACCGTGCGCGACGTCTTCTTCGACCCGCATGCCGCTGTCATCGGCCACGTCGAGGGCCGGGCCGGCAATGACGAATGTGCCGCCAAGCCACCGCGCCAGATCGATATCGGCACAACGTTTGGAGCAGAATGGCCGGTGTTCGACGACCGTCGGCTTCCGGCAGGTCGGGCAGCGTTCCACGGTTTCTCGCATGGCTGTGTGTTGATGCTGAGCAGGTTTCAGGCCAACTGGGAAATGCGGCAATCGTTCAATCCCGGTCGGCCTCCGCTGCGCGGATCCAGTTGAAATGGATCGGGAAGCCCTCGGCGACGAGCATCGAAACCACTTCCGTCAACGGCAGACCGACAACGTTGGTGTAAGACCCCTTGATCTTTTGTACGAATGAACCGGCCAGCCCCTGGATCGCATACCCGCCAGCCTTGTCCCGCCATTCGCGTGTCGCGATATAGGCCTCGATTTCGGACTTCGTCAGATATTTGAACCGCACCTTGGTATCGACGATCTTGGTGCGCACGCGATCCTGCGGCGTCACGAGGCAGATTGCTGTCAGCACACGGTGCGAACGTCCCGACAGGCGGTTGAGAAATTCAACCGCTTCTTCCACCTGCTGTGGTTTGCCGAAAATCTTCAAGTTATTGGAAACGATGGTATCGGCAGCCAGCACGTACGCATCGGCGATATCGCGATCGTTGGCGATCTGGTCGCGCGCAGCCTCGGCCTTGGCCCGAGCCAGCCGCGCCACCAGGGCGCGTGGCATCTCCCCCTTTTTGGGCGTTTCGTCGAGCGACGCGGGTCTCAGCGCATCTGGCTTGATCCCGGCTTGATCGAGAAGCATCAGCCGCCGCGGACTGGCGCTGGCCAAAACAAGCTTTGGCCGGGGCTGGATGCCGCTTTCCCGCGCCGAAGAATTGGCGAGTTCGGTCCGCAGCGTTTCGCGGCGCGGATTGTCCGTCCGCGTGAAGGCGGAATAGAAAGCCGATTTTGCAGTCGACATGCCCTCAAGGCTCCGATGGCTCCAGGGTTTTCGGCCGTCTCTATAGCACGATGGGGAGGCGCCGTTCACCATGTGGCTTGCGCGCAATTAAGCTTCCGGCCAAAGCTCATACAACCCCTGATCGGCAATCCTGCGGAGGCTTCGCTCATCGTTATGCCAGAACCGCGTTGCGCTGGCCTGTCAACTCACCGATAAGTGCCTCGAGCTGCGCGGCGTACGGAGGTGCCGATGTCCAAAGATCGGCTTGTCGACTGGCTGGGCAAAACCTCGCTGTTCGGAACACTCGACCCCGAAGAGCGCCGCACCGTCGCGCTTGAAATGCGTGAGGTACAGTTCGCCCCCGGCCAAATTGTTTTCGGTCGCGGCGATCCCGGTCGCGAGATTTATTTCGTCGCTGAAGGCCGTGTGCGCCTGTCGGTCCTCACCGCTGAGGGCCGCGAACTCTCATTCGCCCATGCCGAACCTGGACAGATATTTGGCGAGATCGCCGTCCTCGATGGCGGCGTTCGCACAGCCGACGCGACGGCCGTCTCGAAGGTCGTTGCCCATTCCTTGTCCAAATCTGCCCTGATGCGTCTCGTCGAAACGAGTACGCGCGTGCGGGAAGCCGTCGTGCGCTTTCTGTGTCAGCGGGTTCGCGAGGCCGACCAACAGCTTGAAGGAATTGCGCTCTACCCCATCGAAGCGCGGCTCGCTCGTTTCTTCCTTGCCGCCGCCCGCCAGAAGCCGGAAGCCAAGTCGATGAAGCGCGTCACGCTCGACATGGCAATCTCGCAAAGTGAACTCGCCCTACTGATCGGTGCCAGTCGGCCCAAGGTGAATGCCGCTCTGGCCCTGCTACAGGATAGCGGCGCCATCGAGCGCAACGACAAGACGCTCATTTGCAATATCGAGGAACTGGAGAACCTCGCGGGGACAGCATGACGCCCGCGAGGCAAGATCGGACCTTGATCGACCTGGGCAAGTGCTCATGTTGAAAGCTTTGCAGAGAGCCATGTTGCCGATCTGGAACGGCATGGCCACCATCGGCGAACTGCCGCAATTGCAACAGTTGGGGCACGCCATCGGCCGCCTCGCCGAAGCAGGCACCTCGGGTTATCCGCAGGATGTTAAGCGCCGGCTGATGATCCTCAACATGATTGCCTATTTGATCGTTGTCTCAACGCTCGTTTATGCCGTCCAGCACGCGCTTCTCGACTATCAGACCTATAAGCCCATCATCTGGATCAATCTCGCCCTCGTGGTGGCGGCATTGTCCGTGCCCTTTGCACACCGGTTGAACGAAATAGCAGGCGCGCTGATCATAGTCGCCGCCGAATGGGTCGCGCTGTTGGCGTTCGCCATGTATCTCGGCCACGGCGCGGGCGTGCAGCTGCAGTATTTCGTCGGCGCAGCCGCCCCTTTCGTGGTGTTTGGACTGAACCGTCTATGGCTCGTCATTCCGGTCATCCTATCTGGCCTCGCCTTACACTTGATGGCGTGGTTCTGGTTTCCGGAAAGTGCCGCGCTGATCCCAGCCGACAGGGAAGTCATCGACAGCATTTATGTACAGGCGGCTATCACCACTGTTGGGCTCATCAGCGCGTCGGTGTTCTATGCCTTCCGTCTGGCGGAAAGCGCCAAGGCCGAGACGGACAACCTGCTGCGCAACATTCTCCCTGACGCCGTCGTTGAACGGCTGAAGGCCAAGCCAAACGAACCGATCGCGGACCAATTCTCTGACGCCTCCGTTCTGTTCTCCGACATCGTCGGTTTCGTTCCTTTGGCTCGATCGCTGGGCTCAGCCGAAGTGGTCGCGTTGCTGAATGAGATCGTCACTGAGTTCGATGCTCTCGCCGGAATTCATGGGGTCGAGAAGATCAAGACCATCGGCGACGCGTACATGGTCGCCGCCGGCGTTCCGCAACCTTGCGAGGATCATCTGCAGCGCATCTCGCGGATGGCGTTAGCGATGCAGGTGACTGTCGCGCGAATCGCATCGATGCGCGACCTTGCGCTTGCCATCCGTATAGGCATCGCTTCAGGACCGGTCATGGCGGGTGTGATCGGCAAGCAGAAGTTCACCTATGACGTATGGGGGGATGCGGTCAATCTCGCCGCGCGGTTGGAACATCTGTCGGAACCCGGCCGCATCCTCGTGTGCCCGCGCTGCAAAAAGCTCCTTGAAAAAATGTTTGCATTCGAAAGCCGGGGCCAGGTCGAGATCAAAGGCGTGGGCGTCCGTGAAATTTTCTTCCTCTCAGCATCGGCGCCGACAGTGCAACAAGGTGCCGAGTGAGCGTTTACACCGACGGTCCGCCCGCGATCTCAAAACGGACTTTGATTTTCGCAATGAGATCGTCTCTGAGTTTGCGATAAGCATTGAGAAGAATGACGCGGCCGGACTGCGGCGGCAGCAGTGCTGGATCGAACGTCGGCCAGTACTCGACATCCGCCTTCATGATGCGAGTGAGTTCCACCGCGTGATGCTGCGCTTCCGGCGACAGCGTGATGATCGTCGAGAACGTCTGTCGATTGAGTTCGTTGAAAACGCGCGGCTGGTGGGCCGTGAGATCGATGCCGATCTCATCCATGACCGCCATGACATAAGGGTCGGGATGTCCGCAGCGCACGCCCGCGGACGCAACGCTCAGTCGGGCTCCAGAGAAATGTTGCAGAATAGCCGCCGCCATCGGCGAGCGGACGGCGTTGAGCGTGCAGGCGAACAGTATTCGGGGTGGCGCCTCGAAGGGTTCGGCCACACCGCTTATCCCTTCCAGTGTAGCGCAGTGATCAGGGTGAAGAGACGGCGTGCGGTGTCGAAATCCAGCGCAATTTTTCCGGCGAGCCGGTCTTGCAGCAGGTGGCTGCCCTCGTCATGCAGGCCGCGCCGCCCCACATCGATAGCCTCGATGCGCGACGGCTGCCCGGATCGAATGGCCTGATAGTAGCTATCGAGCACCATGAAATAGTCTTTCAGCAGGCGCTTTAACGGCGTCATGGTCAGAGTATGGACGGCGATGGTTGCGCTGCCAGTTTCGGGAAAGACGGAGAGGACGAGCCTGTCATCGGCAATGGCGATATCGAGCCGGTAGGGTCCTTCGTCGATGCCGTCGAGTGCGAATGAATTGCCATCGATGATGTCGAAAATCGCGACTTCTCGTTCATGCTCGATGTTCGCATTGCCGCGTGCGACCGAGCCTTCATCGATGCGGATCGCAGCGATCCGGTTACGTTGGTCGATACTGCTGCTGGCGGCCGGTGTTTCGGTCATGCGGCAATCGATCCTCACGCTTGGCCAGAAAGACGAATTTCGACGGACCGTCGATGCGCCTCGAGGCCTTCCGAGCGGGCAAGTGTCATCGCCGGGCCCGCAACGCGATGCAGAGCGGCGGCATCAAGCTTCAACAAGGAGGTCCGCTTCATGAAATCGAGCACGCCCAGTCCCGATGAAAACCGCGCCGACCGGGCCGTGGGCAGCACGTGGTTGGATCCCGCGACGTAATCGCCGATCACCTCCGGCGTATAAGCGCCGATGAAAATCGCCCCCGCATTGCGAATCGCACCGGCGAGGGCTTCGCTGTCCGCCGTGGCAATTTCGAGGTGCTCGGCCGCAATTCGGTCGGCCAAGGCAGGAGCCTCCTCGAACGATCGCAATACAATCAAAGCGCCAAAGACGTTCCAGCTTTCGCCGGCAATGTTGCCGCGCGGCAGAGTTGCAAGCTGGCGGGCGACCGCTGCTTCGACAGCCTTGGCGAAACCGGCATCGTCCGTCATCAGGATCGACTGCGCCGCCTTGTCGTGCTCGGCCTGCGCCAGAAGATCGGCCGCGATCCACTCCGGATCATTGTCCTTGTCCGCGATCACGAGAACTTCCGACGGCCCGGCGATGCTGTCGATGCCAACCGTCCCGAACACTTGCCTTTTGGCGGCGGCAACATAGGCGTTACCCGGTCCGACAATTTTAACGACCGGCTTCACTGTTTCAGTGCCGTAGGCCAGCGCCGCCACAGCCTGGGCGCCGCCGACCCTGTAGATCTCCTCGACGCCGCACAGGCGCGCGGCCGCCAACACGAGCGGATTGAGTTCCCCGCGCGGCGAGGGCACCACCATGACAATGCGTGGCACGCCAGCGACGATCGCCGGTAGCGCATTCATCAGAACGGATGAGGGATAGGATGCCGATCCACCCGGCACGTAAAGCCCAGCCGACTCCACCGCCGTCCAGCGATCGCCGAGTTCGACTCCAGTATGATCGGTGTAGCGTTCACTTTTGGGCAGTTGGCGTTCGTGATGGGCGCGGATACGGTCCGCCGCAAATGACAGTGCGTCGAGCGTTTCCCGCGAACACTGCGCGACGGCTGCATCAATTTCCTGAGCTGACACTGCGATCCCGGATTTATCCAGATCAATGGCGTCGAACTTGGCCGACAAGTCGATTAGCGCCTGATCACCGCGCGCGCGCACGTCCGCGATGATCCCGCGCACCGCGGTATCGACCTCTTCCGACACTTCCCTTTTCTCCGACAGGAGCGCCGAGAACGCCGTCGCAAAATCGGGATCAGAAGTGAGGAGCGTCTTGGGCATGATGTGAAATCCGGTGAAGGGGCGGCAGTCGTTTGAGGGCGGCGCCGTCGGTCTCAACCTGCCGTGTCAGGCTCGTCGTCGGGATGCTCAGGTTTGGCTCTTGTCGTCCATGCTGCGCCGAGGTCTTTGAGTTCCGCTTCCAGGCACTCAACGTGCAGCCGGATAGCCGCTCCCCCCGCGCAGGAAATTATGACATGGCCCTCCGGGGCCGCCGTCGGCTCGAACCGGATCGCCAGGACGTTGAGCATTTGCCGGCGGTCTTCGAGATCGATGCCGGCCAATTGCGCGCCCAGTACGTGTTCGAACCTGAGACCGGCACGGCGACGCTTGAACGATGCATTGCGGCCGCGATCTTTCGCCAGCGCATCCTGCCAGTCGAAGCGATTGGCGATGGCCGCGAAGCGCCGCTCGCCTTTCGCAAAAATCATTTCGGCAACGCTGATGACGGCATCTTGCAAATGTGCGGACACCACCTCGAGGTCTTCACTGTCGAGTACGATGAGTTTCAGGCCGGGGCTGTCGGTGGCTGTCATCAGTCGTGTACTTGGGGTTGCGGCGCCGCAGCCTGCGGGCCTCATTTGACGGCGATGTAAGAGCCGGTGGCGGATTGATAATGGCGCCGGGAGGCGAGTGCAACCACGCCTCCCGGGCGTCTTGTTGAGTCAATAATCACATGTCAGGCGTTGCGTGGCGCCTTGCGCCGATCATCGCCCCGCGGACCCGGCGGACGGCCACGCGGACGCTCGCCTCGGTTGGAGAGAAACTTTACGCCTTCCAGGCCTTTACCGCCTGCGTCAGAACCTGCCCCACGCTGTGCCGGACGGCCGTTTGCATGTGAGTTCGCCGGCCGGTCGCCCGAGCGATGCTCGCCCGGTCGTGCTGCTGAACGGTTCTCGCCGTCGCGGTGGGCTCCCGGCTGGCGCGGTCGGACGTCCGAACCATGTGCACGCCGGTCGCCGTCACGGGCACTGTGGTCGCGATGCGGACGGTCGCTACGCGGGCCGCGGACGTCATCGGAGCGGGCAGGCCGGACTTCACCGCCGCGATGGCGGTTCGGCCGGTCGCCTTGACTGCGGTCACGCGCGCTACCGTCAGCATGAACGCGGGCACCCTGGGGGCGATCACCGCGAACGCGATCTCCGTGGACCCGCTCTGGGCGCGGGCGTGCTTCCGTCGTCGGATCTCCGTGGCGCTGCATCGAGGACCGGCCTTCGCCACCTCTAGCACCGCGCCGCTCGTCGGAGCGGGCCTGTTGCGGGCGATCTCGATTGGCGTGATGCGCGTCCCGGCGATCCGGACCCCGGGCCTCGCCGCGACCACTCGCAAGTTCTGGGCTGACTGCCGACAACTCCGGGCGATAGCCGCCGGTGCGCTCGGGGCGGCTTTCGCCGGCCGAAGCCGAACGCGCCTCGCCACGATGATCTCCACGACCGTCGCGGCGATCGCCGTCACGGCTGCGCTCGGGACGAGGACCACGGTTGGCCGGTCCCCGCGATCCGCCGCCGCCGCCGCGTGCACTATGACCGCGGGCACCGCCCCGGCCAAGTCCGGCACGTTCATCGCGTTCGGCCGCATCGCGTTCAGCGCGCGACTCGACAGGCGCAATGAGAGTTGCGTCGTTGCGGCGATCTTTGCTCGGGATCTGCAGCCTTGTCAGCCGCTCGATATCGCGCAAGTAGCCACGCTCCTCGTTGTCGACGAGCGAGATCGCAATGCCTTCCGCTCCGGCACGTGCTGTGCGGCCGATGCGGTGAACATAGCTCTCCGGAACGTTGGGAATTTCGTAATTGATGACGTGTGAAACGGCATCGACGTCGATGCCGCGTGCCGCGATATCGGTTGCAATGAGTGCGCGAATGCGGCCGGCTTTGAAGCCCTTCAACGCCTGGTCACGCTGGGCTTGGCTCTTGTTGCCGTGAATGGCAGCCACCGGAACCCCGGCGGCTTCCAAATGTCGGGTCACTCTATCGGCGCCCCGCTTCGTGCGGGTGAAAACGATCGTGCGCGTCAAATCCTCGTTGGCGAATAGTTCGACGAGAAGCGACCGCTTCTTTTGCTGTTCGATGAAGATCACTTCCTGCGTGACGCGATCAGCCGTTTTGGTGACCGGCGAAACCGACACCTTGACCGGGTCCTTAAGAAGTTCGGCGGCAAGCGCCCCGATCTCATGCGGCATTGTCGCCGAGAAGAACAGGCTCTGGCGCCGGTGCGACAGCGTTGCCACGATCTGGCGCAAGGGGCGGATAAAGCCCAGATCCATCATCTGATCGGCCTCGTCGAGAACCAGAATTTCAGTTCCTTCGAGCGTCACGTTCCGTTCGCCCATATGGTCGAGCAGACGACCCGGGGTCGCCACGAGAACGTCGACACCGCGCGCGAGCGCGTCACGTTGCGGCTTATGCGCGACGCCGCCGTACACGACGGCGACCGAGAAGCCCATGTGGCGACCGTACGTGCGGAAACTCTCGCCGATCTGAGTGGCCAGTTCGCGCGTCGGTGAGAGAATGAGCGAGCGAATGCCTTTGCGCATCGGCGGCTGGCGGTTGGTATTGAGGCGCTGCAAAATCGGCAGCGCGAAGGCCGCCGTCTTGCCTGTGCCCGTCTGGGCGATGCCAAGCAAGTCCTTGCCGGCCAGGATCGAGGGAATGGCCTGCGCCTGAATAGGCGTCGGCGTCGTGTAGCCTTCGGTGTCCAACGCCTTCAAAAGCAGCGGATCGAGGCCAAGTTCTTGGAATGTGGTCACAGTTCTTCTTTCGGTTGTCCCGCGTGCGCATTGCGCCAGCAACCGGAGGAGACCGGTTGCGGTCTGCGCATGATCGATTGCGCGGGCTTGATGACCTGACCCGAATGGCATCGCCAGAGGGGATCGTAGGTTCATCAGGCGCCCTGCGTGCCGGGGCGGCCGATTTTTGGGAGGTCAGAGGCGCGGACCGGAGGACGAACAGGCCGCTCGTGAGCGAACCCGTATCCAATGTCCCGTCACGCAGTCGCGCGCCGATGTGCCGAATCAGAGCGATCCGGATGCGGGCTTATCTCATGCTGCGCCGCAAAACGCAAGACCGCTTTGGGCTGCGTTTTGCGGCCAACTTTTTACCGCAGGCTTAAATCCGCAACACCGGCTGAAACGTTAAGTCCGGTCTGGCCCTGCACACTGAGCGGCTGCAGGCTGATGGTGTTTTTCGATCCGCCGACCAGGATTTTGGTACCGACGCCAACCCCGATCGAGGCATCCGCATTGGCTCCGACATAATTGCCCACCAACGCTCGCGGCGTCATCTGATTCGAGCTTGAGAAAACTCCCCACACGATGGTGACGGACGTCGTGAAACCCAGATCGACGCCGATCTTCGTGACGGTTCCCTGGTAGCTTTCCGAGGGCCCCTTAACCGGCTTGAAGACGCAGTCGAACGACTTTTGAGATCCGACGATCAGGCCGACCCCCGCGCCGCCCTTGCATGTCAGCGTTCCGGCCTGACCCTTAGCGGCCAGTGCTGGCGTCGCGGCAGCCAGCACCAAGCTGCAGGCAGCCACTGAGGCAGCTAAAATCGAACGAGAAATCGTCATGGAACAAAGCCCCCAATTACGCGGCACCGGCCGCAATATTGACCCTGATGATCCGACCTCACAGAGTCAACGGTCATCCAACATCTTTTGCTGTCGCGACCATGTCGCAGCGTTCGGACCGACTTGATTCATAACGAGTGGCCGTGAATGGTACGATCAGACTAAGTGATTGTGATTCGGGGACATTCATGCAGCGATCCGGTAAAGTTGCCGGCTACTTTGCAGTCAGCGCAGCCTGTTTCTGTGGCGCGATGGGGGTATCGCTTTGGGCGCCTGCGTCGGCGGCGGCCATGCTTTTGATCTTGTCGCTAATTTTGCATGAGCCGATCTACGCGCGCTACGAACAGTCGCAGCGGGTCATGGCGCAGTCCCGGTTGCTGGCTGGCAGCATTGCCAATGCCACACTGACGGCGGCCGTAGCTTACGAGGCGGGCTCAATGATCGCTCGGGCCTGGGCGCTTTAACGCTTAGCCCGACGCTAGCCGTTCGATATTGGCCCCGCAGCGCGACAGCTTTTCTTCCAGTCGTTCAAAGCCACGGTCGAGGTGGTAGACGCGGTTGACCAGCGTTTCACCCTCCGCCATCAGCCCCGCGATGACCAGGGACACGGAAGCGCGAAGATCGGTGGCCATCACCGGCGCCCCGCGCAGATGCTTGACGCCCTTGATGGTCGCCGTATCGCCATGCAGCTGAATATCCGCGCCGAGCCGCGCCAGCTCCTGCACGTGCATGAATCGATTTTCAAAGATCGTTTCGCGGATCACGCTGGTTCCGTGTGCGCGCGTCATCAGAGCCATCAATTGCGCTTGCAGATCCGTTGGAAATCCTGGGAAGGGCTGAGTTTCTACCGTCACCGGCTCGATGTCGCCGCCGTTGCGCGTAACGCGGATGCCAGTCGCTGTCGGCTTCACCGACGTTCCCGTCGCCGCCAGCACTTCGAGTGCATTCTGCAGAAGTTCATATTTCGTGCCTTCAAGCACGACGTCGCCGCCGGTCGCTGCGACAACCATCGCAAAAGTCCCGGTCTCGATCCGATCGGGCAGCACCGTGTGAATCGCGCCATCGAGCCGGTCCCGGCCTTGAATGCGCAGCGTCGAAGACCCGATACCGTCGATGAGTACGCCCATCTTGACGAGCAGCGCCGCTACGTCACCGACTTCCGGCTCCCGTGCCGCGTTCTCGATCACCGTCTCGCCCTTGGCCAGTGCGGCGGCAAGAAGAACGTTGTGCGTAGCTCCAACCGAAACCTTGGGAAAGATAATGTGGGCGCCGTGCAAACCTTTTGGCGCCTTGGCCAGGACGTAACCGCCATCGATTTCGATTTGCGCGCCAAGCGCCTTGAGGCCGGTCAGATGGAGATCGACGGGACGTGTACCAATCGCGCACCCGCCGGGCAGTGAGATTTTCGCCTGCCGCATGCGCGCCAGGATGGGCCCCAACACCCAGAAACTGGCCCGCATCCTTGAGACCATCTCGTAGGGCGCGGTGGTGTCGACGATATCGCGCGCAGTGAGATGGAAGGTCTCTCCCTGCAAGTTGGGCGACGAACGCTTGCCGTCCACCGCAAGGTCGGCCCCGTGGTTGCGCAGAATGCGAGCCAGAAGGTTCACATCCGCGAGGTTGGGCACATTCTTCAGCGTCACGCGATCCGACGTCAGCAGGCTCGCGATCATTAAAGGTAGTGCGGCGTTCTTGGCCCCCGAGATTGGGATTGTGCCGTTAAGCGTGCCGCCGCCGACGATTTTAATGCGATCCATAAGTTTGATGTCTCTTGATAAGCGCGGTGTGTGGAGTATCGCGCATATGCGATCGCTGGGCGGCGAATTGATGAATGTTGGCCCGATGAGTATGCTTTGGATCACCCGTCCAGCAAGGGCCAAGGGGCCACGGGTTGCTCACGAACTCGTCCTCAAACCTGCGGCTTTGTTTTTGCCCCCGCATCGACGGGGCACGTCGTTGCCGCGCGGGCTTTTTCCTTTCGTTTCCGCAGATTAGCGCGCAACTGAGTGGCAAGACGTTCGCTGCGAACGGCGGCTGCGGATTTCGCGGATCTGGTCTGCTCGTCCGGGCTCTTCATGGTTCAGGACCGACAATGATGACATCGTCGCCGCTTCTAGCACGCAACCCTTTCGCGCGTCAGCTTTCTCCTCCGGCCGACGACCGGGTCAGCACCAGCGTCAGCCCGACCAGCGATGTATTGTGGAACTGTATTTCAACGATCTGACGGTTGTCTTTGACGATGACATCCATATTCGCATCGAGGTCGGGTCCCTTGACCTTGACGAGAAGCCCATGCTCCGTCGTCTTGCCTTGCAAGTCCCCCTTGAGATTATAAATCTCTTCCGACCATTCCCCGGTTAGAAGGCCGTCCTTTTCGACGAGCTGGCTTTTCAACTCAATTTTGCCACTCGGAGAGGCACAACGGATCGTCTGTTTGAGGCCCGGCCCGTCCGTTGCGGCGAAATACGTTGCCCGGCACGTGACCGTCTCGGCTTTGCCGTCCTTGAAACCCAGCCGCCCTTGTCCCGTCCATCGTCCCGGGAGACTGGCCATCGCTCCCGACAGCATCGCGGGCGTCGCGTCCGCCGCCAATGCCGGCGCGAACGCCGTTCCCCCGATGGTCGCCATCAGTATGATTGAGAGAAGAACGCGGGCCATGGGTTGGGTCTCGCTGCGGATTATTTCGATTCCAGCATTTAGAGATCGGCCAAATTAACGGGCTGTGCAACCAAGTCGGATCGCAATTGCGCCCGAGCGTTGTCGGCAAAGCACGCCGTGGGTCAGCGATGGTCGCGCGATGTCACAATAATCCGAGGAAGTTTGCGCCCCGTCGTCGATCCGTTATAACGCCCGACATCAGGCGCAGGTCGCGCCGCTACAACCCATTCGATTTCATGGCCAAAACCGAAGACGACAAGTCCGCGCCCGTCCGGCCGGTGCCGAGGCTCCCCAAGGGGTTTCGCGACATCGGTGCGGCCGAAATCCGCGAGCAGCAAGCGATGCTGGCGACGATACGTAGCGTTTACGAGCGCTACGGTTTCGAGCCGCTGGAAACGCCGGCCATCGAATACACCGACGTACTCGGCAAGTTTCTGCCCGATCAGGATCGTCCCAACGAGGGCGTGTTCTCGTTTCAGGATGTCGCGCCGGAGGCGCGCGAAACCCAGGTTGCCGAGCAGTGGCTGTCGCTGCGCTACGATTTGACCGCGCCGCTCGCGCGCTACGTGGCCGAAAACTTCGACAAGCTGCCCAAGCCGTTTCGCCGCTACGCGACCGGCAGCGTCTACCGCAATGAAAAACCCGGCCCCGGCCGCTTCCGTCAGTTTACACAATTTGATGCCGATACGGTCGGCGCGGAGAGCATCGCGGCGGACGCCGAAATGTGCATGCTCGCCGCCGACACGCTCGAAGCACTCGGCATCGCCCGCGGCGACTACGTCATCAAGGTCAACAACCGCAAGTTAGTCGACGGTGTGCTCGAGTCCGCGGGACTTGCTGGCCAGGAGAATGCCGCTCGCCGCCTCGTGGCAATGCGAGCAATCGACAAGTTTGACAAGTTTGGGCAAGACGGCGTTACGCTATTGCTGACGAGCGGACGTAAAGACGAAAGCGGTGACTTCACGCCGGGCGCCGGTCTGTCGCTGGAACAAGCGGGCAAAATTCTCTCGATGTTTGGCGTTGGCTACGCAAATACGGCTTCGTCAACCGTCGCTCATCTGAAGAGGATTTTTTCGGATACAGAATCTGGCCGTCTGGGCCTTGAAGAATTGGATTTCATTGCCGGATTGGTGGAACGCGCCGGCTACGGCAGTGATCGTATTCGAATTGACAGCTCGGTAATTCGCGGCCTCGAATATTACACCGGCCCGGTCTTCGAAGCCGAACTCACCTTCCCAGTCAAAAACGACGACGGCCAGATCGTCCGCTTCGGCTCGGTCGGCGGCGGTGGACGCTATGACGATCTCATCGCCCGCTTCACCGGCCAGAAAGTCCCCGCGACGGGCTTTTCCATCGGCGTCTCGCGCTTGCAGGCGGCGCTGGCATCTCTCGGTAAGAAATCCGCTGCAACCCTCGGCCCTGTCGTCGTGCTCGTCATGGATAAGGGCGAAGTTGCCGCTTACCAGAAAATCACACAGACATTGCGCGCAGCCGGCATCCGCGCCGAAATGTACCTCGGCTCGGCCGGCATGAAGGCGCAGATGAAATACGCCGACAAGCGCGGCAGTCCGCTCGTCGTGATCCAAGGCAGCGACGAACGCGCCAAGGGTGAGGTGACGCTGAAAGACCTGATCGAGGGCGCCAAGGCCGCCGCCGCGATCAAGGATAACAAGGAATGGAAAGAGGCGCGCCCCGCGCAAGTCTCTATTCATGAAAACGAACTCGTCTCCAAAGTGCGCAACATGCTCGCGCGCCACGAGGCGTAAAGCGAGTTGAGATGGCCGCCGAAACGGCACGCAAATTCGAAGCGCTGGAAGCCCAGGCCCAGAAGATCATGCAGGTCTTCATCAAGGCCGGGCACGAAGCCGTGTCGCCCGCCATCATTCAGCCGGCCGGCGTCTTCCTCGACGTCATCGGCGAGAGCCTGCGAGCCCGCACCTACGTGTTCACCGATCCCGACGGCGCGGAGCTGTGCCTGCGTCCCGATCTCACCGTGCCGACGTGCCGGCTGCATATCGAACGTAACGGCGATGCGCCCGCCGAAGCGCGCTATTGCTACAACGGCACCGCGTTCCGCTTCCAGCCAGTCGGTGCGGGCAGCGCGCATCCGCGCGAGTTCCGCCAGTCCGGCATCGAAAATATCGGCGCCAGCGACCGCGAGATCGCCGACGCGCAAACGGTCGCGACCATCATCGAAGCGCTGCGCGCAGCGGGTCTCTCGGGCTTCAAGCTGCGCATCGGCGACCTCGGTCTCTTTCGCGCGCTGACCAAGGCGATCGAAATGCCGGACCGTTGGCGGCAGCTCTTGACGCACCTGTTCTGGCGGCCGGATGCATTCCGCGCCGAACTACATCGGCTGGCCCGGCCGGCGGATGAGAATTTCAAAACAATGACCCCTGAACTGCGGGAGGGCATCGACCCGACCGATGTCGTGCGTTCCGAACGTGCGGTCGTCGACTATCTCAGCGCTAACGGCATCGAAGCGATCGGAACCCGTACGGTCACCGAAGTCGCCATCAATCTGATGTGGCGGCTCGCCGACGCCAAATCCGCACCGCTGTCTTCGGCGACGGTGGCGCTTATCGAGCGCTATCTGGCGATTTCCGGTCCGGCCGAAGCTGCCGGCGCCGGCATCAAGCATATGCTGCAGGGCCGCGGAGCGGCCATGTCCTCGGCGATCGATGCCTATCACCGCCGCCTGCAACTCATGGCCAAGCTCGGCGTCGACATCGGCCAAGTGGAATTCTGCGCCGAATTCGGGCGTCAGCTGGAATACTATACCGGCTTCGTTTTCGAGATTGTCTCTCCGGTACTCGGCCCCGCCAGCCCGTTGGCCGGTGGCGGCCGCTATGACGATCTGATGCGCGCGGCGGGTACCAACAGTGATGTACCGGCCGTGGGCGCAGCAATTCATACCGAGCGCCTGCTCAGCGTCGTGCAGGGAGCCGTGGCATGACGGACAAGCTACTTCTCGCCGTGCCCTCCAAGGGCCGGCTGATGGACCAGACGATCGAACAGTTTGCGTCGGCCGGTCTGACCTTGCGCAAGACGGGCAACGAACGGGGCTATCGCGGCGAGATCGCTGAATTGGACGTGGTCGACGTCGCCTTCATTTCAGCACCTGAGATCGCCTGGTATCTACAGACAGGTCGCGCCCACATGGGAGTAACCGGCGAGGATTTGATCCGCGAGCAAATCACCGACGCCGATCAGCGCGTCCGCCTTCTCAAATCGCTCGGTTTCGGTCAGGCGGACGTGATCGTCGCCGTGCCCGACTACTGGATCGACGTTCGCAACATGGCTGATCTCGACGAAATCTCCGCCGCATTTCGCCGCGAGCATGGTCGTTGGTTTCGTGTCGCGACAAAGTACATCAACACGACCCGCCGGTTCTTTGCCGAGAAGGGTGTGGTCGACTATCGCATCATCGAAAGTCTCGGCGCGACGGAGGGTGCACCTGCTGCCGGCACGGCCGACCTCATCGTCGACATCACCTCGACGGGCGCAACGCTCGCGGCCAACGGACTGCGCATCCTCGACGACGGCATCATTCTGAAATCGGAAGCAAACCTCGTTGCCTCCAAAACGGCGGATTGGTCGCCCGCCGCACGCCAGGCCGAAACGTCAATTTTGCGAGCCTTTGGCCTCTAGAGCGCGCACAGCGCAAAGACCGCGGATTTGCGAACACGGTCTAGAGCCTGTCCTTGATGCGATAGTAGAGCATGCCGAGTGCGAGCATCTGGTTGCCGGCCCAGCGGCCGACCGGCAGCTGCCAGTGGCGGATGCTGTCAAAGAGGTCCAAACGCTCCGTCGTTCCACAGATCGCATCCGCCACGATATCGCCCGCAATGTGGGTGGCATTGACGCCATGTCCGCAATACCCCTGCATGTAATAAAGGTTCGGCTCGAGGCGGCCGATTGCGGGGACGCGATTGAGTACAATGCCGATGCGGCCCGACCACGTGTAGTCGACAGCCATTTCGTCGAGCTGCGGGAAAATCTCAACGAGCCGGTTCTTCATCGTCGCCGTAATGTCGCTTGGATCGCGGTTTGAGTAATTGCAGCGGCCGCCGAATAGCATGCGTCGATCGCCCGACATCCGGAAATAATCCAGCACGAGGTTGCTGTCGCAAATGGCCAAATCGCGCGGGTTGATGGATCGCGCGAGATTGTCGCTCAAGGGTTCGGTCGCAATGATGTAGCTGCCGGTGGGAAACTGTAGGCCCCACAGCCTGCCCCGCTCGAATTGATGCGAGGTATCCCCGCCGAGCACGATGCTGTCCGCTTCGACCCGGCCCCTGGCTGTCCGCGCGAACGGCTTTGCGCCGCCTTTCATTTCAAGAACCGTCGTATCTTCGTAGATCTCGACACCGAGCGACGATGCGGCTCGCGCTTCGCCCAGGCACAGATTGAGCGGATGCAGATGACCGCTCTTGCGATCGATGATGCCGCCGTAATAGATGCCCGTATCGAGAACTTCGCGGAAGTCGTCTTTCTCCACGAGTTCGTGGTGATCGCCCTCGCCGTCTTTGACCCGATCGTCGTAATAGGCGCGGATCTTGTCCATGTGCTTTGGCCGGGCGGCGGCTTCCATCCAGCCGTCCTTCCAGTCGCAATCAATGCCGTACTTGGCAATACGCTCCTTGATGATGTCGTGCCCGCGATAACGGATATCGCGCACGAGTTTGGCACCAGCCGCACCCAGTTGCCGCACGATTTCTTCTTCGCCGCTGATGCCGGCGATACATTGGCCGCCGTTGCGGCCCGAAGATCCCCAGCCGACACGGTTGGCCTCGAGCACAACGACCCGCCGGCCCCTTTCCGCCAGCGACAGCGCCGTCGCGATCCCGGAAAAACCGCCGCCGACAACACACACGTCGGCTTTCACCGTGCCTTCGAGCGACGGGTAGCGGGTCGTGTCGTTGACGGTGGCTGCGTAATACGAAGTGGTGTGGGGTTCGGCCATGAAACGGGTTCCGAAAAGCAACGAGGCCTTTTGTGATCACATTTTGGAAAGCTGTCAACGCAGCCATCTCGTTTGAATAAGGCGCATCTTGACCAATTAGCTAAATAGTGATGCAATGTGTGATCACAAATTGGCAGGACAGCCCGGCGCCAAGAAAGGTTGCGCTGAGAGGCCCGTCACCGATTAAACCCGGAGGCGGAAGAATGTCCGATCAAAAATTCATGCGCGTTCTATCGGGTCCGACCCAGCCACTTGTCGGCGATCAGGCGTTCCGCAGTGGCGACGCCCGCATGCGTTGGCCCGAGATGTCGTATGGCGGTGCACTCAGTTTTCTCCGCCGCCCCTACTCACGCGATCTGTCGGCGGCCAAAGCGGTCGTCTGCGGCGTGCCCTATGACGGGGCAACGAGCAATCGCCCCGGCGCCCGGCTCGGCCCGCGTGCCATCCGCGCCGCTTCTGCCGAACTTGGCTCCTGCGACAGCTTTCCTTACGGTGGCAACCCGTTCGATGCACTCCCCACGATCGATTGGGGTGATCTTTACATCGAACCGCACACACCGCATCTCGTCGCCGCTGGCATCGAGGAGGACGTGCGCGACATCATTTCGGGCGGGGCAAAGCTGCTCGCACTGGGCGGCGATCATTTCATCAGCCTGCCGCTGCTGGAAGCCCACGCCAGGCAGCACGGACCCTTGGCGCTCATTCAATTCGACGCCCATTCCGATACCTGGCCTGACGACGGACAGCGCAACGACCACGGCACAATGTTTCTGCGCGCAGCACGGTCCGGCATCATCGATCCCGCTCGCTCCATTCATGTTGGCATTCGCTCGCACAATCCTGATGCGCACGGCATCGAAATCATGACCGCACCCGCTGTGCATCGTGCAGGCATCGATGCAACGATCGCCGCAATCCGTCGCCGCGTCGGTCATGCGAAGGCCTATCTCACCTTCGACATCGATGTGCTCGATCCAGCTTACGCGCCAGGCACGGGCACTCCCGTCGCCGGCGGCCTCGCGTCTTGGCAAGCGCTCGAAATCCTGCGTGGCCTTTCCAATCTCGATATCGTTGGCGCCGACGTCGTGGAGGTTGCGCCACCCTATGATCACGCAGAGATCACGGCGCTCGCGGCCGCAACCGTGGCCCACGACATCCTCTGCCTCTGGGCACAAAGGCAACGCGCCGCAACGTGAGCGGCGGCGCCCGCGTCAGACCTCTACTTGGCGCCGGCATCCACGGCGCGCCGTTCCCTCTCGGCGCGCGTGCTCTGCATCTTTGTCATGTAGGACGCGATCAGCACGCCGACGGTGACGAACGCAATCATGATGGTCGAGATCGCATTGATCTCGGGCGTCACGCCGAGGCGCACCTGCGAGTAGATTTTCATCGGCAACGTCGTGGCTGATGGGCCGGTGGTGAAGCTTGCAATCACGAGATCGTCGAGCGACAGCGTAAAGGCCAACAGCCATGCCGACACAACCGACGGCGCGATGATCGGCAGCGTGACCTGGAAGAATGTGGCAACCGGCGACGCCCCAAGATCCATGGCCGCTTCTTCGACCGACTGGTCGAAGTCCGTCAGCCGCGCCTGCACCACGACGGCGGCAAAGCACATGGTGAACGTCGCGTGCGCCAGAACGATCGTCCAGAAACCGCGATCGAAATTGATGGCCACGAACAGGAGCAACAGCGACAGGCCGGTAATGACTTCGGGCATGACGAGCGGCGCAAAAATCATCCCTGAGAACAGCGTCCGCCCACGAAAGCGGCCCATGCGCACGAGCACCAGCGCCGCCATCGTTCCCAGTACCGTCGCCATGGAGGCCGAAATGAAGGCCACGCGCAGCGTGGTCCACGCGGCATCCATCAACTGCTCGTTTTCGAGCAGACCGGCGTACCACTTTGTCGAGAACCCACCCCACACGGTCACGAGTTTCGAACTCGTTGAAGGAGTAGATGACAAGGATCAGGATCGGGATGTAGAGGAACGCGAAACCGAACACGATCGCCGTGACGTTGAACCAGCTGAAGCGGCTTTTCATCGTCCGGCCTCCCGCGAACGCTGCTGCGCCCACTGGAAGGCGACGATCGGCACGATCAGGATGAGCAATAAGAGAACCGCGACGGCGGATGCCACCGGCCAGTCGCGATTATTGAAGAACTCGCTCCACAGCGTCTTGCCGATCATCAGCGTCTCCGATCCCCCGAGAATGTCTGGAATGACGAATTCCCCCACTGCCGGGATGAAGACGAGAAAGCAGCCCGCCACGATGCCGGGAATGGAGAGCGGGAAGGTCACCTGCCAGAAGGTTTTCCACGGCGGCGAACCCAGATCCTCGGCGGCCTCCAGCAGTCGCCCGTCGATTTTCTCCAGACTGGCGTATAGCGGCAGAACCATGAACGGCAGATACGAATAGACGATGCCGATATAGACCGCCGTCGTCGTGTTCATGATCGTCAGCGGCTCGCTGATAACGCCGAGATTTAACAGCAGCGCATTCAGTAATCCCTCGTTTTTCAGAATGCCGATCCACGCATAAACGCGGATCAGGAATGACGTCCAGAACGGCAGGATGACGAACATCATGAGCGTCGGCTGCCATTCCTTCGGAGCTCGGGCCATACCGTAAGCCAGCGGATAGGCGATCAGCAGCGTCAGGAATGTCGAAACGGCTGCGATCTTGATGCTCGACCAGTAGGCCGCCGTGTACAGTTCATCTGAGAAGATGAAATGGTACTTCTCAAAGTCGAGTTGGCCGAACTGCGATTTGATCGTCTCCCAGCCGGCCGTTAAGTCGAACACGGGAGTGTAAGGCGGGATCGAGATCTCCAACTCCGACAGCGAAATCTTAAAGACAATGAGGAACGGGATAAGGAAGAAAAGCAGCATCCAGATGTAGGGCACTGCGATGACGATCCATTTGCGCATGTGCTACACCGAGCCGTGTTGTGTGGAAATTTTCAAGCATGTTGTGAACATGGCGCGCCTCAAGCTGTCAGCACGACACCGGCTTCGGCCGGCCATTCAAGCCAGACCGTGTCGTCCCATGAGATGGAACGCTCGACGCTATGGGAGGAATTGGCGCGCAACGCCGTGACGCGGTTACCAGCCTCTGTATGGACGTGATAGTGCGAAATCGAACCAAGATATCCCACGTCGTCGACCCGCCCCTTGACGACGTTGATGGAGCTTTGGGGTTGTTCGAGGCTGATGCGAAACTTTTCCGGCCGCACTGACAGCCAAACCTGCTGACCGATCACTAATCCCTCGCAGGCGCCGGCTTTGAAGATGCGGCCGTCGCCCGATGCCGGGGTTATGTCGACTGTGCCGTCGCCCGGCAGGCTGACGACCTTGCCTTCCATGATGTTCACGTCGCCGATGAATTGCGCCACGTAGCGCGTCAGCGGGGTCTCATAAATTTCGCCGGGAGTCGAAACCTGCTCCAGGGTGCCTTGGTTCATGACTGCGATGCGGGAGGCCACAGTCATCGCCTCTTCCTGATCGTGCGTGACGATGACGAACGTCGTCCCGGTCTGCTCCTGGATGCGCATCAGTTCGAATTGCGCCTGATTGCGCAATTTTTTGTCCAGTGCGCCAAGTGGCTCATCGAGCAGCATGATGCGCGGTTTCTTGGCGATGGCGCGGGCGAGCGCGACGCGCTGCTGCTGGCCGCCGGAAAGCTGGTGCGGTTTGCGATGCGAGAACTTGCCGAGTTCAACCAAGGCCATCGCCTCGTCGACGCGCAGCTTGATCTGGTCGTCCGGCATGCCTTCCTGACGCAAGCCGAAGCCCACATTGCGTTCAACAGTCATATGCGGAAACAGCGCATACGATTGGAACATCATGTTGATGTTGGAGCGCTCATACGGCGCCAGGCTCGTAATATCGACGCCATCGACGATGATCCGGCCCTCGGTCGGCTGCTCGAAGCCGGCCAGCATGCGCAGCAGGGTCGTCTTCCCGCAACCAGATGGGCCAAGCAGTGCAAAGAACTCCCGCTCGTAGATGTCGAGCGTAATGTTGTTGACTGCAACGAAGTCGCCGAACCTTTTCGTCACGCCTTCAAAACGGATGATGGGCTTCTTGGTTGGATCCTTCCACGGCGAGAACCCTGATTGTGGGGCTGCCGTCCTCAAGCGCCGATCTTGGCTTGTTGTGACCGATGCAGTCCCGTTCATCGCCGACGATACAGTCATTGAAAAGCCTCTGACATCCGGTGGGGTGTGGAGCCGCTGGCCCCGGAAAAGACTTGAATTGAAAACCGCGCCGGAGCAGGGCTCCAGCGCGGTTCTCTTCTTTCGTTACTTGCCGGTCAGGATTTTAGTCCAGGCTCGCGTTACGTAACGTTGGGTTTTCGCATCCCAGGCTGTTTTGACGAACAGCTTTTTCAACGTCGCCTCGTCTGGATAAACTGCGGGGTTCGACTTGATGTCCTCGTTGATAAATTGCTGCGAAGCGAGGTTTCCGTTGGCGTAGCTGATGTAGTTCGACGCCTTCGCCATCACTTCTGGCCTGTTCAAGTAATTCAGGAGAATGTGGGCTTCTTCGACGTTTTCCGCATCCTTCGGAATAGCCATCATGTCGAACCACATTTGAGTTCCCTCTTTGGGGACGTGATACTTGATGACGACGCCGCTCTTGGCTTCTTCGGCACGGCTTGCCGCCTGCAGGATGTCGCCTGACCAGCCGAGTGCCATGCAGATGTCGCCATTGGCCAGCGCGTTGATGTATTCCGAAGAATGGAATTTTTTGATGAACGGCCGGATTTTCAGAATTAACTCTTCCGCTTTCTTGATATCGTCCGGGTTTTTCGTGTTTGGATCAAGCCCGAGATAGTTGAGCGCCGGTGGCAGAATGTCTTCCGGTGAATCGAGTACAAAAATTCCGCAGTCCTTGAATTTCGCCGCGATCTCCGGCTTGAAGATCATGTCGAGTGAATTGACCGGCGCGTCTGGCATACGCTCTTTAATTTTGGCTTCGTTGTAACCGATGCCAGTTGTGCCCCACATCCAGTTGAGGGCGTATTGATTGCCTGGATCGTACACTGCCACACGGTCCGTCACGACTGGCCACAAATTCGAGATGTTGGGAATTTTCGACTTATCGAGCTTTTGGAAAACTCCAGCTTGAATTTGGCGTGACAGGAATGAGCCGGTGGGCACCACGATATCGTAACCTGTCTTGCCCGCCAGCAACTTGGTCTCCAGGACTTCGTTGCTGTCGAACACGTCGTAGATCACCTTGATGCCGGTCTCTTTGGTGAAGTCGGTAAGAATGGATTCATCGATATAGTCAGACCAATTGAAGACCTTGACTTCGCGGTCCTTCGCAAAGGCACCTGAGGCCACCGCCAGTGCTCCGGCCACTGCGCCTGCAGCCAACGCAAAGCGTTTCATTCCAGCATTCAACATCCACGAACTCCTGTCTGGAGAGCATTAGGGACGGCGGAGTGCCGACCCCGCGCATGCACCCGCGCTCCACTTGCACCGAGGCCCCATTGTGATCACAAAATTCCAGAGCTACAAGTCTATCGTTTCACGAAAGTGTCGAAGTCGTCGGCGGCAGCCTCCGCTGGCGTAAGGAGTAACCCGTCGCATGAAGCGATTTGCGGATGCAACCGCCGGTGGTGTAAAAGCGGGCCGGCCGGACGACGACGCTCAGACAATTCAGGGCTTTGTCGGGGTTACGACCCACGAGGAAGTCTATCGGCGCGTGCGCGAGCAGATCCTGTTTGGTGGCATCAAACCCGGGTCGGCAGTCACTTTGCGCGGTCTGGCCGACGAATTGGGTGTCAGCTCCATGCCGGTGCGTGAGGCTGTGCGTCGGCTGATCGCCGAACGCGCTCTTCTGCTTCAGGACAATCGCCGCGTCATGGTTCCCCCCATGACCCGCGAGGCGTTCGAGCAGATCCTGTTCGCGCGCCGTGCGCTTGAACCCGAATTGGCGGTCCGAGCGCTTGTAAAGCTCAAAAAAGCTGATATCGCCGAGCTTCAAGCGATCGACCAATCGATCGACGCCGCCATGCGCGCCGGCGATACCGAGGGCTACATGCGCGCCAACTACCGGTTCCACTTTGCCATCTACCGCAAGTCGGAATCCTGGACCCTGGTCGCGCTTGTCGAGAGCATCTGGCTGCAATTCGGCCCGTTCATGCGCATGGCGTACGGCCGTATTGGGACGTCAACGATCGAAGACCACCATGAGTTCGCATTGGCGGCGATGGCCAAGCACGACCTAGCCGGCCTGCGGTCTGCGATCGATGCCGACATTGGTCAGGGGATGGGATTTATTGGGGACGCGGTTTTATCCCGCCCGTCCTGAGATTTGGCCACGGGATCGTAAAGTCTCCATCTGGCCCTGGCTTGAGTTCCGCTTCAACATGTGATCACATTCGTCGCCCCGACCGTCGCTTGCGATGGCTAAAATCAGTAATTGTTAAAATATTACAATTGTTTAGCTTGTGGCCGACGGCGAAGGTTCAAATGCCAGCCAGTCCGGCCCGTTTGCGGGCAGTTCGCCAATTCAACCAATCACAGCGGTTCATCAGGTGCCATCATGACAGTCGAGCAGCGTACCGGGTCTGGCGAGAGCGAGATTTTGGGCGTCGGGACGACGGCCGAACACGTGAAGGCTTGGGTCCGGGCGCACCGTATTGAGGAAGTCGATTGCGCAGTCCCCGACATTGCGGGAGTGGCGCGCGGCAAAACCATGCCTGTTGAAAAATTCGTCAAGCTCGAACCGGTCCACCTTCCGATTTCGATTTTCCATCAAACGATCACCGGTGACTACGTCGGCTTCGAGGAGGATGGCCAAGCGCTGTACGCCGAGAGCGATCTGATGATGGTCCCTGATTTGACGACCATCCGCCCGGCACCTTGGGCATCAAGTCCCACCGCGCAGGTGATCCACGATGCGACTTGGCAGAACGGCGATCCGGTCGAAATCGCGCCACGCGCGGTCCTGCGCCGGGTGGTCGAACTGTACCAGAAAGAGGGCTGGTTGGCGGTTGTCGCACCTGAGCTCGAATTCTATCTGACAAAGACCAATCCTGACCCTGATTATCCGCTCGAACCACCGACAGGGCGTTCGGGCCGCAAGGGTTCCGGCCGTCAGGCCTATAGCCTCGGTGCCGTCGATGAATATGACAAGATCGTCGACGACATCTATGAGTTCGCCGAACTTCAGTATCTGCAGATTGATACGATCATTCAGGAAGGTGGCGCCGCGCAGCTTGAGATCAACCTGATCCACGGCGATCCGGTGCATCTCGCCGATCAGGTTTTCTTATTCAAGCGCACGATCCGCGAAGCGGCGTTCAAGCATGGATGCTACGCAACCTTCATGGCTAAGCCGCTCGAAAACGAGCCCGGCAGCGCAATGCACATTCATCAGAGCATTGTCGACAGCAAAACCGGCAAGAACATTTTTACCGACGAAAACGGCGCGCCGAGCCCGCTGTTCTATCATTTCCTCGCCGGACAGCAGAGCTTTCTGCCTTCCGCTATGTGTCTGTTCGCACCGTATGTGAACTCGTATCGCCGCCTTGTGCCCGGCGGGGCGGCCCCAATCAATGTCGAATGGGGTCTCGACAATCGATCTGCGGGCCTGCGCATTCCGGTCTCCGGACCGGCCGCGCGGCGTGTGGAGAACCGCCTACCCGGCTCCGATAGCAATCCCTACCTGGCGATTGCTGCCAGCCTCGCCTGCGGTTACATCGGCATGAAGCAGAAGCTCACACCTCGTCCCGCCATTTCCGGTAACGCCTACCGCAATGACCATCAGCTGCCGCGCGGATTATTGGAAGCGCTGCTCGAATTCGAAGACAGCAAGGAACTGCACAAAATTCTCGGGGACCGCTTCAGCCACGTGTATTTGCAGATGAAGCGGTCCGAATTCGAAGAATTTATGCGGGTCATCAGCCCCTGGGAGCGTGAGCATCTGTTGCTGAGCGTCTAGCCGAGTTAGGCCGCTTCAGCGGCGCCAGGCGCGACGATCCGCCGGAGCAGAGCCTTGAAGGCTTCGCGATCGCTATTGCTGAAGCCCGTCAACAATTCTTCTTCCACGTCGCGGGCGATCGGTGACGCCCGCATCAAAATGTTGCGACCTTCTTCAGTCACCTGGACAGCATACATGCGCGCATCGGCTTTCGTCCGCTCGCGATGGATGAGACCGCGCATTTCCAGCCGCCGAACAATATCGGCGAGCGTCGATCGGTCGATTCCCGAGACCACGCACAAGGTCGTCTGGCTCGGCTGATCCATGCCGTCGATCGCCGCCAGTACGATGAATTGCCGCGCCGTAATGCCGAGAGTACCTGATGCGCGTGTAAACAATTCCTCGGCATGCTGCCCAGCCCGATGCAGGAGGTGCGTCGCGCTGTGCGATGCAAAATCAAGTGCAGACCCACCTTCGATATCCGGATGGTGTTCCGACCGTCCTTTATGCTCTGCTAGAGAATTCTTCATCATCTTCTCATTTCAAACGGCACTTGAGCGCTGCGGCTGCGCGGCGCCGTTGGTTCCAGATTACGCTTGAGGTCAGGGGAAACCTACGCGCTGCCGCGATTGTTCGTTCCCTAAGCTGCGATATGGGGCCTCCGGATCGGCCTTGCATTGGCATTTCGCGACAGTTTGCTATGTTTCACCTCAACGGAAAACACGACCGCGTGAGAAGGCGTCGCCATGCTCGAATTTTCCGCAGATCGTCTGGGTGTCCAACGATGCGGCATCTTTGTGGAGTTGCCTCCTCTGTTGCGCGAGTTGGGCTTCGACCCTGCATCTGTGCTGGCCGCCCGCGCCTTCAGTCTCGATGATTTCAGCGACGAAGACCGGCCATTGCCGTTCGCATGCGCCGTACGTCTGATCGATGACTGCGCCCGCATCACCGGCCTCGGCCACTTCGGGCTGGTCCTCGGATTGCGAGCCAAGACGGCGCAACTGGGGCTGATCGGCGACATGGTGCGCAATGCCCCCACGCTTGGCCGGGCGGTGGTGAACTTCATCGACAACCACCACCGTTTCGTTCGCGGCGGAGCGCCCTACATGATCGAGCAGGATCCCTACCTCGAGCAGCGTAAGGAGCGCTTGTTGATCGGCTATCGCTGCATGATCCCCTCGCTGCCGACGCTTCAATTCCAGCTCGCCTCCGTCGGGGCCGGCATCAGCCTCGTGCGCGAACTATCCGGTTTGAAACCGTCCGAAGTTTTATTGGGCTGCGGCGCCAGCTTTGTGCCCGCTGATGCCGTGCACTTGCTTCTCAGGCCGGCCACGGTGACCTACGACGCTCATCACTTCGCAATGATCTTTCCAGCCGCCACGATCGCAGCGCCCGTGATCGGGGCCGATCCAGTGCTTTACCGGCAGGCTTTGACGGCGGTGCACGGCTATTGGAACGGCGTTGAACCCGATTTTGTCGATCAGGTGCGTCGAATTCTACTCCCCGTTCTCCTAGCCGAGCGCTCTCACATGCGCCTTTTGAGTGAGGCCATGAACATGCATCCGAGGACGATCAATCGCCGCTTGAAGGATCACGGGACGACGTTGCGGACACTCGTCAACGAGGCTCGCTTTGACGTCGCCCGCCAGCTACTGAAAAACACGGATTTGCCGATCGCCTCGGTCGCGTCCGCAATGGGTTACTCCGAGCCGGGCGTCTTTGTCCGGGCGTTCCGGCAATGGTCGGGTCTGACACCGGACTCATGGCGGCGCGCGCTGCCAAAGAGTATCAGCAGCACCGTCGACGGACCCAAGGCACTAGGCGGGTCGTCAGCTTAATGCATGTATGATGTGTTGCCGCCAATTGGCGATGTCGGTTGCTCAAAGAAGAAATCATTCATGAGAGGGGCTCCAGAGGTCCGCGCGTTCAAGCTGGGATCCTGGCGACGTGTGTCGCCGATGATATCCGCCTTCTTCACGGTGTAGCCGCCCCGGCGGCCGTAGTAGCTTTTGCCGGACAGCGGTTTCGCTTTCTTCTGGGTGGTCTGAGCCTCCGCCGGGCCCACCATTGCGCCTGCGGCAACGCCGGCCACCAGAACAGCCACTAACAGTGTCTTGAGCAGAAAACCGGCCACGGGAAGCCTCCAGAAAGTATTGATGCAACGACGGTAATGCGCTCGCGCTGTCCGGTCTAGCATGTGGCGGTTAATTCTTCTTAGGCAAGAGGCGCGGAGGACACACCGCGGGTCGTACACCTGACCATCGCCCGCCGCCGGACTGCGCTTGACAACACCCCCACGCCGGGCGTCGATAGGTCATGCAACCTGACAGCCCCATCCTTCCCATCGAAACGTCACCAACAGGCGTTCTGGCTGACCGATACGGCACCGCAGTTCCTATCCGACGTGCGCTGTTGATTTGTGTTGTCAGTCTAGCCGTTCTCGGAGGAATTGCCGCTGGCGTAACCTCGGCGCCAGACACTCCTGTCGACACCGAGTACGTCATGCTGATCCGTTTCATGGCGGTTATGAAAGCCGCGATTGTGGTGGCCAGCCTCGCTCTCGTCGCTTGGCGGTTCGGCGACGACATCACACCCCGGTTGGCCGCCGCCTACATCGTGGCGGTCGGGCTGATGGGGATTTCACCAGGACTGATCTGGAACTTGGCGGCTCTGCCGGCTGCAAGCGCGGTTTTCCACGCGGGGCTATTGCTCGGTTTGGCGTTGGCCGCCGCCGACGGTTATGTCCGCCGCCGGACTGGATCAGCAGCTATGCCAACTCGGCCAGAACACATTTGAGAACACCATAGTCAAAGCGTCCATCGAGTGCGGCGTGAACCGGCCCAAGCTTGCCGCTTTCAAGGGTGCCAAGCCGTTCGAACTGGGCGTGGATCTCGTCCAGTTCACAGTCTTCGAGATCCTTCAAAACCACCCGGGCCTCCACCAGTCCCGCTTCGATTACTTCCGCGAAATGCCCGTAAATCGTTCCGCTCCCCAGGCCGCGACGTTCCGCGATTGCATCCGGGTCGAGTCCCTGCAGATGCAAAGCCAGCGTCTCGTTGACGGTCGGCGACAGTCTGTTTTTTAGCAAAGGATGCGCGGCGAAGGCCGCCAAAGTGTCGAGCATAGCCTGCCCGTATCGCTTGATCTTGCTTGCGCCGAGCCCCGTGATGTCGGCGAGCGCATCGATTGTCGACGGCCGCTTCTGGGCTAGTTCAACGAGTGTGCGATCGTGGCAGATGACATACGGCGGTAGCTTGGCCTCGGCGGCAAGTCTTGCGCGCAACGCCTTGAGTGCCGTGAACGCCGCCTGATCTTCGGTCGCGACAGCCGCTACCGCCGGCGATGTCTTGTCGCGCTTGCCCTTGGCCTTGCCCGTCCGCTCGACGGCGGGTGCAAGCCGCATCCGGAAAGGTTCGTCTCCGCGCAACAGCGGCCGCGCACGGTCCGTCAGCTGCAGCGTCCCATGGCCCTCGTCGTCTCCGGTCAGGTAGCCGTGCGCCACGAGTTGTCGGTAGAGACCCCGCCAAACCGCGGCTTGCGTGTCGCGCCCCAGTCCAAACACCGCCAGCTTGTCATGGGACGCGCGAATGCAGCGTTCGTCGGCTTTGCCGAGGAGGATGTCGACAAGATATCCAACACCGAAGCGCTGTCCCGTGCGGTAGACCGTCGAAAGGGCCTTTTGCGCCAGCAAGCTACCATCCGTTGTCGCCGGTGGTGTCAGGCAGTTATCACAATTGCCGCAAGCCGGACTGCCCCGTTCTCCGAAATAGGCAAGCAGGGCCTGACGGCGGCATGAGGCCATTTCGCCGAGCCCGATGAGCGCCTCGAGTTTCTGTCGTTGAACCTGCTTGAACGCATCCGATCCGTCCGACTGCGCAATCCATTGCCGTTGCTGGATCACGTCTTGCAGCGAATAGGCGAGCCACGCATTCGCAGGTTCGCCGTCGCGTCCCGCGCGTCCGGTTTCCTGATAATAGGCCTCGATCGATTTTGGCAGGCTCAGGTGCGCCACAAAGCGGACGTCGGGTTTGTCGATACCCATGCCGAACGCAATCGTCGCGACGATGATAAGCCCGTCCTCGTTGAGAAAACGCTCCTGCGCCCTGCGCCGGATTTGCGGATCCAGACCGGCATGATAGGCGAGTGCTCGCCGGCCCTTTGAGGTCAGCCAGGCTGCCGTCTCTTCAACCTGCTTGCGCGACAGACAATAGACGATGCCGGCGTCCTCGGCATGCTCGCTCTCGATGAATTGCCACAGTCGATCCCGTGCGCCGACCGAACCCATCTCGGCGATGGTGTAGCGAATGTTCGGCCGGTCAAAGCTGGCAACGAACCGCTCCGCATTTTCCAGGCTAAGCTCAGCAACGATCTCTTCCCGCGTGCGCTCGTCGGCGGTCGCCGTCAACGCCAAGCGCGGCACGTTGGGGAATCGTACCGCCAGCATCCGAAGCTGCCGGTACTCCGGCCTAAAGTCGTGACCCCATTGAGATACGCAATGCGCTTCGTCGATCGCAAAAACCGAGACGGTTGTCTGCCCGATGAGCTGCATCATCCGGTCCTGCAACAGCCGTTCCGGCGCCACGTATAAAAGATCGAGTGCGCCGGCGACGAACTGGCGCTCGACCGCCTGCTGTTCGGGAAACGAAAGGCTAGAATTCAAAAACGCGGCCGCGACGCCGGCTTCCTTCAGCGCGTCGACTTGATCCTGCATGAGAGCGATGAGGGGTGACACCACAATGCCGGTGCCGGCCCTCACGATAGCTGGGATCTGGTAGCACAGGGACTTGCCGCCGCCCGTCGGCATGAGCACAAGCGCATCCCGCCCGGCCAGAACCGTCTCGATGATGGCCGACTGGTGCAGGCGGAAGCTGTGATAGCCGAACACTCTCTCAAGTACGCCGAGGGCGGCGTCGAGTGTGGGAGCCTCAGGTACGGTTTTCAACTTGGGCGCCGGGGGCATGCGATCTTTTGGGTCAAACAAGTCTGATCCCGCCGTCTTAAATGATTCCTTCCCGCCGTCCGGCGTTGTGGGCGGTGTTGTCCCGTGAATTCCGCCGATGTCAAAAAGCATACGCGACAGTTTTCCGTTGTCTGATGAGACGCTATCAAGATTGTGCTCTAGAAGCTTCCCATCAAACCCGACGCTGCACGGGCGAAACAAGGAGAGACACCCATGCGGTTGCTGACCGGTCTGGCCATTGTTCTGGCGGGTTTTTTCTATGTCGCTTGGCCAGCTTGGTCGGCTTATCACGTAAAGACCGCGTTGGAGAGCGCTGACGTCGCCGGGGTGGAGCGAGGCATTGATTTTCCAGCCGTGCGCCTGTCATTGCGCCCTGCCGTCACAGCTGCCATTGCGGCAAACCTCAAGGACGTAACAAAGGGTACTCCAGGCAGCGACCAGATCATCGATAAGCTCAGCCAGGCTACTCTGCCAGAATTGGTCGACGCAGCGCTCGACCGCTTGTTGACCCCAGAGGCTCTCATTCGGCTGCACGCCGAGGGCAAAAGCCTGCGTGACTTCATTAAGACCATAAAGACGGGCGAGCCCGATCTTGCCGGCCAGATTGGCGGCTTCGTGCGCGATTTCCTCGGCACCAAACCAAAGCCGGCCGATGTCCCCTTAACGCCTGTCGCAGGTGTAGCCGCGGCGGCTCCTGTCGTGCCTGAAAATCGCCGCCTGGGACTTGCCAACGTCAAGTCGATCGGTTTCGTTGGACCACTCGCCGTGTCGCTCGGCCTTGCCCGCGATCCAAAAGCCACCGAGCCTGACCTGACGGCGACCATGTCGTTTTCCGGAACAGGGTGGCGCATCACGGGTCTGGTGCCAAAGATCTGACATCCGATGGGCCGATTAAGGATCTTACCGAGCCTTTAATGCGTTCTAGAAAAACAATAAGTTAAGGAATGAGGCTGCCGCCTTTTTCCGGCATCGTTTATCTTCTTTCAAGGAAACCCGGTCATTCCAGGTGTTCGATCGGCCGGCAGATCGATTCGTGACGTGTACGACTTGCAACGTCGTCATCGATTTGCAATCGGCCAACATGATCGGACGATGTTTGATTTGATGCCGTCGCGTTTTTTGGGTTTGAGGGAGTGTAAAATGCGCTGTGTGGTGAGTGCCGTGGCATTGGCGACCGCCGCTTTCGGCTGGTCGCTCTCCCTGAGTGCCGCACCGGTCCAGACGGCGACGATCGAAATGGCAACCGAAGGCGAGACCACGTCCGACCGCCTCGCCTCGTTGGCCGCGATCGTGGCCGATGTCGATCTCCGTGTCGAAGCGGCTCGTGATCCCGTCGAAAAAGCATTTCTGTCCCAGATCTCTGGACATTATCGGGAGTTCGACGCCGAACCGCTGTGGACCAGCTCCGGAGGCCTGACTGACGCAGGCCGCGCTCTTTATGACGAGTTGGCGCAAGCCGACGTGTATGGCCTCGACCCGACACAGTTCAGACTTCCCGTTCTGCCAATTCCAGCAGCCTCCGTTGCCGCGCGCGCCGCAGCAGAGGTCGATCTGTCGATCTCCGCAGTGCGCTATGCCTGGCATGCCCGCGGCGGTCGCGTCGACGCCACGCAGCTCTCGCGATGGCTCGATGCGTCTCCAACGACGATCTATGCCGGCGACGTATTCCGCGCGATCGCAGCAGCAGGCGGCGATCCGGTCGAAGGTCTGCGCAGCTTTCATCCCAAGCATCCACAGTTCGAACTCCTGCGTCAGGCCTACTTGGAAGCGCGGGGCGATGTTGCCGCCAAACCGTTACCGGTTCTTGTTGCCGGCTCTCGCATTGACGTTGGTATGCGCCATCCCGACGTCATCCTCATTCGCCAGCGCCTCGGCCTGGAGGTGACTGAGGACGCCGATCTTCTCGACCGTCGCGTCATGCGCGCCATCCGCGCCACCCTCGATGAGTTCGGGCTTAGAATTGAAACGCTATGTCGATGACGGTGTTCGCGACGCGCTCAACCGCGCCACACCGCCCTCGCGCCGCACCAGCCGCGATCAGATCGACAAGTTTCTCGTCAACCTGGAACGCTGGCGCACGATGCCCGACGACATGGGCAGCCTGTACGTTTGGAACAATCTGCCCGAATTCCAAACCCGCGTTGTGAAAGCCGGCGTAGTCATTCACCAGGATCGCATCGTGATCGGCAAGCCGAACACCCAGACGCCGGTGTTCTCTGACGAGATGAACCACGTCATTTTCCAGCCCGAGTGGGGCGTTCCGGAATCGATCAAGCTGCGCCAGATCTTGCCGCACATGCGCGGCGGTGATTATGGCGTCCTGGCTCGCCGCGGCATGCAGATCCGCGACGGCAATCGCGTCGTCAATCCGGCTCGCATTAATTGGTCGAAGGTTGATATCCGCAACGTGCCGATCATCCAGGGGTCCGGTCCCGGCAATCCGCTGGGACGTTTGAAGTTCATGTTTCCGAACCATCACGACGTTTACATGCACGATACCAACGACAAATACCTTTTCGAAGAGCTCAGAACGCACCTTTAGCCACGGCTGCATCCGGGTGCGCAACCCCGATCGCTTCGCCGAAGTCATTCTTGGCCAAGTCGCAGGCTGGTCGAGCGAGGACGTCGCGCGCCAGCTTAAGATCAAGACCACCACCCGTATCGACCTCCAGGCGCACTTGCCGGTGCACAACACGTACCTGACCACGTGGGTCAATTCGGATGGCACCGTCATGCAATTCAAGGACGTGTACGGTCACGATAAACGTTACAGCGAGGCTCTGGCGGGCAAGTCGGTCAAACTCATCGCCGCGCGGGACCCGGCCCTCGTTTTGAAGAAAGAAAACGAAGAATTACGTAAGGGTTTTGCGGCCATCTATACGCCGAGGCCAAAGCCCGTCGCGGCCCCCACCGGTTTCTTCTTTTGGGGCCCGCCGCCGCCGCCTGCACCGTGGTCCAAGTCGGGCCTCGGCAAGCCTAAGCCCGCCAAGAAATACTATTCGGCCGCGCCCCCGCGCCCCCTTTACTTCCAGCGGTACTGAGCCCGGCTCGCACCGTTGTTCGATTAATAGCGCCCGTCGGTGGTCTGCCGTCGGGCGTCTTGCTGTCGCGGCTGTATCCAGATCGATGTTCGCCGCCTAAGATCGTGCTGCAGTAGAAGGATGCGCACGGCCGATGGACCACGACGAGGGACCACTAACTCATACGGGCGCTGTCTGGGCTCCGTCGCTTGCTCCCGCAGCACCCCGCGACATGTGTACCGACTGCGGCCTGTCGCGCACTGCCGAGGCTAAGCGCTGCGGCCGCGCTTGCCAGTTCATCAAGCCGGATTATGCCGCCTCAGAAGCCCGCGTCCACGGCCGCCCTCGCGATCCGGCGCGACCCGACGAACTCTTCTTCGGCCCCTTCCGGCAGATGGTCCGCGCTGCGCTGAAGGCGCCCAGGTCCGGAGCGCAATGGACCGGCATCACGACGCGCCTTGCCGAACGTTTGCTCGAGACCGGCGCCGTCGAAGCCGTGCTCACCATGGCGCCGGATCCAGCCGACAACTGGAAGCCCATGCCTGTTGTTATCACGCGTGCCGAGGGCATGGTGCACGCGCGCGGTATGCGCATGGGCTATGCGCCTCTACTGGCCCTGCTGGAGCCCGTCCGTGACCGCGGCTTCAAACGCATCGCCGTCATCGGCATCCCATGCCAGGTCTATGCGCTGCGCGCAATCGAAGCGGACCTTGGATTGGACCGGCTGTACGTGATCGGCACGCCCTGTTCCGACAACACCACAACCGAAAACTTCCACACCTTCCTGAATTTGTTGGCCGACGACCCCAGCACCATCACTTATCTTGAATTTCGGGCGGATTATTACGTCGAGTTACGCTTCACGAATGGCACAAAGAAAGAGATTCCGTTTCTGAAGTTGCCGATCTCAAAACTGCCGCCGGATTTTTTCCCGCTGACTTGCCGCACGTGCGTCGACTACACCAACGTCCTCGCTGACATCACTGTCGGCTACATGGGCGGGGAGGGTCAGCAGTGGCTGGTCGTGCGCAACGAGCGTGGCGAGGAACTGCTCGGTCTTTTGGGCGATGAAGTTCATCTTAGCGAACCCGGCAGCGCCGGCAAACGCAAGAGCGCGGTCGCGGGGTTTCTCGCCAACACCGAACGCGCGGCCGGCGGCCTGCCGTTGCGTTCAATGCCGGATTGGCTGCGCCCGATCGTCGGCTGGCTGATGCCCAGGATCGGCCCGCGTGGTCTCGAATTCGCTCGTTCACGGCTGGAAATGAAGGCCTGCGAAACGGTGGTGCACTTACGCCGCGCGATGCCGCGTCGTGTGCGCCACATGGTGCCGGCGCACGTCTGGGCCTTGGTCGAACCCTACGGCCTCAAACCCACGGCCGAGGAATTGCCCCGGCCAGGCCGCGAGACCTGAGGCTGATCATGCCATTTCGACTTTTGACGCTTTTACTCGCCCTCGTCGGCGCATTTGCCGTGGCGGTGTCGATCTACCAATTGCGCGCTGCGCGAGCCGACGTCACCCAGCAGCAGATATCGATTGGCCATATCCCTGCCACGGTCTATCGCGAGCCGGGCGTCCAAAAAGCTCCGGTCGTGGTTATCGCTCACGGCTTCGCCGGTTCCGAACCACTCATGGTTTCGTTTGCTTACACATTGGCGCGCAACGGCCTGATCGCCGTGACTTTTGACTTCGCCGGCCACGGTCGCAACCCGCTTCCGATGACTGGCGACATCACCCGCGAAGACGGCGCGACCCGCACTCTTCTCGGCGAAACCGAAGCCGTGCTGGCCTACGCCCGCACGCTCGGTGACGGCCGCGTTGCATTGCTGGGCCATTCGATGGCATCCGACATCATCGTGCGGGCAGCAGCGTTGCATCCCGACGTGGCCGCGACCGTCGCCGTTTCGATGTTTTCACCCGCTGTCACGCGGGAAACGCCAAAGAACCTGCTTGTGATTGTCGGCGACTGGGAAGGCTTCTTGAAAACCGAGGCGCTGCGCGTCACTGGTCTTGTTGCGGCTCCGGAAGTGGCGAGCCCCGGCGTTACATACGGCGATTTTTCTAAAGGAACTGCGCGGCGGGCGACGTTCAGCAGTTACGCGGAACACGTCGGCGTACTCTACCGACCGGAAAGTCTGTCCGAGGCCCAGCTATGGCTCGACCAGGCATTCGGCGTCTCACGCACCGGCCCGATCGAGATCGCCGAACGCGGCCGTTGGATCGCGCTGTTGTTTGCCGGCATTGCCCTGCTGGCCAAGCCCCTCACGTCTCTTTTCCCGATGATCGCCGTGCCTCCTGCCGGCGCGGGCCTGCCATGGCGCAAGCTCTGGCTGCCACTCATCGTCCCGGCTGTCGTCACGCCGCTCATCCTTCGTGTTCTGCCGACGCATTTCCTCCCGGTTCTCGTCGGCGACTACTTGGCCTGCCATTTCGGCATGTACGGTCTCGTCACGGTCGCTTGCCTCTTGTGGATGGGTGAACGCGGCCCCTCGCGCCAAGACATCTCGCGGGCTGCCGGCAAGCTCGGCTTGGCGACCGCCGCCCTTCTTGCGCTGTATGGCTTGGGGGTGGTCTGGCCAATCAATGCTGAATTCACAAATTTCATTCCAACGGCTGCACGCATTCCACTGATCGTCGCCATGGCTGCCGGTACGGTCGTCTACTTCCTTGCCGACGAATGGCTGACCCGCGGCGAAGGCAGCGCCCGCGGCGCCTACCTTGCCTCCAAGCTGGCCTTCATCGTATCGCTCGCCATCGCCGTCGCCCTGGATTTCGAGCGCTTGTTCTTCCTCATCATCATCGTGCCCGTGATCGTGTTGTTCTTTTGGTTTTTCGGTCTGATGAGCGCCTGGGTTTACCGCCGCACCGGCCATCCCTGGGTCGCCGGGTTAGCCAATGCGATCGCCATCGCCTGGGCTGTCGGAGTCGTCTTTCCGATGGTCGCGGCCTGATCGACGGGCTCAAGTTCCGCGCATGCGGTCGAGCACATTCTGCAGAATGATCGTCGCCGCCAGCTTGTCGATGACTTCCGCCCGGCGCTTGCGGGTCTGATCGGCTGCAATCAGCATGCGCTCCGCTTCCGCTGTCGTCAGCCGCTCGTCCCACAAAAGGATCGGCAGCACCGACAGCTTGTTGAGATTGCGCGCCAGCGCTCGCGTCGATTGCGCGCGCGGACCTTCGCTGCCATCGAGATTGATCGGCAGCCCGAGAACCAGGCCCACGATCCGGTGTTCGGCGCACAGATCGAGAAGCCGCGCCGCATCCTCTTTGAACTTCACCTTTTTGATCGTCTCAAGCGGTGAGGCGATCCCGCGATTGACGTCCGAGAGGGCTAGTCCCATCGTCTTCGTCCCGGCATCGATCCCGATCAGGCGCTGCCCTCGCGGCAGCACGGCAAAAAAAGCCGTGACGTCCTCGAACGTCAAACCATGAACGGTCTTGTCTTGTTGCTCAGCCGTCACGAATGCGCCTGCAGTTGAAAGCTTCTTCCAGCTCTTTATAGAAACCCGTCATCGAAGTCTCTGTTGGACCGCCACTCTGGAGAAGCAACATGAAAATCACTTGGCTTGGCCATTCGGCCTTCCGCATCGAGACCGGGGCCAGCATCGTGCTGATCGATCCATTTCTGAAGGGCAATCCGACTTTCGAAAAGTCGGGCCTCGACTGGGATGCGGTGACGGCGGGCGTGACCCACATCATCCTAACCCACGGCCATGACGATCACATCGGCGACACCGCCGAGATCTGCAAAAAGCGGGGTTCGACCTTGTTTGCGGTCTATGAGCTGGCGGTGCATCTCGCCAATCACGGCGTCGAAAAGTATGAACCCATGAATACCGGCGGCACCGTGTGCGCCCCCGATTTCGGCGTGACCTTCGTTGACGCCAAGCACTCCTCCTCCTCGGGTGGGGTGTATCTCGGCAATCCCTGCGGCGCCGTGCTCGATGCCCGCGAAGGTCATAAGATTCTGCACATGGGAGACACCGAAATCTTCCCTGGCATGGCTCTCATTAATGAGATCCACCAGCCCGATATCGGGATCGTGCCGATCGGTGACCGCTTCACCATGGGCGCACGCACCGCGGCGATGGCCTGTCGGAAGTTTTTCAACTTCAAAACCGTCATCCCCTGTCACTACGGCACCTTCGGCTTGATCGCCCCCAATGCCGACCAGTTCATCGCCGAGATGGCGCCCGATCTCGTGACGGTGCCGAAGGTTGGTGAGGTCTGGACCGTATAAGCAAGGAGAGCGCTCGGATTATCTGCAACCTGGCGCCGCACTGCGGACTGGCCGTGGTTGCGCCACCGCCGTAAAGGGCGTTAAGACAGGCGCAACCGCGGTGCCTCCGTCAGTCGGAGTGACGCCGTTGTCTGGGGAAATTCATGCAGGTCGATGAAGCAACGGTCCAGCGCATTGCCCGCCTCGCGCGGATCAAGGTCACGCCCGAAGAGGCCAAGGCCCTTGAGACCGAATTGTCCGGCATTTTAAACTGGGTCGAACAACTCGACGAGGTTGACACTTCGGCCGTAGAGCCCATGACGCGCGTCGTCCCGATCGCCCTGCCCAAGCGCAAGGACGAGGTGACCGATGGCGAGATCCCCGATCAAGTGACCAAGAACGCACCGCAGACCGAAGACCACTTCTTTGTCGTTCCCAAAGTCATCGAATAGCGATCACCGGCTCGAGGCCCGCCATGACCAAAATCTTTGCCCTGCTGGCCGTTTTGCTGATCGCCTCCGGTGTCATCGTCCTTGCCGTGCCGAAGGCCGCGCCACCACAGTCGTCCGATCGGTCGATCGGACCCCAATCCGCTCCGTCATCGAACTTGGCGGATCAGGCGCGCGAGATCGCCGAAAAGATCAACGCGCCGCTGTCGATCGTGTTTGGCCTCGTCAGCCTTTACTACTCTCGCCGCACATTTCTCATCAATCGCGAGGCATTGGCTCGCCGCCAGGGAGGTGAAGCATGACGCGCACGCGAAACATTCTCGTCGCCGTTGTCACGATCAGCGCCGCAAGCTCTGCTACGGCTGAAGGCAAGCGAGCTGACTTTATCCAGGGCACATTCGCCAAGCCGGGCCTGTGCGATAAGGTTGCAGCTATTGCTGCCGGCGGTCCGAAGAATATCGACACGGTGACCGAGACCTTCACCGGCGACGGCTTCCGCTCGTGGGAAGGCAACTGCGATTTCGAGACCATCACGGAAAAAGACAAAGGCCGTTCGTACGAGGCACAGATGCGGTGCATCGAAGGCGCCGAGCAATGGACCGAAACCAACACGTTCGATATCGATCCTTCTGGCCAGACCATCACAGTCTGGATTGAAGGCGAGAAGCACGAGTACGTGAAGTGCGGCAGCTAAAAAGGATCAGAGCATTTTGACGGACCTGACCACGCTGACGCTGACTGAAGCCCGCGATGGGTTGCGCAAGAAGGACTTCACGGCGACGGAATTGACGCAGGCCTTTCTGCGCGCCATTGAAGCCAGCAATGAATCGCTCAACGCTTTCGTTCTGCCGACGCCCGATCATGCGCTCGCGCAAGCCAAAGTCTCCGACGCGCGCCTCGCCAAAGGTGAACCTCGGCCTCTTGAGGGCATATCCCTCGGGCACAAGGATCTGTTCTGCACCAATGGCGTGCGCACGACCGCGTGCTCCCGGATCCTTGGCAACTTCGTGCCGACCTATAAATCGTCCGTCGGCGCCAATCTTTGGAACGCCGGTGCAATCATGCTCGGCAAGCTCAACAATGACGAGTTCGCGATGGGCTCATCGAACGAGACGAGCGCGTTCGGTCCTGTTGTGTCGCCTTGGCGGCGCAAGGGCAAGGACGGCAAGCTGACAGACGCCAAGCTGGTGCCCGGTGGATCGTCTGGCGGGTCGTCCGCCGCCGTCGCTGCCGGTCTTTGTCTTGGCGCCACCGCCACCGATACCGGCGGGTCCATTCGCCAGCCCGCCGCACTGACCGGCACGGTCGGGATTAAGCCGACCTATGGCCGCTGTTCGCGTTGGGGCATCGTCGCTTTCGCCTCGTCGCTGGATCAGGCCGGCCCCATTGCGAAAACGGTCGAAGACGCGGCCCTGATGCTCGGCGCCATGGCCGGCTACGATCCCAAGGATTCCACGTGCGTCGACGCGCCCGTTCCCGATTACGCGGCTCAGATGCGCCAAGGCGTGAAGGGACTGCGCGTCGGCGTTCCCAAGGAATATCGCGTCGAGGGCATGTCGAAGGAGATCGAAGCGCTCTGGCAGCAGGGCATCGCATGGCTCAAGGCCGCCGGCGCGACGATCCACGAGATTTCCCTGCCGCACACCAAATATGCTTTGCCGGCGTATTACATCGTTGCCCCTGCTGAGGCTTCCTCCAATCTCGCCCGCTACGACGGTGTTCGCTACGGCCTTCGCGTGCCGGGCAAAGATATCATCGACATGTATTGCGAAACGCGCGCGGCCGGCTTTGGCAAGGAAGTTCGTCGCCGCGTTCTGATCGGCACGTACGTGCTCTCGGCCGGTTACTATGACGCCTATTATCTCAAGGCGCAGAAGGTGCGCACGCTCATCAAGCGCGACTTCGATGAAGCCTGGAACACGGTTGACGTGGTGCTGACACCCACAACGCCGTCACCTGCGTTTGCCTTCGGTGAGAAGTCGGGTGATCCTCTCGCTATGTATCTTGAGGACATCTTCACGGTGACGGTCAACATGGCAGGACTTCCGGGCATGTCGGTTCCAGCGGGCCTATCGTCTGAAGGCACGCCGCTCGGCCTGCAGTTCATCGGCAAACCCTTCGATGAAGGCACGCTGTTCCGCGCCGGCAAGATCATCGAGGATGCGGCCGGGCGTTTCAACGCGCCGGACAAGTGGTGGCTCGCCGCATCGAAGGGACGCTGACGATGGATCCAAAACGTCCTTGGGAATGCGCCGACATGAGCCACGTCCGCGACGAGATCGACCGGATCGACGTCGAACTGGTCAATCTCATTGCCGAACGCTTCGGCTACGTCGATCGGGCTTGGCAATTGAAACTAAAATCCGCGGAGGGCGCTGTCGTCCCGTGGCGCATTCAGCAGGTCATCGACAAAGTCCGCCATCAGGCCGCCGAAAAGGGCGTCTCACCGGATCTGTGTGAAGCGCTGTGGCGGCAGATGATCGGTTGGTTCATCCAATACGAAGAAGAAAACCTGCGCAAGCAGACCGAAAGCAACGGAGGCAAGGGCGCGTGATCGACATCAACCCGTTCGATCCGCAGACCGTGGTCCTCATGGGCGCCCTCAATCCGGTGACAATCATCGTTGCATTCTATCTCGGCCGCAACGCCGACCAGTGGCAGAAAATTCCGATCGCCGCATTCGCTGGAGCGCTGGCCGGATTCATACTCTACTGGCTCGCAGCCACGATCGGCATCCTCAGCGTCCACGCGCTTGGCGGCGAGGCCGGCATGTTGCTGATCGGTTTTGTGTCGGGATTGATTTGGGCAGTGATTGGCTATCGGTTGTACCCGGCAAAGCCTGCCGCTTGATCCGTCAGTTCGTGGCCGGCTCAGCCTTGGCCAGTTCTTCTTCGACGGCGGTGACGACTTCGGTCGAGTCAGGTGCAAAACCGGAATAAAACGAATGCACCACGCGCCCGTCCCGTCCAACGAGATACTTATGGAAGTTCCAGCCTGGCGCCGATTTTGGTCCAAGCACGGAGACAGCCCATTTGTAGAACGGGTGCGCTCCCGGGCCGGTGACCTGAACTTTTTCCGTTAGCGGGAATGTAATCCCGAAGGCCCCCTCGCAGAAATCCTTGATCTGTGTTGCCGTCCCCGGCTCCTGGCCGCCGAAGTCATTCGACGGCACGCCGATAACGACCAACCCCTTGCTCTCGTATTTGTCGTACAGGGCCTGTAACCCCTTGTATTGCTGAGTGAACCCGCAGAATGACGCCGTGTTCACGACGAGCACGGCCTTGCCCCTGAACTGCGACAGCGACATGGGCTTGCCGTCGATGGTGCTGAAAGAGAAATCGTACGCGCTGCCCTGCTGGTCAGCCTCAGTTGCCGCAACGGCCGCGGCGGTGGTGGCGAGAAGGGTCATGGAAAATGCCTTGAGAGCTAGCGAGCGCAGCATCGGATGAGCCTTCCCTGGAGGTTTCCTATTCATACGCCGCAGGCGCCCGGGGAGATCAAGTCATCCTCCGCAGCGCGGCCGCCGGCTCCCCGCTTTTACCGCGCCGTGCGGCCGGCTCCGCGTCAGCGGAGTCGCACGGCGCCACTAAAAAGAAAATCTACCTAGCGCTGGCCTCTCGGCCAGTTGCCGTTCCGGCGGTATCCGGCGGACAAAGCTCTCGTGCCCGGGCCAGCGCCGACAACTGGTCGGGGAAACCGCCGATCGAACGGCCACCGGGAGCACGCGCCCGAATATAGCTGTCGGTCATGCTGTCTTCGAAACCGTCGAGAACGGTGAGCGCGGTGTATTCCGTGCGCACAGTTGTGTCTTGTCGGATCAGGATCGTGGCACTTCCACCGTACGTCGCGGTCTGAATCAGGCAGGCCCCGCCATTAACCGGTTGCAGTACCGCAGCGGCGGCAGCCGGCTGGTTCTGGCTGACGCTACCCGGTCGTGGCTGTGCCCCCGCCGCCACCTGCACCGTCCGCGACTTCACTGCAGCCGGCACTTCGCGTTTCTGTGTGGCCTGCACCGGCGCCGGCACGTCAGGGTTCGGACATTGCTGCTGCCGAAATTGTTCCGCAACCCACGCGATCGAAGAACCGTATTTTGGGTCCACGGCCCATCGACGTGCGAGGTCCGAGAAGCGCACATTCCGCTTGAGCGCTGCCGAGGCTTCGACAATGTCGTCTTGCTTCAGTTGCGTCCTTGGGGCGACTGGATTGGCGAGCCGCTCGCCGGAGTAGGCAACGAGGTGCTGGATCTGTGCCAGCACCCCGGTCTTCACGTCAGGGAAGCTATCGCCGGGTACGCCCCCGCCGGTCGTGCCGATGCCGGCGAAGTTGTGCTGATCGGGATCGACGTCACCCATTTTACCGTTCGGCTGACGATAGGTCAGAAAGTTCGTCTCGATGGCCATCTGGAAGAAGGCGTAGTCCCAACGAACCCGCCACGCCTCGCCCCAATGTTTGTACCATCGAGCGATGTCGCGATACCTGGGATCAGGCCGCGGGTTGCGGGTCATGAGAAAAGCCATCAGACGGTCCGGCGACACGCAGCGCGGCACCGGGTTTTGCACTGATATGCGGATGTCCGGCAGCTTGGCTGTTTGCGCTGCAATCGGCGATGCCGTCATCGCCGCTGCCACGGCAACAACGAGCGCGCGGTGCACGCGCTGGACACGGAGAGAACGGCCCATCATCTGGCTATGCTCCTCTCCCGCATCGACCGATCATTAAGTGCCGCCGCGAGCTTAAACGCCGTATCAACCTTCCGGACAAAGCTCGAAGGCCTTATCGAGCGCCTGAGTCGAAGAGCCGAATTCACCGACCGTCTCGCCGCCTTTGGCGTACGCGCTGATGTAGGCTTCGGCTTCCTTCTTTTCCGCACCCTCGTTGACGTCGAGCACGGTGTAGTTCGTAGCGCCCGCAACAGCCGCCTTGATGATGATCGCTTTCGCGCCACCGTAGCTCGCCGTCCACACTTTGCAGTTGGCGGTCTTGGCGGCCGGTACTTTGCCCTTGTTCACAGTCACGGCGGCCGCCTGACTGGTGAACGAGGCTGTATTGATCTTGGCGGTATCGCTTTCCGGAGGCAGACCGTTCGAAATGACTGCGTCGTCCTGCGTCGCGTTCAGGATCTTGATGTTCGGCGACGGGCCGGCAGGCGCCACGGGTGCCGTGACCACAGCCGCTTTGGCAAGATCGCCGGCACCCAGGCCGGTACGAACGGGCACGTCTCCTGATGCGCGGGCATCAGCAATGGCCTGCTTGGCGATTTCGGCGCCCTTGCCGGCCGGTGCGACGCTCGTCGTCTCGACTTTGGCGAGGCTGACCTTGCCCGCACCGCTCTGGCGCGCTGCTGTCACGAGTTCGGGTTGCGGATCGGCATCTTTGCAGGCGCCGTCGGTGAACGCATCGGCGATGCCGGCAATGTCGCGCGAGTAATTGCGGCTTGTCGGCGCCCACTGCTTAGCCAGATGCTTGAATGTGATATCGGTCTTGATCGACTTCTGCCAATCGTCGAGCACGCCCCATTCCTGGATGTTCTTCGTGCGCACGGCAACGGGATCGGCGATTTTTTCGCCGCCATACATGAGTACGTGCTGGAGATGGGCGCGTACGCCCGTTGAGATGTCGGCGAATTTCTCGCCGCGCGCCCCGCCACCGGTTGCACCAAGACCGGCGAAATTGTTCTGATCGGCCTTCACATCACCCGTGTAGGTGAGATTGCCGGTCTCCAGCATCATCTGGAAAAACGCATAATCCCAGCGAATGCCGAGTTCCTCGCCGTGGCGCATGTATTCGGTGGCCAGACCGTCGTATCGGGCGGGGAGTTTGCTGTTGCGGTTCTTCAGGAACGCCATCAGGCGACCGGGGGTCGTGCACGCGGGCACGGTGTTTTTAGTAGAAGCCTTGATGGCCGGCAGCTCGGCTGCGGCGGCAGGCGGCGAGAGAACAGGGGAAACAAAGCAGGTGAGGGCTGCGAAAGTCGCTCCGGCGAGGGCTCTCATGTTTTTTCCGATCTTTACGCGATGCCCCGACAAAAAAGGCACCCAACTCGACCAACGGTTCTTAAAGGCTTAACCTTAAAGACCGGTAAACGGTGGGGCCCGCACGTCAGGCTCCCTTCGTCGCCGACGTTTGCGGCGTGAGTGGGAGCACAGCGCGGTTGAATTGTGGCGCGGGCGGCGCGCTTCAGGTCGCGTCCGACCCGTGCGCGCCACTCGTGGGATTATGCTCGCTCACAGCCCACGTCAGATGCTGGCCGCCATCGAGGGCGATCATCTGTCCGGTCATCGCAGGTGCATCCAGAATGAAGCGAACGGCAGCGGCGATCTCAGCGGTGGTCGGTCCCCGTCCCAGCAGCGTTGAGGCAGCTTCGGCGGCGAAATCCGCATCCGTCTGGTGCACACTTTTCAAAACCGGACCCGGCCCGATGGCATTCACCCGCACCCGCGGTGCAAGCGCCTGCGCCAGAGTGCGCGTCGCCGTCCACAACCCGGCCTTCGACAGCGTGTAGGAAAAAAACTCCGGCGTGAGCTTCCACACCCGCTGATCAATGATGTTGATGATGTTTCCGAGCGCTCCTTCAGGCAGGTAGCGCACGAGATCCTGAGCCAGGAACACCGGCGCCCTTAGATTGATGTCGAGGTGGGCCGTCCAAGTGTCGAGCGTCGCCGTCCCGACCGAGTCGGGCTGGAACTCGCTGGCATTGTTGACGAGCACCGTCGGCGCCCCCAGCTGGCGGCAGCATTCCGGCACAAGCCGTTCGACGTCTTGATGATTTGACAGGTCGCCCGCAATCGCGACGGCCCGCGCGCCGAGGCTGCGTATTTCCTTAGCCGCCGTTTCGGCCGCCTCGCGCGACTGACGGTAGTGAATGGCGACGTCGCAGCCCCGCGCCGCCAGATCGAGGGCGATCGCCCGGCCAATGCGGCGCGCGGCACCGGTGATGAGAACGACGGGACGGGTCGCGGCGGAGCACATGCAAGAAACCTATTGAGAAGGAGGGCCGGTGGGCTGTGGATAAAGGGTGAGTGCGGCACCGCCGATGCAGCATATACGGCTTGACCGCCCGGTGGGATGACTTCGCAGGGCGCGTTGCGGACCGGTCGGCTGCTGCCAAATCCATCACTTGCCGCGAGTTAGACCCTCTGCGGCTGTTCAAAAAAACGGCGTTACGTGACAGTCAATTCACCATTCACGCTAGTCAGTTGCTATTCTGTGACACCGTGACTCGAACCGACCCGCAAAACTGCCTCGGAGCTTGTGAAACACGGCAGATTTCTGTTTTCTGATCTCCAGCAGGCGCCGATTCAGTCAGCCAACCATGGGATGCGGGTGGTGGCAGGTGCCAGGGCAGAGATCACAGGGACGGGGGTTTTTTAGCATGACCATCAAGAAAACACTTATCGGAGCCGCGAGCGTAGCCGCCCTCGCCTTCGCAGTATCGGCCGCTCCGGCCGCCGCAGACGGGACATACGTGGAATCGACGGCCGCTCCGGCCGCCTCGGACGCACGCGAGTTCGGTTGGTCGATCACCGTCGGCGGCACCTCGGACTACGTGTTCCGCGGTTTGTCGCTACCAATGAAGATCCGGCGGCGCAGGGCTCGATCGATTTGTCGTACGGCATTTTTTACGCCGGTGCATGGGCGTCGAATGTGGACGATGCCGTGTTTATGCGGACCTTGGGAACTTGACCTCTACGTCGGCATCAAGCCAAGCTTGGCCCGGTGACATTCGATTTCGGTGTAATCGGATATCTCTATCCAGGTGCCGACACGGTGATGTCTCGGTGACTATCGTTGAGTTAAAGGCCGGCGGCTCCATGGAAATCGTCAAGGGCCTGACCGGTGGCGTGACGTTCTACTACACTCCTGACCAGAGAATTATAGCCAGGGCTAGACGGTCGAAGGCAACCTCGCTTACGCCTTTAACGCAGGTTGGCATCTTCGCTCCGTCGATCAGTGGTACGGCTCGGCTACACCGAAGCAGATGACGCCTTCTTCTTCGGTCCTAGCCGACAATTACACCTACTGGAATGCAGGCTTGATCCTCGGCGTCGAGAAGTTCGTCTTCGACTTCCGCTACTGGGATACGGACCTCGACTCGACCGCTGTCGATATTTACAACGGTCTGGACGACGCGCGCTTCGTGTTCTCGGCCAAGGTCACACTGCCCTAGTCCGGCAGAAATGCCTCAACGGAAACGGGACCCTTGCGGGTCCCGTTTTTGTTTTTTCGCCCCCTCAATGCGCCAAAGCACGGGCGGCAACTGCTGGCGTGCTGAGGCGCCAAAACCCTCCACGGCCGGCGTCATGGGGCCGTCACAGGTCTGTCAAGCCGCTGTTGTGCCGCTCGCCTAGAAAGAAACCGTCGACCGAGGTCGACTCGCCCTCGCCCAACGCCCTCTCGAAGGCCGGGGACGATAGCAGTTAGAGGCCAGCCGGCGCGGTTCGGACATGCCCCCGCAGCCCGTGTCCCGCCAGCTGGTCTCGTTTGCTGCAAACGTCTCCTGTCCCCGCGAAAACGCCCGTCATGTCTTGATCGACAACCTCGATATCCGCTAACTCGAGCGGGACGGGGGACCAACGTGATTCCGACCATCATCATTCTTGTGCTGGCGACGATCGCGGTGGCGGCATTTGCACTGGCGCCCCGCTTGGGCGAACGGCGCATTCTATATCCAACGTCGCCGGATCGGCCCGTGCCGTTCGGATACCAGATGACGTGGCTCGCGATCCGGACACGCGACAGCCACGCGGTGGTCGAAGCGCTCGGACTGATCGGCGCCAAGCCGTGCAACTGGAATTCCGGCATCGGCACCGTCTACGACACTAAACTCGGCCAGAACAACGTCTTCGTTTGTCCACATGTCAACGGGTGGACGTTGGTCGCGGGCCTGCCGCTGCCGCAGCCGCTGGGCCGCTCTTTTGCCGACAAGGCCACGCCCCTGCTCGTCGAACTCGGTCAGCGCTTTGTGGAAGTGCAGTTCTTCGTCGCCTTTCCTCCGGTCGATCTGTTTGCCTGGGCGCGGCTGGTCGACGGACGGCTTCTGCGCGCCTTTGCGATCGGTGATGACGGCGTGATCTGGAACAAAGGCAAGCCAACACGGGAAGAACGGACGCTCGGGTTGGCCCGGTTCGAATTGCGTGGCGTTCGTGATCGGCGCGGTGATGCGGGCGGGCCAATGATCCTGCACCCGACCGAGGATCACGTCATGCGGCTGGCCGGAAAATGGAGCTTGGACCCGACGTCCCTGGGCCCCTTGTCGGCTCCCGCCGCGATGGGTCTGATCGCACAGGCCCCCGCGCATTGGCGTGTCGAGCGCTTACGCCGGACGGCCTAGCCCACTTTCGAATTTCAGTTGAACAGAGCCGCGATTTCGCAATCGGCAGCTTCGATCTGGCGAGCGCGCCGGACGTCTGTCAGGCTGACGATGTCGGCGCTCGACCGGGCCGACGAAGCGCCGATGCGGTTCAAGACGATACCCGGATGGGACGACGCATTCTTCTTGATCGCCCCGTAGGTTGTCACGACCTTTGCTTTCGGCTGCGCGTGGCCGGAGGGCTTTGTGCCGCGCGCCCGGCTGGACGGCGGGTTCAAGCGTTCCACGGCCAACAGACGTGCGGCCAGCTGCCGGTTCTCGACCTTGTTCCGGCGAGCGATCGGCTCTGCAGCGCGGCGAATGAAAGCGACCGGAATGATCGCGGCGGTCGGCTGATTGTCGGCTGGTGGCTGGTTGGCAGCAGCGACCGTGACAGTAGGAAAGCGCAAAATAACGGCGTCGTTCTGAGATCCTTCGGTATCCTGCCGCCAGAAAACGCGAAGCAGACGCGCGAATAAGCCGAGCATGCTGTATCCCCAATTGGCAACATCCCACTGCTGCCGTCTGGTCCAACATCGCCGCTTATGCCTAATACAGTGTTAAGTCGCGTTTCAAAAACGTAGATTTCTGATGATCCGCAAGCCGCGGACCTCACGCGACATCTATTCCCGGTCTTGTTTTTGGATCCGGTGACGACCCGTTGGAGCAATCAGTTTGGCGCCGCAAGTCAGCCCGTATGTTCGGCCACCATCGCGCTCCATGGCCAATGTTATGCAGCCTGACTGCGCACGCCGACTGCGATCAACCGATCCGGTTTCGAGGGGCACCGAGGCAGACCGGACCATAGCTGGCGGACGCTGAAATTCGCCGCCGGCATAGCCGAACACGGCTGATTGCACGAGCATCCAAAACCCGATGACGTGCCAGAATGCAATTCCGGCGGCAAACCCTCCGCCGGCCCAAAACGCGCGCCCGAGGAGGCCGCGGGTGCCCGGTGAAAATCGTCCCATCCTGCCAACCGAATCGCGATGCATGCAGGAAGTCTGACGCGGCCTTTCGCGTGGCGGCAAGGGCACAGACGCCGCCGCGGGCAAGGTTAGCCGCGATCTCCACAAGTGGTGGCAATCCGGATTTTAGCGCGGCATCGGCAGGGGTGACTGGCGCGGGAACGCCAGCGCGTCATCGTCGCGCTTTGTCGAGCGCACCGGCGGAACGGCCATCTCGGTAGCGGAACACATCTTTCGTTCGTCCTCGTTCGGACCACAGGCGACTGGCATTCCGTCTCGGGAGATACAAATGCGGATCTCGCGCAGCCGGCCACGGTCTCCGCGCGCACACGAAACGGCGATCGCCTCCGGCGGCAATCCCGGATTGGCAGCCACGAAAGCGCTTTTCAGTTTTGCAGGCGTGACGAACTGCGTCTCGAACGGATTGACGTAGTCGTTCGGAATGCGCACCTTCTTGAAAAGCTGCCGGGCCAGTTGGAAATACGACGCCGCGTCGAGCCCTGAACAGGTCCCATGCTTGCGGTATTCATGGATGACAAGACCCCGGCTCGGCATGATGTCCAGCATGCCCGCAATAACGGTGTCGGGAACGAACGGTCGCCGGGGCAAGCGGCACTCTTGCGGCCAGCCGCGCGTGTATTGCGGCCAGAGCCCGTGCAGTATGAAAGAATAGCGCTTTCCATCGCGCCGGTTGCACTGCATTTCGTCGTCCGCCGACGCTTCCGACGAACAGTGCGTCGGACTCCAAGACAGCACGAGCGCGTAGTAGTCGAACTTGCCGGCGACGTCGCTCTGCGCGGTGTTGCGATCCGGGCTGTCCCACCGCAACTGGGCAAAGCGCTCCTGACGCCATGGTCAGGGCGACGATCAGAAGTCCAATCAGGCGAACGGACGGTCTTTTGAAAATGGGCACAGACGGCCAAGCTCCTCAAACGGCGCGGCACACTAACGGGGGTTTCAGGCAGCGCAAGCCCGCCCGAAGGTCGAGTACGTTGCTTACGTGGTGGCGAAACCGGCCAGAATACGTGCCCAACTGCGCGCACCTTTCTGGAAGCTGACGAGATTGTATTTCTCGTTTGGACTGTGAATGCGGTCGTCGTCGAGTCCGTATCCGACCAGCAAGCTGTCCATGCCGAGCGCGTCCTTGAACGACCCCACGATCGGGATCGAGCCGCCGCAGCCCATAAGTACCGGCGGCCGGCCCCATTCCTCTTCCAGCGCCGCCGCCGCCGCCCGCACCGCCGGCGCCGTGGTGTCGAAGCCAACCGCGGCGCTGCCGCGCGTTCCGATGAACTCGACCGTGCAATCCGGCGGCAGGTTCGCACGGATGTGATCCTGCAGCAGCCGGAGACAGCGGTCCGGATCCTGCCCTGGCACCAGCCGGCATGATATCTTCACCGACGCCTTCGACGGGATGACGGTCTTCGAGCCCACGCCTTGATAGCCGCCGGTGATGCCATTGAACTCGACGGTCGGCCGCGCCCAGAGCTGTTCGATGACCGATCGGTCGGCTTCGCCAGCCGGTGTTGTCAACCCAACCGATTTCAAGAACGGGCCCGCGGCCGTGGCCGACAGCGCCGCCCACTGAGCCTTCTGTTCCGCCGGCAAAGGCACGATGCCGTCGAGAAAGCCGGCAATGGCGATGCGTCCGCTGTCGTCGTGAAGGCTTGCCATCGCCTTTGCCAGCGCCCGGATCGGATTGATGGCCGGCCCGCCGTACATCCCCGAATGCAGATCGCGCGACGGGCCGGTGACGATCGCCTCCGTCCCGGCAAGGCCGCGCAGCATTGTCGTGATCGCCGGCGTATCCTTATCCCACTGCCCGGTATCGCAGACGAGTACGAGATCGGCCTTCAGTTCGTGGCCCGTGGTGGCGAGGAACCCCGGCAGCGACGGCGAACCGCATTCTTCTTCCCCCTCCAGCATCACGGAAACGGCGACCGGAAGTTCGCCTGCGACCTCCTTCCAGGCCCGCGCGGCTTCAAAGAAGGTCATCAGCTGACCTTTGTTATCCTGAGCTCCGCGCGCCACGATGACTTTGCCGTTTGCAGGCTCCTCAGCGATGCGCGGCTCGAAGGGATTGCTGGTCCATAACTCCAGCGGATCGGCCGGCTGCACGTCATAGTGCCCATAAAAGAGCACATGGGGTTGTCCACCCGTCCGGGCACGGTCATGGCCAACAACCATGGGATGGCCCGTCGTATCCCGCACCGAGGCGTCAAACCCGATGTCGCGCAGTTGGCCCGCACACCATTCAGCCGCCCGTCGGCACGCCGGCGCGAAGGCGGGATCTGTCGAGATGCTGTCGATGCGCAAGATTTCAAACAGCCGGCTCAGCGCGGCATCACGATTTTGGTCGAGCTTGTCGAGAACGGCGGGCAAGTGCGGGGTCATGGGCCTCTCTTCGATGCAGATACGGCTGCTAGGAGTTGATCGATGATGCCGCCGCGAAGCTGACATAGAGGACGCAGCTACAAGGCGAGGAACCTTGCCTTTTTCACCCGGTTGCGACCTGCTATGCCAGGATCTTGAGGCGATGTCGCGACACCCTGGATGAACGACATCGAAGGTGGTCATTCAGGTGCCCGGCAACGGCGCCAGACACTCCAGCAGAAACGGCGGCGCGATGCCAGCTTGGGTCTATCGGTTCGGCCCCGATCAGACGGACGGCCATTCAGGTCTCACCGAAGAACTCGGCGGGAAAGGGGCCAATCTTGCCGAAATGGCCCGACTTGGGCTGCCCGTCCCGCCTGGCTTCACGATCGCCACCCACGTCTGCCGCCATTACTTTGCAAGCGGCGAAATTCTGCCTGACGGACTTGGGGCCGATGTCAGCAATGCCGTCGCTGGAACCGGCCGCGCGACAGGAGCCATTTTTGGCGACCCGGACAATCCGCTTCTTCTCGCCGTCCGGTCGGGCGCCGCCATTTCGATGCCCGGAATGATGGACACGATTTTGAACCTCGGGCTCAACGACGCCACCGTCGCAGGCCTCGCCCGGCGGTCCGGCGACGAGCGCTTCGCCTATGACAGTTACCGACGTTTCATCGAGATGTACGGCGATGTTGTCCTCGGCGTCGACCATGGGTTGTTCGCTGATCTGCTCGACAATTTCAAGAACCTCAACGCGCTGGCATCCGACACGGAAATCACCGCCGCCCAGTGGATGGACGTCATCGGCCGTTACAAGTCAGCCATCCGTTCCGAAACCGGCAGCGACTTCCCGCAGGACACAACAGCTCAACTTTGGGGCGCCATCACCGCCGTTCTGCGGTCTTGGCACAACGAGCGCGCCGCAAGTTATCGCCGTCTGCATGCCATCCCCGAGAACATGGGCACCGCCGTCACCGTGCAGGCGATGGTATTCGGAAATCGCGGCGAGACGTCGGCCACCGGTGTCGCCTTCACACGCAATCCCGCAACAGGCGCCAGGGAGATTTATGGCGAATACCTGCCCAACGCCCAGGGCGAAGACATCGTCGCCGGCACACGCACACCACTCCGCCTGACCGAAAAAGCTCGCGTCGAACTGAAGGCGGCCGAGGCCTCGCTTGAAACCACGATGCCGCAGGCATTCGCCGAACTGAAAGCAATCTTCGCGCGGCTGGAAGCGCATTACCGCGACATGCAGGACGTCGAGTTCACGATCCAGGAAGGCAAGGTCTGGATGCTCCAGACCAGATCGGGAAAGCGGTCAGCGGAAGCCGCGTTGAAGATCGCCGTCGACCTCGTAGAAGAACAAATCATCTCGCGCGACGAAGCCGTTATGATGGTCGAGCCGCAGGCGCTGTCACATCTTTTGCATCCGCGCATCGAGCCCGGCGCTAAGAAAGATCTCATCGCGCGCGGCCTGCCCGCGTCGCCTGGTGCGGCAACCGGCGAAATCGTTCTCACCTCCGACGAGGCGGAAGTCATGCGGGCGCAAGGCCGGCATGTCATCCTGGTGCGCGTTGAAACGAGCGCGGAAGACATCAATGGCATGAGTGCCTCGGTTGGTGTTTTGACGCAGCGCGGCGGCTTGACCAGCCACGCCGCCGTCGTGGCCCGCAGCATGGGACTGCCTTGCATTTCCGGCGCGGGCGCAATTCGCATTGACAGTGTGCAGGGCGTCGTTCGAACCGGCAGCCGCACCTTCAAACGCGGCGATGTCATCACCATTGACGGCACAACAGGCGAAGTTCTCGCTGGCGCCGTTCCGATGAAGCAGCCGGAGTTGTCCGCCGATTTCGCGACCCTGATCAGCTGGGCCGATACGTTCCGCGGCCTCAAGGTGCGCGCCAATGCCGACACCCCGCGGGACGCCCTTCAAGCCCGTAAATTGGGCGCCGAGGGCATCGGCCTGTGCCGGACCGAGCACATGTTTTTCGATGCGTCGCGCATCCTTGCAATGCGCGAAATGATCTGCGCCAACGACGAAAACGGCCGCCGCGCCGCATTGGCAAAAATCTCGCCCATGCAGCGCTCCGACTTCGTCGAACTCTTCCGAATTATGGACGGCGATCCCGTCACAATTCGTTTGCTCGATCCCCCGCTGCATGAATTCCTGCCGCGACATGAAACCGAGCTTCAGCCGATTGCGGATGCTCTCGGGATTACACTTGATCGACTGAAGATGCGCGTCGCGGAGCTGTCTGAATTCAATCCGATGCTCGGTTTCCGCGGCTGCCGCCTCGCGATCCGCTATCCCGAAATCACCGAGATGCAGGCTCGCGCCATCTTCGAGGCGGCCATCGAAGCGGAGCGCATTGTCGGGCATCCGGTCAAACCGGAGATCATGATTCCCCTTGTCGCCTACCGCCGCGAGTTCGACATTCTCGCCGAAGTCATTCGCGCGACGGCACTAAAAATCGAAGCCGAAACGGGCCGGCGTCTCAACTACCAGATCGGGACCATGATCGAGCTGCCGCGCGCGGCACTACGCGCCAAGGAATTAAGTGAAGGCGCCGATGGCGCTGAGTTCTTCTCGTTCGGCACCAACGATCTGACCCAGACATGTCTCGGATTGTCCCGCGACGATGCAGCCCCCATCCTTGCCAATTACGCAGGCAAGGGGATTTTCGAACGCGATCCGTTCGTATCCATTGATGAAGCCGGCGTTGGCGAGCTGATCCGCATCGGCGTCGCGGGCGGTCGCGCGGGTCGAGCCGCCTTGAAGATCGGCATATGCGGCGAACATGGTGGCGATGCTTATTCCGTCGGCTTTTTCCACGACCTGGGTCTCGACTATGTGTCGTGCTCGCCGTTTCGAGTGCCAATCGCTCGCTTGGCAGCGGCGCGCGCCGCGATTACCGCCAAACGGCGCGGAGGCAGCTGAGCCGCCGTCGCAGTTATAAAAAGCTGCGGTCTGGATCGCCGTCGTCACCGAGGCGGCGGCGCGGCGGCGGTGGACCGGCGTTCTTCGGCGTCAGAAGAATGGCAAGAACGAAGGGTGGAAACACAAAACACCACGCCGCCCACGACGAGTAATCGCGATTCTTTATGGCCGCGAGCAGTCCCCCGGTGATCGCCGAAGCGATTGCTACAAACCCCCAGATGACAACGTAGGTCATGGTTTCCTCGCCCGCCGATGGCGGCCTTCCACTTTTACCCGCGCTCGGGTACCCATGCACTTGGGAGATGATTGCGGCAAAAGCAAGCTGCCGGGCGATGGTCCGTTAACGCGACCAGTCCAACTTAGCCGATAAAATCCAACCCTAAATCCAGCGCCGGGGCCGAATGGGTCAGAGCGCCCACGGAAATGAGATCGACGCCCGTCTCCGCAATTGCCCGCACCGTCGTCAGATTGACGCCACCCGACGCCTCCGTGAACGCCCGTCCCGCAACGATGCGCACCGCTTCTTTGAGCGTGCCAGGCGTCATATTATCGAGCAGCACGGCATCGACTTTGTGCTTCATGACCAGCGCCAGTTGGTCGAGCGTATCGACCTCGATTTCGATCTTGACCATATGACCGGCGTAAGCCTTCGCGCGCGCGATTGCCGGTTCGACGCCGCCCGCTGCAACAATGTGATTGTCCTTGATCAGAATGGCGTCGAAAAGACCCGTGCGATGGTTTTGTCCCCCCCCGCAACGGACGGCATACTTTTCGAAGGCCCTGAGCCCCGGCGTCGTCTTGCGTGTGTCGGCAATCGCAGCTTTGGTGCCGGCGATTGCGTCCACATATCTCCGTGTGAGTGTCGCGATACCGCAGAGCCTGCCCATGTAATTGAGCGCCACGCGCTCGCCGGTGAGGATAGCGCGGGCTGGCCCAGCTATGTTGGCAACCACCTGCCCGGCTGCGACGCGCACGCCGTCGGACGCACAGCGCACGAATTCAATGCGGCTGTCCATGGCCACGAACGCAGCCTGCGCGAGGTCCAGTCCAGCAACGACCCCCTCCTGCCGTGCAGCAATCACGGCGTGCGCCATCGCGTCGGCATCGACCGTCGCATCCGTTGTGAGGTCGCCGGCAAGTCCGAGGTCCTCCGCGAGCGCATCGGCGACAGCACGCGCGACGAGCGCACTCGAAAGCCGTGGCAGCTTCACAGCGACATCTCCAGCGGCATGCGTGCGCGACGCGCGCGCGGGCCGGAGTGCAATTCGATGGCCTTCAAATCCGCCAATGTCATGAAGGTTCGCTTTGCCAGCCGGTCTTGCGTCTGCGGGTAATCGCTACGGAAGTGTCCCCCGCGGCTTTCCTTGCGTGCCAACGCTGCCGCCGCGATCAGTCGTGCGGTCAACGCCATATTGCTGACGACGGCATCGCCCGCGGCCTCGCTTGCAATCTCGCGCAGCGCTTCCAGAGCGTGCTTCAAACCTTTCGCTTCACGCACAACACCGACGTCCTCGCTCATGATGCGACGAATGCGGCGGATCCGTTCGGCCCGAATGCGCATGTCGACGACCGTGCCACCGCGGATGAGGCGAAGCTTGGCGATTGGCCGCGCTTCGTTCGCGGGCACAAGCGACCGTATATCGTCGGCAACGCGCGCACCCAAGACGATCGCTTCCAGGAGCGAGTTGGATGCAAGCCGATTGGCGCCGTGCAATCCGGTCGAAGCCACTTCACCCGCCGCCCAAAGGCCCTCCACACTGCTACGGCCGTGCATGTCGGTCGCGATCCCGCCCATGTGATAATGGGCCGCCGGTGCAATGGGGATGAGATCGGTCTGCGGATTGATGCCCGCCGCCACGCAATGCGCATAGACCGTCGGATATGCGGTTGCAAAACGGGCGCCCACCGCTGAACGGCAATCGAGAAACGCGCCGCGGCCCGAAACGATTTCTTCAAATACGCCGCGCGCCACGATATCGCGCGGCGCAAGTTCTCCATCGGGATGATGGCGGAACATGAAGCGCTCGCCGGTCTTATTGACCAGCGTCGCGCCTTCTCCACGCAGGGCTTCGGTGGCCAGCGGAGCCGGGTCGCGGCCGGTGTCGATGGCGGTTGGATGGAACTGAACAAATTCCGGATCAGCGATGACAGCACCGGCACGCGCCGCAAAGGCGATCGCCTCTCCGCGCGCGTAGGCTGGATTGGTCGTCACGGCGTAAAGACCTCCGACCCCGCCGGTTGCCAGGACCACTGCGCTGGCCGGGAGAAATTCGTAAGTGCCCTGGCCACGGCTTTCGCCGCGAGCGAGGCGCACGCCGACGACACGATCGTTGTCGAGTACGAGGTCTTCGGCTTCATGGCCCGTGAGAAGCCGGATCGACGGGGTTGCACGCGCCGCGGCGATGAGTGCCTGCATGATCGCCGCACCGGCGCGGTCGCCCGATACGCGCACGATGCGCTTGGCCGAATGAGCGGCCTCACGCGACAGAACGAAATGCCCTTCGAGATCGCGGTCGAACGGCACGCCGTAGCGCAATAGATCGCGCACGCGGTCGCCGGCTTCTTCCGCCACCGTTTGCGCAACGGCACCATCGACGATGCCGGCGCCGGCGACAACCGTATCGTGCGCATGCGCGTCCGCCGTATCGCCTTCGCCGACGGCCGCAGCGATCCCGCCTTGTGCCCAAACGCTGGAGGCCCCTTCGCCAAGCGGCGCAGCTGCTACGATCGTCACCGGCAACGGTGCGAGTTTCAGCGCCGTGTAGAGACCGGCGAGACCTGCACCGACGATGACGATATCACCTGGGCCGAGCCTCGTTTTCGGCTTCGCGAAGCCGGTGAATTTTCCATTCCGAACGTGCCTGGGCATGTGCCACCTCACTCGACCGCCCCGCTAAAGGGGCTGAAGATATTCGACGTTCAGTTATTCAGATTGACCATGCGTTCGACGGCGCGGCGCGCGCGCTCCGCAACGTCCGCCTCGACAGTGACCTCGAATTTGAGATCGCGCAGGCTTTCGTAGATCGCGTCCAGGCTGATGCGCTTCATATGCGGGCACAGATTGCACGGTCGGACGAATTCGACTTCCGGCACATCATCGGCAACATTCGAGGCCATCGAACATTCGGTGACGAGCAGCGCCTTCTGCGGTTTGTTTGTCTTCACCCAGTTGATCATGCCTGACGTCGAGCCGGTAAAATCGGCAACGTTGATGACGTCAGGCGGACATTCCGGATGAGCGATGATCTTCACACCGGGATTGGCATCGCGGTAAGCTTCGAGCTCCTCCGCCGTGAACCGCTCATGAACTTCGCAGTGGCCGCGCCACGCGATGATCTCGACGTTCGTTTTCGACTGGACATACTTCGACAGGTACTCGTCCGGAATGAGCAGCACGCGACGCGCGCCCAGGCTCTCGACCACCTTGACCGCATTGGCCGACGTGCAGGTGATGTCGCACTCGGCCTTCACAGCGGCCGACGTGTTGACATAGGTGACGATCGGTACGCCCGGATAGGCTTCCCGGAGCAGGCGCACGTCGGCGGCCGTGATCGACGACGCGAGCGAACAGCCCGCGCGCAAATCGGGGATGAGGACAGTCTTGTCAGGCGACAGCAGCTTCGACGTTTCGGCCATGAAGTGCACGCCGGCCTGGACGATGACATCCGCTTCGGCCTTCGCCGCCTCACGCGCAAGTTGCAGACTGTCGCCGCGAAAATCCGAGACGCCGTGGAAGATCTCCGGCGTCATGTAATTGTGCGCGAGGATGACGGCGCCGCGCTGGATCTTCAATTCGTTGATGGCCTTGATGAGGGGGGCATACTGAACCCACTCCATGGGCGTCACGACCCGCTTCATGCGCTCATAAATCGGCGCTAGTTCGCGTTCGAGTGCCGGCGTGAAAGTTATGCCGTGATCCGGTCGTGCGAGCCCAGCCGGCCGAACAGCCGTCGCGGCAGCGGAACGACTCAAGGGAAGGGTGACCTGCACCATGAAGACCCTGCCTCCTCACAGGCCCTAATTAATGCTCTTTACGAGCATATCTCAGGCCTGAAAACGTCCGGCACTTGCCGGTGACATCAACTTATGCTCTAATCGAGCACTCTGCTGCTTAATTTAAGGGATCACGGCACGCTTTTCCAGTGGAATGGCGAGTCGTGACACAAATAATTCGTGATCGAGGAGATCGGCTGCTGCGCTGCGTCCAAGTGCACGCGACGCCAGAATACGGCGGAGCGGACAAACGCGAGCCGCGGCGACCATACCGCCACGGCTCCGAAGACCTTAGCTGCGTCCTGGCTTAACGCGCACACCCGGTGCCGGACGTTCAAGCAACACTTCCTTGCGGAAACGGTAGAGTTTGGCGGGGCGACCACCGGTTCGAGTTTTCATGTCGCCTGTTGGCTCGACAAGTCCGGCTCCTTCAACGAGCCGGCGGAAATTCTGCTTGTGCAGATGCGGCCCCAGGATCGCCTCGACGGTGCGCTGCAGTTCGAACAGCGTAAATTCCGGCGGCATGAGTTCGAAGATCACGGGACGATATTTAATCTTGGCACGCGTGCGTCCCATCGCCGTGGCAAGGATCCGCCGGTGATCGAACCGCATCATGGCGCCGAGCCGCGGGGCAGGCGACCAGGACAACGCCGATTCCCGGCCGTCGCGTCGCGCCTCTTCAACAAGCCCCGCTTCATAGAGCAGCTCGAACCGCTCCAGCACTTTTTCTTCATCCCACGCCGCGCCATCGAGTGCGAAGCACATGCGCACCCGGTCATAACGTCCGATCGGCCGTGCCGGCTCCGCCGTCTGCTGCGTCCGCTCGGACCATTCGCGCAGTCGCGGCAGAATTTCCGTTTCCAGAATGGCGGGGCGCCCTTTGCGCCAGTCTTCCCAAGGAAAATAGTGATACCAGCTGCGCCACGATCCGCGCTGTGCGTCATCGATATGGCTGGCGTCCGTCAGCGCCAGATAACCGACCGACACGACATGCGGCATCTCATCGTCCGGCTGCGCATGACGTCCGCGATCGCCGAACGAGTACAACTGCTCGACGTAACCAAGATCGATGCCGGCCTGCTCGGCGACCCAGCTCCTGAGCCCGCTTTCGAACGTGCGATGGCGCAACGGCGAGAACGGACCCGAAGGTAAGCTGTCCTGCACACCGTTCCCGTCTTCACGCACGACAAGCACGACCGGCTCGTTGTCGAGAACAGCAACGATGGCGGCATTGAGTCCAATTTCTACGGCAGGGGCTTCCTGGCGCATCGAGTCCCCTTTCGGGTGATGACGCTCGAGGCTCTCGCGCGGGATACGCCGCACATTTGCTTCGGATACCATGGGGTCATTCTCCCGTCTCTAGAGCGATAGACAAAAAAGAAACGGTCCTGGCCTCGACGCAGAGACAACGTCCACTGACCGCTACTTCCTGTCGTGTCTAACGGGCAGCGAGATCGAATATTCCCGAGCCGCGTACAAGCGTCGTCCGGTTTGTTTCGTTCCCCGATCAAATGGTTGTCACGAACGATAGAGCGCCTCGAACCGTTCAAGGAACCGCCGCTCGGCTTCTTCCGTCGGCGAGGCCATCAGCTGTTCAAGCGTCCGCATAAGGTCGGAACTGAGCCCATCGGGTTCCCCGAAGTAGAGTCGCGCTTCGGCTGCGGTGAAGCCGGCTAGACGTGTCGCCTCGTAATAGGCGGCGATCTGGTCGGCGGTCTTGATCGCAGCCGTGAGATGCGGCTGTAATATGGCGGTGAGGCCAAAACGTTGATGAATGGCGGCCAGAATGCGCAGTTCGAACGCTTTGTAGTCGAGCCCGATCGCCGTCTTGAAGGGACTTATCAAGTCACCAATCACGTACTCCGGAGCATCATGCAGCAGCGCTGCAAGCTGATCATGCTTCGTTGCGTCGTGCAGTAGATCCGACACGATAGCTTCGACGATCAATGCATGCTCGGCCACCGAGAACGCGTGATCGCCGACCGTCTGTCCGTTCCAGCGCGCGACACGGGCTAGACCGTGCGCAATGTCCAGGATCTCGATGTCTTCGGGCCGCGGGTCAAGGAGATCGAGCCGGCGCCCCGACAGCATCCGCTGCCAAGCCCGCGTCGGCTTGCCGTCATGCCGGTCGCTCATGTCGGCCGCTCAAATGTGCGATGCAGCTTGTTGCATGCCGTATGACGGGCGCAATTCACCAGATGATCGTTCACCAGTCCGACCGACTGCATATAAGCATAGAGCGTTGTCGGACCGACGAAGCGGAAGCCTTGCGCCTTGAGCGCCTTTGACAGGCGTTTGGATTCCGCCGTTTCGGATGGCACGTCGGCCATCTTTTGAAATCGATTGAGGATCGGGCCGTCCTCCATGTGGGACCACACAAACGCCGCCAGTGTGGTGCGTTCTGAAAGCTTCAGGAACGCGCGCGCGTTGTCGACCGTCGCCTCGATTTTCAGCCGGTTGCGCACGATACCGGCGTCGAGCATCAGTCGTTTGACATCTTTGTCGCCGTAGCGCGCGATGCGTTCCGGATCGAACGCGTGAAAGGCCTTCCGAAAACCCTCTCGCTTGCGCAGGATCGTGATCCACGACAGACCCGCCTGGAAACCTTCCAGCACGAGCTTTTCGAAAAGCCGGCGCTCATCGGCATGCGGTACGCCCCATTCCTCGTCGTGATACTTTATGTAAAGCGGATCCGTGCCCGACCACGGGCAACGTTGGCTGGCGGACTGAGCGTTCGGCATGCGCGCTGTCCCCGTCACGAAGGAGTGGCCGCAGTGTTGAAATGTGCCCACGCGGGGATATCGAGAACCAGCGTGCTGTCCCCGGCCCTGAGCAGCACGCCCTTCTCAGCAAATTCTTGCGCGCGATCCAGCCGGATCATGGCCAACGCTCGCTCACCGGCGACCGAACCAATGCGGCCGATTTCGACGTCGCCGCCAAGCACCGGTTGGCCCTCGACCAGTTTTCCCGCCGTGCTCAAGACAGGCACGATGCGCCGCCGCGCCGTGCCACGATGTTCCATCCGCGAGACGATCTCCTGCCCGACGTAACACCCCTTGGTGAACGACACGCCGTCGAGCTGATCGAACAGCGCCTCATGCGGGAATGCGTCTCCATACGCGTAGTCGCGTCCGCCCTCCGGTACACCAACACCGATGCGGAAGTCGTGATAGTCGGCGGCGGTCGTGGTGACGACAGCATGTTCGGTCTTGGCGACGATGGCCCGCGCACCCAGTGCGGCGAGGCGCGGATCGTCATATACGAGATCAACTCTCATCGTCTGCGACCCGCCGAAGATCGCCATGACGTCATGATCGGCCGATACGTCCTTGATGGTCACGGCCGCCCGCAGCTTGTAAAGGGAGAGCCGCTTGACGAGATCACCGGCGCGGTCCCGCTCGACGTCGAGCAGCGCACCCTCGGGGGTCCGCACAACAAAGAAATCGAAAAGGATCTTGCCCTGAGGCGATAGCAGTCCCGCAAATACAGCCGGCACAGTATTGAGGCGGCTAATGTCGTTTGTGAGTAGTCCCTGCAACAACGTCAGCGCATCAGGGCCGTCGACGGCGACGACGCCACGATCCGGCAGTAGGGCGATCTTGATCTCACTCGTCATCGGGGCCAAGGATTGCTATCAGCTGCCCGTACCTAAGGCTCTGGCCCCCGCCAATGCAAGCCGGAACCCGGCCCGGCCCCGACGCGAGCTTTGAATTCCTTATGACCGCACCGTTCGATCTCGTCATCTCAGGCGCCACCGTCGTCAATCACGATGGCGAAGGTGTGCGTGATATCGCGATCCATAATGGCCGCATTGCCGCCATGGGCGAACTCGGCCGCGTCAAAACGCTGGACACGCTCGATGCGCGCGGACTGCATATTTTGCCGGGCGTGATCGATACGCAGGTCCACTTCCGCGAGCCCGGCCTGACGCACAAGGAAGATCTCGAAACCGGCAGCCGCTCCGCAGTCGCCGGCGGCGTCACGGCCGTTTTCGAAATGCCCAACACGGCGCCGCTGACAACGTGCGCGTCAACGCTTGCGGCCAAGGTGTCAGCGGCGCGTCATCGCATGTTGTGCGATTTCGCTTTTTTCGTCGGCGGCACCCGCGAAAACGTCGATAATATTCCAAGCCTCGAACGGCTCGAAGGTTCAGCCGGCATCAAGGTCTTTATGGGCTCCTCGACCGGCAACCTGCTCGTCGACGATCCGCCCACGCTGGAAAAAATCGTGGCCCGTATCTCACGCCGGGCCTCGTTTCATGCCGAGGATGAAGCCCGGCTGAAGGATCGCATGCACCTGCGCGTGCCGGGCGATCCGTCCTCTCACCCTATTTGGCGCGACGAGGAAGCCGCGCTCATGGCAACCAAGCGGCTCGTCGAGATTGCGGAAAGACATCGTCGCAGGGTGCACGTCCTGCACATCTCGACAGCTGAGGAAATGGATTACCTGGAGCAGCACAAGGATTGGGCCAGCGTCGAGGTCACGCCGCATCATCTCACGCTGGCTGCCCCCGAATGCTATGAGAAGCTCGGCACCTACGTCCAGATGAACCCGCCCGTCCGCGACGCCCGTCATCGCGAGCGGCTTTGGCAGGCGCTGGCCGATGGTGTCGTTGATGTTTTGGGTTCCGACCACGCACCGCATACGCGCGAGGAAAAGGACCATGCCTACCCCGCGTCCCACTCCGGCATGACCGGCGTCCAGACACTCGTGCCGATCATGCTCGATCACGTCAACGCCGGCCGGCTGTCGCTGCAACGTTTCGTCGATCTCACCAGCCATGGCCCGCAACGGCTCTTTGGCATTAGGGGCAAGGGCCGTATCGCTCTGGGATGGGATGCCGACCTGACCATTATCGATTTGAAACGCCGCCAAACGATCCGAGACGATTGGATCGAGAGCCGCGTCGGTTGGACGCCCTATGACGGCAAGACCGTCACCGGCTGGCCGGTAGGGACGTTTGTTCGCGGCCGCCGCGTCATGTGGCAAGGCGAACTCGTGCGATCAGGCTTCGGCGAGCCGGTACGCTTCTACGATGTATGACATGACAGCGGTTAGCCCCGTCGCGTCGCTAAGCGCTGATCCTGGCACCGGCCTTGCAAAGCCGCCTGACCATGACCGCAAGCCTCTCTCCCCAGACCACGCTTGAAAAGTCGATGAACCCCGCAGACGGCATGACTGGTTCGGCAGTCACGCTGGTACTGCGGGTGCTGTTTACTACCGTGGCGGTTGGACTGATGGTCACCGTCGCAATTGTCGGGCTGTATCTTTTAAAATCGGCAATTGGTATTAACATTTTACCCGGCAAATCGCCGTTGCACGCTCTACTCTATCACTTCGTTCGCTAGGCGACCGCTGTTGCGCAAATCAAATGCAAAGGCCGCCCGTGTCGAACGGGCGGCCAATTGATTTCATGCGCGCAGCATCAGTTGACGACGTGCACCGGCGTGCCGACGTTGACGAGCCTGGACAAGTGCACGACGTGGCCATTGTACATGCGGATGCAGCCAGACGACGCTTCCGTGCCAATTGAACTTGAATCGTTGGTGCCGTGAATTCGGTACAGCGAACTGCCAAGATAAATGGCCTTGGCCCCGAGTGGGTTATTGATGCCGCCGGTCATTTTGATCGGCAAGTACGGCTTGCGCTGTCGCATCTCTTCCGGCGGGGTCCAGTCTGGCCACGACTTGATGCTGGAAACTTTCTGCGAACCCGTCCACTTGAAGCCCTTCTTGCCGACGGCGACGGGGTACGCGTACGCCTTTCCGTTTCCGAGCGTGTAGTAGAGCGTCTTCTGAGATTGATCGACGACGATGGCGCCCTTCTCGTAGCCACCCTTGTAAGACACGACCGACGGGCTCTTTGCGGCAATCGAAGGTTTTCCGCCGCCGTCCAGAAGCGCCTTTGGTTTTCCACCGGGCGCGAAAGATCCCGGCCCAAAGGTCGCGAGGGTTGCGTCGGGCTTCACCTTCTGCTTGGGCGACTGAAACATGCCAAAGCCGCCGCTGCCGGTGGGCTTGGAATGCGGTGTGTCCCCCCACATCCCGTAAGCTCCGGGAATTTCGGCGAGCGCGGGTGTTGAAATGGCAATGACGAGGCCTGCAATGGCGGCCAGATAACGAACTCTCATGACAAAAACCTTTTTACTGGGACGCGGGTGACAGGCAGGACGGCCATTCAATTCGCGAAAGCTATCAAAGCTCCACGTCCCCCAATTTTGCTAACTATCAGAGTAAAGCTCGCGATGGAACCCACGGATGATACGGATAATTTGACGATTTGCCGCAATCGCGCAACCACCCCCCTTGAGATTTGGCTGACACTTGAACCGGTTGCCTGCGATGCGATCGACAACATCCGCGGCGTCTCGCCTCCCCACATCCGCCTGCGGTGATGCAGCCCGTCGCAATGGACAAGCGTTCACGCCCTGACTACCAATCGATGACACAAGGGTGCCCGCGTCCGGGAAGTTGCACTGACGCCATCTTGGTGAACCAAGACCGCGCTGACGAAAACGCAAGGGAGCGCACGGGCACAAGAACGCATGGATTTCATACCCAATCCCCTGATTATCCCAGTCGGCCTCGTGATTGGCGTGCTGGTCGCAGCCCCGGTCGGCCCCGTGAACGTGCTGTGCATCCAGCGTGCGATCGAGCGCGGCTTTTTTGGCGGCTTGGCTGCGGGCATTGGCGCCGTCCTCGGTGACGGCACCATCGCGTTGATCGCCGCTCTGGGAGTCGGCGCGATCTCCGGAGCCATCGAATATCACCGGGTTCCGATCCAGGTGGTGGGCGGCCTTGCTCTGATTGCGTTCGGGATCAAACTTTATCTCACGTTGCCGCCGATCGATCGCGCCACCCGTACCGACTTGGAAAAGACATCGTTGCGCGATTTCGCTTGGGACATCCCGCAGACTTTTTTCCTTACCATCACCAATCCCGGCGCCGTTCTTGGCCTTTTTGCAATATTCGGTGGTGTTTCGACATTCGTCGAGGTTCACACCACGATCGATGCTCTCACGATGGTGGCCGCGATCATGGCCGGCAGTCTGGGCTGGTGGATATTCCTGTCTAATCTCATTAGCCGCTTCCGCCATCTGGTGAACGCGAACCACCTGCAGATGATCAACAAATATGCAGGCGCGGCGCTGATGGTGTTCGGCGCGATACTGATTGGTGAAATGGTTTTGAAGGGTGGTCTAACCATCGGTCACTGACGGTTCCCGTCACGGACTGACCTTACTGGATGATCCGCCCGAGAGTGAACTCGCCCTGCATGACCCGCCGTTCGAGCCCGCGCGCCAGATCGACGACCGCGTCTTCCCCATACATCGCCACCAGATCCGTAAGGGCTGCAAACAGGGCGGCATACGCCATCTGTTCCGACGCCACACCATTTTCGGTGCCCTCGTCCCAAGCTGCCAAAATGAGCCCGAGAGCTTTGAAGCTATGATCGTCGCTCTCGGCTAGTTCGCGTGCCTCAGGATTCATCATCTTCTCCCACCCATCCGCAGCGAGCCGCCCCCGGTTTCACTTACAGCCACATCCCCATGCGCTTATCATGGTCCGCACGAATGTGCGGCTGCAGCAGCAATTCAGGGTAAACCTCAACCAAACATCATCACTCGGATTTCGTTGTGAAGCCGTTGTCTTGCGCTGCGATCAGGGAGCTTTTTCAGCAAGCTGCTCCGAGAGTTCCACTCCTTCAGCCATGAACCTGTCGATCGCTGTTTGCGCAGATGGCGTGCACGTCGTGTAGGTTCGGCTATAGCTGCGATAACCTTGGTTGAAACTGCGCGTAATGCGTGACTTGCGCAGCGCGCTCGCCGTTTCCGCATCGATCAGCGTGCGCATGTGCTCTCGCCACAACTGTCCGTCGTTGGCCGAGCACAATTCCCGCAGGTAATGCACCGCGCCGAGGATTTCTGCCAGCCGCATGAGCTGATCGTCATACGGCTTGGCGTCCTGCGCCTCGGCTACACGCACACATGCGCCCATCACGGTCAGTCCAGCCAACAATGCGGCGGCCGCACGTTTCGTGACGACGAAAGGTCTCAAGGCATGCATTGCCGGTTCCGATGACGATGATTATCTTGACCTATCCAGGCGCATTTCGGCGCTCGTGTGACGCCGCTGACCTTAACATCGATTCTTCAGCGTCACACGTGTCGAGCCCCTGACCCTGTCTGCACCGGTTGTGTGAGGCCGCATGTGCTCGCGTTACAGTCTGACATCGCCGCCGGAAGCCGTGCGAGCCTATTTCGCCACCCGCAACGGCCTCGAGTTCCCCCCGCGCTACAACATTGCGCCGACGCAACCGGTGTTGATCGTCCGCAGATCGCCGGTGGGGGAGCGCGAACAGCATCTTGTCCGCTGGGGACTGATCCCCTCCTGGGTCAAGGACCCGCGCGAATTTACGACCATCATCAATGCGCGGTCCGAAACGGCAGCCGAGAAGCCGTCGTTTCGCGGCGCCTTGCGCCATCGCCGCTGCCTTGTTCCAACCACAGGGTTTTACGAGTGGACCGGCAAGCCCGGCGCCAAGCAACCCCATCTCATCCGCCCGCGCGACGGCGGCGTCATGGCGATGGCCGGTCTCGCAGAACATTGGGTCGGCGCTGACGGCAGTGAACTGGAGACAATGGCCATCCTCACGACATCGGCCAACGCCACGATGCAGCCGATCCACGATCGGATGCCGGTGATCATCGCGCCTCAACATTTCGAGACATGGCTCGATTGCACCTCCGGCTCGGCGATATCCGCTGAATCGCTGCTTTCCGCGGCGCCTGCCGGCCTGCTTGAAGTCGTCGATGTGAGCCCACTGCTGAACAACCCGCGTAACGAGGGCCCCGAACTCCACCGCCCTCCCGAAGCTGCTGCCTGAAAGCGCAGAGAACACTGATAACGCTTGAGCATCAACGGCCAAGCCTTTGTTCTGGAAAGAAGGACCTTCATTCACCAATCGCACGGTGAGACCGCGCAGCCCCTCGCGCCATCCGCAAGAACCGACTATTCTGCCCCTTGGCCTAAGGCGGTTAGCGGTGCCTGCGAACACGGCGTTGCTACGGCTGATTGAAGTCCGGCGGGGAGACACGAGTATGGCGTATCGAGGCGGTGATTTGGATTTGCGCACGCCGCGCACCTGGAGCGCGACGGCACCCGATGCCCCTCCGGCCTATGAGCCGCGCACCCGCAGCGTTTACAGTCCGGGTCCAATCTGGGTCGACGAAGTCGTCCTGACCTGTGTCAACCACGCCTATGACGTGGCGCTCGCGCACCGCGCCTCCGAAGTCGGCCTTGAACATCTTCTGCACGCGTTGACCCGCATCGACGCGGCAGCCGAGGCACTCGAAATCCGCGGCATCCGCGTCGCGGCCCTGCGCCGCGAAAGCGCTACCATGATTGCCAGCGAACTACCGGTCGGGCTGACTGCGGGTGAAACCGGACCGCGCCATTCGGAAGAACTCGAACACGTTCTGCGTGCCGCCAGCCTCATTGCTTCGCGTCGCAATGCGCCAGCCTCCGTCGATGATCTCCTGCACCTGATGCTTGACGTCGAACCCGACCTCCCAGGCCTAGCACTTCTGGCCCGTGTCGATGCTCGCTTTGGTGCCATCAACGGCTCGTACGCTCGCCCGGTCCGCGCCACCTATGCAGGCCGGTACGCCGCGTCCAGCGCTGAACCGCAGACGCCGCCGCCGGCTGGCCAGTCGCCTCGTTCACCGCGCATCGACGCATCCGGCACCACCGTCGATTCCCAGCAGAATTCCAGGCTCGATGCCCTGGAGCAAATGTTGCGCGCATTGGGCTCAGACCTCGGCGGCGAGCGAAAGTCGTTCTCGAATGTTCTCGGCGACCTCCAGCGCGACGTGACCAACTTGCGCTCGTCCCCCTCTGATGTTGGCCCCCTTGTCGACCGTGTGGCGACCATCGAACGATCGATTACGGCCGGCTTCGAGCAGTTCTCTCTGGCGCTGGCGTCCATCGAGAACGACTTGCGGGCGCGGATGCAAACTTTTGATGTTGCGCCGCTCGGCAATCGGCTCGAGATCATCGAAGAAGCCGTGTTGTCGCACGATGCAGATAAAGCGATCCATGACCTCTCCGAACGACTGGATCGGTTGGAAACCTCGCTTGCCGGCGAACGCACGCGAGCCGCTGAAGCCGGCGCTGTCCTCCGCGGCGAAATAGGGCAGCTGGCGCAATCCGTTGATAGTCATCGTTCCGAAATCGTCAGCACCGTGTTGCCGCTGGCCAACCAACTGTCGGAGCTTCGCTCCATCGTCGAATCCAGTCATGCGGATGCGGATGAAAAAATTCGCGCGCTCTTAGAGCGGTTCTTACCCGTTGAACGGCTCGTCGCCGACACTCTGCAGAAGGTGATCGACGGGCAGGTGTCGGGCCGTGAAGATCTTGCCGAAGTGTCCGACGCCATCGTCAAACTCAACGCCAACCAGCACACGCTGGCCAGCACCATCGAGCAGTCCCGCATCGAGGCGCGCGACAATGCCCTGAGATTTGGTGAAGAATTCAAGGTCACGGCGGCGAGTCTGACGGGAGCCGTTGACGCCATGGCGCCGCGCTTTGCCGATATCGAAGGCGAGACGCACCGGATCGCCGGCACGATCGAGGGCTTGTCGGGAACGGTCGAAAACATGCACCGCGTCACGATCGAGCGCTATTTTCGCCGTAACCGGTTCTGGTACTGGCTATTTGGCACCGATGACTGGGTTGCCGCGAGCTGGCCGTCGCAGTCGCACAAAATCGCCGAGGAATTGAAGGCGGCTAAAATCAGCCGTCGCTAGCTCCGTTTACGATGCCATCGTTAACGCTGGCATATCCTTTGCTCCCCCACTCGTGGGTCGTCCGGCCAGAAGTGCGGACGTGCCGTTCTGGTGCGCGAGGCAATAGATGACCGTTAATTCTTCGTTCCACCCGGTTGGCGGCGTTGTCCTCATGACCGCAGGAGGCGCGCTCGCCAACATCATAGTCAATGGCCTGGCTGACCGCCTCGGACCCATCACGGTCATTGAGGAAGCGCCGGAGACCAAGGCCGAGATCATCCGCCGTCGAGCTCGTCTGCAAGGTTGGACCACGGCTCTCGGACAGGTGGCCTTCGGACTTGCGCAGCGTCTGCTGTGGCCGAATTCGGATCGCATTCGCGCCGTCTGGAGCGCGCACGGCCTTGATCCGAGCCCCGCCCGCGACCTCGTTATTCACCGCGTCGCTTCGGTAAACGCGCCAGAGTGTCGTGCTCTCTTGGCCAAAATCGCCCCCGACGTTGTCGCCGTCTATGGAACCCGTTTGCTCAAGCCCGCGACGCTGCAGGCCGTCGCCGTCCCCTACATCAACTATCACGCCGGCATCAATCCCAAGTATCGCGGTCAGCACCCGGGATACTGGGCTCTCGCGCAAGGAGATACGGAGAATGCCGGCATCACTGTTCACTTGGTCGATGCAGGCGTCGATACCGGCTCAGTGCTGTATCAGGCTCGTGTGGCCTTCGCACCGCAGGACACCATCGCAAGCTATCAGCATGTTCAGGCCGCCCACGCGTTGCCGCTGTTCGCCCGCGCGATCGAGGATGCCCGAGCCGGTCGCCTGTCTCCGCGCCGAGTCGATCTTCCCTCGCGCCAATACTTCCCACCGACCCTCTGGAGCTACCTCGCCACAGGAGTGATGCGCGGCGTTTGGTGATCTAGAGCACCTTGCCGGGGTTCAAGATGCCGTTGGGATCGAAGGCGCGCTTGATGGACCGCATCAGGTCAAGCGATACGGGATCCTTCAGGCGGAGCAGTTCGCCGCGCTTCATTCGACCGATGCCGTGTTCGGCCGAAATTGATCCGCCCATCTCCGCGACCAGATCGTGGATGGCAGCCGACATCGGCCCCCATAGATCCAGATAGGTCGCCATGGCCATGCTGGGCGGCTGCGAGATGTTATAGTGCACGTTACCGTCGCCGAGATGCCCGAACGGCACCGGTCGCGAACCTGGGCAAACACGCTCGACGACCAATGCCGCGCGTTCGAGAAATTCGGGAATGCGCCCGACAGGCAGTGAAACGTCGTGTTTGATCGACCCGCCCTCATGCTTCTGGACGTCGGACATCTGTTCCCGCAGCCGCCACAGTGCCGCCTGTTGCATTCCCGAATTCGCCAGTTGGACTTCGCCGACAAGCCCACGTTCCATTGCGTCGGAAAGTAAGGCTTCGATCGTCGGCCCGGCCCGGCCGCTCTCGGCCGTCGAGATCTCCATCAACACCCAACAAGGTGCAGCCGGATCGCTGACCGGCGGTGTCCCCTGTCCATGACGCAAAGCGAATGCCATCGCCTGCTGCGACATGAATTCGAATGCCGTCAAGCCCGCGCTGGCTCGTGTCTGCGCCAACCGGAACAGTGGCACGAGCGCTTCAATTGATGGCAAGGTGACAAGCGCGATTGCAACATCGCGCGGTGGCGCCACAAGCTTGACAGTTGCCGCCGTAATAACCCCGAGCGTCCCTTCGGAACCAATAAAGAGATCACGCAAATCGTAGCCCGTGTTGTCCTTCTTCAGGCACGAAAGGCCGTGCATGATCCGGCCGTCGGCCAGGACTGCTTCGAGCCCCAGAACGAGCGCCCGCGCATTTCCATGCGCCAGCACCGCTATTCCTCCGGCATTGGTGGCGAGATTTCCCCCAAGGCATGCGCTGCCCTCCGACGCCATCGAGAGCGGGAACATCAGTCCTGCCGATCGCGCCGCCTCCTGCACCGTGGCGAGTGTCACACCTGCCTCGGCCGTCAGAGCGAAAGCATCGGCATCGACGCTGCGGATCGCCGTCATCCGATCGAGCGACAGTACGATCTCGGTTCCCGTCGCATGCGGAATTTGTCCGCCGACGAGCCCCGTATTACCCGACTGCGGCACGACGCCGACGCGGGCTTCATTACATAGCCGCAGGATGCCGGAAACTTCGACTGTAGATTGCGGCCTGAGGATTAAAGGGGACACACCGACATAGCGGTCGCGCCATTCGTGCAGATACTTTGCCTGCGCTGGATCGGCGGCGGTCAGCGCATGCGCGGCCCCAACGACGCGCGTCAGCGCGGCGATGAGTTCCGTCGATGGACTGTTGAGCGACGGGCCCGTCATGCGGCACGCGGCGCGGCGGCCCGGCGCAAACGGTCGTTGATGGCCACGCCAAGTCCGGTCTCGGGTATCGGCATCACCGCGACATCGCTCGATCCAGCTGCATCGAAAGCTCTGAGAGCCGCGAAAAGGTTGGCCGCCGCTTCGTCGAGCTTCCCCGACGGACTGAGATTGATGATGAAGCCGGACGATGCAGCGGCCGGACCAAACGCCAGCAACGCTTCACCTTCTTTGGCAGCCGTCGCGTTGAGACGCAGGCGCGCCATCGGCGCATAATGGCTCGCAAGTTGCCCCGGTGACATCGGGGCGCCACTGGCAGCCGGTGCCGAGGCAATAGCCACGCCGAGCGTCGTCGCAATCTGGTCGGCCGTCACGGCGCCGGGGCGCAGGAGTATCAGTTTCGGCCCCGATGCATCGACGACAGTTGATTCGAGCCCGTGCACCGTTGCTCCGCCATCGAGAATGAGGGCTGCCCGGCTTCCCAGATCATCCTCGACATGCTGTGCCATCGTCGGACTGACGTGACCGGAGCGATTGGCCGATGGCGCCGCGACCGGGCAACCCGCTGCTCGCAACATCGCCTGCGCCACCTCGTGATCGGGGACCCGAATGGCGACGGTTTCGAGACCCGCTGTTGCCAGCTCCGCGATGCGACAGCCCGGCTTGCGTTTGACGACGAGCGTTAACGGCCCCGGCCAGAAAACGCATGCCAAGGCCCGCGCATCATGCGACAGCGTGCCAATTGTTTCCGCGGCGGCAAGATCCGGTACGTGCACGATCAAGGGATTGAAGCTCGGCCGCCCTTTAGCTGCGAAAATGGCAGCCACGGCCGTATCGCTCGTCGCATCGCCGCCGAGGCCGTAAACGGTTTCGGTCGGAAACGCGACAAGCCCACCGCTGCGGATGACACGTCCCGCTTCCTCGATCATAGCCGCTGAGGCCGGTACGAGAACCATGAGCATCCTCTGTATGCACCTTCCGCCGTCGCGGATCTGCGCCTAATGTTGCCGCCTTCCGATGGTTGAAGGACAGCCATGACCTATCAGGCTCCCGTAGACGACATCCTTGCTGCACTCAAGGCCGCGGGTGCATTCGACCCAGCCATTATGGACGGACTGGACGAGGAGACGGTCCGGGCGATCCTTGAGGAAGCCGGCAAATTCGCGTCCGAGGTCCTGGACCCCCTGAACCGCATCGGCGACAAGACCGGGTCGCGCCTCGACAACGGCGCGGTCGCAACCCCGCCGGGCTGGCAAGAAGCCTACAGCCGTTTTGCTGAAGCCGGCTGGACCGCGCTGCCCTGCCCTGCCGAGCACGGCGGCCAGGGCTTGCCCAGCACCGTCGCCATGGCCGTGGGTGAAATCTGGAATGCCGCCAACCTCGCGTTTGGCGTCTGTCCTTTGTTGACGAACGGCGCCATCGACGCGCTCCACATCGGCGGTTCTGAGGAACTCAAGGCCCGCTACTTGCCGCGCATGATTTCGGGCGAGTGGACCGGCACCATGAACCTGACGGAGCCGCAAGCCGGATCCGACCTCAACGCGCTCACCACGCGGGCTGTCCCCGATGGCGATGGCACCTACCGGATCATCGGCACCAAGATCTACATCAGCTACGGTGAGCATGATCTCACCGATAATATCATCCATCTCGTGCTCGCCAGGCTTCCGGATGCTCCACCCGGCACGCGCGGAATTTCTCTCTTTCTCGTTCCGAAATTTCTCGATGGGGAAGACAGCGCTCTTGGCCCGCGCAACGATGTCGTCTGCGCCGGCATCGAACACAAGCTCGGCATCATCGCGAGCCCCACCTGTGTCATGAAGTTTGGCGAAGAGGGCGGTGCGACTGGCTATCTCATTGGCAAGGAAAACCATGGCCTCGCCATCATGTTTATCATGATGAACGCTGCCCGGCTTGCGGTCGGGGTTCAGGGCGTAGCCGTCGCGGAACGCGCCACGCAACGCGCAATCCGCTACGCCGCTGAACGCCGCCAAGGCCGCGCGCCGGGCGACAAGGACATGTCGCCGATTATCACTCATCCCGACGTTCGCCGTATGCTTCTCACCATGCGGGCCCTGACGCAGGCCGCGCGGGGCATCTGCTTAGCCACCGCGGCCGCGACGGATCTGTCTCATCGGGCAGGCGATCCGCAGACCCGCGCCAAGGCCGCCGATCGGGTCGCGCTACTCACGCCCGTTGCCAAAGCATTCGCCACCGACGCTGCGGTCGAGGTGGCCTCCCTCGGCATCCAAGTTCACGGCGGCATGGGCTACATCGAAGAGACCGGCGCCGCCCAGCACCTGCGCGACGCGAGAATATTACCGATCTACGAGGGGACCAACGGAATTCAGGCTATCGATCTGGTGACGCGCAAGCTCTCGCTTGCCGGCGGCGCTACGATGAAATCATACATCGCCGACCTCGCCGGGACATTGTCGGCTCTGCACGAAGCAAAGCACAAAGGCCTCGAATTTGGCCTTGAGCAAATGGCGCGCGCGCTGGAGGCTTTCGGTTCGGCCACGACATGGATCGGCCGCAAGAGCGATACCGATGGCGAAGCGGTTCTGGCAGGTGCAACGCCTTACTTGCAGCTTTTCGGGCTCGTTGCTGCCGGCGATGCCCTTGCCCGCACTGCACTCAGCGCCGGCAACGATCCCGCCCCGCTGATGCTACTGCGGTTTTTCGCAGAAAATAGGTCGGTTGCGGCGCTGGGCCTTGCCGCATCGGTCATGGCCGGTCACGCCACCGTGCTGTCCGCCGACCTTGGAGTTCGCTCATGAGCGCTGCCGTCGAAATCAGCGTTGTGGACGGCATCCAGATGCTGCGTCTCAACCGCCCTGAAAAACGCAACGCCCTGACACAGGACATGTACCGCGCGTTGTCCGATGCGCTCAACGAAGGCGAAACCGATACGGCCGTCAAAGTGCGCGTGCTCCTGGGCAGCGGCGGACACTTTACAGGCGGCAATGATATTGCGGATTTCCTGGCGACGGCGAGAGGTAAGGATGGACCGCCGCAGGAAGTCCTACGCTTTATCGAAGTCTTGCCTCGAATGAAAAAGCCCGTGATTGCGGGCGTCGACGGCCAAGCGATCGGCATTGGGACGACGCTACTGTTCCACTGTGATCTTGTGTATGCGACCCCGCGCGCGACGTTCGCCACGCCATTCCTCGATCTGGGACTGGTCCCCGAAGCCGCTTCCAGCCTGCTTATGCCGGCCGTGTTGGGTTACGCCCGGGCGTTTGAAATGCTCGTTCTCGGCGAGACCTTCTCAGCCGCCCGGGCGTGCGATGCCGGCTTCGTCAATATGCTGGTCGAACCCGACGCTCTGGAAATCCACGTCCTTTCCATCGCAGCCCGTCTCGCAAAGAAACCACAGCAAGCGCTGCTCACCGCTAAAACCTTGCTCCGCGGCGATCGCAATGCAGTTTTGACCCGCACCCGCGAAGAAGCCGCTGAATTTGCCCGTTGCTTGACCTCGCCCGAAGCACGCGCAGCCTTCGAAGCCTTTTTTGCGCGCACGCGCAAAGGCTCTTCATGAAGCGGGAGGGTGCGCTGCTGCTGCTGGTCGCTGCTTTGGCGCTGGAACAGGCTCCCGCTGCGATGGCCAATTGGCTGACAAAAGCCCTTGAACATGCCGGCGACGCCGGCAAAGGGATCTCGCGCGGGGTGGTTGGCCTCGAACAGGACCTCGGCCGCGCGGTGGCGCACATCAAGTCACTGCCCGAACGCAGCGGCAGTGCAGCCCTCGCGGCGGATGCCGGTCAGGAGGGCCATTGGCGCTTCGTCAATGCAAAAGGCGAAAGCTATACCGCCGCCAACGCCACTGAAATGGCGTCTGTGCGCGAAACGCTGCTTCCCGGTACGACCGGCCAGCTTTCCGTCTATCTGACCCCTGATACAATCTTCGAACGGCGCGCGCTGCTGCGGGATCTGCCTGAAGACGCCACGCTTCTTATCGCCACCCAGTCCGGCTCGTATCCGATCCTCAGCCGCAAGTCTGGTGAGATGGACCTCTTGTTCGCTGAAGTCCGGCCGAACCTGCATGTCCGCCTCGATAACGAAGACATTTTTGCAGAAATACTGTTCCAACTCGGCCAGCCACTCAAGCCCTCGAACGTGCGTGTCCTCGCGCTTGAAAGCGGCAGCTCCGATGCATTGACGACTGTCCCTCGCTTTGATGCCGCAACGCGCATGGCACTGGTCGACACGATCGATCCGTCGCGTCTGGCAGCATCTTTTGGGCGCGTCCGTGGTCAAACTGTCGTGCTGACAGGCCGCATCGAAGACGGTTCGCTCGTTTTTATTGATACTGGCGGCGGGGCCGGACGGTTGCCGCTCGATGACGTGCGAAAATCAGCGCGTTCCTCCGACGTCAATCTTGTCATCGTCAAAGCCGATACTCCACGCCAGCCCGGTGGCAAGAACTGGCTTTGGCAAACCGCGACAATTCCGGGGCTGGATCAAGCCGTCAAGCAGCCGCTCTTCGGCGATTTCCTGTCGGCCATCAGCCCACAAACCTCACCACTCAGTATGTCGGGTTACCGCGACGGCGGCCACCGCGTCGTCTTGGAAGTGTTGCCGTTCGAAAGTTCCGCGCCGCTGACCGACACCGTCGCCGGTTGGCTCGATTCGATTGCCGGCGACGCGATGGGCCGGATCGCCACCACAGGTTTTGAAGCCGATCTCAACGACGAGCAGCGTCAAAACGATCTCGATCTGCGCATCATCCCCGGACTGCCCTCGTCGATCCAATTCGGGTACCTCCTATTCGTGGCCATGGGCCTCTTCGGCCTGAGCACCGCATGGACTTGGTGGGCCCGGATCTGGCCCCCCGAAGACCGATCCGAATATGCCAGCTCCGGGGGGTATGGACTTGCCCGCGCCGTGCGTGCGCTTCTGTTTGCCCTGATATTTCTTCCCCTGGTTGGACTGCCGATGTTCGTGCGCTATCTCGGCTTGCAGGTCTGGACGCTGTTGACGGCACCCATCCGTGCGCTGCGGTGGCTCCGTGAAAGGCTTGTGCCAAAAGCTGGTTGAGCCGTAAACCGCTAGCATCGATCAAGGAGACGGCAACCATGGCATCGCTTGCGGGAAAAACGCTTTTTATCACCGGCGGCAGCCGAGGCATCGGCTTGGCTATCGCGCTACGCGCGGCCCGCGACGGAGCCAATGTCGCCATCGCGGCCAAGACAAGTGATCCTAACCCCAAATTACCCGGCACGGTACACTCGGCCGCCGCGGAAATCGAAGCCGCTGGCGGGCGGGCGTTGCCGATCGTGTGCGACATCCGCTTCGAAGATCAGGTGATCGATGCGGTGACGAGAACAGTCGAGACTTTCGGCGGCATCGACATCTGCATCAACAATGCGTCCGCGCTCTCGCCCACCGGCACCGAAGCGACCGATTTGAAGCGCTTCGATCTGATGTTTGCCATCAATACGCGCGGCACCTTCCTGACCACGAAAACGTGCATCCCGTTCTTGCGCAAGGCCGCTAACCCGCACGTGCTCGTGCTGTCGCCGCCGCTCGATCTGCAGCCGAAGTGGTTCAAGAACCACGTTGCCTATTCGATCGCCAAATACGGGATGAGCCTGTGCGTGCTGGGTATGGCGGAAGAGTTCCGCAAGGACGGTATTGCCGTCAACGCGCTGTGGCCCCGAACCGCGATCGCCACCGCCGCCATCGAGAACGTACTGGGCAAACAGTTGCTGGCCATGAGCCGCACTCCGCAAATCATGGCCGACGCTGCTCACCTGATCCTCACGCAGCCGGCCCGCGAACTAACGGGCCAGTTCCTCATCGATGATAGTTTTTTGTTCGAAGTGGGCGGCGTGACCGACTTTACCCCTTATCGGGTCGATCCGTCGAAACCGCTGGTGCAGGACTTTTTCGTTCCCGACGACCGTCCGCCCCCACCCGGCGTTGCGGTCATCCCCCTCACACTCCCGGGGACCTGAGTGCGCGTCGCCCGTCTTACCCCTGGCGCTTGCCCACTCCGTTTGGCTAACATCTAAACCATCACAACGAAAAGGATCGGTCCGGGTCATGACAACCCTGCTCGTCACGCACCCGTGTTTCACCGATCACGACACCGGCTTCGGGCACCCCGAACGGCCAGACCGCATGCGGGCCATCGACAAGGTGCTCGGACACGAGAGCTATGCGGCGCTGTCGCGAATGGAAGCCCCGCTGCGCGATGACGTCGAAACGCAAATTCTCCTCGCCCATCCCCGTCAGCATTTCGAACAGATGCGCCGGGTTGGCGAGCAGGCGATCGGCGAAAGCCGCCTCGTCCGCATCGACGGCGACACCGTCATGTCACCCGGCTCATGGGAAGCCGCATTGCGCGCTGTGGGAGCCGGATTACAGGCCGTCGATGAAGTCATGGCCGGCCGCGCCACGAATGCGTTCGCACAGGTGCGACCACCCGGCCACCACGCCGAAAGCGACCGGGCGATGGGCTTCTGCTTTTTCTCCAGCGCGGCGATTGCGGCCCTGTACGCCCGCGCCAAACACGGTTGCGAGCGCGTAGCTGTTGTCGATTTCGATGTCCATCACGGCAATGGCACCCAAGACGTTTTTTGGTCCGACAAGGACTGCTTTTATGGTTCGACACATCAGATGCCTTTGTTCCCAGGCACCGGCGAATTGTCCGAGACGGGTGTCGGCAACATCTTCAACGCGCCGTTGCGCGAAGGCGACGGCGGCGATCATTTCCGTGAGGCCTTTTCCGAACGCATCCTCAAGCCGCTGCACAACTTCGGCCCCGATTTCATCGTCATCTCCGCCGGCTTTGATGCCCATCGGCGCGACCCGCTCGGCGGTCTTCAACTGGTCGAAGCCGACTTCATGTGGGCGACCGAAAAACTCGCGCGTATTGCTGACGGCCACGCTCACCGCCGGATGGTTTCAATGCTCGAGGGCGGCTACGATCTGGATGGGCTGGCCAAATCCGTCGGTGTCCACGTCCGAACGCTGATGGATGTCGGCAGCTAGAGCCTTGATCGGACTAGGTTGTGCGATCGGGCCTTGTGTTTGAGGTCGAACGCCGGGTATCCCGCAGGGGACGCAACCCCGCCTGGCGGGACGAACCTCCTAAAGCGGGGCAGGACCATGAACAAGGCTTTGAACAAAAACGCCGACATCAAGGATATGACCTTCGAGCGCGCGCTCAAGGAATTGGAAGGCATCGTCTCGCGCTTGGAGCGGGGCGATGTCGAACTGGAAGAGAGTATCGCAATCTATGAGCGCGGGGAGTGTTTGCGCGATCACTGCGACCGCTTGCTTCGGTCAGCGGAAGCCAAGGTCGAAAAAATCACGCTTGGTGCCGATGGCGCCCCGAAAGGTCTGACACCCCTGGACGCCGAATAGAACGCCCTTGCCTCGTCATTGCGAGCCGCCTAACGTCCGAATACGGATTTTCAGTATCGGAGTGATCTGTGGTGTTGCATTTGTCTCGGCTCGCGCTTTTGTCCGTGTTGGCGATGTCCGGCATCATAGGCTCTGCCGCCGCTGTCAGCGCAGGCGATGCTGCGCCGGCCACCACTACCGCGACTGCGGTGGAACCAGCCAATTCAGGTGAGGTCAAATCAGCCTTCGAAAGTGCCAAGGAATTGGGGACCGCCGAGGCGTGGAACGCCTTTCTTGGTGCCTATTCGACCGGGTTCTACGCCGATATGGCCCGCGCCTATCTGAAGAAAGTCGAAGCCCCGCACGCCGACGTGCCGCCAGCCAGTCCACAAGCCCTGCCGCCATCTTCCGCAAGAGCCGGCGAACGCTCCTGCTCTGAGCGCAAAAACCTGCGATCACAGCACTCGCGCGAGCCCACGAAGATCACCTTTATCAACAACTCGGGCATGTACCGCGCAATCATGTGGATCGATTTCGACGGCACTTTGAAAGACTACGGTGGCCTCAATTCCGGTGAGCAACTGGCGCTCGATACCTACCGCACACATCCCTGGATGATCGCCACCGGTCCCGGCGACTGTCTCCAGATCTTCCTCCCCGCTGCCGAACCTGCAACGGTCGAGCTGCTGCGGCTGGCCGCCGACGACGCGCCGACGCGCGTGGAGAAGGCAATCGAAAAAAAGGCTGAGAAGTCCAAGCCAGCGCCGCAAAAGCTGAAATGCGCCGAGAACTACAAACTGAAGAACGGTGAATGTGTTCTGCTGCAGAACTGCGGAAAAAACGCCTATCGGAGCGCTGAAGGCGACTGCTACTGCAAGAAGGGTTACGTGATGCGTAATGGAAATTGTCAGTGGCCCCAGAACAAAAACGGCTTCGAAATCGCGCCTTGGAAAAAAGGCGGCTGTTCCGGCTGGCAAGCCCAGTGCAGCCAAGGTAACGGCGATGCTTGCGGCAAATACGAGGCGAACTGTCAGGTCAATTGACGCTGTTCCGGAACGCCCCGCGGGACGGGAGGGTTGCGGACGCCATTCGTACCATCTGCCGCAGGCAGATCACGCTGTTTGACAGCGCTATGGCCTTCATCGCGCCGGGCAGTGGCGGTACTGTGCCACCGGAATAGGCGCCCGCGGGACTGAGCCGCCAGTGGTCCCCGCACCCCCTTGGAGTGATTGCTTCGGTGAGCAAGACCCCTCTTCTCGACACCGTCAGGACCCCAGAGGACCTTCGCCGGCTGCCGGAAAGCGACCTGCGTCAACTCGCTGACGAACTGCGTCTGGAGACAATCGATGCCGTTTCGGTCACAGGTGGCCATCTCGGCGCCGGCCTGGGAGTGGTCGAACTGACGGTGGCGCTGCACTGGGTGTTCGACACACCACGCGACCGCATCGTCTGGGACGTCGGCCATCAAACATATCCGCACAAAATTCTGACCGGCCGCCGCGACCGCATTCGTACCCTGCGCATGGGCGGTGGGCTCGCGGGCTTCACGCGCCGCGCTGAAAGCGAATACGACCCGTTCGGCGCCGGCCACTCTTCGACGTCGATCTCCGCCGCACTTGGTATGGCTTGCGCCCGTGACCTGGGAGGCAAATCGAACAACGTCGTCGCCGTGATCGGCGACGGCGCCATGAGTGCCGGCATGGCCTACGAAGCGATCAACAATGCCGGCGCACGCGACGAACGCCTCATCGTCATTCTCAACGACAACGACATGTCGATTGCGCCTCCGGTCGGCGCTCTCTCGCACTATCTCGCGCGCACCACCTCCAGCGGCACCTACCTCTACTGGCGCGACGTGGCCAAGCAGTTGGCCAAGCGCCTTCCCAAAAGCTGGGAGCGCCGCGCCGCCCGCATGGAAGAATACACCCGCCATCTCTGGCAGGGCGGCATGTGGTTCGAGGAACTGGGCTTCTATTATGTCGGACCGATCGATGGCCACGATCTCGCCGCCCTGTTGCCGGTCTTGAAGAATGTCCGCGACGCCAAGCAGGGACCGATCCTGGTCCACATCGTAACGCGCAAAGGCAAGGGCTACGCGCCAGCCGAAGACTCCGACGACAAATACCACGGTGTCGCCAAGTTCAACGTCGTTACCGGCGCGCAGGTGAAACCCAAACCGAATGCGCCGACCTACACGCGCGTCTTTGCCGACAGCCTCGTGGCCGAAGGCCGCAAGGACAAGCGCATCGTCGCCGTCACCGCTGCCATGCCCGACGGGACCGGCCTCGACATCTTCGGCAAGGAATTTCCCGACCGGATGTTCGACGTCGGCATCGCCGAACAGCACGCTGTCACCTTTGCCGCCGGGCTGGCCACTGAAGGCTACCGGCCCTTCTGCGCGATCTATTCCACATTCCTGCAACGCGGTTACGATCAGATCGTTCACGATGTGGCCGTGCAGAACCTTCCTGTTCGCCTCGCGATCGACCGCGCCGGCGTGGTCGGCGCCGATGGTCCAACACATGCAGGCTCTTTTGATCTGGCCTACCTTGGGTGCCTGCCTAACTTCATCATCATGGCGGCCTCCGACGAAGCCGAACTCGTCCACATGGTCGCGACGTCCGCCGCAATCGACAACGCGCCCTCTGCCGTCCGCTACCCGCGCGGCGAAGGGACCGGCTGCGACTTGCCCGCCGAAGGCCTCCCGCTCGCCATCGGCAAAGGCCGCATCCTTCGTGAAGGCACGACCATTGCCATTCTGTCTCTCGGCACAAGGCTCGCCGAAGCACTGAAGGCAGCCGATCAGCTGGCGGCCATGGGTCTGTCCACGACGGTCGCTGACGCGCGCTTCATGAAGCCGCTCGATACGGATCTTATCACCCGTCTCGCACGCGAGCATGAGGTATTGGTAACGGTTGAAGAGGGCGCCATTGGCGGGTTTGGTAGCCACGTGCTGCAGGTCCTGGCGCTGAACGGTCTTTTGGAACGCGGCTTGAAGGTACGCCCCATGGTGCTGCCCGACCGCTTTATCGAACAGGACAATCCCAATAAAATGTATGCCGACGCCGGTCTCGACGCTGCCGGGATCGTCCGTAATGCGTTAGAGGCCCTTGGCCGCCCGCATGCGGCCGACGACGCAAATCGCGCCTAGCACCGCCAAGCAACGTGAGGAAACTCGAATGACCGCTGCGACAAGCTTTTTCGGCCGTGCCTTGATTGCGCTGATCTTCATTCTTGCAGGGGTCAATAAGATTCAGGGCTACGAGACGACGGTCGGCTATATGCAGCAGTTCGGTGTCCCGGCCCTACTTCTTCCCGGTACGATTGCCTTGGAAATTCTGGGGGGATTGGCAGTCCTTGCCGGTTTTTACTCGCGCCTCGCCGCCATTCCGCTGGCAATCTTCACGCTTCTGGCCGGCATCATCTTCCACGGCAACTTCGCCGATCCGGTTCAGATGGTCCTCTTTTTGAAAAATCTTGCCATTGCTGGCGGTTTCCTTTTGCTTTTCGCCCACGGCCCTGGCGCGTGGGCCCTCAACGATAAATAGGCGCCCCGCAGCTAAAATATAACGCAGCCGGCGCGGCCGGGTATTCGAGCCTGATGAAAAAACGCCTGGACGAGATACTGGTCGAGCAAGGACATGTGGCGACCCGGTCCCGGGCGCGCGATGTCATATTGCGCGGCCGTGTCCGGGTCGATGGTCAGGTGGTGACGAAACCGGGTGCCGCAACCCCGGCCGGCGCTCAGCTTGCAATCGCTCCGAATTCCGGCGTCGATTATGTTTCGCGTGGCGCACTGAAATTGCAGGCGGCACTTGATCATTTCGGCTTCGACCCCGCGGGTCGGATCGCGCTCGATGCCGGCGCGTCCACGGGCGGTTTTACCCAAATTCTGCTCGAAAGAGGCGCGACCCGTGTTTATGCCGTCGATGTAGGGCATGGCCAGCTTCACCCACGGCTGGCGAACCGGCCCGACGTCGTGTCGATGGAAGGCACCGACATCCGCAACCTCGACAGCGCGCGCCTGAGCAGTCCGATCACAGCTCTCGCAGCCGACGTCAGCTTTATTTCTCTAGCGAAAGTTCTACCGCCGCTCATGGCTTTCGCGGCACCCGCCTGCTGGCTCGTCGCGTTAATCAAGCCGCAATTCGAAGTCGGCCGCGATGCCGTGGGCAAGGGCGGTCTGGTCAAGAACGACGCAGCGCGGAGAGCCGCCGTGGCCGCCGTTGAAACCGTGATCACATCGGCCCCCGCATGGCGGACATGCGGCGTCATCCCCTCGCCGATCGAAGGCGGCTCCGGCAACATCGAATATCTGATCGGAGCTCGCCGCGATGGATGACGCGCAAGACGTGCTCGTCGAACGTCTTGGCGGCAAGGGCGATGGCGTCGTCACTGCTGGCGGATCGGAGCTTTACATCGCGGGCGCACTGCCGGGCGAGCTTTGGACGCTGCCTGCCCCCGGCCAGGAGCCGCGCCGTTTGACAGACAGCCCCGACCGCGTCACGCCCGCGTGCATCCATTTCGGCACCTGCGGCGGCTGCATGGCACAGCACATGAGCCAACAGCTGTATCTCGACTGGAAGCACCAGATCGTCCGCGAGGCATTTTCACATCGCGGCATCGCCGCCGTGGTCGAGCCCGTTTGCCCGATGCCCTTGCACTCACGCCGCCGCGCCTTCCTGGGCATCGAACGCAACGGCAGCGAAATCCGCATCGGTTTTCGCCAAGAAGGCCAGCACGCACTCGTCGATATCACCCAGTGCCTGCTCCTCGACCCTGCAATCATGAGCGTCATCCCACAATTGAAAACGATGGCCAGGATTGCCGTCCCGGACAAATCGAGCGGTCGGTTGATCGTGACCAAGCTCGACACGGGCCTCGATGTCGCGTTCGACAATGGCCATAAAATGCTCCGGCCCGAAGAACGTGCGGTGCTTGCCAAAATGGCTGAAACCGCGCGCATTGCCCGGCTGGTCGTAGCTGGCGACGCAATCGTCGTCCGCTCCGAGCCGCGCTTGTCCCTCGGCGGCGCTGCAGTCGACGTGCCGCCATCGCTGTTCCTGCAGGCCGTTCCGGAGGCTGAACGGCAGATGATCGAATTCGTCGTTGGAGCCCTGCCGAAGAAGGCCAAGCGGGTCGCCGATCTGTTCTCGGGTTTGGGAACTTTCACGTTTCCCTTGGCAGCCAGGGTCCAGGTGACAGCCTTTGACAGCGACCGCCGCGCCATCGCCGTTCTCGAAGCCGCGGTCCGTCGCGCCACCGGCCTGAAGCCGATCGAGGCCCGCGTCCGCGATCTCTTTCGTGAGCCCTTGTCGCCGAAGGAATTGGAAGCCTTTGATGCGGTCGTGCTGGACCCGCCGCGGGCCGGCGCGGCCGAGCAGGCTGAGCGCCTCGCTCGTTCGAAAGTCCCGGTCGTGATTGCCGTCTCGTGCGCGCCAGCAACGCTTGCCCGGGATGCGCGAACGCTCATCGACAGCGGCTACAAAATGGGCCCGGTGACACCGATCGATCAGTTTATTTTTTCACCGCACATCGAGGCTGTCACAGTCTTCCGCCGCTAGCCCTCGATCAGCTGATCGAGAAGCCGGCGCACATAGGCGGGCACCACCTCTGTCGCGGGTCCGTGAATGGCTTCGGCAAAATGCGAACGTCCCTCCGACGGTTCGAGATTGAGCTCGACCGTGTGCGCGCCGGCCTCCCCCGCAACCTGGACAAAGCCGGCCGCCGGATAAACGTTGCCGCTCGTTCCGATGGAAATGAAGAGGTCCGCCGCGCGCAGCTCTCCGATGATGCGCTCCATGTGGTAGGGCTCTTCGCCGAACCAAACCACATCGGGTCGCAGCGTGCCGGCTTCGCCGCACGCCGGACAGGTCGTTTCCAGAAACATGTCGTTGCGCCAAGGCATGCGGGTTCCGCAGCCCAGGCACCATGCCTGCAGAGCCTCGCCGTGCATATGAATGAGATTTTTTGAACCGGCCTGTTCATGCAGCTGGTCGACGTTCTGCGTCACAAGGGTCACAACTGCTGGATGCGTCTGTTCGAGCAGGGCGAGCGCGAAATGCGCGGCATTGGGCGCCACCGACTGGTGCGCACGGCGACGCATATTGTAGAACTCGTGTACGAGCTGCGGGTTCTTCTCGAAGCCCTCCGGCGTGGCCACGTCGCGGTAATCGTATTTCGCCCAGATGCCGCCTTTGTCCCGGAACGTCGGCACACCGGATTCAGCGGAAATTCCTGCTCCGGTCAGGATCACGATGCGTTCGAACTCCGGCATTCCCTCGCCACCCAAATTGCTTCTCTTTTCCGATCCAACAAACTACGACACTCCGGCGTACCCTGGCGAGGGCTGTGAACCAAGACGAAAAAGGCTGCTTTGCGAGTGAAGACAATTCTCAGTTGGTCGAGCGGCAAGGACAGTGCCTGGTCGCTCCACGAATTGCGGTCCGACCCGGCCATCGAAGTCGTTGGTCTGCTGACTACCGTCAACGCAGCCTTCGACCGTGTCGCCATGCACGGCGTGCGCCGCAGCATTCTGGAAGCGCAAGCTGCCGCTGTCGGGTTACCACTCCATGTGGTGCCGCTTCCCTGGCCCTGTTCGAACGCCGACTACGAGCGCTTGATGGGCGACTATGTCCAAGCGCAAGTCGCCGCTGGCATTGAGGCCATGGCTTTCGGCGATCTCTTCCTGGAGGATATCCGCCGCTATCGCGAAGCCAAGCTTCAAGGCAGCGGTCTGACGCTGCTGTTTCCTCTCTGGGGTAAACCGACCCGCGCGCTCGCCGAAGCGATGATCGACGGCGGTCTTATCACATATGTGGCCACCGTTGACCCCGCAAAGCTCGACGCGAGTTTCGCGGGCCGGTGCTTCGACCGGGCCTTCCTCGAAGACCTGCCGCCGGACGTTGATCCATGCGGCGAGAATGGCGAGTTTCATACCTGCGTCGCCGACGGACCTATGTTTGATTGTGCGTTGTCGATTGCCGTTGGCGACGTTGCCATGCGGGATGGGTTTGTCTTCGCCGATCTGCAGTTGCTGGAGGCTGATCAGTCCGGACGCGACCAGGCAAATACCAGATAGCGCCGCAGTGCGAACGTCATGGCAAAACTAATTCCAACGGCGCATATTTTGGCCACTCCGGCCGTCAGTCCGAAAGCCTGCACCGCCACCGTCACGATGGCGACCGTCGTGATCAGTCCCGCAAGACCGCTGAATACGAATTCCATGAACAGGCGGCCATGCGACTTGCCCGTCCGCGCGGCTTCGAACACGAAGCATATCGACAGGATGTAATGCAGGACGAGACCTGCCGAATATCCGAGCGCAGCCGCTAGCGACGCCGCTGCGCCCGTCGATGTGAGCCCAAGAAAAATCGAGAAATCGACGATCAGAGCCACCACGCTGATGATCGCATAGCGTGACAGTTGCCCGAAGAGCCGGTGGCGTTGAAACCGCACCTGGACAACGCTCAACGAACCCGGCAATGCCGCAGTTAGAAGCGGAGCCAGATTTTCGGACTTTCCCGTCATTACGCCCGTCTTTCGAGTCGCACGCGCTCCGGCACCATGCGCACGCTGGAGAGGGCTTCCTTGACGCCGGATTGACCGGCCTCATGATACTCCGCATCCTCGTTGACGTTCCACACGTCAAAAACCTGTTCACCCGCCAGGATGTTCTTGACGGTCAGCATTGCCGTCATCATCGCATGGTCTTGGTTGTTGTACTTGTGCATGCCGTTACGTCCAACGAGATGCAGGTTCGGGCAATGGGCCTCGAGGCCTGAGCGCACGGCTTCCACATTGGCTTTGTAGTGATCGTCGTAGACGGGGTACGCTTTTTTCTGGCGCACCACGCAGCCATCCTTGACCTCGTCTTCCGTCGCCAGCCCGATTTGGGCAAGCTCCCTCTTCGCCAATGTGATGAGGTCGGCGTCGGACGAGTTCCAAAGACCGTCACCCTCAAAGCAGAAATATTCTAGTCCCAGGCACGCGAGATCATCGTCGGGCACCATCTCTGGCGACCACGAACGGAAGTTCTGGATGCGACCCACCTTCACGCTGGGCTCATGAATGTAAATCCAGTTGTCCGGAAACAAGTCCTGCTTGGCAACGACCAGGGAAACCGTGATGAAGTCGCGGTAACGCAGTTTCGCGGCGGCTTCTTTCGCGGCACGTGGCGCCGGCGTGATCGAAGCCAGAAGTTCCGTGATCGGCGCAGACGAGATGACGTGGTTTGCAGTGAAGCTCTGGATTGCACCGTCGCAATTCGTGCTCTCAATCGACCAGATCTTAGACGTGGCATCGTAGGCCAGCCGCGAGAGCCGCTCGCCCATCAGGATTTCACCGCCCTGCGCCCGCGTCTTTTCCGCGGCCGTGTCCCACATCATGCCGGGACCCTTGCGCGGATACTGGAAGCTCTCGATGAGGGTTTTGATCACCTCGCCATCGCCGGTGTTGCCGTGCGGCTTGATGGCGGGAATTGAATTGCGCAGCGCGTTCGCCATGGCGGACCAAAGGTCGAGCCCCTTGATCCGCTGGGCTGCCCAATCCGCCGAGATGTCGTCGCAGGACATGCCCCACACCTTTTCGGTGTAGGTTTTGAAGAAATTGGCGAACAGACGTTCGCCGAATTGGTTCGCCACCCACTCGTGGAAGGTGACGGGTTTGACTGTTGGAAAAGCCTGCTTGTACATGAATGACATCACGCAGAGCGCGCTCTCCACGAGGCCGAGGTTCGTCAAAGCCTCGAAGGCCTTCAGCGGATACGAGTAATATTTCCCGTCGTAATAGATGCGACTGAGTTGCGGCCGTTCGATGAAGTCGCTGGGCAGGATCTCGTGCCACAAATCGACGACTTCTTTCGATTTCGAAAAGAAGCGATGGCCGCCAATGTCGAACAGGAAGCCTTTGTAGTTCACGGTCCGGCTGATGCCGCCGACATAGACCGGATCGGCCTCGATGACGCGCGTTGAGACACCGCTTTTGGTGAGAAGATACGAAGCAGTCAGACCTGCAGGACCGGCACCGATGACGAAGACGTCGCTATGAGACATGAGGCTGACCGCTGAACTCGTTATGGACACGAGGGGCCCCTGCCGCGCGCAGTCCCCATCGGACACGGACACTAGCCAGAACCTCTTAAAAAACACTCGACAACCCAGAGGGCCTTATCAACCAAGTCTTAACTTGTCGCCGCACGATCGGAGTTTACGCCATGACAAGACCCGTGATGGTACATGTTCGCTATCAGTGCGGGGATAAGCGGTATGAGCGCATCGATCGATGCTCATCAGTTGTGGCGGCGCGTGACGGATGCGGCGGTGAAATCCGAACCGTTCCACTGGGCTATCGCCATGTGGGCCGTGCTCGCGGTGGCGCTGGTTGCAATGGATCATGCCCGCCTCGCGCAGTTCTTCCTCGACACCGATGATGCGACACGGCTGATCGAGATCCGGTCCTTGATGCAAACGGGGGCGTGGTTCGACAACACGCTCCCTCGCTTCGGCATTGAAGGCCTCGTTTCGCACTGGTCGCGCCTGATCGATGCGCCGGTCGCCCTGTTGATCCTGTTCTTCTCAGTGTTCTTGCCGGTCCCGGCGGCGGAACTGGCGGCGCAGACCGTCTGGCCGCTGGTGCTTTTGCTGCCGCTGCTCGTCATCCTGGGGCGGACCGTGGAAACATTGAGCGGTCGTGCGGCTGCCGCCTTTGCTCTGGCGCTGGCCGCAACCGCACTGACGGCACTCTTGCAGTTCCGGCCCGGTCGTATCGATCATCACAACGCGATGATTGTGACAACCGTCGGTTCGATCCTTTTGATGGTCGTTGCTAACGCCGATCATCGGAAAAGCATTCTTGCCGGAGTGCTGGCCGCCTTGAGCCTTGCCATCGGCTTTGAAGCGCTGCCGATTGTCGCCCTCTCCAGCGTCGCGCTCGTGATGTGGGCTGTCCTCGACCGGACCATGGCTGAGGCCGTTGCGCGTTACTGTGCTGCTTTCGCGACGACGCTCGGTCTCGCTTTCGCCGTAACAGTCGCCCCATCGCAATGGGGAGCTGTCAGTTGCGACGCCCTATCGATCAACCTGCTGGTTCTCGTGGCAATCAGCGCAGCCGCAGCGGTCGTGGTTCTCACCATCGGCCGTGGCTGGAGCACTGGGTCCCGCCTTGCATTGCTCGCTGCGGCCGGTCTTGTCGGGGCCGCGCTTTACGGCGCCATCGAACCGGCCTGCCTTGCCGGCCCCTTTGGTCAGGTGCCGAAAGCAATTTATCCGATCTGGCTCGACACGGTCAGCGAGGCGAAGCCCCTGACCTGGCACTTCATGCGTATGCCGGGGCTTTCATTATCGATTGCCGCCTTTTTGTTTGCGGGCGCTGCCGCCTACGTCCATCTTCTGCGGCAGTCGATTGACAGTCGCCTGATATACCTCGCGGTGGTTGCCGTCGCGACGGCGGTGCTGGGGATGTGGCAATTCAAGTTTGTGTCGTACGCAACATGGCTGGCGATCCCTGCCCTGGCGATCCTGATTGCGCGCGTCGAAGGCTCAATGAAGGTCTCGCGGCTGTCCATGCAGCTGATCGTCCTCTTCTGTTTAAGTCCGGCAACACTCAACATCGCGGGCGGCATGCTGGCCAAAGCCGTCGTTTCGCCGGCCAGCGCCGCGCCGCACGCCGCGGAAGCGACGGCCTGTAGCGCCAAGACCGCAACCGCGGCACTCGATGCTTTGCCGCCCGGCCTCATCGTCACGCATATCGATCTTGGCCCGGTCATTGTCGCAACGACACATCACCGGGCCCTCAGCGCGCCGTACCACCGTTTGCCCGACGGTATTATCGCGGCGCACGGTATCTTCGCGGCGTCGCCAGCCGAAAGCCATGCGCGTCTCACCGCTGTAGGAGCCGGCTACGTCGTCGATTGCCCGTCCCGGTTCATGCCTGGCGTGGAGGCCCACGCTGGGAGCGATACACTTCTCGCTGGCTTGCGCGACGGCCGCGTTCCAACTTGGCTCGTCGATGTCACGCCGTCGGACGCCGCACCGCTGCGGGTCTGGCGCGTCACTCAATAATCGATCGTGCGGCCGAAACTAGCTGCCGCACTGTCCGCGGTGACGCAGCATATGATCGGCGAGCACGCAGGCAAGCATCGCCTCGCCGACCGGCACGGCACGAATGCCCACGCACGGATCGTGGCGGCCCTTCGTGAAGATCTCCGTCGCCTCGCCGGATACCGTGACGGTCTTTCGCGGCGTCAAAATCGATGATGTCGGTTTCACCGCAAAACGGCAAACGATCGCCTGTCCCGTGGAGATGCCACCGAGGATGCCGCCGGCGTTGTTCGACGAGAAACCGGGCCCGTGGTGGCGTCCGTGCGGCACCGAGTTCGGGCGCATCTCATCAGCATTCTCTTCGCCGGTCAGTTCCGCAGCCGCCATGCCGGCGCCGATTTCCACACCCTTCACCGCGTTGATCGACATCATCGCGGAGGCAATGTCCTGGTCGAGCTTGCCGTAGAGCGGGGCACCCCAGCCGACCGGTACGCCTTCGGCAATGACTTCCACGATCGCGCCGATCGAGGATCCGGCTTTGCGGATGCCGTCGAGGTAGCCTTCCCACTCTTTCGCCACGACTGGGTCAGGGCAGAAAAATGGATTGTTGTCGACTTCATCCCAGTTCCATCGCGCACGATCGATCTTGATCTTGCCCATCTGCACGAGAGCGCCGCGCACCGTGACGCCCGAGCCGAGCACCTGCCGGGCAATCGCGCCGGCCGCGACGCGTGTTGCTGTTTCCCGCGCCGACGACCTTCCGCCGCCTCGAAAATCGCGGATGCCGTACTTCGCCTGATAGGTGTAGTCGGCATGGCCCGGCCGAAAGGTTTGAGCGATGTCGCTGTAATCCTTGGATCGCTGGTCGACGTTGCGGATCAGCAGCGATATCGGAGCGCCGGTCGCGACCTGCCGGCCGTCACCGTCCGTAAAAACCCCTGACAGAATTTCGACCGCATCGGGCTCCTGACGCTGCGTCACGAAGCGCGACTGTCCCGGGCGACGCTTGTCGAGATGCGCCTGAATGGCCTCAGCCGTCACTGGCAATCCCGGCGGGCAGCCATCCACGACGCATCCGATGGCTGGCCCGTGGCTCTCGCCCCAGGTCGTGACGCGGAAAAGATGACCGAACGTGTTGTGTGACATGGATGCCGCTGAGTCTGAAACGGAGGGCAAGGCGAACGCCGATTCAAAGGTGATGCTGGTGCAACCCTAGGCATCCGGCACGGTGCTGGCAGTGTCTTACGGGCACCGGCGTTGGCTCGCAAGACGGGTCGTCGTGGCTGACACGTGACAGGATTCACCGACGCAGTTAGATGAGATGAAGGTGCCGCGTGTCCTGCACGTCTCAGGAGCGGAGGAGGCATGGGGTGCAGGAAAGCGGTCACGTGCACGCGTGACCGACGGTGTTTGTGGCGTTTCCTTTGCGTTTTCAGCCAGTTCCCGGCGGTCTGAGCAACTGCCCCGAATCGGCCAATAACAGAAAATGGAAGAGCCGGAGCAGCCGCTGCTCCGGTTCTTTTTGTTTCGCGTCAGACGCCGTGCAGTCAGCCGGCCGTCAAAATGATTTTTCCGATGTGCGTGCCTTCCTCGATCCGCCGGTGCGCGTCGGCGGCCCTAGCGAGCGGGAAAGTGCTGTCGATCAGCACCCGCACCTCGCCGGATGCCAGCAGGGGCAGCACCTCGGCTTCAACCTTGCGTGCGATATGCGCCTTCACGTCCGCGGGCCGAATGCGCAGTGTCGAACCTGTTATCGTCAGCCGCTTGAGCATGACGCGCATGAAGTCGATCTCAGCTTTCGAGCCCGACTGAAAACCAATGTAAACGAGCCGGCCGTCATCTGCGAGCGCCCGGATATTCTTCTCAATGTAAGGGCCCCCGACCATGTCGAGGATAACATCGACGCCCCGGCCGCCCGTTGCCGTCTTGACCGCGTCGAGGAAATCCTCAGTTCTGTAATTCACCGCCACGTCGGCGCCGAGCTTCAGCGCCGCCTCGCACTTCTCAGCCGAACCCGTCGTGGTCAGCACCTTGGACCCGAAGGCCTTCGCCAACTGGATCGCGGTCACGCCGATGCCCGACGTGCCGCCGTGAATGAGGATCCACTCGCCGGGTTTCAACGCACCGCGCTCGAACACGTTGTGCCATACGGTAAAGAACGTTTCAGGCAGACCGCCCGCCTCGACGATGGATAGTCCTTCCGGGACGTGCAACGTCGCGCCTTCGTCGGCAAGGCAATACTCCGCGTAACCGCCGCCGTTGACGAGCGCCATCACGCGCTGACCGGTCTCAAATCGCGTCACGCCTGCACCGATGGCCACGACTTCCCCGGCGATCTCCAGCCCAGGCAGTTCGCTCTGACCTTTCGGCGCCGGATAAAGTCCCATGCGCTGCAGCACATCGGGTCGATTGACGCCGGCCGCCTGCACGCGGACGAGTACCTGTCCGTCGCCCGCTGACGGCACGGGCAGCGTCTGCGCTTGCAGGACGTCCGGACCGCCTTTGCCGGCAATTGCAACAGCAGTCATCGTCTGGGGAATGGCTGGCATATCGGTTCCACTGCGTCTGGCGAGGGAGTGTGTTGAGGTGAGCAGTATGGCGTGCCATCTTCCCCGGCAAGGGGACCGCGACAGGACACCCGCAGTAAATCAACCATGGAGAGGCAGACAGACATGGATTGGGACGAGACCAAGGCAACGCCGTCGGCCGGTCATACCATTGGTGAACCGATCGACAAGCTGTCCAAAGATGAATTGCAAGCACGCCTGAAATCGCTTGACGAAGAAATCACGCGGCTCAAAGCAGAATTTGAAAAGAAAAAAGCTCATGAAGCGGCGGCTGCCGAATTGTTTACAGGTAAGACATGACCGTCTCTGATTGTGCGGTTTTGAACCGGACACACGATAAATCGTCGAATGCGGATCGCCAACGCCGGACAGGCGCAAACGCTTTATTTACCAACCCGGCCTAAGGTCGGCGCATCCAGTTTTCTGGACCCGAGTGGGTCACACCGCTCTATGACGCCTCCCTGTTCGACTTCGAGCCGCCGCAAGGCGGCTCATTTTTTGCGTGATCCACAGCTTAGTCGGCCGCCGGTCGGAATGTTGTCCCGTTCTGCCGCGTTTGATTTCGAGTTGTTAACTCTGGCCAGCTATGTTGGCGCGGTGTAATGGTGTCGAGAGAGTAAGCGTCTGTGTCGAAGCGTTCCATGAAAGATAAAACGAGTTTCGAGTTCCGTGCCGTCGACGCCGAGGGTGTGACTGTCTCGTTCGGCGAGCGGTTCCAGGCTTCGGCCCAGTTCGACCGCGTCTTCAAAGAGGGCATGTCCCTTGTCGAGCGCACGGCCGCCTATCTGGATGGCGAAGGCCGCAAGGCGGCCAAGGCGCTGACCGGTCAGGCAACCGTTCTCTATACCACCGAAAGTATGCGACTAACGACCCGCCTGCTCGATCTGGCGTCGTGGCTCTTGATCCGCCGCGCGCTGAAAGACGGCGAGATTACCGAAATCGAAGCTCAGAAAAAGCGCGCCCGGGTCAAGCTCCAGAGCCTTGGCAGGCCCTCGCACATTCGCGGCTTCGCCGACTTACCTGATGGTCTGCAAAAACTCATCGAAGAAAGCTTTGCTCTGCACGACCGCATCGTCCAGCTCGATCTCGCCATGACCGCGCCGGGCGAAGAGTTGGTTGCCGCCGCTGTGCAGGTCAATCCTGTCGGCGCGCAGCTCTCGCGTCTCCAGCGCGCCTTCGCCAAACTCAATTGATCCGGCGTACGCGCAAGACTGCCGTTTCATATGCAAAAGGCCCGGGCATCGCGCCGGGCCTTTTCAGTTTGACGTTCCGATAGAAGCGGCAGCCTAGAACATGCCGTCGAACTTCTTCTTGAAGCGCGAAACGCGTCCGCCACGATCCATCAGCTTCGTGTCGCCACCCGTCCAGGCCGGATGCGTCGACGGATCAATGTCGAGGTGCAGCTCGTCGCCTTCCTTGCCATAGGTCGAATAGGTGACGAACTCCGTACCATCGGTCATCTTCACTTTGATCTGATGGTAATCGGGGTGCAGGCCGGGTTCTTTTTTCATGGTGAGGCGCTCTGTGAAATAACGGCCGCAACGCAAGCGAGAAAAATCCCGCAGCCCACCAGCCTTGAATTCAGGAAGGCGCTTCTATAGTCGAGAAGCCGGGACTGCACAAGACGCAGCGGCCACGAGGCAACTTCGAACCCTGACGCAAGCGCGCGAGCCAGCGTTCCTGCTACGTTCTGACGCTGGCGGCGGTGCACCCACGAGGCCACCCGAAGGCCTTATATGAAAGTGTAAGATCAACCGGTGAAGATTTGAGTGAACTTGGCCAGACCTCACGCAGAATGGGGCGGCAGTGCAAAAAACGTCTAGGGATTTCATGACAGCGTCGCACCCGTCAGCAGACAAGAACGCCAGCAAAGTCGTCAGCCTCGTGCCGCCGCCCGCAGCGTCAGGCAGCGAGGCAAGTCCAGCTTCACGTGGCAGTCGCCTCGAAGCGATCCGGCCGCTGATGCGGCTGAAGCCCTATCTAATGAAACACAAAGGCATGCTGGTCTTCGGGCTTGCAGCGCTTGTGCTTTCCGCAGGCGCCATGCTCTCCGTCCCGCTCGCGGTTCGCCGCATGATCGATCACGGCTTTTCGGCCGAGAACGCCGGTTTCATCGATCAGTACTTCGCCATGATGATCGTCATTGGCGCGATCCTCGCGGCCTCGATTGCCGCGCGGTTCTATTGCGTCAGCTGGCTCGGCGAGCGGGTCGTCGCCGATCTGCGCCAGGATGTCTTTGCTCATCTGACGCGGCTTGGTCCGGCATTCTTCGAAAAAACTCATTCCGGCGAAGTCATGAGCCGGCTCACTGCCGACACGACACAGATCAAGGCTGTGGCCGGCCACACAATCTCGCAGGCGTTGCGCAACCTGATCATGCTGATCGGCGCCTTCGTGTTGATGTTCATCACCAGCCCCAACTTGTCGGGCCTGACGCTGATCGCAATTCCCGTCATCGTGCTGCCGCTGATGGCCTACGGTCAGGCGGTCAAGAACCTGTCGCGCAAGGCCCAAGAACTCGCTCGCTGAGGCCTCGGCCTATGCTGCCGAAAACCTCACCGCCGTTCGCACAATGCAGTCCTTCGCGCATGAAACGACCGTCGCGGCCCGCTTCGACGACGCGGTACAGAAGTCATTCGATGCCGCGCGCGACCGCATGAAGGCGCGCGCGGGCTTGACGGCTCTCACCGTGTTTCTCACCGTCTCCAGCATCGTTGCCGTGCTCTGGTATGGCGCTTCCGCCGTAATATCGGGCTCGATGACGGGTGGTGAATTGAGCCAGTTTATCATCTATGCGCTCTTCGTCGCGGGAGCGTTGGGCGAACTGGCGGAAGTGTGGGGCGAGATCAGCCAGGCATCGGGCGCCGCCGAACGCCTGACCGAAATTCTCGCCGTCGTCCCCGAGATCCGCTCCCCCGAACATCCAACGCCGATGCCCGAACCGGCACTCGGCGCCATCGATTTCGACCAGATCACGTTTGCCTATGCCTCGCGTCCGGACATCTCGGCGCTGCGCGATTTCACCTTGCATGTGAAGCCGGGCGAGACCGTTGCACTCGTCGGACCCTCGGGCGCCGGCAAGACGACAATCTTCAACCTGCTGCTGCGCTTCTACGATCCGACATCGGGCAGCGTGCGCGTTGATGGTGTTGATGTGGCCGCAGCCGATCTCGACCAGTTGCGCCGCCGCATCTCGCTCGTGCCGCAGGATGTTGCGATTTTTGCCGATACGGTTCTGGAAAATATACGCTACGGCAGCCCTGATGCCAGCGAAGAGGACGTTCGCAAGGCCGCCGCTGCCGCCCAGGCCGACACATTTATACGTGCGCTGCCCGACGGCTACGGCCAGCGACTGGGCGAACGAGGTGTCACACTTTCGGGCGGTCAGCGCCAGCGGCTGGCCATTGCCCGCGCGATTCTGAAGAACGCACCCATCCTGCTGCTCGACGAAGCGACCAGCGCACTGGATGCCGAGAACGAACGGGCCGTCCAGCAGGCGCTTGAAGTGGTGATGCGGGACCGCACGACGCTTGTCATCGCGCACCGCCTTGCGACTGTGCAAAAAGCCGATCGCATCCTCGTGATGGAAGAGGGGCGCGTTGTCGAAACCGGCACGCACTCAGAACTCGTCGCCAAAGGCGGGCTGTATGGCCGTCTGGCCGCGCTCCAGTTCGGCAAGGAAGCGGCCGAGTAGCCGACGAGCCGCGGTTCAGCGGCTCGTCAACTTCAACTCGATCCGCCGGTTTTTGCGCAGCGACGCTTCGTCTGTGCCGCTCTCGATCGGCTGATATTCGCCATATCCGGCCGCAACCAGCCGCTCCGGCGGTACGCCGCGCGCGATCATATGTTTGACCACTGACGACGCACGCGCCGTCGACAACTCCCAGTTGGAGGGGAACTGTGCACTGGCGATCGGACGGATGTCGGTATGTCCGTTGATCTGCACGACCCAGTCGATTTCCTTCGGGATCTGGCGGCTGAGATCGGCAATCGCCATGGCAATCGGATCGAGCGAGGCAAGGCCCTCCGGTGTCAGAGAGGCCAAGCTCGATTCGAAGAGAACCTCGCTTTCGAACACGAACCGGTCGCCGACGATGCGGATATCCTTGCGATCCTTGAGCAGGTCGCGGAGCCGCCCGAAGAAGTCCGACCGGTAGCGTTGCAATTCCTGCACTTGTCGCGCCAGCGCGGCATTGAGACGAGCGCCGAGATCCTTGATGGTCTTGTCGCTCTCCTCGCCTTTCTTCTCAGAGGCTCCGAGCGCTTCGTTGAGCGCGGCGATCTGGCGCCGCAGCTGGGCTAGTTGCTGGTTGAGAAGATCGACCTTGGCCAGGGCCTCGGCCGAAACGGACTTCTGTTGATCGAGTTCGGTCGCAAGCGAGCCGATCTGCCCGGCCGCCGACTTCGCGCTTTGGTCGCCGACGACCGCATCACCTGAAAGCCTCTCGTTCTCCGCTTTCAGCGTGGCCAGCGTCGCCTGCAGTTCAGCCAATTCGTCTTCACCCTCCTTCGCTTTGCCTTTTTCCAGCGAGAGCAAGCTCGTCAGTTCCGAAATCTGCCGATTGAGCCGCTGCAACACGGTGTCCTTGCCGGCCGATTCCTGCGTCGCGAAAAACTGCGCCAGCATGAAGATCGACATCAGAAAGGTGACGACCAGCAGCAGCGTGGACAGCACGTCCACGTATCCAGGCCAGTATTCGGCATGTTCGCTAGCGCGCCGCCGGCCGCGTCCCTGCGCCATATCAGCTTGTCCTGCGTTGGAAGTTCTCAGCCAGGGCTTTCAGAGCGCCGGCCAATTCAACCTGTTGCGCGGATTGCTCATCGACCCATTCACGCACGACTTTTTGTTCGCTGCGCATGAGTGTGACGAGTTGGTTGACCCCGCGCGCCAAGTCCTTCACCGCTTCGTCCGCTTGACCGGACTGAGGCGCCGCCGCCGCATATCCGGCCACGCCGTTGATCGCGCCCAACCTGTCGGAGAGATCGGCCACGGCCCGCTGCATTTCATAAACCGCGCTCGTCAGCTGGCGGCTTGCTTGATCCGTCGCCGACGAGGATCCAGGCGTCAGCTCTGTGATGCCCGAGAGCCATTCTTCCAACTCGTTGTAGAAGCGGTTATGCGCATGGTTCGCCTGCAATTCGAGGAAGCCCAAGATCAGCGAGCCGGCCAGACCCAGAAGCGATGACGAGAATGCCGTCCCCATGCCTTTCAATGGTGCCGCGAGCCCGGCCTTGAGCTCGTCGAACACCGCAACCGATTCACCCTTCGTATCGAGCGCGGAGATCGCGCCGCCAACCGATTGCATCGTTTCGAGTAGGCCCCAGAAGGTGCCGAGCAGCCCGAGAAACACCAGGAGGCCGACGAGATAGCGGCCGGTGTCGCGGGCTTCATCGAGACGCGATCCGATCGAATCCATGATCGAGCGCATTGAAACGGTCGCCAGCGAGAATGTCCCCGTGCGGTCGCGCAGCATGTTGGCCATCGGGGCCAGCAGCACCGGCTGCGTATTGATTGCGAGCCCAGGATCGGAAATGCGGAATTCGTTGACCCAGCGAATTTCGCGATAAAGCCGGATGACCTGGCGGAAGGCATAGATGATGCCAAGGCCGAGAACGCCGACGATCAGCCCGTTGAGGCCGGGGTTGGTCATGAACGATGTGATCAATTGCTGATGCAGGATCGCCACGAGAAATCCAACGAGCGTCAGGAAGATCAGCATCCGCAAAACAAAGACGCCGGGCGGCGTCATTTTGCGGGTGAGGGAGGCGCCCCCTTCGGCGCTCCGCTTTTTCATGATCATTCCAAACCTCCGGCGAGTGAGCCTCGCGGCCAGCAATATTGCGCGGCCCGACCCCGCGCGACAGTATCCGATGGCTATGACACCGGAAACCGGCAAGATGATGCCATGCCCGGCTAGGAAAGTTCTCCTCTTTCCGGTGCTTACGATTGATTTTTCGGCAGTCAGGCGGCAGCCATCAAGACGGCTCGCTCATCAGCCGGGTGATCTCAGCTCTCAAGGCCGGCGCCAGATCTGGCCGCTCGAGCGCATAGGCGACGTTGGCCGCCAGAAACCCGACCTTCGAGCCGCAATCGTAGATCGTCCCGTCGAAGCGGACGGCGTGGAAAGGCTGATTTTGCTCGCGCATCAACCGGATCATGCTGTCGGTCAGCTGGATTTCACCGCCCGCACCCTTTTCCTGTTGCGCCAGCAGATCGAAAATCTCCGGTTGGAGAATATACCGCCCGGTGATGTGTAAGTTCGATGGTGCAGTCCCCTTCGGCGGCTTCTCAACCATCTGCGTGATGGCCGCCACCTTGGCGTTGTCGTCTGTGACGCCGACGATCCCATATTGGTGCGTTTGATCCTCGGGCACGGGTGCCACGCCGATGAGATTGCCGCCCTTGGCCTCATACGCCTCGATCATGTCCTTCAGGCATGGGGTCGCGCCATGATGCAGCATGTCGGGCAGCAGCAGCGCAAACGGTTCGTCTCCAACAATGTCGCGAGCGCACCACACCGCATGCCCTAGCCCAAGCGGTGCTTGCTGCCGCGTGAAGCTCGCTTGCCCTGCTTTGGGCAAGTCGGCCATCAAGGCTTCGAGTTCTTTTATCTTGTTGCGGTCCTGAAGCGTGCGTTCGAGTTCGAACTGCATGTCGAAATGATCTTCAATCACGCCCTTGTTGCGACCGGTCACGAATACGAAGTGCTCAATGCCGGCCGCGCGGGCTTCATCCACGACGTGCTGGATGACCGGCCGGTCGACGACCGTCAGCATCTCCTTCGGCACGGCTTTGGTAGCGGGCAGGAAGCGCGTGCCGAGGCCGGCGACGGGGAATACGGCTTTGCGGATACGCTTGGGATGAGACGGCATGCGGGCGGGCTCCAGGTCAGGAAATCGATGATCGGCGGGATGCGTGAAATCGGCGGGGCAGGGTAAAGTTCGAATCCGGGCACGAATCTTGAATACTGCGTCGATGAAGAGTGCTGCGAATTCGGAACGGATTATGACCGGGCAAAGTTACATGCCGCTCCCAGACATCCGGCCCAGACCCGCAGACGTGTCGCGGACCCAACATATCAAGGAGGCGCGTTAACCCTATGGCTGTTCTCGTGACAGGCGGTGCAGGCTTCATCGGTAGCCACATGGTTCTCGCGCTTTTGGACGCCGGCGAAAATGTTGTCGTGCTCGACAACCTTTCAACCGGCTTTCGATGGGCGGTCCCATCCGCCGCCACGCTCGTCGTGGGCGATGTCGGCGATCAGGATCTCGTCCGCACCGTCATACGGAAGTATGGCGTTAAAGCCATTGTCCATTTCGCAGGGTCCATCGTCGTCCCGGAATCGGTCGCTGATCCGCTGGGCTACTACAACAACAATACCGTCAAATCGCGTGCCCTCATGGAGGCGGCCGTCGCGACCGGCATCCGGCATTTCATCTTTTCCTCCACTGCGGCCGTCTATGGCAACCCAGCTGAGAACCCCGTCAGTGAAGCGGCAACGCCCGCGCCGATGTCGCCGTATGGCTGGTCGAAACTCATGACCGAAATCATGCTGGCCGACACGGCCCGCGCGCACGATTTTCGGTATGTGGCGCTGCGCTATTTCAACGTCGCCGGCGCCGACCCGAAAGGCCGTTCCGGCCAGTCGACGCCGCGTGCCACGCACCTCATCAAGGTCGCCTGCGAGACCGCGCTCGGCCAGCGTTCGCAGATGGAGGTCTTCGGCACCGATTACCCGACGCCAGACGGCACCTGCATCCGTGACTACATTCACGTCAGCGACTTGATCCGGGCCCATGTCGCCGCCCTGGAATACCTGCGCGCCGGTGGCCAGTCGGACGTGTTCAACTGCGGCTACTCGAAGGGCTTCTCGGTCCTCGAAGTCATCGACGCGGTAAAACGCGCCTCGGGCAAAAACTTTGACGTCCGCCTTTCGCCGCGTCGCCCCGGTGATCCCGCCGCCATTGTCGCCGGCTCGCAAAAAATTCGTGACACATTGGGCTGGCAGCCGCTGAACGACGACATCAACGAAATCGTCGGCCATGCCTTGTCGTGGGAAGACCATCTGGTGGCCTTCAAGGTCGCGTCCTAAGCCGCATTGCCAAGTCAGATCGTCGGGTCCAGAACCATCCGCGACATGACGTATGATCCTGAAGCCCGTCGCGACACGCCGCTGGCGCGCAAACTGAAAGCCCGCATTCGCCGCGACGGTGCCATAACCATCGCCCAATACATGCAGGCGTGCCTGCAAGACCCCGAGCACGGCTACTACATTAAACAGCCCGCTGTCGGACACGCTGGCGATTTCATTACGGCCCCCGAAATCAGCCAGGTTTTCGGCGAGTTGATCGGGTTGTGGTCCGCCGTTGTCTGGCAGCAGATGGGATCGCCATCCCGTGTCAACCTTGTCGAACTCGGTCCCGGCCGCGGCACGCTCATGCGCGATGCGTTGCGGGCCGCCTCCAAGATGCCCCCGTTCCTCGACGCACTCGAAGTGCATCTTGTCGAGAGCAACGCTTTCTTGCAGCGCCGTCAGCGTGAAGTGCTCGCGGCAACGACCCGTCCCGTGATTTCGCACACGTCGATGGAGGTCGTTCCGCCAGGAGCCGCGATTGTCATCGCCAACGAATTTTTGGACACATTTCCGGCCGCGCAACGCTTTGAAGGTGGCGAACGCCGCGTCACGCTCGACGTCGATGACCGCCTCGTCTTCGATCCAACTGAGCGCGCGTTCAACGAACGGCAAGACTTCGCACCGCTTGTCGATCACCTGGCGTCGCGAGCCATGTCCGCACCGCTGGCGGCCTTGTTCATTGACTATGGACATCTCCAATCGTCGGCCGGTGAGACGTTGCAAGCCACGCGCAGTCACGCGCCTGAGCATCCGCTCTGCTCTCCTGGCGAAGCCGACCTGACGGTGCATGTTGATTTCGCAGCATTTGGGGCGGCCCTCGTTCGCTGCGGCCTGGCCGTCGATGGTCCCACCACGCAGGGCGAATTCCTCGGCCGGCTTGGTATTGTCGAACGGGCCTCGCGACTCATGAGCGCCAACGCCGGCAAAGCCGGCGAAATCGAACTCGGTATTGCACGTCTCATTGCACCCCAGGGTATGGGCTCCCGCTTCAAAGCAATCGGTGTCCGCTCAACGGGCCTGTGCGGCCTGCCCGGATTTGAATAGCCAGTGTCGATCTATTCTGGCCGTCGGGGATATCTGCCGAGGTTGCCCACGGCACCGGGCGCGGCTATCACCGCACGATGCCTAATCCGATCCTCAGCGCATCTCTCGACCTCCCCGGCATTCGGCACGGGTTCTTCACGCGCGAAGGCGGCGTGTCGGAAGGGTTATATGCGGGTCTCAATTGTGGCCTCGGCTCCAAAGACGTTCAGAATCACGTTCTGGAGAACCGCGCCCGCGTTGCAACCCATCTGGGCGGCTCGCAGGCCGAAGTGCTCACCATCTACCAGATCCACAGCGGCACTGCGGCTCGCGCGTTTGGGCCGATCGCCCGCGATGCGCTTCCGCAGGCGGATGCTGTCGTCACTACCGTTCCTGGCCTGGTAATCGGCATCCTGACTGCCGACTGCACCCCTGTCCTCTTGGCCGATGCCCAAGCCAAGGTCGTGGGAGCCGCCCACGCCGGTTGGCGCGGGGCCGTCGCCGGCATCGTCGAGGCCACCGTTGCCGAGATGGAAAAAGCCGGCGCCCGCCGCGAACGGATTCATGCCGCCATCGGCCCCACCATCAGTCAGAGCAACTATGAGGTTGGACCCGAATTCCTATCCGAGCTCCTGGGACTGGATGCGGCGAACGCTGAATTCTTCGTCCATCCTCCGGGCGCGCGACCCCACTTCGATCTGCCCGGCTTCGTAGCGCGGCGCTTGAATCGATTGGGATTGGCTGCCGTCGACCGCAGTGCGCTGTGCACCTATGCGAACGAATCGCTTTTCTTCTCTTTTCGTCGCGCCACGCACCGTTCAGAGCCCGATTACGGGCGTCAAATCTCTGCCATCGTTGTGACCTAACTGCACAATCCACAAGTAACGCCACTCGGAATGCCGCGCTGTTAGGGACATTGCCAGTTTTGACAGGCAGCGCTCTTGTCGCATGAAAGCTGCCCGGCTACGCAGGACCAGTGGGTACCGGTGCTAAAGGGAGACATGGCCGCAAAGTCAGTACGTCGGCCGCCGGAGAACAGCGGGTCAGCTAAGGGGGGCGTCATCGTGACGACCAATGATCGTGCTGCGGCGAGGGGCGTTCGGATGCCGGTCGCGCGGGCAGCGTTATTACTGATTGCAGCGCTTGGTCTCGCGGGATGCGAGACTGGCTCTAACTTATTTGCCGGCGGCGGTGACAACGGCGTCACTCCACTCGCTGACGCGACCCAGCCGCCGGCTGCGCAGCGCGCCAAGGTGGCCGTGGCACCGATCGTTGGTCCGCCGGACGCGACGTCTCGGTCCCTGCAAACTCAGATCGTCGCGGCTCTTGAGCGCCAGAAGGTAACGGTGGCCAAGCAGCCGACCGATCCCTCCGACTTTACCTTGCGCGGCTACGTCGTGGCGGCCAAGGAAAAGGCCTCGACGAAAATCTCCTACATCTGGGATGTGACCGATCCGTCGGGCAAGCGCGTCAATCGGATCACGGGTGAAGAAGTGGCGGCCGGCGCCGGCGCATCGAAAGACACTTGGGCGGCGGTGACGCCGGTCATGATCGACCAGATCGCAAACAAGACTGCATCACAGGTCGTCGCTTGGTTGCCATCGCAAGGCACTGCACCGGCGAGCGCTCCGGTTACCGCTGGTGTGCCGGTCGCATCCGCCGCGCCTCGAACTCCTCCGGTCGCGGCAGCTCCCGCCGCGGCTCCGCTCGCAACCGCAACCGGCAGCATCGGCCGCGGCGGTCCGCTGCTCACATCGGTGCCCAACGTAACCGGCGCACCGGGCGATGGCAGCATCGCATTGACCGGCGCTATCCAACGCGAACTGTCGAGAAACGGTATTTCTCTCACCAGTGCCGCCGGCGAGAACTACAAGGTCGAGGGCAAGGTCACGGTTGGTGCGGTTCGCGATGGCAAGCAGCCCATCACCATTGACTGGCATGTCAAAGGACCCCAAGGGCAAACAGCTCGGCACCGTTTCGCAGAAGAACGAGGTGCCGCAGGGCTCGCTCGACGGGGCATGGGGCAAGACCGCCGATGCCGCTGCCGCTGCGGCAGCCCAGGGCATCATTAAGTTGCTGCCCAAGACGAACTGACGCCCGCGCGGCGGGTTAGTGCGTGTGTTCTTCCCCTCTCCCCGTTTGCGGGGAGAGGGTGAGGTTGAGGGGCCGCCGCTTGCGCTGTCACGGATGCTGCCTATCACCCACCCTGCCGGGCATGCATATGCCGGCATGGACTTTGATATTCTTCAATACGTTGACTACTGCCGTTTACACGTCTCTGGTCGCTTGCTAGAGAGCGCGATATCACATGTCTGTCACAGATCACCCGAGAGGGGTGCGCCATGCCATTCGACGCCCGAGACGAAAGGGACCGCGGCGCAGCCCGCATGAAGCTCGTGTCGGGCAATTCGAACCGCCCGCTGGCTGAAGCCATTTCAGCGTACGTGAAGGCGCCGCTGACCAAGGGTCAGGTGAAGCGCTTCGCTGACATGGAGATCTTCGTCGAGATACAGGAAAACGTCCGCGGCCAGGATACCTTCATTATCCAGTCGACGTCGTTCCCCGCCAACGACAACTTGATGGAACTGCTGATCCTCATCGACGCCCTGAAGCGATCGTCGGCCAAGCGCATCACTGCGGTCATTCCTTATTACGGTTACGCCCGCCAGGATCGCAAACCCGGTCCGCGAACGCCCATCTCGGCCAAGCTCGTTGCCAACCTGATTGAACGCGCCGGCGTTGACCGCGTCCTAACCCTCGATCTGCATGCGGGTCAGATCCAAGGCTTTTTCGACATTCCAACCGACAATCTGTTCGCCGCCCCCATCTTTGCCCGCGATATCCAGGAACAAGGCGGAGCCAAGGATGTCGTTGTCGTATCGCCTGACGTCGGCGGCGTTGTCCGTGCCCGCGCGCTGGCCAAGCGCATCGAAGCTCCGATCGCCATCTGCGACAAGCGCCGCGAGCGCGCCGGCGAAAGCGAAGTCATGAACGTTATCGGCGAAGTTGAGGGCAAGCGCTGCGTTCTCGATTGATGACATCGTCGATAGCGGCGGCACGCTTTGCAACGCGGCCGAGGCGCTCCTGAAGTACGGCGCCACCGAAGTTTCCGCTTATATCACGCATGGTGTTCTCTCGGGCGGTGCCGTCAGCCGCATTCAAAACTCCAAATTGAAATCGCTCGTCATCACGGACTCGATCCTGCCAACGGAAGCGGTGAAGGCAGCCAAAAACATCCGTGTTCTTTCCATCGCCCCGCTGATCGGCGAAGCCATCGTCAGAACCAGCCGGGAAGAAAGCGTCTCGAGCCTGTTCTACTGATAGGCAGTCGGCGACCGAGCGTGAAAAACAGCCACTCGTCGATCTGCTTGCTGCATTCCTCATCACTGTTCTGACGGATGGCTGCCTGTCGATCAGGCGTCGCACGCATTTGCACGCGACGTCGCGGAGAATGCTTGCTTTTTTGCGTATCGGATGGATTTCATCGTGCTGCAATTTTTGCACGCAATGACGTGGTCCTCTGCATCGATGCAGCAGGGTTGGCGTTGATCTCTTCGCAGATACAGACATCGCCCGTGGGCCCCATGGTCTCGGACAACGACATCGTCGGTTACACGATCGGATACGATCAGGAAGACATTCATTTCCCGATCTACGCCATGACGGCTTTTGCCGTGGCGCTGATCGCGGCCGGGATCGTCAAGGGCGTGCCCATTCTGGCTGTTGTCGGCCTCCTGCCTGCTGCCGTCGCGTTCTACCACTTGCCCCTGATCGAGCGCGGACAAGCCCCGCATTGGTTCGGGCCAGTACGGGCTGTTCATCGAAGGTCTGGGGCTCGTATCCTGGCGGGCCGTGGACAGCATCGAAACGCTCGAATTGATCGAACGTGGCGGCACGGTCCATGATCTGGTCATCAACCTGAAGCAGCCCATCCCCGATGCGCTGCTGGCCGATTGGCGGTCGCGTCCGCTGCTCCGCCGCGCCATGCGCGTTCCCTGGCATCTCGAGAGCAAAACAGAGATCCGTATTCCTCTTGATGTCCTCGATAAGCCCGCCGGCGAGATCAAGGACAATTTTGTCCGCATGTGGCGCTTCAATCGCGGTGTCTGACACGCAACGAATGCAATCCGGCGCAGTTACATGTTGTGGTCGCATCATGTTCTTGCCCCTGCCGCATTTGACGCCGTTAAAGAAGCTAACGCGCTCCACGCCACCCGAGGATATCAATGTCGATTGAATTGAGCCGCCTGACACCGGTGCTTCTGATAGGTCTGTCCATCGTCGGTGCCACACCGACGTCGGCCGCCGAGGCAACTGAGCCTCCGGCGATTGTGCTGGCGCAAGCCCCGCCGCCGGAAGGAGCAACCGAGAACCCACCCCCGCCGGAAGAGAACAAAAAGAAAAACGATAAGCGCCAGCGCGATCCCGTCGAGAAGCGCCAGTCCCCGCCGCAACAGGGCGGCGGTCAGGACGCGGCGAAAGAGCAGCGCCGTCTGCAGCGCGAACAACAAAAGGCGCTCCAGCAGCAGCAGCAGCGCCAGCAGCAGCTCCAGCAGAACCAAAACCGCGCCGCCGAACGCGATCAGCAAAAGAAACAGGAGTTCGAGCGCCGCCGTCTCGAACTAGAGCAGAAGAAAGCCGGACAGGATCAGCAGCGCCAGCAACAGCTGCAGGAGAACCAGCGCCGCGCAGCCGAACGCGATCAGCTGCAAAAACAGGAACTCGAGAAGCGTCGACTTGATCTGGAGCAGAAGAAGGCGGCCCAGGATCAGCAGCGTCAGCAGCAGCTGCAGGAGAACCAGCGCCGCGCAGCCGAACGCGATCAACTGCAAAAACAGGAAATCGAGAAGCGTCGCCTAGAAGCGGAGAGCCAGAAGGCCGCTCAGGAACAGCAACGGGTGAAGAACCAACAGGAAAAGGACCGCGCCCGGCTGCCGAATGATCCGAACCCCAATGTCGATCGCCGCGATGTCAATCGCCCGGCTGTGGTCGGCGTGCCTCCGCCTGCGCGCGACGGCGGACCGCCCGCCGTGGTGCCGACGAATGATCCAAATCGCCGCGTCAGCAAGGACTGGCGCCGCGACGGAGTGCGCCCGCCCGTGGCCCAGGAAGAACTTCGCCGCAGCTACGTTCAGCCGAAACGTCAGGCACGGTCCTTCGACGACGTGAAGCGTAATCGCCGCGAGCGTTTCATCAACAACGGCAACGTCCGCGTCATCGAGGAAGCCGACCGTCGCGTCATCGTACGCCAGGACAACCGCTCGTTCATTCGCCATGACGAAACGGAGCGTTTCCGCCGCATTGCGCCCGACGCTCGCACCATACGTCGCGCCGACGGCACTTCGACGACGTTCATTACGCGCCACGGCGGCGTCCGCATCTACGACGTCACGGACCGCAACGGGCGACTTTTGTACCGCTATCGCCGGTATCCCGATGGCCGCGAAGTCATCCTCATCGACAACCGCCGCTACTATCGCCGCGACAGGGATCGCAATCGCGACGTCCTGATCGGCGCCGGCATCGGCCTCTTGATCGGCAGCGCCGTGGCTCTCGCTGAGCCGCAGGTCCGCATTCCGCGCGACCGATACATCGTCGACTATGACCAGGCCTCCGACGATGATCTCTACGAAGCGTTGACCGCACCGCCGATCGAACGACTGGATCGCGGCTATTCGCTGGACGAGGTTCGTTACTCGCGCAGCCTGCGCGACCGCATGCGTCGCATCGATCTCGAAACCGTCACGTTCGACTTCGGCTCATGGGAGGTCGGCCCTGACCAGGAGCGTGCGCTTGAACGTGTGGCCGAGAGCATCAACCGGGCCCTTGAAACTAACCCAGACGAAATCATCATGATCGAAGGCCATACTGACGCCGTCGGCTCGCAGGAGGATAACCTCACGCTATCCGATCGCCGCGCTCAGTCCGTAGCCGAGATCTTGACCACAGCTTTCGGCGTGCCGCCTGAAAACCTCGTGACGCAAGGCTACGGCGAGGAACAACTGAAGGTCCCCACCGACGGCCCCGAGCGCCTGAACCGCCGCATCACCGTTCGCCGCATCGGCCCGCTGCTGTCCGGCAAGTTCGAGGAGCCTGCCGCCTACGACGATCGCCGCTAGACGTCGTTAACGGGATCGAAAAGGGGGCGGGCCGCCCGCCCCCCTGCCCACAGCAGCGCGAACGTGCTAGGTCGCGGCCGATGCACGACACGCCTCTGAGATCACCGCCGCCCCGCCCCGCCATCGACCTCATTGAGACCGAGGGCTTTGCCGATTATGCGCTGCTTGATAGCGGCGAGGGCCGTAAGCTTGAACGCTTCGGCGCGATCATCGTCGATCGGCCGGAGCCGCAGGCGCTGTGGAGGCCGCGGCTGACCAAATCAGAATGGGCCAAGGCCCACGCCGTTTTCTCCGCCTCCGCCGAAGACGAGGACAAAGGCCGCTGGCGCATCGACAAGCCCGTCCCCGATCGTTGGCCGATTAGATTGGAACTCGACGCGCCGGGCGGCCAGCGGCACGCGGCCGGCTCCCCGTTAGGGGAGTCGCGTGACGCCAATCATCATGCCCTTCCGGCCGGCTCCGCGCAGCGGAGTCGGAAGGCGCCAATCATCATACGCCTTCCGGCCGGCTCCGCGCAGCGGAGTCGGAAGGCGCCAATGTTAAACTCCTCTGCAAGATGCAGGGCCTCTGGCATCTGGGGCTCTTCCCCGAGCAGGTGCCGCACTGGCAGTGGATGCTGGAACGCATCGCCACCGTGAACGACGGCCCGCCGCGCGTGCTCAATCTCTTCGCCTACACCGGTGCCGCGACGTTGCTGGCCGCCGCCGTCGGCGCCGAGGTGACTCATCTTGATGCGTCCAAGAAGGCGATCGCCTGGGGCCGCGAGAACCAGACCGCCTCCAAACTCGATGCGGCCAAGATCCGCTGGATCCTCGACGACGCGGCAAAGTTCGTCGCCCGCGAGGTCCGCCGCGGCAAGACCTATCACGTCATCCTCATCGACCCGCCGAAGTTCGGCCGCGGTCCCGAAGGCGAAGTTTGGGACCTGTTCACGAACTTGCCCGCCTTCCTGGCCGATTGCGCCCGGCTGCTCGACCCGAAACAGTCGTCCATGATCCTGACGGTGTATGCGATCCGCGCCTCCGCGCTCGCCTTCGATCAGCTGATGCGCGACACGCTGAAAGACAAGGGCGGCGACTTCCACACCGGCGAACTCGCGATCCGCGCGCACGCGGCGGCTTCGCCGTGCCGACATCGCTGTTCACGCGCTGGGTCTCCTCCCCATGACGCGCACCATCAAGCCGATCACCAGTTTGACCAACGAGCGCGTCAAGGCGATCCGCGCCCTCGAAATGCGCAAGGAGCGCAAGGAAACGGGCCTCTTTCTCGCCGAAGGCGCGTCGATCATCATGACCGCGCGTTCTGCTGGCTTCCGCCCCGAAACGCTCGTCTATCGCGCCGGCGCACTCGAAACCGAGACGCAGCGCCGCCTCGTCGACACCGCGCTCGACGACGGCGCGGAGGTGCTCGAAGTCTCGGGCGCGGTACTTGAAAAACTTGCTGCGAAGGACAACCCGCAGACGATGCTGGCGACGTTCCGCCAGCGCTGGGCGAGTTTGCCCGAACCGAAAGCCGTGCAGCCCAAATCGCTCTGGCTGGCGCTGGAGGACATCCGCGATCCGGGCAACCTCGGCACCATCATCCGCACGGCCGACGCGGTCGGCGCGGCGGGCATTATCCTCGTTGGCCAGTGCACCGATCCCTATTCGCGCGAAGCCGTACGCGCGACGATGGGCTCGATTTTCAACGTGCCGCTCGTCGCCATCGAGCGGAATACGTTCCTGACGTGGGTGCCGCGTTGGCCGGGCGATACGGTCGCCACCACGCTCGACGCGCGCGAGGATTTCCGCATCGCGACCTATAATTCGCCCGTGCTCCTGATGATGGGCTCCGAAGGCCCCGGCCTCAGCACGGCGATGGCGGCGATCGCGACGCGCCGCGTGAAAATCCCCATGTCCGGCAAGCTCGACAGCCTGAACCTAGCCGTTGCCACCGCGATCCTGCTCTATCAACTCCGCGGCCCGCAATTGAAACTATAGCGGCGCCTTCCGGCCGGCTCGCCGAAGGCGTGTCGGAAGGCGCAATTAAACACCCCGGCTCCGCGCCAGCGGAGTCGGAAGGCGCAATCAATAAAGAGGGCGGGGCGCGACGGAGCCGCGGTCGTCCGTAGGAGTATTCAAAAGGCGCCGTGACGCCCCGCTGCGACGGGCTTCGCCTGGGCTCGCTCTTACCCCAGGTCTGCCGGCTGCCATTTTTAACGGGCACAACATCCCGACCCTGCGTTACCGCCGGGCATGCAGATCTAGTAGGAAGGGTTGGCCTGCGTGGCCGCGTAGGTCCTCCCTCACCCGTACCCGCATCGCACCATCCGAACGCCTCCGGACAGCGCCCCCAAGTGATGCAGGTGCGCACAGTGTAGGGGAACCGGAAGAGGGCGGGGATAAGATTGGGTGCACCTCCTCTCCACCCCAGCGGGGAGCGTTTGGTTTTTGGGGTCTGGTTTTTGGGGTCAGCCCCGTTGTCACACCTTGTCACAACGCGATGAGCCGCAAAGAACGTCATCCCGGCGCGCGAGCGCAAGCGAGCCGGCCGGGACCCAGTCAATTCGCGACGCGAAGATTTCGGCCGCTTGGTTTGCGATGTCGTAGCGCTTGTCGAACCAGCGAGCTCTCTGAACCTCGTCTGGGTCCCGGCCTTCGCCGGGATGACGGTGTGGTGGGGAGTCATGCAGAACGCGAGTTCGAACCTCTGCTTTGCAGAGAAACCGGACGTGGGGCCGCCTGGGCCTTCTCAGCAAAGATTAACGTCCGCATTGCCGTCACAAGCGGCCAGGTGCGCAAAGTCAGCGTGGGGCCATTTTCAGAAGTGAAAGCTATTGTGATAGGTAGTGTACGAATATAACCTTCAGCATACTCAGTTTAAAGCGTCGACGGAGCCTGGAATTATGAAATCAGTGTGTCGCTCATTCATGTTGGCTTGCGCTGCCGTGGTGCTCGTCTCAATGCCAGCCATGGCGCAACAGAAACCCAACATCCTCGTCATCTGGGGCGACGATATCGGCACCTCCAACATCAGCTTCAACAACCGCGGAATGATGGGTTACAAAACGCCCAACATTGACCGTGTCGCCAATGAAGGTGTCGCCTTCACAGACTATTACGCCCAGCAATCATGCACGGCGGGGCGCGCGGCCTTCATAGGCGGTACCAATCCACTTCGCACCGGCATGACCAAGGTTGGTGTCCCTGGCGCCACCGAAGGCTGGCAGAAGACTGACGTAACGATGGCGACAGTGCTGAAAGCGCAGGGCTACGCCACGGGACAGTTCGGCAAGAACCATCAAGGCGATCGCGACGAATTCCTGCCTACTATGCATGGTTTCGACGAATTCCTCGGCAACCTCTATCACCTCAATGCCGAGGAAGAGCCGGAGAACGAGGACTATCCGACCGATCCGGCGTTTCGCAAACAGTTCGGTCCGCGCGGCGTAATCAAAGCCACCGCCGATGGGAAGGGCGGGCAAAACATTGTCGACACGGGTCCGCTGACCAAGAAGCGTATGGAAACGATCGACGACGAAACCATTGAAGCCGCCAAGGACTTCATTACGCGCCAAGTGAAGGCCGGCAAGCCGTTCTTCACCTGGTGGAACGGCACCCGTATGCACTTCCGTACGCACGTGCGGGCCGACCGCAGGACCAAGGGCCATGACGAATACACGGACGGCATGATCGAGCACGACATGCACGTAGGCCAGCTTCTTAAGCTCTTGGACGAACTCGGTATTGCCGACAACACGATCGTCCAGTACTCGACAGACAACGGCCCCCACTTCAACACGTGGCCGGATGCCGGTAACACGCCCTTCCGTTCGGAGAAAAACTCGAACTGGGAAGGCGCGTACCGGGTACCCGCGTTCATTCGCTGGCCCGGCAAGTTCCCAGCGGGCGTGACCCTCAACGGGATCGTTTCGCATCAGGACTGGCTGCCGACCTTTGCCGCGGCGGCAGGCGCTCCCGACATCAAGGAGAAACTACTCACGGGCGTTGAACTCAACGGCCGCACTTACAAGAACCACATCGACGGCTACAACATGCTCGACTACCTGAGCGGCAAGACTGAGAATTCACCGCGACCAGCGTTCATCTATGTCAATGACGACGCGGACATCGTTGCTATCCGTTGGAATGACTGGAAGGTTGTCTACAAGGAGAACCGTGGCCAGGGGTTCGGTGTGTGGCGCGAGCCTTTCACAAACCTGCGTGTACCGCTCGTGTTCAATCTGCGCCGGGATCCCTACGAGCGGGCCCAGCATAACGCCAATATCTACGAAGATTGGGCCCTCGACCGTCCTTTCATCATATTCGGCGCAACGGCGATCGCGACACAGTTTTTGACGACCCTGAAGGAGTTCCCACCGAGCCAGACGCCGGGTTCCTTCAACCTCGATTCAGTCAAAAAGCAGATCGAAGAAACGACAAGGACGGAAAACTGATCGACATCAAGGCCGCCGCCCGCAAGTGCGGCGGCCTTATCATGGGCCGCCTCAGCTCCATCAACAATTTGCGAAAGCGGTAGAACTCGCGTAGCGACCGCCACAACTCAAGTAAGGTCCGCTTAGGGTAAAGAGCGGCTTTCCGCTCGACGACTGTAACATCCGCTTCGCCTATGAAACCAGTCGCAACTGACGCTCGTCACCGAGCAAGTGTTCCACCGTCCACATTTGTATTTCGCTCCGAACCACCCCCCCCTACTTCCTTACCACCCCCAGTCCCAGCCGCACTCCACTATCAGCCATCGCTTCCTCCAGTACGCCGCCGATGCGATCGCACCATGCTTGCACGCCGTCCGTCGTCGCGACGAGATCGTTGCGCACTTCGATGAGAACGTGCGCGAGGCCACGCGCGGTGCCGTGGCGGTGCATACAGTCATTCTCGAGGTAGCCGTGGTAGGGCTCGTTGTCGCCGACGACGAGATCGGGATCTTCGCGCAGGCCCGTCAGAAAAATTCGCGCCAGACGGTCATCGCGATCCCAGAGAATTCCTGCGTGCCACGGTCGCGGCTCGCCGCGCCAGATCGGCGTGAAAGTATGGATCGAAATCAGCGCCGGAGCGATGCCGCCCGCCAGAGCCGCTTCGATCGCGCCCTCGATGGCGCGATGATAGGGATCGTGAAAGCGCGCGATGCGTTCGGCAATGTCGGCTTGCGTGACCGATCGGTTGCCGGGAATGATGGTGCCGTCCGACAGCCGCATGACGAGCGTCGGGTCGTCGGTGCCGCGGTTCGGGTCGATCAGAAGGCGCGAGAAGCACGACAGCACCGCCGCCGCATTGAGCCGCCGACTCAAAGCCTCGACCAGGGGTGCCGCGCCGGGGTCCCAGGCGATGTGGCGCTCGAACTCGGTGGCCGGGAGGCCGAGCGTCCCGAATTCCGGCGGGAGCGCATTGCTGGCGTGGTCGCAGAGGAGAAGAAAGGGCGACAGGCCTATCCGGTCCTCGCCGATAATTCGAACCGCTTCAAAGTGTTCACGCTGCACGCCGCCCGGTCCTCCGCACTTGGGCCGATCCTTAACATGTCCCGACCGGTGCGGCGCGCCATTTCAGCGACGGAAGGCCGCTTGACGGCTCACGGCGCATCCCGCAAACACGACCAAAGTTGAACACCCAAAAATCGAAATCAAAAACGAACGGAAATCCGTCATGGCCTCGAGCGACCCGGCTGAGCAGCGTCGATTGCTGCGCGCAATGTACGACAAGGCCGTCTCGCTTGCCCACCCGGACGTGTGCGTGCCGCCGTTCCTGCCCGAGGTGCCCGAAGGCGGGCGCATTATCATCGTCGGCGCCGGTAAGGCTGCGGCCGCCATGGCGCGGGCAACGGAGAAACATTACGCCGCCAAGGGCCAGGGCGACCGGTTGCTCGGCTTCGTCACGACACGGCACGGCTATGGCCTGCCCTCGGACATCATCCCGATCATGGAAGCCGGCCATCCGGTGCCCGACGCCAATTCGGTCGCGTCCGCCAAGTTCGCCGTCCAGCTCGCCCGCTCCGGCGGCCCGAATGACCTCGTGCTCTGCCTGCTGTCGGGCGGTGCGTCGGCCCTGTGGTCCGCGCCCGTCGAAGGCGTCTCGTTCGAGGCCAAGCGCGGGTTGACCAAGCAGTTGCTGAAATCCGGCGCGCGCATCTCGGAGATGAATTGCGTCAGAAAGCATCTCTCGCGCATCAAGGGTGGACGGCTCGCGGCCGCGTCCTATCCCGCGCGCCTCATCACACTCGCCATATCCGACGTGCCGGGCGATGACCCCGATGCAATCGGTTCCGGCCCGACGGTCGCCGACGGCACGACACTGGCCGAAGCTCGCGCGGTGCTCGCCAGTTACAAGATCGCCGCCGCCGATGAAATTGTGCGCGCACTCGGCTGATCCCAAGAATGAAACACTGAAGCCCGGCGACACGAAGCTCGCCAACGCGACCTACCATCTGGTCGCGGCGCCCAAGGCGTCGCTACTCGGCGCCGCCGAAATCGCCCGCGCCGCCGGCTACAAAATCGAGCTGCTCGGCGACAGCCTGGAAGGCGAGGCGCGCGAGGTCGGACGTCAACATGCGGCACTGGCGTTGGCGGCGAAGGCTCGCGGCGAGCGCGTCGCGTTCATCTCGGGCGGTGAGTTCACGGTGACGGTGACCGGTCATGGTTCAGGCGGCCCCAATCAAGAATACATGATGGGCGTTGCCCTCGGGCTCGACGGCGCGGCCGGCATCTCGGCGCTGGCCGGCGACACCGACGGCATCGACGGTGGTGGCGGCAACCCGGACGATCCGGCCGGCGCGATCGTCACACCCGACACGCTGGCGCGCGCGCGGGCGAAAAACCTCGATCCAGCCGCAATGCTGGCCAATAACGATTCAACCGCCTTCTTCCGCCAGATCGGTGATTTATTGGAATGCGGGCCGACGCAGACGAACGTCAATGATTTCCGCGTCTTGCTGGTCGATCCGTGATGAGCCTGCCGTGCAGCTCGGTGGCCAAAGGGGGCGCGACGCTCGCTCCCTGTCGGAGTCGCGCGGCGCGTGCTAGGCACAGCAGCCGGTAGAGACGTTCGAGAGTGACCCGGATCGAAATGCGCCCCGATAGCCGCCCGTCCCGCCCTGACCGCCTGCCCATCGCCTGTCTGGCCGCCGCCGGCTTCTTGCTGGCGACGCCGGCCGCCGCCGATCTCAAGCTGTGCAACGCAACCGCCAGCCGCGTCGGCGTCGCCATCGGCTACCAGGACAAGGAAGGCTGGGCCACCGAAGGCTGGTGGAACATCGCTTCGCAAACCTGCGAAACTCTGCTGAAAGGGGCGGTGCCGAGCCGGTTCATTTACATCAACGCCGTCGACTACGACCGCGGCGGCGAATGGGCCGGCAAGAACGACATGTGCACGGGCGAGAAGTCGTTCACGATCCGGGGCGTTCAGGATTGCGTCTCCCGCGGCTACAAGGCCACGGGCTTCTTTGAAGTCGATACAGGCGACGCCAAGGAATGGACCGTGCGCCTGACCGACCCCGAGCCCGCCACTAAGAAATGACCCGTCGCATCCGCGGCGCGCGTCGATCCGAGATAAAAAGACCATGAGACGCAATCGCCGCGTGAAGATTGTTGCCACCCTGGGCCCGGCCTCTTCCTCGCCCGAAATGGTGGAAAAACTCGTCCACGCCGGCGTCGATGTGTTTCGCGTCAACATGAGCCACACCTCGCACGATGCGGCCAAGAGTTACGTGGACATCATCCGCACCGTCGCTGAACGCTGTCGCCATTCGGTCGGCGTGCTGTGCGACCTGCAGGGGCCGAAATTTCGACTTGGCGAATTCAACGGCGGCCGCGTGTTCGTCAACGACCGCGCCGAATTCGTTCTTGATTGCGACAAAACTCCAGGCTCCGCCGAGCGGGTTTTTCTGCCCCATCCGCAGATCTTCGAAGCGGTCAAACCTGGCCACCGGCTGCTCATCGACGACGGCAAGATCCGCATGTCCGTCAGCCGCGTCGAGAAGAACCGCATCATTGCCAAGGTCATCACCGGCGGCGCATTGGCCTCGCGCAAGGGCATCAGCCTTCCCGATACGCTCCTCCCCGTCAGCGCCTTGACGGAGAAGGACCACGCCGACCTCGACTGCTCGCTCGCCATCGGCGCCGACTGGATCGCGCTGTCATTCGTGCAGCGCCACGAAGACGTGCTCGAAGCGCGCCGCATCATCGGCGACCGCGCGGCCATCATCGTCAAGATCGAAAAGCCGTCCGCCATCGACGACCTCGACGCGATCATCGCCGCCGGCGACGGCTTCATGGTGGCCCGCGGCGATCTTGGTGTGGAAATGCCCGTCGAGCGCGTGCCCGGCCTGCAAAAGCAGATCACACGCAAAGCCCGCGAGGCCGGCAAACCCGTCGTTGTGGCAACGCAGATGCTCGAAAGCATGATCTCGTCGCCGATGCCAACGCGCGCCGAAGTCTCCGACGTCGCCGCCGCCGTATTCGACGGCGCAGATGCGGTGATGCTGTCGGCCGAATCCGCTGTCGGCCAATACCCGATCGAAGCCATTCAAATGATGGATCGCGTCGCCTATGAAGTCGAAAGCGATCCGAGCTACGACGCCTACGTCCACGCCACCGAATTTTCCAAACGCCCGACCGGCGCCGATGCCATTGCCGCCGCCGCGTATGCCATCGCCAATACCGTCAAGGTCTCAGCGATCCTCTGCTACACCGCCACGGGTTCGACCGCGCTGCGCGTCGCGCGTGAACGGCCGGGCCTGCCGGTCATCGGCCTGACCCCGATCGAGAGTACCGCGCGGCGTCTATCGCTCGTGTGGGGTGTCCAGACCGTGCTGACCGCCGACCCGGAAGACCTCGCTCACATGGTCCGCAAGGCATCGCAAATCGCGTTCGAGGAAGGCTTCGTCAAAGCCGGCGAGGGTCTCGTGATTACCGCGGGCGTTCCGCTCGGCTCGCCGGGAGCCACCAACATGATCCGGCTCGCCTTCATCGACGAGCACGGTCTGCCCGACGGCCACACGCCAGATGAATTCCCCACCGGCGGCAAGCGGCGCACGCCCGCCGTCACCAAAATTCCGACGTAACCCGCGCCATCCGGCCGGCTCCGCGCAAGCGGAGTCGGATGGCGCAATTAAAAAACCCGCGCCAACCGGCCGGCGCGCCGGAGGCGTGTCGGATGGCGCCATTAAAAAACACCGGCTCCGCGTTAGCGGAGTCGGATGGCGCCAACGAAAAACTTTAAATTCCCCGGCCGTCGACGGCGTCCTGTAGTTCTTTCATCATTTCCTGCGCACCCGGCGAATGCGGGTGTGCCTTGACGAGCGTCCGCACGACATCGAGGGCGGCCTTGTCCTGGCCAAGCGTGCGCAAAACCTGCGCCAGCCCTTCAAGTGCGCGGAAGTTTCCAGGATCGAGCGCCAATACGCGCCTCAGATCGCCGAGCGCCCGGTTGTAGTCGAGCTTGACCACATACAAATAAGCGCGCCGATTGAAGCCCTCCGGCCATTCCGGATAGAGGTCAGTCACCGCGTCGAGGAATTGCAGGGACAGATCGTAATTCTTTTCCGATGCCGCAAGCAGCGCACGATTGAGTAGCAGCGTCGCGGTCGGGCTGTCGGCCTGCGACCAGATCTGCTCGATCGTGTGCACGATCGGATCGGCCGTGGCCACGTCGGGCGCCTTGGCAAGTTCGCTGTAAAGCCGCGCCAGAACCTCGGCCCGCGTCTCAGGCTTGGGAATGTTCCGTTCCGGGGGCTTGGCCGACGGGTCGGTTCTGGGCACCGGTGTCGGTGGCGCTTGTGTCTGGGCGTCGGCCGATATGGCAAACACGGGGACGGCAAGGGCGGCCAGAATGGCGAGCAAGGATGTACGCATCGGATGATACTAGCCTGCCCGAGCCGCCGGATAAAGCCGACATCAACGAGCAACGGCCCCCGAGGCGGATGCTCCGGAGGCCGCGGACAGGTGTCAGATCCGATGACTTAACCCTGGCGGGCCTTGAAGCGGCGCTGGGTCTTGTTGATCACGTAAACGCGGCCCTTGCGACGCACGATGCGGTTGTCGCGATGGCGCGCACGAAGGGACTTCAGGGAGTTGCGAACTTTCATGGCGTAACACTCGATTTGAACGGCCCGGATGAAACGTGCGGGATGCCGAACCGGAGGCCGGTTCGGATCGCCCAAGTCATCGAGCGCGGGAAAAGTCGAGCGGAACCTAGTCGGCGCCGCAAGCCGTGTCAACAAACAGGGGGAAACCCACGACAGAAAAGTACGAGGTGGCCGAATTATGCCAGGGACACGAGTAAAAAGTGCAGGGCTAAGGCGTTCTGTTCGCTGGAAATGGTGGGCGCTAGAGGGATCGAACCTCTGACCCCTTCCATGTCAAGGAAGTGCTCTACCGCTGAGCTAAGCGCCCTGTCTTGGCCGCGCCGGGCCGGACGCGGAGGCCCCGTATATCGACAATGGGGATTTGAGGCAAGCGGCCTTGAAAGCCGGCGGTGGCGCCGTTCTGACGCGCGCCGATGAGCGGTCTCTAGTCCTCGAGCAGCCGTTCGACTTCCCGCACCAGATCTTTGAGGTGGAAGGGTTTCGAGAGCACGCGCGCGTCCTTGGGACCCTGGTTCTCGCTGTTGAGGACCACAGCGGCAAAGCCGGTGATAAACATGATCTTGAGGTCGGGATCGATCTCGCTAGCCCGCCGTGCGAGTTCAATGCCATCCATCCGGGGCATCACGATGTCGGTCAAAAGCAGGGTGAACGGTTCCCGCTCAAGCCGCTCCAGTGCCTCGACGCCGTTGGCGAATCCGATGACGTCATATCCGGCGCGCGCAAGCGCACGCTCCAGAAAAGCCCGCATACTGTCGTCGTCCTCAGCGAGGAGGATACGGTGAACGGGAACGCGAGATGGACTAATCGACATGGATGACTTTGCAACCGGCGGCTGAGAGGGGCCAATTTAGCGCAGGCGAGAGGTGATGCCAGTCGAATCTGACTCTACTTTGGTAAATCTACAATGAAGGTGTAGAAGAGCCTCATGCACGTTCCGCAAGTCAATGCCACGGTCGCGGCGGCTGTTTGACCGATGATGAAGTGTTGACCGCCGGCAAACGAGCGTGGACATCGCGCCGCCGGATTGGCAGAGTGACACTGGAAGCAGCGCAGCAATTTCCATGTCGCCTGCAACTGTTTTGCGAGCCGGTGGGTTTTGGCTGAACCGCTCGAAGGACGCGGCGCTGCAAAGCATTCGCTCCGGCAAGTTACACGCAGGGAAGGATCGACACGGCGATGGCTTCGGCCGAGGAGCTTTCAATCCGCGAAGAGCTGACGCCGCCTTTCGAAGTGCGCGAACCGCTCGGCGACCTAACGCCGTTTGTCTTCTGCTCTCCCCATTCCGGACGTATCTATCCGCGCCATTTCTTGTCACTGTCGCGGCTTGATGCAATGGCATTACGCCGTTCGGAAGACTGCTACGTCGATGAATTGTTCATCCGCGGCGCGTCGCGCGGTGCCACGCTGCTGTCAGCGCGTTTCCCAAGGGCCTACCTCGACGTCAACCGCGAGCCCTTTGAACTTGATCCGGAATTGTTTGCCGAACCGTTGCCGGATTGGGCCAATGCACGCTCCGTGCGCGTCGCTGGCGGCTTGGGCACGATCGCGCGCATCGTCTCCGATGGCGAAGAAATCTACGATGTCCCGCTGCCGCTCGCCGATGCCCTGCTGCGCATCGAGTTCCTGCACAAGCCGTTTCACGCCGTCCTGCGTGGCCTGATCGATCGGGCGCAGCGCAATTTTGGCTTCGCGGTACTCATCGATTGCCACTCGATGCCGTCCGCCCACATGGCCCATGCCGGCGTGCAGCGGCCCGACTTTGTGATTGGCGATCGCTTTGGAACGTCATGCGATGTGCGTCTGACGAAGCTGATCCGCTCCAGTCTCACCGAACTGGGTTATGAAGCGCAGCTCAACCGGCCCTATGCCGGCGGCTACATCACAGAACATTATGGGCGGCCGCACCGAGGTGTGCACGCGGTGCAATTGGAGATCAACCGCGGGCTCTATATGAACGAGCGGACGCTGGAGAAACTCCCGCGCTTTCTGTCGCTTGAACGCGATTTGTTGCGGTTCGCACGCCAACTGTTCGCCGATGTGCCGGTCGCCCTCGAACGCCGCAGCGCCGCAGAATAACGTGCGGTCGGCTCGGCTCTCTTACCTCCGATAAGAAAAAAGGGCCATCCGCGAGGGATGGCCCAAGTCTAGGGAGGAAACGCCCGAGAGGGCTGCAAGAGGACGAGCAAGCTCGCCGTTGCATGAGAGGAAACTAATGGTGCGCCGCAAAAAACTCAACTGCGAAAAACGCAGAGCTGGTCTTCAGCGCAGGATTAACGCGGGAAGTGTGTTGAACTTGCTTGTCAATTAGAAGGGTCGGAGTCCAGGCAGCGCAGAATTGTCGTGCTGCGCCGCGACATGCCGCCGCAAATCCCTTGCTGGCTGAGGCCATCCACCCCGCGATTTGCGATCCCGCCGCTCATAAAAAGAGGCCGTTCGTGCATTACGAACGGCCCAAGTCTAGGGAGGAAACGCCCAGAGTGGGCTTGTGAGAGGCCGGAAGTGCAGCCGACCTGCCACGTCAATAACGATGCCCTTGTTCGCCGGGAGCAGCAACACGGCACAGTGACGGTGCCTAATATTCCATCCACAAGCGGCCTATGAACCACAGTCAACAAAAAACCCCATCAAGATGAGGGGGTTGTCAATGTCGGTGGTGTTGCTCATGGTGCCTGTCGTCGGTCGTTCATACATCACGATTTCTTGAGGCCTCGTCCGTGCCGTCCAATACCGAACCTTTCAATGCAAAATTCGTTGCCTGCGCGCATGCCCTCGCGGACCGGGCGGCGGCGGCGACGCTGCCCCATTTTCGAGTGCCGATCGTGGTCGACAATAAGGACGGGGACGGTGGCTTTGACCCGGTCACCATCGCCGATCGAGCCGCCGAAGAAGCCATCGCCGCGCATTTGTCATTCCAGTTTCCCGAGCACGGCCTTGAGGGCGAGGAGTTCGGTACGACCCGCCCCGACGCCCGCTACCGCTGGGTCGTGGACCCGATAGACGGCACCCGGGCTTTTATCACCGGCTCCCCGATGTGGGGGACGTTGATCGGCCTTTTGGACGGGGCCGATCCGATCGTCGGGCTCATGGACCAGCCTTATACCGGCGAACGGTTCTGGTCCGACGGCGAGCATAGTTTCGCAAGTCGGAACGGCAGCGCCGCGCAGCCAATCCGCACCCGCGCCTGTCCGGACGTGGCCTCCGCTGTTCTGATGACCACCGATCCTCTGTTGTTCAAGCCCGGCAACGAACGAATGGCTTTTGAGAGCCTGCGCAGTAAGGTGCGGCTGACCCGCTACGGCGGCGATTGCTATGCCTATGCGCTGCTGGCATCCGGGTTTGTCGACGTGATCGTCGAAAGCGGCTTGAAGCCCTATGACATTGTCGCATTGATCCCGATCGTGGAGGCGGCGGGCGGTCGCCTGACCGAATGGACCGGCGGTTCGGCCGCAAAGGGTGGCCGCATCGTTGCCACCGGCGACCCCCGTCTGCACGATCAGATCCTGACCGAACTCAACCGCACAATCTAAACGCCGCGTGGCCGCGTCCGACGATTCCATTAGTGGCCGCGTCCGACTCCCTTCCAGGGAGCCGGCCGGACGCGGCAACTCAAAAACCCGCCGCGTCCGGCCGGCTCCCGGCACGGGAGTCGGACGCGGCCAACTAAGAAACAGCCTTCTGCTCGACGCCCATATAGGCGTCGAAAGCGGCCCAGAATCGCATGCGCACCGGATCGTTTTCCTGCAGGATCTCATGTTTTGATCCCGGCAATCGCACGAGCCCGCCAACTTTCAATTGCACCGCGAAATCTTCCGCCGCCCGGCTATCAACAATGCGATCGGCGCCCGCCGCAAAGATAAGCAGCGGGACTTGCACCCGTTTCGGACACCCAGGCTCCTGTAGTTCAGCCATCGCTCGCAGCGCCGCCCGCACCCAGCCAACGGTCGGCGAGCCGATCGCCAGCCCCGGCGCAACTTCCAGCACGCCCGCCATCCGTTGCCAGCGCTCACGATCCGACGTCAAGTCGTTGCCGTCGAAGATAGTCTGATCCGGCATGATCTCATGGCCGCCGGGAATGAACGAACGCGAAAAGCCCAACGCCGCCAATTCTGCATACGCCCGCACGAGCGCTGCCGGATAGCCCAGTTTCTCGGCCGAAAAAGCGATCATTGGGGCCGTCACGACGATGCGATCGAACCATGAGCCGGGCTTGATCGCGTTGCGCATGACAATCGCGCCACCCATGGAATGCCCGAGCGCGGTGTACGGCGGCGGACAGTCGGGCAGCACGATGTCCTTCATGAACCGCCGCAAATCATGATCGTATTCGGCAAAATCGTTGATATGCCCTTTGCGCGGATCATCGAGCATCCGCTCCGATCCGCCCTGGCCGCGCCAGTCGAGGATCGCGACGGCAAAGCCGCGGCGGCGCAACTCGGCCACCACCTCGAAATACTTTTCGATGAACTCGCCGCGTCCGGGGCTGATGAACACGGTCCCCCGCCGCGGGCCGCGGGTCGCAGACCAGCGGGCAAAGCGCAGGCGCGCACCGTCATCCGCCGTGAGAAGACCGGTCACGGCCCCCGTCGGAACCGGATTGCGCGCGATTGTCACGAGCTGCATGCGTCAGCAGGTCCTTGTCTGGTCGAATGCGCCGTCTTGTCGAAAGCCTGTCGCCGACTGCGACCGGCGGGCCAATGAGTGTGGGCGATCACCGCCATGAACTCAAATCGGCGGATTAAAATAACATTCTCCGCGCTGGCAATAAATCGCTCCGTCACATGGCGCGTGCGAACCCCCTTGAAAGGCACCGACGGCCACCTAGATCTTGAGTTGCCCGGCCATGTTGGCGGGTAACTTGATGATCGGCTCAGCCCATGATGGGAGAGCCGCCCACATGTCGCTTCTGATGGAGGATATGTCATGCGACACGTTGATTTTTCCCCTCTCTACCGTTCCACGATCGGGTTCGATCGCCTCGCCCAGATGCTTGACAGCGGGATGGGTGTGGATGCGGAAATCACCTATCCGCCCTACAACATCGAACGTCTTGGCGAGAATAGCTACCGCATCAGCATGGCGGTGGCGGGCTTCGTCGACGAAGAACTGAAAATCGAACTCAAGGAACAGACGCTGACCGTCAAAGGCGATAAGCAGCCCGACACGGCCGAGCGGCACTATCTGCACCGCGGCATCGCGGCCCGCTCTTTTGAGCGCCGGTTCCAGCTCGCCGACCACGTCGAGGTCACGACCGCCAACCTCAAGGATGGCCTGCTCGACATCGATTTGGTGCGCAATGTCCCAGAGCGTTTGAAGCCGCGTAGCGTACCGATCGGGTCCAAGGCTGTTGCCGGCCAGATCGAAGTCAGCGCGACGGCCTGACGAGCCACGCGGATTGCAGAGACTGAGGCGCCGCATTCTCCTGGATGCGGCGCCGTTGCCGTGCGCGCCGGAAGGGGGCATTCCGTCTTGTGCCCGCTGACAAAAGATGCAAAATGCGCGACGCGAAAGGTCAGCATTCCTGTCCTTTATCCAGGAGCGCTGAACCGGCCCGTATTTGCGGCCGTTGGCCGTTCGGGTGCTCTACGGCGGATTTCGCGGGTCGTTGAGGCAGTTTCGCGGGCCGGCGCAATTGCAGGTATTGGTGGCTAACAGGTTGAGGTCGTTGCGGGTGAGATCGGTTGTGTGCGCTGGGCCGATGCAGATTCGAGAGCAGATTGCTCCACAGAATCAATGCGCGCGATTAGGTTCTGCGGCGGCTGACCTGCCCGCGGTCCAGCCGCGTAGACGAAAACGCATTGGCGCACGGCGGCACGTCGCTGCAGGGTCCGGCGACCGCGCGACGTGACTGGAAGATTAACCGCGACCTGACGTTCTGATGGAGGGCCGCGTTGAGCCCGCCGCTGATACAAGCCAAGACGCTGATCTTGAGGATTGAAGATGACGAAGTCCCCGCCTGCCCCGCGCGGTTCTGACACCGGGATCTGGGAACGGCCTGAACGCCAGGGCCTGTACGACCCCGCATTCGAGCGTGACGCCTGCGGCGTGGGCTTCATCGCGGACATGAAAGGCCGCAAGTCGCACAAGATCGTCGCAGACGCCCTCCAGATCCTTGAAAACCTCGAGCATCGCGGTGCCGTCGGCGCCGATCCGCTGTCGGGCGACGGCGCCGGCATCCTGGTCCAGATCCCCGACGCCTTCCTGCGCGAAGAAACCGCCAAGCTGGGCTTTACTCTGCCTGAGCGCGGCCGCTACGCCGTCGGCCATGTTTTTATGCCCGCCGACGAGCGACTGCGCCACCATTGCGAGCGCGTCTGGGAACGCTGTCTCAAAGAAGAAGGTCTTGAGCTTCTGGGCTGGCGCTCGGTGCCGGTCGACAACTCTTGCCTGTCTGACATGGTCCGCTCGACAGAGCCGGTCCACCGCCAGGTGTTCGTCAAGCGGCCGCTCGGATTGCGCGATCAGGAGGACTTCGAGCGCAAGCTCTATCTGGCCCGCAAGGTCGTCTCGAACTCGGTCGTCAACGCCTACAAGGGCCGCGACATCGGCCATTACACCGTGTCGTTGTCGAGCCGCACGCTTGTTTACAAGGGCATGTTCCTGTCGTTCCAGGTCAAGGCTTACTACACCGATCTCTCCGACCCGCGATTTGTCTCCGCGCTGGCCCTCGTCCACCAGCGATTTTCCACCAATACGTTTCCGTCGTGGAAGCTCGCGCATCCGTATCGCATGGTCGCGCACAATGGCGAGATCAACACGCTGCGCGGCAACGTCAACTGGATGGCGGCGCGCCAAGCATCGGTGTCCTCGCCCCTGTTCGGCGATGACATTTCCAAGCTCTGGCCGATTTCCTATGAAGGCCAGTCCGACACCGCCTGCTTCGACAACGCTCTCGAATTCCTTTTTCTCGGCGGGTACAAACTGGCCCACGCCGCAATGATGCTGATCCCCGAAGCCTGGGCCGGCAATCCGCAGATGGATGCCAAGCGGCGCGGATTTTATGAATATCACGCCTGCCTGATGGAACCGTGGGACGGTCCGGCCGCAATGGCCTTCACCGACGGCCGCCAGATCGGCGCAACGCTCGACCGCAACGGTTTGCGGCCTGCGCGCTATCTCGTCACTAAAGACGATGTCGTCATCATGTCCTCAGAGTCGGGCGTTCTCCCTGTTGCCGAGGCCGACATTGTCAGGAAGTGGCGCTTGCAGCCCGGCAAAATGCTGCTCATCGATTTGGAAAAGGGCCGCATCGTTTCCGACGAGGAACTGAAGGCCGAAATCGCGCAGAAGTACCCTTACGAAAGCTGGGTCAAGCGGACCCAGATCATGGTCTCCGACCTGCCGTTGCCGCCGAAGAAGGAACCCAAGCCCACGAACGTCGGGCTGCTCGATCTGCAGCAGGCTTTCGGCTACACCGAAGAAAGCCTGAAGTTCCTCATGACGCCGATGGGCGCCCGTGGCGAGGAAGCCATCGGCTCGATGGGCAACGACACGCCGATCTCGGCTTTGTCGTCCAAGTCCAAGCTTCTACATACCTACTTCAAGCAGAACTTCGCCCAGGTGACGAACCCGCCCATTGACAGTATCCGCGAGGAACTGGTGATGAGCCTCGTCTCGTTCATCGGTCCGCGTCCCAATATCCTCGATCTGGAAGGCACCTCGAAGGTGAAACGCCTCGAGGTCACGCAACCGATCCTGACCAACGAAGACCTCGAGCGCATTCGTGCCATCGGCGCGGTCAAAGACAACCACTTCAACTCGATCACGCTCGACATCACCTACCTCGTCGAAACCGGTGCGGCAGGCATGGGTCCGGCCCTCGATGTCGTGTGCGCCGAAGCCGAGGAGGCCGTCCGCTCGAAGGACTACAACATCATTATCCTTTCCGACCGTGCGCTGGGTCCCGATCGCATCGCGATCCCCTCGCTGCTGGCAACATCGGCCGTGCACCATCATCTCATCAAGCAAGGTCTGCGCACCTCGGTCGGCCTCGTCGTCGAAACCGGCGAAGCGCATGAAGTGCACCAGTTCTGCACGCTTGCAGGTTATGGCGCAGAAGCGATCAACCCGTATCTGGCGTTTGAAACGCTGGAGCACATGCTGCCCGACCTCGGCGCTGATTTGACCGCCGAGGACGTGAAGAAGAAGTTCATCAAGGCCGTCGGCAAGGCGATGCTGAAGGTCATGGCCAAGATGGGCATTTCCACCTACCAGTCGTACTGCGGTGCGCAGATTTTCGATGCCATCGGCTTGCGCCAGTCCTTCGTCGATCGGTATTTCACCGGCACCCACACGCAGGTCGAGGGTATCGGCCTACGCGAAGTCGCCCGCGAAACGGTCGAACGCCACAATCTGGCGTTTGGCGACATTCCGATCCTCGAAAACGCTCTCGAGGTCGGCGGCGACTACGCCTATCGAATTCGTGGTGAGGCGCACGTGTGGCGTCCGTCCACGGTCGCCGATTTGCAGCATGCCGTCCGCGGCACCGCCGTCGAGGACGCCACCGCCGGTCGCGTTCCCCAGAAGTATCGCGACTTCGCCAAAGCCATCAACGACCAGTCCGAGCAGCTCTACACGCTGCGCGGCCTTTTCCGCATTCGGACCGCCGAGGAAATGGGCCGCAAGCCGGTGCCGATCGAGGAAGTCGAGCCGGCCAAGGACCTCGTCCGGCGCTTCGCCACCGGTGCCATGAGCTTCGGTTCGATCAGCCGCGAGGCGCATACCACGCTGGCCATCGCCATGAACCGCATCGGCGCCAAGTCGAATACGGGCGAAGGCGGCGAGGAAGCCGACCGCTTCGTACCGCTCCCCAACGGCGACAGCATGCGCTCGGCTATCAAGCAGGTCGCCTCCGGCCGCTTCGGCGTCACCACCGAATATCTCGTCAATTCGGACATGATGCAGATCAAGATGGCGCAAGGCGCCAAGCCCGGCGAAGGCGGCCAGCTGCCTGGCCACAAGGTTGATGCCAACATCGCCAAGGTGCGCCACTCGACGCCGGGCGTCGGCCTGATCTCGCCGCCGCCGCACCACGACATTTATTCCATCGAAGATCTCGCCCAGTTGATTTTCGATTTGAAGAACGTCAATCCGTCGGGCGACGTTTCGGTCAAGCTCGTCTCCGAAGTCGGCGTCGGCACGGTCGCGGCCGGTGTCGCCAAGGCCCGCGCCGATCATGTCACGATCTCCGGCTACGAAGGCGGCACGGGCGCCTCCCCGCTGACGTCGATCAAGCATGCTGGCTCCCCGTGGGAAATCGGCCTCGCCGAAACCCAGCAGACGCTCGTCATCAATCGCCTGCGCTCGCGCATCGCGGTCCAGGTCGATGGCGGACTGCGAACCGGCCGGGACGTGATCGTCGGCGCGCTGCTCGGCGCGGATGAATTCGGCTTTGCCACCGCGCCGCTGATTGCCGCCGGCTGCATCATGATGCGCAAGTGCCATTTGAATACGTGCCCGGTCGGCGTCGCGACGCAGGACCCGGTCCTGCGGGCCCGCTTCACCGGCAAGCCGGAACATGTCATCAACTACTTCTTCTTTGTCGCCGAGGAAGTCCGCGAGATCATGGCATCGCTCGGGTTTCGCTCGTTAAGTGAACTCGTCGGCCAGACCGAAATCCTCGACAAGGAACGCGCCATTGAGCATTGGAAGGCGCGTGGCCTCGACTTCACGAACCTCTTTTTCAAGCCCGACGTTCCTGCCAGCGTGAAGATCCATCACTGCGAGCGCCAGAACCATGGTCTTGAGAAAGTACTCGATAACAAGCTGATCGAGATCGCCCGGCCGGCGCTTGAATCAAAGAAGCCAGTCAAGGCGGAAGTCGCGATCAAGAACGTCGACCGCTCCACCGGCGCAATGCTGTCGGGCCAGATCGCCAAGCGCTACGGCCACACCGGCCTGCCGGAAGATACGATTTGGCTAACGCTCAAGGGCACAGCCGGCCAAGCCTTCGGCGCCTGGGCAACGCGCGGCCTGACACTAGACCTTGTCGGAGAAGGCAACGACTACGTCGGCAAGGGCCTGTCGGGCGGCAAGATCATCGTACGCCCCGCGCCAGAGTCCGGCATCGTGCCGGAAGACAGCATGATCGTCGGCAACACGGTCCTTTATGGCGCCATCGACGGCGAGTGCTACTTCCGCGGCATCGCCGGCGAGCGCTTCGCGGTCCGCAATTCGGGCGCCGCCGCCGTCGTCGAAGGCACGGGCGACCATGGCTGCGAATACATGACCGGCGGCTGCGTTGTCGTCATCGGCCAGACCGGACGCAATTTTGCAGCCGGCATGTCGGGCGGCATTGCCTATGTGCTCGACGAAGATGGCACCTTCGAAAGTCGCCTCAACAAGGAAATGGTCGAACTGGAACTGTTTACAGCTGATCCGGGCTCGCTCGAAGCGCTGGCCAAGCAGGGCGGCGAAGTGGCCGTCGCGCTGAAAACCGTCATGGGCGATATGCGCAATAACGACGTCGAACGCATCCACACGCTCCTCGTCCGCCACGCGCACTACACCAACTCGGCCAGGGCCAAGACCATTCTGAAGGATTTCGGCGCCTGGCTGCCGAAGTTCCGCAAGGTGATGCCGGTCGAGTATCGCCGCGCGCTCACCGAACTCGCCAAGGCCGCGGAAATCGGCGGCGAAGTCCCGCCCGCAGGCCTAAAGCAAACGAACACGAAGAATCCGTCCGCACGACGTGAAGGAAAGACGAAAACACGATGGGTAAGCCAACCGGATTTCTGGAGTTCGAACGCGCCGAGCGGCAATACGAGCCCGTCGAAACCCGCGTGACGCATTGGCACGAGTTCGTCGTGCCAATGGCCGATGGCGAACTGAAGAACCAAGCGTCGCGCTGCATGGATTGCGGCATTCCGTTCTGTCACAACGGTTGCCCGGTCAATAACCAGATCCCCGACTGGAACGATCTCGTCTATCGCGGAAACTGGAAGCAAGCGGCTCTCAACCTGCACTCGACCAACAACTTCCCCGAAGTCACGGGCCGCATTTGCCCGGCCCCGTGTGAAGCCGCCTGCACGCTCAACATCGATGACACGCCCGTCACCATCAAGTCGATCGAAGGCGCCATCGCCGATCGCGCATGGAAAGAAGGTTGGGTCGTCCCCGAGCCGCCGGAAAAGAAAACCGGCAAGAAGGTGGCGATCATCGGTTCCGGCCCAGCGGGCCTCGCGGCCGCCCAGCAGCTCGCCCGCGTCGGCCACGATGTGCATGTGTACGAAAAGAACGACCGCCCCGGTGGGCTTCTCGTTTACGGCATTCCCGACTTCAAAATGCAAAAGGACATCATCGACCGCCGCGTCAGGCAGATGGAAGCCGAAGGCGTCACGTTCCATTGCAACGTACAGGTCGGCAAGGATGTCTCCGCCGCCGAACTGCAGAATACGCATGACGCGGTGCTGCTCGCCATGGGCTCCGAGCATCCGTTCGACTTCTTTGCCAAGTCATCCGGCCGCCAACTCGACGGCATCCACTATGCCATGGATTTCCTGCCGCAGCAGAACCGCCGCGTCGCGAGCGAAAACCAGCGCCCCGGCACACGTGAGATTTCTGCGCGCGACAAGCATGTCATTGTCATCGGCGGCGGCGATACCGGTTCCGACTGCATCGGCACGTCGTTTCGCCAAGGGGCCAAGAGCGTCACCCAACTTGAGATCATGCCGCGCCCGCCGGTCAAGGAGAACAAAGCGCTGTCCTGGCCGAATTGGCCCATGAAGCTGCGCATCTCCTCCTCGCAAGCGGAAGGCGCCATCACCGAATTTTCCATCTCGACCACCGGTTTTGAAGGTGAGAACGGCGTCGTGCGCAAGCTCCACTACACGCGCGTCGACGACAAGATGCAGCCGGTCCCCGGCAGCGAGGGCACCCTGGATGCCGATCTCGTCCTCCTCGCCATGGGTTTCTCAGGACCGTCGGAAAGCGACGTCATCAAGGAATTGGGTCTGGCCGTCGTACCGCGCGGCCGTTTCAAAGGCGTCGACGCCACCGAGCGCGATTACAAGCTGCCCGGCGAAAACATGTTGTACGCCGCCGGCGACGTCCGTCGTGGCCAGAGCCTCGTCGTCTGGGCCATTCGCGAAGGCCGCCAGGCCGCCCACGCCATCGACAAGGCGCTCATGGGGACGACGACGCTGCCGCGCTGATCCCTCCCGCCACCTGGCCGGCCTTGCTTGACCGTCCGACCTTGCCCCGGCCGCGATTGGTCCTAATATCGGTTGTGTGACACCCGTCACCACCGAGACGTAGCCGCGAAAGGCATCGCAGATGAACACACCGCTCGAAATCACCTTCAAGGGTCTCGACAGAAGCGCCGCCATCGAAGCAAAGATCCAGGAAAAGGCGGCCAAACTCGAGAAGGTGTTCGACCGGATGACGCATTGCCGGGTGGTCGTGGCGGCCCCCAACAAGCATCACCACAAGGGCAAAACGTACGAGATCAAGATCGACATCGGTATTCCCGATCACGCGCCGCTGATCCTCTCGCACGAGAGCGCCGTTGGCGACGCACAGGAAGATCTGCAGATCGCGCTGCGGGACGCCTTCGACGCCGCCAAGCGCCGCCTCGATGACATCGCCGAGCGCATGAAGGGCAGTGCCAAGGCCGAGCGCGGCCGCCGCAGGCCCGCAACGCTCGAACGCGAGGAAGATTGAAACGTCTTTAGCGTCGCGGCTTGCCGATTTCTGGTCCGTCGGGTGCATCAGGTGCCGCGCTGCCGGTCTCCAACGGATCGACTGGCGGCTTTGTTTCGATCGGCTTCGGCTCCGGCCGCGGCCACACGAAATCGTCGGCTCGCCCTGGACGCGGTGTAAGCCGTTCGCCTTTGACCAGAACCCGATAGTAGGATGATTGGGTTGGTGAAAGCCGTCCCGACCCGGCAAGGCCCGAGGCGGCCGACGTCGGCGGTGTAAACGTGCTCATCACGTTGATGCCCGACGCGATCCGGTCAACGAGCACGTCGCCAAGTTGCGACGCCCGATCCGCACTTTCCTTGCGGGTGACGAGCGCCACGACCGACGCTGGGATGGACGGCCGGACGATATCGAGCGTCACGACGTCTTCGCGGCCGGTGGCAGTGACTGTCTTCAGGCTGATGCGCCCGTTGTCAGCGGCCTGATCGCCGGCGGACGGAGCAGCGGTGGAGCCGGCGAGAACGGCTCCGCCGGCAATGGCCGCCGCACTGGGTGCGCTGTCCTTGACGGCGGCCTTGCCCGGATTGATTTGCACTTGCTCTTCGGTGCTGCCGAGCAGGGGCACACTGCGCGCTGCTTGCGCCTGCTTCAGATCGCGGCGCAGATCGCGCTCGACGAAATGCGCAAGTTTGCGGTTGCCCGCCATCGTGAAGTAGATGCCGTCGCCGTCGCGCAGCTTGACGATCTTGCCGGTGAGGTCGGGGCCCCAACCACTGTAGCCGCCGTTCTCGTCGAGAAATCCGGCATAGCTGTCGATGTATTTCATGCCGTTGAGATAGGCCCTTTCGCGCAGCATCTCGTTCATCATCTGCACGTCTTCGTTGGCGTCCCACTTTCGCACGTTCGGAATCCCGACGAGATAAACGGCAATGTTGAGCCGCTTGAACATTTTCAACAGCCGATCCGCGCGGGCCGAATACTCGGCCCGCCACTCTGGCGTGCCGACCGGCACGCGCTTGCCCGATGAGGTACGCAGCGAAACCCGGTCCCACGCACCAAGCATCAAGGCGGCGACCGCCGGCGGGTCGCGACGCAGATCCTCTTCGAGGGCCGCGGCTTTTTCCTCGTGGTCGGGCCGCATGAGCCCATTCAGTTGATTTGGCTTGGGCAGAACCTGCACCCGCGCATCCGACAGGAACGTCTCCTGCATGCCGTAAAAGAGGCCCTCGGCGAGATCGTCACCAATCACCGCGATGCGATAAACATCGCCTTTCGGAAACGGCGCCAGAAAGCTCGATGACGGTTCCTCCTGCGCCAACGCGGGCAGCGCGGCGGCCAGGGGAACGACACTCAAGAAAGCGATGAGGCAGCGGCGCAGCATGCAGCGGGCGTTTCCGTAATCGAAGGGGCGACATTGGCCAGTTCGCTTTCGAGTTGCAAGCCTCACGGCAAAGCCGCCGTACTGCGAATGTGGTTCAGCACGGCGTCGGACGGCCAGCAGTCCACCTTGAGCCCGTTCGCACGCTGATAAAGGCCAATGATCTTGCGCGTGTTCGACCCGACTTTACCGTCGATTTTTTCCACCTCGTATCCGGCTTTGCCGAGCCGGGTCTGGATTTCCTGGATCACCTTCGTTTTCTGTGCCCCGGTCCCGCCAAACGCATGCACAAAATCGCCCTTGCCCGCGATGCGATCGGCCAGATGGCCGACGAAAACGGCATAGAGATCGGACATATTATAGCGGCGGATAACTTTGTAGTTTTCGAACACGAGAAACGAGGGGCCGTATGCGCCGGCCGGGCTCATGAGATAGGCCTCAACAGCCTGATATTTTTCCCCCCACGGCTGACCATCGGCCCGGCGGTACCCCATCTTCTGCCATTCCGCGATGCTGCGCGCCTGTGTCGGCCCCTCAAAGCCGCAGTCGGAAGACGTTGGAATGACGACCTCGTAGCCCCAGGTCTGACCGCGCACCCAGCCCTTGCCGGCCAGTTGCGCAGCGCCCGACGCCAGGGCGTCACCGACGTTGTGGAAAATATCCTTCTTGCCGTCGCCATCGAGATCGCGTGCATGGCTGAAATACTCCGACGGCATGAACTGCGTCAGCCCGACGGCTCCCGCCCACGAGGCGCGCATGTCGGATCGTGCGACACCTGACTGCAGCATTTTCAACGCTTCGATGAGCTCGTTGCGAAACAGCTCTTTGCGGCGTCCCGTCCAGGCGAGCGTCGCCAGCACTTCAATGGCGTCATGCGGCAACTTGTGGGTGCCGAACGCCGTTTCGCGTCCCCAGATGGCGAGGATCGAATAGCGGTCGACGCCGATATCGCGCTCGATCTTCGCCAGATCCGCCGCATGCTCGACGGCAAGCTTGCGCCCTGTCGCGGCCAGCCGTTCAAGGTAGGCCTCGTCGAGATACTCCTTCGGCGCCCGTGTGAACTCAGCCTGGCCTTGGCTGCCATCACTCGGCCGGCCCGGCAGATCAAGGTCCGGGAGCTTCATATTGGGCTGCAGGCCCGCAAACGTTTTGTCGAACGTCGCGCGCGAGACGCCGGCCGCCTGCGCGTCGGGCCACAACCCGGCGACGAATTGGGCAAACGACGGCCGGTCGTCGGCTGACGCCGTCCCGGCGGCCATGATGAGGCCGGTGAAAAACCAGACGATCCGGCGAATGATCGGGGTCAAGGTCGAAAACTCCTCGTGTTCAGGGTCACAAAGCCCGGATTCGCGGCCCTTTTAGGACCCTTTGCCCGCCTGGAGTCGGCGCGGTCAACCCCTCTCGCCGTCGCCTTCGACGGGGAGAGGCGATTCGCCGGCACGCCTTCCTCCACAGGTGCACAAAAACCTCTGGAACAAAAAGACGGTTGCTTGAAGGGGGGGAGGGCGGCCGATAGCTTGGGTGATTGACGCGCGTGCGTATCCGCGCCCCCCCGAGTTCCTTGTGATATTTGAAAATGAGGTAGGCGATGACCACGCTACAGGCCGCCGCGCAGAATCAGTTGCGCCAGCTCGTCGAGCAGATCGAGCGGCTGGAAGAGGAAAAGAAAGCACTCGCGTCCGACATCCGCGACAAATATCTGGAGGCCAAGGGCGTCGGCTTCGACGTCAAAGCCCTGCGTCAGATCGTTCGCATGCGCAAAAAGAGCGAGCAGGAGCGCCAGGAAGAAGAAAGCATCCTTGAAGTCTATTTGCACGCGCTCGGCATGCTGGCCGAAACCTCGCCCACCGGCGGCCTCCGCATGCAAGCCGCGGAATAGGGACGTCTACGTTTATTGGAGTTTGAAAGGGCGCCCTCTGCAAGAGGGCGCCTTTGAACTGCTCGTGTCACCCACCACCGCATCGCCGGCATCAGACTTAGGCCGATTGAACGTGGGGCAGATCAGCGGACACGTTGTGTTTTCGAATTACGAGCCACCAAAGGGCAGCGGCAACGACTGCATTTACGACGATGCCGATTGTGATTAACTGGCCCAGTTCAGCTTGATAGATGCCACCGAGAAATTGCACCATGTCCCAAAGAGCGTGGAACACAATCAAAGGGATCAGGCTGTTGACCCTCAGTGCATAACAGGCCATTGCCAGCCCGAAAACAAAAGTCAGCGCCATCTGCATCAGCATCCCATCGAGCGGCACGAAAGCCAGCACGTTCACCGAATGCAAGAGCGAGAATAGAACAGCGGATATCAAGATTGCCTGATTCGTGCTGACCTCACTCAGCCCTCCCCGAAGCACGACGCCGCGAAACATCAATTCCTCGGAAAAGCCTACGAGGGTCATCGTTACAACGATGATGATTGCCATCCCGGACAGTTCGACCGAGCCAGAGCTCAGGACGGCGGCGAACAGCGCGGCCATGACCACAAAATTCGGCACAAGCCACCACATTCCGCTCCAATCGATGGGGCTGAAGCCGCAATGCCAGTGCTGGAATAGTCGCCGCGCCATGACGATGGCGTAAAGGCTCAGGATCACCTCGAAGCCGACGAGAACGTACACCATCGTCGGGTCGCCATAAGTAATTGCGAACCCGTGTCCCGCCGTGAACATGCCGACGGCCATGATCGCGATATAGCCAATCGCGGCCAGTACGGCGCTCATCAAGGAGCGACGCCTCTCAATCATACGTCCCCCCAAATATTGCTGCCCGGCCGCACGTGGAGATCGATCTTACAACTGATGGTCGGCCAAGACCACACTTCCGGCCTGCCCCTCCAGGATGCGGTTCGGCGTCGGGTTGAACCGATCGCCGCATCCGGCCGGCTCGCCGCAGGGGTGTCGGACGCGGTAATCCCGCCCCTCTCCCACCGCGTCCGGCCGGCTCCCCGCAGGGGTGTCGGACGCGGTAATCAAAGAGTCCATCGGACGCGGTAATCAAAGATAGACGCGGGGTCAGATAAGAACTATTCGTACTAAATCATTGCTCGAATAAGAGAAGCTGATCCTTGTCCGTAACTCTGAAACAGCTCAGATATTTCGATGCGCTCTCGCGCGAACTGCACTTCGGCCGCGCGGCCGAAGCGTGCGCGGTGACACAGCCGGCCCTCTCCATGCAGATCAGCGAACTCGAGCAGACACTTGGCCTGACGCTGGTCGAGCGGACGCGAAGCGGCGTTCGGCTGACGCCGAAAGGCGAAGAGATCTCCCAGCGTGTGGCGCGCGTTCTCGGCGACGTGCGCGAACTGGTTTCCTTCGCGCACCATTCCAATCGGATTTTGACCGGTTCGCTCCGGTTCGGCGTCATCCCCTCGATTGCGCCCTATCTCCTGCCGCCGCTGCTGCCGCTTCTGCGCGACGCTTACCCCGACCTCGAACTGCACGTTCGCGAAACGCAGACCTCGCACCTTGTCGAGGAACTGCTCGAAGGCAAGCTCGACGTCTTGCTGCTGGCATTGCCGATCAAACATCCCGATCTGGAAGAGACAAAACTGTTCCAGGACCCGTTCCTGCTGGCTCTGCCCAAGCAGCGCAAGGTCGCCGGACGCCTGCGCGCCACGAAGGAAATGATCGAGGGCGAAAAGCTGCTGCTGCTCGAGGAGGGTCACTGCCTGCGCGATCAGGCGCTGACCTATTGCAGCCTGAAGCAAGTCGACACGGTGAATACGTTTGGCGCGTCGAGCCTTGGCACCATTGTCGAGATGGTGTCCGCCGGCTTCGGCATTACCCTGCTGCCCGAACTGAGCCTGGGGATGGAAGAGCGCGGTCGCGATCTCACCGTCATCCGTTTCGCCGATCCCGAACCCTCCCGCACCGTTGGTCTGGTCTGGCGATCCACCTCGCCGCGCAAGGACGATTTTCGCGAACTGGGACGGCTCGCCGTTGAAGCATGGCAGAACGGGCCTCTGGCCGCCGCTCGACTGCTTCACGACGTCAAGAAGCCCGCCAAGGATGTCAGCGCGGAGACGTCGTAACCTTACGTTCCGCTAGCCCAGGAGGCGCGGCAACTTGATTGACGTAAGCGTCGTCGATGGCCGATAGATCAACGGCCTGTCCGCGAAACTCTTTTGCAAACAGCAGCTGCGCCATCTGCTCGCCCGGTCTGAGGCGCATGGGCAATATGCGCCCTTCGTCGTCGATCATGTCGAACGTCCGGCCCACGTCCGGGTGCACCATGCGCGCCAGCGCCGGATCGTCGGCTGAAGCGGTCTCGGTCAACAGTGGCAGGATCGGGAACGGCGCATACGCCAGTTCCTCCGGATGATCATCATCGAAAGCCGGCGCCGCGACGAAAGAATTCGGCTGCGCGCCAAACCCGGATGCAGCCGCCAGTGCCGACACCGCCGGCTGTGGCAGACGCGCGCCATCCTCACCCGTAGCCGGTAGCGGCGGCCGCACCGCTGCGACGGGCGCCGGCACGGCCGGCGTCGATGGCAGTGGCGCTGGGTCGAGCGCTGCAAGTTTGACCAGATCGTTCAGCTTGGCGCGTTCTTGCGCGGTGGGCCCGGGCGCGAAGATCGACGACCGCTCCACTGGCCGGGGCTCACGCACCAAACGCGGTGCGGGTTCGGCCCGCGCGCTCACCGGCCGCTCAGGTGCTGCCCGCGGGGCTGGACGGGTCAAGGACGGAGCCGGCGCGAGCGATGCGACAACAGTTGCTGCTTGCGGCCTCTTCTCCGGTCTGACCGCCAGCCTCGGCTCCGGCGGCACCGGTAGCGCTGTGTTGCCCGCTGCCGCGACCAGCACGCCCTTGCGCGGGTTCGAGCGAACATCGAAGAACTGCGCCACCTGGGTTGCGAGCTGCGGCTGCCGCCGCCGCGCTGAGGCAGCGTCCCCTGGCTCCAGCGACCGGCCCTCGGCCGATTGATATTTCGAACGCCCGTTCGGAAACAGCAGCGCCAGTTCGTCATGCGCCATGCGCGGCCAACTGCGTACGCGCGCCGTGTCGACATGCACGAAGGGGAGCGCCGACGTCGGATAGTAGCCGACACCACCACGCTCGCGGATCATGGCCGAGTAGCGCAATTGGCGAATTGGAATGTCCGGAAAATGAATGTCGATGGCCTTGCCGGTGATGTGCTGGCTTTGGCTCGCCTGTCCACCGACCGTCCGGCGCAACATTTCATTGGTACCGCGCGAACGGTATCCGGAAATGATGTGCACTGGCTGCTGCGAACCCAGTTCATTGTGCATTTCCCAGATGATGTCGATGGTTCTGGGATCCATCTCTGTCGATTCATTCTTGCGCCAGTCGCGCAAGAACCAATTGAGTTTCTTCAGCGCTTCGGGAATGTAGCGGCCATCCTTCTTGTAGAGGATGGAAATCGTCTCCTTGGTATGGATGTGATACATCCAGATCGTCCGGCTCTCGCCCTCGGCACCAACGGACACGCAATGTGCCGCCGCGGCCAAGGACGCGGCGAACACAAGACTGATGGCCCATCGTGCTGGCTGTCCGGCCAAGCGGCATCCCCCAAGCTGACAAGCGCTTCGCCAATTTAATCGCGTTGATCAAAAGGGCTGTCTGCAATTCGGCATCGAGACCGAACCCGTTGCGGAAGGGTTAACGGACAACCCTTAACGGTTGGTAACTTTCGAATGCGGGCATTCCTGGGCGCGGCCCGGGCCAAAGATGGGCACATCCGCAACCGCCGGCCTCAGCCGTTCGGCTGCCGTGCCTCGGAAATGGTGAGGGTGGCGTTCATTTCGTTGCCCCGCCAGGTGAAGCCGTTACCGGTCCAGCCTTCGACCCACACCGCCGGCAGCATCAAGTCGCGCATTACGAAGGCCACCGGCGACCACCCCGAAAGATGCCAGCCGGCCAGCCGCGCCACGGCAATCTCCGTCCCGTACCAGATGACGCCGAGCCCGATGACGGCGGCAACGGGCGCGATGTCGAAATCAGCCGCGATCAATCCGCCGATGGTCATCGGCAACATTCCGCCGGCCAGAATTTCCGGCGCGTAGCACAAGGGAAAGGTCGCTCGCCGCAGTCGGGCCCAGCGTACCTGCCGTTGCCACACTTCGCGCAGACGGCGCTGCCCGAGAGGCTGCGGATAGGGGCGGTCGACAAGGCGCACGCGCTTGCCTTCCCGACGCACGATCTTTGTCGCCGCCGCATCTTCCGCGGCATCGCGGCCGAGCGCCTCGATGCCGCCGGCGTCGTCGAGCAGGTCTCGGCGCCAGAACATGGTCTTGCCCTGCGCGAAGCCAAAGCCAAGCGTATCTGCGGCCACTTGGAAGCGGCCTTGGTAGGTGTTGAGAAACGCACACTCGATCTCTGCGGCCACGCCCTGCGGCGCGCTGCCGACCGGCGGCGAGCAGACAAGACCGGTGTCGAAACGGTAAGCGGCGAGAAGCTGGCTGACGTAATCACCCGGCAGCAGCACGTTGCTGTCGGCCATGATGACCCATTCGCTGCGCGTCCCGTTCCAACCCTTGACGAGATTGTTGAGCTTCGGGTTCGGCGTCGGCCGTTCGTCACCGATCAGGAGGCGCGCGTTCACGTGACGATGGTTGGCGATCAGTCGCCGCACCAGCGGCACCACTGGATCGCTCTCGCGCGCTGCGCAAAAGACGATTTCGAGGTTGGGATGCGGATCGAGCTTGAACGTCGAGCCAAGTGTCGCCTCGTCGTTGGGGTCCAAACCGCAGATCGGGCGCAGCAGCGTAACCGGCTGGCTCATGCGTCCGGCGGGTACGCGCCGGCTGGGGCGCCACGCGCGCCAAACGGTTAGCACCGCCGACAGAAGATGGACGGCCAGCAGCAGGGCAACGAGGGTGAAAAGTGCGGTCGTCAGATCCGGCATGAAATGCGGAGAGCCTCGCAAACCGTCATAAATCCTACGCACGTCTCGCAAGATTTGGTATCAGCCAGATGACGACCGGACGTCGAATTTGTGACGAATCAGACCAATGAAATCGTTGGATGCCGTATTCGCAGACCGACGGATGACGCTCGATCTGTGACCGTTCAGATGATGCTCTGTGCGTAGAGATCGGTCCGGCGGTCGCGAAAAAATCCCCAGTCGGCGCGATAGCTTTCGATCAGGTCGAGGTCGAATGTGTGGATGAGCACACCCTCGTCTTTCGCGCCGAACTGTTCGACCAACTCGCCACGATGATCGGTGATGAAGGAGTGCCCATAGAACTTTTGCTGCACGCCGTCGTTGTCTTCAAGTCCGATCCGGTTCATCGCGACAATCGGAACGGCATTTGCCACGGCATGGCCCTGCATCACCCGCTGCCATTGCAAATGCGTGTCGAGGGCGGCGTCATACGGCTCCGATCCGATGGCCGTCGGATAAAACAGAATCTCGGCACCCTGGAGCACCATGGCGCGCGCACATTCCGGATACCATTGGTCCCAGCAGATGCCGACGCCGATGGTGCCGAACCTGGTTTTCCAAACCTTGAATCCGGTGTCGCCCGGCCGGAAATAATACTTCTCCTGATATCCAGGACCGTCGGGAATGTGGCTCTTGCGATAGGTGCCGAGCACTGCGCCGTCCGCATCGACGATGACGATGCTATTGTAATAACGCGGCCCGTCCTTCTCGAAAATCGAGACGGGAATGACGACACCGAGTTCCTTCGCGACGGCCTGCATGGCCACGACACACGGATGCGTCTCGGCCGCAAACGCCGTTAAAAACCATTGCGGGTCCTGCTTGGTGCAGAAGTAGATGCCCTGAAACAACTCCGATGGCAGGATGACCTGCGCGCCCTTTTTCGCAGCTGCGCGCACGAATTCGATCGTGCGATCGATGTTGCCATAGAGGTCCGGTCCATAGTGCGTTTGGATGCCCGCGACGGTGATCAAGCGGTGCTTTGCCATCAAGCGCTCCTAAAGTGGCTGCTGCTGCGTGATGCAGTGAAACGATCCGCCGCCGGCCATTCCGCAACCAAGCAGGCCCTTCGAGGGCGCGCCGACCACCGCGCGGCCGGGGAACACGGCACGCAACGCGGCGAGCGCGTCCTCTTCGCTCTCTGTTCCGTAGACAGGAACGACGACGACACCGTCGGCGATGACGAAGTTCATGTGCGAAGCCGGTGAGATCTCGCCAAGCGCGTTGCGATACAGCCCCACACCAGGAATTCGCACGACGTCCAGTCGGCGCCCTTTGGCGTCCGTCGATTTGGCCAGCGTTGCAGCAATCGCATCCAGTATTGCCGCGTTGGGATCGTCGGGACCGGCGGCTGACTGGCAAACGACCCGGCCCGGCGCGACGAACCGGGCGATGTTATCGATGTGGCCATCGGTGTGATCGTTCTTCAAGCCCTCGTCGATCCAGATGACGGCTTTTGCTCCGAAGGCTTGCCGCAGCGCCGCTTCTGCCTGGTCCTTGGTCCATCCGTTCCGGTTTGGGTTGAGCAACGTTTGCCGCGTTGTCAGGACCGTGCCCTCGCCGTCCTGATCGACCGCACCACCTTCGAGCACGAAATCAAACCGCCGCACGGGCGAACCGGCCAGCCGCGCCACGTCATCGCCCACCGTTACGTCATCGGGCAGTTCGTATTTGCCGCCCCAACTGTTGGTTTTGAAACGCAATGCGATGGGTCCGCGGTTGTCGCGTGCGAAAATCGGACCGGTATCGCGCAACCAGATATCGCCATAGCGGGCGGGGATGATTTCCGCGAGGCTTCCCACCGCCGCTGTCGCCGTCTGCTCAGCCTCTGCCCCGTTCGCCAAGAGCCGGACGCGATTACCATATCCCGCCAAAGTCCGGATGAGGCCGATCATGTCTCGCCGTGGCGCATCGAGGTCGCCGTTCCACTCGTCGGCGTCGGCCGGCCAAGCCGTCCACATCGCTGATTGGGGCGCCCATTCGGCGGGAACGATGATGGAAGTTTCGGTCATCGCGTCGGTCATTCGTCGGTGGCCTTCCGCTGCAAGCACCATGCGGTGCGGGGTGTGGTACCCGCGCGCAGCGAAGTCAAGGGTTCGCGTGAGGGGCCGCGCCAAGGGGCAGACCCCTTTGACAGTTTTAGAACCCGCCACCGAGGGCAGAGTTCACCAAGCTGAGCACGCTATCCTCGCCGCCCCCCGATTTGGGCCCCTTGCGGGCGGAGGCGACTTTGGGCGGTGTCGCCTCGTCCACCGGCGCCAGATGATCGGGCCCAACCTTGATCTTGTCCCACTGGCCCTTCAGCGCCAGAGCGAAGCGCTTTTCGTGGCCATAGATGTCGCCGAATGTGCGTGAGCTTGCCGCCATCTTCGACGCGCGCTGTGAAGTAGACGATATGCACGGGGACCTTTTTGTCGAGCGTGATGATGTTATGGTCGGGACCGTTCTTGACGAGGTCGTCGATCTTGGCCCGATCCCAGCCCTTGTCTGCGGCAAGGATCACTTCCGCCATCTTCAAAGGGTTGCGAATACGCATGCAGCCGTGGCTGTTTGCGCGTCGCGTCCACCCGAACATGTATTTGTCCGGAGTGTCGTGCATGAAAACGTAGTGCTTGTTGGGGAACGAAAACTTGACGATGCCGAGTTGGTTGATCGGTCCCGGTGGCTGCCACACGACATAATCGGTCATGTCGGCCTTGGACCAGTCGATCTTCTTCCAATCGACGAGTTCATCGGTGCTTTCGCCGGCGCAGTTCCAGTTTGTGTTGCCGCATCAGTCCGCCGCCCGCGATCAGGCTCGGCCAGATTTCACGCACCTTGATGGAATTGGGAACGCGCCAGCGCGATTTGAAGGTCACCAGTTCGATCTGATCGGAAAAAATCGGCGTCTGCTTGTTGACGAGGCCGACGGTCACACGCTCGTCAAAGACGTCCTCGCCCGCCTTGCGAATTCGGATCTCGTATTCGGGCACGTTCAGCATGACATGCATTTCGCCGAGATCAGCCGGAATGTAACGCCACATTTGCATATTTGCAGCCAGCTGATCGGTGTTGCCTTTGATCGGCTGATTGAGTTTGGCTCGCGTTTCCGTGGTCAGTACGCCATCGGCGGCGAGCCCCTTGAGCGTTTGGAAACCGCGCACCGCAGCAGCGAGCCGTTCATCGTAGAGATCGGCAGCGGCGCCCGTCTCGGCGGGGACATCGAGTCGCTTGCGCAGGACGACGACGTCGGGGTGACGGTCGCCGGGTCCAACATGTGTACCGGCCGGCAACGGTGCGCGTTTGGCGCCTTTTGCGCGCAGTGTTTCGAGCCACGCCTGCCGCAGCAACTCGAATTGCGGATGTTGCGGATGAAGTGCGATGAGAACGCGGCCGGGATCTTCGGCCTTGGCAAGATCGGCCAGAAGCTCGCCGCGATCTTTCCACTGCGGCCGCCGATCGAAGTAGGATGACAACTGTTCCGAAGGCTTTGCAATCTTGCCGCCACGCGCATGCCGCGCATAGGTGAGGACCGCGAGCGACAGGCTGCTTTCGGCTGCCGCCAGAGCGTCCGGACTTGGAGTCACGCCAGGTTCGGACACGGCGAAGTCGGCCGGATCGAAACCGTATTCTCCCGCCCGCCTCAGCTCGGCCAGCGCCAGAAGCGCCTTTGGCGTGAAGCCGCTCTCAGTGACCCACAAAGGTTCATCGCCACGGCTTTGATAAAATGTTGCCAGCGCGGTTCTGTCGAGGTCCTCGGGCGACGGCTTGGGTGGCTCGGCCGCAGGCATGGCGGTCGTGGTCGTGTCATTCGGAACAAGGTGCGCCGGAGCGGTGATCGCAGCAGGTTCGATCAGGCGGCGCGCCGCTGCGCCGATAGCAGCGATGCCGTTGGATTCCAGACTTCCCGTTTCAACTGCAACAGGCGGAGGCGGTACCGCGTCCGCAGACATCGCCGTTTGGCAAATGCCGGCATACAGCAGAGCCAGGGCGGCAGCGCTCAACGAATTGACTAGCATACGGTGCATCGGCTGCTCCGACCCTCCGGTTTTGCAACGGGGCAGCCGACACCTTATTCCGCTCGAATTTGATGCGTGCACATCTTTATCGACCGCCCACGTCGTAGTTAGCCGATTCGCCATCCGGCCGACGCCGTTGCCGCGCAGTTGTCCCGTCTCGCGATGTGTTCGTCAGACGGACGATAGAAAAAAGGAGGACCCGGTGTGAAGCCACCGGGCCCTCCGCGATCTGCAGGGCGTTCAAGGGGGTGCCCGTGAGGGCTAGTTGACGCGTTGCTCCAGACCGTATTCCTGCATTTTGCGATAAAGCGTCGAGCGGCCGATGTTGAGGCGCTTGGCGACTTCCGTCATGTGGCCTCGATAGCGGCCGAGCGCAAGACGGATCATGTCGGCCTCGATCGCTTCCAGCGGCCGGATATCGCCACAGGCATCCATCGCCGGAATGCCGAGTGCGCCGCCGCCGGTGTCGTTCTTCACCTCGACGGTGTGCGGAATTCTGTCCTCTGCGCCAAGCAGTGCCGGACCCGAGTAAATGGGTTTACGGAAAGGTTCGGCGGGAGCGGCTGGGATCTGTGCATCGAATCCTTCGACGTGGGCCGCAATCTGCGGAAACTCGTCGACCGTCAATTCGCGGCTGTCGGAGAGCACGACGGCGCGGAACAAGGCATTCTCAAGCTGGCGTACGTTGCCGGGCCACGAATAGGATTTCATCAAGCGCAAGGCGTCGGGTGCCAGACCAGAGACGCGCTTGCCTTCTTCCGCAGCAAATCGGGCAATGAAATGCTGCGCCAGTTCCGGCACATCCTCAATGCGTTCCCGAAGCGGTGGAACCCAGATCGGAAAGACGTTGAGCCGGTAATAGAGATCCTCGCGGAATTTGCCTTCCTTGACGAGTTGGATCATGTCCCGGTTGGTCGCCGAGATGAGGCGGAAGTTCACCTTGACCGGCTTTTTGGAACCGACCGGATCGATCTCGCCTTCCTGCAGCGCGCGCAACAGTTTCACCTGCGCATCGAGTGGCAGTTCACCGACTTCGTCGAGAAACAGCGTGCCGCCATCGGCTTCCTGGAACTTGCCGGTCCGCCGTTCGGATGCGCCCGTGAACGATCCCTTCTCGTGACCGAAGAGAATGCTTTCGACGAGGTTTTCCGGGATCGCGCCGCAGTTGACGGTGACGAACGGCCGGCCGACCCGCTCACTCTCGCCTTGGATGGCGCGCGCGATGAGTTCCTTGCCGACGCCCGACTCGCCTTCAATGAGAACCGGGATGTTCGACGAAGCGGCCCGCTTGCCGAGCGCAATGACGCGCTGCATGGCATCGCCGCGAATGATCAGATCATTGAAGGTGAGTGTGCCCTCGACCTTCTTCTTGATGCGGCTGATTTCACCCGACAACGCCTCGATCTTGAGCGCCGTTCTGATCGAGACTTCAAGACGCTCGGGCGAAGCCGGCTTGATCACGAAATCGGCAGCACCGGCGCGCATCGCGTTGATGGCGGCGTCGATCGAGCCGTGCGCGGTTTGCACGATGATCGGCGGGATGCCGGGCTTTTGCGACAGCCGGTCGAGAACGGCCATGCCGTCGACGCCGGGCATGACGAGATCGAGCAACACAAGCGAAATAGAGCCGTGGTCCGGACCCTCTAGGATCTGGATGGCCTGCTCGCCGGAATTGGTGGTTTTCGTTTCAAAGCCCTGCCGCTTGATCATCTCTTCCAAGATGCGGCGCTGGGCAGGATCGTCGTCGACGATGAGAACACGCTTGGACATGGGGACAGGTACTCGACACAACTGGAACTGATGTCCGTGGGCTCTTGACGACCGTCCCGTGCAGGGACGCTAAAACCACCGACAACTCGACGCTACGAGGTCACAGTGCCCGATAACGGTAAACAGGAGGTTTCCCTAAGCGCTGGCTTGTAGCTTTTTTGATCAAAGCGCCTGCAACGCTTGTTTTGCGTCCGTGCAAAAGTTAATCGCCGCCGCATCCACCACCACCGTCGCCGTCGCCAGAGCCGCCGTCCCCGTCACCCAAGCCGTCCGTGCCCCCGTCGAACGAAGAGGAAGAAAAATCTCCGCCGCATTGGGTGATGGACACACCGGCGGAAATCGTAAGCACACTGCCGCAGTCGGGAACGTAGCGGTACCCGTTCGGGATCGCGAAATCGGTGTCGATGGCAAACAGCAGCGGCAGGGTCGCTGGAGCCCTCGGATCGATGCGCTCCTCTCGGCAGGCTTGCCACCACACGCGCCGCAAACCTTCGTTCGACTTCTTCTGGTGCGGCCTCAAAACTGCCGCCGGCGTGTGATGCAGAAAGCGGCCGAAAGCTTTATGGCAGAAGTCGTCGTAAGCCTTGGTGTAGAGGATGAACTCATGCCACAGGTCGTCGACCGCTTGTGATGGCATCGCGACTTGACGGTACCGGCTGCGATGATACGCCCGGAAGAACTGCTTCAGTCCGAGGCCGATGCTTTCGATCTGTGTTGGGTTCAGTGTTGGATGATGCCGCTTGAGCTTGTCAATCAGGCCCGGTGGCCAGACGTAAGCGTCGATGGTTCGAAGGCGGCGGCGGTAGGTAAAAATCTGCGATCCGACGATCGCGATAAAAAATGCTGGAAAAATCGTCCAAAATGGCAGGTCGGCGATGCTCAATCAGTCCTCATGTCTCTGTTTCAACTACGCGCATTATCTCCTTTTTGCGCACTCTTCTCAAGATCACATCGGCCGATCTGTCGCGCATTTTCTGACGGTTGGTTGAGATTTCCGCAATATCGCGCCGTGAAACACGACCCTCGTTTCACGAAGCGGCGCCGGCCACCCTCAATCACTGCTTTGTCACATCACCTTGCCCCAGCCGCCGGACGCGCTTAATTGCTAGCTTGAGCGCGTCCCCGACGCTGCCGTGCCCCCAATGCTCAGAGGATTTCATGACGACCGCTGCACCGGCCTCCACGTTTCCTGACCTTGGCACCATGCCGGTTTGGGATCTGTCTGATCTCTACGCCGCTCCCGATGCGCCCGAAGTTGCCCGCGACGTCGCCCGGGCAGAGCGCGAGGCACAGGCCTTGAAAGACAGCTGCCAGGGCCGGCTGGCCGACATCGCGAAAGACGGTGACGCACTCGGTGAGATCCTCAAGTCGTATGAAGATCTGTCCGATTTGATGGGTAAGCTCGCATCCTACGCGGGCCTCTACTACTACGCCAACCAGGCCGATCCCGAGCGCGCCAAGTTTTACGGCGACATGAACGAGGCTCTGACCCGTATCGGCACGGAACTCATCTTTCTCGAACTCGAACTCAACCAGATCGAAGAAGCGGTTTTGGCCAGCGCCGTAACCGCGCCCAAGCTTGCAAAGTACAAGCCGTGGCTGGACGACCTGCGCCGCGAGAAGCCCTTCCAGCTCGACGAAAAGCTCGAACGCCTTTTTACGGAGAAAAGCCAGACATCGCGCAGTGCGTTTTCCCGGTTGTTCAACGAGACGATGACGACGCTGCGCTTTCCTGTGGCCGGTGAAGCCGAACCGCTGACGCTTGAACCGACGCTGAACCTGCTGTCTCACACCGACGGATCGCGTCGCAAAGCCGGCGCCGACGCACTGGCCAAGGTCTTCGGAGATAATGTTCGACTGTTCACCTTGATCACCAACACGTTGGCCAAGGATAAGGAGATTTCCGATCGTTGGCGCGGCTTCAAGGATGTCGCCGACAGCCGTCACCTCGCCAACCGCGTCGAAGCCCCGGTGGTCGATGCGCTTGTCGCCTCCGTCCGCGCGGCCTACCCGCGCCTGTCACATCGCTATTACGCGATGAAGGCGCGCTGGCTCGGCATGGAAAAGCTCAATCATTGGGACCGCAACGCACCGCTGCCCGACAAGCCCGAGCGGGTCTTCACCTGGAAGGAAGCCGAACAAACGGTGCTGTCGGCCTATGGCACGTTCGCACCCGAGATGGCTGCGACCGCAAAGCAGTTCTTCGATAAGGGCTGGATTGACGCGCCCGTGCGCGACGGCAAGGCCCAGGGCGCCTTCTCCGCCTCGACCGTGCCGAGCGTACATCCCTACGTGCTGATGAATTATCAGGGCAAGCCGCGCGATGTCATGACGCTCGCCCATGAACTGGGCCACGGCGTGCATCAGATGCTCGCCCGCGATCAGGGCGCGCTGCTCGCCCCGACACCGCTGACGCTGGCCGAGACCGCGTCAGTCTTCGGCGAAATGCTGACGTTCCGCGCTCTCCTTGCTGACACAAAGAGCCAGCGGGAAAAGAAGGCAATGATTGCCGGCAAAGTCGAGGACATGCTGAACACGGTCGTGCGCCAGATCGCGTTTTACTCATTCGAGCGCAAGGTCCACGAAGGCCGCCGCAAGGGCGAACTGACGTCGGACCAGTTGAACCAGTACTGGCTTGAAGTGCAGAAGGAGAGCCTGGGCCCGGCGATCGATTTCAAGCCCGGCTACGAAGTGTACTGGACCTACATCCCCCACTTCATCAATTCGCCGTTCTACGTTTATGCCTACGCCTTCGGCGATTGCCTCGTGAACTCGCTCTACGGTCTCTACCAGGAGGCGCATCCGGGGTTCGTGCAAAAGTATTTCGATCTGTTGAAGGCCGGCGGCTCCAAGCATCATTCCGAACTGCTCGCTCCCTTCGGCCTCGACGCGCGCGATCCCGAATTCTGGAACAAAGGCCTGCGCGTCATCGAAGGCATGATCGACGAATTGGAGGCAATGGAGAAAGCGGTTTAGCGCTCATCCCCTCTCCTCGTTTGCGGGGAGAGGGTTAGGGTGAGGGGCAAACCCTCGTTCAATCGCATCCAGGCGGTCCAGCGAGTGCGCGGTCCGCAGCCCCAAGTTCAGAGAATGGGTGAGAGTTAGATCGCCGACGTAGGCGACCGGAACCTCAATACTTCAACCGCCCTTCGTACGTCACGGCCCATGCTTCGCCTTTGCCCTTGGCATCGGATTTGTGACCTGTCGGCGCGATGATTTCGCCGAGCACGACGGGCGCTTCTCCCGCTTCCGTCAACGCCCGCACGACTTCGTCGGCGCGCGCTTTATCTGCGATCACGATCATGCCGATGCCGCAGTTGAACGTGCGCAGCATCTCCGCGTCGTCGAGGCGTCCAGCCTTCGCCAGCCATCCGAAAACAGGCGGCACGGCAATCGCTGACAGATCAATCGCCGCCGCCACGGTCGCCGGCAGGACGCGCGGCACGTTCTCCGATAACCCGCCACCGGTGATATGCGACAGCCCCTTCACCGCCCCGTCGGATGCCCCGCCCGTTGCCTCGATGGCGGTGAGGATCGGCTTGACGTAGATCCGTGTCGGCTCCAGCAGCGCTTCGCCAAGGCTGGTGGCCGCAGCCCACGGCGCTGGGTCGCCCCAGCCGATGTTTTCACTCTGCGCCAAGCGCCGCACAAGACTGTAGCCATTGGAATGCACGCCGGATGACGGCAGCCCAATGAGGACGTCGCCAATCGCGATGTCGGCGCGCGGCAGGATTTCTCCGCGCTCGACCGCGCCGACCGCAAAGCCCGCCAGATCGTAATCGCCCTTGTGATACATGCCGGGCATTTCGGCGGTCTCCCCGCCGATGAGCGCGCAGCCTGCCATCCGGCAGCCTTCCGCAATCCCGGCGACGACATCGCGCGCCACCGCAACGTCGAGATGGCCTGTCGCGAAGTAATCGAGGAAGAACAGCGGCTCGGCGCCCTGCACCACGAGATCGTTGACGCACATGGCGACGAGATCGATGCCGATGCTGGAATGCCGCCCGCTGTCGATAGCGATCTTGAGCTTCGTGCCGACGCCATCGTTAGCCGCCACCAGGATCGGATCACGAAAGCCTGCCGCCTTGAGGTCGAACAAGCCGCCAAACCCGCCCAGATCGGCATCCGCGCCGGAGCGCCGCGTCGCTTTGACGAGCGGTTTGATGGCGTGTACCAGAGCATTGCCGGCGTCGATGTCGACACCGGACGCCCGGTAGGTGATCGGTTCCGGCTTGTCGTCCTTGGTGGTACCCATGCAGCCCCGGCAGTCAGTTGCGGTTCCGGTCCTGGCCGGCAGCGGTCAGGCGATGCGCGCGCAATGCCGGACGACACGGACTTGGCGGCCGCGACCCGATTTTTGCCCGATTGCTCGCGAGAACATGAGGCGCGCTCTATCAGCTTGCACGTCCCGCGGCAACCAAGCCGCCGGAAAGCCGCATCGGCGGCAGGCGCAACGTCTTCAAAGGCAAGGTTTTATTGCATGCGTTCGACGGTGAAAGCGGCACGGATCGCCGGCTTGACGGCTCTGGCCGCGTATGGCCTCGCCGGCGGGCCAGGTCACCTTGCGGCCAAACCGGGTGCGGACCGGACCTACACCATTGCAAATTATCCTGTGGAGGCTCGAGCCACAAACGCCGTCGCGGCCAAGGATGCGGCCATTGCGGACGGCCAGAAGGCCGCTTTCCGCTCGCTGCTGAAACGCATCATCCCCGTTTCGGCCTACCGCGATATGGAACGCATCGCGGCCACCGATCCGGCAACCCTCGTCGATGGCGTCGCAATCCGCTCGGAACGCAATTCCGCGACGCAATACATCGCCAACCTCGATTTCTCCTTCCAGGCCGCTGAAGTCCGCGACCTGCTCACTCGCCAGAACATCCCCTTCGTTGACACGCAGGCACCGGCGACGACAATTATTCCGCTCACCCGAGACGCAAAGGCGGCAGCTGGTCCGTCGGGTGAGTTTCGCATCGCCAGCGGCACCTGGGGCACCGTCTGGCCGACGCTCGATCTGGAGAATTCGGTCGCACCGTTGAAGGTCGAGGCCCTGAAGCCGGAGATCGGCCCCGAGGTTCTGCGCGGCCTTTACGACGACGCCACACTCAATGCGTCCGTCATGACCCTCGCCGCGGCCTACGGCAGCGATCAGATCGTTGTCGCCATCGCCGAAGTCGACACCGAGGGCCGCAGGGTCAACGTCTTGCTTGCCGGGCAGGATGCCGCCGGTCCGTTCGCTCTGCAGCGCGCTTACCGGCTGAGCGCGGGTGATCTGGCCTACACCCTGGAACTCGCCGCCGTTGTGTCGCAGGGCGTTCTGGAAGGTCGCTGGAAGGCCATCAACAGCGGCGGTGCCGTGGCGGCCTTAGCTCCGGGCACTGGTCCCGCCTATTCGGCCGCGCCCTATGCCGCTACTCCCGGCTTTGCCGCTGGCGACGAGGTCGCCTTCGACGCACAGTTTACCGGCGCAAACGAATGGAATGCCATTCGCCGTGTCCTCCTCGAAGCTCCCGGCATCGACGATATCCGCATCGGTTCCATTTCGGCTGACCGCGCGTCCGTCAGCGTCAAATATCCCGGCGGCGGCCCGGCTCTGGCCCAAGCGCTGACCGGCTATGGGATCTCGCTCACCGACACGGGCGGACTGTGGGTCATGCGCCAGTCGCGCTGATGACACCGGCCGTGAAACCGCGTCGTCGGCGCTAAGACCGTTGCCGTGGTAAGGCTTTTGCCGAACGGAGGCTTGTCGCAGGCCGCCAAGCATGGCAGCTGTGGCGGCGCTGCTGGCCAGGGAACCGGCCAAGGATCAGCTGCCAGCAAAAACCACAACGAACCGGCATCGTCCGGTTTCCAACATTGGCGCGAAGATCGAACACCGTGAGCCTGCCCAACATCATCACGACCGGCCGCGTCATCCTGGTTCCGGTTATCTTTTGGCTGTTGGTTACAGGCCAGTCGCAGTTGGCGTTCTATGCGTTCATCGTGGCCGGACTGTCAGATGCGGTCGACGGCTATCTCGCCAACCGCTTTGACTGGAAGACCGAATTGGGTTCCTATCTCGACCCGATCGCCGATAAGCTGCTGGTCGTCAGCATGTTCATCGCCTTCGGCGTCTCCGGCGCCTTGCCGTCCTGGCTGGTGATCGCCGTTGTCTCCCGCGATATCTTGATCGTTGCGGGCGTCATCTTGGCTTGGCTTATGCACCGGCCATTCAAAATGCACCCGCTGGGTGTCAGTAAGGCCAATACGGCGGCGCTGGTCGTGCTGGTGGCCGTCGTCCTGGCCGATCAAGCCTTCAATCTCGGGCTTGAGACCTTGAAGATCTTGCTGATTGGCCTCACAGGCGCGTTGACGTTCGCGTCGCTGGCGGCCTATCTCGACCTGTGGCTGAGGCACATGTCGGCGGCCGACGTGCCGGGGTCGAAGACCTGAGCGAACGCCGCCGGCGGGCAAACCCGTTCTCGCCTCGTCGGACCATGCTGGAAAGTTGGCTATGACCGCGCCCGAGCCGAAAGCTGCCCCCGAACAGCTGGTTCTCGATCTGCCGCACCGGCCGGCGCTGGCGCTGGAGGATTTTCTCGTTGGTCCGAGCAACGCCGCCGCCGTCTCCCTCGTCGACCGCTGGCCCGATTGGACCGCCCGCGCCGCGATCGTCATCGGACCTGCCGGATCGGGCAAAAGCCACCTGACCAATGTCTGGCGCCTGCGGTCGGGAGCGGGCAGCGTTGCCGCGTCGGCCTTGACCGAAGCGGCCGTGTCTGAAATCGAACGCACTGGCGCGCTTGCCATCGAAGATCTCGAACGCGGCATTGCTGACGAGCGCGTCTTTTTCCACCTCTTGAACTTGACCAAGGAAAAAGGCCATGCGCTGCTGGCCACGTCGCGCGACGCACCCGGCGACCTCAGCGTCGCCCTGCCGGATCTGCGCTCACGGCTGCGGGCGCTGCCGATGGTGCGCATCGAACCCCCTGATGATCAGGTTTTGAAAGCTGTGCTGGTCAAGCTCTTCACCGACCGGCAACTGACGCCCGAACCGCACGTCATCAGTCATTTGGCGCTGCATATGGAGCGGTCGTTCGAAGCCGCCCAGCATCTTGTCGAAGCCTGCGATCAACTCGCACTGTCGCGGCAGCGCCGCGTCAGCCGCGCCATCGCCGCAGAAGCCCTGGGCCGTTTGCAACAGCCGGCATCGGACGTTGGCAAGGATTGACCGTCATGTCATCGTCGCATAGTGCGGGCCTTAGTCGTCCGCGTTCAGCAGGTTAAGGATTGGCCATGTCGACCGTGAAGGGCAAATCAAAGGCTGCGCCCGTTGCTGACAAAGCTGCGGTGTCCGAGTTGCCTGCTGAGTTGGGCCCGGCCCGCTTCTACAACCGGGAGCTCTCCTGGCTGCAGTTCAACCGCCGCGTCCTTGAAGAAGCGCGCAACGAAAACCACCCGTTGTTGGAGCGGCTTCGCTTTCTATCGATTTCGGCGTCGAACCTCGACGAATTCTACATGGTGCGCGCCGCCGGCATCTATGGGCAGATCGCGGCTGGAGTGACGACCACAACCCAGGATGGCCTGACGCCCGCCGAACAAATGGCGGCCATCAACACATTCGCGGCCGCGCTGGTCGCCGACAAGCAGGCGATCTGGCGCTCGATCCGCACCCAACTCGACGCCAGCGGCCTCAAGATCGTGGAACCGGAAGACCTCACCGATCGCGAGTTGGTCTGGGTCGAGAATTTGTTTCTCACGCACATTTTCCCGATCCTGACGCCGATTGCGGTCGACCCCGCACATCCCTTCCCCTTTATTTTGAACAAGGGCCTGACCATCGCCGTTCAGCTGCAGAACCGGGCGGACGGGAAGGTGATGAGCGGCCTGATCCCCATCCCCAGCCAGCTCGAACGGTTCATTCGCCTGCGCGCCGAGTTGCAATCCGAAAAGCAAATCCGCTTCATCCAGCTCGAACAGCTGATCGGCATGTTCCTGGAAAAGCTCTTCATGGGCTTCGAGGTCAAGGCCAAGGGCGCTTTCCGCTTGCTCCGTGACAGCGATATCGAACTGCAGGAAGAAGCCGAAGACCTCGTACGCTCCTACGAGACGCTTCTGAAGCGGCGCCGACGCGGCGTGGTGATCCGCCTCGAACTCGAAAGCCGCATGCCCGAGCAGCTGCGCCGGCTCGTTGCCGATGAACTCGAAGTTGGCGAGGAAGCCATCTTCGTCAAGGACGGCGTCCTCGGACTGTCAGACACGAGCCAGCTGCTCGTCTCGGACCGCCCCGATCTTCTTTTCAAGCCGTTTAACATCCGCTTCCCCGAACGCATCCGCGAATTCAACGGCGATTGCTTTGCTGCGATCAGCAAAAAGGACATCGTCGTCCATCACCCTTACGAAAGCTTCGACGTCGTGGTGCAGTTCCTGCGCCAGGCCGTCAACGATCCCAACGTAATGGCGATCAAATGGACGCTCTATCGCACGTCGCGCGACAGCCCCATCGTACAGGCATTGAAGGAAGCCGTTGAAGCCGGCAAGTCCGTGACCGCTGTGGTCGAACTCAAAGCCCGCTTCGATGAAGCAGCCAACATTCGTTGGGCGCGCGATTTGGAAAACGCCGGCGTGCACGTGGTCTATGGCTTCATTGAACTGAAGACCCATGCCAAGCTTGGCGTCGTTGTCCGCCGCGAAGGCTCCGAACTTGCCACTTACTGCCACATCGGCACCGGCAACTATCATCCGCAAACGGCCCGCGTTTACACCGATTTGTCGCTGTTCACGCGCGATCCCATCATTGCGCGCGACGTGACGCGCATCTTGAACTTCGTCACCGGCTACGGCAGTCCGGGTGAATTGGAAGTGATGTCGGCCAGTCCCAACGGCATCCGGCAAACCATTCTGACCCACATTCGCGACGAGATCGCCCATGCCAAGGCCGGCCGCCCCGCCGGCATCTGGATGAAGATGAATTCACTCGTCGATGCCCAGATCATTGATGCGCTTTACGAAGCCAGCAACGCCGGCGTGTCGATCGACATCATCTGCCGCGGCGTGTGCTGTCTGCGTCCCGGCGTCAAGGGGCTTTCCGACAACATTCGCGTCAAGAGTATAATCGGACGCTTCCTCGAACACGCGCGCATTTACTGCTTCGGCCGCGGTGAAACGTTGCCTTCGCCCAAGGCCGCGGTCTACATCTCCTCCGCCGATATGATGCCGCGCAATCTTGATCGCCGCGTCGAGGCGATGCTTCCGATTCTGAATTCGACTGTGCACGAACAGGTCCTCAACCAGATCATGGTCGCCAACTTGATGGACAATCAGCAAAGCTGGCGCATCCTGTCCGATGGGGGTTCGGAACGGATCGGCCCGGCCCCCACGGAAGCCCCCTTCAATGCCCACAAGTACTTCATGGTCAATCCGAGCCTGTCCGGCCGCGGCCAAGCCCTGAAAACGAACTCGCCGCCCAAGTTCCGCGTTAGAGGTGCGGATTGAAGCAAGGATCCGAAGTGACGAGCCTGATGCAGATGCTTGGTGGTGCCAGTCGCCCGCGTGAGTTGGAGCCGATTGGGGTCATCGACATCGGATCGAACTCTGTTCGCCTGGTCGTCTATGAAGGCGCCGTTCGTTCGCCGACGCCACTTTTCAACGAAAAGGTCTTGTGTGGGCTTGGCCGAACGGTTGCCACGACCGGCCGTTTGGGCGCCGAAGCGATCGAGCGGACGATTGCCGCGCTGACGCGGTTCCGCGCCGTCGCACGAATACTAAAGGTCAAGAACCTTAAGGCCTTCGCCACCGCCGCTGTCCGCGATGCCGGTGACGGAGCGGTCTTCATCGGTCGCGCCGAGAAGGCCTGCGGCGTGAAAATCGAAATTCTCTCTGGTCAGCGCGAGGCCGAACTCGCGGCTGAAGGCATTCGCATGGGCTTCATCAAGCCCGACGGGTTTGCCGGCGACCTGGGGGGCGGTAGCCTCGAACTCATTGATGTGGGCGGCGACAAGCTGAACGAAGCCGTGACGCTGCCGCTTGGCGGCCTGCGCCTCATTGATCAGACCGGTGGCAAGATCGACGATGCCGCCAAGATTGCCGACGATCATTTGGAACGGATCAGCTGGCTCTCCAAGGGACGTGGCCGGCCGTTCTACGCCGTCGGTGGCACGTGGCGGGCGCTTGCCAAGCTGCACATGGAGCAGACGCAATATCCGCTGCGCATCATGCAAGGCTACACAATCCCCACCCGCGATGCGATCCAGTTCTGTGAGAGTGTGCGCCGGACGAGGAAAATCGCGGCCCTTCCGGGCATCGAGGAAGTCGCCCGCGCCCGCCGCGAGGCGTTGCCCTACGGCGCTCTTGTCCTGGAGCGCCTGCTTCGGCAATTGCAGCCGTCGGGCGTGATCTTTTCGGTTCATGGCGTGCGCGAAGGTCTGCTCTACGGCTTGCTGCCGCCGCACGAGCGCGCCAAGGATCCGCTTCTGAGCTTTTGCGAGGAACTGGCACTCCAACGCTCGCGCTCGGTCGCGCATGCGTTTGAATTATGCGACTGGACCGATCAGATCTTCGACAACCAGGACAGTCCCGACGAAACCCCCGAAGAGCGCCGCTTGCGTCACGCGGCCTGCCTCCTCTCCGACATCGGCTGGCGAGTTCACCCCGACTATCGCGGCGAACAGAGCCTCGACAAAATCGCCCATGCCGGCATGTCCGGCATCGATCACCCTGGCCGTATCTTTCTCGGCCTGACGGTGTTCTTCCGCCATGCAGGTGCCCAGAGCACAGGCACCGACGGGCTGCCCGAGCAGTTGCTGTCGCGGATCGATCGGCGCATGTTGAAGCGCGCCCGGATCATCGGCGGCGCGTTGAGAGCCGCCCACATGATATCCATCGGTATGCCGGGCATCATCGACGAGACGCAGCTCGAATTTCACGCCGACAAGCTGACACTGGTGCTGCCCAGGCAGCACGCCGACCTCGACGGCGAGCGCCTGCGCCGCCGCTTCGAAAGCCTCGCCGCCGTTCTTGGTCGCGTTGGCGAAGTTCGCATCGCCAACTGACGGGGGAGGGGCACTTGGCCGACGATCCCTACACCGTTCTGGGCGTCCAGCGGACGGCCACCGACGACGAAATCCGCCGCCGATACCGGCAATTGGTCAAGGAACTCCACCCCGACATCAATCCCGACAAAGCCGCCGAAGAGCGCTTTAAGAAAGTCACCGTCGCCTTCGACATCGTCGGTGATCCGGTGAAACGAAAGGCGTTCGATCGCGGTGAGATCGATGGTGCAGGCGACCCGCGGCGGCCCACGGGACCGCGGCCGGATGCGGGCGGGGCTGGAAACACTGCCGGCGGTGCGCGCTGGAACACCGGCTTCGGCGGCTTCGATTTGGAAGACCCATTCGGCGACATATTTGCCGGCTTCCGCGGCGCCGGTGCGCAAACCCGCCCGCGCCGCGGGCCGGACGCACGCTACACGATCGATCTGGAGTTCAGCGAAGCCGCACTTGGTGCCCGCAAGCGTGTGACCATGCCCGGCGGGGAGACGCTCGACTTGAATGTTCCCTCGGGCGTTGTCGAAGGTCAGGTGCTGCGTCTCAAGGGCAAGGGCCAGCCGGGTCAGAATGGCGGGCCGGCCGGCGACGCGCTGGTCGAGGTGCGCGTCAAGCCACACCCGTCATTCAAGCGCATCGGTGATGACGTCACGATCGATGTGCCGCTGACGCTTGATGAAGCCGTGCTCGGGGCCAAGGTCGAAATTCCAACGCTCACCGGCCGGGTCCAACTCACCATTCCGCCCGGGACAAGCTCCGGCAAGGTGTTCCGCTTGAAGGGCAAGGGGATTGCGAACGCCACGGCGGGAACATCGGGCGACCAGATGGTGACGGTCAGGATGGTGCTGCCCGATCCGATCGACGATGAACTGGTGGCGTTTCTAAAAGAGTGGCGCGAAACCCACCGCTACGATCCTGGTCGAAAATAAATTCAGGTCTCGGCACGGCCGGGCAGGACCATGACTTCGCCGCCGGCGAGCGTTAAGGCCAGTTCGCCGCGCTTCAACCGTAGCGCGTCTTCCCCGAACAACTGCCGGCGCCAACCCTTGAGAGCCATGACATCGGGCTCGTCTTCGGCCGCAATGCGTTCCAGTTCTTCTGCATCCGCGATCAGGCGCGGCGCGACGCGGTGTTTGGCTGCGGCGGCCTTCAGCAGCACCTTCAGCAGTTCGATCGTCGCGCCGGCTTCCGCCGATACCTGGCGCGAATGGTTCATCTGCGGCAACGATTTCGGATCGCACGCGAGACCGGCTTTCACCGCGTCCATAATTTCCTTCGCCCGCTGCGAACGCGAAAAGCCATCGCTGAGCGTCCTCAATCCGCCAAGCTGCTCCGGCGTGGTCGGCATCTGGTTGGCAATGTCATAGAGCGCTTCATCGCGCAGTACGCGGCTGCGCGGTACGTTCTGCGCCTGCGCCGCCCGTTCCCGCCATGCGGCCAGTTCGATCAGAACGCCGAACGACTTGCGGTTTTTGGTCCGCATCTTGAGCCGCTTCCAGGCATCCTCCGGCCGCGTTTCATACGTTTCCGGATGCGTCAGGTCGGCCATTTCCTCGCTGACCCAAGACGTCCGCCCGCTCTCGTCAAGCTTGGAACGAAGGTGACGATAGACATCCCGTAGATGCGTCACATCGCCAAGCGCATAAACCAGCTGCTTGTCGGTCAATGGCCGCCGGCTCCAGTCCGTAAAGCGCGACGACTTGTCGATGTCGTGGCCTGTGATGTCTTTGACGAGATTGACGTAGCTGACGCTGTCGCCATAGCCGCAGACGGACGCGGCGACCTGCGTATCGAAAATCGGCGTCGGGATGAGCCCGGCTTCCGAATACATGATCTCGATGTCCTGCCGGGCCGCGTGAAAGACCTTGGTGATGCGATCGTTCGCCATCAGTTCGTAGAACGGCGCAAGGTCGATCCCCGCCGCCATCGGGTCGACGATGGCTTCGACGGTATCGGACGCGATCTGGACGAGACATAGCTCGGGCCAGAAGGTCTGCTCGCGCATGAACTCCGTGTCGACCGTGATAAACTCGGCTGAAACGAGACGCTGGCAGACTTGGGCGAGATCGGATGTGGACGTAACGAGATGCATCTCCGGCCTGTATACAACAGAATGTGGCTCGGGGAAGCCTCGGCGTGGAGGCGACCACAGACGGAGATGGTCACACTCAGCGATCGGCCACCGGAAATCGCGACGGATCAGCCGCTATGGTCGTCCTGCATCCCGTGCGCGGCCTTGAACATGGTCATTTCGCGCCGGATCTGTTCAACGACGCGGGCCAGATCACCGAGGCTATGCGCACCGGGATCGGCAAGAACCATGCGCAACTCGCGGGCTAGTGGGTGCTCGGCTTCCGCATCAGCCGCACTGCCGTTCCCCGCCGGGCTTGGCTGGTTCGCCGACAGGGTCGCCAGCGACGCAACATCAATGGTTTCGGTCGTCATGGTTCGATATCTCAATTCGCCAGCGGCTGCGTTCGTGCCGAACCGCAGCTGCCGCGACCCCCGCCGCATACCGCACAGGATGCCGTCGCCTTGGTAAAGGTTCCGTAAATGGAGCGTTCTAACAAATCCCTCCACGGGCAGCCGGGTAGGCCCCGCGCGCGCCCTGTCCGGCTTGACATTGACTATACCGCATGCGCTTCTCCGGCCCGATTTTCCCCCAACTCGAAACAGGACTTTGGGCCATGACCGCGGCCAGAATTCACCGTTACAGATCAACCACCTGCGGCGGTTTGCGCAGCTCAGATATCGGCGGCGTCGCGCGCCTGTCGGGCTGGGTGCACCGCGTTCGCGACCACGGCGGCGTGCTGTTCATCGACTTGCGCGATCACTACGGCATCACCCAGGTCGTCGCCGATCCCGACACGCAAGCTTTCAAAACCGCCGAATCATTGCGGTCGGAATGGGTCGTCCGCATCGACGGCAAGGTTCGCCCGCGACCCGACGGCACCACCAACGCCGACCTCGCGACCGGCGAAATAGAGGTTTATGCAACTGAAATCGAGATTCTTTCGGAGGCCAAGGAATTGCCGGTTCCCGTCTTCGGCGAGCCCGATTATCCCGAAGACCTGCGGCTCCAGTATCGGTTTCTCGACCTGCGCCGCGAAAGCCTGCACGCCATCATCATGAAGCGGCTCGAAATCACCAAGTCGATGCGTCGTCACATGTATGACGCGGGCTTCAACGAATTTCCAACGCCGATCCTGACCGCGTCCTCGCCAGAAGGCGCGCGCGATTTCCTTGTGCCCTCGCGCATTCATCCGGGTAAATTCTACGCCCTGCCGCAGGCCCCGCAGCAATACAAGCAGCTGCTGATGGTCTCCGGCTTCGACCGCTATTTCCAGATCGCGCCGTGCTTCCGCGACGAAGACCCGCGCGCCGACCGCCTGCCGGGCGAGTTCTACCAGCTCGACGTTGAAATGAGCTTCGTCGAGCAGGATGACATTTTCCAGACGATGGAGCCGATCCTCACGCGCATCTTTGAGGAATTTTCAGACGGCAAAGCTGTGACCAACGGCTGGCCGCGCATCCCCTACGACGAGGCGATCGCGAAATACGGCTCCGATAAGCCCGATCTGCGCAACCCGATCGAAATGCAGGACGTGACCGAGCACTTCCGCGGCTCCGGCTTCAAAGTCTTCGCCGGCATGATTGAGAAGGACCCCAAGGTCCGCGTCTGGGCGATCCCAGCCCCGACCGGCGGCTCCAGAGCGTTTTGCGACCGCATGAACTCTTGGGCACAAGGCGAAGGCCAGCCGGGGTTGGGGTACATTTTCTGGCGCGAGGAAGAGGGCGCGGCAGGCGCCGGCCCCGTCGCCAAGAACATCGGACCGGAACGCGCCGCAGCCATTCAGGCACAACTTGGCCTCAAGACGAGCGACGCTGTCTTTTTCACCGCCGGCAACCCGGCCAACTTCTACAAGTTCGCAGGCAATGCCCGCGATCGCGTCGGTCACGAGTTGAAACTCATCGACGAGAACCGCTTCGCGCTGGCCTGGATCGTCGATTTCCCGTTCTACGAATGGAACGAGGAAGAAAAGAAAATCGACTTCTCGCATAACCCGTTCTCGATGCCGAAGGGCGGTCACGCGGCGCTCGAAGCGGCCGAGAAAGAGGGGCGTGACGCGCTGCTGGCTCTCAAAGCCAATCAATACGACATCGTTTGCAACGGCTACGAAATCGCATCGGGCTCGGTGCGTAATCACCTGCCCGAAACCATGGTCAAAGCATTCGAAATTACGGGGCTGTCGCGCGCCGACGTCGAAGCTCGCTTCGGCGGCCTCTATCGCGCGTTTCAATACGGGGCCCCGCCGCATGGCGGCATGGCAGCGGGCATCGAACGTGTCGTCATGTTGTTGACCGGCTGCAAGACCGTGCGCGAGGTGGCCCTGTTCCCGATGAACCAGCAAGCCGCCGACCTGCTCATGAATGCACCGTCCGAAGCCGCGCCGAAGCAACTGCGCGAACTCTCCATCCGCGTGGTGGCGCCGGAGAAGAAGTAACGGTCAATCGACAAAAAAGCCCGGCCGAGTCTTGCCTCGGCCGGGCGTTAATTGGAGGGGGCGTTTTAGTTGATAAACGCCGGCAGGTCGCGCGGCGGCATCTTGACGGCAACCGTGGTCGGCTTGCCATCGCGCATGGCGCTTGCAACCCAATGGCCCGAACCCGACTGGCTGAATTCCGACGTGACGATGTAACCACGTCCGGCTGCGATGCGACGCAGCTGCCCCTGATGGGCCTGCGCTGTAAGTTGCGCGGTGAATTCACGAGCCGTGGCGCCAGAATTTGACGACGTATCGGCCGACGTATCTGCGGCAACAGCCGGCAGCGCCGCGGCAGCGGCCATGGCAACGGCAAGTGCGATCGTGCGAATCATGTGAATCTCCTCGTTGATGCGTTTCCGGGGCGGGTGGTCCGCCGGACCCGTGCTGTTGTTTCAGCACCAGTCGCTTCATTGCATCTGGAGGTGGAGGCCGCCGGTTACCAGTCACATTGCCGTTGGCGAATTCGCAGTCTTCGTGACAATGCGTGAGCATCTATCGCAACGCCGATGCAACGTAAAAATTCGGCAATGTTCGCACTCATGAACCGCACCACAAAATGCATGATCAGGCGAACCAACGCGCATCACGCAGGCTTGAGTGATCTGAGTTAAACGCCCGCGAGCCGGCACATGACGTTTTCGTAAGGCGGTCGGATTGGCTCGAAATCGCCTGGGCGTATCATTCGTCGCCCGTTTGACGCGCGGCCCGGCACATCATAGACCGGGTTGCGCCGACGATCATTTGACCGCCCAAGTGCCCCATCCAGATGCGAAAGCCTATCCATGCGGCTTGCTGATGTTCTGGCCGATCTTCTCGACGCACCGGCCGCGTGCCCGGACGAGGATGTGACCGGTGTCACGGCCGACAGCCGCCTGGTATGTGTTGGCGATCTCTTTGTCGCCATTCCCGGAACCAAGGCCGACGGCGGTCGCTATCTGGCCGATGCCGCGGCCCGCGGTGCGCGTGCAGCCATCATTTCCCGAACGGCTGAACTGCCCGCCGGAATATCAATTCCCGTTTTGCAGGTCGCCGATCCGCGCGCCGCCCTCGCCGTTATCGCATCGCGTCTCTATCCGGGCCAGCCGGCAACTGTGGTGGCCGTGACCGGTACGAGCGGCAAGACCTCCGTTGCCGAGTTCACCCGGCAGATTTTTGCCACGCTGGGCCGGACATCTGCTTCGCTCGGCACCATCGGCGTCGTTTCACCGAAGCGAACGGTGTACGGTTCGCTCACCACGCCCGATCCGGTTTCCCTCCACAAGACGATCGCGGCCCTGGCAGCAGATGGCACGACCCATCTCGCCTTGGAAGCGTCCTCGCACGGCCTCGACCAGCACCGCCTCGATGGCGTTCACATTATCGCCGCGGCCTTCACCAATCTTGGCCGCGACCACATGGATTATCACCCGACGGTCGATGATTACTTCGCCGCCAAGATGCGACTTTTCGAAAACCTGCTCCCGCCGGACAGGCCGGCGGTGATCAATCGCGATGGCGATTATGCCGAACAGGCAGAGGCGGTCGCGCGTCGCCCAGGTCGCCGGGTACTGACGGTCGGACGCACGGGCGAAACGCTCAGACTTGTTGACGTTAAAACCATCGGCTTCTCCCAACGGCTGTGTATCGAGGCGGCGGGATCCACAGTCACCGTGGAACTGCCGCTCGTTGGAGCCTATCAGGTCGAAAACGCGCTCGTTGCCGCGGGCCTGGCCATCGCGACAGGCGAGGATGTAAATCAGGTGCTCGCCGCACTCGGCGCACTCACCGGCGTCAAGGGCCGTCTTGAAATCATCGGCGAGCGCAACGGTGGTCTTGGTGTCGTCGATTATGCCCACAAGCCCGAGGCGCTCGCGGCTGCCCTCGAAGCATGCCGCCCCTTTGCCACCGGTCGCCTGATCTGCGTCTTTGGATGTGGCGGCGATCGCGATCGCGGCAAACGCCCGATCATGGGCCGCATCGCCGCCGAGAAATCCGATATCGTCATCGTCACGGATGACAATCCACGCACCGAAGTCGCTGCCGCCATTCGCGCCGAAGTTCTGGCCGGTGCGCCCGCCGCGATGGAAATGGGCGACCGCGGAGAGGCAATCCGCACCGCTGTTCGCATGATGCAGCCTGGCGATGTCGTGCTCGTCGCGGGCAAAGGTCACGAAACCGGCCAGATCGTCGGTGACACGATCCTGCCGTTCTCCGACCATGACGTTCTAGCCGAGGCGCTCGCAGCACCATGACGCGCTCTCCACTCTGGTTGTTTGATGAGCTGGCCGCTGCTGCGGGCGCCAGGGCAAGCGGCAGGCCTGCTCATCCTATCACCGGATTTTCCATCGACACGCGCACCCTCGAGCCGGGCGACGTATTTGTGGCGCTGCAAGACCAGCGCGACGGGCACGATTTCGTCACCTCGGCCTTCGCCAACGGTGCCGCCGCCGCGATCGTCTCTGAAAGCTATGTCGCCAAAGTTGGTGACGGCGCCTTGATCCGATCCGCCGACCCACTGTCGGCCTTGCAAAACATCGGTCGCGCCGCCCGCGCGCGGTTGGCACCGCAAGCCCGCGTCGTCGCCGTCACCGGCAGCGTCGGCAAAACGACGACGAAGGAGATGCTGCGGCTCGCGTTGTCAGCCCTCGGCCGCACCCATGCATCGGAAAAGTCCTACAACAATCACTGGGGCGTGCCGCTCACGCTCGCCCGTATGCCGGCCGACACGCTCTATGCCGTCTTTGAGATTGGCATGAACCACGCGGGCGAGATTACGCCGCTGACCGGTATGGTGCGGCCGCACGTGGCGCTCGTGACCACGGTCGAGAACGCCCACATTGAAAATTTCCAAAGCGAGGACGGCATCGCCGATGCCAAAGCCGAAATTTTCCTCGGCCTCGAACCAGGCGGCGCAGCGCTCATCAACATTGATAATCGCCACGCAGCCCGCTTGATCGCAGCCGCCCGAGCGCGACGCATGCATGTGACCGGCGTCAGCCTTGCGCTCGCCGCTGCGGCGGCAAAAGCGAAGTTTGCGCTCGACGACGTGGTCACGCTGAAAGAGTGCCAAATGACCGCGACGGGTAGCGAAGGCGCCATCATACGTGGCAATAATCGCGGCGAACTTCCGTTTACGATCGGCAGCGTTGGCCGGCATATGGTCTTGAACGCACTGTTCGTCACGGCCGTGCTTGATATCGCCGACGCCGACGTGGCGAAAGGTATCGCGGCACTCTCGACGTTTTCGCCGCCGCCCGGTCGTGGCTCGCGCACGCGGCTCGCTGCAGCCGGGGGCGACATTCTTCTCATTGATGAGAGCTACAACGCCAATCCGGCCTCGATGCGGGCGGCACTGGCCGTCTTTCCCGCTCTGCCGCGCGGTGAATTTCCCCGCCGTGTCGCCGTTGTCGGCGACATGCTTGAACTGGGCGTCGACGCGCCGGCTCTGCACGCGGATTTGTGGCCGGCAATCGATGCTGCCGAAGTCGATCTGGTCTTTGCTGCGGGCTCCCACATGGCGCGCTTGTACGAGCGTGTGCCTGAAACACGCCGTGGCGCCTGGGCACCGACGGCCGCCGAACTGCAGGCCCCGCTCATGGCGGCACTCCAACCCGGCGACGCCGTGATGGTCAAGGGCTCGAACGGTTCGAAAATGAGCCTGCTCGTCGCAGCAATGCTGGCCAAGTTCTCCCGGACAGGGCAAGACGGGTCATGTAAGGGATGAACGTGCCGCCGCAGCGGCGCGCAGGCATCATCGGGGGAGGGGGAGAGACCACGCATGCTCTATGAACTGGTGCAGTTCAGCGATCAGATCGGTCTGCTCAATGTTTTTCGCTACATCACGTTCCGCACCGGCGGCGCGGTGTTCACGTCACTGTTGTTCGTTATGCTGTTCGGTCCCGCGATCATCGATTTGCTCCGCTTGAAGCAGGGCAAGGGGCAACCGATCCGCGACGACGGACCCAAGACCCATCTTGCCAAGCGCGGCACGCCGACCATGGGCGGCCTCATGATCCTGGCCAGCGTCACGTTCTCGACCCTGATGTGGTCCGACTGGTCGAACCATTACGTCTGGATCGTTCTTGGCGTAACGCTCGCCTATGGCGCCATTGGTTTCTACGATGACTACCTGAAGGTCACCAAACAGCACGCCAGCGGCTTTGGCGGCAAGGCGCGTCTCGGCATCGAATTGATGGTCGCGGGCCTGGCCACGTGGGCCATTGTGTCTCTGTCCTCGCCCGCACTTGCCGGCCAACTGGCGGTTCCGTTCTTCAAGGACGTCTTGATCTACATGGGTCCGTTCTTCATCTTTGCGGGGATGGTCGTCATTGCCGGAGCCGGCAACGCCGTCAACCTGACGGACGGCCTCGACGGCCTTGCCATCGTGCCGGTCATGATTGCTGCCGCCACCTTCGGTCTCATTGCGTATTTGATCGGTTCGGAAAAGTTCGCAACGCACCTTCAAATCCACTACGTCGCCGGCACGGCCGAACTGTCGATCATTTGCGGGGCCTTGATCGGCGCCGGACTGGGATTCCTCTGGTTCAATGCGCCGCCCGCCATGATTTTCATGGGCGATACGGGTTCGCTGGCGCTTGGCGGCGCGCTCGGCACCATCGCGGTCGCGACCAAGCACGAAATTGTACTGGCCATCGTCGGCGGCCTGTTCGTTCTTGAAACGCTCTCCGTCGTCATTCAAGTATCGTCGTACAAACTGACCGGAAAGCGCGTCTTCCGAATGGCGCCGCTGCACCATCACTTCGAACAGAAGGGCTGGCAGGAAAGCACGGTCGTCGTGCGGTTCTGGATCATCTCGGTCATCCTGGCGCTGATCGGTCTGGCGACGCTGAAGTTGCGCTGAGCGGGCCCGTACGATGATCCCGATCACCACTTTTTCCGGTCTCGACGTTGCGGTGTTCGGGCTCGGCGCGTCGGGCAACGCCACCGCTCTGGCACTGATGCAAGGCGGTGCGCGCGTCGCAGCTTGGGACGACAGTGAGGCCGGGCGCTCGGCCGCGCGCAACGCGGGCATCCCGTTGGTCGATCTCTTTCGCGAGGAATGGGCGCGCTTCGCGGCCCTCGTTCTCGCCCCGGGCGTACCACTGACCCATCCCGAACCTCACTGGACGGTCACCAAAGCCGAAGCTGCCGGTGTCGAAATCATCGGCGATATCGAATTGTTCTGCCGCGAGCGCGCAGGCAATTGTCCTGAGGCCGCTTTCATCGCCATCACCGGCACCAACGGCAAGTCGACGACCACGGCACTTATCGCCCACGTGCTGAAGGAAGCCCGCCGCGATGTGCAACTGGGGGGCAACATCGGCCGGGCCATACTGACGCTTGAACCGATCACGCCGGAGCGCGTTTACGTCGTCGAATGCTCGTCGTTCCAGATCGATCTTGCGCCGACCATTCGGCCGAGCATTGGTGTTCTGCTCAATGTCACCCCTGATCATCTCGACCGACACGGCACGATTGAGAACTATGCCGGCGTCAAGGAGCGCCTGATTGCGGGTGCCGACCGCGCCGTCGTCGTCATCGATGACGATTGGACGCGCGCCATCGCCGAAAAATATAGACCCCTCGCCGACAATCTTTTGACCGCGTCCACGCACGCTGCCGCCGACGTCACGTTTTCCGGTTCGACCATTTTCTATCGCCACGAGCCCGTCGCGAATCTGGATGGAGTTGCCTCGCTGCGTGGCCGCCACAATGGCGAAAACGCATGCGCCGCCTATGCCGCGCTGCGCCTTGCCGGATTGCGCGACGACGAGATCGTGCCGCATCTGTTGACGTATCCGGGTCTCCCGCATCGCATGGAAGAGATCGGTCGCTTCGGCAGCACCTTGTTTATCAACGACAGCAAGGCGACCAACGCGGAGAGCACGCAAAAGGCACTTTCCAGTTGGGCCGGCGGCATTCACCTGATCCTGGGCGGCAAGGCCAAGGACGGCGGCATCGAAATGTTGCGCCCTGACTTCCCGCGACTTGCCAAAGCCTACCTGATCGGCGCGGCCACCGATGCGTTCGCCGCGACGCTTGCAGGTGAAGTTGCTTTCGAGACCTGTGGAACTCTCGACGTGGCGGTGGCACAGGCAACCGCCGATGCGCTGTCCTCGCCTGCCGCTGAAACCGTCGTGCTGTTGTCGCCGGCCTGCGCGTCCTACGACCAGTACAAGAACTTCGAGGAGCGGGGCGACCATTTCCGCCGGCTCGTTGCCGCGGAACTCTCGCGCCGACCGGCGTCATGAGCTTTTCGCGCGAAGATCGCAGCCGGCTCGCCGCATGGTGGTTCACCGTCGATCATGTCTTGCTTGGCGCGATCCTGATCTTGATCGGTGCCGGTCTCGTCTTCTCGCTTGCCGCAAGCCCCGCGGTCGCCCTCAAGAAGGGACTGCCCGCCTATTACTTCGTCGAACGGCACCTTGTGTTCTCCGCTCTCGGTGCTCTGCTGCTCGTCGCGCTGTCGTTCCTGAGCCCGCGTGAAACGAGGCGGTTCGCACTCACGTTGCTGATCGTTGCATTCGCCGGACTGATTATCGTGGCGTGGCACGGCAGTGAGATCAACGGCGCCCGCCGCTGGCTTTCGATCGGCGGACATTCCCTGCAGCCGTCCGAATTCCTGAAGCCTGCGTTCGTCGTGATCTCGGCGTGGCTCCTGGCTGAGGCACGCAGTCGGCCCGATATGCCGGGGCTCTGGGGCGCCGTGGCGCTATACGCATTCGTCGCGGCGTTTCTTGTTGTCCAGCCCGACGTTGGTCAAACCCTGCTGCTGAGCCTCGTCTGGGGCGCATTGTTTTTCGTCTCTGGACAGCCGCTCATCTATGCCGCCGCCATTGTGGTCTTCGGGATCGCCGCATTGACAGGCGCCTACATGGTCTTCCCTCACGTCGAAGCCCGCATCGACCGCTTTCTCGATCCCGCCCCCGGCGACCACAGCCAGGTCGACCGGGCGCTGCAGTCATTCACGCAAGGTGGCTTTCTGGGCCGCGGCCCGGGTGAAGGCACGATCAAAGCCTCCCTTCCCGACGCCCACACCGATTTCATTTTTGCCGTTATTGCGGAAGAATATGGTGCCATCGCCTGCCTCGCGATCGTGCTGTTGTTCGCGTTCATCGTGCTGCGGGCCCTCTACCGCGCCGGTCGGGAGCCCGACCTCTCGGTTCGGCTGGCCATCATCGGTCTGGCCCTCGTATTCGGCTTGCAGGCGCTCATCAACATGGGTGTCAACGTCGGGCTCCTGCCCGCCAAGGGCATTACGCTGCCCTACCTCTCCGCCGGCGGCTCTTCCACGCTCGCCATCTCAATCACGCTTGGAATGTTGCTCGCCCTCACGCGCCGCCGCGTCTCTTGAAGACCGGGGCGAAACGGACCAGAAACGGCCGCGTTTGACTGCCAACGGGTAAGGATGAACCAGCCTATGGATCGCAATCAAACGGTCATGCTGGCCGCCGGCGGCACGGGCGGCCATCTGTTTCCAGCCTTCGCCCTGGCCGAAGAACTCGGTCGCCTCGGGTATGCGGTGCATCTCGTCACAGACATGCGCGGCGATCGCTATGGCACCGGCTTTCCCGCCCGTGCGGTGCATCAGGTGCCCTCCGCGACGCTCGTCAGCAAATCCCCCTTGGGCCTAGCCAGGACCGGACTAACGCTCGCCCGCGGCGTCATGGCGGCCCGCAAGCTGATGAAAGACGTCCGTCCCGCCGTCGTTGTCGGATTTGGCGGCTACCCATCATTCCCGCCGCTGATGGCCGCGCGCCAGCTGGGCATCCCCTCGATGCTGCACGAACAGAACGCCGTACTCGGACGCGCCAACAAAATGCTGGCCCGCCGGGTCGATGCCATCGCAACCTCGTTCGAGCGGACCAAGTTCCTCGACGGCGAACTTATCAAAAAGGCCCGTTTTACCGGCAACCCGGTCCGGTCCATCGTCGTTGAAGCGGCTCATCAGCCTTATCCACCACTGGATGCCGGACTTCCGTTCCAGCTACTCGTCTTCGGCGGCAGCCAGGGCGCGCGATATTTCTCCGATGTCGTGCCGCCGGCCCTCGAATTGCTGCCGGCACATCTGAAAGCAAAATTGAACGTCGTCCAGCAGGCACGCGAAGAGGATGTGGCGCGCGTGACGACGGCCTATGCGCAAGCTGGAATTTCTGCCGATATTGCCCCGTTCTTCAAGGACTTGCCGGCTCGAATGGCCGCCAGCCATCTGGTCATTGGGCGCGCTGGCGCGTCATCGGTCGCCGAACTGACCGTCATCGGCCGGCCGTCGATCCTGGTGCCGTTGCCGCATTCCCTCGACAACGATCAGCTGCAAAATGCCACCCAGCTTGCCGAATTGGGCGGCGCTTGGTGTATCGAACAAAAGACACTGAGCCCGGAAAGGCTCGCCGGAGAGGTTGCGCAGCTCATGGAGGGTGGCGCCGCGCTCGTCGAAGCAGCACACTGCGCCAGACAGCAGGGCCGGCCCGACGCCGTGGTTCGACTGGCAGCCCTGGTCGGCGAACTTGCCGGGACAGCTCCGGCGGCAGGCCCCGCCTCGGCTCACGCCACTTAAACAGCAGACGGCCTCAGCAACACGGGACGACAGAGACGCGATGCAGATACCCCGCGACGCAGGCACGTTCCACATCATCGGCATCGGCGGCATCGGCATGAGCGCTATCGCCGAGATCCTGCTGGCGAAGGGGTTCGCCGTCCAAGGTAGCGACCAGAAGGAAAGCGCCAACGTGCGGCGCCTCCGCGCCAAGGGCGTGCGCGTCTTTATCGGTCACGATCCGGTCAACCTCATCGGCGCCCGCAACGTCGTGATCTCCACCGCCGTCAAAACCGGCAATCCTGAACTCGAAGCGGCGCGCCAGAAGGGCCTGCCGATCATCCGCCGCGCCGAAGCGCTGGCCGAATTGATGCGGCTCTACTCGACCATCTCGGTCACCGGCACGCATGGCAAGACAACGACGACGTCGCTCGTGTCCACCATCTTTGAGAAAGCCGGCACCGATCCGACCGTGATCACAGGCGGTATCATCAATGCCTGGGGCTCGAACGCGCGTCTCGGCCAAGGCCGCTGGATGATCGTCGAGGCTGACGAGAGCGACGGCACGTTCGTTCGGCTTCCGACCGAAATTGGCATCGTGACGAACATCGATCCCGAACACCTCGACTACTTCAAGACGGTCGACAACATGCACGCGGAATACGCCGCGTTCTATCGCAACATTCCTTTCTACGGGCTTGCCGTCACCTGCATCGACCACCCCGTCGTCCGCAGCATGATTGAGCGCCTGGACCTGCGCCGCGACGGCCGCCGGCTGTTGACGTATGGCGTTGCCGAGGGTGCAGACTTGCGCTTGCTGAGCACCCGTCAGGACGGCTTCACCACAATTTTCGATGCGGAACTCTCCGGACGCGTCAAGGGCGGTGCGCGCAATATCACCGGTTGGACCGTGCCCGTACCTGGCCATCACAACGCGCTGAACGCGCTGGCTGCAATCGCAGTCGCGGCCGAAGCCGGCATTCCCGATGAAATCATTCAAGCAGGACTTGCGGAGTTCTCTGGCGTCAAGCGCCGCTTCCAGCCGACCGGCCAATGGAACGGCATCCAGATCTATGACGATTACGGCCACCACCCGATCGAGATCGCTGCGGTTCTGCAAGCCGCCCGCGCCGGCACCAAGGGCCGCGTGATCGCAGTTTGCGAACCGCATCGCTACACGCGGGTGCGCGATCTGTTTGGCGAATTTTGCGCCTGCTTCCGCGACGCCGATAGCGTGATCGTGGCGCCGCTCTACTCTGCCGGCGAAACACCGATCGAAGGCATCGACCAGCATTCCCTCGCCGACGGCATCCGTTCGACCGGACACCGCGCTGTGACGTCCGTTGATCACCCGGCCGACATTGTGCCCCTCCTGCGCCGCTACGGCCGCCCGGGCGACATGGTCGTTTGCCTCGGCGCTGGCACGTCGACCGAATGGGCGGCAGCGCTGCCGCAGTGGCTCTCTTCCCAGGCCGCCGAATAGGCGCTTTGCAAGGCCAATCGATGATCTTTTCCGACATCACCGGCGATCTGATGGCCCGCATGCCGGACCTGCGCGGACGCCTCACTGCCAACGCCCCGCTGGCCGACATCACATGGTTTCGCGTCGGCGGTCCGGCGCAAGTGCTGTTCGCGCCGGCCGACGAAGCCGATCTCGCCTACTTCCTGCGCCACTCCGGCTCTGAACTGCCCGTCTTCGTGATCGGACTGGGCTCCAATCTGTTGGTCCGCGACGGAGGTGTGCCGGGTGTTGTTATTCGTCTCGGCCGCGGCTTCAATGAGATCTCCACGGATTCGACGCGATTGACGGCGGGAACGTCGGTCCCCGACGTCAAGGTTGCCCGCGCTGCCGCAGAAGCCGGTATCGCCGGGCTGTCGTTTTATCGCGGCATCCCCGGTTCCATCGGCGGCGCTCTGCGCATGAATGCTGGCGCACACGGCAGCGAAACCAAGGACGTTCTCGTTTCCGCTCGCGCTGTCGACCGCCAGGGCAACATCCACGTGCTGTCGCTGGCGGATATGAACTTCACTTACCGTCATTGCGGGATTCCCGGCGACTGGATCTTTACGCAAGCGACGTACTTCGGACGTCCCGGTGATCCCGACGCAATCCAGAAGGAAATGGACGAGGTCGCTGACTACCGCGAGAAGAACCAGCCCGTGCGCGAGCGCACCGGCGGCTCGACGTTCAAAAATCCGCCGGGCCACAGCGCCTGGAAACTTGTCGACGCCGCCGGCTGCCGCGGCTTGCGCGTCGGCGGTGCAAAGGTCTCCGACATGCACTGTAACTTCCTCATCAACGACCAGAAGGCGTCCGGCGAAGATGTCGAGACGCTCGGCGAAACGGTCCGCGCCCGCGTCAAGGCGACCTCCGGTATCGCGCTCGATTGGGAAATCATCCGCCTCGGGCAACCAACACACGGCCGTCCGATCGGCGAAGCCTTGGCTCTCGCAGAGAACGCATCATGACCTTGGGCACCGCGCCGCGGCGCACGCGCGAACACGTCGCCGTGCTGATGGGCGGCTGGTCGGCGGAACGACCGATCAGCTTGAAATCCGGCGCCGCCGTCGCCGATGCGCTCGAAGGCGAGGGCTACCGTGTCACGCGCATTGATGTGGATCGCGACATCTCCGCAGCACTGAGCGCGCTGAAACCTGACGTCGCCTTCAACGCATTACATGGCCGTTTTGGTGAGGACGGCTGCATCCAGGGCATTCTGGAATGTCTTGAGATCCCCTACACCCATTCCGGCGTTCTGGCTTCCGCGCTGGCCATGCACAAGGAGCGCGCCAAGGCCGTAATGAAGCCGGCCGGCGTTCCCGTCGCCGAAGCCCGTGTCGTATCCCGCTCAGCTGCCGCCACCGCCCATGTCCTGCCGCCGCCGTATGTCGTCAAACCCGTCGATGAAGGATCGAGCGTCGGAGTTCTCATCATCCGCCCTGGCACCAACGATTGGTCGAAGGCCATTCATTCTGGCGGCGCGCCGGACGATATCGTCATGGTCGAGCGCTACGTCGCCGGCCGCGAACTGACCTGCGCCGTTATCGGCAGCTTTGTTTCCGACGTTATCGAGATCAAGCCCAAGGACGGGCTCGTGTTCTACGATTTCGAGGCGAAATACGCGCCCGGCGGCTCAATCCACGAACTTCCGGCCAATGTTTTACCGGATGTTTACCAGTTGGTCCGGAAATACACGGGAGCGGCGCACCAGGCTCTCGGATGCCGGGGCGTCTCGCGCGCTGACTTCCGCTACGACGATACGCCGGGTGGCTCGGGCGAGCTTATTTGCCTCGAGGTCAACACCCAGCCGGGCATGACGGGAACATCGCTGGTGCCGGAACTGGCTCAGCACGCCGGTTGGAGCTTCGGCGAACTCGTCAGATGGATCACCGAGGACGCGAGTTGCCAGAGGTAGGCACAGTATCGGATCACACGTGGCCGGCGCATCGAGCGCCGCGCCGAAGCCCAGGTTCGCCTGATACCAAAGCCTTCGATTTTGGCCATGCTTACGATCCGGCCCGCCGCGCCGCGCCGGGCGGGTCGCATCGTTCGTTCCAGCCGCGCCGCTATGGCCGGAAGCTGGCCGGGTTGACAGTGGTCGTAGCGTCGGCCGTCGGGACCTACCTTGCCGACCGCAACGGCATGCTCGATCGCGACCAACTGACAACGCTTTTCGGCTTTGGCATCGAGCAGGTCTCGCTCACCGGCCATCGCTTCACGTCCGACACCGATCTGTTCAATGCGCTCGACCTGTCCACGGCCCAGTCTCTCGCGAGCTTCGACTCCCGCGCCACCCGCATACGCTTCGAACGTCTGCCGTGGGTGCAATCGGTAGAGATCTCCCGCGTCTGGCCCGGGCAGCTCGCGATCCGGATTAAGGAGCGCAAGCCGTTCGCGATCTGGGAACGCGCTGAGGCGGCCGAACTCATCGACGTGACGGGCCGCTCGCTGGGCCCGGTGAAGCGCGATGCCGTGATCGATCTGCCGCGAGTGGCCGGTGATGGGGCGAGTACACAGGCGGCAAGGCTCCTCGCCGTGGTCGATCAAAATCCGGCCATCAAGTCTCGTCTCGTTCGGGCCACCCGGCTCGCCGATCGCCGCTGGACACTCGAGTTGACCGGCGGCGGACGCATTCATCTTCCCGCCGACGGCGAAGCAACCGCTCTCGCACGGCTGACGGCCGATCCGCGGCTTCTCGCACTTCTCACGATCCCCAGCCAGATTATCGACCTGCGCTCGCCGACGAAGATTGCCGTTCGCGCTCCGGCCGGTTCCATCGGAGCGGGAGGTTAGGGACATGAGCGCTGCAACCCTCCGTCCGGCCCGCACCGTCCGATTTGCCGCCGTGCTCGATGCCGGCAGCTTCAAAACGGTTTGCCTGATCGCCGCGCTCGATAACAACGGCAAACCGGCGCGTATTGCGGGCGTCGGGGTCGCTCCTTCGCAGGGCATCAAGTCAGGAACAATCGTCGATCTTGCCGCCGCCGAAGGTGTGATCCGCTCGTCCGTCGCACAGGCGGAATCGATGGCCGGCGTTCGCCTCGACCGGATCGACCTTCTGGTCAACTGTGGCGCTATCGCCTCGCGCACCTTTGCGGCCACGGTTCAGGTCCCGGATGGAGTTGTCCGCGCCGACACGGTTGATCGCCTGCTCGACGCCGGACGAGCCAGCGCTTCGAATAGCGGACGCCGGCTCCTGCAACTCGAACTCGGTTGGCTATCGCTTGGACGACGGTCCACTCATGGCGTCAGTCGCAGGCCTGCCTGCTCGCCGGATCGCAGCTCATTTCTGTGCCGTCACGGCCGAAAACCCCGCGGTCGGCAACCTCACGCGAACGGTCTCGCGCTGCTACCTGGCACCGCGCGGCCTCGTTCCCGGACCTCTGGCCAGCGCTTGGGCGGTGACCAGCGACGACGAGCGCCGGCATGGCGTCGTCGTGATCGACATCGGCGCGGGCGTCACCGGATTTGCGATGCTGCGTGAGAACCGGACGGTCTATGCCGGCACGATCCCAATCGGCGGCGCTCAGGTCACGGTCGACATCGCCCACGCGTTGCGCACGCCACTTGAAGAAGCCGAGCGAATCAAAGCTCTTTATGGCACAGTGCTGATTGCGCAGTCGGATCAGCACGATGTCTTCACCCATGCCGTAACCGGTCATGGCGAAGGCTTCGAGCAGAGATCGACGAAGGCTGATCTGGCCCGGATCATCCAAACGCGCATGGCCCACCTGCTCCACCTCGTTCGCGATCATTTAGCGAACGCCGGGCTTCTCGACGGCAGTGCCGCGCGGATTGTTCTCTGCGGTGGCGGCAGCGAGATTCCCGGTCTGCAATCTTTCGCAGAAGGCGTGTACAGGCGACCCGTGCGTGAGGGTAGGCCTCAGCCCATCTCGGGCTTGCCTCCCCATTTTGCATCGGCGGCGTTCGCCGGTGCGGTTGGTGTGTTGCGTGCCGTCGCGGACAGCGCGGCCGGCGATCTACCGGGAGCCGAGGGCGCCGATCAGCCCCGCGGCTACATGGGTCGGGTCGGGCAGTGGCTCAAGGACGGCTTCTAGAGAAGGCGCGGCGGCACGTCCGGAAGAATTCGGATCGCTGGACGTTTCTTCTGTCGAGACCGAGGGCCAAATGAACGCAAAGCTGCCGCCGAACATCACAGACTTGAAGCCACGGATTACCGTCATTGGTGTGGGCGGCGCGGGCTGCAATGCCATCAACAACATGATCGATGCCAACCTCGATGGCGTCGACTTTGTCGTCGCCAACACGGATGCTCAGGCGCTGGTCACGTCGAACGCGCCCAAAAAAATCCAGCTCGGCGCCAAGCTGACCGAGGGTTTGGGTGCCGGTTCGCGCCCGGACATTGGGGAAGCCGCCGCCGAGGAAACGCTCGATGACCTGCGCGAACTCGTGCGCGGGTCGCACATGGTTTTCATTGCCGCCGGCATGGGCGGCGGCACGGGCACGGGCGCGGCCGGCGTCATCGCGCGTGCGGCCAAGGAGCAGAATATCCTGACTGTGGCGGTGGTGACAAAGCCGTTCCAGTTCGAAGGCGCCCGCCGCATGCGTATCGCTGAGGCCGGCATTATCGAACTTCGCAAACACGTCGATACGCTGATCGTCATCCCCAATCAAAACCTGTTCCGTATTGCCAGCGAACGCACGACGTTCGCCGAAGCCTTCGTGCTCGCCGATCAGGTGCTCTATTCGGGCGTCGCCTGCATCGTCGATCTCATCGTCAAGGAAGGCCTGATCAATCTCGATTTCGCCGACGTCCGCACTGTCATGGGCGGCATGGGCAGCGCGATGATGGGCACGGGAGAAGCGTCTGGTGAGAGTCGCGCGGTGCGCGCCGCCGAAGAGGCGATCACCAACCCACTGCTCGACGATGTGTCGCTCGCCGGCGCCAAGGGACTTCTCTTGTCGATCACGGGCGGCTCGGATCTGACGCTGTACGAAGTCGACGAAGCCGCCACGCGCGTCCGTCAGGAAGTCGATCCGGAAGCCAATATCATCGTCGGCGCCACGTTCGACGCGACGCTGGGCGACAAAGTCCGCGTGTCGATTGTCGCGTCCGGAATGGATCGCATGGCGGCCGCGGCGCCACCGCTCGTTCGAACCACGGCCCAAAGACCGGCCGCGGCGACCATTCCGCCTCCCGCACCGCAACCGGCGGGTTTTCACAATGCCCCCGATCGGATGGCGGAGGCCTTGCAGCCGTCAGCGTTCGAAGAGCTTGCCCGCCAGCCAGCCGAGCCGTCGCGAGCTACGCCGGCGCCGCCAGCCCACAGTTGGCACGCGACGGATGATGTCGAAATCACCGATCTGCAGCCGGGTGCCTTCGGCGGCTCCTACGCCCCTCCCGAATACGGTGCACCGCAACGGGCACAGATGCCGGAGGCAGATTTCATTCCAGCCCCTCCTGTCCAGATCCGCCGGCCACCGCGCCGCATGCCAGAACTCGGAGATTTTCCAGCCGTTGGTCAGCGCGAATACCAGGCGAAGGCGCAGCGCGACCCGCAGGCTCCGAATGTCTATGCCCCGCACCCACAGCCAGCTCCTCGTCACGCACCCGAACCCAAGAAGCGCGGCTTCTTCGATCGACTCACGGGGCGCGGAAAACGCGACGGTGATTCGCAGGCAGAACGCCACGAACCGGCGGCAACACATGCACACAAATCCACTTCAACCGATAACTCCTACAGCGTAGGAGGCGACTCGCACGGTCATCGCAGCGGTTGGCTGGACGACGAACCACAACGTCAAGATAAGCCCGAATTACCGGTGTTTTTCAACAAATCGCGGCGTTGACTGAGGCGTCGCACGCGGCTCATTTTCGGCGCGTGACGCGACATCTTTCCAATCGGTAACACATGGTAAGAAAGCGTGATTTGTGACGCCTAGAACTGACAGTTATCGTCACTGAGGATGTGATCTTGAATCGCTCCACCTCAGGGGTTTCGGAAAGCGCTCGATAGAGGCGCAAACGAAACTAGGGAAGCAGGTGGGATGCAGCAAGATCTGGGGGGGCAGACACCGGTTTCGACTGGTCGGCTGCCTGGGACATGCGAGGGACGGCGCAGGATGTCGAATCGATTTATCGGCGCGCGACAAACCACGATCGCCCGCGAGATCGAACTCAAGGGAACCGGTGTTCACAGTGGGGCGCCTGTATCCGTTACGCTTCACCCCGCTGATATAAACACGGGTCTTGTTTTCGCCGCCACGAAACGTGGCCGTATGATTGCCGAGATCCCGGCACACGTTTCCAACGTCAAAAATCTCACCTTGTGCACCGTGATCGGCGACGATACGGGTGTCACGATCTCGACCGTCGAGCATCTGCTCGCCGCCCTTCGCGGTCTCTCGGTCGACAACTGCATCATCGAGATCGACAGCAAAGAAGTTCCGATCATGGACGGCAGTTCGTTGCCGTTCGTTGAAGCCATCGACGAAACAGGCCTGCGTGAACTCAACGCTCCGCGCCGTTTCATTAAGGTCCTGAAGCCGATCCGCGTCGAAGAGGGCGGTTGCTGGGGCGAAATTGCTCCCCATTCTGGCTTCCACCTTGACGTAGAAATCGACTTCGACACGCCGCTCATCGGTCGCCAGCGTCTCGCCTTCGAAATGAGCCCCGGCATCTTCCGCAATGAACTCTCCCGCGCCCGCACGTTCGGCTTCATGTCCGACGTGGAGCGTCTCTGGAAGGCCGGCCTTGCGCTCGGCGCCAACCTCACCAACACCGTCGCCATTGGCGATAACCGCATCATGAACCGCGAAGGCTTGCGCGATCCGCTCGAGTTCGTGCGCCACAAAATGCTCGATGCGATCGGCGATCTCTGCCTTTCGGGCCTGCCGCTTCTGGGAGCCTATCGCTCGGTTCGTGGTGGCCATCGCTTAAATTCTCTCGTGCTCAAGGCGCTCCTCGACGATGCTTCGGCGTGGACGATTGTTCAAGCTCCGCGCGTTCGGGAAGTCACGCCTCGGATGTTCGAACTTCCGCAGGCTTTTGCCGTCGGCGAGTGATCGAAAAATTCATTGAAGTCGGGGGCTTGCGGCGTTCAGCGGCAGGCCCCCTTTGCTTGTCCTGGCCCCACAAGAAACATAATCCAAAGCCATCATTGTGCGGAAACTCGCTCTGGACTGGTTCTGCGACCCAGACTCGTATGCTATCGGTCCGGCAGAATCGACATTGAACCTGTAGCCCAGTGATGGGACGCAGCGGTTCGGTCGGAACGTAGGCACGGGATCCAGAATGCGAAACAGCACACCGTCTCGACGTCCGTCCCGACGCCTGATGGGCGTAACGCTGGCGCTGATCGCAAGCCTCACCGCCGGTTGCGCATCCTCGATCGACGCGACGAGCGCCATCAATTCCGATCCGCCGGAAAAAATGTACGCGCAGGCCGACGCGCTGATGACGTCGGGCAAATTTGAAGCGGCAGCCGCCAAATTCGAAGAACTTGACCGTTCGCATCCCTATTCGCCCGAAGCCCGGCGCGCCATGGTGCTGTCGGCATACGCGTATTTCAAAGCTGGGAAATACCCTGAAGCGATCGCTTCCGCCGAGCGCTATACCGTCATGCATCCCGGCACCAAGGACGCGCCGTTCGCGCATCACATCATCGGTTCGTCCTACTTCGACGACATCAAGACCGCCAATCGCGACCAGGGCGCAACGCGTAAAGCGCTCGAGCAGTTCAAGATCCTCAAGTCACGCTACCCCGACAGCACCTACGCGGAGAACGCCGACAATCGCATCCGTATTTGCGAAGACACGCTGGCCGCGCAGGAGATGGAAGTTGGCCGCTATTATCTGAAGCGCAAGAACTACATCGGAGCAATCAACCGGTTCAAAGTCGTCGTTTCGGATTATCAGACGACCAATCACGTCGAAGAAGCTCTCGCCCGCCTGACCGAATCGTACATGGCCCTGGGCGTCAAAGAAGAAGCGCAGACAGCCGCCGCCGTACTCGGCTACAACTTCCCTCAATCGAAGTGGTACAAGGACAGCTACGCGCTGTTGCAATCGGATGGTCTCGCCCCGCGTGAAGATAGCGGATCATGGATCTCCAAGGCCTGGAAGAGCCTGCCAAGCGTCTCGCTCGGCGGCAATTCGGGCTGACATGCGGCTCACGGCAACGACGGCCGCCGCTCGACCTGCGGGAGCGATGCCGTCATGACGAGCAAGACCCGGCGTCCAGCCAAAACAAAGCTCGTCACATCTAAGTCCGCCGTAGCGTTAACTGTTGATACCGGCCGCGCCGAACGCGAGCCGGTTGCTGGCCTGTCAGCGGATGAAGCAGCCACTGAACTGGAACGCCTCGCGCGCGAAATCGCTCGCCACGACCAGCTGTACTATCAGTCGGATGCACCGGAAATCTCGGACGCTGAGTACGATAGTTTGCGCCGTCGCAACGACGCGGTGGAAGCGCAATTTCCCGACCTCATCCGCACAGACAGTCCATCAAAGCGCGTCGGCGCCGAAGCCGCCGCCGGCTTCGGTAAAGTTCGCCACCGCGTGCCGATGCTGTCGCTCGGCAACGCGTTCGCCGATGATGACGTGGTCGATTTCGCGGCCCGCGTGCATCGCTTTCTCGGCCTCGACGATACCGATCCCGTCGCGTTCGTTGCCGAACCGAAGATCGACGGCCTGTCGATTTCCATCCGTTTTGAGAATGGCCAGTTGGTCGAAGCCGCAACGCGCGGCGACGGCTCGGAAGGCGAGCGTGTCACCGACAACGTGCGGACTATTAAGGAGATCCCGCACAAGCTCGGGGGCAAAAACGTGCCCGACATCGTCGAAGTGCGCGGCGAGATCTATATGAGCCACGCCGATTTCAAGGCGTTGAACGAAGCGCAGGCGGCAGCCGGCGGAAAAATTTTTGCCAATCCGCGCAACGCGGCGGCAGGCTCGCTGCGCCAGCTCGATCCGATGATCACGGCCGCACGGCCCTTGCGTTTCTTTGCCTACGCGTGGGGCGAAATGTCGGAACTCGTCTCTGACACGCAGCACGGCATGATCGAGGCGATGCGCCATTGGGGCCTGCCGGTCAATCCATTGACGCGCCGTTGCCGGACGACCGACGAGTTGCTCGCGTTCTACAAAGAGATGGGCGAGAAGCGCGCCAAGCTCGGCTACGACATCGATGGCGTCGTCTATAAGGTTGACCGGCTCGACCTGCGCGAACGGCTCGGCTTCGTATCGCGCTCGCCGCGCTGGGCGATTGCGCATAAATTTCCTGCCGAACAGGCCATGACGGTCCTGCGCGCCATCGAAATCCAGGTCGGCCGCACCGGGTCTCTCACGCCCGTGGCCAAGCTCGAGCCGGTCACTGTCGGCGGTGTTGTTGTTTCCAATGCCACGCTGCACAACGAGGACGAGATCGCACGCAAGGATATCCGCGTCGGCGATACCGTTGTCATTCAGCGCGCCGGAGATGTGATCCCACAGGTCGTTTCGGTCGTCCTCGACAAGCGGCCAGCAATGGCGACAGCCGTTCCACATGCCGGCCGTCTGTCCTGTCTGCGGCAGCCATGCCGTGCGCGATGCGGATGCGGCTGAAAGCGAACGCGGCGTTGTGCGCCGCTGCACCGGCGGCCTGATTTGCCCCGCCCAGGCGAAGGAACGGCTGAAGCACTTTGTCTCCCGCCTTGCCTTCGACATCGAGGGCTTGGGTGAGGAGAAAATCGAACTTTTTTTTGATGAAGGTCTGTTGCGCACGCCCTCCGACATCTTCACGCTGCAAGACCGCGACGCAAAGAGCAACGCCCCGCTCAAATCGCGCAAAGGCTTCGGCGCCAAGTCGGTCGACAAGCTGTTCACGGCGATCGACGCGCGGCGCAAGATCGGACTGGAGCGGTTTTTGTATGCGCTGGGCATTCGCTACGTCGGAGAGCAGACGGCCAAGGACCTCGCCAAGGCTTATGGTTCGCTCGCCGATTTTCGCAAAGCCGTCGATGCCGCCATCGAAGGCGGCAAAAGCAGCGAAGCCTACGCCGACATCGACAACATCGAAGGTATCGGCGAGACCGTGGTCGATGCGTTGATCGACTTCTTCTCCGAGCCGCATAACGTTACAGCAGTCGACGCCCTCTTGGCCGAAATCGCCGTTGAGCCATACGAGCGCGTCGCGGCAGCGGCGTCGCCCGTGACGGGTAAAACGGTGGTCTTCACTGGCTCCCTCGTCCGTCTGTCCCGCAACGAAGCCAAAGCCCAGGCCGAACGGCTCGGCGCGAAGGTGGCGAATTCAGTCTCCAAGAAAACCGACTATGTCGTCGCCGGTGCGGACGCCGGGTCCAAACTCGTGAAGGCGCAGGAACTGGGCGTAACGGTCCTGACCGAAGACGAGTGGATCGCGCTCATCGGCACCTGAGGCTGCCGGTTAAATTGGCTGCGTCGCCGCAGTCAGCCATTGCAACGCATCGTCGTCGCCTTCAAGCTCCGCACCAATCATTTCCGCAACCCGCGTGTGATAGGCGTTGAGCCACGCGCGTTCGTCCTTGTTAAGCAGATCCTTGGCAATGAGCCGCCGGTCGATGGGGACGAGCGTGAGCGTTTCAAAGCCCATCATCGGCCGCTCGCCGCCGTCCGGAACCGTGGCCTCGGTAATTAAAACCAGGTTTTCGATGCGAATTCCGTACGCCCCGGTCTTGTAGTAACCCGGTTCGTTGGAGCAGATCATACCCGGTTCGAGCGCCACCATGCCCGCGCGCGAGATCGACTGCGGCCCCTCGTGAACGGAGAGATAGCTGCCAATGCCGTGCCCGGTCCCGTGGTCGTAATCGAGGCCATGTTCCCATAGCGCACGGCGCGCAAAAGGATCGAGATCGATGCCACGGGTGCCTTTGGGAAACCGCGCCGTGGCGATGGCAATATGACCCTTGAGCACGAGTGTCGCGCGCTGCTTCATTTCAGCGGACGGCGAACCGATCGCGATTGTGCGAGTCACGTCGGTCGTGCCGTCCTCGTATTGCGCGCCGGAGTCGAGCAGGAACAACTCGCCTTTTCCGATCAGCCGATTGGTTTTTTCCGTCACGCGGTAATGAACGATGGCCCCGTGCGGCCCCGACCCCGAGATTGTGTCGAATGAAATTTCCCTCAGGTGCTTGGAGGCGGCGCGCATCTCCTCGAGTTTGCGCACGGCCGTGATCTCATCGAGCTTGCCGCCGGCGGCGGCAACGTCCAGCCAGGCAAGGAATCGCACCAGCGCAGCGCCGTCACGAATATGGGCCTTTCGCGCCCCGGCGATCTCGGCGGGGTTCTTGATCGCTTTCAGCCCGATGCACGGATCGGCTGCCGCCGCGAGAGCCTTCGGGCCGAGCCCCCGCGCCAGCGCAAACGCGGCCGTTTCCGGGTCCAGCCGGACCGGCAGTCCCTCGACCTTGAGCGCCGCAATGCGAACGGGCAGCTGTGCCGGTGCCGAAATCTTCGCTGTTTCTTCCAACGTGCTGCGAACGTCTTTGGAAAGCTTGCTGTCATCGATGAAAAGTTCAGGCATGCCGCTCGCTGGTACAATGGCAAATGCGAGCACGACGGGATTATGCGCGATATCCGAGCCGCGGATGTTGAACAGCCAGCAGATACTGTCCGGCAGTGTCAGAACGAGATGGGCGTGTCCGTCGGCTCGTAGTCGCTTTTGGACGTCGGCAATCTTTTTCGCAGCTGCCCGCCCGGCCTTTTTCAATGGGTGCAGAAGAACCGGGTTGCGCGGTGGCACGGGCCGATCCTTGCCCCATGCTCGATCAACGGGATTGCGCGACAGGGGTTTCAGCTTCAAGCCCTTGCGACTGACCTGCGTTTCGAGGCGGCGAATTTCACCGGCCGTATGCAGCCACGGATCGAAACCGATGACGGCTCCGCTTTCCAGTTGAGCGGTCAGCCACTCGGCAAGATGAGCCCGCGCGATGCCCGGAAAATCGAAGATGTCCGCGTCGCACTCCTGCGCTGCCTGGATCGTGTAACGGCCATCGACGAACAGCGCCGCCTGCTCGGTCGTGACAACAGCAAGTCCTGCGCTGCCCGAAAACCCGGTTAGCCACCGGAGACGGTCGGCCGACGGCGGCACATACTCGCCCTGATGCTCATCGGCACGCGGCACCAGAAACGCATCGATCTTTTGCGCGGCCATGATTTCGCGCAGCCGCACCACGCGCGGCGCAGCGGTCGAAGGATCAGCGGAGGCGGTGAATGTTTGGAACATGGAGCTTGTTTAAGCGGACGCGGCCCGCCATGCAATGCAGCACAGTCACAGGTCGGGTCAGCGCCGCGTGAGCGTCAGCGTCGACCATCCGGTAACACGATCGTGCCGATCGATGGCAAAACCTTGCGCCACGAACGCCGCGATGACGGACGGGGCCTGAGGCACAAGAATTCCCGATAGCACGAGTTTGCCGCCGGGAGTGATGACCCGTCGGATGTCCCGCGCCAGACGCATCAGCGGATCGGCAAGGATGTTGGCGACAATGAAATCGAATTTCCGCCGTCGCCGCAGTTTCGGATGATGGAGGCCTGTCGCGACCAGTGTCGTAATTCGCCCCGGCGCGGTGTTTGCCGCGATGTTGCTTCGTGCCACATCCACCGACGTCGGATCCATATCGGTGGCTGTGACCGCCGAACGAGGCAGAACCCGCGCCACCCCGATAGCGAGCACGCCCGATCCGCAACCCAGATCGAGCACCCGGCGGAAACTTCGGCCGCGCGTCAGACGGTCGATCGCGGTTAGACAGCCGTAGGTTGTCGCGTGATGCGCCGTGCCGAAAGCTTCGCCGGCGTCGATCAGGATGGCATTTGGCCCTTGCGCGACGCGGCTGATATCATGCGAGCCGTGCACGGTGAACCGTCCAGCCACGACCGGCGGCAGCGCAGCCTGCGAGATGGCGACCCAGTTCAAGGCTGGCACGTCCTCGACCAAGATCGGCGGCACATCGAGTCCCGTTACCTCTGCAAGGTATCCGCGAAGGTCGTCTGCATCGGGCAATTCGTTGAAGTAGGCATCAATGCGCCAGCCATCGGCCGGCGCTTCGAACAGCGTCAGGGCCTCAGGCGGCGGCTCCACGAGATCCTGGAGCGCGCCGGCCAGCGTGCGCGCCAAGTCGCGATCGAATGTAACGAGACTGAGCTTGCGGGCGGTCATGCAACACGAATGAGAGCGCAGCCGGGCGATAGCGTGCGCCGATGAGGGATGCGGCTGGGTAGCCTAGAATTACAGGTGTGGGAAGTCCTCGGCGTCAAGCTCGGACCCTTCCGCGCGCGCTCCGTCCGGCAGGTCGTCCAGAAACCGGTCCCACTTGGCATCCAGATGTGCCGCAGCATCGGTCGGCGAGAGGGTGTGCAAAGTCCCGTCGGCGCCTTCCGTCACGACGCCGTCGGCGATGAGCCGCTCCAGCGCGTCGGGCAGGTCAAAGTTCACGCGGACGTCGAATGTTGTCTGGAGGTAGTTCTCGATGACGCGATCGATGACGGGAAGGTCCGAGCGCTTGGCCGCCTCTTTGGCCAGCACGCTGTAGAGCAGGATTTCTTCCTTGACATCCTCTTCGGCGGCCCGCTCCGACAGCTTGATCAAGACGCCGCGATTATCCGCCATGGCGTGGAAGTAAAGGTTCTGCGCCATCACGACCATGTAACGCTGCTTTTGATTGAAAAAGTTCACGCCCTGGCGGAAAGCAATGCCGCCAAGTCCGGCGACAGCGCCCATCAGCGCGACCGGATTGGCGATGGTCAGGCCGCCCGCCGCCAGCTTGCCGGCGGTTCCCACAAGTCCCATGCCCATCGCGCCGCCGCCCGTGACACCGAGCTTGATCTTGTCGAGCAGCCGGAATTTGACCCGCGTGTTGGGGAACACCATCTCCAGATCGCTGCGCGGAATATTCTTGAACAGCTTGATATAGATGTTGCCTTCCTTGACCTCGGTCGACAGGCTGCCGCGCATCTGCGTGACGAATTTGGCTGCCTCTGCCTCGCTGATATTGCGATCCGCCATCACCTCCTTCACTCGGACATCGAAAGGCTTCAGCTTGAACAGCAAAAGGAGGCGGCGATAGATCGGAACGTCAAACTCCTCCTTGCGCATGAACTTGCGATAGTTGGTGCGCCGGTCGCGTTTCATCGACGCGCCGCGATAGTAGAGGAGGCATTCTTCAAAGACGCCGAGATCGACGTGCAGGTCGAGACCGTAGTGGCTGTCCTTGGTTAGGATCATTTCGACCGATTTCGGATCGATGCGGACATAATTCGCCTGCTCGAGGATTCGCTCGATTTCGCAAACAGTGCGCTTCTGCAGCTTCTTTTTATCCGTCGCGGAGTATTCACGGGTGATGAGGAGATCGCTGTCGGGGTCGAACGGTTCATAGGCGCGTAGCAGCGACATGAGCCGCTGAGTGTGCTTCTGCCGGCGCCAGAAGTTTAAATAGCGAAAAAACCGCCGCGCGCGTTCGCAGTCGCCATTTGGCCAGGCCGCAGGTACGGTAAGGCGGTCGACCAAAGCCAGAGTTGTGACGGGAATGAAACGCTCAAGGGCCGGAGTGATGTTCGGCGCTGACGGTTGCGCGGCAGGTGTTGGGGCCCCGGGCCGGCCATGACCCTGTCCCGCCGCCGCCGATGCAGCCGTTGCTGTGACCATGTCGTCATTCCCCTCCGCGCCACCGCGGCGGCATACTGGCCGCCGATTTGCTCCTTGTCGAGACGATCGCCCGCCCGTGGCGCCTCTCGTCGTCGACTAAAAGCTGTGGTCGCGCAACGTGGCAGACCCATGACTTCGGCTGAGCCTGCCAACTACCAGCCGCTTTGAGCATAACAAAATGCTTTCTCGCTTGCCTTAGTCACGCCGTTGTCGCCCCGGAAACAGGACACTACACTGTCATTGGACATCGGGGAGAGACAGTCGGTGCGGCGCGGTTTTCGTTGGTTGGTTTTCGGGGCGGCCGGGTTATGGACCCTGCCGGCGACCGGCATGGACGGACCCGCACCGGTCCGCCGCCTCGCCATGCCCTACAGCTGCAGCGTCGAGAATAATATTGTCGTCGTGCGGCCAAGCCCCGAACGCGTATTCGAAATAGTCGGGGATAGCGAGGAACGGCTTTTTACGACGTGTGATCCGCCGTTCTCCAACAATTGCCGATCCCTGACCGTGCACAAGTTCGACGTCGCCTGCGGCCTCGATCGGGTTGCGTGGCCTCGCATCGTGGCCGCCATCGGCCGAACCACTGCCGGCGATGCGTCTATCTCGAAGGGCCATGTCATTCTCGCCCGGGAGGCCGACCGGGCTCAGGGACACGCGCGCAGTTGCGCTGACCGCAGCAATACGGCCGAAGTCGGTGGCGAATGCCTGCCATGGCGCGTGCGCAAACCCACCGAGCGCTTGGTTCTGCCGACAGGCTTTGCGCCTTTGCGCGAAGTTGGCGGCCGCCTCGTCGATGGAACGTTTCCATCGGCCTACGCCGCCGCCGATCTGAATAGCGAGTTGACGGTATCTCTGCCCGGCAGCGGGCCGTTTCGCATGACACCCGATGCCGGTTCCGACGACGCCTTCGCAGCGTTGCAGCAGGTTGCCGCGACGGAGACGCCGGCAAAGGACATCGATCATGGCGGCGGTTGGACAACGTCCTTGTCGTTCAGCACGACACGCGATGCCGACCCCGAACTCATCATCGCCAATGTGTCAGACTTGGCGCGGGCCGACGCCGGGCCACCTGCGCCGCCGTTCAATCCGCTGCTGCCGTGGCTTGCCCTGTTCGGGTGCCTGGGGCTTGCGGCACTCTACATCTTGCGTATGCCGCACTTGCGCACAGCCGTACCCGATCTGTCTGAAGCTGCCGCTGGCGTCGGACGCAATTTGCGCAAGATCCAGGACTTCGCCGGAGATACACTCAGCGATTGGCGCACCAAGCTTGCCGACGATACGAATGAGCCGGCGATGCCGCATGGCGAGACGGCGACTGACCCGGCGCTCTCCAGCGCCATCCTGCAGTTGAAAGCCATGCTGGCCCGGACCGAAGCGGCCATCGCAATGCTGTCCAGCGCCGCCATGGTGCGCGATGTGATGCAGACGGAAATCGACGCCATACGCATGCGGCTGGACGGGGCGGAAAAGGCCGCGCGCCGGGGCTCGACGCCGGTCATGAAGCTCGCCGCGCAGTTCCGCCAGATCGCGCGCGATATCGACCGCGTTCAGGCTCTGACGGAGAGCGCCGCGCAAAGCTTTGGTTCCAAAGGTTGATGGCTCGGCATTGACTTGCCGGATCGCCAAGATTTCGCCAAGCAAGCCATCGATGTCGCAGCGGAAATGCGCATGAAAAAGCCCGGCGTGGCCGTAGGGGCCGATCGCCGGGCTATTGTTTCGACAAGACGCCGGGGGCGTTCGAGCTCAATTATGGATAATTCGATTGGCCCGAAGGGATCGTCCCGTTCGACTGATCGCTCCAGCCACTGACCGACGACGCGGGCTTGGCGACGGAAAGCGCGGCAGCGGGTTCGGTTTGCGGCGCAATTTCCGCTGGATCGCGCACCCGACGCGAACGACCGTCAAAGCTGGCACCCTGTTCGATCGAGAGATACTCGGCGGCGATGTCGCCCTCGACCTCGGCTGTTGAATGCAGGATGACCCTGTTTGACAGGATCGCGCCATTCACACGCCCCTTCACCTCGACGGCTTCGGCCGTGATCGAACCGGTAATGATGGCTTCCTGGCCCACATCGAGTTGCCGCGAGTGGACATCGGCTTGGATGTTGCCGTTGAGGCGTAGCGTGCCTTTGCAGCGGATCGTGATCGACTGGCCTTCGATGCTGAGATCGCTTCCGATCAGCGACTCTTCTCGTCCGCCCGAGTTATGGCCGGCAACCGATCCAAAGGCCGGCGCGCCGCTCATCTGTGCAGCCATATTCTGTGCGGCCAAGTGTTGTGCCACGGGCTTCTGCGCCGCGACGAGCCGTGCCGGCGCGGCCGGTTCCGATTTCCGATTGAACACCATGTAACGCTCCCACTCCTCGTAACCCGAACGTGCCCCGAGAAAGAGGGAATGCAGCGGCCGCATGGTCGAATTATGTCGCACGCCAAAGCGCGCATTCTGCTCTTAACGATCAGAAGGTCGATCAGACGATAAGGCCGTTTTGATGCAAGAGGTCATCGACGACGAGGTTATGGACGCCCGTCAGCATGGCGACATCGTAGTAGTGCCCGCTGGCGTCGATATCGATCGAGACGATCGATCCCGCCACGCCATCGCTGATGCGGACAAGGTCTGCGATAGGTGTCGGCGGCACACCGTTAAAGAGGCCAGAAAAGTCGAGCCGGTCACCAGCTCCGAAGTCTGTGATGGTGTCGAAACCAGCCGACGATCCGTCGCTATTGACGATGTCGGCCCGCAGCCACGCGAAGGTATCGTTACCATTGATCCCGCTGCCGCCGACCTGCCCGCCGGTGAGCAGGTCATCGCCGCTGCCACCGCGGATGAAGTCGTTACCGCCGTCGCCGAAGATCTTGTCATTGCCCGCGCCGCCGAACAGCCGATCTTGTCCACCGCCGCCGAAAATTCCGTCGTTGCCATCGCCACCATCGACAAGATCATCGCCGCTGCCGCCGTTGATTGTATCGACGCCGGTGCCGCCATTGACGGTGTCGTTGCCGTCCTGGCCCCACAAGGTGTCGTCGCCGGCATCGCCGTTGAGCGTGTCGTTGCCGGCCCCGCCAAACAGCGTATCCTTGCCGTCTCCGCCGCTGAGGACGTTGACGCCCGCGTTCCCGGTTAGGGTGTTGTCGAGGGTATTGCCGACGAGATCTGCGGCGCCGGTGCCCACAAGCGTGATCCGCTCGACATTGTCGATGCTGCCGATCGTGATGCTGGTGATGACATGGTCATTGCCGCCGCCGGCCAATTCGATCACGCGATCACCGACGTTGTCGATGTAATAGGTGTCGTCTCCGGCACCACCGATCATCGTGTCGGCGCCGGCCCCGCCGTCGATGACGTTGTTGGCGGCATTGCCCGTGATCGAATTGTCGAGTTCGTTGCCCGTACCGTTGATCGCAGCCACGCCGGTGAGGACCAGATTTTCGGTGTTCGCCGACAGCATGGTGGTCACGCTGGCCAGCACCGTGTCGACGCCTTCGTTTGCGTTCTCAATGACCACGTCGCCCGCATGATCGACGATATAGGTATCGTCGCCAGCGCCGCCCGTCATGATATCGGCGCCGCCGCGGCCATCGAGAACGTTGTTGCCGATGTTGCCGGTGAGGGCGTTGGACAGGTCGTTGCCAGTGCCGTTTGCAGCGACCGAGCCGGTGAGGATGAGGTTCTCGACATTGCTGGTGAGCGTGTAGCTGAGACCCGTTTGCACGGTGTCCGTACCCTGGTCCGCCGCTTCGATGACGACATCGCCGACGTTGTCGACGACATAGGTGTCGTTGCCGGCTCCGCCCACCATGGTGTCGGCGCCCGCCTTCCCGTCGAGGATGTTGTCGCCCGCGTTGCCGGTTAGAATGTTGTCGAGAGCATTGCCAATAAGATCCGCAGCGCCGGTTCCGACAAGCGTCATGCGCTCGATGCCGTCGATGCTGCCGATCGTGATGCTGCTGATGACGTGATCGTTGCCCTCGCCGGAAAGTTCGATCACGCGATCTCCGGCATTGTCGATGTAATAGGTGTCGTCGCCGGCTCCGCCGGTCATAACGTCAGCGCCCGCGCCGCCGTCGAGGATGTTGTTGGCGGCGTTCCCGGTGAGCGAATTGTCGAGGTCGTTGCCGGTCCCATTGATGGCGGCAGTGCCGGTCAGCACGAGATATTCAACGTTCGCCGAAAGCGTCGTGTTCGCACTGGCCAGCACTGTGTCGGTGCCCTCGCCCGCGTTCTCTACGACCACGTCACCGGTGTTGTCGACGATATAGGTATCGTTGCCGGCTCCGCCGGTCATGACATCGGCGCCGCCGCGGCCGTCGATAACGTTGTTGCGGCTGTTGCCGGTGATGCTGTTGGTCAATTCGTTGCCGGTGCCATTGACGGTTCCGGTGCCGGTCAGGACCAGATTCTCGAAGTTGCTGGCGAGCGTATAGGTAAAGCCCGTCTGGACGGTGTCGGTGCCCTCGCCCGCGTTCTCTACGACAACGTCGCCGGCGTTGTCGACGATGTAGGTGTCATTGCCGGCTCCGCCCACCATGGTGTCGGCGCCGGCCTTGCCGTCGAGGACGTTATCACCAGCGTTGCCAGTCAAGATGTTGGCGACGGTGTTGCCCGTGGCGTTGACGTTGGCGCCGCCAGTGAGTGTCAGATTCTCCAAATTTGTTGCGAGCGTGAAGTTCACGCTGGCGCGCACCGTGTCCGTTCCCTCATTGGCGGCCTCCGAGACGCGGTCCAAAGCATCATCGACAATGTACGTATCGTCGCCGCCGCGGCCATAGAGCGTGTCGGCGCCGGTCCCCCCATCGAGCAAGTCGTTGCCGGCCCCGCCTTCCAGCGTATCGTTACCGCCTTCGCCGTAGAGAATGTTGTTGCTCGTGTTGCCGATGATCTTATTGGCGAGAGCGTTGCCCGTCCCGACAAGCGCGCTGCCGGTGAGCGTCAGGTTCTCGACGTTTTCGCCCAGCACGTAGTCGATCGAACTGACCACCGTGTCCGTGCCCTGCCCGGCCACTTCGACGACCTGATCCCCGGATTGATCGACATAATAAGTGTCGTTACCACCGCCGCCAATCATCGTATCGGCGCCAAGGCGACCGTCCAGAATGTTGCTGCTTCCGTTGCCGCGCAGGACGTTATCGCCGTCGTTGCCGATGGCGGAAACGGCGCTGCCGGAAAGCGTCAGATTCTCCAGCGTATTCGACAGCGTGAAATTGATCGATGAAACGACGGTGTCTGTGCCTTCGCCTGCCAGTTCCGTAATGACATCGCCTGCGTTGTCGATGACGTAGGTATCGTTTCCGAGGCCGCCGATGAGTTGGTCGGCCCCCGCGCGCCCGTCGAGAACGTTGTCGCCGGAGTTGCCGGTCAAGATATTGCCGTCGGCGTTGCCGGTGGCGTTGATGTTCGCGGTGCCCGTCAATGTGAGCCGTTCGACATTGGCCGAGAGCGTGTACGTGGCCGACGCAAAGACCTGGTCCGTGCCTTCGCCGGCCGCCTCCACGACCACGTCACTAGTGCTGTCGACAAAATAGGTGTCGTTGCCCGTGCCGCCCGTCATGCGATCGTTGCCGGTGCCGCCGTCGAGCGTGTCGTTGCCGCCGGCGCCAACCAGAGTATCGGCGCCGTCCCCGCCCGAAAGCACGTTGTCGAGGTCATTGCCTGTCAGCGTGTTGCGAAGCTCGTTGCCGGTGCCGTTGACGGCCGCGCCTGCGAGCGTCAGATTTTCGACGTTGGCGCCAAGCGTGTAATTGATCTGCGAAACGACCGTGTCGGTGCCCTGGTTGAGAGCTTCGACGACGACGTCGCCAATTTGATCGACCAAGTAAGTGTCATTGCCACCCGCGCCGGCCATCGTGTCGGCACCTGCTCCGCCGTCGAGGATGTTTGCTGCGCCATTGCCGGTCAGAGCATTGTCGAGACCGTTGCCGGTGCCAGTGATGGCGGACGATCCGGTGAGAACGAGGCTCTCCAGATTGGCGCCAAGGGTGTAGGAGACCGACGAGCGAACCGTATCCGTACCCGCGCCGGAGTTCTCCACCACGACGTCGCCGACATTGTCCACGATGTAGGTGTCGTTTCCAAGTCCACCGCGCATCGTATCGGCGCCGGCGCGGCCGTCGAGAATGTTGTTGCCATCGTTGCCGATCAGCGTGTTGGCGAGTGCGTTGCCGGTCGCATTCAAATTGCCGCTGCCTGTCAGCGTCAGGTTTTCAACCTCGGTGGAAAGCGTGTAGGTGACGGAGCTGACGGCGGTATCAATGCCTTCGTTGGCATTCTCGGCAATCACGTCGCGCGTGCTGTCGACGATGTAGGTGTCGTCGCCGGCGCCGCCGGCCATTTGATCGTTGCCGGTCCCGCCATTCAAAACGTCGGTGCCGGTGCTACCGAAAAGCGTGTCGTTCCCCGCATCGCCGTTGAGAATGTCGTTGCCGCCGTTGCCGTACAGCACTTCATTCTTGGTCGTGCCGGTCAGCGTTTCGCTGTTGGACGTTCCAGTAACCGCAATCAGACCCGTTACGTTGAAAGCCATCGTTCGCCCCGTCCAAAAGTTGGGTAAGTAATGTTAACAGCATTACAGCCAGCAACCCTTGAGGTCGGTTTAAATAGCGGACAAAAAATCGGTAAGCAGCGCCCCGTTTTGGGGCGACACGCGAAGATAGTTTATGAAGCGTTGCAGCGTTCAGATCGGACGGACGAAGCTGTCCACGACGCGCTTGCGGCCGCCTGTCTTGAATTCGATGGTCAGCTTGTTGCCATCCACTTCGGCAATGCGGCCTTCGCCAAACTTGGCGTGGAAGACCCGGTCGCCCGCCTTGTAACCCGCACCCTCCACTGTCGATGCAGCAACGAGTTGCCCCTCGATCGTCAATGGTGCGCGCGACGCCGGTGGCTGCGAATGAGACTGCGCCCGCGCTGTTTGGGCCCGCTGCCATCCAGGTGTTGAATAGGAGGAGCGGAACTGCGGCTGGGCATCATCGAACCGCGATCGGCCATACGGATTGCCGTAGAGGTTCGCGGGATTGGCATAGGCCCCGCCGAACGGGCTCTTCATTTCCCGGACCTCAACGTGCGCTTCGGGCAATTCATCCACGAAACGCGACGGGATGGCCGACTGGTACAGGCCCCGCAGCCGGCGGTTCTGCGCAAATGAGATATGCGCTTGTTTTCGGGCCCGTGTGATCCCGACGTAGGCAAGGCGGCGCTCTTCCTCAAGACCCGCCGAACCTTGCTCATCGAGAGCGCGCTGATGCGGAAACAGCCCTTCCTCCCAGCCCGACAGAAAGACGGTGTCGAATTCGAGCCCCTTCGCGGCGTGCAGCGTCATGATCGACACGCGCTCGCCATCGTTGCCCTTATCGGCGTCCATCACCAGCGAGACATGTTCCAGAAAACCGGCGAGGTTTTCAAAATCATGCATGAAGCGAACGAGTTCCTTCAAATTGTCCAGCCGGCTTTGTGCTTGCGGGCTCTTGTCGGTTTGCCACATGGCGGTGTAGCCGCTTTCGTCAAAAATAAGTTCGGCAAGTTCCGTGTGCCGCAATCCGTCGATCTGCGACCGCCAGCGCTCGAATGATCGCACGAGTTCGCTCAGCGCCTTGCGCGCCTTGCCCGGCAACTCTTCCGTGGTGATGATGTCGCGCGCCGCCTCGAACATCGAAACGCCCGTGGCTCGTGCCAGCTCGTGCACGCGCTTCACCGACGTATCGCCGAGCCCGCGCTTGGGCACATTGACGATGCGCTCGAACTTCAGGTCGTTCGAAGGGTTGGCGGTCACTTCGAGATAGGCGATGGCGTCCTTGATTTCCTGCCGCTCGTAAAACCTTGGTCCGCCGATCACGCGGTAGGGCAGTCCGACGGTAATGAATCGATCTTCCATCGCGCGCATCTGTGCCGAGGCTCGCACCAGAACTGCGATTTGGTTCAGGTTGTGCCGGTCCTTGCGCAACCGCTCGATCTCGTCGGTGACCGTTCGCGCTTCTTCCTCATCGTCCCAAACCCCGGTGACGGTGACAAGATTGCCCGGTGCGTCATCGGTGAACAGTGTCTTGCCAAGACGCCCCTTGTTCATGGCGATGAGCTGCGATGCCGCGCCGAGGATGTGTCCCGTCGAGCGGTAGTTGCGCTCTAGACGAATGACGGTCGCTCCAGGAAAATCCTTCTCGAAGCGCAGGATATTGTCCACCTCCGCACCGCGCCAGCCATAGATCGATTGATCATCATCACCGACGCAGCAGATGTTCGGGCAACCCTGCGCCAGCAATCGCAGCCATAGATACTGGGCGATGTTGGTGTCTTGATACTCGTCGACGAGGATGAAACGGAACCGGCGGTGATAATCCGCCAATACGTCGGGATGCTCCTGGAACAGCCGGATGTTTTCCAACAGCAGATCGCCGAAATCGCAGGCGTTGAGTTCCTTCAGCCGCTGCTGATAGGCGGCATACAGCTTGCTCCCCTTGCCGCCTGCAAACGCCGCCCCTTCGCCTGCAGGAACCTTGAGCGGGGTCAGGCCCCGGTTCTTCCAGCTGTCGATGAGATTGGCGAGTTGCCGCGCCGGCCAGCGATCCTTGTCGAGCCCCTCGGCCTCGATGACCTGCTTCATCAGCCGCAACTGGTCGTCGGTGTCGAGGATCGTGAATTGGGATTTGAGACCGACAAGCTCGGCATGCCGGCGCAAAATCTTGACGCCGATGGAGTGAAAGGTTCCAAGCCATGGCATTCCCTCGACGGCGCCGCCGACGAGGTGTCCTATTCGCTCCTTCATCTCCCGCGCGGCCTTATTGGTGAACGTCACCGCCAGGATCTGGGAGGGGTAGGCGCGACCGGTCGCCAGAATGTGGGAAATGCGCGTCGTGAGCACACGCGTCTTGCCCGTGCCCGCCCCTGCCAGCACGAGGACCGGTCCGTCGAGCGCCTCGACGGCGGCGCGCTGTTCTGGATTGAGTGCGGCGAGGTAAGGGATGTCAGCCCGCGCCATGGCGCGCGCGGAAATCGACGGACGCTGGACCGCCGGCGCCTCGGGCAGATCGAAAGGCGGATCATCGCCGCTGTCCGGGGCGGGCCTGCCGCTGTCCGAGGCCGGACCCTGCAGGTCCCGGCGCGGATGGGATGGATGTGTCATATGGCCGGTATAGCATGCAGGTGGCGGCCGGAATGCGCCCGCGGCGTTCTCCACATGTCCTTCGGCCTGGGTTGATCCCTGCCGCGCTGGATACATGGGGATGCCGTGTCGCTATTTCGAGGGAGATGCGAGGCTTTTCGGTTCAGCGGCGGGTCGGATTCGGATATGGTCGGCGGCCTCAGTTCGGGCGCGGTTGCGGTTCAATAATCCGAACTCGGCCGGACGAAAGCCGCCAGCGGCCCGTTGTATCGCTGACGCGTCCGTTGATTCGGTGCTGCGGACCCTCGAGCGAGGTCGAAGAGCCTTGGTGCAGACAAGACCGAACGCATGAACAACATCCTCGTCTATATCGGTTCGGTTCTGATCGTCGTGCTGGCGGCGATCTTCGCCGTGCCCGCGGCAATCGATTGGAACAGCTACCGCGGCGTCTTCGAGGAGGAAGCGTCCCGAATGCTTGGCCGCGAGGTTCGCGTCCAGGGCAATGTCAGTCTGCGCCTGCTGCCAACACCTTACGTCCAGGCAGAGCGGCTGCGCATCGGCGGGGCCGTCGGCGAAGAAACCGGCCGCCCGCTGTTCCGCGCCGACCGTTTCACCATGTGGCTGTCAATTCCACCGCTGCTGAAAGGCATCGTTGAAGCGCGCGACGTCGAGATCGTGAAGCCGGTGCTGGAATTGACCGTCGATGCGGAGGGTGTCACGAGTCTCGCCAGTCTGAAGGGCTCGCCCGGAAGACTATCCTTCGTCCCGCAGGACATCGCCTTCCGTTCGGTCAATGTCATCGACGGCAGCCTGGGGCTGACCGGCCCGAAGGGCACCGAGCTGGCCCGTATCGATGGCCTCAACGGCGAAGTATCCGCCGATACGATCGAGGGACCGTTCCGGTACCGCGGCACGCTGAAATGGGAAGGCGGCCTGCGCGAAGTCCGTCTCAACACCGCCGCCCGCGAGCCCAACGGCGACCTGCGGTTCAAGGCATTGGTGACGGTGCCCAGCAACTCGAACAACTATTCGCTCGACGGCACCGCTCGCAACATCACCGGAAAAGCCGCGATTGACGGCACTCTAACGGCCCGCATCTCGACCCAAGGATTTGAGGTTCGAGCTGAACCCGCAGCCGACGCGATTGCCGCTGCGCCAGCACCCGCGACGGCGAAAACGGCAGCCTTCTTTGAATTGACGGCCAAGCTCGCCTCTGCCCCTGGCCACATTGATCTCGACGATATCTCGATTGCCCTGCAGCAAAATGGGCTGCCGCAACTCATTTCTGGCCGCTCGTCACTCGCTTGGAGCGATCAAGTCAAGCTCGACATGCAACTGACCTCCAAGTGGCTCGATCTCGATCAACTTTCCACCGGAGCATCGGCGACCAGCAGCGCCATGCCCCTCGAACTTGCACGCACGCTGTTCGATCGTCTGGTCGACGAACTTCCAGCGACCGTCGACACGGCCATCGCCATTTCCGTCGACCAGGTCGGATTGGGCCAGCAGTCGGTCAGCGGCCTGAAGTTGGAAGCCTCGCGCAGCGGCGGTCCACTGGAATTGAAGAACGTGCGCGCCAGTCTCCCCGGCGGCACCAATCTGGCCCTCGACGGCGTGCTCGACGGCGCGGACAGGACCCGTTCCTTCACTGGCACCATGGCGGTTTCGGGCCAGAGCTTGACCCGGTTTACAACCTGGGGCTTCGGCGACAACCCTTTCAGCCGATCGCGCAGTGACGGACCATTCGCCATCTCCGGCAACTTGCGGCTCGACGATTCCGCGATCGAATTGACGGATGCGTCCGCAGAAGTCTCCGGCACGCCCATCATCGGCGAGGTCAAACTTGGTCTTGCCGAACCGCGCCGGCTGTCGGTTGCTTTGGACGGCGACAAAATCAATCTGGACGACCTATGGCCCGGCAACCCGGGCCTGCGCGGGTTAAGAGGGCTCCTCACCGGCGGCGCGCCCGCGGCGGCCGGCAACATAGACAATGTGTTCGGCGGCATTTTCGGCTCCGACGTGGCCTTCGAAATCAACGCCGGTCAGCTTATCGACGGTGCGCGCAAGCTTGAGAATGTGCACCTCGACGTTGCGCTCCAGAAGGGTGCCTTGACGGTGCCTAAACTTAAATTTCTTTCGAAAGGCGGCCTTGCCGTCGATCTGGAAGGATCGGCCTCGGATGTGCCCGACAAGACCCGAGGCAGTTTGCGTGGCGTGATCGAGGCCCCGACCCCTGACGCCGTCCTGGCGCTGTCCGACCTCTTCGATCTGCCGCCCGACATCGAGACCAAGCTGAGCCGATGGTCAGGTCTGACACCCTGGCGCGTGGCGACGACATTTTCATTCGGACAGCGGCACGAAGCGGCAGTGGACGTGACGGTCGACGGAACGCTGCGTGGGGGCCGGGTTGTAGCCGAAGCGCGGATCGACGCCGCCCGAGGTGACTGGCGCACGGCACCCGCCGATATCATGGCCCAGATCGACACGGCCGACGTCTATGGCTTCATCGACCAGATCTCCGGCTCGACGTCGAATAAGTCTGAAGCGCGGCCAGGCAAAGTTTTCGTCAAAGCGGCCGGCAAGGCCGCGGATGGACTGGTGGCGGTTGCCGAACTCAGTGCCGAAACGGTCGATCTTGAATTCAACGGCCGGGTCAGGGTGCCCGAGGCCGGTCAGTTGGCCGCCAAGGGTGACATTCGCGTCGCGGCACAGGATCTCGGCCGCGTCATGAATTTGGCGGGCTTGTCGATTGGCGCGGGCGCGGGCAGCGTGCCGGTCGCAGGAACGCTGGCCGCCGCACACGATGGGACCAAGCTCACGATCGCGAGCCCCGCTTTGAAGATCGGTGACGCATCGGTCTCCGGCGTACTGACGTACGCGGGTGCCTCAGACGGCAAGCTTGCCGTCGTCGAGGCGGATCTGTCTGCCGACAAGGCCTCGCTGCCGGGTCTCCTGAGCGCCCTCGCGGCAGCGCCCGTTGCCAATGTCCAACCCGTGGTCGAGTTGCCCGCCATTTCGACCCGTCGCCGCCGCGCCGATGCCGAGATCGAGGTAGCCGTCGCCTCGCCGGCGAAGATCTGGCCCGATCAGTCGTTCAACTTTTCTCCCCTCGAGGGTGTGACCGGAACAATCAAAGCCAGTTTGCGCGCCCTCTCTCTCGAACCTCGACTGGCCATGAGGGACGCCCGCTTCGAGATCGCGTTTGAACCTGGCAAGCTCGACGTGAAGCGCCTTGAGGGCGCGGTGCTGGGAGGCAAGGCCGAAGCCGAGTTTACGATCCAGAAGCAGGTGGCAGGCGCGTCGCTTGCCGGCAAACTCGACATATCGATTTCGAGCAAAGGTCAGTCGGAGAGTGGCGCCGACGATGCGATCGATGGTGACGTCGCCTCCCTTGCCGTCGGCTTCGAGGGTCGCGCGCTATCGCCCGCCGGAATGGTCACTGCGATGACCGGCAAGGGCACGTTGAGCCTGGGCGACGTGACATTGTCGGGCGTTGCACCCAAGGCGGTTGCCGACGTGGCCGATCAAGCGCTGCAGACGAAGGGGCTGAGCAGTGGCGAGGCACTGCAGAACGCCGTGCGCTTAGCCCTGAAGACAACCCGGCTCAAGCTCGGCAAGGTGACGGTGCCGGTGTCGATCGCCGACGGCGTCATGAGGCTTGACCAAGTACAGGTCGACACCGCCGAGGGTCGGGCAACTTTCGATACCTTCCTCGATCTCCAGACGCTGGCACTCGACAGTTCGTGGCAGATTGAAGCCAAGGCTCTCACGCGCGCGCAGCCGAGCGTCGCGGGTACCGCCGCGGTCGGCGCCGCTGTAGCCGGTGTTCCCGCACCGGTGGCTGTATCGCGCACACTGCTGCCGCCCGTCGCAATCGTTTATTCCGGCCCCCTCGCCGACTTGGAAACACTCGCGCCCGCCATTGCAACGGACGCTCTGGAAAGGGAACTCACCGTCCGCCGCATGGAGCGGGACGTGGACGAGTTGGAGCGCTTGCGCAAGATGGACGAAGACCGTGCGCGCAAGGAACGCGAACGCCAGCAGGCTCTGGACGCCGAACGTCAACTTCAACAGAAAGAGCGTGATGCCGCCCCCGCATCGGGCGCTGCATCACCCCAGTCGGGGGCGCCCGTACCGGTGCCCGTCGACGGCGCCGCCAGTATCGATCCCGATGCCGCCGCCGCCAATCCTCTGCCTGAGGCCGTTGACGAGGCGGTTCGGGAACGTCCACGCGTCCAGGCGGTTCCGAGGAAAAAGCCGCCAAAAAGCAGTTGGGAACCATTCCAGATTTCGCCGTATCAGTGAACCGCCATTAATCGCGGTTGCCCCCGTCGTAGCTCTCTGCGGCATGGTGGCTGCGAAAATAGGCGAGGATCCACATGCGGACCGATCCCGACAGCCCCGCATTTCCGCGTGTCTCGTCGATCTCGGCCACAAGAGCGGCAGTCGTTTTGCCTTCCTTCTCCGCCGCCTCTTTGAGGGCGTCCCAGAACGGTTGCTCTAGTGAAATGGAGGTCTGATGACCTCGCAGCGAGAAGGATCGCTTGACTGGCCGCGTCACGAAACGCTGCCAGGGTCCAAATCGTCTTCCGTCTCACCGCTGCGGCGCCAACCCTCCCTCGGCTGGTCACGCTGGGCGTTGTCCACGTGCGCATTGTCAAGCGTGCGCTGGGCGTCCTGCGCCTCCCGCTCGGATTTGCTGCGGCCGTGACGGACGCGATTTTCCTCGGCGCGGCGTTCCTTTTCTGCCCGCTCTCTTGCTTTGCGCACTTTGTTGAGATTGACGATCTCGGCGGTCATGTGGTCCTCGGATACGGGTGACGTAGACATCGCGCTGGCCGATCATCGCATTCCTGCCGCGATGGAGGTTGGTGACCTGTTGCCTCAGTCATGTCCTTGCTCGCACAAGTTACGTACGGGCACGCCCTGCGGTTTTGTCTGACTGCGAGCAGTGCAGTGCAGCAAAGATAAGTGCGATTGAGCAGCAACGTCAAATCGGATGGGGGTTGATCGCAGCGGCACAGATTGCAGCGATTGAATTTCACCCGTGCAACAATCAGAGCGACACTTCGCAGAAAGCGGCGATACTAGAACTAAAATCTCGCAAGTGACGGCCAGCAAAAGGCAAGCGCTCCGCCATCGGCGGTTGCAAACAAAGGCCCTCCGTCCCGCTTGCGACCCCGCTAAAGCCGCTCTGCTTCGCGAAGTTTTAGCTTGCGGTAGGCTTCAAACAGGTAGTCGCGGCGGATCGGGCTCGCATCTCGTTTGCGCGACAGCTGCATGTGAAAAACTTCCTGCGCGCCGGTGCGAAACATCAATTCAGCGCTGATCAGATAGAATTCCCACATACGGCAGAACCGCTCGTCATACATTTCGGCAATGCGCGACCGGTTGCGTTCAAAGCGCGTATGCCAGTGCCGCAGTGTCATGGCGTAATGCAGCCGGAGAAACTCACAATCTGTAACCCAAAGCCGATTGCGTTCGACCGCGGGAAATACTTCAGAGAGTGACGGCGAGTAGGCGCCCGGAAAGATATACTTGCGCAGCCACGGGCTTGCTGTACTGGGCGGGCTCATGTGTCCGATGGAGTGCAGCAGCATGACGCCATCATCGGAAATCAGCTCGTTCACCTTGGCAAAAAACTCATCGTAGCCATGGACGCCGACATGCTCGAACATGCCGACCGATACGATGCGATCGAAAGTCTGTTCGATCTGACGGTAGTCGCGCAGTTCAAACCGCACACGGTCACCAACTCCGGCGGCAATCGCCCGTTCCGTCGCCAGCGTGTGCTGCTCCTTGGACAAGGTGACGCCGAGAACTTCGACGTCCTCCATCTGGGCAAGGTAAATCGCCAGTCCGCCCCAGCCGCTACCGATGTCGAGAATTTTCTGGCCCGGCCGAAGGCTCAGTTTGGAGGCAATCAGCCTGCACTTGGCCCGTTGCGCCGCTTCAAGCGTGTCGTCGTCGGTTTCGAAATAGGCGCAGGAGTAGAACAAACCCTCATCGAGAAACAATCGATAGAGCGCGTTCCCGATATCGTAATGGAACGCAATGTTCTGCTGCGCTTTACCGATGGGATTGGATTGCTGAAATCTTTTGAGCCGCCGGGAGACGGAGCCGACGGCCCGATGGAACGCCGTTGGCGTACCCCTCGCCCGATTCTGGTTGAGCGAAACGAGAGCCAGGAAATCCCGCAAAGACGATCCGGGAAACGAGAGCGTCCCATCCATATATGCTTCACCGGCCGCCAACTCCGGATTGAAGAAAAGCGATTTATACAGTTTCGGCTCGGTGAGCTGCATCGTGACCGACGGTCCAGGCTCATCGCCACTGAACACATGCGTTTGACCCTCCGCGTCGATGACTGTGAGAGCCCCGGCTTGGATGAGGTGAGATAAGAGCTTGGAAAGCGGAAACATGCCCCCTCCTTTTTTGCAGCGTCTGGAGATCGAATTTGACTGACGACGGGGCGGCTAGTACCCCGCCGCGGCGGAGGTTCATGCACACCTATGGCATGGCCCGATTATGCAGATGGTGAGTGCTTGGATACCTTTCGGGCTGAACACAAGTAGCGTCACTCCAAGTCCGGCCTTGAGTCATCGATCAGCTCTCTCAGTTTGTCGCCGAGTTGTTGACTGGTGTAGGGCTTATTCAACAGATTGACCCCGGCGTCGAGGCGACCATGATGCACGATGGCGTTGCGGGTGTATCCGGTGGTGAATAGCACAGGCACGCCGGGACGCTGTTTGCTGAACTCTTCCGCAAGTTGTCGGCCATTGATATCGCCACCCAGTACGACATCGGTGAAGAGAATGTCGACACGTTCCGTCTCCGACAAAGCAGCCAGTGCCGACTTCCCGTCAGCCAACGCAATGACCTGATACCCGGCGTCGCGAAGGACGTCGACCGCGTAGTCACGCACACCGTCATCGTCTTCGACAAGAAGGATCGTCTCCCCGGCCACAGCCCGTGCGACGGGCTGTTTGCGTTCCGGCGGCTCGACGGGCGATGGATCCGCCGCTGGCATGCGAGGCAGATAGATCTTGACCGTCGTGCCCTCGTTGACCTCGCTGTAAATCCGGATGTGCCCGCCCGACTGCTTGACAAAGCCGTGGATCATGGCGAGCCCCAGGCCGGTCCCTTGACCGGGAGGTTTGGTGGTGAAGAATGGTTCGAAAACTTTGTCGATCTTGTCGGGTGGAATACCCGTGCCCGTATCGCTGACGCTCAACATGACGTACTGACCGGCCTTGATATCTCCGATCGGCGCAACGTAGCTCTCGTCAAGATAGGCGTTGCTGGTCTCCACCGTAATCTGGCCTCCGTTCGGCATCGCGTCGCGGGCGTTCACGACGAGATTGAGCAGGGCGTTTTCCAGCTGGTTCTCATCGGCCAGAGCGGGCCAAAGACCCGCGCCTGAGACCGTCTCTATTTTGACCGTTTCCCCCGCCATCCGCGTCATCATATCCGCCATGTCCGCAACCAGCGTTCGAACATCGACGGGCTTTGGTGCCAGCGGTTGCTGCCGGGCGAATGCCAGCAGCCGATGAGTGAGCTTGGCAGCACTGCGCGCGCCCTTCATCGCAGCTTCGGCCGGTTTCAACAATGGCGCCGAGATCGCGGGATCGGCGTTACGAAGACGCCGCTGCAAGGTGTCGATGTTTCCAATGACGATAGTCAGCATATTATTGAAGTCGTGAGCGATGCCGCCGGTCAACTGCCCGATCGCATCCATCTTCTGCGTCTGGCGCAGTGTGCCTTCAATTTCCTCCCGCCGGCGCATTTCGGCAACCAGATCACTCGTCCGCTCGTTCACTTGGGTCTCAAGCTGATTGTTGATGCGCTCGAGATCTTCCCCGCGCCGGTGCAGCTCTTTGGATGCTGCGGCGAGACTTTCGGCAATGACTTCGGCCTCGAGGAACGACGCGTGCAGTGGCAGCGGTTGGCTGCCCTGGCCGACCGCTCGCGCTGCTTCGGCCAATTCCGCCATGTTGCGACCGGCCCTCGATGACAGCCACCATGCAAGCCCAAGGCTGGAGAGAAGAAGTCCGCTCGCCAAGATCGAGATGGACCAGAGAAGATTATTTACGGGCCTGTTCAGTTCGGCTTCGACTTGGGCAACTCCGACCGTCCATCCGTGTGCCGTCGTCGTGTACCCGGTCAGGATCCAATTTCCCTCGACGGAGACATTCTGGCTCCAGCCTTCTCGAGCCTCTTCGATGGCTTTTCGCCAGCCCGGAGCGATGAGGGTCCCCAGTCGTTCCGCATGGTCGGGGATGCGAGCCACGAACTTGCCTTGACTGTCGGCAATTGCAAGCACAGTGCCTGGCAAATTCTGCGGTTCCAATAATCGTAAAAACCTGTCTGGCGGAACTCCGATGGTAATACAATAGAGCGGTTTGCCGTCGCGGTAGACCGGCACCATGATTAGAATGCTCAGCTGTTGCGACGTTGCCGAAAGCAAAACATCGCTGACCTGGACTTTGCCTGTCGCATATGCGCGCTGCACGAGTTCCGCCGCGGCATTTTTTGGCAGCATCGTGCCGACCGGTACAAGGGTGGCCATTAATATGGTGCCGTCAGGACTCGTGACGTTGAGCCACGAACCCGGCACGAACTTCAACGCCGTCTTGGCTTCTTGCCAGAATTCTTGAAAATTTCCGGACTGAAGTACCGGTGAAATTGCCAGGGTCGATGCGATCGCCGCGTGTGTTGCAATCTCGCTGTCGACAAGTCCGGCGAGCGTTCGCGCGTTCGTCAGTAACCCCTGCCGAATGCTCTGGCGTTCCTGATTAACCATTTGTTGGAAAATGATCATCGCCAGCAGCAGCAGCGGAATGGCGGTTGCCAGAGCAAGCAACCGAAGCTGGAACGACAGAGGCCGCCGTCCCAGGTCAATAGTTAGCGGGTCCCAGATCGTGCGCATGCGATTTGTGTGCCCCCTGCAACCGTACCTATTAACTCATTCACCCCGCGCCCGCCTGGACGCTCTGGACCGCTTGCCCTATCGTTCAATCCATTATGCGCATTCGCATCACGAAACCAACCGGAGCCTATTGATGGTGCGCATTTTAGTCGTTGAAGACGAGGTTTTGATTGCGATGATGCTCGGCGACTGGCTCACTGAAATGGGACACGAGTTGGTCGGCCCGGCGCACACCGTGGCCGAAGCACTCAAACTCATCGAGAGCAGCGCACCCGCGGCCGCGCTCATCGACGTCAATCTCCACGGCGAAAAATCCGACGCGATCGCCGATGTCTTGGCTGCCCGCAATGTGCCGATGGCCTTCGCTACCGGCATGAGTTCTGATGCTATTTCAGAACGCTTCTCCAATAGCCTCGCGCTTGCGAAACCGTACGATTACGAATCTATTCGCAATGTGGTCGAGAAGCTGTTGAGCAGATCCCCAGGTTGACCGACGTGGGGCGATCCTTCGATTTTTTCCGACAGCCGATGAAATGCCCGCACGCGAAAGGGCAACGACGAGATTACTGCTGGTCACCGCCCGCGTGAAAGCGGAAACTGATCCCCTGACCGGTGAGCGGGTGCCAAGATGTTCAGCCAACTGTTCAAAGACGCGTCGTTTCTCCCGCACGGATTCTGCCTGCTTTGGAATCCGTGGCTGATAGGAGCCCACCTCCTTAGCGACGTCGCAATTTTTCTAGCTTATGCCGCGATCCCAGTTGCCATTTACATCTTCTTGCGCAAACGCCCATCGCTGCAAATGAGCAATCTCGCGTGGCTTTTCGCGTTGTTCATTCTGTTCTGCGGACTGACCCATCTGGCGAGCGCCATTGCGCTGTATCAGCCAATTTATGAGGTGCAGGCCGCGATAAAGGTGATGACTGCCGCCGTTTCGGTTGCCACGGCGGTGGTGATTTTTCCCCTCATCCCCAAAGCGCTGGCCATTCCAAGCCCCGAGGACCTGCAGAAGCTGAATGCGCAACTCCAAGAGGAGATCGAGTTGCACAAGAACACCGCCTCCGAACTGCGCGTCGCACGCGATGAATTGCAGGCTCGGGTTCGTGAGCAATTGAGCGCATTGGCTCGCGCGTCGGCCGTTATTGCCGCGCTCGATGAAAGTTCCACGGTCCTCATTTATGCAAAATCGAACGACGGTAAATTGGTCATGGCCAACCCGGCGGTGTTGGCGGCCATCGGTCGACCAGCCGAGGAGATCATCGGCAGGGATGATAGTGAGTTTCTCACCAACTCCGAAGAGATTGCCAACATCCGCGAGGTCGACCGGTTGGTTTGCGAGTTGGGTCAGCCCGTCCGAGCCGTCGAAAGAGTGACACAACCGGGCGGCGCGAAGCGTGTTTACCTGTCCACGAAAGTACCCCTCCGCAAGGAAGATGGAACGGTCGACGGCATTGTCGGTGTCAGCATCGACATCAGCGAGCGCGAGGCGCTGATGGAGAAGTTGACTCGCAGCGAGGAAATCTTCCGCCTCGGCAGCGAGGCCGCACGCTTTGGAAGTTGCGCTGTGGATCTGACGAAGCAGGAAGTGCAAGTCTCGCAGAGTCTGCAAGAGATGCTGAACCTTCCAGGTGAAGCCGTTGACTTGGACGCCTTGCTGAATGCCGTGATGGACGAGGATCGCGATGGATTATTGACGGCGCTCCGGTCGCAACAGCCGGTCGATATTGAGTTCCGTGTGAAGGCCGATGATGGAAACGCGTGCTGGTACCTTCTTCGTGGACAACACAAGCATGCCGGCGGCACAGGGCATTTTCTGGGTGCGGTCGTTGACATCACGCGTCGCAAGCGCGCGGAAGACCGCACCAGTGAACTCATGCGGGAACTGATTCACCGAGGTCGCAATCTGCTCACGGTCGTTCAGGTCCTCGCGCGCAATAGTCTGACCCCGCCGCGAACGTTGCAAGAGGCTCGCGATGTCTTCATTGAACGGTTGCACGCATTCGCTCGCGGCTATGAACTATTCGTCGACGGCGATCATGTCGGCCTCACGTTCCGCGATCTCCTCCAGACGGAGGCCAGCCGGTTTACCGGTCAGTTTGCGCTGGATGGTCCCTCGTTTCTTTTGAACGAACGGGCGGCCCAGACGCTCGGATTGATCTTTCACGAACTCACAACCAATGCGGCCAAGTACGGCGCGCTATCCAAGCCCGACGGTCGCGTCGATGTGGTGTGGCGCATTGACAGCGACGGCGAGTTAACGTTCGCGTGGCACGAGTCCAACGGTCCACCCGTCGATGCCCCCATGAAGAAGGGATTTGGCACCGGATTAATCGAGCGTATGGTGCGGTCGGACTTTAACGCGCAGTCCTCTTGGCAATATGATGTGCGCGGCTATGTCTTTCGTTTCACCGCGCCCGTCGACAAACTGCGCGCGGCATCCGTTGGCACGCCACAGCCCCAAACCGATTTGATCAGCGCCTGATATGAAATTGATCCGACCGACAGACATACCGGCCGCAGCGCACCGCATGCCGTATTTGGACACGCGGCGAATGCAATACAACTTTCGACAAACGTGCCTGATGATGGTCAGGCGTTGGGCGTCGGGTCTTATTGCCTGTGTCGGCATCGTTCTTGGCGCACCCGCGAACGCACAAACTTCGCCCAGTTCCGGGACGCCGGAATTCGTTGGATCGCAGGCTTGTCAGGCATGTCATGTTGGCGAATTCAAAGACTGGAAGTCGTCGCATCATCATGCGGCGATGCAGCCGGCGAACGCGCAAACGGTGCTCGGCGATTTCAGTGGCGTCACGTTCACCAACCAAGGCGCCACAAGCACGTTTTTCAAGAAGGACGATCGGTATTTCGTCCGCACGCAGGGCCCCGACGGAAATCTCGCCGACTTCGAGGTGATGTACACGTTCGGAGTAACACCGCTGCAGCAGTATCTCATCGCGATGCCCGGTGGGCGCTTTCAGGCGTTTGGCGTCGTGTGGGATACGCGTTCGAAGGAGCAGGGCGGTCAGCGCTGGTATCACTTATATCCGAACCGCCAGCTCAAACCGGGAGATCCCCTCCACTGGACGGGTATCGACCAGAACTGGAATTACCAGTGTGCTTGGTGTCATTCGACAAATCTGCAGAAGAACTACGATGCCAAGAGCAAGACGTTCCAGACCACTTGGTCGGAGATCAACGTCGGTTGCGAATCGTGTCACGGCCCCGCGTCCGATCACATATCCTGGACGAAGGGCGCCAAACAACCCGGCGATGGTAAAGGCTTCGCGGTACGCTTCGACGAGCGCAAACAGTCGAACTGGGTGATGGGAGAAGACGGACAAGCTCATCGGTCCGCACCACGAACCACTGCAAAAGAAATCGAGGTCTGCGCCAGATGCCATGGGCGGCGACAGCAGTTTTCATCGAGCGCAGACAGCATGCGCTCGCTGCTCGACGCGTTCCGTCCATCCATGATCGAGCCTGGGCTCTTTCATACCGATGGTCAGCAGCGCGACGAGGTCTTCGACTATGCCTCGTTCGCCCAGAGCAAGATGTATGCAGCCGGCGTCACCTGTTCGGACTGCCATAATCCGCATTCCGGTCAGCTGCTCGCGGACGGCAATGCCGTTTGTTCCAAATGCCACGCGCCCGCACGGTTCGACACGCCAGCGCATCATCACCACACGGCCGGCAGCGCAGGCAGCAAGTGCGCGTCCTGCCATATGCCGACCACCGTTTACATGGGCGTCGACGCGCGACACGATCACTCAATGCGCATACCGCGGCCGGATCGCACCGTGATGATTGGAACTCCGAACGCATGCACGATGTGCCACACCGACATGCCGGCGTCGAAGGCCCGTGATGCGGTCAAGCTCTGGTACCCGTCGCCCAAACCCGGTGCGCAGGACTTCGCCGAAGCCTTCGACCTGTCGGACCGCGGAGCGCCGGGCGCCGAGAGCGCTCTCATCAAGGTGGCATCGTCGCCGGCCAGTTCCCCGATCGCGCGCGCCAGCGCCCTGGCGCGTCTTGCCCGTGCGCCGTCGCAGGAAGCTCTGGCTTTGGCCGTGGGGTCTCTCAAGATCGACGATCCGCTGGTGCGCAACGCGGCCATCGCAATCATCGCAGGGACCGACCCCGCGACACGCGCATCAACCCTTGGTCCGTTGTTGCAAGACCCCTCTCGAATGGTGCGCATGGATGTGGCCCGGGCTCTGGCGGGTGAGCCGGAAGCAGCACTCGAAGCGACGCAACGGATCGACTTCGACAAAGCCGTTGCCGAATACATTGCAGGCCAGCTCCACAACGCCGAACGGCCCGAGTCGCAAACCAATCTTGGCGGACTTTACCGCGACCGAGGCATGCTCGATGAGGCCCGCGCCGCCTACCGAACGGCCATCGAACTCGATGCGACATTTGTCGCCGCCAGCATTTCGCTCGCCGATCTTGAACGGACGACCGGCAACGAACGCGGTGCGGAAGATATCCTACGAGCCGCCGTCGCCGCCAATCCGGCATCGGGTCCCGTGCAGCATGCTTTGGGGCTCAGCCTGATCCGCCAGAAACGAACGGCAGAGGCCATGCCGCTCTTGGCCGAGGCGGTCCAGAATGCACCGGAAGACCCGCGTTTTGGTTACGTTTATGCGATCGCTCTGCATAGCACCGGCGAGGCAGGCAAAGCGCGCGAGGTTTTGATCAATACCCTTGCGCGTCATCCGTATGATCGGGATAGCCTGTTGGCGCTCACGTCCTATGACGTCGAGGCAAAACAGTTTTCCAGTGCGCTCGAGTCCGCGCAACGGCTGCTCGAACTGGAGCCTGCCAATCCTCAATTCCTGACCCTCGTTGATGGATTGAAGCAGAAAAATCGTTAACTCGTTTATCCAACGGCCAATACATAAGCAAAGCCCGAGGGAAATCCGAATTGGGCCGGCGCCGTCGTCCCTCGTGTGAAATGCGAGAATGCAGCAATCGGTAAGAATAACAGTCATGTTCGCTGCCGTGAAAAAAATGAGGTCTCTGCACAGCCTCTCGAATTGACATAGTACTGAAAATAACTTGTCATAGTGTCACTAGAGATGAGACTGCTGTCGCGAACCCGCCTGGGAAATCGATCCACGCGGTCCGCTGATTGAGCGATATCGACCACCCGTATGCTGCTATGCAGCAATTCGTTGCCCTGTCCAGATGGTTTGTGGAGTATCAATATGCAAAGCAGAAAATTGCTCGTGCTTTTTGCCACCTTGGCCGGATGTTTTCTTTCATTCAACACAGCTCAAGCTCAGGCGAAGCCGAACATTCTCGTTATCTGGGGTGACGATATCGGGCAATTCAACGTCAGTGCCTTTAATCGCGGCATGATGGGCTACAAGACCCCCAACATTGACAGCATCGCAAACGAAGGCGCGCTATTCACCGATTGGTATGGTCAGCAGAGCTGCACCGCGGGGCGCGCGGCCTTTGTAACCGGGCAATCGCCAATCCGTACCGGCCTCACCAAGGTCGGACTTCCCGGCGCGCCTGAGGGTATGAAAGCCGAAGATCCCACAATCGCGACGCTGTTGAAGGCGCAGGGCTACACCACGGGCCAGTTCGGCAAGAACCACCTGGGCGATCGCGATGAAATGCTTCCTACCAACCATGGGTTCGACGAATTCTTCGGCAACCTCTACCACCTCAATGCCGAGGAAGAGCCGGAAAACCCGGACTATCCGAAAAATCCCGAGTTCAAGAAGAAATTCGGCCCGCGCGGCGTCATCCATAGTTTCGCCGATGGCCGCATCACGGACACGGGTCCGCTGACGCGCAAGCGCATGGAGACGATCGACGAGGAGGTCACGGTCAAAGCGCTTGACTTCATGGATCGCGCCGCGAAGGACAAGAAGCCCTTTTTCCTGTGGTGGAATTCCACACGCATGCACGTATTTACACACTTGAAAAAGGAGTTGGACGGAAAGACGGGGCTTGGAATATATGCAGACGGCATGGTGGAACATGACGGGCATGTCGGGCAGGTTCTCGCCAAACTCAAGGAACTCGGTCTCGACGAAAATACGATCGTCATGTACTCGACGGACAATGGAGCTGAAACTTTTACTTGGCCCGATGGCGGAACTACCATGTTCCGCGGCGAAAAGAACACGAATTGGGAAGGCGGATATCGCGTCCCGACCGTGATTAAATGGCCGGGCGTGATCAAGCCGGGGACGGTCGTCAACGACATTGGTGCCCACGAAGACATGCTGACCACGCTGGTCGCGGCCGCCGGCGACAAGACGGCGAAGGAAGACCTCCTGCAGGGCCGCAAGATCGGCGACGTGACCTACAAAGTTCATCTGGACGGTTATGACCTGGGACCTGCCTTGAAGGGCGAAGCCGAGTGGCCGCGCAAGGAGTTCATTTACTGGACCGATGACGGCAGCGTGGCGGCCTTGCGCTACGGCAACTATAAAGTCACGTTCCTAGAGCAGGAGGCCGAAGGTCTGCGCGTATGGCAAGATCCTTTCAAAGTTCTCCGTGCGCCTTTGCTGACCAACCTTCGCATGGATCCCTTCGAGCGTGCGGAACACGAAAACGCCATGGGCTACCAGCGCTGGTTCATGGACCGGATGTTTCTGATTGCTCCGGCTGGCGCATACGTCGGTCAGTGGTTGCAGAGTTTCAAAGAATTTCCACCCCGTCAGAAGCCCGGTAGTTTCAATCTGGACCGCGTCATGGAAGCAGTGATGAGCAAAGCGGGCAACAACTGACAAACCGGGCAGCAACCGACACGCCCAAAGTATCGAATGAGGCCGCACCATTCCTAGGGTGTGGCCTCACTTGGGACAGTTGCACATCGCTTATGGATACAAAGTAAGTCTGTCAGCAAGGACGTCCTGACGTGCAGATAAAAAGGGCCTACCTTATCCTGGCGTTTGCAATGGCCTCCGTGATCGCACTCCTCTATGGGATCTCGCCTCCTTGGTTTGCGACTACATTTCTAGGAATGACTGAACTTCCCACGAACATCGCTCACATTCTCAGAGCGATCATGTGCCTTTACTTGGCACTGGCGTGCTTCTGGCTTTTTTCCGCTTTCAGCGACTCTCACCGAAATTCGGCGGTTCTCACCACGATCGTCTTCTCCGCCGGAACTCGTGACGGGCCGCCTTCTCAGCTTCTTGATCGATGGCCAGCCCGCCCCACTGTTGATTTTCTATGCTGCTATCGAACTCCTGCTCGTGCCGATAGCGGCATGGGTCTACATGCGTCCCGAGTGACCGTCGCGACCCGTCCCAAGGCGATAATGTTTACGGGAGACCAACACGGTCAGATTTTCCCTCTACATCGTGTTTCTGCTGCTTGTCACGTCAGGTGCCGCGACTGCCGCAGACCCGCTTCCGTCGTGGCAAGACGGCGCCATGAAGCAAGCCATCGTAACCTTCGTCGAGAAGGTGACGCAGGACGGTACGGCCGATTTCGTGCCACCTGCCGAGCGCGTCGCAGTGTTCGACAACGACGGGACGCTGTAGGCCGAGCAGCCTGCATATTTTCAGCTTTTGTTCGCGGTCGATCGCGTGAAGGCGCTGAGCAACAGCCATCCCGAGTGGAAGGACAAGGAACCATTTGCCTCGCTGCGCAAGGGTGACCTTAAGGCTGCATTTGCAGGTGGAGAGCGAGCGGGCGTACGACCGGCAGTCACACGTTGGTCAATTGGATAAAGGTCTGGACGTCGCGGCCGATCATGGCTGGCCTGTCGTCGACATGAAGCGTGATTGGACGGTCGTCTTTCCCCAGTAACAAGCGTGACCTGACGTTCGCAGCGCGTGTCAGTCCCCGAACCCCGGCGGCGCTTTGTGCCAAGGGTACCCCTTGAGTCCCAGGCCGAAGCCATAGTCAAAAAGCTTGTTCATATAGGCGCGATCAAACGGACCCTTGTAAGGTTCCGTGAAGTCATCATCGATATAGGCAAGATTGTAGCCGACACCATCCCGTTTGGTCGTGAGGTAAATGCGAAAGGTATCATTGGTTCCGTTCGCCGCGATCATCGCTGAAGCGGCCTCTGTGGCAACGGACAGCGTTTGCCGCTGAACGTCCGATTCCTCGCGGAAAAGCCGACCATTTCGAATAATATAGGCAACGCGTTTGCGTGCCACACGATCCCGGTCCGCCACGCGATTGAGGCTCAACGTGGGCGGATAAAGAAATGCTTGAGCTGTCGTTCCCCCGTCGACATGCATTTCCTGATAGTTGATTCCACCGTGGCTGACATCCAGCATCACGGGAGGAAACACCCCCGGGATCGCAGCTGATGCCAGGAGAATATCGACGATGAACTCTCGCGCCTTAGGACTTCCACTCGCTGCTATCGCTCCGATATCCCAGATGACCGGCCGCCCCTGATCAAGGTTTGTCGTCATGATCAGAAGGAGCCGGCCCTTGCCATACTCTTCTGCAATTCGTGTCATCATTTGTCGATCGACGAAGCGCGAGATCATGTTGCGCAACGGTGCACTATCGGTCAAAGCATCGGCGCTGACTGCAGCCACCAGAACCTTGCGGGGTTCAAAAACGTCTGACGCCTCGATTGTCGTATAGACTTGCGACAATGCGAAGTCGTATTCCGGTCCAAGAAATACAAACGGCGCCGATAGAGCGCCGGTACTTACACCTGTCACCAGTTTGAAATTGGGTCTATCGCCTCGCTTGCTCCAGCCACAGAGCAAGCCCGCTCCGAACGCCCCGTTGTCACCGCCGCCTGAAATGGCGAGGAAGTTGGCCGTGGGAAGGTCCTGGGTTGACGATTTAGTCCCGATCGCCCGCCGTTCCTTCTCAATCGAAACTCTGCCAAGGGCCTCCAGTCGCTTTCCGTCAGTGTCGGGATAATAGCGTGCGTTCGGAATATCGAAGGGGTTTGTCTCGGATGCCAGTGCTAAAGGCAGAGGCGGCAGGCGCGGCGGCGATGCGCAGCCCGCCAGGGTGAACAACACAAGCGCCATCGAATATTGCAAGCCAAGCAATCGGCGCCCCGCCATGCGTCACCACTCTTATTGCACTGTCGCTCGAATTGCGCATGTGCGAAGCCGTGCGCGTAAAAATGATCAATATGCAAGCGATGATGTGGCAGATAACATGTTGGTTGGCAAACGCGATGCGTTTAAACCTTGTGACGATTGTAATTCTGCTACTTCGCCCTTTGCGACATCGGAGTTGCGCGGCGACTGCCGGTGGAATAATAGTGACCGGAGTGAAGACCGGTTACTTCCAGCGTGGGGCGTTTCAGATGACAATTCGATCGCAAGTCGGGATACTTGCTGCAATTTCTTATTTGATGTTCGCGACCGCCGGCGCTGTGTCTGCTCAGGACGCTCGGTTAGTCGCGGGGACGCTAACGTGCCGGGGCAATGGAAGCGTCGGACTTATTCTCGGTTCCAGCCAACGGATGTCGTGCGATTTTCAGAGGGTGAGAGGCGGAGCTTCGGTTCCCTACACCGCGCGAATAACTCGGATCGGTCTCGATCTTGGCATCAAGGGCCGTAACACCATGGTCTGGACCGTTCTCTCATCCACCGATAATCCAGACACGGGCGCTCTCGCCGGACGGTATGCAGGCGTGGCAGCCAATGCAGCTGTCGGTGTCGGTGTTGGCGCCAACGCGCTCATTGGCGGATCGAGCAATTCGATTGTCTTACAGCCCTTGAGCGTCCAAGTTCAAACCGGCGTCAACGTCGCTGTTGGCGTCAAGGGCCTCACTTTGAGCCGCTAAGCTGCGTCATGCGCATGCTGAAACCGGGTCAAACAACCAAGTAAAATGGGTAGGCGAAAATGGCTTTCCAATCATATCCTCGGATCATTCGCACGCTCATGGGTGCTGCGATCATCTCCTCCGTTGCGATCACGCTTCTTGCGTCGGCCGCGGAAGCACGCCGGGCGCGAAATGCAGTCATCGGCGGCACCATCGGCGCTGGCGTCGGAGCGTTGGTAGATGGCGGTAGCGGTGCACGGACGGGAGCCGCCGCAGGCGCGCTCATCGGCGCCGTCGCACGTTAGGCCCATCAAAGATTGCGTCAGCAAAAGATCAGAAAATCAGCGAAGTTCTCGAGGTCCCCGCATGAAAACCGCTTTGTCTTCCGTTTTGACCCTGGCGCTCGTTCCAATGTTTTTCTCGGTGTCAGCTCGCGCCGATGCCGAAGCTGAAAAGTATGTCGATGACGCTTTGCCGATGATGTATCACACGTGTCGCAGCGTCGTTGACGAAAGCAATGGCGACAATGCCTACGTCGACAAGGTTGTGCGCGCCTTGGTAGCTGTGTCCCTTTACAATCGCGATATCGATATCTCGAAGTTTGCAAAGACCGACGAAGAAAAGTCGAAGTTGAAAGACAAGTTCATTGCGGAACTGGCTGAAGGCTGCAAGGACGACAACAACGCGTTGCTTGCAGGTGTCATCGATGACGCGGTGTCGCAAACTTTGCCGGCAAAGTGAGGCAGGGTGCGAAGTGCGGGCTGTGTCCCGTGCCGATATTCGAGAAGCAAAGTCTCACGCCAAAAGCGAATTGATATGATCGGACGCCGTCTGCCCCCGAAACTGTGGCCGTTCTTGCTGGTCGGCGTAGCAAGCATGACAGCGTCTGACACATCCGTCGCGGATGTCCGTCGCGCCAAGGAATTGGCGCAAGGCGCGCTCATTGGTGCCGGAATAGGGGTTCTCATCGATGGCCCAGGGAGAGGTGTCCTCTCGGGAGCCACCGCTGGACTGCTGGTCGCAGCCATCAGTCGACGGGGCCGATCCGACTGATCGATGGGCACCCAAACCCTATGACAGCCGCGAAACTGCGGCCGGTCAGGGTTTCGAGCACTGGCGCCGAACCGATGCGGGTCTACAATTTGACCATGACGTGCCGAACGACGGTGTAGTCCTCAAGCGCGTACATCGACAGGTCCTTGCCGTACCCTGACCATTTCAGACCGCCATGCGGCATCTCGCTGACGAGCATGAAGTGCGTGTTGATCCACGTGCAGCCGTACTGCAGTCGGGCAGCCGTCGCCATCCCCTTCGCGATGTCCGACGTCCACACCGACGAAGCCAGACCATAGTCGCTGTCATTGGCCCAACCAACGGCCTGATCGACATCATCAAAGCGGGTGATCGAAACCACTGGACCAAACACCTCCTTGCGCACGACCTCGTCCGCCTGCTCCGCGCCGGCCAAAACCGTCGGCTGGAAAAAGAAGCCTTTGCCGCCGGGTGATTTTCCGCCGGTTGCGACCGTGATGTGGTTCTGTTGGGCGGCCCGTTCGACGAAGCCATGCACGCGCGCCTGATGCGCCGCCGAGATCAGCGGACCAATCTCGTTCTCATCGTCGTCGGCGAGATTGTATTTGATGCCACTGACTGCGGCGGACAAATCGGCGACGAGGTTTTCGTAGACTTTGCGGCCGGCATAGATGCGACAGGCGGCCGTGCAGTCCTGGCCGGCATTATAGAACCCGAATGTGCGAATGCCCTCGACGACCGCGCCGATGTCGGCATCGTCAAAAACGATGATGGGCGCCTTGCCGCCGAGTTCCAGATGCGTCCGCTTCAACGTGGCGGTGGCGGCCTGAAGCACCTTCTGGCCAGTGCCGATGCTGCCCGTCAGCGAGACCATGGCCACCTTGGGGTGATTGATGAGGGCGTTGCCCGTGGTCGCACCTTTGCCCACCACGACATTCACCACGCCCTCGGGGAAAATCTCGCTTATGAGCTTGGCAAGTTTCAGAGCGGTCAGCGGCGTCAGTTCCGACGGCTTCAACACGATGGTGTTGCCACCCGCAAGCGCTGGTGCAAGTTTCCACGCGGCCATCATGAGCGGATAATTCCACGGTGCGATTGATCCGACGACGCCAATCGGATCGCGCCGGATCATGGACGTATGGCCTGCAAGATACTCACCCGCCGCCGGACCATGCATGTTGCGAACCGCACCCGCAAAGAAGCGGAAACAATCCGACACCGCCGGCATTTCGTCTTGCAGCACGCGAATGCGCGGCTTCCCACAATTCAGCGCTTCGAGAGTTGCAAACTCCCCGGCTTCGCGATCGATCGCATCGGCAAGTTTCAAAAGCAGCGCTGATCGTTCGGCCGGTGTCGTGCGCGACCACGTATGGAACGCTGTTGCGGCGGCATTGACCGCCTCGTCGACCTGACCCGGCGATGCGTCCGGTAATGTCACGACAGTTTCTTCCGTCTTGGGATTGATCACCGCTTCGGGCGCCTCGCTGCCGGTGACGAAGTTGGAGCCGATCAGCATTTTGGTGTCGAGCATGGCAATCTCCAATTCAGAAACGCTTGAACTTCTATTTAGACGATCCGCCCGTATGCTCGCCTTCGCGTGTCAGAAAGTAAGCAGCGAGGATCGGAAGGAGGGTGACGAGAAAAACGAAGACAGCGACCACGTTCGTCACCGGCCGCTGCCGTGGACGGATGAGTTCCGCCAGCATCCAGATCGGTAGAGTTGATTGCTGCCCCGCCGTGAAGGTGGTCACAATGACTTCGTCGAACGACAGTGCGAAGGCCAACATACCACCCGCGAGCAATGCCGTGCCAATCTGCGGCAGCACGACGTGGCGGAAGGTCTGAAAACCATTCGCGCCCAGATCCATCGACGCCTCGACGAGATTGCCGGACAAACGCCGGAAACGTGCAATTGCATTATTGTAGACAACGACGATGCAGAACGTGGCGTGACCGAGAATGATCGTCCACATCGAGAAATCAAGTCCCATGATGTCGAACGCAGAGCGTAGCGAAATGCCGGTGATAATTCCCGGCAGCGCAATCGGCAGCACGAACAGAAGCGATATGGTTTCCCGGCCGAAGAATTTCGTGCGCGACAGCGCGGCGCCCGCGAGCGTACCCAGGATCAGCGACAGAGTTGTCGCGATGGCAGCGACCTTGAGCGAAAGCCAGAGCGGCGGCCAAATGTCGGGACGTTGCGACCACGCGACGCCGAACCATTGGGTCGTGTAGCCCGGCGGCGGAAACGCAAAGCTTCTCTCTTCCGTCGTGAAGGCATAGAGAAAGATCAGCGCCAACGGCAAATGCAGGAAGAGCAATCCAGCGACGGCGGAAATCTTCAGCCCAAGCGGCGCAACGCCACGTTCAGAGGACATCGAATGCCCCCATGCGCTTTGCCATCCACAAATAGACACCCATGATCACCATCGGCACCACGGTGAAGGCGGCAGCCAGCGGGATATTCCCGGCCGTGCCCTGGAGCGTGTAGACCGCCTGACCGATCATCAAACGCGAATTGCCGACGATCTGCGGAATGATGTAATCGCCGAGCGTCAGTGAGAACGTGAAGATCGATCCGGCGATAAGCCCCGGCAGCGCCAGCGGGAAGATGATGGTCCAAAAAGTTTGGCGCGAAGTCGGCGCCGAGATCGGCGGACGCCTCGATGTAATTGACCGGCACGCGTTCGAGCGCGGCCTGCACCGGCAGGATCATGTAGGGGATCCAGACATACACAAAAACGAGGAACGTGCCGATGTAGCTGAACGAGAGCGACGGCCCGCCGATGATCGGCATCGCCAGAAGTCCGTCGATCACCCACTGCAGGCGCAGCCCCTGCGCCATCCACGTCAGGATGCCTTCCTTTGCCAGAATAAGCTTCCACGCATAAACCTTGACGAGATAGCTCGACCACAGCGGCATCATCACCGCCAGATAGAACAATGCTTTGGTCCACCCGCGCGCGTAGCGGGCCGCGTAGTAGGCGATCGGAAACGCAATGATCGCGCAGGCAATCGTCACGATCGCCGCCATCGTCATCGTTCGCAGGATGATCTGAATGTTGGCTTCTTCAAACAGCTGCGCGTATGTGGACAGCGTGAACTCGTGGACCACGACACCGGAGAAATCGTCGAGTGAATAGAAGCTCTGCAACAGCAGGGCAAACAGCGATCCGACATAGACAATGCCGATCCACAACAGTGGCGGCAGCAACATAAGAAGCGTCAGCAGTTTGGGCCGCGCCAGGAATAGATCGGACAGTCCCTCGAGGACCCCGCCCGACCTGTCTTGTGTGGCCGTATAACTCACGCCTCGGCCTCCATCGCGACCATTGCCGATTTTGGCCAAATCAGCCGGACGCCGTCGCCCTGCCGGTAGCGCGCCGTCGTCGCGGGCGTCTCCGCCGTCAGCATCGCCCCATCCGCCGTAACGCAGAACCGTGTCGCCGATCCCTGATAATTGATGGACGTGACAATGCCGTCCGCATGAGCCTGAACCGCGGGTACCAATGTTCCGGGTGCGAAAACCCCGATCCGCTCGGGCCGCAAGCTGGTCCAATAAGCAGTGCCACCATGCGCGGCGGCAAATTTCGGAGGCAGCACGTTCGATGAGCCGACAAAGTCGGCAACAAAGCGCGAACGCGGTCGCTCGTAAATATCCACCGGCGAGCCGACCTGCACGATCTTGCCCTCGTTGAAGATGGCAATGCGGTTCGCCATCGACAGCGCCTCGCCCTGATCGTGCGTGACAAACACGAACGTGATTCCGAGTTCCTTCTGTAGCGCCTTCAATTCTTCCTGCATCTGCTCGCGCAATTTTAGATCGAGGGCCCCAAGCGGCTCATCGAGTAACAGCACTTTGGGTTCATTGACCAGTGCGCGTGCGAGCGCCACCCGCTGCCGCTGCCCGCCGGAGAGTTGCGCCGGCCGCCGCAAGTCGTATCCGCCGAGCTTCACCATTGCCAGTGCGGCGTTCGCCTTGGCTTCCCGTTCGGCGCGCGAGACGCCGCGAATCATCAAGCCATAGGCGACGTTTTCGCCGACGCTCATATGCGGAAACAGCGCGTAGTCCTGGAAGACAGTGTTGACGGAGCGCTTGTAGGGCGGCACTCCCTCGGCCGTTTGACCGAAGATTTCGATATGGCCATCGTCGGGTTGTTCAAAGCCTGCAATCAATCGCAAACAGGTCGTCTTGCCCGATCCCGAAGGTCCGAGCATGGCAAAGAATTCGCCCTCCTCGATATCAAGCGACAACCGATCGACCGCACGAACTGATCCGAACGCACGCGAAACATTTCTGAAACTGACAGCTGATGGCATTACGAACGCTGGTTGCGAAGACGGCCCGGATGGTGACATCCGGGCCGCTTCTGGTTGGGTCTATTTTCCGAGGATGGCGATGTAGTCCTTGGCCCATTGCGAGTAGGGGACGCAGGCGCTCTCCTTCTCGCACTTCGCCGTCGGCGTGCGCCAGAACCAGATCTTCTCGAAATTGCCGTAACCGTTCGTCGTGCAACCTTCGTCGGTCAGCAGCGCATTGCCTTTGCAGGCTGCGGGCACAGACGGCACCGATCCGAACCACGAGGCAAGATCGCCCTGCGCCTTGGGATTGATCGAATGTTCCAGCCACTTGTAGGCGCAGTTGGGATGCTTCGCCTCGGAGTGCAGCATCGTCGTATCGGCCCATCCCGTCACACCTTCATCGGGGATCGTCGATGCGATCGGCTTCTTGTCGGCCCCCAGAAGATTGACCTGGAACGGCCACGAACTGGAAGCGACGACGCCCTCGTTCTTGAAATCGTCGACCTGAACCATCGCGTCATGCCAATAGCGGCCGATCAGGGCGCGCTGCGATTTGAGAAGATCGATCACGGCCGCATACTGCTCGGGATTGAGTTCGTACGGGTTCTTGATGCCGAGTTCCGGCTTCTTCTTCATCAGATAGACGGCCGCGTCCGCAATGTAGATCGGTCCGTCGAACGCCTGCACGCGACCCTTGTTCGATTTGCCGTCGGGCAAATTCTGTTCCTCGAACACGATCGACCAGCTTTTCGGTGCTTCCTTGAAAACGTTGGTATTGTAGGCCAGAACGTTCGGCCCCCATTGGAACGGCACGCCATAGTGCACGCCCTCAACCGTATGCCACGGAGCGCTCTGAAGGCGCGCGTCAACGGCCTTCCAACTCGGAATGAGTTCGATGTTGATGGGCTGAACCTTCTTGCCTGCAATCAGCCTCAGGGACGCATCCCCCGACGCCGTCACCAGGTCGAAGCCGCCCTGGTTCATTAGCGTCACCATTTCATCGGAAGTGGCCGCCGTCTTGACGTTGACCTTGCAGCCTGTTTCCTTTTCAAAACCGGTCACCCAGTCGTAGTTCTTATCGGTTTCGCCGCGCTCGATGTAACCCGGCCAAGCAACGATATCGACCTGACCTTCCCCCTTTCCGACCGAGGCCGGCATTTCGGCAAAGGCGGTACCGGCACTCGCAAGCAAGGCTGCTACGAGTGTGACTTGTATTTTGTGCTGCATGTGAACTCTCCAGGCCGGAACAAGGCGCTGCGCATTACTCAACGGATCAACGGTTGAATGACCGGGATCGTAAGCCCGCAAGCCACCATGTTAGTCGAGGATTTCACTCCCAGGAAGAAGAGAAGTCCGCAAATTGATCAGGCACCCTCCAACGTCCTGGAGAAAGCCGAGCAGGGACAGCTCGACGCCCATCCTGCAATCAGGCGCGGCTCGCAATCCTCATGCTGCAGCGCATCAAATACGGGGCGAGTGATCTTGGAGACCGCTCGGGGAGGGTGCTGGATCAATCTGGCATCCTCGGCGTTCCGACCGTGTCATTGTCAAAAGCCGGCCGGGACTGAGCAGCCTTCGGTCAGCGCCGCTTGGGTCCATCGTCTGTCCAGGATGGAGGCAGACCGATCTTGCTGCCAAGCGTATCGCCAAGGCCGGGATCGGGTCCGAACTCCTCGCAAGCTTGATGTTTGGCCCGGCCGCCAAATTATTCGCCGATACCCTGTGCGGTGGGCAGAGAGGGCGTCGGATCGGACATCGGATCTGTGCCAGTGACGAGCAATTTAGCGAAGTCTTCAGAAAAGCGTGCGGCCAGCGTGTGCGCGTCACCTTCCTCCGCCACCCTTGCGTCAGTGGTTAGGGCGTCCGCGCCGCGAGCCCAGATGATGGCGGCCCGCTGTTGCCCCGATGAATCGCGCGCCTCAGCTTCAATCGTCAAGGCGCCTAGGCCGAAAGGGATACGGGGGATGGGCAGCGGGACGCCACTCGCGGCAGAAATGACTTTGCCGCCCAGTCCTGTGACTGCAGATATGCCCGCTGCCGTCGTATCGGTTGGCGTGAGGCTCGTGATGATGGCATGCACGACGAGATCGGCGTGCGCATCTTTTGAGACAACGACGAACCGCGTGCTGAGGTTGCTGCACAGTGATCGATCCATCGCGTTGGAGACAAGATCAAGCTGTGCGGTGGTGAGGCCTGATTGCTGTACATTCGCATCGACGACAGTCGGCAGGTGCCATCGTCCTGAAAATTCACCGCCGTCTGCGCACCGTTGACGTCGAACGTTGCTCCGGCCGAGACGCTCTTCCAGCCGATGTCCGACATCAACACCTGTGAGACAAAACTAGCGGCTTGAGGAACGGAGGATTTCGGGCTCATCGTAACCACCTGAGGAGTGGAGCATGAGACCTAAATCCAGCACGCCTGTGACACCTTCCGAGCGGCTTGTCCGTGATATCCGGCGGGCGACTTGCAAGCAGTATTCGGCTGAGGAGAAAATACGCATCGTCCTAGACGGGCTGCGCGGCGACGCCACCATCGCCGAACTCTGCCGCCGGGAAGGGATCGCCGAGAGCCTGTACTACAGCTGGTCGAAAGAGTTCCTCGAAGCCGGCAAGCGCCGTCTCACCGGCGACACATCGCGTGCGGCCACCTGCACCGAAGTCAAAGATCTTCGCCGTCAATCTCAAGAGCTGAAGGAAGTCGTTGCTGAACAGGCGCTGGAACTCCGCTTGCTCAAAAAAAGCATGACCGGGGATGGGGGCGAAGAGGCATGAGATATCCGGCATCTGAAAAGCTCGAGATCATCCGCATCGTCGAGCAATCGCACCTGCCGGTGCGGCGCACGCTTGACAAACTCGGCATTCTGCCGGGTTCCTTCTATCGCTGGTATGATCGCTATCGATCCGGTGGCATCGAAGCGCTCGAGGACAAGGCTCCGAAGCCGTCACGCGTGTGGAACCGTATTCCAGATGAAGTGCGGGCAAGCATCATCGACATGGCGCTCGACGAGCCAACATTGTCGCCGCGCGAACTCGCAACGCGGTTCACGGATACGAAGCGCTACTTCGTCTCGGAAGCCACGGTTTACAGGCTTCTCAAGGCCCACGACCTCATCACAAGCCCGGCCTTCATCGTCATCAAAGCGGCTGACGAGTTCAAGGACAAAACCACCGCCATCAATCAACTCTGGCAGACCGATTTTACCTACCTCAAGGTCATTGGATGGGGTTGGTTCTATCTGTCGACCATCCTCGACGACTACTCGCGTTACATCATCGCTTGGAAGCTGTGCGCCACCATGAAAGCCGAGGACGTGACCGATACATTGCAGCTGGCGCTTGCGGCATCAGGCTCGACCAAGCCCGCGTTGTGCACAAGCCGCGCCTCTTAAGCGACAACGGCTCGAGCTACGTCTCGGCCAATCTCGCCGAATGGCTCGATGACAACGGCATGAGTTCATGTGCGCGGCGCACCGCATCATCCGCAGACCCAGGGCAAGATCGAGCGATGGCATCAGACGCTCAAGAACCGGATCCTACTCGAGAACTACTATCTGCCCGGCGATCTCGAGGCCCACATCGAGCGCTTCGTCGAGCACTACAATCATGACCGCTACCACGAGAGCCTGAGCAACCTCACGCCCGCCGACGTCTACTTCGGACGAGGCCAAACAATCCTGTTGCAACGAGAAAGGATCAAACGCGATACCATCAAACAACGTCGCTTGATGAAGCAATCGAAAGCCGCTTAAACTTCAAACCAGATGAGCCGAAGTCCTCCGCTCAATCACGCCGCAAACTGTCTCAATGCATTCGACGACGGACACCCAAACGCTCGGTAGAAAAGCTGAAAGACAACGACGATTTCAACTTCCGGTTCATTCCGGAGGTCTTCTAAGAGGGACGACGCCATCGTCCTCGATGTGTTTTCTTACCGCATTGGCATCGGTCACGGCGTCACTTGTAAGCGGTTAAATAATGCGGTCACAACCCATGAGGAGACAGAACCCATGTCCGGTATTCTTCGACCCGACGAATTGCATTTGATTGCCAGCGCGGCCGACGACGCCAAGGTTGATGAAGACCGTAAGGAGCGCGATAAAAAGGCTAAGCAGAAGAAAGAACTGCAAGACACTTTTATGTCCCAACAGCTTCATCCGGAAGTTCGCGACCGGGTGAACCAAGCTGTGCGCCGCGCCGCTGAGCAGGGCCTGACGCAGCTCCAAGTCATTACCTTCCCAGCCACTTACTGCAACGATGGCGGACGCAGGATCAACAATCTCGATCCGAACTGGCCGGACACGCTCGAAGGATTCGCCAAACGCGCCTATGAATTCTTCGACCGCGAATTGAAGCCGCTCGGCTACAAACTCCATTGCGAGATCATTAGTTTCCCCGGCGGAATGCCGGGCGATGTCGGTATGTTCCTGAAGTGGGGCTGACGTCGCGCTCCCTGGAACAGCAGGCTCATGAACACCCAGTCCTATTGGCCCCAAGTCTACCTGATCGGATCGATGTCGTCCGCAGACGCCTTTCGGGCCATGGTCTTCCGCAAGACTTCGAAAATAACGGCGGTCGACCAACCGAACAGAAGAACTCCATTCATGGCTGTCATGGGCCCGAGAAGCCGCCACCTCTCCACCGGAACAATGTCTCCATATCCGAGTGTCGTGTAATTCACGAACGCGAAGTACAGGTGATCCGTGCTGTCGGGGACGGCGTCGACCAGACCGTAGGCCAGAGACCACATAATGATCTCGCCCGTGTGGGCCACCATTAAAACGGAAACTGTCGCCGCCATCACGGCGATGAGTACCAGATCGGGCCGTGTCGCGGCCTTTGTAGCTGCCGCCTGAGAGGCGCGAACAACCGCGGTCATGATGAGAGCGTGAATGACGATATTGCAAATGCTGATGGAGCCACCGAACAGGAACTGGCGCAGCATCGCTTTCTCCCTTACACGTTGCACAGAAGCGTCAGAAGAGTTCGTTACGATGGCATTTGCAGGTCGGACGATCTTCCGACGTTTACGGTGCAAGGCCGTGATTTTGTCAGCAGCCGTACACGGCATGAATGCTTTGCCAATTTGAATATCGAATGCGATGACCGCGAGCGCAGGGCTCGGAAGCTTCTGCATGATAGCTTGGAGCAGTTGACGCGGACTGTTCACGGGGCGGCGACATCGGGCTTCGGAGTCTTCGATTGGGACCGCTCGAATTCGTCGAGTGCATTAGCGACGGTGACAAACCGATTAGCCCTCCCGATCCGCTCTTCCAGACCTTCGCTGTTCAAACGGTCACGAACGCCCGAGCGCGCTTCGACGACCTGTAGTCGGACGCCAAGAGTTCGGAGTTCGTCGGCCATTCCGGCCAGCGAATGGGCGCTCTGCAGATCCACATAGGGTGCGGCCGACAGATCGAGCACGACGAGCCCGGGTTTGCTGGTCTCCCCGCGTACCCGAGTGAGGATGGTGTCGCAGACGTGGTCGATATTGAAGTAGATCAGGCTGGCTTCAGGCCGGACGATCAAAGCGCCAGGGATCGCCTCGTTATCCGTATGCCGCTCCATATCGGAAAAGCGGAGTGTGCCTGGGATACGACCGAGCACCGCCACGTGTGGCTGAGAGGTGCGGTACATGAGCTGCACAAGAGAAATGATGGCGCCAATCATGACGCCGCGCAGCAAGCCGGACCCTAGCACGCCGATCAGCGACGACATCGCCACCACAAAGTCCGGGCGGCTGGCACGCCAGAGGTGCCGCAGAGCCTCGGCCTGGAAAAGGCCAGCGACGGCCATCAGGACGACGGCCGCCAGAACCGGCTGCGGTAGAGCGCTCAGCTGATCCGACAGGAAGAGGATGACCAACAGAATGAACAAGGCAGAGAACGCGCCCGACAGGGGCGTGCGAGCGCCGCTGCCTTCGTTGACCAGTGACTGGGACATGCCGCCGCTGACGGGGAAGCCGCGCCCCAATCCCGCGGTCAGATTGGAGGCGGCGAGCGCCAGGAACTCCTGATTGGCGTCGAGCCGACCGCCATGCTTCGCAGCGAACGTGCGGCCGATGGCAGCCGTTTCGACTGCGGCGAGCAGGAAGCAGGCGAAGGCCAGAGGCAGGAGGGCGTTAAAGTCCGACCAGTAGACTTGCGGCAAGCCTATCGCCGGCAAGCCTTGGGGCACTTCACCCAGCAGCTTGACGCCCTTTGCATCAAGGCCGAGCAATGCCGAGGCTACGATCCCACCCACCACCACAAAAAGTGCAATGGGCTTGTTGGGGAGGATGACCTTGCCCAGTACGAGCGCCCCCAGTGCCGCAAGCCCGACACCGAGGGAGGCTGAGTTCGTGTCACCGAGATGCTTGATGAAATTGCCGCTGTTCTCCCAGAAGTCTCCATGTGCCCCATGGATGCCGAAGAGCTTCGGGAGCTGCGTACTGGCCAAGTAGAGCGCCACGCCGCATTTGAAGCCCACCATCACGCTTTCGGAAATGAAATTGACAATGGCGCCGGCACGAACGGCCCACGCGATGAAGGCAATGATGGCTACGAGAATGGCGGTGCCCGCAGCAAGCGCTCCGAACCGGGATGCGTCGCCGCCGGCGATATCGGACAGCGACGCACCGACCAGCAATGAAATCGCGGACGTCACCGTAATGGCTGTGTGGCGGGAACTGCAGAACAGCCAGAACACGAGCCCCGAGAAAAGGCAGGCATACAATCCCGCCTGCGGCGGCAGATTGGCGAGCGAGGCATCCCCGAGACCGGCTGGAAGAAGGTATGCCGCAAGCGTGAGACCGGCGATCAGGTCTCCGCGCAGCCAGGACGTGTCGTAAGTCCGCAACCAATTCAGGGCGGGAATCCAGCGCCGCAGGTCGAGATCGCTGAGTTTGGTACCGGTATCCATCAAGCCCTCTCGATCTAGTATTCAGCCCCGATCGCCTGGGGGCCATTCGTGACTGCGTGCGGGCGAGTCCGTGAGAAAGGTTATCCTCCCAGAGCGATGGTGATGGCCACGAGAGTGCGCCCAACAGGCAACGTTCAGTCCGGTGACCCAGTACGGCCTCGACTTCATGTGCTTGCCGAGTTCAGTCCCCACCAAAACAGCAGTACCACGGCAATGGCGTTCGACGCGCGCAATGCAATTGCGACGTCTGACATAAACAGAAACGGCAAGTCGACGGGCAGAGAGGAGAGGAATCATCGACCGTTGTTGGCCCTTAGCTGACAACGCACCTATGTCCGCTTGAGATGTCAAGCAACGTGGAATTGACGGATGAAGCAGCTTTCAGAGCCGGTCGGGCTAGATTTCACGCGATGGGTCCTCGCGCAGCTTGGCGATAAACGCACCCCCCTTGGTTAGCCACGATATCATCGACCGCCTTAGGATTATCCTCCTCTGCTTCAACGATGATAGCGACCGTTCCCGGGTGCATCGCCTTCTTAATAGAAGTCACGGTGGCAGATGTGAGGATGGCCGTACCGGCGGCGCCGATCGCCCCCATGGTGGATCCGAGGAGCGCTCCGATCGCCGCGATCGGTGCGCCTCCGATTAATCCGATTAGCCCACCTACGACAGCGCCAACCTTCATTCCTCGAAAAGGATGGGAGTCGGACTCAAGAACTGAGATGTCCCCTCGCGCGTCCTTGCTTACAATGATACCCGACTTCAATTTGAACCCTGAACCACGGGTGTCTTTGAGGTCCATTATTGCTTTAGCCGTTTCGTAAGCGGGAGAGACGCTGTTGAATACAGCCACGATGATATTGTCCGCCATAGTTTTCCTCTCGACACGTATCGCAGCCAGGTTTGGATGCTTTCAACTACATTCGAAGCGGCGATACAGGTATTGATATGGGTCAATATCGTGAAGGAGAGCTAGCGCCAGCCGAGAGAAGGGGCGAGGGCTATCACAGATGCATCGACTGCTTCTGGCCCTTAGCGGGCCTCAGCGGATTGGCTGCTGTCGGGGATAAAGCGGTCGACAAAGCCGAATAATCTTGCATACCTCATCGATTTTTTTCACGGACTTCGACTGGACTTCGTCGAAAAAGGAAGCACGACTAACGTCGTCGCGACGCAAGCAAGCTTGGTCGACGTTCTGAAGGAGGCCGTTGCCGTATCGCACCGCTCCATTATTGCGACTGACGCAATTCAAACAGCAATGCTCAACTGCGATGATCGAGTAATCGAGATCAATAATCAAAGAATGACAGCCTATTTGTATCCGCTATCAGGTTGGTCGGATTTTGGTCAGGCCCATAAGTGCAGGATGAGGACAGACGATTTCCGTGACCGGGACACGACTCATTCTCGGCAACATCCGGCCCTTCATCCGGAAAGCCTCAGTAAAAGGTGTAAACTCTGCCATGCGGCACCAGGCTGATGCCACGCTTCCACAGAGATACACCCCGCCCCAGGCACCAGTCGCCAATACGATGTTGCCGCAGACAGCACCGAACAGTTCGCCAAAGCTTAAAGAAAACCGACCTTTTCCGAGGGACTCATCTCGTTCGCGGCTTAGAGCGAGGCCAGAAAGCCTGTCTTCGATAGAAATTTCACTCGATGCCCGGAAGTCGAAAGCGCCAGCTTGATTGAGAACTCCTAAGGTCATGTGACCGGCTTCGGTGGCGACCGACAGGCAACCCGTGGCTGTCTGAATTAAGAGAGCAGCGCCGAATCCTGTCCCGACGTTCACCACGAGGCGAGGTCCGGCGGTAGGATTTGAGACCGTAACAACGGGCAAGAGATCGTGAGCTGTCAGCAAGGGAATAGCGTACGCTGTTGCTTCGAGATCGTTCAGCAGTACGACTGGTCTTCCGGATATGGCGGCGCTAACTGCATCTCGCTCGATCGTCAACCGACCGTTCGTGAGAGTGATGCGTCCCGTCTCCACCGGCCCGGCCGCAGCGATCAAAGCGCACTCCAGAAAGTTGCAATCTTCAAACTGGCGCCAATAGTGACGTATTGCTTCCGGCAGCGAGCGGCAGCGTTCGGTGGGCTCCACGGTCAAATGGCTGAATTGTCGAAGCCCATCGGAGCGTGCGATGCGAACATTTGTGCCGCCGACATCGCAGACGATCCGCCACCCCGTCATATTTCGAGATCCCAAGAGGTCGACAACAACCGGGCCGCATTGATGATACCAACCATCGAGTAAGTTTGCGGGAAGTTGCCCCACTGCTCACCTGTGTCTGGCTTAATATCTTCAGACATCAGGCCTACATGGTTGCGGCTCGCCAGCAGCGTCTCGAATATCGCACGGGCATCCTCGTGACGCCCTGAACGCGCCAATGCGGTGACCCGCCAGAACGCACACACGTTAAATGCGGTGTCAGGCATACCGAAGTCATCCGGGGCCTCATATCGCATCATGAACGCCCCACGGCCGAGTGTTCTTTCGATGAGTGACAGCGTGGAAACAAAGCGAGGGTCGTGCGGGTTTATGAAGCCGACCTCGGCCATAAGTAGAACGCCTGCATCGAGCGTTTGACCTTCAAAGCACTCTACGAATGACTGGCGTTTTTCAGACCACGCGCGCTGCAGAATGACTGCCTTTATCGTTTCGGATTTCTCTCGCCAATACGCATAGCGTTCGGGAAGGCCGATACTATGGGCAATTCGCGCGAGACGATCGCATGCCGCCCAGCACATGAGACTGGATGTGGTATGAATCTTGGCGCTGAAGCGAAGTTCCCACATGCCGGCGTCTGGCTTGTCATAGAGTTCGATTGATTGCGATCCCGCACGCTCCAGCAGCTCGAATTCGCTTACGCCTGGCTGGCTTAGCAATCTGCGATCAAGGAAGGCCTGGGCCGCACCCAAGACTACGTTGCCATAGGAATCATGCTGAAGATGCTCGAATGCCTGATTGCCTCTGCGAACTGGGCCCATGCCACGATAGCCGGGAAGCGTCGACACAATGTGTTCGGTCAGATCGCTCTCTAAACCGACACCATAGACCGGCTGGATATGTCCGCCGTTGGTGGTGGCAACGACATTCATCAACCAGCGGAAATAATTTTCCATCGTCCGCACGGCCGACAGACTATTCAACGCCCTGACAACGAAATACGCGTCTCGAATCCAACAAAAGCGATAATCCCAGTTCCGCTGCGTATAGGGCGCTTCCGGAATACTCGTTGTGATCGCGGCAACGATGGCGCCGGTTGGTTCGTAGGTACAAAGTTTCAGCGTGATGGCGGCGCGAATAACGGCCTCTTGCCACTCGAATGGAATTGCCAAGCGATGGACCCAACCACGCCAGTAGAATTCTGTCTGCTCGAATTCGAACCGGGCAAACGCACTGACTGAGTCCGTAAGGGATTCATCGGGCCCCAGCACAAGGTTCACCGGCTCGTGCAAGTTAAACGTCGTGCCGCCAAGAATGTAATCTATCGGAGCATCCGTGGTGAGCCGCATCGTGAAGCGAGGGCCTACATAGCGAATGTGATTGGAACCGTAAGTGATGTCGGGGTTCAGCGCTCCATATTCGAAACTTGGGTGGACCAAAATTGATATGCGAGGTGTTCCTGAGAGAGGTCGTATTCGACGCACCAAAGTCTGGGGTCGATAGGCACGGCCTCGGGATTCGTATCGCGGGGCGAAGTCGATGATCTCGACGGCTCCACTCGGCCCTTTCAGAACGGTCCGGACGATGGCGGTGTTCTCGATGTATGACTGTTCGGCCTCGTGCAATCCCTCCATCTCGATCGAGAATACGCCATCCGTCGGACGGCCTTGCGGCGCGCCCAACAGCCGGTGAAAAACTGGGTCGCCGTCGAAGCGGGGGAGGCAATACCAAACGATGCGCGCGTTGCGATCTATCAGGGCGGCAATATTACAGTTGCCTACCAAAGCCAGATCCAAGGTCTCACCTCACCCTGTCGAACGCCCGGCCGAACCGAGCCGCACGAGCCATTGTCGAAATTGAGTAGCGTCCTCGAAGCGGTATCGCGCACACGAGGGGCCGACCCCGATTTTGATCGACACTCCGTCGAGCGCGTTCACGGTTTCGAAGCCGTCCTCGTCCGTGACATCGTCACCGGCAAAAACAGGTATCCGCCCAGCAAAAGGTTCGCGGGACATGAAGTTCGTTATGGCTGTGCCCTTGTTCACCTCGGTCGGCACGATTTCCACAATCATCTTTCCCGTCACTTTTCTCAGACGGTCATCCTCGCGCACAACACTGTCGACCAGTCCCGTTATCGTACCAGCTAGAGCAGGGTTGGCCCGATAGTGGATAGCGACAGAAAAGGGCTTGCTTTCGATAAGAAGGCCCGGTGCATCAGTAAATCGCTTAGGATTATGTTCTCGGCAGCTTTAATGTCGATTCATAGGCGCAAAACCAGCATCGAGGCGACATCCAGCGCTCCGAAGTTCCGCGCCGTGACTACCGGCTGCATTGAGCCCGGAGATGCCGATCAACCGGTCGATGTCGGTCAGCTGCCTGACCGGAGATGATTGCTAGGCGCACCACCGAGTTCGTTCTTCAGACGCTGGACGGCCTGCAGGGTAGCCTCGTCGACAAACGCCGTGTCGGGCGAAGGTGCAATATCTGAGAGCGTGCCGTCGATGTCGAGAAAGAGAGCAACCGAATCAAGGCGAGCGAGGACGGCATTACGTTTGACGTCATCGCTTGTGGCTTCATTCTCGCGCTGCGTAGATAGAAGAAATTTGGCGAAGAGGCGAGCGTAACAGTCGTTCTTGGAGTCCCGCGGAGCCTTCTAAAGCTCACTGTAGGTGCGAAATTCGAAATCGGCAACATCCTGGCATTACGCACACGGGAGTGCAATATTACGTATTGACCTGTCGATTCGATCTGCCCAGCATGCACGCACGATGAAGAACGCCAGGATCAGCATTCATACTACTCCGCATGCCTTTCAGCGGATGAGTGCGATCGCTGCGGAGCACCGCGGTTGATTCGTCACGCCCACGATCGATCGCCCGCTATATATCGATCGGTGCTATTGTTGTTCTTTTGGCCGCCATTCTGCTCGCGCCACTTATGACAACAATGGTCAGCGATTGGTCGCGTCGCGACGTCGAATCGCGATCCGCGACTTGTCTTCAGTGCCATCCAGGACCCGCTCGTCGCGATGCTCGCAGCAGGCGAAGTCGAGCGTATCGAGGCATTATTCGAGAGCGTCGCCGCCGATTCACGTGTCGTAGCCGTCGCCTTCTGCAAAGCAGGACGACGAACGGGCCATTTCGTCGAAGTTAATGCCCGCCTCGCTGTCCGTGCGAGGCGATAGCGCGAGGCGCCACCGAAATCTTTCTCTTCCCTTCGCGCAAACGGGCGCGACATGCTGATTGCTTCGTTCCCGCTCTCGACGCGCGAGATCTACTGGGCATTTTGTCATCGTACACGATCTCACATTTTCCGAACGCAGAGGCATCGAGGCGCGCAACTTCGTCTCCATTCTTCTTGGCGAGGATCGTTCTGCTCAGCGGGGCGACCGCGCTTTCCCTTGTGCTGTTCTTGACCCGTCGCTGGATTCAGTCATTCCGACGCGCAGTCTTCAATGTAACGCGAACTGATGGGGCGATCGAACTGCAGGAAGCGGAGGTGTTTTAGATCGGGAGCTGCAGCTTATTTTACGTCAGCTCAAAGCAGGACGAGCCGCTGTCGACACTGAAACAGTGGAGTGGAACAAAGAACACGCTGCGCACGATCATGGAGGCGGAGCTTCCAGGTGTCGAAGTTATCGTCGTTGCGAACCGGGAACCATACATCCACAACCTCGGAACTGACGGCATAGAACTACAAACACCAGCAAGCGGACTCGTGTCGGCTGTCGAGCCGATCATGCGCGCTTGCCGTGGAACTTGGATCGCGCACGGCAGCGGATCGGCGGACCGTGATACCGTCGACAAAAACGACCGGATCGCAGTGCCACCGGACAGGCCGGAGTACACCCTCCGACGGATCTGGATTACAGAAGCGGAACAAGACGGGTACTACTACGGACTTGCGAACGAAGGGCTTTGGCCATTGTGTCATATTGCCTTTACGCGCCCCACATTCCGTACGTCGGACTGGCAGACATACCGGACAATCAATGAGCGTTTCGCCGATGCCGTTGTGCGGGAAGCTCGTACGGCTTCGCCTATCGTGTTGGTGCAGGACTACCACTTCGCACTGCTGCCACGCATGATACGGGAACGGCTGCCAAACGCGACAATCATCGCGTTCTGGCATATCCCCTGGCCCAACTCGGAGACGTTCGGCATCTTCCCTTGGAAGGAAGAACTCATTCACGGTCTGCTCGGCAGTACGATTATCGGATTCCACACGCAGTTTCACTGCAACAACTTTCTGGAAACAGTCGATCGCTTCGTCGAGAGCCGGATCGATCGGGAACATGAAGCCGTTGTTTTAGGTGGACACGAGACGTTCGTTAGGCCCTATCCGATCTCGATCGAGTGGCCGCCCGCCGGTCTCAAGGACCAGCCTCCGATTGCACAGTGCCGAGCTAACGTGCGCAGACGGCTCGGCCTCTCAGAGGACTGTAAGATCGCTGTGGGTATCGAGCGGTTCGACTATACCAAAGGCGTTCTCGACCGACTGCGCGGCGTCGACAGCCTTTTGACTGCGCATCCGGAATGGGTTGGTCGCTTTACTCTCGTACAGGCGGCTGCGCCGACACGGAGCAAGCTACCGGCCTATCGCGGACTACAAGAAGAAGCGATTGCGCTGGCCGACGAGATCAACAATAAATACGCTACAGTCGATCAGAAGCCGATCATTTTGGCGATCCGGCACCACGAGCCCAGAGAAGTCTTCGAACTCTTCCGCGCAGCGGATGCGTGTATCGTCTCCAGCCTGCACGATGGCATGAACTTGGTCGCGAAAGAGTTTGTGGCGGCCCGAGATGACGAGATGGGAGTGCTTCTTCTATCGAGCTTTGCCGGAGCGTCGCGAGAACTGTCCGAAGCGGTCATCATAAATCCCTATGACGCGCAGAGCCTGGGCGAGGCGCTGCTCCAAGCCTTAACGATGCCGGAGTCCGAACAACGCGAGCGGATGATATTGATGCGCGAACAAGTTCGGTCGCGGAACGTGTACCGTTGGGCAGGACAAATGTTGCTGGATGCGAGTCGCATCCGAAAGAAGCAGCGCATTCTGCAGATTGCAGGAAAGACAACATCCGAATAGTTAAAGTGCGATCTTATTTTTCGAGCGCAGTGCTGGCACACGGCCCGTCCCGCATTGGACGGCAACTTGATCGTCGTCATCGGTGCAGCTTTTCTGCGCACTTTTCGAGATCGAAAAGCAGATAAGGCTTGGACTGCGCGGTTAGGAATTCGGAAATCGTTTCGGGTTGCCGTGTTTTGGAAGCTAAGCGGGACGGTCAGAATTCCCGACCGGCTACTTCCGATGCCCATTGTCCAGCACTACACTTTGACGCTGCAATCGAAAGCAGTCGCGGCGGCGGCGGTGCACAACCCCAAGAGTTGCAGCTTCTCTTGTGGCTCAGATGCCGACCCAAGTTGCCTCACACCCGGCGTTTGCTCGGGGCCAGAAGCGGCTGAAGTTGATGCCAAGTGTTACATGATCATTCGCTCGGGGTCGTAGCCAATTCCAAAACGAATTAGCCGTTCGATTAGCTCCGGGTATTCGATGCCCGCGGCCTCCGCCGCGCTTGCGAAGTCCTCGTCCGAGGCTATCTGTGGATTGGGGTTGGCTTCGAGAAGGTAAGCTTCCTCGTCGGACGTGACGCGGAAATCCAATCGGGCATAGCCGCTAAGGCCAAGCAGCCGGTAAATGTCGCGTGACAGCCTCTGCAGTTTTGCTGCGAGCTTTTCGCTGATTTCGGCAGGCCCCGTCATCACGCCGGCCTGATCCTGATAGTCTGGATCCCACTTACCTCGACCTGTCGCGATCAAGGGTGATCCCGCAGGTCTATTCTCGACGAAGAACTCCCATGGAGGCAGCACGGTGACGCGTTCATTGCCCATGATGCTGACGTAGATTTCACGACCATCGATGTATTCCTCGGCGAGAGCCGCCGAACTCGCGGTGCGATGTATGAACTCCACCCGCTCCATCAATTTGACGTCGTCGCGCACGATCGAAGCACCCGATATGCCGATTGAGCCCTCTTCCGTCAGCGATTTGACGAAAAGCGGAAACCCCAATGTGCTAGGGCGCTTCGTGGTGCGCCCCATCGGGAATATGGCGAACTCCGGCACCTTCATCCCGTCGTAAGCGAGGATTTTCTTCGTCAGGGCCTTGTCGCGAGCAATCGTGAGGCCACGAGGATTGCAGCCGGTGTAGGGCTGCCGAAGCATCTCCAGAAAACTAACGACGTGCTGATCGAAATGTCCGACGTGGTTGAACTCCTCGGCGAGATTGAACACGATATCTGGCTTGTGGGCTTCGAGCGCGTCGGTGATTATCCCGAGATCGTTCGAGATCCCGACCGGAACGAGGGTATGACCGAGCGACTCGATGGCTTGCTTGACATCGTACTCGGTTTTCCGGAGCATTCGTTCCTTGCCGCTGAACTCCGTCAAGTCTCCGGTCGGTAGCAATCGCTCGTCTACGAGCAGAATGACCGTCAGCTTTTTCTTCGACCTCCTGATCTTGGTCATAGCGGAAGTCTCGGGCTGTTCCGAATGATCGAAACGGTCGCGCGGGAAACGAGCCGCGATACCTTTTTGACCGTTTCCGCCTTTGACCGCGTTTGTCTCAGCTTCAATATCCGCGCTCGATGCACGAGCTGCCGCAACACCTGATCGACGACGTAGGCAGGAACTCCGAGTGGTTTCGCTATGCGCCTCCTGAGGCGCGTCCTGTATTCCGCCAGCAGGGCCGCTGCCGACATCTGCCCGCGCACGCGACTTCCCCTGCCGCTCTCCTCAAAGATCCGCTGCAACGCGCCATCAAACTCGTCTTCGGCATCGATAGCGTAGAAATCGCGCTTTTCATCATAGTGTTCCCGCAGCGTTCGCGTGGAATCCCGCAACTCGTTCGCAATCCGCCTCGGCTTTATCTCGGGCTCGACGTCGCGGAGATTGCGCATCCACGTGTCGACCGCGCTCAGTTTCTCATAGGCTGGCCAATCGCGGTACTTTCGGCGCCAGCCGTTCTCGGAGCGAAGCCACACGGCGAATGTCTCTGCAAAATCCTCGACCGGATGCGATTGCGCATACCAAGCGTTTAGATGCTGCACAAAATCGCGGCTGTCCGAATCCGCAACGTAGTCCGTCGGATAAGCGCGTTGTGGCGAACCGAACACCTTGCGGTATTCGCGCATTTTGCGCAGCTGAAACGCCTCATCCACGGCGTGTCCGGTTTCATGCCTTAGGATGCTAAGCGCTTCATCCAGCGACGCACCTTCGGCTTCCAGCATCATCTTGCGCTCGAGACGGATCAGTCGCGGATGAAGGAGATAGAATGGGACGGCGAATCCAACGACCTCATCGGGATTGTACCATTGTTCGGAGATCCAGAGGGTCGGCCGGAAGCGAATGCCGCGCGCCGTTAGCTCATCGAACACCGAGTAGGCCCGCTGCTCGATCACGGATCCCTTGAGACGTAGCGGCAAGTCGCAGAACCGCAGTCTCAGCAGTTCGCTATCCGCCATATCTTCTAGACGCGACGCTCTCGTGGTCATACTGATCCAAAAAATGGCTGTGTTCGCCAGGGCGATCACAGAAGCTGCACGCCTCAAAAGCGTTTAACGCACGAACACATACCCGCAACGAAAAATGATGCGGAGAACGCTTATAAATTGATTTGTTTCAATATTTTAGTCTTTATTGGCCTCAGCCGGGTCGCGCCGACCGTGTGCGCGAACTCTGCGATGTCGGAGCCGCCAGCAAAATAGCCTGCCGGGTGATGGTGTCCGCTCGGGTTTAGATGCCGACCCAAGCTGCCTCACAGCCGGCGTCTGCTCGGGCCACTAGCGGAATTGCATCGGAGATAGTCGGTCACTCCCAAATAGCTATTAGCAGCTTAGCAGCGCTCACATTCTGCGATTGGAATACTGCTGATTACGGCGAAGGCATCGTGCCTTTCCCTTTTCCTGGTCCAGTCGTATCAAGCGCAGCTTTGCATTCCGGCGACACTTTGTCTTTATTGAGTTCCAAACAAGCGCGAACCTCGCCCTGTCCGTGCTTCTTATCCGCACAGAACTTTGAAATCTCGACACTGCAGGCAGTTGCCACCGGTCCTTGTTGCGCCTGGGCTGAGCTAAGGGCCATCATGGTCAGCCCAGTGACAATGATCCGAACCCAATTCTCCGACACGACAGCCTCCGTCATTAGCCAAAAGCAAATTGTATGACCTATCGATCCTTCTGGCATTGATCCTTCGCAACAGTGGCACCTTCAACCGATTTAAACTTGGCTCCGCGCTGACCCGGTTTGCGGGTGGGTTGGGCGGGCGCCAATCGCGATTTTGCGCGATCTGTGACGTTAGTTCCTGAAAAGTTGGCGCCTTGAGCGCACAAGTAATCTCGAAGACCAACAAGAAGGACGCTCGAATGAAGGTGATGATAATTGGTGGCGTCGCGGGCGGAGCATCGTGTGCTGCCCGGCTGCGCCGGATCGACGAGAACGCCGAAATCATCATGGTCGAGCGCGGACCGTATGTGTCTTACGCGAATTGCGGCCTGCCATACCATGTCGGGGGTATCATTGAAGACGAAGCGAGCCTGCTCATTGCCAATCCGCAGTTGTTCCGTGACCAGTTCGCCATCGAGGTACGAACAAATACGGAAGCTGTCTCCATCGACGCGAAAGGGAAGACGGTAGCCCTGCGCGACGTCGCGACGGGGGCGATAAAGTTGGAAAGCTACGACAAACTCGTACTCTCTCCCGGTGCAGTTTCCATCAAGCCGCCGATTCCGGGCATCGATCATCCGGGTATTTTCCATGTTCGCACTGTCCCGGATGCCCGCGCGATCCGCGCTTGGATGGCCACCAATTCAAAGGGTAAGCGCGCCGTCGTGGTCGGCGGCGGGTTCATTGGCCTGGAGATGGTTGAAAATCTGGTCCACCAGGGCTTCGACATCGCTTTGCTGGAACTTGGGGATCAAATCCTGGCGCCGCTCGATGTCGAGCAAGCCCGCGCGGTGGAGGACGTTCTGCGTCGTAACGGCGTCACCATAGCACTCGGCGAGGCTGTTACTGGCTTTGCCGAACGGGCCGCCGGCGAGATTGCCGTGCAAACCAAATCCGGCACAACATATACGGCCAATGTCGTCATACTCGCGCTCGGCGTCCGCCCCGACACCGAGTTGGCCAAGTCCGCGGGTCTCACATTGGGTGAGCGCGGCGGTATCAAGGTCGATGCGCAAATGCGCACGAACAATCCTGACATCTACGCTGTGGGCGACGCAGTCGAAGTTCGCGACGTTGTCACCGGCACAGATACCCTGTTGGCGCTCGCTGGTCCGGCCAATCGCCAGGGCCGCATCGCCGCCGACGCGATCTTGGGCCGCCCGTCACGTTTTCGCGGCGTGCAAGGCACTGCCATTATCGGCCTATTCGGCACCACGGTCGCCTGGACCGGCGCCAGCGAGAAGACGCTGCTTCGCCTCGGCCGAGATGACTTCGAGATGATCTACCTCTACCCCAATCACCACGCCCGTTATTACCCTGGTGCCAAGACCATCGCCATGAAGCTTATCTTCGCCAAAGCCGACGGCCGCATTCTTGGCGCTCAGGCCTTCGGTGAGGCAGGCGTTGACCGGCGCATTGATGTCATCTCCACCCTCATCCAAAAGGGCGGCACGGTCTATGATCTTGAGGAAGCTGAACTCTGCTATGCGCCCCAATTCGGCAGCGCAAAGGATGCTGCTAACTTTGCCGGAATGATCGCCGCCAATGTGCTGCGCCACGACATGCCAGTCGCGCACTGGAGCGCAGGCAATACAAGCCTCCTTCTCGACGTTCGCGAACCCGTCGAGATCGAAGCTTACGCTGTGCCTGATGCAATCCAAATTCCACTAAAGCAACTTCGTGCGCGCTTGTCCGAGTTGCCACGGGATCGCGAGATCGCTGTCATCTGCCGTTCCGGCCAGCGAGCATATATCGCTACGCGAATCCTTTTGCAGAATGGTTTCTCTGCCAAAACGTTGTCCGGTGGCGTCCTCGCCATTCAGAAAATCATATAGCCGCGCGTTCCAACGCGCGTTCATGCGGCCCGACCTAAGTCCAAAGTATGCACTTGCGCACGCGGGGCGATAGTTGTCTTGTCGCTACCAAAGTCAATTTGGACAACAATGAAATCAACCAACTGGATCGCCGCATTTCCTGGACTGCAAAAGCTCAGCCCTGAGCTTCTCAAGTCACTTGCTGACACGGGCGAAGTCGTCGATCTCCCGGCGGGAACACAAATTTTCGGACCCGGCAGAGTGCCAGAGGCTTATCTCTTGTTGCTGGACGGCGTGGTGCGGGTCCAACAAATTTCAGATTCTGGACGGGAAATCGTACTTTACCGCGTATCGGCCGGAGAAAGCTGCGCCCTGACGACCGCATGCCTCATGGGTTATGAAGAGTACCACGCAGAAGGAGTTGCCGAAACTGACGCAAAAGCCGTCGCCATTCCGCGCCGGACATTCGACGACCTGATTGCACGGTCTGAGGCCTTCCGCCGTTTTGTGTTCACCGCGTTCAGTGTGCGCATTACAAACTTGCTGCGTGTGATCGAGGATGTCGCGTTTTCCAGAATTGAAGTTCGGCTTGCTCAGCGGTTGCTCGAACTCGGCGGCGCAAGGGGACATGTCGATATCACCCACCAACAACTTGCAGCAGAGTTGGGGACCGCGCGCGAAGTGATTAGTCGGCAATTAAACGAGTTCCAGCGCCGCGGCGCGATCTCCACTTCCCGCGGTGCGATCGACATCGTGGACGCCAATCAACTTAAGCGATTGTTTTCTCTATCCTGATGGGAACTGTGACTCTAGTTACCGACGCCGGGAGCCGCGGGTGCTATCGACGGCACACATCAGACCATGGAGGCTGGAGATGTCGACAAATGTCGGATCTATTGATCGCACGCTGCGAATTGTCGTTGGGTTGGGGCTGCTGAGCCTCGTTTTCGTCGGTCCTCAAACCCCATGGGGCCTCTTCGGGCTGGTGCCTCTGCTGACCGGACTGATGGGAGTTTGCCCGGCCTATAGCCTGATCGGGATGAATACCTGCTCTCGCAAGCCGTCCTAACGCTTATCCGCACCAATCCTTGTCAACCTTCCAAAACCCGGCGGCGGGCGCACGTTACTTCGTGCGGATGTGACCTGTCCTATGCTCCGGAGCTCCAGCGATGTCGCCGATACACTCAGGTTTTCAGAAAATCTGGCTTCTCCTCCTCCTCGTCAGTATGCCGGTCCGAGTCTTGGGTGAAGAAGCCGGTCGTTCTGCCGGTCCGGCGAACACTGCCTATACTGTGCAGCAGGATCAGATCGACGATCTGAAAGCGGTGATTGCGACCGTTCGCAGCAAGAAGGTCATCGAGGCTCGGGTTCGTACGCCCGGTACGGTCGCCACGATTGCAGTGACCGAGGGAGCATCCGTTCAAGCCGGCCAGGTTCTCGGCACGGTCGTCGATCCCAAGATCGCGCTTCGTCTCAAGGCCTCGGAATCCCAGATCGTTGCGCTCACCTCGCGTCTTGTGACCGCCAAATCCGAACTGGACCGGACCGAGGAGCTGGCCAAGCGCGGTGTCGCACCGCAGGCTCGGCTCGATCAGGCACAAACGGCATTCGACGTGGCGACTAACGACCTTGCGGCCGCGCGTTCCGAGCGAGATGTCATCTTGAAGCAAGCTGAAGAAGGCGAAGTTCTCGCACCGGCGAGCGGCCGCATCTTGCGCGTCCCGGTGACAGACGGAAGCGTCGTGATGGCGGGCGAGAGTATCGCGACGATCGCTGCCAACGAATATCTACTCCGTTTAGAGGTACCGGAGCGTTTTGCCGAGCATTTGCACGCCGGCGACAACCTAAAGATCGGCCGGCGGGGCCTCAACAATGATGGCGCGGGCATAGCGACGGGGCGAATTGCGCTCGTCTATCCCGAAATCCAGGCCGGCCGCGTCATTGCCGATGCGGAGGTTCCCGGGCTCGGTGATTATTACGTGGGAGAACGCACCCTCGTTTGGATATCAGCTGGTCCACGGAAGATCATCAAAATCCCAAGGTCTCTCACATTCATGCGCTACGGGATCGATTACGTCCGGTTGCTGGGAAAAGATGGGCAACCTATCGACGTGGTGGTGCAGCTCGGCCAGCCCGTACCGCGAGAGGATGGGACATTCGACGTTGAAGTTTTGGCCGGTCTCACTCCCGGTGATCAGCTCATAAAATCATGACACACGATCAATCAAATCCTCCGAACGAGCCCGATCTTGGGATTTCCGGACGTCTAACGAAGGCTTTCATCTCATCGACTTTGACGCCGCTGTTCCTGCTGGCGGCGCTGGCGCTCGGGCTTTTGGCACTCTTCTCGCTGCCGCGCGAGGAGGAGCCGCAGATCTCCGTTCCGATGGTCGACATCATGGTTCGGGCTGACGGGCTCAAGGCTGAGGACGCCGTTCGTCTCGTCACCGAGCCGCTTGAAACGATCGTCAAGGCGATCAACGGGGTCGAGCATGTTTACTCCAATACCACGGACGATCGCGTTCTCGTTACGGCACGCTTTCTCGTCGGGACGAAGGCCGACGAGGCCATTCTGCGCGTGCATGAGAAGATCCGCGCCAATCTCGATCGTATCCCGGTCGGAATACCAGAACCGCTGATTGTAGGACGCGGCATCGATGACGTCGCGATCCTGACGCTGACGCTGGCCCCACGCGCCGACGCGGCTTCACGGTATGAAGATAACGCGCTCTACCACATCGCTGAAAACCTTCAGGTCGAACTCGCCAAGCTCGATGACATCGGTCTCAGCTTTATTGTCGGCGGCCGACCTGATCAGATCCGCGTCGAGCCCGATCCCGAGAAGTTGTCTCTCTATGGCGTCACACTGCAGCAACTCGTCGGCAAAGTGCAGCAGGCCAACCGATCATTTCTGGCAGGGCACGTTCGCGACCAGGCCCGCAGCATAGCTGTCTCTGCCGGGCAAACACTTTCGGGCGTGCCCGATATAGGTCTTTTGGTCATCGGCACACGCGACGGCCGCCCTGTATATGTGCGCGATGTGGCAAACATCGTCGTTGGTGGCAAGCCACTGGAGCGGCGGGCGTGGCAGTTTCAAAAGGCCGCCGACGGTACTCTCGATCGGGTTCCAGCGGTAACGGTGGCACTCGCCAAGCGCGCCGGGGCTAATGCGGTCGTGATCTCTGAGCGCGTCAAAGAGCGGCTCCACGAACTTCAGGGTACGCTTGTACCTGACGATGTCGACGTGATCGTTACCCGTGATTACGGGGCGACGGCGAACGAAAAGGCGGACGAGCTTCTCTATCATCTTGGTCTGGCCACGGTGTCAATTGTTGTTCTCGTCGGGTTGGCGATTGGATGGCGCGAAGCCCTGGTTGTCGCCGTCGTCATTCCGGTGACAATCCTCCTTACGCTCTTTGCGTCGTGGATGATGGGCTACACCATTAATCGGGTCAGCCTATTCGCTCTGATCTTCTCCATCGGCATCCTTGTGGACGATGCCATTGTGGTGATCGAGAACATTGCCCGGCATTGGGCTATGGGTGATGAACGCAGCCGCACGCAAGCGGCGATCGAAGCTGTCGCAGAAGTCGGTAATCCGACAATCGTGGCGACCCTGACCGTCGTGGCCGCATTGCTACCCATGCTGTTCGTGTCGGGATTGATGGGCCCGTACATGAGCCCTATTCCCGCAAATGCGTCGTCTGCGATGATCTTGTCGTTCTTCGTTGCGGTTATCGTAACGCCTTGGTTGATGCTTCGCGTCAGCGGCAAGGCCGACCACCATGACGCGCAACATGGCGACGCCTCCTCCAAGCTCGGTGCGATCTATGCAGCCGTCGCGGAGCCGATCCTTGCCACGCGATTTCGGTCCTGGCTGTTTCTTGGCTTGGTCGGACTTGCCACTCTGCTGTCCATGGCGATGGTCGGTGCCAAGCTGGTGACTGTGAAATTACTGCCCTTTGACAACAAGTCGGAGTTGCAGGTCGTTGTCGACCTGCCGCGCGGCTCGTCATTGGAGCAGACGGACCGCGCTCTCGCAGATGCCGCCAAGTTGCTAACGGGCTTACCGGAACTGTCGTCGATTCAGGCCTACTCCGGTACCGCCTCTCCGTTCAACTTCAATGGACTGGTGCGGCACTACTATTTGCGCAGCGAACCTGAGCAGGGAGATTTGCAGCTCAATCTAACGCCGAAAGGCGAACGATCGCGCACGAGCCATGATGTTGCCCTCGACGTTCGCAAGCGGCTGAGCGGATTGCAACTGCCCGAGGGCAGCACCCTCAAGGTTGTCGAGGTCCCGCCGGGTCCGCCGGTTATGGCGACATTGCTCGCGGAAGTTTATGGGCCCGATGCAGAGACACGCAGGGCCGTCGCCAGCCAGTTGCGAGCTATATTTCGGTCGGTCCCCTATATTGTCGACGATAGCGATAGTTTTGGCATCCAGGGAATCCGCCAGCGCATCGTTCTCCAGCAAGATCAGCTCGAATTCTACAAAGTCGACGAGCGCGACGTCTACGATACGGTGCAAGCCTATCTGGGCGGGGTTCCCGTCGGTTATTCGCATCGTGGCGGCGGCCGCCACCCAGTCGAGATTGCGGTTCAACTTCCAAAGAGCGACCTAAGTCTAACCCAGCGAACGCTCGCGACACCGGTTCCTGCAAACGCCCTGCCGGGTGAGCGATCCATCGTCGAATTGGGTGACGTCGTTCGGATCGAGGATGGCAAAGCGTCGTTCCCGATCTTTCGGCACAACGGTCGCGCGGCGGAAATGGTGCTTGCAGAATTGGCCGGCCAGTTCGAAGCGCCAATCTACGGCATGCTCGCCGTGAACGAGAAAATCGAAGCTCACGACTGGGGCGTTCTTTCCAAACCCGTCGTCCGGTTCCATGGACAGCCACTGGACGAGACACAGCCGGCGGTCTTGTGGGATGGCGAATGGGAAGTGACGTATGTGACCTTCCGCGACATGGGTGCCGCCTTCGCTGTGGCGCTGCTCGCAATTTACATCCTCGTGGTAGCCCAGTTCGGATCGCTGAAGCTTCCGCTCGTCATCCTCACCCCAGTTCCACTTACCCTCATCGGGATCATGATCGGTCATTGGCTGTTTGCAGCACCGTTCAGCGCCACGTCGATGATTGGCTTCATTGCACTCGCCGGCATCATCGTCCGCAACTCGATCCTGCTCGTGGATTTCATTCGCCACGCTCAGAATGAAGGGAAGCCACTACGCGACGTTCTCATCGAGGCGGGTTCCGTGCGCTTCAAGCCGATCCTATTGACGGCGTTGGCGGCGATGATCGGAGCTGCCGTTATTCTGTTCGACCCGATCTTCCAAGGTTTAGCCATCTCTCTGCTGTTCGGCTTGATGTCTTCTACGATCCTCACCGTCCTCGTTATTCCAGCGATCTACATTGTCTTGCGGGATGACGGCAGGACGTACGGGGAGGGACGGAACACAGTTTGATCCGATCAGGGTCTATGCGATCGTTGACGTCGGCTATGGGTCTTGGTTGTGTGAGAACGCTGCTGCGCGGGTCCGGCCGGATTTATCCGAGCGGATGGCAATCGTTTCTGCCGGTTCATTGTGCTTGTTCGTCAGGTGCGCTTCCTGATGGATCCTGAAGTCGCTGATGAGGGCTGGTTTACGGGATCGAGGTGCACGATCTAGCCCTCACCCCCGGATCGCCGCGAGCAGTGGCCTGATGCCCATGATATTCATCACTCGGGTTAGATTGTAGGCGAGCACATGCAGCGCCATTTCGGCAGCGACCTTGGGCAACGTCTTGCATAGAAAGTGCGTCGCCCCCATGCGTGCCTTGATGGTCCCGAAGGGATGCTCGACCGTCTCTCGCCGAACCCGCATCGCCTCGGGGTTCCGATCGAGCCGCTCTTGCACGGCTTCCAGTACGTGCTCGTGCTCCCATCGCGGGATGCGCCGCTCTGATCCTGTCGTGCATTTCGACTTGAGCGGGCACTTGGGACACGCCGTCGTCCAGTAGCGGCGCATCAGCTTGCCGTTTTCCTCGCCCGTCATGCGGTACGTCAACCGCTCGCCAGCCGGGCAGCGATAGATGTCCTCGGCCGCGATGTAGACGAAGTCCTGCTTGCCGAAGCGGCCTTCCGACTTGGCGCCCGAGGTCATCGGCTTGGGCAGTGTCACCGTGATGCCAGCCTCGTGGCACTCCAGGATCTCAGGACTGTTGAAGTAGCCGCGATCCGCGACGGCCTCCAGCTTGTCGGCGCGCAGCACCGCCTGTGCCGCCTTGCCCATGCGTGCCAGTTGCCCGCGATCCGAGCCCGTATTCGTTACGTCGTGCGTGATGATCAGGTGGTTCTCGGTCTCGACCACGGTCTGCACGTTGTAGCCGACTACGCCCGAGCCGCGCCCGCTCGTCGCCATGGAGCGGCTATCGGGGTCGGTCAACGAGACCTGCTTGTCCGCCGACATCAGCATGGCGTGCTCATGGGCCGATAGTTTCAGCATCTCGCTTTCGAGCTTGGCCATCTTCTCCTTGAGATGAAGAGCCTTGATTGCCAGCGCCTCGCTGGGCTCTTGCCGGTCTGCCGTGTCGAGCTGGGAGAGATAGCGGGCGACGCTCTCCTCCAGTTGCGCCCAGCGACGCGCCACCTTGGCCTCGGTGAAGTTCTTGTCACGGTTGTTGACGGCCTTGAACTTCGATCCGTCGATGGCCACGCTCGCCGTCGCCAGCAGGCCTATCTCCCGGCAGAGCTCAACGAAGCGCGCACATACTTTGCGCAGAGCCGCGCCGTTGTCCGTGCGGAAGTCCGCGATCGTCTTGTGGTCGGGGGCGAGCCGCTTCAAGAGCCACAAGACTTCCAGATTGCGCCCCGCCTCGCGCTCAAGACGCCGGCTCGACTGGATGCGGTTCAGGTAGCCGTAGATATAGAGCCTGAGGAGAACGGAAGGGTGATAGCTGGGTCTGCCAGTTGCGGCCGGCTCCACACCCGCAAAACCGATCTCGGCGAGATCGAGCGCATCAACAAATGCATCGATCACGCGGACGGGATTGTCTTCGCCGATCCAATCGTCCAGGCACTCCGGCAACAGCGTCGCCTGGCCCCGATCCATTCCCTGTACGAAGCGCTTCATGACCGCCTCCGAGAATCATCAGGGGAATCATACCTGCGCCGCGCTTTTCACACAGCCAGGGTCATGAGCACTCGTCGCGGCGCTCGCAATCTAGTCCGGTGAAACTTCAGAAGCAGATGTGCTGTTGATTGCGCAGGCAGCTTTTGGACGGCGTCATCGCAATGTCCACACATGGGATAAAGCGGCCGACAAAGCCGAATGATCTTGCATACCTCATCGATTTATTTCGCGGACTTCGACTGGACTTCGTCGGAAAAGGAAGCGGTACTGACGTCGTCGCGACGCAAACGTGTCTCCTCGCCCACCTCGGCTGAAGCCCGGGGCTTTGGGTGGTGAGCGCCGGCATAGGGCCAGCGCCTCGTCAAGGAGACGCCATCATGGCTCGTGCCCAGAATATCAAAACGAAAGCTCTGAGCTCTGAAACCAGAATAATTTCCAACGCTGCCACGGCCGCTACGCGCGAAACGAACAAAGCGGCGACAATCGTCGCGCTATTAAAATCGAAACGCGGCGCGACAATCCCAGAATTGATGGAAGCTACCGGCTGGCAGTCGCACTCTGTGCGCGGCTTCTTGGCGGGGGCGCTGCGAACTCGCCATGGGCTCGAACCGGTGTCTGACAAACGGGACGGCGAACTTCGCCGATATCGCGCGCGCTGAGCCTGCGAATGTCGAAAGATGACAAAGTGGGTCAGGCTCTTCGCGGGCTTGAGGAGGCTTCGCGCGGCATTCTGGTCGCGCAGTGGCGGCGGCACTATCGGTCAGAGCCGCCGCGCTATGTAAGCGTAGAATTTATGCGGCGTTCGCCCAATTCGAGCGCGAAATCGCCGGTGAGCGGATATCGGGACAAGTTCCGAGCTTCACGTCAGAAAGGAATGTGGATGGGCGGCTCCGTCCCGCTCGGTTACGACGTCAGGGACCGGAAGCTCGTCATCAACGAGGCCGAGGCCAAGACTGTGCGGATGATCTTTCGACGCTACACCGAGCTTGGCTCCGTCACGCTCCTTCAGGGGGAACTCGACCGACAAGGCGTCCGGAGCAAGCAGCGCGAGGGCGCCGGTGGTCGGCTCGCCGGAGGCCGGCCGTTCTCGCGCGGCATCCTGTACCTGATCCTGCAGAACCACCTTTATCACGGTGAGGTCGAGCACAAGGGCAACGTCTATCCTGGCCAGCACGAGGCCATCGTCGAAGCCGATCTATGGAGGGTCGTCCAGGAAAAGCTCGCCGCCAACCGCAAGGCACGCGAATTGGCAGTCGCGACCAAGGCGCCGAGCCTGCTGTCCGGCCTCATCTTCGATGGCGACGGCAATCGCATGACACCAACGCACGCCAATAAGAGCGGTCGACGTTACCGATATTACATTTCAGCGTCGCTGCTCGACCGCGGAACGCCGGGTGCGGGCACGATGCGCGTGCCGGCCAGCGAGGTCGAAAGCCTCGCAGTCGATCAAGTCCGGAATTTCTTGGCGTCGCAGCATGCGGTTGCCAGCGCCATTGCTCCGCTGGCACTCGATGCACGCGAGCTACATGTCGCGCTGGAGCGCGCCGTCCAGCTCAACAAAAATTGGATCGCGATCCCACCCGAGGAGATGCACGGGCTATTGCGCAGCGTCGTGACCAGGGTGACGCTGCTGGCCGATCGCATTGACATCACGATCGGGGTTGGCTGACTGGCACACGCGCTCGGTGCGTCGACCGCATCCGGGCATAACGCCGGTCCGACGATCGATCTGTCGGTAGCTGCGGAATTGCGGCGGTCCGGTCAGGGCAAGCGCATGGTGATCGGGAACCCATACCAAGCTCTGAGCGACACGAGCTTGGTCGACGTTCTGAAGGAAGCCGTTGCTGCCCGGGAGAAGCTGCTTGCCGATACCGACGAAACGCTGAACGAGCTCACGAAGCGCACGACGAAGAGCAAGGGCCGACTGACGGCGCTCATGCGCCTGTCCTATCTGGCGCCCGACATCATGGCCGACATCCTTGCCGGCCGGCAGCCGCCAGAGCTCAGCGTGAAGCGGCTGTTGCGCACGTCTCAGGACCTGCCGCTCGACTGGCCGGGGCAGCGCGCCTTCCTGGGTCTCGCCTGACAAAAACCGTGCCCACTGCTCGCGAAGAGTTCCCAATCCGCCCGCCCCGATTGACGCCACTTGAGACGTTTGCCCACGCGCAACCGGAAACGGTGGCGTTACGCGTCTCTGATAGACTCTGCTGCGATGTCGAAGGCGATAACCCGCGGAAATGTCGGCGCAATTCCGCATAGTGCAGAGAAGACGAAATATTCGCGATTTCAAAAAGAAGAGTGGCTGTGGACGCAGTCTGCCGCGAACGGGTCTCGGTAAATTGGGCCGAATAACAGGGAATTTCTCTCGTTTTCTCGCCATCCTGTCCGAAAGCATAGGCGAAAACGGCCCAATATGGGGGCTTTACGGGCGAATTCCCTAGAATTGGAACAGCGATAATTTCTCGCAATATCAGCGACTTTGGTCCTTGGAGCAGGGATCTTAATCCCCATATCAGGGATGGTTTCGAGCCCATCCGCGGCATGCAAGTTGCTAGGCCGTGAGTTCGGAGGTCCGTCCATGGCAGAAAACACAGATAAGGACGAGCGGGGGTTGTTTGACCGATGCCCGTTCTCACGCATTGAGGCAACTCTCGCCGCAGATCCGCAAGCCTGGATCGAAACGCGGCATCTGAAGGCTGCATTGGAATGGAATTCGGGACGGCCAATTCCTCCAATCACTCTTGCTCATATCGTTGCAAGACTTGATGGCACGGCGAAAAGGAAGCGCGGCCGAAGCCCTCCTAGCCTCAGCCGCGTTTTACGCGACGTCCACATCGCAGGGGCGTTTGACGATCAGGAGAATTGGCTTAAAGCGAGATTGAAGAAGCAAGGATTAAAAGGTTGGCGCGCGATCTGCGACGCAGAGCGGTGGAAGGGATCACCCAGCGAACGCGCCGCTCGAATTGTTCAGCGCCGACTTGGGTATAACGTGAGTTGGGAAACGGTTCGGAACATTGCCTATAGGATCCGGAAGTATGGGCCTCCGGTTTAGGGCAACACCACGTGAAATCCGGTCATTTCTTGTCGATGCTCCACCTTGAGGAGAACAGTATGTAATCGGTCGTACTCTGTTGTTCGGAGCCTCGACCGATGTCACGCCGCCTCGCCATTGAGCATGTTCTAGTCGCCGACCTGAAGCCCTATAGCGCCAACGCTCGGATTCACACCCCGAAGCAGGTCGCTGAGATTGCTCGGAGCATCAGCGAGTTCGGCTTCAACAATCCAGTCCTCGTCGATAAGACGGGCACGATCATTGCCGGTCACGGCCGTGTTGCTGCCGCGAAAAAGCTCGGCCTTGAAGTCGTGCCAGTGATCCGGCTGGAGCATCTGACCGACGCTCAGAGGCGCGCCTATATTCTCGCCGACAACAGGCTGGCCGAGAAGGCCGGCTGGGATCGCGAGATCCTCGCGATCGAACTACAGCACCTGACCACGCTCGATATTGATTTTGACGTGACGGTCACCGGCTTTGAAATGGCCGAAATCGATCTCTTGCTCGGCGAGCTCAAACCAAAGACGGACGTGGCCGACGTTTTGCCACCGCCCCGATCTGGCCCGGCGGTCACGCGTCCCGGCGATCTCTGGCAAATCGGGCCGCATCGGCTGATTTGTGGGGACGCGACCGATCTCGAAACGTCAGCGCGTTTGCTCGACGGTGAGCGCGCCCAGATGATCTTCACCGATCCGCCCTACAACGTGAAGATCGACGGTCACGTTTCCGGTCTGGGTGCGGTGAAGCATCGCGAGTTCGCCTTTGCCTCCGGGGAGATGTCGCAAGCTGAGTTTACCGCTTTCCTTGAGCGGGTCTTTGCCAACCTCGTGCTGAGAGCGGCCGATGGTGCGATCCACTTTGTTTGCATGGACTGGCGTCATCTCGGGGAGGTTCTGACCGCCGGCAACCGGACCTTTACCGAGCTTAAAAACGTCTGCGTCTGGAACAAGACCAACGGCGGTATGGGTTCCCTCTATCGCTCTCAGCACGAGATGGTGTTCGTCTTTAAGAGCGGAAAGTCGCCTCACATTAACAATGTGGAGCTAGGTCGGCATGGGCGCTACCGGACCAACGTTTGGACTTACGCTGGTGCCAACGCCTTCGGTGCTTCACGCGAGGCCGACCTCGCCATGCACCCAACCGTAAAGCCAGTCGCCCTTGTCGCCGACGCTATTCTCGACTGTTCGGTGCGCAAAGGCATCATTCTCGATGTCTTTGCCGGCTCTGGCACAACGCTGGTTGCTGCTGAGCGCACGGGCCGGCGCGGGTACGGCATCGAACTCGATCCGATCTATTGCGACACGATCCTGAACCGCGTCGGCGGTGTCGCTCGTGTCGAAGCTCGGCTCGTGGCCACAGGCCAGACCTTTGCCCAAGTTGCGGCCGAGCGGCTGCAGGAAGCGCCTCGGCCCAGCGTCGATGGGGGTGCGTTATCATGAGTACCCAAAGCGACGATCAAGCGCCGGATCCGGATGACGATGTCGTTGGCTACTGCAAGCCGCCGAAGCACAGCCGGTTCAAGCCCGGCCGGTCCGGCAATCCCCGCGGACGTCCGCGCAAGAACCGCAGCATCGAAGCCATGATCAAGCGTGAACTCGATCAAATGGTCAGCGTAACCGAACTCGGCCGAGAACTTCGGATCAGCAAGCGCGAAGCCATCATCAAGCAGTTCGTCAATCGGGCCATTAAGGGCGATCCGAAGCCCCTGCAACTGATGCTCGCTCATCTCGAAAAGCACAAGGACATCGAGCCGTTCACGGCGACGGATGCTGATGATGCGGAATTGCTCAAGGCGCTGGGCACCTCGGCAGGAGGCGGCTTCAATGAAGGCTGACCAGATCCAGGCTCTTTATCGCTCAAACTTTTCGGCCTTCATGAAGTTTGCGTTCCGCGAGCTGAACCCGAACCAGCCGTTGATCGACACTTGGCACATCGATGTGCTGACAGATCACCTCGAACGCGTCGCCAAGGGTGAGATCAAACGGCTGATTATCAACCTACCTCCACGCTGCCTGAAATCACTGGCGGCCTCGATCGCGCTGCCGGTCTGGATGCATGGCCGCAATCCAACGCTTAAGATCATGTCGATTGCCGGCTCGCGCGAACTGGCCGGCGACTTCGAGCGCGGGGCGCAGGACCTCATGAAATCGCCGCGCTGTCGGACACTGTTTCCGCACCTGAAGCCCGAGGGCCGCAGCGGCAATCTTTATTTACCGCATGGCGGTCAGCGGATCTCCAGCGTGGTTGGGGGCCTTCTCGTCGGCCGCGGTGCTGATCTCATCGTGATCGATGACCCTATCGCACCGGCTCGCGTTCATGACGAGCCGCGCCGTCGCGCGGTCAACAAGTGGTTCCACGCAGAGGTCATCCAGCGCCTTAACGACAAGACCAACGGTGCGGTGATCGTTGTCATGCAGCGGCTTCATCACGACGATCTCTGCGGCCACTTGCTGTCGGGGGAGCAACCTTGGGTCCACCTGAATCTGCCGGCTATCGCGGTCGAAGACGAGGAATGGCGCCTGTCCCAGGGCCGCGTCGTCACCCGTCGTAAAGGTGAAGCCCTGGCCCCCGCGATTGATAGCCGTGTCACGCTGTTCCGCCGGATGCTGGATATCGGCGCTTATAATTTCGGCGCGCAGTATCAGCAGAAGCCGTTCGTTCACATGAACGACGAAGAGGTTCGTTGCGGCTATTTCGCGGAACCGGACGATGAATGGGGCTTCCCGCAGGCGGCATTCTACAAGGTGCCAGAGAGGACAATCATGGCTTACGAGCTGTTCGGTGTCGGCAAGCAACATCCAGCGCGGCCGGCCCGCAGAATGACGACTGAAGAATGGGAGCGGCACGCGGTCTGGACGATGGACTATCAGCGGCGCCGGATAGAAGACCAAAACGCAGAATGGGGGCCACCCGAAAATGAGGCCGCGCTCCTGGCCGCCTACAGGGCGGGACCGGGAGAATATTTCGATGCTTGAGAGGCAGCCTTTGGAGGAAGCGGAGGACCGTATGACAATCTCGTCTGCGGACATCAAGAAATTGGTCCGGTTTGCACCGATGATTTTGGTGCTGGCAATTCAATATCCGCGCGGATCAATGACGCATCATCCGGATCCGGCAGTAGATTAAAACCCAGTCTTCGGGCCAGTGCTATCATCGGTGCGTTCTGAACTGCAATGGTACCCCAAACATGGTTGAAGCCCTTCCGGTGCGCTGCGTGAAGAATGGCCTCCAGTGCGCCACAGGCGAGGCCTAAAGTTTGCGCTTCTGGTCTCAAAGATACGGAGAATTCGGCAGCGCCGTCATCCTCTCCAGCGATGCGTGCCCCGCCGAGGATTTCGCCTAGTAACTCGCCGTGTCCCTCGATCACGAAACACAAATCGCGAGTGGGATCTGGAGCACAGAATTGCTGCGCCATATCCTCGCTGAGATGGGGAACGGTATAGAGCATTCGGAACCACTTCGCCTGATCCGACATCGCATCGAAACCGCGTATCAGAGACGGGGCGTCCGTCGTCCTGATCGGACGCAGTCGATATCTTTCACCGTTCTTGTCGGTCAATATGCCTTGATCATTGGCTAAATCTTTCGGCTGTCTTGCAGCGTAGCTCATGGCTACCTCCATGGTCAGACGCGCATGGTGGCTTTTCTCCACCAAAGTTTTGATATTTCGGGAAGTTAGGCACTCAAGTAAGTCGCCATCGTGAAAATGCACTGCATTGCACCTCTGCATGCCGTGCAGCGCTACCTTGTCACAGACTCGTCGGCTCATCTTCGAGGTCTAATGCGCCGGCTGTAAACGAAGGTGGGCCGTGGCAATCCTTCACCATGGCCGGCGGTTCTCCTCGCGGCGGTCAACGGTCGGGTGCATTCTTGGCATCCCTGTCCAGATCTCGTGGAGGCCCTGATGACCCGTCCTGCTCTGCTTGCGGCTTCGGCTGCCGTCTTACTTCTTGCCCTATCCTCCGGCGCCGAGGCCGGTGAGTGTCTCCGTGGCGACCGGGTTTGGACGCCGCTGTCGACGGCCGTGCAACGGACCGACCGCTTGTTCCAGCGCGTTGGCGATCGGATTGTGAGCGCGGGCGATCGAATGTTTGGATGGGTCCACCGGCGTTCCCGCGCATAGCGTAGTGGCATTGAGCTTATCAAGGCTATGTCGGTTTAAAGTTGAGGCGGACGTGGCCTTCTATTGTTTGGCGCGTGACTCCACTGCCATCTGGAGCAGTCGCGCGCATCAGTTCATGATCGCCTCGATCAGTCGGGGCCCATTTTGCGTCAGGGCCCGTTCCAACTCGCGCGCGAGAGCCTCCGCGCTGTCGACGGCAACGGAGGGCAAGCCGAAGCCATCGCCGATCTTGACCCAGTCGAGTAATGGACGATCCAAAAACGCCATGGAGCGGGATAACAGGCCCGGTCGCGTGATGCAGGCACGCAGCAGCTCAATGTACTGTTCAAGGAATGATGCAGTCGGCTCGGCCTATGCCGGACAACAGTTATGCAATGTAGGGTCGCTCATTTGAGCAAGTTGGCAACGTTCGACTGGCCGGAAGCGATGGCGACGTCATAAGCGGTTTCGCGCTTTTTGTTGCGCAGATCGATGTTGGCACCCGCCTTAATCAAAGCGTTGACGACGTTGGCATGTCCTTCGCGGGACGCCACGATAAGCGCTGTATCGCCAAGATTATTGCGCACGTCGGGGCGCGCGCCTGCCTTGATGAGGTCAACGACAAGTTCGGTATTACCGCTCCCGGCGGCGAGGATTAAAGCGGAGTTGCCGACGGCGCTTTGTGTGTTGATATCCCCGATGGATGAGGAAAGAAGCCCAATGGCTTCTGCGGAACCGCGCGCGGCGGCGCGCATCAACGGCGTCTCTCCGAACTTGTCAGCAATGCCGGCTCGAGCGCCCGCTTTGGCGAGGACCTTAGTGGCGGCCCCGTTAGCTGAGTTCGCCGCGTGCCAGAGAGCGGTGCGTCCGTTGCCGTCAACGGCGTCGATAGCACCCGGCGTCTTAGATAGCAGGTCGAGCATGTCTGCGTCACAACGCTGCGCGGCCCGCATGAGGGCCGTTACTCCGTCGGAAGCAGGATCGGGGAGCTTATCGCCGGCATGAAGGAGCATTTGGATGGACCGCGCCTGACACCGCCGCACGGCGAGGTCAGCGGGTCGGTCAATCTTCTTGTTGCGACGTGACAAGTTAGCCTTCCTTGCGAGAAGTGGCGCCAGTATTTCGGGCTTCTCGCTTTCGATCGCCAACATCACAGCGGAGTTGCCATCAGCGTCGACGAGATCCACATCGGCGCCCTTATTCAGCAGGAATTCGACAATGGCGATGTGCCCGGCGGCCGCGGCCAGCATTAACGCGGTGCTTCCGTTGTTGTCACGGGCATCGATATGGGCGCCCGCGGCGATGGCAATAGTAACGGCCTCCAATTGGCCTCGATGCGCAGCCTCAACGATGGCGGGCCGACCACCAACGGTCGCCTCGGCCATCGCCGCAACACGCGCCGACTGCATCGTTTTGGAATTGCTCGCCGGTACCGAAGCACTCGGGTAATTAGCGGCTGACTTTTCTGTCGTTGGCTCCCGGGCCAGTTCATTGAGGAGCTCCTTCGCGCCTTGGTGACCGCGCCCCGCCGCTTCCTGGAGCCAGCGCTCACCTTCGGTGCGGTCGGGCTTTGTACCACGTCCCGACAGATACATTTTGGCGAGCATGAACGCTGCTCGGCCATGCCCCTGCTTTGCGGCCAACAGCATCCACTTGAAGGCGGCAGAATCGTCTTGAGCGATGCCGCGTCCGGACCGATAAAGTGATGCCAGCTGGTACTGGCTCTCGGCATCGCCCGCGTTCGCGGCCTTCGTAAGCTGTCGAGCCGCTGCTGCGTAATCTCCTGTTCGGAGTAGTTGCTCAGTCGAAGGGTCGGCGGCTGATGCAGCCGGAAGAGGGACGCAGGCTAGTAGCACCCACGCAATTAAGATGCGAAGTTTCCGCGCAATGGCGCAATGGTCAGGCCGTCCCATGCTTGGTCTCGATTTCAATGCCACATTGCTTGAGAAAGTCGGTGGGAAGGATGCCGCCCGCGCAGACAATCACGATGTCATTGCGGAGCGCAAAATGCTGCTTGTCACGTTGCAGTACGACGCGGTTCTGCTCAATGGCGACGACTTCCGAAGACAGAATGACGTTGACGCGGCCTGCTGCATTAGCCGCCTCGACCCGCTTTCGGTTTTTCGTCTTCGCCCTGGCGAAAGCTGAACTGCGGTAGGATAGCGTGACATGCGTGCCGGGCTCATCAGCCAGGCTGGCCGCAGCTTCCAGTGCGCTGTCGCCGCCACCTACGACCAGAACATGCTGACCTCTGTATCGCTCGGGGTCGATCATACGATAGACGACCTTGGCAAGTTCCTCCCCGGGTACGCCGAGGCGTCGCGGCGTGCCGCGGCGGCCGATCGAAAGTAGCACGCAGGCGGTGTGATAAACTCCCTTCGTGGTCCTGACAGCAAAGCCGCCGGGAATGGTCCTAATTTCGTCCACGCGTTCGTAAAACTTGATGCGAAGGCCTGTCTTGGCAATCACATCGGACCAAAAGGTGATCAGGCTCTCCTTTGTGACCTCGCGGAAGGTCATTTCGCCTACGATCGGAAGTATTGCGGGCGCAGTCATGACAACCTTGCCGCGAGGGTAATGAGCAATTGTACCACCCAGACTATCCTGCTCTACGGTCATGAATCGGAGCCGTTTTTCCAGAGCACCGAGACTTGCCGATAGTCCTGCAGGTCCTGCGCCGACGATCATGACGTGAAGCATGTTCGGAGGCACACTGCGAGACCGACGCACGATTTCATCCATCGCCTGCCGCCCCTGTTCGACCGCATTGCGAATCAGACCCATCCCGCCGAGTTCACCAGCGATGAAGATGCCGGGCACATTCGTCTCGAAGTTCTGATGCACCACCGGCAGGTCGACGCCGCGCGTTTCTGTGCCGAAGACAAGAGTGATTGCACCAGCTGGACAGGCTGCTTTGCAAGCCCCGTGACCGATGCAATTGGCAGGTTCGATGAGCTTGGCTTTGTTATTGATCAGTCCAATGATGTCGCCTTCGGGACAAGCATTGACACATGCCTTGCAGCCGATGCATTTCGACGGATCTATGACCGGATGTAGGGACGAGGGTTGGTCGAGGCCCGAACTGATAGCTTCCGCATGCTGCGCGCGAGCCCGCGCTTCGGCGCGCCGTCGCGAGACCGAATAGTAGGTCCAGATCGCGAGAAGAGGCGCTACATAAAATGCGATTACGGGATCAAAATGCATGCAGGGCTGATCGGTTAGTCTGTGCCACATTGGCCGAAGCGAGCGATACAGCATTGCTCGATGCGATAATTCGAATTTCGTCGAGTACGCTTTTCAGCTGCAGGTTGGGCGGGTCGCAGGCTAGCGCCGTCGCAGATGCATTGACCAAGATAAGAAGGGTTGCAATCGTGACGATTAAAGAACCAACGCCAGCTAGCAGATCTAAGTATTTCATGATGAACCTCCAACACATCATAGTGGCGCGCATGAACAAAGCTTGTTCGCGTGAAAAAGCTATTCCGCCGCCAGCCTAGCGTAAGTACCGTTCGGCACCGGGCAAGCTGCCCATAGATCTTCGAGTGCATGGATCAGGTTTTCCATCTGCTCGTCCGAGTGCGCTGGCGATGGAGTGAGACGCATCCGCTCGGTGCCCTTCGACACAGTCGGATAATTGATTGGCTGAACGTAGATCCCGTATTGGCGGAGCAGCGCGTCCGTCACCGCCTTGCAGTGAATCGGGCAGCCGACCACTACAGGGACGATGTGACTTGGGTTCTCTATAACGGGCAAGCGCTTCGCCTTGAGCGACCTCTTGAGCATCCGAACCCGCTCCTGGTGGCGGGCGCGCTCAAGCGAACTGGTCTTCAGATGGCGGATGGAGGCCAGCGCTCCGGCCACGATAGCGGGTGCGAGCGATGTTGTGAAAATGAACCCCGAGGCAAACGAGCGGATCGCATCGCAGAGATCGCGGGAACCAGCAATGTAGCCGCCCATGACGCCGAACCCCTTGGCGAGCGTGCCGTTGATGATGTCGACCCGCTCCATGATGCCGTCGCGCTCGGCAATGCCCCCTCCGCGCGGACCGTACATGCCGACCGCATGCACCTCGTCGAGGTAGGTGAGCGCCCCATATTTTTCGGCGAGATCGCAGATTGCCGCGATCGGCGCGATATGTCCGTCCATGGAGTAGATACTCTCGAAGGCGATTATCTTGGGCGTGCCCTTCGGAATTTTCTTAAGTTTCGCCTCGAGGTCAGCAACGTCGTTGTGACGAAAAATGCATTTCTCACACTTCCCGTTGCGGATGCCCTCGATCATAGACGCGTGGTTGTTCTCGTCCGAAAAGATGACTGTGCCCGGAACCAGCTTGAGGAGGGTCGAGAGTGTAGCGTCGTTGGCGACGTACGCTGAGGTGAACAGTAGCGCGGCTTCCTTGCCATGGAGATCGGCAAGTTCGCTTTCGAGCTCCACGTGATAGTGAGTTGTGCCAGAGATATTGCGCGTGCCGCCAGAGCCGGCCCCGACGGCGTCAATAGCTTCGTGCATCGCCGTTAACACCGATGGGTGTTGGCCCATGCCGAGATAATCGTTGGAGCACCATACCGTAACCTCGCGCGAGCCATTTTCGACAAAGTGATCTGCCACTGGAAAGTACCCACGGCGCCGCTTCAAATCCGCAAAGACTTGGTATCGACCTTCTTGACGAAGTGTCTCGAGCCGCTGCTGGAACAAGCTCTCAAAATTCATAGCGAACTCCTGCACATCGTTCCCCTTTGGTAGACCCTGTGGGTAATCATCTCAGCAGCTCGACAAAGGCTGCATGTCTAGCAGTCAGCGCCGTCGCGCATCGCTTGTCGCGTAGACCGCAGTCACCGCGTGCAGGCAAAAATGGTGTCGAACATCGTCGCCTGCAGTCTCGGCAAAAGATGCAGAGCAGTCATTCGGACTTCAGGCCCAGCTCGCTCGCCGCGGCCGCGATCTTGCCCGATGCGGTCGAGTCGTCCTTGAAGACCTCAAGTGCCTCACGCAATGCTTTTGCCGCGACATCGCTCTCACCAAGAACAACGCGCGAGCGCATTAGGCGAGTCCAACCCTCGACGTCCCGCGGAGAAGTCTCAAGGCGACTTGCTAGGCCATCGACCATCGAGCGGATTGCAGCGTCCCGCTCGCGCGAAGGCATCGCTTCGGCCTTGGTCGTCATCTCGACGTCTGGCCCGTCACCACGCCCGTCAATGGCTTTGTCATGCGGAGGCGATGCTGTCCCTAAATTGCCGCTTTCGGGATCCTTTGCGGTGGCTTCATTGTATGATCGCTTCGAACCGGTAGGATTCGGATCTTGCTCCACCGCTCTTGCGTCGGCGGCCAAAGCGGACGATGCGGCGGTGGTGGACGCAACCTTGCTTCGCGCATCGTCGAGTGCGTTCTTTATCTCCGAGTCGGACGGGTCGAGGGCTAGTGCTGTCTCATATGCTTTGACCGCGTCGGGGTACCGCTCGGTATTGAGGTAGGCCCAGCCGAGTGTCTTCCAGCCATTCTTGTCTGTCGTGTCGCTTTCCAAGCGCTGCGCTAGCCGCGCGATCATGGTGTTGACGTCCGGTAGATCTTTCGGGACCTCCGGAATCGGCGTCTGATTGGCGCGGGCTGCGGCGCTGCTGGGCAACTGACCCACGTAGTCGCGCAGAGCCTCCAAAGTGTGCTCGTTGTCAGTCCCGTTAGCTGCTTTGTCGTCAACCGCCGGAGCCGCCGTGAAAGTAGCTACCGATGTCATTGAGCCATATGTAGCTTTGTGGGTCACTGACCAGCCCAGCATCGCGCCGGGCACCGCAACCAGGGCAGCGAGAATGAGAAGAGCGCGAGATGTCGGCAACCGCACCCAGTCGTGCATGCTTCTCACAAAGGCGAATTGGCGTTGAGAGTTCGATAGTCGAACCACGACAAGCAGCATCGCGATCGTGGCGAGACACGACCCAAGAGCAACTGGCAGATCTGAGTAACTCATAAGTGAACCTCCAGCACATCTAAGCAGCGCGTATGAACAAAGCCTGTTCACGCACGACAACATAACGTCCGAGTGTTCCATACCCGCGGCTAGAACGTGCGGGATATGGGGTTATTCCTGATCGCGGTCAGCAATAACGTCCTGCAGCATCTGCGAAAGATGCAGTCTCATTTGCGCCAATATCGCAATGCCATCTCGTGAATATTGCCCGAGCCATACCCCATGCCTCGCGAAAATGGCCCGCTCTCTGGCGGGATAAATTGTCAATTTGTAAGCCTGTGGGGGTACTGTGCAGACGCAAGCCCAAATTGCAGATATGTCGCGCGGCGCGGCGATTAAATCGCGATCCAGACGGAACGAAAGACCGGATGCGGCGGGCGTCGATTGGCGATCGCACTTTTCCCATTATCTTGGCCGGCCCCTATTGCAGGCGGGACCGATCGTCTTTGGTGGCTGCGTTGTCTCATTACTCTTTGTCGCTTGGCTCAATCGCGACGAGGGCCATTTGACCGCGGAAAGCGGTGCCGGCTATTGGCTTGGGATTGTCGGCGCGGTCATCATGCTGATGCTTGTCGCGTACCCATTCCGCAAGAGGCTTCGTATTCTCAATCGCGTCGGGCGCGTCTCAAGTTGGTTCCGACTTCACATGGTGTTCGGGATCATCGGGCCGACACTCGTCATCTTGCACACGAACTTCAATCTGGGCTCTCTGAACAGCCGGCTGGCCTTGTTGACGATGTTGATCGTCGTTACCAGTGGCATCATCGGCCGTTACCTTTACGCCAAGGTCCACAGAGGACTGTACGGGCAGCAAGCCGAACTGCGCGACATTCTGGCCGACATAGCAGCTCTGAAAACCTCGCTGGGACAGGAGATAGCGGGATTGCCGGCGCTTGTTCAGCGGCTTGAGAGCCACGCAGAGCGCGTTGCGGCAAAGCGAGGCTTTGCTGGCGCATTCATCTCCGGACCGCGCACAGCACTAGCGCGCCGAAGTATCGCTCGAGGAATCGAGAGCGCAATTGCAGCATCACCTGCATGGCGATCAATCCCACGCCGGCAGCGCCGTGCTTATGTCCGTGAGATCAATCAGCGACTGCGGCTGTTCTTCGCGGCCGTGCGGAAGGCCGAGCGGCTTGCTCTTTTCGAGTGGCTGTTCTCGATGTGGCATCACCTGCATCTGCCGCTGTTTGTTATGCTGGCCGTGAGCGTTGTCATTCATATCGTGGCTGTGCACCGCTACTGATGGCGAAGCTTGTTCGGTCGAAAATCATAAAGATACTGGCACTGGCCGCGCTGCTCGTATCAGCATCGATCATCGGTGCGCAGGCGCAGAGCCTGTTCGAGAAGCTGATACTGCCAGGTGAGGTGACCGAGCCGCACGCCAAATTTGAGCAGAAATGCGAAAGCTGTCACGAGCCGTTCTCGAAAGCGAGCCAACGTCGACTCTGTCTCGAGTGCCATAAAGAGGTCGCCTCCGATATCGCGGGAAAGCGAGGATTTCACGGAAGGCGTCCAGAGATTGAAAAATCAGAATGCAAGACGTGTCATACCGATCATAAGGGGCGCAAAGCAAATATCGTTCCGTTTGACGAGGCGACTTTCAATCATGCCTTTACGGACTTCGTTCTCAACGGTGCCCACAAGACCGCACCCTGTTCGGGTTGTCATTCATCCGGGCAGCCCTTCCGAAAAGCACCGAGCGGTTGTGTCGACTGCCACAAGAGCGATGACGCGCATCGCGGCAATCTGGGCACGAATTGCGCTTCGTGCCATCGCGAGGACGACTGGCGCAAGCCGAAGTCGTTCGACCATTCCAAAACATCTTTTCCGCTCGACGGCGCCCACGGTAAGGTGGCCTGTTCCGCATGCCACGCAGGCGAGCGTTACAAGGGGGCGCCGCATGCGTGCGTGGAGTGTCACAAGATCCAGGACGTCCATGGCGGTCGTTTTGGTACAAAGTGCGAGAAGTGCCATGCTCCCTCGAAGTGGAAGACCATACGCTTTGACCATTCCAAGGACACGAAATTCCCACTGAATGGCGCTCACAAGAGCGCCGCTTGCAACGGGTGTCATAAGGCGGGCCTGTTCGAGGTCAAGCTCTCAAGGATGTGTGTGTCGTGCCACAAGGCTCAGGATCCGCACAAGGGTCAACTCGGCACAAAATGCGAGAGCTGCCACAATGAGACGGCTTGGCAGCAGAAGGTAGAGTTCGATCATGAACTCAGCCGTTTTCCGTTGATAGGACTGCACGCTGCAGTTCCTTGCGAGGCATGTCATAGCAGTAGTGCCTTCCGTGGGACTCCAATGACCTGCACGGCGTGTCACAAGGACAATCATCATCAAGGGGCGCTAGGGCCCGCGTGCGAGAACTGCCACACTCCCAACGGTTGGACCTTGTGGCGCTTCAATCACGATCGTGACACACAATTCCCGCTGACCGGCGCGCATAAGACACTCGCTTGTAGCGGCTGCCACGCTCCGAATTCTAGTGGGAAGGCGGCGGCGCCGAAGACCTGCTTCGGGTGCCATGCATCCGACGATGCGCATCGTGGCTCCTTTGGCCGGAGTTGCGAGAAGTGCCACACCACGGAGACGTTCCGCGCGAGTGCGCGATCACCGTGAGTTGTACCCATCCTGTTGTGATCAATTTTCCTGTCGCTTCGCTGACTTAGGGCAGGAATAGCTGCCTGGAGACCACGTTGTTCTGCGTATGGCTGAGCGCACCGTTCGCACGTGCGCGCAGATGGCATTGTGGGCGCTTCAATGGAGGTTATCGCGCGGATTTAGAACATCGGCTCGCACGGGGAAAGCCGACGTACTTTCGACATGAGAAGAGTTGGGGGGAGTTATGCGCGCTACGAGATGGATCATCTCGGCCTTGTTCGCCGCTTTTGGCGTGGCGGGCATCGTTGCGTCATCTCCCCTTTCTGCTCAGCAGAGCATTTCTGCATTCGATCATTCTCGGACTGGATTTCCACTAATCGGTATGCATTCCGGTGTGGAATGTTCGTCCTGTCATACCGGTGGACGTTTTTCAGGTACCCCACGCATCTGCGCCGCGTGTCACGATGGTTCGACGGCCATCGGCAAGCCCGCTGCACATCCGCCGACGTCCAACGCCTGCGCATCGTGCCACTCGGTCACAGGTTGGGACAAGACGCGGCAGGATCACCGGGAAACTAGGGGTGCGTGCGCTTCGTGCCACAATGGCTCTCACGCGCAAGGCAAGCCCACATCGCACATCGCAACGACTGCCCCCTGCGAGTCGTGTCATACAAACACCGTCACGTTCACTACCGCGCGGTTCGACCATACAGGCATCACGTCCGGTTGCGCCTCTTGCCACAATGGCGCGAAGGCGATCGGGAAGCCCAACAACCACATCGCGACTTCTGCGTCGTGCGAGACCTGCCACAAGAGCACGTCCAGCTTCTCCGGTGCCGCGTTCTCTCACACCGGCATCACGTCGGGGTGCGCCTCTTGCCACAACGGCACCAGTGCAACGGGTAAGCCGTCGGGACACATCGCGACTTCTGCGTCGTGCGAGACCTGCCACAAGAGCACGTCCAGCTTCTCTGTCGCCTCGTTCTCTCACACCGGCATCACTTCGGGCTGCGCCTCTTGCCACAACGGCACGAGTGCAACGGGCAAGTCCAACAATCACATCGCAACTTCCGCGTCGTGCGAGACCTGCCACAAGAGCACGACCAGCTTCTCCGGCGCCGCGTTCTCTCACACCGGCATCACCTCGGGCTGCGCCTCATGCCACAACGGCACGAGTGCAACGGGCAAGCCGTCGGGACACATTGCGACTTCTGCGTCGTGCGAGACCTGCCACAAGAGCACGTCCAGCTTCACCGGTGCTTCGTTCTCTCATACCGGCATCACCTCGGGCTGCGCGTCCTGCCACAACGGTTCGACGGCGCCCGGAAAACCGGCGGGCCACGTCGTGACGTCCGCCGCGTGCGAAACCTGCCACAAGAGTACGTCCAGCTTCACCGGTGCCGCGTTCTCTCACACCGGCATCACTTCTGGTTGTGCCTCGTGCCACAATGGTTCGACGGCGATGGGGAAACCGGCTGGGCATGTTGTGACGTCCGCCGCGTGCGAAACCTGCCACAAGAGCACATCCAGCTTCTCCGGCGCTTCGTTCTCTCATACCGGTATCACCTCGGGCTGCGCGTCCTGCCACAACGGTTCGACGGCGCCCGGAAAGCCGGCGGGCCACGTCGTGACGTCCGCCGCATGCGAAACCTGCCACAAGAGCACCGCCACGTTCTCAGGTGCCACGTTCTCTCATACCGGTATCACCTCAGGCTGCGCGTCCTGCCACAACGGTTCGACGGCCCCGGGCAAGCCGGCGGGCCACGTCGTGACGTCCGCCGCATGCGAAACCTGTCACAAGAGCACCGTCACGTTCTCAGGTGCCACGTTCTCTCATACCGGTATCACCTCAGGCTGCGCGTCCTGCCACAACGGTTCGACGGCCCCGGGCAAGCCGGCGGGCCACGTCGTGACGTCCGCCGCATGCGAAACGTGCCACAAGAGCACCGTCACGTTCTCAGGTGCCACGTTCTCTCATACCGGTATCACCTCAGGCTGCGCGTCCTGCCACAACGGTTCGACGGCCCCGGGCAAGCCGGCGGGCCACGTCGTGACGTCCTCCGCATGCGAAACGTGTCACAAGAGCACCGTCACGTTCTCAGGTGCCACGTTCTCTCATACCGGTATCACCTCAGGCTGCGCGTCCTGCCACAACGGTTCGACGGCCCCGGGCAAGCCGGCGGGCCACGTCGTGACGTCCGCCGCATGCGAAACCTGCCACAAGAGCACCGTCACGTTCTCAGGTGCCACGTTCTCTCATACCGGTATCACCTCAGGCTGCGCGTCCTGCCACAACGGTTCGACGGCCCCGGGCAAGCCGGCGGGCCACGTCGTGACGTCCGCCGCATGCGAAACGTGTCACAAGAGCACCGTCACGTTCTCGGGTGCCGTGTTCTCGCACACCGGCATCACCTCGGGCTGCGCGACCTGCCACAACGGTTCGACAGCCCCGGGCAAGCCTGCGGGCCACGTGGTGACGTCCGCCGCATGCGAAACCTGTCACAAGAGCACCGTTACATTCTCGGGTGCCGTGTTCTCGCACACCGGCATCACCTCAGGTTGCGCGTCCTGCCACAATGGAACGACGGCACCTGGAAAGCCCACGGGGCATCTGCCGACCTCTCAACCGTGCGAAACGTGCCACCGCAGCACTGCGACATTCTCCGGCGCGCGGATGGATCATACGGGCATCGTGAGCGGGTGTGCGAACTGCCACAATGGGACCTTCGCCGAAGGGAAGCCAGGAGATCATCCGCGCACCAGCGCTCCTTGTGAGACGTGCCATAAATCGACGAGGAGCTGGGATTGACCATGCGGTTCAATAAGCTCGTCCCGACTTATGCTGTTCTGCTCCTTGTTGGATTTGCAGGAATCTCAGACGTCGTTCGCGCCGAACCGGCGCTCGACCGACTGCTGCAAAGTGTTCAGGTTTCCAATCAGAAACAGTGCACCGCGATTAGCATTTCCTTCAACTTTCGAGTTCGCTACCTCAATCACTTTCCAACAAGCTCAGGAAGGGAATTGAGAATATCGGTGAGACCCATTGATCCCGGCGAGTTTGCATCAGAAATCGTGACCCGGCGCGAGTTGCTTCGCGCTCCGCAAACCCGTATTGGGCGTTTGCGCTCAATCGACTTCGAGGTGTTGAACGCTGCCGGCCCCGTTCTGACAGTTCTTTTCGACCAGACGACAAACTATCGCGTTTCGCAGGGCGATGACTTCCAAAGCATCGTTATCGAAATATTCGGGCAGAAAGGTCCCGGAAAATGCAGCAAGGTCTTCGCCGGTTCAGGCGCCCCGAGCGGTTGGACAACCACTGTTAGTCAGGCTGCTACACCTGCAGGCGCGTCTGAAGCGACATCGGTTCGCACAGGGCGCAGCTCAAATTCAAAAGCGAGTGAAGCTCAAAGTCGCGAAGCCGCCGCCTGGCTCGATGAGGGCCGCGCGGCACTTAAGAAAGTAGACTATCAGGCGGCGATTTCGAAATTCGCGAAGATCCTGAGGCTTCCTGAGACACCGAGTACGCCCGATGCTCAGGAGTATCTGGGTGTGGCCCGGCAACGAAATAAGGAACTTGCCGCTGCCAAGGCCGAATACGAAGATTACCTCGTCCGTTACCCCGCCGGAGAGGGAGCTGATAGGGTGCGTCAGCGCCTCGCCGCACTTGAAACAGCCTCGGGAAATGCGAGTGCGGTTGAACTCAAGCAGCCACGCAGCGCTGGAGAACGTGGAGTTGATGGCGGGCAGACTTGGACCCTTTCAGGAAGCGCTTCTCAGTTCTACGTACGCGATGACAGCTTTCGCACCCTGCGCGATCCGAGCCTTCCAAGCACCGTCAACGAAGACCTGGATCTACACGACGTTCATCAGAATGAACTCCTGACGAGCTTGGACGCGATTGCGACCTGGAGCACCCCCGGCATGAAATCAAAGCTTCGGTTTTCGGGCACACACGAACACGAATTTGACGATCAAGGTGAGGAAGTCGTTGGGGTCGCCGCCTTGTTCGTCGACACGACCATTCGTGATTGGGGCACCCAGGCCCGCATCGGTCGTCAAACGCGAAACACCGGCGGCGTGTTGGGCCGTTTTGACGGTGCACTTCTAAGCTACGACGTAGCCCCAACCGTCCGGCTGAACGGCGTGGTCGGTTCACCGGTCAATAGGCGACGTGACATGCCATACGACGAGGAGCGGCTTTTCTACGGGGCAAGCATCGACTTCGGAATTGCCAATGGGCTCGATGCGACCCTCTTCGCCATTGAGCAGCGCGACCGTGACATTCTCGACCGTCAGGCCATCGGTGGAGAGCTTCGGTACAATGATGAAACGCGGTCCGCTTTCGGTACCGTCGACTACGATATCCATTATCAGGAGCTGAATGCCGCGGTCCTGACAGGTTCGTGGACATTCGCTGACAAATCGAACATCCACGGCGCGTTCGACTACCGCAAATCCCCCTATCTCTCAACGTGGACGGCCCTACAGGGCGACGTCTATCCGTCGCTCTACGAAATGCTGCGAACAAAGACGCTAGCGGAAGTCGAGGCGCTTGCCGTTGACCGGACCGCATCGTTCACTTCGGGGTCGGCCGGGTACTCTCGCCAAATCAACGAAACCTTTCAGGTCAACGTCGATGCCACTGTGACGAATTACAGCGGAACGGATGCATCCGGCGGACTTCCAGCCACCGAAGGAACCGGTAACGAGTATTTTCTGAACGCACAACTTGTCGGAAACGGCGTCATCGAGCGCGACGACTTGTTTGTAGCGGGTCTGCGCTTCGCTGATCTCGACGAATCCAATTTCTATATCCTCGACCTCAGTGCGCGTTACCCGGTCATGGAAAACCTCAAAATCAATCCGCGACTGCTACTTGGATATCGGACTGGAGATGATTCCGACCTCATCGAGTACTCCGTTCTGCCATCGGTTCTGCTGGATTATTATGTGACGCGCGACTTCAGTCTTGAACTGGAAGTAGGAGCCCGATGGACGGATTCTACGGTCGGCGGAGTGGAGGAAACCTCGACCGACCTGTTCTTCACGGTTGGCTATCGCTATGACTTCTATGCTGACGGAAGTTCGGCCACACAGTCCCGAGCAACCCCCTACGGCCTCGGCGTCAGGCGTTAGAATTTGTATCAATGTACTGGCTAGCGTCTTCGCGATATTTAGACTGGTCAAGACGGCTACAGAACGCTCTCATTGACAGGTCATAAAATATTCAAGCGGGCTTGACGCTGGCCATGACAAGTTCGACGCGTAGGCCGCCGAGTGGGCTCTCTGCGAGAGAAACATCTCCGCCATAGAGTCGCGCGAGGTCTCTTGCTATCGCCAACCCCAATCCAGAGCCGGATTCCTGGCTGTCCCAGCGTTCCCCGACATTGAAGACAATTTCGCGTGCCTCGGCAGGGAGGCCCGGTCCGTCGTCATCGATGAGAATAACTACATTGCCTCCTGACTTGGCAATACCGGCAGAGACCTCGACCCGACTCCCCGCGTGCTTGAAGGCATTATCGAGCAAGTTCGCCAGGATCTCATTCAGATCTTGGCGATCGCACGCGATGCGCAGTCCGGAATCGAGGGATTTTGTCACCTTGATTACGCGTGTACGATAGAGCCGCTGCAAGGCCAGTGTCACTTCATCGGTAGCGACGGCAAGCGAAGCTGAGTTTCCGAGTGTGATATGCGCTGCGGCCGCGCGCGCACGTGTGATCTGATAGTCGATATGGGTTTGCATCTTCTTGACCTGAGCGACAATCGTAGCGGCAGGCTTGGAGAGGCCGTCGCGATCTAGGCGATGGGCTTCGTCCGATAGGATTGCCAGCGGCGTCTTCAAACCGTGAGCAATGTTGCCCGCCTGCGTCCGGGCCCGCTGAACGAGTTCACCGGTCGACGTCAGAAGCCCATTGAGGTCATCCACCAAGGGCTGCACCTCGGACGGAAACGTCTCAGATATTTGCTTGTGCTGGCCATTTCGCACGTATCCGAGGGCCGCCCGCAATTGGTTGAGGGGGCGCAATGCAAAGGCGATGAGCAAGCCGGCCGCCAGGATCAATGCCGCGGCGAAGGTGGCCAGAGAGATGCCAAGTGTCCGATTGAATTCACCCAGAACCGCATCGAGGTGACGCTGATCGGTTCCGATAACAAAGCGCACCACAGGTCCTGACGGCGTCTGCCACCGGCCTTGCTCGGCAACGAGGATGGCCCCCGTCGGCCCATCAGTCATATGGGTATGTACTCCGACATCCTTAGGCTCATCGATTGGCGTCCGAAGCATTGGACCCTGCATCGATGCCGATCGAGCCAGTACTGTGTCGCCGCGCTGTATCTCCCAGTAGAAGCCGGAAAGGGCTTCGTCGTATCGGGGATCGCTCAAGGGGCGTGAGAGAACAGCCGCACCCTCTCTCAACTCCGCGAGACGCTCGAGTTCGGAGAGGTGCACGTAGAGTTCTTCTTTGAATTGCGCCGTGACGTGATGGCGGAAGACCGCTGACAGCACGAGCCCCGCGGAAATGATGCCCACGAGGATCCAAAGGGCAGCCATGGCGATTAATCGTGTTTTCAGGCTTTGCAGCAAGGGCATGGCTAGTCCATCCGGTATCCGAGGCCGCGGATTGTCTTGATGACGTCCGGCGACGTTTTACGGCGAAGACGGCCCACGTAGACTTCAATCGTATTCGACTCGCGGTTGTCCTCTGTCGAGTACAGGTGCTCGATGAGTTCGCTCTGCGGCACGATGCGGCCGATCCGGTGCATGAAATAATTGAGCATGCGCAGTTCGAGGGCTGTGAGTTCGACCGGCGAGCCATCGTACGTGGCCTTGCCCGTAGTGGTGTCCAGCGTAAGGCGTCCGTGCGTCAACTCCGCAGATGCCATTCCCGCTGTCCGGCGGATTAAAGCTTTGAGCCGCGCTGCCACCTCCGGAACATGGAACGGCTTGGTCACGTAATCGTCGGCGCCGGCGTTCAATCCGTCGACTTTTTCCGACCAAGTTCCCCGAGCCGTTAGGATCAAGACCGGAAAATTCCGGTTCTCGCGCCGCCAAGTCTTCAGAACCTCTACTCCCTCCATCTGTGGCAAGCCCAAATCGAGGACAACGGCGTCGAATGTGTCGTCCATCCCGAGGGTGAGACCGTCGGGACCGTTGAACGCGTACTCCACGGAAAAGCCCGCCTCGGCGAGACCCTCGCCAAGCCGCTGTGCGATTTCCCGATCGTCTTCCACCAGTAAGATCCTGATGGCCGCCTCCCATTTGCTGCTGCGGCTCTGAATAGCATGTCGAAGCTGAAACCCAGCTGAAAAGCCCCCGAGCATCAAGCCGCAGGCGAATTCAGGTTGGTTTCAGGTTCGCATGGCTCAGTCCCTCATCGTCGAGACGTCAGGCCGCCGTCATCGGACTGCCGGCAAGATGCCCCCGCCGAAGATTCCGGTGGTCAGATTGAGGGATAAAGCAGAGCCATGAATGACTTTCGAATGCTGATGGGTGCCAGAGCCAGAACGACCTTGTTGGCAATACTCGTCGTGAACAGTCTCGTCGGTCCGACTAGCGCATTCAGTCTTGGCACTTATTCATCGACGACTGACTCACAGGTCAATGCGGGGCGGGGCATGTCACGCCAGTTCGAACTCGTTGATGTACAGGCCTTTCGTCACTGTCACAACACGCCCCGAAGAACGTACTGCCACACAAACGAAAATCTGCCTCTCCGAGTTTCGAATTCGACGGCTTCGTCGTCACTGAGGATCAGCCATGTTTCTTGATGTAAACTTGAAGTCAAAGCCCGGCCGCATGAGCGGTCCGGTCCATTCGTGCGCTCTCGCCTTTGCGCTCGCGTCTTGCACGACCGTCGCGTCCGCGAACGATGTCGTGATCTCCCCATCGCAAGTTGAGCAATTGGACATCGCGTTGACCCGCGTGAAGCCGGCTACCAAGGAAGATGTGGCTGTCTTGCCCGGCACGATTGTCCCGGCCTCAAACGCGCGGATCACGGCGGCGGCACCCTTCGCGGGGACGGTTCTGAAGGTCGACGCCCTCCCGGGGCAAATTGTCCGCAAGGGCGAACCGCTCATTACGGTCCTTAGCCGGGATCTGGTCGAGGCTCACGGCAACCTCGCCCAGCAGGAGGCAGAACTCCAACGCGTGGCGGCCGTCGCAGGCTGGAAGCGCGATCTTGCCGACAAGAAGATCCTGAGCATGTCCATCGCCGAAGAGGCCGAGGCACATGTGCGCAAGTCGGAAGCGGCCATTGCCGCCCAACGGCGCGCATTCTCGATTGGCGACATCACGATGGGTGAAGGCGGCCGCTACACCATTGTCGCGCCGGAGGACGGCAAGATCGTGATCGCGTCCGTACAGCCCGGATCGCAAGTCGCGGCCATGGCGCCAGCTGTCACTGTTTCGACCAGCGACGATTTATGGATCGAAGCGCAGCTGCCTGCCGATCTCGTCCAGCAGGTTCGCCCTGGCGATCCCGTGCAAATCTCAGACACACTGCAGGGCACCGTCCTGTCTGTCGGCGGCACGCTTGATTCCGTGACGCGGTCTGCAACCTTGCTTGCCACTATTCCGGCGGGCTCTCCTCTGATCGCAGGTCAGCTCGTCAGCATCACGCTGAAGCGCCCTGCAGAAACGGGAAGCTACGAAATACCCGCGTCGTCCGTCGCCTGGGTCAATAACGCGTACGCCGTTTTTGCGCGTAACGAGGGTGGCTTTGCTCTGACGCCCGTCGTCCTCAAGGGAAAGTCACGGACTTCTGCCACGGTGACGGGCGCCCTCACGCCCGATCAGCAAATAGCCGCCAGCGGCCTGCCGCAGCTCGAAGCACTCGTGCAGGGTGAATGATCCATGCTGAGGCGCTTGATCGACTTCTCGCTGACACAACGGGTTTTCATGCTTCTTTTGGCGGGGCTGGTCGCCGCTATCGGCGGCTATGCGTTCAAGACCATCCCGATCGACGCCTTTCCGAACGTGTCACCGGTTCAGGTCAAAATGATCCTGAAGGCGCCGGGTATGACGCCGGAGGAAGTCGAAAGCCGCGTAATCTCGCCACTCGAAATGGAGCTTCTTGGTATTCCGCGCCAGACCATTCTCCGCTCGGCCGCGAAATACGCCATCGCCGACATCACGCTCGATTTCGAGGACGGTACCGATATCTACTGGGCCCGCCAGCAAGTTGCCGAGCGGCTCGCAGCCGTACAAGCCGATCTCCCAGCAAGTGTCAGCGGGGGGCTCGCACCCGCTTCGACGCCGCTTTCCGACGTCTTTATGTTCACGATTGAAGGCGGTGACCTCACGCTTGAGGAACGCCGCAGCCTGCTCGATTGGACCATCCGGCCTGCCCTTCGCACCATCCCTGGCGTCGCGGACGTGAATGCCTTGGGTGGTCTCGTACGAACGTTCGAAGTCCTTCCCGACGGCTCCAAGCTCGCAGCCGCCGGTCTCGGGATCACCGATCTCATCCGCGCAATCGAAAACAACAATCGCAACGACGGCGCAGGGCGTATTTCTGAAGGCGAGAAGGCGCTCGTCGTTCGAAGCCAGGGCGCCATCGCGACGCCGGACGATCTCTCGCAGATCGTACTCAAAACGGTCAACGGACGCGTCTTGCGTCTGGGAGACGTCGCTGCTGTTCGCATTGGGAGCCTGACCCGCTACGGAGCTGTCACGCAAGACGGACAGGGCGAAGCCGTCCAGGGTCTCGTTTTGTCTCTTCGCGGCGCGGACGCCAGTGCCCTCGTTGCATCGATTCGTACGCGCTTAGAAGAGCTGAAGCCGAGCCTGCCAAACGGTGTGCGGCTGGAGGTTTTTTACGACCGTTCCCACTTGATCACCGAAGCCGTTGGCACAGTCACCGAGGCGCTTCTGGAGGCGACGGTGCTTGTCATCGTCCTCCTGCTCGCTTTCCTCGGTAACATCCGTGCGGCTCTTGTCGTCGCGGTCACGCTTCCCTTCGCCGCTCTTGTCACGTTCGCAATGATGCGGGCGTTCGGCATGTCCGCAAACCTCATGAGCCTCGGCGGTCTCGCAATCGCGATCGGCTTGATCGTCGATGCCGCTGTCGTAGTCGTCGAAAACACGGTCGAGCGGCTGCATGAGGGGGATGGCCGCATTCCCCTCTTGCATCAGGTTTATCGCGCAGCCAGTGAAGTCGCGACGCCCGTGACGTCGGGTATCGTGATCATCTGCCTCGTCTTTTTGCCACTATTGTCGTTGCAGGGCCTCGAAGGCAAATTGTTCGGACCGGTCGCCCTTACGATTGTCTTCGCGCTAAGCGCCTCTCTGATTCTCTCCCTGACGCTAATCCCGGTTCTCGCGTCGTTTGTCCTGAAACAAGGCGGCCATGGCGAGCCTTGGCTCATGCGCGTTCTTACACGTGGCTACAAAGCCGCACTCGGCGCCTGCCTGCGCTTTCCGGCACCCGTGTATGGGGTGGCGCTTGCCGGGTTGATCGCAATGGTCGTGGCCTACACGGCGGTCGGCAAGTCGTTCATGCCGACCATGGACGAGGGTTCCGTCATCATGCAGGTGACAAAGCTACCTTCGATCAATCTCGACGCGAGTATTGCAGGTGACCTTCTGATCCAGAAGCGCCTGATGGCAAAGGTTCCGGAGATCGAGAAAATCGTCGCCCGGGTCGGATCAGATGAGCTTGGCCTCGATCCGATGGGATTGAACGAGACCGACGCGTTTCTAGTTTTGAAGCCGAAGCACGAATGGCGCGTTCAGGACAAGGAATGGCTGGTTGGCGAACTGCGTGCGGCGATGAGCGAATTACCGGGTTTCGAGTTCGCCTTCACGCAGCCCATCGAAATGCGGACATCCGAGATGCTGACCGGAGCCCGCGGTGATCTGGCGGTAAAAATCTTCGGCCCTGAGCTCAACGTCTTGTCTGACTTGGCCGGACAGCTCCAGGCCACGCTCAGCGGGATTACAGGTGCCTCAGAAGTTTCAACCGTTGCAAATGACAGCGTCGATTATCTGGAAGTCTCTGTCGATCGGCTTGCCGCTGGCCGGACTGGTCTCGATGTCACACGGGTGCAGGACGAACTGCGGGCCATGGTCGAAGGCGCATCCGCCGGTATTGTTGCGGAAACCGGACGGCGCACGCAGATCGTCATCCGAGGCAACGAGAGCGTTCGCCGTTCGCCCGAGGAATTCCAGCGGATGCAACTTGCAGCGGGTGACGGCGGACTCGTCCGGGTGCAGGATGTGGCCGGGGTTCGCCGCACCGCAGGACCTGTGAAAATCGACCGTGAAAATGCCTCCCGCTTCGCGATCGTCCAGGCCTACGTCTCAGGACGTGATCTCGTTGGCTTCGTTGAAGAAGCGCAAAAGGCCGTCGCGGAAAAAGTCACGCTGCCAGGCGGTTACCGGCTGGTCTGGGGCGGGCAATTTGAGAACCAGCGTCGGGCTGCAACGCGACTCGCGGTTGTCGTCCCCATCGCCATCGTTTCGATTTTCGGCGTGCTGTTCGCAACCCTGCGATCGGTCCGCCAGTCGCTGCTTATCTTGGCGAACGTGCCGTTCGCACTTGTCGGCGGAATTCTCGCTTTGCTTCTATCCGGCGAGTATCTCTCGGTCCCTGCATCAGTGGGCTTTATTGCGCTGCTCGGAATCGCGGTTCTCAACGGTCTCGTCCTCGTATCGTATTTCAACCAGCTCCTCGCCGAAGGTGTTCCAATCGAGAGGGCGGTGTTCGAAGGTGCCGTGCGCCGGCTTCGCCCGGTTCTCATGACAGCGAGCATTGCCGCACTGGGTCTCGTTCCGCTTCTGTTTGCTACGGGCCCAGGGTCCGAGATCCAGAAGCCGCTCGCCATCGTCGTGATCGGCGGACTGGTGACCTCGACCGCCCTGACCCTCATCCTTCTTCCGATCCTCTTCCGCCGCTTCGGCGTCGCCGCTGGTGCCGGATCACAACCTGAGAAGCGGAGCTTCACGTGGAATCGACTTTCTGCAAACTCACTCTCGTAGTGCCATCAGACGCGGATGACCGCATTATCGAATTGATGCTCGCGTCGGACCCGCCCGTCAACGGCTTCACCATGTGGCAAGCCGATGGTCACGGTGAGAGTTTCAAAACCGCAAACCTTGGCGAGCGAGTTCGCGGCCGCGTCGAGCGCAGTGTGTTCATCGCGGTTATGGAACTGAGCAGGGCGAAGTCTCTGGTGGATGAAATCGGCCGGAAGGCGCCAATCGCGCACATGGCTTACTGGATTGAACCCGTCATCGAATTCGGCCGATCAGCGACAGCCGGGCGGAAGGATGATTTATCAGTGGTGACGCCGTGATCGCTTCATCTGTGATGACCATATCGACGCTGAACGCCCTTGCATTTGTCGCGGGCGTTTTCGTCGTTGCTGTGTGGGCCTCGCGTCGGCCGAAATGTAACCCTGGCCTGGGAGCAGTTGACGAAATTGCAAGGTCTGTCCCAACGCGACAATGACCGATTAAAACCGGGTAGGCAGCACGATTTCTGCATCGGCCTACTAATTCAGATCAGCTTCTCTCGCAGTCCTGAGTGCTAACGTTTCAAGTGCTGGAATTCACCTCGTTCAACCGGCACTAGGAGTGCAAATGTCGACAGTGAAAACACGTAGAGCAACGTCACAAAGTTCGCTGGTTTCCAGCGAAGCCAAATATTCAACGACATTACGTGTTCTGCTGATGACAGGACTCTCGATCATGGCATTTGGGCTATTCTGGTATGTTGTAATTGTGCGTCATCACCTGATTTGAATCACCTAGGTCACTTGCGGCAGCCAATTGCGTGACTTTGCGCCAAGCAATGGGGCCAAGTCCGACCCATGCCTCTCAAAGAGCGGTCCTACTCATTGAATCTCTCTTTGAGTAGTTTCCGAAGCTTTCGCCTTGCAGCACCAGAAAAGTAGGTTGCTGTCGAATCCGTGCTTCAAATTCGAGAGAAAGGTAACTCCGATGTTCAAGTATCTTGTCGTCTCAGGCTTGCTGGCATCACTGCCACTCAACACCATTCCAATCAGCGCAGCGGTAGCTCAAACAAGTCCGATACAACGCGGCGCGCTCCTCGATACCATTCAGTCGTCGGTGAGCAAAGCGATCGCTGCGCAAGAAAAGACGGTCGAGATTTTGATCGAGGGCAACGTCCTGACGGCGTTGCGCGTAAATAGCAATCAGAACGACACCAGCCATGCAGGGCGCAACAACGAAGCTGTCGCCATCGCAAAGATTGTTTCCGCGGCCATAGCGAACAAGCCGGAGTATGCAGACATTACGACAATTCGCGTTCAGTATCTGAGCCGCGACAGCGCTACGGCTGATGCGAAGGTCATCGATACGGTGGACTTTCGGAAGAATCCGACGGGCATTTTCGAGATTCATCTGACGTAATTGCGCACTTGCGGCTTTGCTTTCTGCGCGACCTAGACTTCCTCAGACGTAGGCACGCCGCCAATTGTTTGATCCCGGTCAACGCTCGCAGGTCGGCGGAGACATAATGTTGTTTGGCGAAAAATGTCGCCTGGAGCCGGCTTGGAGATTTCTGACTTGGTTATTCGTTCCGGCTCCGATGCGTATTCCTCGCCCGAGACGGTTCGCGTCTGGGATCTTCCCACGCGACTGTTCCATTGGCTCCTCGTTCTGGCCGTGACAGCGGCGCTGCTGACGGGGTTCTTGGCACCGGAGTGGTGGCTGGGACTTCATCTGACCGCGGGATACGCGATCGTTCTCCTGCTCGTGTTCCGGGTTGTCTGGGGTTTTTTCGGAACCGAGTATGCACGACTGAGTAACATGGCCAGCGCCACGCGAGGCTTCTGGAACTATGTTCGTGGTCTCGCCATGCTGCGTCCTCCCCACTACTTCGGGCACAACCCGGCCGGCGTCCTCATGATCTTCGGCTTCTTGATTGTCTTCATCTTCCTGGTCGTCACCGGCCTCATGATCGAAGGGGGCGAAGAAAAGCAGGGCGTGCTGGCGGGAGTTACGAGTTACGCGCTCGGTCACGGTGCAAAGGAATTGCACGAGGCTCTGGCTTTGCTCGTGCTGTTTATGATCGGATTTCACCTCGCGGGTGTGATTGTCGAGAGCTGGCTACAACGCGTGAATCTCGTGCGCGGCATGATCGATGGTCAAATGCCGCTGCCAGCGGGTTATGACATCCCAACTCCACGGCGAGCACGACCGCTTGCGGCGGCGTCGGTCCTTTCGGTGTTGGCGATAGCGACGGGCGGCGCTCTTTACGCGCTCTCTAAGTTGCCGCCGCTAGGCATTCCGCCAATGGCAGAGAACGCCACGTATCGAACAGAGTGCGGTGCGTGTCATTGGGCGTTCCACCCGAGCCTCTTGCCGAAATCGTCGTGGGGGCAACTCCTTGCCCAGCTGGATCAGCACTTCGGCGAGGATGCGAGCTTGCCTGCCGACAGAAAGGACGAGATTGGGCGTTACTTGGCCATCTATTCCGCGGACTCTTGGGACACCGAAGCTGCAAACCGGTTCAGGTTGGTGTCAGCTTCGGATCCTATGAGGATTACGAAGACATCCTACTGGGTGGCAAAGCATCGCCAGATCGATCCAAAAATCTTCCAGTCACCTGCGGTCAAGTCTTCGAGCAACTGCATCGCCTGTCACAAGGACGCAGACACTGGCAGATTCGATGATCAGCGGATCGTGATGCCTCCGGCTTCAGGTCCCTAAAATGCATGCATCCGTCAGCCTGCCGTCATTCTCGAACGGGTAGACTGCCACCGACAGGACAGAACCGTGGGCAAAACCAGCCGCGGTCACCAATGCATAAGGAGGTAATGTGATGAACGCGAAACTTACTCTTTCATGTATGGGTCTATTGAGTTTTGGGGTCGTCTCCGCCGCGGTGCCTGCTGCGGCCGACCCCGCACGGGACGCCATTCTTGCCACGCTCACTGCCGATGCGAAGAAGGCCGACCCGTCCTTTGGTGGGTTCTCTGCGGAGCGTGGGCAGGCCTTCTTTGCCGCCAAGCACACGGGCGGCAAACCCGATACGCCGTCATGCACGTCGTGTCATTCTCAGGATCCGACCGCCGCCGGAGAAACGCGGGCCGGCAAGCGCATAGAGCCGATGGCCGTGTCCAAAAATCCCACCCGCTTTACCAAGGTAGACGAAGTCAACAAGTGGTTTGGCCGCAACTGCAACAGCGTGCTCGGGCGCGAGTGCACTGCCGTCGAGAAGGGCGATTTCATCACTTATCTTTCAGGGAAGTAGGAGGAAGCCATGAAGAGGCTTGTTTTGATCTCGACCATCGCTTTTGCCTTGGGCATATCGGGATCGCGTGCCGATGAGGGGGTGACGGTTCCGCCCATTGACCATGCCGCGACTCTCAAGGAATGCAGCGGATGCCATCTCGCCTTCCCGCCCCAAATGCTGCCCACTCGATCCTGGACAAAGCTGATGGGCGAACTTGCCAATCATTTCGGCGAGAATGCCAGCCTCGACCCAGCGGCGCAGGACGATATAGCGACCTATCTCGCTGCGCATGCAGCCGATGCCTCAGCGACAAAGGGGGGAACGCGCTTCACCAAGGGACTTAGCGCCGACGCCATTCCGCTGCGGATCACAGAAACACCATACTGGAAGCGGGAGCACGACGAGATCGCGGCAAGTCGCTTCAGTGACCCGAAGATTAAGTCCAAAGCTAACTGCATCGCTTGCCACCGCACTGCTGACAAAGGTGAGTTCCTCGAGGAGTAAGAGGACTAGTTATCGAGTCCTGAAAGCCTGATGGGGCAATCTGTTCAACGTCTCACCTGTGAACTGGTTGATGACTCAGTTCTGCCGCGACTCGACTGATGAAATTTCGGGCCGTCGCAAAGTCCGTTTGCAAAATCATCGCGGCGTAACAACAAAGCGGAATTAGAGGCTTTAGACTGAAGATGATGAACCGAATTCGGATCTACCATGCCACTCTGGCAACCTTGTCGATCCTAGCATTTTTGACAGGCGAACTGGGGATTATTCACGCGTGGCTTGGCTACGGCGTTGCTGTGGTCATTGTTTTTCGGCTGCTCTGGGCCTTAAGCGGAGATCGACAAGTGGGGCTCATGCGGTTCTACCCCTCGTTCGAAGGGTTGAACTTGGACAATGCGTTTACCCACCCGGCCATCAGCAAGAGCCTCCTTCTTGGTATCGCCCTTTCTTTGCTTGCCGCGACCGGTACGGGCATAGCGCTCGACCAAGGCAATGCACTTGGCCTGGCTAATGCGGACTTGGTTGCTACGGCATATGCTGACGACAATGGGCTGGGCAGGCGGGGCCACGAAGAGGAGGGCCTGCTGAGCGAAGTACATGAGCTCTTTGCCAACTTGATGCTTCTCTTCGTGGGTATGCACGTGACCTATCTCTTTTTATTCAAGCGGCCCTTAGCCAAGTATATGTTGTTCGTCGCCAACAATTCGAGCGTCAAGCGGCCCATCTCATGAGCATGGGTTATCCTGCGGTCCTTCCGTTCTAGAAGCACGCAAGTAGAGGCACCACATTGTACCACCATATCCTTATTGCAACGGATGGGTCGGAACTGGCGGATCGTGCAGTGAGCCACGGCCTGGCGATCGCAAAGGCACTTCAGGCGAAGGTCACGTTTGTCACGGTAACAGATATTTATCCGACCGGTTTCTACTCGCCGGTTCCTTGGCCCGCTGACATAGCCCGTTACGAAGAGAACGCGAAAGGTGGCGCCAGTCGAGTATTGGCTCGAGCACAGAAAGCCGCATTAGACCTCGGTTTAAGTTGCGACATGTTGCACGTTGCTGACGAACGTCCAGCGGATGGCATCTTGAAAGCCTGCCAAGATCAAGCCTGTGATCTCATCGTGATGGGGACCCATGGCAGAGGTGGCTTTCAGAGAGCCCTTCTTGGAAGTCATGCCCTAAAGGTCGTGACCCTTAGCTCAGTGCCAGTTTTGCTGTGCCGCTAAGTTTGCAAAAAAGGGTCGAGCACCGGCTCTGCTATTCGTGTTCTCCACGTGATCATGGTTGGCGTCTTGAAGTCGATATTGGTCGGAAGGACCGGATAAGTCACCTCTGGCTGATCCCCGGTAAGATGGGCGAGCCACTGACGTGCCAGCAAGGCGACTGAATGAACCACGTGATGACAGATCGTTTCGTCAGAAGAGCCCTATTTGCGATTGCAGCCTCGGGGCTGTCTCTGGGAACTCTCGTCTGGATCTATGGATACGGGGTTTGGGCCGATCGACTTTGGGCCTTTGCGACCGTTCCGGTGATTATTGGTCTTGCCGTATCAATCGTGCGGGATCTTCTCGCGGGCCGGCTTGGCGTTGATGCCGTCGCGTTCATCTCAATGTCGGCTGCGCTTCTGTTGGGCGAGCCTTTGGCCGGTGCCGTCGTCGCCGTCATGTATGCGGGCGGCAATCTCCTGGAGGACTTCGCTGTTGCGCGCGCCGAGCGTGACTTAAGAGCCCTAGTCGATCGCGCGCCCCGCCTGGCGCACAAACGTAACGGCAGTACGATCGAAGATGTGCCGATCGAACGCGTTTCTGTTGGCGACATAATCCTCGTTCGCGCCGGAGAGGTCATTCCCGTCGATGGCATCATATTGGCTGCCGGCGCAACGCTTGACGAAGCCGCCCTGACGGGCGAGCCAATCCCCGTCAATCGCAACATGGGCGACTTGGTCCGCAGCGGCACCATCAATGCCGGAGCAACATTCGAGCTGAGGGCCAGCGCGAGCGCGGGCGAAAGCACTTATGCGGGCATTGTCCGGCTGGTGACCGCCGCTCAAACGGCGAAGGCGCCGTTCATTCGCCTCGCGGACCAATATGCCCTCATACTTTTGCCCGTGACATTGGCCATTGCGGGGGCCGCCTGGCTGTTCTCCGGCGATCCGATCCGAGGCCTCGCCGTGCTGGTCGCCTCGACGCCATGTCCGTTGATCCTTGCGGCACCTGTGGCGTTTATTGCAGGGGTTTCGCATGCGGCCCGGCTCGGGATCCTCATCAAGGGTGGCGGAGCACTGGAAGCGCTCGCCAGAACGCATACCGTCATGTTCGACAAAACCGGAACGTTGACCGTCGGTGGGGCTCGTCTGGTTGCCGTGGAAACGGCGCCGGGGGAAGATCCCGATGACGTGCTGCGGCTTGCCGCGTCCCTGGAGCAGGCCTCGCAGCATGTCGTCGCCGCTGCAATCGTGACGGCGGCGGTGGCCCGCGGGCTGACCCTTGCGGTGCCCGACATGGTTCGTGAGACCATGGGCTCAGGCCTTGAGGGAAGGATCTCGGGCAAGGTGGTCAAGGCGGGTTCGCGTCAACTCGTATGTGGACCTGGAGGTCTTGATGCGTGGGCTATACGGGCGCTCCGCCGCGCGTCGTGGCGGTCCGCCCTCAGTGTCTTCGTCTCGGTCGACGGGCGCGTTATCGGCGCCATTCTTCTCGGCGATGAGCTGCGTCGTGAGACGCCTCGGGCTGTTCAATCCCTGCGCACCGCCGGCGTACGCCGGATCGTCATGGTCACCGGTGATCGCGCGGAGTTGGCCGAGACCATCGGCGCTGCACTCGATCTGGATGCCGTGTTGGCCGACCGGGAGCCATCAGACAAGGTTGAGGCGGTTGCTTTCGAGCAGCGCTTGCATCCCACTCTCATGGTCGGTGATGGGATCAACGACGCCCCGGCACTCGCAGCGGCCGATGTTGGTATTGCGATGGGTGCCCGCGGAGCCAGCGCATCGTCAGAAGCGGCCGACGTGGTCATTCTCGTTGATCGGCTCGATCGAGTGTCGCAGGCGGTTGTCATCGCCCGCCGTGCCCGCGGCATTGCTGTTCAGAGTATCACCGTCGGCATAGCGCTTTCAGGCATCGCCATGATCGCAGCGGCGTTCGGCTATCTGACGCCGGTTGCCGGAGCCTTGACCCAGGAAGCGATCGACGTCGCGGTCATCCTGAATGCGTTGCGCGCCCTGAGACCTGAATGGCGGCTTGGCCGCGAAACCATGCAGCCGGCAGCAGCGCGGGCCCTGCAGCAAGAGCATCTGCTTCTCGATGCGACGCTCAATCGACTCCGTGAGATTGCCGATGCGCTTGATGATGCGTCCCCGGAGGTCGCAACGGATCTCATTCGCGAAGCCTCTGGCTTTGGTCACGACCAAGATCGTTGAACATGAGCGAGACGATGAAGGTCGCATCTATCCTCGCCTCGCGAAATTTCTGCATGACGGGCATGGCCTTGCTGCGATGAGCCGGGCGCATCGTGAGATTCTCCATCTCGCTCGGTTGCTGACGCGGCTTTCAGAGGGCCTGAAGATTGAAGACACCGACCGGTACCTCATTCGAGACGCACAGCGCGTCATCGAGTCGATCGAGTCCCTTGTGCGCATTCACAACGCGCAGGAGGAAGATATCTACGAGCATGCCACGACGGGGTGAGTGGTGTAACGTGCACATCGATCGGCTACACTGACGATTAAACGATGATCGTGTCAGGCAAACCGATGGTGGATCAGCTGCAAGAGGCGCAAAAGCCTGGTGTGAAAGGCCCACCGGTTTTTTTCGCGCAAGGATTAACCAAAGTATACGGAACGCCAGACGCGCCGATCTATGCGCTGCGTGAGATCGACCTTGAAATTCGACAGGGCGAATTTCTGCTCCTGCTTGGACCATCGGGCTCCGGCAAGTCCACGCTGCTCAACATCCTCGGCGGGCTTGATGCACCGACATCGGGGACAGCCCGGTGGCGCGACCATGAATTGACCGGCGCAACGGATGCCGAGCTCACCCAATACCGCCGCGAACACGTCGGCTTCGTCTTCCAATTCTACAATCTCATTCCGAGCCTCACCGTTCTAGAGAATGTGCGTCTCGTCGCCGAAATCGCCGAGAACCCTATGCCAGCGGAGTGTGCACTCGAGCTTGTGGGGCTCTCGCACCGACTTGATCGCTTTCCTTCTCAGCTGTCGGGAGGCGAGCAGCAGCGCGTCGCCGTTGCACGGGCCATCGTCAAACGGCCGGACATTCTTCTCTGCGACGAGCCGACAGGCGCACTCGACGCGGAGACGGGCCGCCTCGTTCTCGCCGCCATCGCCAAGGTCAACGCCGAGCTCGGCACGACTACCGTGGTCATTACGCACAATTCGGCCATCTCCGGCATGGCCGACCGCATCCTGCGTCTCAGCAGTGGTCGGATCGCGAGCGAAGAGACCAATGCGCACCGCATCGCCGCCGAGGAGATTACGTGGTGAGGGTTCTCGACATCAAAGTGATGCGCGATCTTTGGTCGATGCGTACTCAAGTCTTGAGCGTCGCTCTGCTGATTGCGTCTGGCGTTTCGATCTTCGTCATGTCGATATCGAACTATCAGGCGCTTGTTGCGGCGATGGACGTGCACTATCGCAATGAGCGCTGCCCTCGTCCTCACAGGGTTCGGCCTGCTGATTGCCATTGGCGTCGTTTACAACAGGGAAACCTACGCGCCGTTCAATTGTTGCTCGGCCACACCAAGATCGAGAGCACCGTTCGATATCTCGGTGTCGAAATTGACGACGCCATCGAGATCGCCGAGAAAATCGATGTCTGAAGTACCCGGGCAGAGCTGTCGTGCTCTGCCCGACCTCCTTCCGTCGAGATGGGCCATCGCACAAATGCCGACATCGAGCGCTTGCGTTGTGTCCGTCTCTAGCGGACGGCAGGATCGGCAAAGCAGGCGCGCATGGCCTCGCTTCGGTGCGGACCTGCGAAATGCATGCTATCCCCGCGCACTGGCGAGATGAACGCGCAGATCTGAGCCAATCCCGCCTCGTCGAGCCATCCCTCCCGACGTCCCCGCTGAACCGCGAAGCAGTCTGCCGTTTCTTCGTCGGGCCCACGGAACTGGTGCCCGCATTCATGAGCAAAGATCCACCTGCTGACAGGCTTTGACACACGAGCAAGGTGGTGTGTGTTCACGATAAGAAAGCCAGGATATGCGGCCGCATAGTCGTCCAGAGAATTATCAACGACGACGCGACGCGTGCCGCACTGCATGGTGCGGCCGTCGATTTGGAACTGCCCCGCAGCAAGAACGACCGCCTCACCTCCAACACGCTCGGCATACTCTTCGGGCATCGGAGGCTCGTCTGACAGGGCTGCACGGAAATCCAGGCACAATAAGATGATACTTATCACGCATAGAAACGAACGCTGAATCGGCATGTGCGCTTTCCAAACCAAGCGAGAAAGACGCGGCTACTACCCATGTGAGCTCTGATTGGCTCAGCCTCATCCGGCCTCGCGGACGCCATGGCTGTACAGTGCAGGTGCGCGCCAGGTTTAGTTCTTCTTCACACACTTATGATCATCGGTCAGAACATAGCCCTTCTTGCATTTTGGATGAGACTGGTCGCCATGTGCGAACGCTGCGCACGTCATCGTGATGCTAATCGTGATTACGAGCGCCTTTAGAATTGCCGTCTTCAATTGTGGTCTCCATCGTGAGGAGCAGGTCCATACCCCGTCTTGGCGTCGTCATTTTCCTCGACCATGACTTCCGCTTCAACCTTTCCCGCCTTCTCAAATGTGAGCCGAAGTGGAAACGTCTCGTAGCCGGTCAGTTGTTCCGTCAGACCCTTAAGTTCTATTCGCGCGCCTTTGCGCGAGAATTCGACGGATTGCCCGGCAGGTATGTCAATCGTGCGGTTGTTAATTGACGTACCGTTTTCGATTTCGGATGTGGTGGCAAGGGGCGATGAGGCTGAAATCAGCCGGTCGAAAGTCTTGCCGCGGTTGTGGATCGTCATGAGCACGGTGATGTCCTTTGTCTTGGGGTCGGACGGCTCCACCGTGTAGGGATGTACGATCTCAAGATCCTTCAGAACCACCCGATGTGCGAATGCTGACGAGTTGATCAAAATCAGGAACCCAGCAAGGCATAGGCTGGCTGCACGACTTAACATTTTGGCCATTTCCTCTGACATGAGCGACAACGGTCGCTGTGCGAACGGCTCAGAACTGCATAGATATCCCGGTCGACAGCTGCCAGTCGGGTTCTGATTGGTAACCATTGAGTTCAACTGAAACGGGCACACCAACGGATACGAATCCTGCCCACTGGTCCATCGTCAGGCGCACCCCAGGGGTCACGAATAGGACATTGCCGCCTGTGTTCCCGTCCCGCTCACCGGCAACATCTTGCTCGCCCCACCATTGACCATTGAGACCAAGAGAGACATCCAGTGCCGTGCCATGCGACTTTGCGTGGCTATGCTCGGCCTCATCAGCGTGATCAGCGCCGCCGTGATGCATCATGCCGTCGAACTTTCCACCCAGATGCATGGCATGGTCGAAACCCCCGCTTGCGGTCCAAAGGCGATAGCTGGCGTTGATACCGTAATTGAAGCGGTCGCCCAGGGTCGTGTCCTGTGAGCCATTTCCAGCCAAGCCATAATTGGCGTTGGCGCTAAGGGTTAGTGCCCCAAAGGGCCGAGAAATAGCGGCTCCGAATATCCCATCCCACGAACCACTGCTGGGCTGGTGCTCGGTTTCGAACAATTCGCCATTGATGTCGTAAACGTTCTTATCCCCCGTTGGGGCCTTGACGCCGATCGTGACGGTACCTTCGAAACCGCTCACCTCGTCGTGGATCACGCGGTAGGTTCCTGCAAACGAGATATCGCCGAAGCCATCAACGCCACCGCGAGCGTTCACGCCAGGTGGAGGACCGACATTTGTCTCGCGGATTTCCTTGTTGTCGAGATAGGGAATACGCATTCCGAAGGTGAGGTTCTTTGTAAGGCCATATGCCAAAGACAGTGACGGGACGGCGATGCTACTGAGGCTGTGAACTTCCTCAACACCTTGCCCTGCTAATTCGGTAAGGCGCGCGTCGCTGATGGGATTGTAATTGACGAAGTCATATTCGAACGCCACGAGGGTAATACCAGGCTCCAAAACAGTTCCACTCAGACCCCAGTGATCACCGTGTGCGAATGCCGAGGTCGATGCCATGACGGCGAGCACTGCCGCGCTAGCAAATGTTTTTGAAGACATCGTTCTCTCCCATTCAATGCCTATCGGGCGCCGCGAGAGCGCACGAACAAAAAGCTCACTGGCTTAGGCTGAGATCGGAGGCGCTCGGCTACTAACACCGCCGATGTGAAGCACCCAGGAGTGGCAGTGGATCGTATTGGAGGAGACTTTATAGGGAGCGGCGCCAACAAAGCGGGGGCGTCGGCGACTATTGCGGCCCCCACGGCTCGCGCAGAGATGGCGAAACAATCCGGGCAATCTGAAGCAAAGGCCGGCTGGATCAAAATGATCAGAGCGAGGATCGAGACAGACGTCGCAAAAAGAACGGCGTGCTTTTGGCGCCGCAAAGCCGCGGAAATGAGCATGGGACGGGTTCCACCTGATTGATACGCAAAGTGCCGCGCGCGTAGGTCCGCGCACGTTCGGCTGCAGCATCAAACGAGTGAAGGAGGGCCGCGGGTGCCGAGCTGAGGGCCGGCACGCACGGGAGGCAGGCTAAATGCAACGAGGATCCAGGTGGTCGGCTTCGAAAAACTACTTGGCGCGATCACACGCGCATCAGCTTCTAACAGCGCTACCTGCGCAATTCCGGAAAATACGCAGGGCTGGTCGCTGTGCCCCTTCTTGGATGGCTTCTCATCATGACCGTCTGTTGAGACGACTTTGGCGCCGTTCGCCGTACAGATGACGAGTGTCAGGCCGTCGCCAACATTCGAGGAAAAGACTGGCATAAAGCCAGCCGGAATGAGGGACTTCAGAACGACGGAAGCGAGCGCGACGCCGACGCACCATCGGCCAAACTTAAGCCCCAACACTCGCTGCCGCCACGTCATTGTTTCAGCCTAAGCTCATGTCAAAAAGCTAGCAATCCAGATTTCACTTCATGAGCGTTGCAAGATTTTTGCAAGCTCAATTGCCGGTGATGCGGTTGCAGGCTCGCCAGTCGTTGCAATTGCAGCACACATGCCGTGGCGCAGTGCGCGCCGCAGTCGCAAGGGCGATCAGGACCTTTAGGTGCCTAGATCCAAGCCGTACAACTTCGTTGGACCATCTCTTTGTCGGCCCTCCGGCAGTAGCTCGAGCAGCGGTAAATGGTCGGGTCTGGGTCACGTGCACGCATGACCCACACGCCCCCAGAACGGCGGCTCCACCTCAGTCAGCAGAAAGTCTTCGAAAACTTTCGCTGACCGGCAGCTTGTACTTCAACAACGGTCACTGATTTTCGAACGGCGTTCGTCAGCGACGGGCAAATTTCTACCGCAATGGGATGTAGCGCAACGACATCCGCTTTACTTGGCAACGGAAATCGCGAGCGTCGTAAGGGCGAGGGGGTAGGGCGTGCAGCGGCCGATGAGTAGCCCGATCCCCAGTGCGACAGCCCAGGAGGCGTATGGATAATCAAGGCTCAGCACTCAGTTCTACCTTCTCGCAGCTAGGCACCTGTTTGACTATGAGCAGCAATCAGAACGCCTTGAGCCACGCAGAGCGCCTCGGCAACTCCAACGCTCGGTAGAATTAGACGCTTTCGTGACTTTCCTCTCGATTGCGCTACTTCGCTTTCGAAAACATCAGAAGCTGCTAAATGTTGGTGCCAATCAGGATTTGGTTCGCCCGCATATTGGCGGCAGCTGACAGATCGCTTGCGGCGTTCTTCTGGTTCGTGACGACTGTGCTTTACCAGACGTCTTTTGCCAAAATGGTTTGTAGCCTTGCCGAACCCGGAAGTGGGTTGCCACCCACTTCCGGCAAACGCTATACGGCAATCCGGAGGTATGAATGGTATTGAACGCTATTGCTGGGGCACAGGCGTCGCGACTGTGCTTGGCGGCAATATGGGGTAGACGACTTGCGGCTGCTCGCCCGTCAGTGACTTGAGGTAGGCGGTGATTTTCGAAACCTCGTCGTCTGTCAATTTTTCACCCAGTTGGCTCGCACCCATAACGGCAACCGCCTGGCGCAAGTCCCATGACTTCCCCGTATGAAAATAGGGCGGCGTCAGCTCGATATTGCGCAGTGGCGGAACCCGGAACACGAACTCGTCGCTAGGCGTCTTAGTGACTTCGAGCCGACCCTTGTCGCCCGGCGGCAGAAAATCAGCGCCTGGCTTCTCCACCACGCCGAACGGTGCGTACATTTGACCACCGATGTTGATGCCCGCATGGCAGCCGGCACAGCCCTTGTCGATAAAAAGTTTCAATCCGTCCTTCTCTTCTGCAGTGAGCGCATTGGTATCACCGCCGAGATACTTGTCGAAGGGGGAGTTTGGCGTGATCAGCGTCGCCTCAAATGCCGCAATCGCAGTCACTACGTTTGCCATGGTGATCCGATCCGTATCGCTTGGAAACGCCGCCTCAAAGAGCTTCGCGTAACCCGGTATTCCCTTGAGCATCTCGATGGCATGTTCATGTTTGATGCCCATCTCAATGGGGTTTTGAATGGGCCCGCCAGCCTGCGCCTTCAAATCTGCCGCTCGCCCATCCCAGAACTGGGCGACGTTAAACACGGAGTTGAGCACTGTGGGCGCGTTACGACCGCCCCTCTGCCACTTGTGTCCGATGGAGGTTGGTAACATATCCACGCCGCCAAGACCTATCTGATGGCAGGTGTTGCAACTGATGTTGTGGCTCTGTGACAAGCGCGGTTCGAAGTAGAGTGCCTTGCCAAGTTCGACCATCGCTGGCGTCGCGGCAACGTCTTTAACTTTCGGTGGCTTCAATGGGATGGGCTCGAAAAGACTTTGAGCTTGCTTCAAGAGTGGATCGTCGGCGGCAGACGCTGGCGCCACACCAAAAAAGAAGACCAGTAGACAGGCTCCGAGAAAAGCTGATGAACGCATAACGGCCTCCTCCTGCAAAGTGATATCGCTATCGAAATGAATCTTATCTCATGCGGCGGCTATTCGTTCCTTTGATCCATCTCAATGCAACCTGCGGACTTCGACCGGCGACTCCCGTTCTGCATCGGGGGCAGCGGTTCGGGATTAATCCGAAGACCTGATAAGATGACGGCGTTCTCGGTTCAGACGGGCTATCTGCGCACGAATCCTCCGGTTTCTATAAATCATCGCAAGATCTTGGCCGTCGACACGACGAAGCCCAAGAAGCAGCAGCATAAGCAGACGGCCAAGCGCCGTTTCGACTGCCTGATAGTCGATCTCGGCTTTACGGCCGGCATCACGATCAAAATAGACGACGTGGCGGGCTGGCGGCAGCGGTCGCAGGACGTGCCCGTCCCGCGCTCACGCATGCACCTGGACACGCGCAGGCCGACTTCGGTGAGACGCTGGCAGTGGTTGGCCAGGTCTAGGGCAAGATACAATTCCTGGTCTGCGATCTGCCGCGGCATCCCGCAGTCCATCTTATGCAACGATACCAAGATCGCCGTGGCCAAGATCCAGGGCGACGCAGCTCGCCAGAGGACTCGCGTATCCTCGGAGCTGCATTCTCATTATTTGTTGAAGGATCGGTTCGGGCGTCCGGCCAAGGGTAAAGGCGAGGGGCTATCGCGTGCCGACTTGTAAATGTGTCGCGTGATCTTACGGCTCGGCGACTTCGGGCAGCTCGCGGCAGCGGATGTTGGCATTGCAATGGGCGCCCGAGGTGCCAGCGCCTCCTCAGAGGCGGCCGACGTGGTCATTCTTGTCGATCGCCTCGATCGGGTTTCCCAGGCTGTCATCATTGCACGCCGTGCCCGCGGCATCGCGATTTAGAGCATCACGGTCGGAATTGGACTTTCTGGCATCGCAATGATCGCGGCGGCGTTTGGTTATCTAACTCCGGTCGCTGGCGCTTTGACCCAGGAAGCGATCGACGTGGCCGTCATTCTGAATGCTTTGCGCGCACTGTCACCGGAATGGCGGCTCGGTCGTGAAACCTTGCAGCCCGCAGCCGTGCGGGCCCTGCAACAAGAGCATTTACAGCTTGACGCTTCGCTTGACCGGCTTCGTGAAATTGCCGATGCGCTTGATGATGCCCCGCCCGAGTCAGCGGCGGTTCTCATTCGCGAAGCTGCTGCTTTGGTAACAACCAAGATCGTGGAGCACGAGCGCGACGATGAAGGTCGGATTTATCCTCGTCTAGCGAAGTTTCTGCATGATGGGCATGGCCTGGCTGCAATGAGCCGGGCGCATCGTGAGATCCTCCACCTCGCACGGCTGCTGACGCGGGTTTCCGAAGGACTTAAGTCTGAGGACGCTGATCGCTATCTCATTCGGGATGCGCAGCGCGTCATCGAGTCCATCGTGCGCATTCACAACGCGCAAGAGGAAGATATCTACGAGCATGCGACAACAGGTTGATTAGTGTAATGTGCACATTGATTGGCTGCACTCGCGAATAATGACTGTGTCAGGCGAACTGAATGGATCAGCTGCAAGGGACACAAAAACCTAGTGTGAACGGCCCACCGGCTTTCGTCGCGCATGGATTAACCAAAGTCTACGGCACGCCAGACGCGCCGCTCTACGCCCTTCGCGAAATCGATCTTGAGATTCGTCAGGGGGAGTTCCTACTCCTGCTTGGACCATCGGGCTCGGGCAAATTCACGCTGCTCAATATCCTCGGCGGACTCGATGCGCCGACCTCAGGGACAGCCCGGTGGCGCGATCATGAGTTGACAGGCGCGACAGATGCCGAGCTCACTCAATACCGCCGCGAACACGTCGGCTTCGTCTTCCAATTCTACAACCTCATTCCCAGCCTCACCGTTCTTGAGAATGTGCGTCTCGTCGCTGAAATCGCCCAGAACCCGATGCCGCCGGAGCATGCGCTCGATCTTGTGGGGCTCTCGCACTGGCTTGATCGCTTTCCTTCTCAGCTTTCAGGAGGCGAGCAGCAGCGCGTGGCTGTTGCTCGTGCCATCGTCAAACGGCCGGACATTCTGCTTTGCGACGAACCAACTGGCGCGCTTGACGCGGCGACGGGCCGCCTCGTTCTCGCCGCGATAGCCCGGGTCAACGCTGAGCTCGGCACGACAACCGTCGTCATCACACACAACTCTGCCATTGCCGGCATGGCCGACCGTATCGTGCGACTGAGCAGTGGGCGAATTGCGAGCGAGGAGATCAATGCGCATCGCATCACCGCCGAGGAAGTCACGTGGTGAGAGTCCTTGATATCAAGGTGATGCGCGATCTATGGTCGATGCGAACACAGGTCTTGAGTATTGCCCTGCTCATTGGGTCTGGTGTCGCGGTCTTCGTCATGTCGGTTTCAAACTACCAAGCGCTCGTGGCCGCGATGGACGGGCACTATCGTAACGAGCGCTTCGCTGACCTCTTCGCAAGCTTGAAGCGTGCACCAAACTCAGTAATCCCGCGACTGCGCGAGATCGACGGGATTGGCATCGTTGAACCTCGCATCAACCAGCCTGTCCGAGTGATTAGGCCCGACACTGTTCTCCCCATCACGGGGCGCATCGTATCGATCCCTGTGAGCGGGCAACCGTTGCTGAACCGTTTGCATCTCGTCGAGGGTCGGTCAATCGATCCAGCCCGCTCCAATGAAATCATAATCAACGAGGCCTATGCCAAAGCTCGAACGGTACGCCCCGGAGATAGTATCGACGTTGTCCTCAACGGTCGCTTGCAATCTTTCCGGGTCGTCGGCATCGCGCTGTCGCCAGAGTTCGTCTTTGCCACACGCTCGGCTTTGCCGCTCCCTGACGATCGCAATCTCGTCATCCTTTGGGCAGGCGAGGATGCGGTGGCCGGCGCCTTCGATATGCGGGGTGCATTCAACGATGTCGTGTTTACCGTCGAACCACAAGCTTCGAAGCCTCGCGTCATTGAGGAGATCGATAGGCTACTCGCTCCTTACGGTGGCATTGGCGCTTTCGACCGCAGCGAGCTCGCCTCTCACAGATTTTTGCAGGACGAACTGGCCGAACAGAAGACCTTGAGCATTGTGATCCCTACGGTCTTCTTCGGCATCGCTGCATTTCTGTTGAATGTCATTCTCGGCCGGCTCGTCGATGCTCAGCGCGAACAGATTGCTTCTCTGAAAGCTCTGGGCTTTGGGAACACGCCGATCATCCTGCATTACTTCAAGTTCGTTTCGCTGATCGCGCTCGCCGGATCACTCATCGGCATACTCCTTGGATGGTGGCTCGCTGCTGCCGTCATCGAAAGTTACCGCGGTTTTTTCCGATTCCCGGTGCTAGAAACCCGCTTCGAACCCTGGTCCATCGCTATCGCAACGCTCGTGAGCGTCCTGGCAGCCAACGCTGCGGCGGCCTCCGCTGTGTTGCGCGTCGCGCGGCTGCCCCCCGCGGAAGCGCTCCGCGCACCAGTCCCAGTTGCGGCCCGACATGTTCCACTCCTCGGGCGGCGGGCGGCGTCGAAAATTCCCTTGTCAGCCATCATGGCGCTACGCTCGATCATCGGCCGGCCCTTTCGAACGCTCTTTACAATAGCCGGAATCGCGTTGGCTCTCCCGCTCGTGTTGTTCGGTCTCTTCTGGTTCGATGCCATCAATTACATGATCGACGTGAGCTTCGGTCGGATCGAACGGGGCGATGCCTTCGTTTCCTTTTCCGCACCCGTGCCAGCAACGGCCATCTACGAGCTAAGGGCGGTTCCAGGGAATCCTTGCCGCGGAAGGCCAGCGCATCGTGCCTGTCCAGCTGCGTAACGGACATCGGCGCTACCGCACCGCGTTGCAAGGTCTTGCGGAAGGGTCCGAGCTCAAAGTTCTCCGCGATGCCCATCTCGAACCCATTGCTGTGCCTCTCGACGGGCTCATGCTGAGCCGCCCGCTGGCCAAGACACTTGGTCTCTTGGAGGGAGACACGGTGACGATAGAGATCCTGGACGGAACACGTCCGGTGCGTGATCTACAGGTCGTCAAGCTCTCAGAGGATATTCTTGGATTTTCGGTGACTATGGATCTGGCCGCACTCAACCGATTGCTTGGCGATGGCGACGTTATCAATGCTGCCGCCTTAAAAGTCGATCCGGTCCATGCAGATACAGTTTGGCGTCGAATTCAGGAAACACCGAAGATCGAGGCAAGCTCCGTTAAGGCCTTGTGGCTGCATTTATTCGATGAGACCATTGCTGGACTTATTATGGTCAGCGCCCTCGTCCTCACCGCGTTCGGCCTGCTGATTGCCATTGGCGTCGTGTACAACAGTGCCCGAACCGCCTTTCACGAACGGGCCTGGGAACTGGCCAGTCTGAGAATTCTCGGGTTCACACGTAACGAAGTCTCCTTAATTCTCATCAGCGAACTTGCCGTGGAGGTGCTTCTGGCCATTCCCCTCGGTCTGTTGGCCGGCCGACTTCTTATCGAGTTGATCGTGGCCCTGCGGGTTCAGGAATTGTTCCAGATTCCGGCCATTATCGAGCCGACGACCTATGCTGCGGCAGCCCTCATCGTGATGGCTGCTGCGCTTGCCAGCGCCTTCGCGATTCGACGTCGAATAGACCGCCTCGACCTCGTCACTGTGTTGAAGACCAGAGAGTAGACATGCCCAAGACTTGGAGCCTGATCGTCGCTGGAGTTGTGCTCGCTGCGCTTGCGGCAGTCTCGCTGTTGAAGGGGTCCCGGGCTATCCTCGTCGAGACCGCGCCTGTCGTGGCAGAGCCGTTCGAGGCCGTGATCGAGGAAGACGGCCGCACTCGAGTTCGTGATCGCTTTATCGTCTCAGCACCCTTGGCCGGTCGTGTTCCTCGATTTCCCCTGAGCACAGGCGACGCCGTAACAACAGGTCAGACGCTGACCAAGATCTCGCCTCACATCTCTCCGCTGCTTGAGCCACGCGCGCGGCAGGAACTGGAAGAGAAAGTTGGCACGGCCCTGGCCGCTGTCGAGGAGTTCACCGCGCTCAAGGAGCAAAACGAGGTTCTCCTGCAAAGACTGCGTGCCGACCTAGACCGTACGACCAAGCTCCGGGAGAGGGGGGTAGCGAGTATCGCTCAATTCGACCGCGATACGTTTGCCGTCTTGGCCGCGGAGCGCGAAGTCTCCGCCGCTGAGCGCCGCCGCCATGCCGCTGAACATATACTTGAACAGGCGCGCGCCGCTCTGAAGCGGAGCGGAGAGAACGGGGCGGGTGAGGATTTCCCCGTAACATCACCCATCAACGGGCGGGTCTTGCGCATCATCCAGGAAAGTGAAGCGGTCGTCGCACTCGGTGCACCGCTAGTTGAATTAGGCGACACGACCGATCTCGAAGTCATGATCGATGTCCTGACGTCAGACGCTGCCAGCATCAGAGCGGGAGACAAAGTAGTCGTAGATCGATGGGGCGGGCCAAAGCCTCTTGAGGGCCGCGTGCGACGTGTCGATCCGTCCGGATTCACGAAAATTTCGGCCTTGGGCGTGGAAGAGCAACGTGTCTGGGTAATTGTCGATATTGTTTCGCCGAAGGCTGAATGGGCCGCTCTTGGCGACGGCTATCGGGTCGATGCTCGGATCATCGTTGATACGATAAACGAGGCGATTGTCATTCCGGTCGGGGCTTTATTCCGGCGAGGTGACGCCTGGTATGTCTTCGCTATCGTCAACGGCGTTGCTCGGCTTCGACAGGTCGATGTTATCCGCCGCTCGGGCCGACGCGCCGCGATCTCCTCCGGCTTGAAGCCAGTAGAGCAAGTCGTTGTCTATCCTCCTAACGCACTCGCTGACGGCTCGATCGTTCGGGTGCAGTGATACAGTTCGAGATATGTCTCCGTCTATGACCACCGTGCTTGCAAAGGCCTACGTCCTAGTGAGCGCCCGAGCCAAATCTCCTGCCCCCACCTGCTGATTGCATCGAGACCGACCGCCTGCCTAAGCGGATGCTTGGTGCCGAAGTCGAAAAGGCTGAACGCTGGCCGGTCGAGATAAGACGTCGGCGTGAATACGGATGGTTTTCCGACCAACCCACCTCAGGTTGCCGAACTAAGGCTGGTCGGGAACGCCCTTGAGGCTCAGGATGTAAGCGATCAAATCGTCTGCGTCTTCGCCCTCGACCATCAAATTCGGCATCTCGGCATGCGACGTCTGTAGGAATGCCGTAAGTGCCAAACGTGTAACGCCCTTCGTCTTGGCGATCTTCTGGAAGGGCGGGGCATATCGCATGGGCCAATTGTAATCCAACGCCAGAACGGCGTGGCACTCCGCGCAGGCGGTCCGGGCGTAATCCAACCCACGTTGCGAATTGCCGATCTCAGCGGCCGCGATACCTTGCGAAAATGGTACGGCAAGGAGCGCCAGTGCGATCCGAGGCTGAATCATGTGATCCCGTGTTTGGCGTTGTCGAATGGCTTCACGCAAGGAGTTTGACCCATGAGTTGTTCGCAAATCTGATGTTGCTCTTTGTCAGCATGCACGAGACTTATTTCGTCTTGTTCAGGCGGTCCTTGGCCAAATACATGCTGTAAATTGCGCGCCGAACAATCGTCAAGAAGCCAATCTGAACAGCTTGGGAGAGCGCGGGCCGTGCCACACTAGGAACAGGCATTGTGTTTGCTGGCTGGCTCCCGGCGACCAAGGAAGCGATGCAGTTGCCACCTGGCACAGCCGCCGATCAGATCAACGCGAGTCTCTTACGAGCGGCGCGGTAGGCGGCACGCTCTGACCGGTAGGTCAGGGCCACAGCCTGATAAGGGAAAGGTCCTTCAATCCATGTCAATTCATTCCGTGCTGATACGAACGTGCCCGCCGTTAACCTGCCACAACCGGCACACCTGCTTTTCCACCTCGAGAATCACGATGAGCGCGATGCCCACGCCGATGATGACGAGCCCGTCGACAGGCTGAATGGTCGTAGTCTTGAACAAGTGTTGCATGATCGGCAGATAGGTAAAGGCAAGTTGGAGCATGGCGACGCTCCCGACACCGATCAGCACAGCCGGCGTTCCCAGTATCCCCTGCCAGGTGACCGACGTTCCGCGCAGATATCGCACGGAGAATAGGTAGAAGATCTCCATTGCCACAACAGTGTTGACCACCATGGTCCGCGCTGTCTCGTGTGACATCCCGCGGCCTTCTGCCCAGGCGAACATGCCGAAGGCACCGGCGGCGAACAGAGCCGACACGAGCAGGACCCGCCACATGAGGAAGCCAGAGAGGATCGGCGCGTCCGCTGCGCGTGGAAGCCGATTCATGATGCCGGGCTCGGCCGGCTCAAATGCGAGCGATAGCCCAAGCCCGACGGCCGTCACCATGTTGATCCACAGGATCTGCACCGGCGTGATCGGCAGAGTGGGGCCGAACAGGATCGCTGCAACTACTATTAGCGTCACGCCGCCATTGGTTGGCAGCGTCCATCCGATCACTTTGGTCAAGTTGTCGTATACAGTACGCCCCTCGCGGACCGCGTCAACGATCGATGCGAAATTATCGTCGGCAAGCACCATGTCGGCGGCTTCCTTGGCGGCCTCAGTGCCATTCCGGCCCATCGCCACGCCGACGTCAGCGCGCTTCAATGCCGGCGCGTCGTTCACGCCGTCACCGGTCATTGCGATGACCGCACCACTTGCCTGCATGGCGTCGACAAGGCGCAGCTTGTGCTCGGGGCTCGTGCGGGCGAACACGCTGGTCTGGGCGACGGCGCGGCTGAACCCCTTCTGGTCGAGCCTGTCGAGATCACGGCCCGTCAGCACAGCAGCCGGATTGTCCAGGCCAAGTTCAGCGGCAATGGCCGCCGCAGTCGCTGCGTGATCGCCCGTGATCATCTTCACCGCGATACCCGCGCTCCGGCACTCGGCAATAGCGGTAATCGCCTCCGGGCGTGGCGGATCAATAAGCCCGACCAACCCCTGAAGCGTTAGGCCGTGGTCGACATCGCCAAATGTCAGATCGCGTTTTTCAGAAGGAAACGGTCGCGACGCTAGCGCCAGAACCCGTCGTCCTTGGCGCGCCAGATCATCGACTTCGCGAGTCCAGAAGTTCCGGTCGATCGGACGCTCGCCTGTGCCCGTTGCCTGATAGGCGCACATATCGATGATGCGTTCAGGAGCTCCTTTCACACAACCAAAAACCGTACCGTCGTGGCGATGGTGCAAGGTTGCCATATAGCGATGCGCCGCATCGAAGGGGATCTCATCAATCCGCGGCATCTGCTTCACGAGAATTTCTCGATCGTGGCCGGCCTTGAGGCCCAGCGTCACGAGCGCGCCTTCCATGGGGTCGCCGTCGACGATCCACTGCCCGTCGACTTCGCGCAACGCCGCGTCATTGCATAGCAGCGCTGTGCGCGTGATGTTCGTCAGCCCACTATCGGACGCGGGGTCAATCTCCTGTCCGTCGAGGCCGAAGCCACCCTTTGGCGCATACCCGACGCCGCCCACGTCATAGCTGCGATCGGCCGTCACGGCGCGAGTCACGGTCATCTCGTTGCGCGTCAACGTTCCGGTTTTGTCGGAACATATGATCGACACCGATCCGAGGGTTTCGACCGCAGGCAGGTGACGGATGATGGCTTTGCGGTTTGCCATCCGCTGCACGCCAATGGCCAGTGTGATCGTCATCACGGCTGGGAGACCCTCCGGTATCGCTGCGACCGCCATTCCGACCACCGCCATGAAGGCGTCAGAAACCGAATAGCTACGAACTAGAACAGCGAAAGCGAGCGTGGCGGCGGAGAGCGCCAGGATGACGAATGTCAATTGCCGTGCAAAGGCGTTCATCTGTCGGATGAGTGGCGTCTCCAGCCGCTCAACGCGGCCGAGCAGCGCGCTGATCCGTCCGAGTTCCGAGGCAGCCCCAGTGGCTACCACCACACCCGATCCCTGGCCCGCGGTGATGAGCGTCCCGGAGAACGCCATCGAGTGGCGATCCGCGAGGCTTGCATCCGCCGCAACCGGTTCGATCGATTTTTCCACCGGGACCGACTTGCCGGTAAGGATCGCCTCTTCGATTCTGAGATTTCGGGCCTTCACGAGCCTTACGTCAGCCGAGACCCGATCTCCGGCTTCGAGCAGCAGAATGTCGCCTGGCACAACTTCGGCCCCGTCGATCGTCAGACGGGCACCATCGCGCACCACCGACGCCCGAGGGCTGATCATGCCGCGAATGGCTTCGAGCGCGGCCTCAGCCTTACCCTCCTGGACGACGCCAATGATGGCATTGAGGACGACGACGCCGAGGATGACGCCCGTATCGACGGCATGACCGAGAAATGCCGTGATGAGAGCAGACCCGAGAAGGACGTAGATCAGCAAGTTGTCGAACTGCGAGATCAATCTCTGGAAGAAGGTCTTTTCGGGTGCGGCCGCCAAGACGTTGCGCCCATACCTTCCGAGGCGCGTGTTTGCGGCCGTGGCGGAGAGGCCGGAGCTGCTCGTTTCGAGCGCTTCGAGCACCGCGCCAGCCTGCAGCGCATGCCAACTCGCAAAAGGTTGCCCTCCGCCAAGCGTCGCGTTGCCATCGGGAAGTCGTACGATCTCCTTCAATGCGCTTGTCTACTCCCGATCCGGAATCGAACCTTTTGACATTGTCTCACGCAGTTGGCGCTGTCCGACTGGCCGACGCGCGCACGGGTGTGAACCGGAGCATCGGCAGTTGTTGCAACACACATCGTGCGCAGGCTCGACAAAAGCGGCGTGGCGACCGTTGTTGAGAGCCTGGTATCATCTCTCGCCACTAGAACCTTTGCACCCTAGTTCGCCATCAGCACCGGCAAATCCAAATGATCGGCGATATGTTTGGTCGCTCCGCCGAAAATGAACTCGCGCCAAGCAGAACGCCCATACGCTCCCATAACCAGCACATCGCCGCGTGCTTCATGCGTGGCGGCAAGTAGCCTGGAGCCGGTGTCAGCGTCATTGGCTTCGAAAGGCACCGCCTCAACTGCGCGTGCATGGCTGCGCAGGTAGGCTACGATATCGTGCTCTGGCCGACGGGTCACACTGTTCAAGATATCCCGCTCCTTGCCCAGAAGCACGATCACCTGGTCTGCATGCTCAATCATTGGCAGTGCGGCGCGAAGGGCGGAGGCCGACTGTCGGCTATGGTTCCATGCCACGACAACGCGCTGGCCGACCGTCGCGAACATGCCTGACTTCGGTACGATGAGTGTCGGCACGCCACTAGCCACTGCACATTCTTCGGCCACATCTGAGCCGATCGAGTTCAATCCGCTTCTCGACTGCTCCACTACGATGAGATCATGACACCGCCCCGCGAGGTTAAGCAGTTCAGCGGCGTTCCCCTCACCTATTTGCCAATCGGCACCAACGCCTGCGATGATGCAGGCTTCCATGAAGCGGGCCTTGGCCCGCTGCATCAGCGGTGCGTCGCGCGCTTCCGCTTCGCGTACAGCTCTATTGTCTTTCCCGAACAAAATCTTGAGCATGGCTAGTTCGCGGATCGTATAAAGACCAGTCAGCCGGGCATCGAACGTCTTAGCGACACGGATCGCGACATCGATCGACTCCGACCAGTCTTGGTAGGCTCTGACGTGTACTAAAATACGCTTCCACGACATATCGATCCCCCGCCGGTTAATCCTCTTCGCCGACGTCCTTACGGTAAGCCTATTACCGCATGGCATAAGAGGTCAAAGATAGCTTTGATGCAAAACAAGCACGCTTATTGAAGACCTTTCGCCCAGTCGTCCCACTCGTGCCAACATTCTTCAGGGAGACCAAGAGCCTGATCAAAGATCCGCTGAGCAACGCGGGCCAGTATGGACATATCGTGCAACTCATCGGAGTTCAGCAGGTGCCTTTCGGCCATCATACGCAAATGGTTGTCCGTCAAAATGATCGTGACAGGACGGTAGTTCTGCGTCTGCGCCATGTCGGTCTTTCTCTGTTTTGTTCGAGTCGGTCTGACTTAGTATCGATGCAAATTCCCGCTACTTTGGAAGTGGCTACAATCCTCCCAAAAGAAGGCCCTATCGCACTCTGACTTGGCCCAAAGACCACGTCAGCTTCAACCTTAAGCCCCGATGCCCTCAATTCAGGGAAGAGTATCGAGATCAAGACCGTTTGGGCTACATTTCGCTCTAATTGAAATCGGGTGACACCCTAGAAACAAGGCATCGTGGTAGCGACCCATGTACCAACACATCCTTATTGCAACAGACGGCTCCGATCTTGCCGGCAAGGCCCTCGAACAGGGTCTCGCGCTCGCCAAGGCCCTGAACTCAAGAGCCATGGCGGTAACAGTTACGGAGCCGTGGGTCGAGGTCCTTTCTGGTGAGATGGCCCTCGCATTTCCGATAGAGGAATATAAGAAGGAGGCTGTCGCAAACGCCGCTCGGATACTTGCCGGTGTCGCCGATGCTGCGAAAAATGTTGGTGTCGCGTGCGATACGGTCCATGTGAAGGATCAGCACCCGGCGGAGGGGATCATCGCGACGGCACGAGAACGGGGCTGCGATCTCATCGTCATGGCCTCGCACGGACGGCATGGCTTGACGCGCCTCCTGCTGGGAAGTCAGGCGAACAAGGTGGTGACTCTGAGCACAGTTCCAGTGCTCATCTGTCGCTGATCAAAGACCTCAACCGTTCCGATAGACGCGTCTGACATGCCCAAGGCGGTGCCAGCCAAGCCCTCAATTGCCGGTTAGGCTATCGCAAGCTGCGTTATCGCGGCATCGCCAAGAACAGCGCGCAGGTCTTCTCGCTGTTCGCTCTCGCCAACATTTTCCTCGTTCGCGCCCGACTTGCGCCCGAATGAGGGGGAAGTGGGCCGCTCGGGCGCCAGAATGATCAGGAACACGCCCGCATTTCCGCTGATAAGAAGCGCCAGTCTTCACTGCCGCGATGAACCGACTGTGCTGTTCAGAGGTTCTTTAGCATTGTATTGCGGCTAACTCCGACGCGGAAAAGCCAGTTGTCAATCTGGCCCGTCGATTGCGGACTATCAATCTACGGCCGAAATGCATTGCCAACACTTCAGTAGGTAGTCATGGCGCAGCTTGCTGTCGCGATCGAGCACTGCGACGATTGTTGCTTTCAATTCGCATGGCTTCCGCGACGGAGCCTGAGGCACATTGACGAGTGCGCCGCTGTAGCCTCTACCGTCATTTTCAGTCGGAGACACCCGAGCATTATTGCCGTCTGGCTTCTGGCTGCGTCCCATCCAGCGGCCAATGTCGAAGTCCATGATTACATTCCCTAAACCGTTACCCAAGGATGCCCCACAATCTGCGAGAGCTTGTATCTTCTTAGCTTTCTGATGTCCTTTCGTGAAGCATACGCTTCCGTAAGGAACAGGCGTACAGCAGCTACTGCCTCCCAATCCGGCGCACGATCTCGACGGTCAGCGGCTCCTCGCCGGTGAAACTGCTTTGGGACCTGTCTTTGCCTTTCGCTCGCCGCCGCTACGGCTATCGCAAGATCGCCGCGCTGCTGCGTCATGCGGGCTGGCTCGTCAACGACAAGAGGGTCGAGCGGATCTGGCGGCGCGAGGGCCCGAAGGTTCCCTACTAACAGCCAAAACGAGGGCGTCTGTGGCTCACCGACGGTTCGTGCATCCGGCTCAGACCGGAGCACCGCAATCACGTGTGGAGCTACGACTTCGTCGAAGACCGCACGCATGATGGGAGAAAATACCGGATGCTCAACGTCGTTGATGAGTTCACGCATGAGAGCTTGGCGATCAAAATACGGCGCAAGTTCAACTCGACGGACGTCATCGACGTTCTGTGTGAGCTGCTCCTCGCGCGCGGCATTCCTGGACATATTCGATCCGACAATGGCCCGGAGTTCATCGCCGAGGCGGTACAGAAATGGATTGCAGCGGTCGGTGCGAAGACGGCGTACATCGCGCCGGGTTCGCCTTGGGAGAATGGCTATGTCGAGAGCTTCAACGCCCGGCTCAGAGACGAACTGCTCAACGGAGAAATCTTCTATTCGCTCCGCGAGGCGCAGATCGTCATCGAGAGCTGGCGCCGCCATTACAATGCGGTCAGGCCGCACGCCTCACTCGGCTATAAGCCACCGGCGCCCGAGGTCTTTGTGCCGGCGTTGGCTGCGTGGCCTCACTCGCGGGCTGCGCCCACTCACTTGTCCACGCAGCCTCTAGCAGAAGGAGGAGCCCTCAACTAACATTCTACCCGGACCACTCGGTGGGGGCCGATCAGGGGAAGGCTATTCAGGCTCTGACAGACGGGGCGCGGTGATTAGCCTGTTCTGCTCATCGATAATCGGGATATTGAAATCAAGCAGGACCTTGTCGATATCACCTTGGCGCTTCTTGATGACCTCGTTGAGCTGCTTCTTCCAGGCTGAATCGCTCCCGCGAACGCCCATAGTAATGCGGTATTCCAATTTGGCGTTGCCTTCGAATACCTCCAAGATAGGGTTGACGTCGAGCTTGTCTCCCAGTCCCTTTGTGTAGTACGCGGCAAATGGGCCCCACAGCACGCCTACGTCGATTTCCCCGGATAAAACGTCATCAACGATATCTTTCTCGATGGTGTGGTAACGCCGGTCGACGTCCATCGGATACGATTTTGCATTGGGCATGAGCCCAGCCTTCGCGATAAAATCGCCAATGGGCCCGCCTTGATTGCTTAGCCGCTTGCCACTAAGTCGAGGATCCGAGAGGGAGTTCAAGCCGTCTAGGCCTATGCCTTTCTTGAAAATGAGAGCGTAGGTCGTACGGTAATAGTGGTTGGTATTAAGAGTGACTTCGTCGGCTTGGACCGCTCCCATGATGAGATCGCAACGGTTGGCGGCGAGTGTCTTGCGGATCATGCCGTAACCACCGGGGTACCAAGTATATTCGATCGGAATTGTCAGTTCCGAAGCAATTATTTCTGCAATCTTATTTTCGAACCCTTCGCCCTTGTCGTTCGAGTATGGCATGTTCTGGGGAATGGAGCAGACGCGCAGTGCCTTGCGGTTGACCAAATCGCTGACGTTGCCGTCGGCAGCGGAAGTAGCCGAAGGCAGAACTGCCATCCAGCCAACGAGAGCAATGAAAATCAGGCGTATCATGAGTTTCTCACTGAGCGGGACACGCTCTTGACCACATAGTACGATCGGCAAGACCTGTCTTTTATTGTTGGGGCCATCGATAAAAATAACCAATATCGAGATGCGCTGGAGCACGATACTGCTCGCATATTCCAATCGCACGTGAATTCCCTGTTAAGCGCCACGATGAGCCAATTCTCGGCGTCCGCCGTCAAGCGCCGCGAATAAGCAGGCGATTTTGGAGAGGAATGTCCGACGAGTTTGCGCGGCGTACCGGTTGCCGCGACGTCGGATGTGCCGATTACCGGAGGCTTGACGCGTCCCCTCTTAGCAGAGTTCGCCCATATTGGGCGCATCCTTAGCCCGAGTTCAATCTGTCAAGCGAGACGGAGGGGATGTCGACTGCTCTAGTTCCAACTCAGATGGTCATCGAGGGGCAGTCCGCGACCGCGAGACAGCCGAACCGCAGCCTCCTGCGTCTCATCGGTCAGGCACGGCACTTTCAGGACTTGGTGATCTCGAAGGACGGCTGCTCCTTTCGGGAACTCGCCGCTTTTGCCGACTTAACAGGGAAGCCTTGTTGCGGTTCGGGGAATGCACACTTGAGAACAGGGAGCGGTCCCGGCCTTGTTTTGCACGGTGAGGTCTGCAATGCCACGCAGCACGCGGACGCGACTACGGTAGTCCGATTATCAGTCCGATCCACGCTGCGACGAGGACAATGATGAGACCGGGCACAACGCGCAGCGCGAACGGGCGGCTGCCGCTTGCAAAGGCAAGAATAATCTTTGTGATTGAATTGGTCGTGAAGCCTACCAAGATCGGCATGCAGGCGTCATGGGCAACCATTTTTCCGGCAGCCACTTGGGAGGCGATGGACACAGCGGTTGCATGAGCGTCGGCGAAACCCGCCACTGCGGCAGCTGCGACCAGGCCGCTGTCACCAAACCAGGTTCGGAGCGCGGCGGCAGCTACCAGGACGACCGCAAGTATGGCTGCCAGAAGCAGCGCCGACTTGAAACTAAAGGCCTCGCCGGGGTTCGAAGGCCCGTCAGTTGGTGCATCGCCGACGCTGAACGCGAAGATAAGCCCGTAGGCGACCGCTGCGAAACCAGCCAGGATGAGCGGCACCGCCAGCGCCAGTAACGTTTCCGGGCTAGTCGCTGCTACGACGATGGAAATCTGAGCCACCGTTGCAACAGTCGACAGCACCGCCGCTGCGACGGCGGGACCAAGCACGCGTGGATCGTCCACGACTCGAGCCCCCATGGCTGCAATCGTAGCGCTGCTCGACACGAAGCCGGACGCAAATCCGGCCGCCGGCAAACCGTATCGTGATCCCAAAGCGCGGACGGCGATATACCCGCAGGCGCTGATCGCCATGATAAGTATGACGATCGACCAGACCGAACGCAGATTGATCGCATCGAACGGCCCAAGGTAGCGATCCGGTAAGTACTGGCCAGACCACAAGGGTGGCCGCGGCGAAGATCAAAGCCGATCTAAGTTCGGCTTCGGTGAGGACGTCCCGAACAAAGCGGTGCATCGGCGTGCGCGCTGCAAGGAGTATGGCCGCCGCGACCGCCAAGGCAGCGGCTTCGAGAGGCTCGCGTACGGCAAGCCCACCGAGAATAAGAGTCAGGACGAGTGCGATCTCGGTCGTAAGTCCAGGATCTTCACTATGGGTCCGATAGTAGGCGAGTGCTGTCAGCGTGAGCACTCCGGCCGTCGTGACACTGAGCAGCACCGGGCCGCCGATTTCCATCGATGCCGCTCCCAGCAACGACGTGATAGCAAATGTTCGCAGACCGGCCGCCGCACGCCCGACCCCTTCGCCCTTGCGACGCTCTCGGTCGACGCCGATGAGTAGCCCGATTCCTAGTGCGACAGCCCAGGAGGCGTATGGATGATCGAGGCTCAGCACTCAGTTCTACCTTCTCGCAGCTAGGCACCTGTTTGAGCGCACAGCGACGGCTGCCGGCGTTCACACCATTCGCGTGCAATACCTAACCCGCGATAGCGCACATCCTGAAGGCACTGTCATAGACACCATCGAATTTCGCAAGAATTCCAAGGGCGCGTTCGAGATTCACGTGACCTAATCAGATATTCCAGTTGTTCTTGATCCACATCAGCATGGCGATGCCCATCGGCTGCTATTTTTTTACATGAACAGCGCAGCGACCTGCTTGCGGGTCGCGGTGCCTTAAGCTTAGAGGCAGACCACGTGACCGCTCCTCTGCTGCTCGCTTATATCTGCGCGGCCATCCTCCTTCAGGTTGCTGCCGGATTAGGCTTGGCCGTGTGGCATTGGCGACGTGACTTGCCACCTGAAAGTGGCGCGACGGAAGAGACGACGAACTCCAACGTATCGGGAGCATGGCAGGGCTGGCGAGAGTTCCGCGTCGCACGGCGCGAATACGAGGATCAGCGGACAGGCCCAGTGCTCGTTCTATCTTGAGCCAGTGGACGGACTGCCGCTGCTGCCGTTCAAGGCGGGGCAGTTCCTGACGTTTCGAGTTGCCGATCGCGGATCGAAAGGTCGTTCGCTGTTACTCTCTGTCAGACCGGCCAGACCCAAAGCGCTTTCGCGTCACCATCAAGCGTCTTGGTCCTCCCGCAGATCGACCGGACTTGCCACCAGGGATCGCCTCAAGCTCATTTGCACGACAAGGTCCAGGAAGGCGACCTCCTTAAGGTGAAGGCGCCAGCGGGTGCATTCTTTCTCGATACCGATGCGACCGTGCCTGCGGTGTTCATTGCAGGCGGCATCGGCATTACGCCGATGATGAGCATGTTGAGCTGGGCGTTGGCCGAGCAGCCGGAGCGCACGCTCCATCTTTTCTATGGTGTTCGCCATGGCGGCGAGCATGCATTCAAGCGGCCTGCTCGAAGACTTGGCTCGCGCGCATCCGAATTTCCACTTGCACGTGATCTACAGCCGGCCAGGGCCGGACGATCTCCTGGGCCGTGATTTCCATCATACCGGACACGTGGATGTCGATCTGCTGCGGCGCAGTCTGCCGCAGGGGCGCCACCAGTTCTACGTCTGCGGCCCAGCACCGATGATGGCGAGCCTGGTCCCGGCCACTTGCCGAATGGGGCGTTCCTCCGGCAGACATCCGCCACGAATCATTCGGTCCGGCGTCACTGCGCTCGGGAGCAGGTAGACGCGCAAGCACCGGCCCTTGCGCCACCGATCGACGTGCAGTTTCGCCGCTCGGGGCGCACGCTGGCGTGGGATGGTCGCGATGCCAGTCTCCTGGATTTTGCCGAGCGGCACGGCATCTCCGTCGAGTCCGGCTGCCGATCGGGAAGCTGTGGAAGCTGCGAGACGAAGCTCATATCCGGAAACGTCCGTTACGTGGCCGCGCCGGATTTTGAGGTTAAGCCGGGCCATTGCCTGCTGTGCATCAGCACACCCCAATCAGAACTCGTGCTGGAGGCCTGACCGGTATGAAAGGGAGCCTTCTCAATCGCGAAGTTCTGCCCTTCTTCCTGGCGTTGGCCGCATTGGCTGCGGCCGCCTTGCTGGTCGACGCGCTGTTGCACGTGTTCAATGCTGTCTGGGTCGGCCGCTATCTGGGGATTCCCGGAACGTTCTGCTGATCCTTGGCTCATTCGGATATTCGCTGCACAAGCGCAAGCTGATCAGCCTCGGCAGACCGGTGACATTGCTCCGCTTGCACGAGCGCATGGCCTGGGCCGGATCACTTCTGGTGCTGGTGCATGCCGGCATTCACTTCAATGCCATCCTTGGGTGGTTGGCCGTGTGGGCCATGCTGATCAATATCGGCAGCGGTCTGACCGGCAAGTTCCTGCTGCAGCGATCGCGTCGGCGTCTGGAAGAGACGAGCCGCGACATGCGAAGCCAAGGTCTTTCTCCTCTCGAAGTCGATGAGCGCATGTACTGGGACAGCCTGACGTTCGACGTCGTCAAGCAATGGCGGAGCGTCCACTTCCCGATCACGCTTGCGTTTGCCGTGCTCGCCACCGCCCACATCATCAGCGTGTTCCTGTTCTGGGGATGGAAGTGATGCGCCGTTGGGTCCTGATGGTGATAGCGGCCAACCTCGTGGGCATCATCGCGCTCGCATTCATCTATCCGCAATTCATGGTCAGCCCCGGAGCGCTTGTTCCGGCCCATGCCGAGTTGACGGGCAACTGCTTTGCCTGTCATGCGCCCCTGCGTGGAGCATCCTCCGAGCGGTGCGTCACGTGTCATGCCGTGAAGGATATCGGGCTGCGGACGACCAAGGGATTGCCGCTGACACAGCCTGCGGTAAAGAACCCGTTTCACCAGGAACTGATCTCCCAGGATTGCGTCGCCTGCCACAGCGATCACCAGGGTCCGAAATTGACGGGCCAGAGCCGCAAGCCCTTCTCACATGCGCTGCTGCGGCCAACATCGAGGGATCGCTGCGAGTCCTGTCACGTCGCGCCCAAGACCGGCGTCCATACCGTAGCGACACAGCAATTGCCTGCAATGCCACCAGCAGGGACCGCTGGAAGCCTGCGACATTCGATCATGCCAAGCTCTTCCTGCTCGACCAAAATCACAATCCGACGTGCGCCACCTGTCATATCAACAACGACTACAAGAAATACACCTGCTACGGCTGCCACGAGCACACTCCCGACAATGTGACCGCAGGGAGCACGTCGAGGAAGGCATTCAGGATTTCGAGAACTGCGTGAAATGCCACCGCACCGGATCTGAGGGGAGCGAGGGCGGACGTGAAGGTGGCGAACGCGGCCGCGATCGGGACTGAGATTGAGCGGCACTGCCACCCCAATCACAATGAGAAAGCATCATGAGCAGACTGCGCATCCACACGGAGAACCACAACGTCGACCGCATCGGATGGCTTCGGGCCGCCGTTCTCGGCGCCAATGACGGCATCGTCTCGACGGCAAGCTTGATTGTGGGTGTGGCTGCTGCCGCCGCCGAGCCGAGCGACATCCTGTTGACGGGTGTAGCCGGACTTGTCGCCGGGGCGATGTCGATGGCGGCCGGCGAGTATGTCTCCGTCAGCTCCCAGTCCGATACCGAGCATGCCGATCTCGCGCGCGAGACCAAGGAGCTCGCCGATACGCCGGAGTTCGAGCGCGAGGAGTTGGCTCAGATCTACGTCAATCGCGGCGTCGATCATGAACTTGCCGTGAAGGTTGCCGATCAGCTCATGGCCAAGGATGCTTTGGGTGCCCACGCTCGCGACGAACTCGGCATTTCTGAGATCACCACAGCGCGCCCGGTGCAGGCGGCGCTCACTTCGGCGGCCACGTTTGCGGTCGGTGCCGCGATGCCACTTGCGATGGTCGTGGTTTCGCCCACGGGTATGCTCATTCCCGCTCGTATCCGTCGCCTCTTTGGGATTCCTCGCCTTGTTGGGCGCGGTCGGGGCTAAAGTCGGCGGTGCTAATATCGTGAAGGCCACGGCGCGCGTCACCTTCTGGGGCGCGCTCGCGATGATAGCCACCGCAGGTATCGGCAAGCTGTTCGGCGCCGTCGTGTAGTCGAGCCCCGATCATGACATCGCGCACACGACGTTCGTTCCAAGACCAGAAGACAGACTATGTATGGCCTGCTTCGCACTAATGGCTGAGGACCGCTGTGGGTCAAAAACGTCGTTTGGCCGTTGGCTGCAGCTCGTCCGCTCGGCCCCTAGCAGCGGTCATAGATTTCCTTAACTGAGGCTCCGAATTCGCGCGTTAGCAGCGAAATCAGGCCTCGACTTCTGCCGCAAAGGACGCATTGGTGGTGTGACGGGCGCCGGTTAGCCGGGTGCCGAATTTTCAGGGCTCGCCTCGCGGAATGCGGGGCTTTGGGTGGTGGGAGCGCCGAGGTGGCGCGACCCTGAAACCCTGGAGCCCACGATGACCTCAATTGAAGCCCGCGTCTCGACCCAAACCAAGAAGCACACGCCAACGACGCCCGCCAAATCCGCGAAAACCAAGCTAGAGCGCAAAGTCTCGGCCGGCAGCCAGCCGCCGACGCAGCCGCTTCACGCGACGAACATGCATGCCGACGCGCGTCACAAAGCATGATCGCGTCCTGGACGCTCCTGAGCCAGCGCAACGGCGCCACCATCCCGGAGATGATGGAGGCGACCGGCTGGCAGCAGCACAGCGTGCGCGGCTTCCTGGCGGGGACGGTCAAGAAGAAGCTCGGCTTCACGCTGACCTCGTCGAAGAGCGAAGGCGAGCTGCGTCGCTACCGGATCGACACCAAGCGCGGTCGCTGACATGAAGCCAGCCTCGATCGACATCGCGGCCGAGTTGGCGCGGCTCGAAGCCCTGACCAACTTCGAGCTGCGGGCAGAGTGGCGGCGGCTGCATCACATGCAGCCGCCGAAGAGCCTCTCCCGCGATCTCCTCCTGCGCGGCATCACCTACAAGATCCAGGAGAGGGCGCTCGGCGGCCTCTCGAAGTCGGTTCTGCGCAAGCTGACCGGTGCCGGGCCTGACGCAACTTCGGACGACCACCGCAGGGCGTACGCCGCGCACCGACCGTCAAGCCGGGCACGCGGCTCGTGCGCGAGTGGAATGGGCAGACGCATACGGTTCTCGTCCACGCGGACGGTGTCGAATGGCGCGGCAAGCGCTACAGGTCGCTCTCGGTCGTCGCACGTGAGATCACCGGCGCGCACTGGTCCGGACCACGGTTCTTCGGCGCTTGAGACGCTGCGCGCCGATCAAGCGATGCCCGACGGATGCGACCTCGAGCGGCAGCGTCTTGATCATGCCGAAGCGCCTCATTCGGATGATCCAAGCGGCTCAACTGCGCCATCTACACGCGCAAGTCGTCCGACGAAGGGCTCGAGAAGGAGTTCAACTCGCTCGACGCGCAGCGCGAGGCCTGCGCGGCCTACATCCTCAGCCAGAAGCATGCCGGCTGGGTCGCCGCTTCCCGATCTCTACGACGACGGCGGCCTCTCGGGCGGCACGATGGAGCGTCCGGCGCTTCAACGGCTGCTCGCCGACATCAAGGCCGGCAAGGTGCAGATCGTGGTCGTCTACAAGGTCGACCGGCTGACGCGCTCGCTCGCCGACTTCGCCAAGATCGTCGACGTGCTCGACGCTCACGGCGCCTCGTTCGTCTCGGTGACGCAGCAGTTCAACACGACGACCTCGATGGGCCGTCTCACGCTCAACATGCTGCTCTCGTTTGCCCAGTTCGAGCGCGAGATCGCCGGCGAACGCATCCGCGACAAGATCGCCGCGTCGAAGGCCAAGGGCATGTGGATGGGCGGCAACGTGCCGCTCGGCTACGACGTCAAGGAGCGCAAGCTGATCGTCAATGAAGCCGAGGCCGAGACGGTGCGCATGATCTTCCGGCGCTATGCGGAACTCGGATCGGTCCGGCTGCTCGCGGAGGAACTTGACCGGGCTGGGTATCGTCAGCAAGCGCCGGGAAGGCGCCGGCGGCGTCCTGGCGGGTGGCAACCGCTTTTCCCGCGGCGCGCTCTACACCTTGCTGCAGAATCCAATCTACCGGGGCGAGATTGGCCACCAGGGCAAGGTCTACCCCGGTCAGCACGAGGCCATCGTCGAGGCCGAGCTCTGGCAACTCGTCCAAGACAAGCTGGCCGGCAATCGACAGGCCCGAGCGCTTGGCGCGACTGCGGAGGAGCCGAGCCTGCTTGCCGGGCTGATCGTGGATGGCGACGGACACCGCATGACGCCGACGCATGCGGTCAAGAAGGGCCGACGCTACCGGTACTATGTGTCGACGGCCCTCATAACCGGTACGCGAACTCACCATGCCAAGGGCTGGCGCGTGCCGGCTGGCGACATCGAAGCGCTGGTCCTCGATCGCCTGCGTGCATTTTTTGCGTCGGAGCAAGACGTCGGAGAGACGCTGTCAATTTTCGACCTCGATGCACCTACGCTTCGCTCCTCACTCAAGAAGGCAGATGAACTGACGCACGGCTGGGCCGCCTTGCCGTCGATCAAGATCCGCGAACTCGTCCGGTCGATTGTCGAGCGCGTTTGTGTCCGTGTTGATGAAATCGCCGTTAGTCTCAACCGAAAAGAGATCGCGAAGAGTCCTCGTCGGTGAAGCATCTCGAGAGCTGTCGGGAGTACAACTCGGATACCACTGAACTGCGATGCCGAAGCCAGACTGCGCCGCGCGGGCAAGGGCATTCGACTGATTGTTGGAGGCGGTCGTGCTGCCAAGCCTGACCGTCAGATGATCGATCTGCTCCGGAATGCGTACGCGACCCGCGATGCACTGATGATCGGGACGCGACGCGACCATCGACGCACTCGCGCAGCGGCTCGGCGTCAAACGGGACTATCTGTCGGCGCACATGCGCCTTACGTATCTCGCGCCCGGTATCGTCAAAGACCTCGTTGACGGACGTCAGCCTGAGGCGCTCACACCGGCACGCCTCGTCTTACTCTCCAAAGACCTGCCGCATGACTGGCAGGGTCAGCGGGTAGCCCTCGGAATTGAGACGCGATAGCGTCTTCCACGTCCCGAAAACGATGCGAGTCTGACCGGCCGAAAAAGGGCGACAGAGATAAAACGCGCAAAGAGCCGACGAACGTCGTGCAGAGACGGGGGGTGCGTACGGGATCGGAAAACTGACGTCGACAAGGCCCGGAAAAGACGCTCAGATTTCCGCGTACGGAAATGTCATAATATGAAGCGATATCAGTGAGTTAGACGGTGGCTGTGCTGGCAGTCTGGCGCGAACGGGTCTCAATAACAGGGAAATTTCGCCGTTTTTCGGGCTTGAATCCGGATCATTCTCACCTATTTCATTAGCTTTATCAATGTCTTGCTGGACTTTTCGCAGCGGAAATAACAGGGAAATTTGAGCAGTGATCAGGGTACGTCGCGGGCAGAACAGGGACCATGATGCCGATATCAGGGAAACGCGCGGACCAAGTTTACTAAATTCCCCTTTAACCGGTACTCCCAGGGTCACGACCTTGATCTTTGGTGCCCCTAACCCAATATTCAGTGTAGCCAGCGCTTCGCCTGTGTAATCCCGGCGGTGGGGTCTGTAATGGACCTGCTCAAGCGCTGAAGGCCGTCTCGCGAAACGAACCGTGAGCTCGAGGAACCCCTTAAGCCTAAGGCAGGGTGAAGAGCGATACCGGATCTCTCGCCCGGGAACAGCGACGGACCGATGGCGACAACCTCAACGTTTGAGGTGTCGCTGTATCGCGTCCGGTTTCAGCCGCACAGGTCATAGCGACATCTCTCATCCCTGGAGAGAGCGACTATGACACTCAAGATTGAACATGTTCCACCGAGCGAGCTAAAGCCCTACGCCCGGAATGCACGCACCCACAGCCCGAAGCAGATCGCGCAGATCGCGGCCAGCATCGGCACGTTCGGCTTCAACAATCCTGTCCTGATCGACAAGAACAACGTCATTATCGCCGGCCACGGTCGTGTCGAGGCTGCCAAGCTTCTTGGCCTCGACACGGTGCCGGTCATCCGGCTCGAGCATCTCAGCGAGGCCGAAAAACGTGCCTACATCCTTGCCGACAATCGACTGGCCGAGAAAGCGGGCTGGGATGCGGAGATCCTGGCCATCGAGCTGCAGAACCTGATCGAGCTCGATCTCGACTTCGATGTCTCTGTGACCGGCTTCGATATGCCGGAGATCGATGTGCTGATCGGCGGCCTCGATGCCACGTCACAGACGCCCGATCCGGCGGACGCGGTGCCTGAGGTCACGGGTCCGGCGATCACGCGGCCCGGCGACATCTGGCAGATCGGTCCACACCGCCTGATCTGCGCGGACGCCACCAGCCCTGAGATCGTATCGCGCTTCTTCTCGATGGCGAACGGGCGCAGATGGTTTTCACCGACCCGCCCTACAATGTGAAGATCGATGGACATGTCAGCGGCCTCGGAGAGGTCCGCCATCGCGAGTTCGCGATGGCGACTGGCGAGATGAGCGAAGCCGAGTTCACCGGCTTCTTGATGACGGTCTTCGCCAACCTGGCTGCTGTAGCGGTCGACGGCGCCATCCACTTCATCGCCATGGATTGGCGCCACATGGCCGAGGTGCTTCCGGCAGCACGGGGGATCTATAGCGAGTTCAAGAACCTGTGCGTCTGGTCGAAGACCAACGGCGGGATGGGATCTCTCTATCGATCCCAACACGAACTCTTCTTCGTCTTCAAGTCGGGGACGGCGCCGCACATCAACAATGTCGAGCTCGGCAAGCATGGACGCTATCGGACCAACGTCTGGTCCTATCGCGGGCGCCAACAGCTTCAGTGCGACGCGCGACGACGACCTCGCCATGCACCCGACCGTCAAGCCGGTTGCCCTGGTCATGGACGCGATCCTCGACTGCTCACGTCGCAAGGATCGTGATCTCGACGCCTTTGCCGGATCGGGCACGACGCTGGTCGCCGCGCACAAGACCGGGCGGCGCGGCTACGGCATCGAGCTCGATCCGCACTACTGCGACGTGATCGTCCGGCGCATGGCCAAGATTGCCAAGCTCGAAGCCGTGCTCATGGAGACCGGCCAGACCTTCGCGGCCGTCGCCCATCAGCGCACCAAGGCCACGGAGACTCAAGCCGACAGCATCGGAGGCTGCCGAATGAGCACGATCTCGGACGATGAGGAGCCGATTGAAGCAGGTGCTCGGGCCCCCTCCTAACAAGGCCGCCCACGCGAAAGGTGAAGACGGCCAAGAGAAAACGGACAGATCGATCTGCTGGCTGTTCTGGAAGCCCCGATCAAGCTGAGGTCGGACGAGGGCTCTCGTCGTGTTCCCGCATTCGAGGCGGTCCTCTTGCAACATGCGAGAAAGTCGCTGGTTGAGAAGTCGATCGCCTCGATCAAGTTCGTCATCGAGCAGGCCGAGAAGTATCAGGTGATCAAGATGCCGCCGCCGCCTGCGACTGGCGGCGTCTTCACGATTCCGAAGGGTTTGCCGGAGGACGTCGAACGCGAGATTTTCAAACTCCGTCCTGAGGGGGACACGATGTCTCGCATCATCGGAATTTTGAAGAGGTACTACAATGCACCAAAGAAATGATTCAGATGAGAGTGAGGTCCAGCCTGTCGGCTACGGCAATCCGCCAATCGAGAGCCGCTTCCAGAAGGGGCAGTCGGGCAATCCGAAGGGTCGACCGCCCGAAGTCGCTCAACAAGCGCGCCATCGTGCAGCGGGTTCTGACTGAAAGGCAGCGGCTGAACAATCAGGCCGAAAGGTGAGCGTGTTCTTTACACGAGGCTGGAGCTGATCGTTATGCTCGTCAAACAGTTGGCAGCCAGTGGCCACCAGCAGGCCACGAAGCTTTATACCGCTGTTCTGGAAAAATACGGAAGGCAGGAGTCAAACCAACAAAAGGTGGGATACCTCATCGTGCCCGAGGTGCTGACGAAGGAAGAGTGGACTGAGAAGTTTTCGCCGAAGGATAAGCCGCCCGATTACGACGACGATTAAAGGCCGGGCGTCGGTCGAAGCCACGCCCAGTGAGCACGGCGAGGTGCGCTTCGCGGCGCATTTTGGTCAGTCTCTCAGCTGTGGAGACAGTCCAATAGTGACGCTCATGAGCGTCACGAGTGCGACGGCTCTGTGCCTGGCTGTATTGGCTTAGGGGAAATCGAACTCGGCCACGATGGGCGCGTGGGGCGAGCCAGCCTCCTGCCGCACCCGCCCGAAACTCACGAGCTCATCGGCCAGGGTTTCGTTGTGCGCCTCCAGCCTATGAAAATGGGCGAGGGCAGGTCGATTGGCGAGGATGTGGTCCAGCATCTGGGCGCGGCCGTGATGCAGGACGCTGTAGCGCCGATCCGCGGGGAGTGATCGGTCGAGAACGACGAGGGTTCGCTGGGCGAGCAGTCCATTCCCTGTATCGTCTTCAGCCCCAATAAGAATTTTGAGCGGTGTCTCATGATCCTCGGCGTTGAAATCGCCGGCAACGATAATGAGGCGTTGCATATCGGTGTCCATGAGTTTGTCGATCACGAGGCGCGCTTCTAGTGCCTGCGCCGTCCGCTTCCATGCGGCTATGGCGTAACCTTCCGCCCAGCCCGCGACCGATTTCCAAACGAAAGCGCTTTCTTTTTGTCCCGGAATTGGGGCGGCGAGCGGCGCCCGAAAATGCACGTTGATGATGGTGAGCAGGCGTCCCGGGGCGATCTCTATATCGGCGACCAGGATCGGCCGCTCAAATGCGATCTCCAGCGGCTCACTTGAAGGTGGCTCGGAGGTAAGCGGGCAATAGGTGAGTGGCGGCACGAGGGTGTGACGGATCGAGTGAAAATCCTGGATCGGCCACCGAGAGAGCGTGACCAGATTGTGAACGTCGGCTGGACTGGCGCCGCTGTGCGCCGTCGTCACCGCACGTGCGAACGTATGATAGCGCGTACCTTCAAGCAGATTGTCGAGTGCCCGAAGTGTGCGGGGACCAACGCCCGGGCTATGCTGGCCATTAATTTCCTGCAGGCACAAGATGTCTGCCCGCAAGCGCTCGAGCTGCGGCCTCAGGATTGGAATGCGGTCATCGAGAGCAACCGCTGCGTTGGACGTCATATCCAGGCTGTCGACATTGAACGTAGCTATGCGCATCGCCTGTCATGCCCCCAACGGCTCGCCACGCATGTCCTACAGCTGCGATCTAAGGAGCGAGCCGGTACGAGGCGTGGCAGCTTATACAGTTGCCCATGATGTCCCGCAGGTCACTGAGGAGTTCTGTGCGGGATGTTCCCCGGGTCGCTTTCTCCGCGAGCTTGTCAAACTTATCGTGCGTGTCGAAGCTCATCATGGCAAATCCGACCGGTGCTTTCAGCCCCGTCATGGGAGGAACACTGTGCAGCATTTTTGCGCCGGACTGTGCGGCGATAGCCGGGACTCGGGCGATATCATTCTCGGCCAAAGCTGCGACGATGCCCTGGATCGTTTCAAGGTAAGTCCGCATGCCGATTAGCAACGTCTCCGCCTCGGGAGGACTGAGTGCAACCGCTTCCCGAGGATCGCCCTGAGTCTGCGGCGAGCGCTGGGCAGATATCGGCACGGCAGTCACCGTCAACGAAAGCGCGACGATTGCTGCGCTCCAGGAGTAACGTACGCTCATAGGCATGGCCTTTCTGGTGGCACTTCGGCTTGCAGAAGGACATGGCCAGAGATCAGCAGCTTTGATCAGGATCAGCAATCGATCCGCAATCGATGGTGGATGGTGGAGAGATGAAGGCATCAGTACGTGCAATGACCTTGGGGGCATTACTCATCGCTCACGCGGGCCCAGTTCACTCTGACCAGACTGACGGGCAGGCCCTACTCAAAAAAAGATGCGGTCGCTGCCATGCCATTAGCGCTCAAACAAAAAGCCCTATTGGGCCGGCGCCTAACCTGTGGGACAAGCTCCGCTCGTATCCCTCAGAACGGCTTGAATTCGAACTGGCCGAAGGTATCGGATCGCGACACATGGCAATGCCTCAGATCCAATTTACATCCGAAGAGATCGCGGCCGTTCAGAGCTACTTGGATGGCGACTAAAGGGACCCGTTCAATACGGATGTCGAACGGATGCTAGAGCTTCGGATGCCGTTGGACCGATCGAAAAGACGTTTTATCCGGAATGGTCGATCGCACGTCACAAAGAGCCCTACACTAGTGCCGCGGTAGGTGAAGCGCGAAGCCTTCCGGAACTCCGTTTGGGCGCTCTCTATCGCCCGGCCTCATCACGTCTTGCGCTTTGCATAGGTACCGATCAGAACGGCCTCCGCCAGGACATGGCCCTGCATCGCCTCAATCACGTCCTGTTTTGTCGGCGGTTCCAGTTCGCCAATCTCTTTGTCGAGCGCGTAGAGTTTGTGGAAGTAGCGGTGACGTCCGATCGGTGGGCATGGCCCTCCATAGCCGCTGCGCTTCCAGTCGTTGAGGCCGGCTTTCGCGTGCCCAGGTAAGCTCTCCACGCCTTCCGCCAGTCCGGTCGCTGTCGCCGGCAAGTCGTAGACGACCCAGTGTACCCAGGTCATACGCGGCGCCTTCGGGTCCGGCGCGTCGGGATCGTCGACAATCAAAACAAAGCTGCGCGTCGCGGGTGGAGCTCCGGACCACGAGAGAGGCGGTGACACGTCGTCACCCTCGCAGGTGTAGCGCGTCGGAATGGCTTCATTATCCGAGAAGGTCGGGGAGACGAGTGTGAGCGTCATAGGACTGGCTCCATCAGACTGATCGGCGCTTGGGTCGTCACGTCATCCCGCGCGTCTCGAGGCTTTGGCGGGACCTTCCCGAATCCAGCAGAGCGGGTCAGGAAACCGGCTTCGATTGTGCCGAGCGTACCCAAAAATACTCTGCGAGGTTCTGGGCATTTACGTAACCTGTCAGACGGCCTTGCTGATCAACGACGGCAACGGCCGGATATTCGTTGCGAGCGAGAATCTTCATCACGGGCTCCAACGCACTGGTCTCGGGTACGGACGGAATATCTTTGGCCATGATGTCGAGCACAGAGGTCTTGCCGCCCGTTGCGGCGAGTGCCTTGATTAGAGCTTCTCGAGTCAGCACGCCCCGAAGAGCGCCGGCTCCATCGACAATGGGGAACTCTTGTTGAGTCGTTCGCAGGAGCAGGCCTGCCGCCGCATCTGCATCTGCATTTGGTGAAAGCACCTCAAAGGTTTAAATCATGGCGTCGCGGACGCTATGGCCACGCGCCTGATCTTGCATCTCGACATAGTTGGCCTCGCCGGAGGCCGCAAGAAAGATGAAGATGGCGATGAGAACGAGGAAGGGATTGCCAAGAAGCCCCAGCACGCCGAACAAGATCGCAAGCCCCTGTCCGAAGGTCGCCGCGATCCGCGTTGCATGCGTGTGTCCAAACTTGAGCGTCAGGACGGCCCGGAGAACACGGCCTCCGTCCATTGGAAACGCTGGGATGAGATTGAAGACAAAGAGCACGAGATTGGCAACCGCGATCTGAGTGAGAAGATCGGGCTTTGGCTCCTCGATCTGCGTGAACTTACCAAGGTCGAGACGGTCGCCGAGTAGCCAGATCAAAACCGCCGCGATCGCGAGATTGACCGCAGGTCCCGCGAGGGCCACCAGGATCTCTTCTCTGGGCTTCTCGGGCATGCGATCCATGGAGGCGACACCGCCGATGGGTAGAAGGGTGACGTCCCGCGTCGCAATGCCGAACCGCCGAGCCATGAGGATGTGCCCGAACTCGTGAAGCACGACGCAGGCAAATAGAACAACAACGAAGACAACGCCCGTCACAGCCTCCCGAGGACCTCCCTGGATCAAATGTACGGCACCGATCCAGATGAGCAAAAGGAAGAACGTCGGATGCACGCGGACCGCGGTTCCGCCAACCTCGAAGAGCTTCATGGAGCTACTGGCAAACATGCTTGAGACTTGTCGCTCCTGCTTCAAGGTCGTCAATAGACGCTTCGCTTGGTTCCCGTCCGTCGATGGAGATCTAACTGCGATGGCTTCGCTCGTCAGAAGCGGTGCCGAAGCCAATTCCTGGGAACATAAGTCTAAAGGTTCTCGTGCATGAAAAGCTCCCGGCGCGGGTGTCCCGACAGTCCTCGACTACGACCTTTCCTACAGCCCAAAAGGATAAGTCTCTGGCATGCCCTGAAGCTCGGCCACGTCGAATGGTGTCACGGCGCTAGTCCGGTCGATCCAGATGTACTCGTCGAATTGACGCGGAAGGACCGCCTCGAAGTAGTGGCTGGCGAGTTCGCTTTCCGGCCGGTAGATCACGCCGATCGCGCGCTCCAGTCGGGGCTTGGCAAGCTTGTCCCGCAGCTCTTCATGCGGGCCCTCCTTGAGGGGCAACAGCAGGCCGGGGGCGTTGGTCATGTGAAATAGCCGCTCATAGCTCTGCGGATGGGCCGGCCGGACATTCATGACCTGCATCGGCCCATCCCAGTCCGAAGCCGCTGCCACGGTTCCATCGTTGGTTCCGAACCCGATATGATAGGAGCTTGTACCGAAATACTGTCGGCACAACTGGCCGATGTTGTGCTCGCCCCGTCGCCCCATCTCCGTGGCTGCAGCGTTGCCAATGTGGGAGTTGTGCGCCCAAACGACGGCCTTGGAGTCGGGCCCATGGAAGTCGAGCACGTTCAGGAGCGTGTCGAACATATGGCTGTCGCGCAGATTCCAGGAAGCCCGTGAGCCATAGTACATCACGCGATAGTAGCGTTCTGCATTTGCGACAAGCTGGGCATTCTGTGACGCATCGAAGAAACGTTCGCCGTCTTTGAGTGCATAGGCCTGCTGCTTCTGGAGTAGCTCAACGAGGATGTGCGCCACAGCCTGCTCACACTTCTGGTAAGCGCCCGTCAGAGCCGCGTGACCATAGGCGGCGGGGTCAGCCTCCCATGGCGAGAGGCAGCCATAGCGTTGCCTCGCTGTGGCTGCGAGATCTGGATCGACTGTTTCCAGATAGGAGATGACTGCTCGCACTGAGGTATGGAGGCTGTAGATATCAAGACCGTAGAACGCGGCGCGGCGATCATGGGACAACGATGAATTGCGACCGTGCAGCCAGTCGATGAAGGTGCGCGTCTCTTCGTTGCGCCACATCCACGTGGGAAAGCGCGCGAACGCCGTCCACTCCGATGGGGGAACGTCGCGGTGACGTACATAGTGATCGATGCGGGCGGCGTCTGGCCAATCCGCTTCCGCCGCCACGATGCTGAAACCTTTCTCATCGATCAGCCGCTGGGTGATCCGGGCTCGCATGCGGTAGAACTCGGACGTCCCGTGGCTTGCCTCGCCAATGAGGACCACACGTGAGTTCCCGATCCGGTGCAGGAGTGGCTCCAGATCCGCGTCCTGATGCTCAACGAAGGATTCGGCATGCTTGGCGATGAGGCCCGGCACGGACACACTGACGGAGGGCCGCGCTTGCACGACCCGCGGCGACGTTGTCTGCCAGTCGGTGTCCTCGCTTTCCCATCCTTCCTTGCCGATCAAGGGAACGAAACGCACATCGGCGAGATCCTCCCGCTCGAACTCGTCTTCATCGACGCGCGTGATACGGATCAATTCCTGCGCTCGCGGGTCCTTGCCGACCGGCACGACCATGTGCGCGCCGATCGCAAGCTGGCGCATTAGTGACTTCGGTATATTCGGCGCGCCGGCAGAGACGAGAATGGCGTCGAAGGGCGCCTCTTCGGCCCAGCCTTCTGTGCCATCGGCATGCCGGACGTGGACATTGGTGCTGCCGGCCTCCGCAAGATTGGCGGCCGCCTTCTCCGCCAGTTGGCCGATGCGTTCGATCGTATAAACGTCTCGCGCGATTTCGCCGAGGACTGCCGCGGCGTAACCGGACCCGGCACCAATTTCCAGGACCTTCTCGCCCCCGCGGAGCGCCAGAGCCTCCACCATGAAGGCCACGATGTAAGGCTGCGAGATTGTCTGGCCCGATCCGATCGGAAGCGGACTATCTTCGTAGGCCTCGTCCTTCAGGTTTGTTGGGACAAAGAATTCGCGCGGTACTGTCCGCATCGCTTCAAGCACGAGAGGATCCCGCACACCTCGTGCCTCGATCTGCTCCGAGACGAAGCGCTGACGGAGCTTTTCCATGTTTTTCACGAGAACTCCACGTCAATGAGTGTGAGAGGAAACTCGACCTAATTTTCTGGCCTTTTGCATTAAATTCCCGTGCTGGGTTGCTCAGGTGCTCAGCTTCATCATGCGGGCGAACGGATGGTCGTGCAGCTCGCTTGAGCCCAAGACCTTTACCCCTGCTTCAGCCACGGCGTGATCGTTCTCGACCGAACTCCCGCTCACGCCGACGGCGCCAAACAGCACGCCTTTGTCATCAATGATCGGCAGTCCACCTGGAAACGTGATCAGGCCGCCGTTTGAATGCTCGATGCCGTAGAGTGGGTTACCCGGCTGGGACAGCTTGCCGAGCTGGCCCGTGCCCATGGTGAAGTAGCACGCAGTCTTCGCCTTCTTGATGGCGATGTCTATGCTTCCGACCCAGGCATCATCCATGCGCAGGAAGGATTTCAGATTGGCTCCGGAGTCGACCACGTCGATGCACATCTTCGTGTCCAGGTCCAAGGCCTTCTTGCACATGGCGGCGATTGCCTTCTCGGCTTGCTCTAGATTGACGTGCATGGGTCACCTTCTCCCGGTTGGTGGTAAGTCCTCGGTGGCACTGGTGCGATGGCCGACGAGTGGCCAGCCGCGACGCTGGAGAAGCCGCACCTTGCGGTGGCTTCTCCAGTTTTCTGGTTAGGGCTGCGGTGTCGCTGCCGCGCTTGCAGGAAGTATGGGATAGATCACTTGCGGCTGCTCACCTGTGAGTGACATGAGATAGGCGGTCATTTTCGTGATCTCGTCATTTGTTCAGTATGGAAAATAGGGCGGCATTGCATAATGTTTTTGACTTGCGTCAACATCGGAAGGTCAAAGAAGGCGCAGCCTTTCCAAATACTCTAGACTAACGTGATCAACGAAGAACTCGGGCTGTCGCTTGGCTCTTAGCGGACGATGCAATGACGCGCTCAGCGCACCATCGTGCGCATCGGGGTTGTTGCAGAGCTGTGTGAAATTCCTTCACGGTCAGAAGTCGAAGTTGATTGCAACGACACTGCGGACGGCAAGGCGCTCCGCAGGCTCAGTCGCTTGTTAGTGCTGTAGGAGCGTATTGATGAGTGTTTCGGTGCAAGTCGTCTTCGAGCACATCGCCCATGTCGACTACATTGAGGAGCGCGTGCGGCAGGAGGCTGAGAAGCTCGAGAAGTTTGGAGAACGACTAATGTCGGTTCGCGCGGTGATTGGGCGCCCACAGCACCGCCATCACAAAGGCGACACCTATAGCGTGCGGTTGCATCTGACGGTTCCCGGTTCTGCGGATATCGCCGTCAGCCGCGATCCGGCAGAAACCGGACGGCATGAGGACGTGAACGTGACCATTACCGACGCGTTCGACGCGGCGCGCCGCCAACTGCAGGATGCCGGGCGCAGGAGGGAAGGCCATGTAAAGGCTCACGAGAGCCCACCGCACGGGACCGTTCGATTGCTTGTTCCCGAGCGCGATCACGGTTTCATTACATCTGCTGACGGGAGCGACATCTATTTTCATCGCAACAGTGTGGCCGACGGCCAATTCGACAGTCTCAAGGTTGGGCAAGAGGTGCGATTTGCGGAGGCCGTCGGAGACAACGGGCCACAGGCGACAATCGTTCGCCCGGTTGGCAAACACCACCCCGAGTGAATAGGTCATCCAGCGATGCGCATCCAGGTTGACACTGCGGCAGATGCAAAGGGCAATCCCGCTCCATCGAGCATCCGCCTAGATGGTAGGAACGTCGACGTTGCCGACGTGGTCGACCAATGGGGTGGTGTTGGCGAGCACTATTTCAAAGTGAAGGATGCGTCCGACAACATCTACATTCTCCACTTTGACGAGCCGCATGCTGCATGGGAACTCGTGGTGTTCATGAGCAAGCGGGGGACTACGCTTCCCGATCTTTTTGCGAAGCATGGCCCTAAGCGTTCGTTGCCCGCTGCTGACGGAAAGCTTTGAAACAATCACACCCGATCTGACTTATTCGGCTGGCAGCCGGCCCCGGATCTTCGGTCCAGACATTGCTGGTCTAGCCGCGATGTTATGATCCTTGGGTCCTCACCAGCACGGAAAACTTCTGGGGAGAATGAATTAATGATTATGTGGGTACTGGAACCTCGCCCGGTATATTAGCCCAGCAACAAACACAGCCCTCTCCGCAGCCCCAACGCCGAGCCCACCTAGGATCCCATGAGCGATCACCGCGATAGTTCCGGCGCTGCCGACGATCCTGAATTTGGGTCTATAGCTGTGCATCTGTTCAGGTCGGGACGAACCCGTGCCGTTATCGTCGAGCGCAATCCGAGCCGGTTACCGGCAAGCGAGGGTGAGCCCTGGCTGTACGAGGGATCCTATCCACTCGGCGTTCTGCATGTCGAAATGCCAGGCACAGAGCCCGAACCTCTGATCGCGGGCCTGGCAGCGCGCGGATACTATGTGTGGACTGTTTCTACCGATGAAACGAGTGCGCTTTAGATACCAGGGAGGCCAGGAGCTACCAAGGCTGACACCAGCTTCGAGATCGAGATCAACACCCTGCAGAACCTGAAGGCCGCCTTCGCCAGTCGGGTAGGACTTCCGCACGCGCCGTGCTGAGCTCGTCTCCGAGTGACCTCCGAGCTACGTACCGTAGGCGCCTGCGAGTTCACCACAAGCACATTTCAAGAACCGAGGGGCACTTGCCCGCCTTGCACACATACGGCGCTGTTGCCCGAGAGCGTCGGTGCGCCGCCACCCGTCACTGCAGAGAGGAAAAATCCTACCTGCGATAGCGATCGACCATTTAGCGAAGGCGCGCGGGGACAACCAGCGGCAGCATAGCGCCGCCGCTTCCGTGGCCGACTTTCTCATCGCCGCATACACATCTTTATGCCTGCCGTTCGATGGCCTCCATATCAGCGTCTGAAAAGCCAAAATGATGCCCGATCTCATGTATGAGGACGTGGCGCACGACGTCCTGCAGCGCGTATCCCCGTGTCGCTGCGTACGCAGCAATCGCCTCACGATAGATGATCACCTCATTAGGAAGAATCTGCACGTCAAAGGTGCTTTTCTTGGCCAAGTTTATCCCGTGATAGAGGCCCAAAAGTTGGTAGGGGCTGGCAAGTTGCAGTGTTGACATGATTTCCGACGCGGCAAGCGGTTCTGTGCGGATCGTCAGATCTTTGCAGGCCTCACGGTATTCGGTCGGCAACTCTTCGAATGCCCGTTGAACGATCGTGTCGAAGACTTCATCGCTGGACGCCATGGCGTATTAATCTCCCATGGACGGAGGCCTTTGAACGCATGACTATGGTCTCACAGGTGCTGATGTCGGACACAGGGCTGAACCGATATCCCCGTTCGTATTTCTCCGACTGGGGACCATTGCATGGGCGTCTCGCCAGACCGATCCGTTGGACCAAGTCTGTGATCACACTGTGTGGCCAGCGGAATCATCGTCGACGACCAATGATTTCGGTGCCGGCAGTTCAATATCCGCGCGGATCAATGACGTATCATCCGGATCCGGCAGTAGATTAAAACCCAGTCTTCGGGCCAGTGCTATCATCGGTGCGTTCTGAACTGCAATGGTACCCCAAACATGGTTGAAGCCCTTCCGGTGCGCTGCGTGAAGAATGGCCTCCAGTGCGCCACAGGCGAGGCCTAAAGTTTGCGCTTCTGGTCTCAAAGATACGGAGAATTCGGCAGCGCCGTCATCCTCTCCAGCGATGCGTGCCCCGCCGAGGATTTCGCCTAGTAACTCGCCGTGTCCCTCGATCACGAAACACAAATCGCGAGTGGGATCTGGAGCACAGAATTGCTGCGCCATATCCTCGCTGAGATGGGGAACGGTATAGAGCATTCGGAACCACTTCGCCTGATCCGACATCGCATCGAAACCGCGTATCAGAGACGGGGCGTCCGTCGTCCTGATCGGACGCAGTCGATATCTTTCACCGTTCTTGTCGGTCAATATGCCTTGATCATTGGCTAAATCTTTCGGCTGTCTTGCAGCGTAGCTCATGGCTACCTCCATGGTCAGACGCGCATGGTGGCTGTTCTCCACCAAAGTTTTGATATTTCGGGAAGTTAGGCACTCAAGTAAGTCGCCATCGTGAAAATGCACTGCATTGCACCTCTGCAAGCCGTGCAGCGCGACCTTGTCACAACTCGTCGGCTCATCTTCGAGGTCTAATGCGCCGGCTGTAAACGAAGGTGGGCCGTGGCAATCCTTCACCATGGCCGGCGGTTCTCCTCGCGGCGGTCAACGGTCGGGTGCATTCTTGGCATCCCTGTCCAGATCTCGTGGAGGCCCTGATGACCCGTCCTGCTCTGCTTGCGGCTTCGGCTGCCGTCTTACTTCTTGCCCTATCCTCCGGCGCCGAGGCCGGTGAGTGTCTCCGTGGCGACCGGGTTTGGACGCCGCTGTCGACGGCCGTGCAACGGACCGACCGCTTGTTCCAGCGCGTTGGCGATCGGATTGTGAGCGCGGGCGATCGAATGTTTGGATGGGTCCACTGGCGTCCCCGCGCATAGCGCAGGGGCGTGAGCGAGGTCGATCGTTAGTCTAGGCGAAGGCCTAAAACTAATAACGGCGGCCCCTTGCGGAACCGCCGTCGCAATGAAGCGTCGCTGGGATTTTGGGACCTCCAGCCCGCAAGCATCCGGTCAGGATGGCGGGAAGCGGTTACTGTTTGGTTAACGCAGTACCGTCACGTACGGCAGAGCCCTACAATCACAATTTCCAACGGAGCAGATCTGCTACCCTCTGAGCTTGTGGAGGCCGTACAGGAGACCAGACATGAAGGGCTTTGTCGCGGATATTGAGGAACTCACGGAAGACAATAGCGATTACCGCCGCGTACTCTACACGGGCTCTCACCTTCAGTTGGTCGTGATGTCGCTCGCGCCGGGCGAAGAGATCGGCGAGGAAGTTCATAAGACGGGCGATCAGTTTTTTCGGGTGGAGAAGGGCAAGGGTGAGGTTTGGATCGACGGTCAACCAACCAAGATCAAGGCCGACGATGCCTTTATCATTCCCGCGGGTGCGCGCCACAATGTCATCAATACGGGCGGCAAGCGCCTGAAGCTGTACACGCTCTACAGCCCGCCCCAGCATCACGATGGGTTTGTCGCGGCGACCAAGTCTGACGCCGACGCATCCAAAGAGCACTTCGACGGCGACACGACCGAATAGCGACTCGGGCGGTTGCAGTCTGCGTCCAAAATAGAGCCGACACGTCCATTCATACCGGGATCTGTGGCCGCTGCCGTCGTTGCGATTGCCGCAGAATGCGTCGGCGCTTTCCTAATCCTTCCGCTGGCGTAATCTGAGATCATGGAATCTACTGACGGTCTCATCGAAGTCCGCATCGCTCGCATCGAACAACTCTTCAATTCGTTCGATCCCTCACCATTCGACGAACGCGACCTCGACGACGATGCGGAATCTCATATTGCCGGTTGGGCGCGCGAGTTGCCGAAGGATGCACCGATCCGTCTGCTTCTCCACATGCCCAAGGAAGAAGCGCAACGCGCGAAAGAACGGGGGCTGGCGGCTGCGCTGACGCATTACTTCGAACTGCGTGCGCAATGGATCGAACGCGATCGGCGCGAACTCTTTCGGCTCGGATGGCGGTATCTTGCCATAGGCATTGTCGTTCTGACGGCCTGCCTGCTGTTAAGCCAGCTGCTCCCCCGCCTCTTAGGAGAAGGGCCGACGACGAAAATCATCCAGGAAGGACTTGTCATCCTTGGTTGGGTGGCCAACTGGAAACCGCTCGAAACTTTTCTTTATGACTGGTGGCCGCTGAAGCGGCGCGCCGACCTTTATCGCCGGATCGCGGCGGCGGATGTCGAGATCCGTGCTGCATGAACTCTGTTATGCGACGGGCGCGCGGTCGTATATCTGCACGCGCAGCATCGGAATACTGGGCTCATGAAGCGCAAGTGAAGGCCCAGGAAGGCCCTGTCAGCATGGCCGCCACGTCAATATCTTAGGCTGTACAGGCCGGGAACCGATCAATCAGGATTCCATGGCGCAGGGCCCGATCGCTCACAGTCAGCCTGTCCTGATGCAGCTTTTCCATCAGGGTCGCCACGATGCAGGCTCCGGCGAGGATGATTTCGGCGCGGCCGGGTTGCAGACCCGGAATGTCCTGCCGCTGCACGGCTTCCAGTTCCGCGTAGGCACCGATTTGACGCTCTATTTCAGCGAAAGTCAGAATAGCGCCTTGAATCCGATCGGGATCATAAGGCACGAGCCCCAGGCTCACGGCGGCCATATTGGTGACGGCCCCACCGATGCCGACAAGCGCGTCCGGCGGCGTGATGGAATCGAGCCGAATAAGTTCACGTGCGATGGCTGCCCGGGCGGATCTGAGTGTCCGGTGGTCCACGGCGCCGTGGAGGCCAAACTCCTCCGTCAAGCGAACGGCACCCAGGTTCAGGCTGAACTGTTCAAGCACGTTCCCGTTGTCGCCGAGAAGTGCACTTGGGTACTGCCTCCGCCCGTATCAAACACAACCACCGATCCCTTTGCGACGCCGAGCCCAACTTGGACCGCTAGGTAAGCCAATCGGGCCTCTTCTTTTCCATCGATGACCTCGATACCGATGCCGCAGGTCGCCCGGACATCCTCCAAAAAGGCCCTGCTATTCCGGGCCTGACGCAACCCCATGGTGCCTACGGCAACGATCGCCTGCGCCCCGACGCTCTTGGCCTGCGCGACCATGTCTGCAATCACGGCCACGGTCCGGGCCTGGGCCGCCGGTTGAATTTCGCCGGTCTCCTGAAGTCGTTCACCGAGTCGCGTAACTTCGATGCGGTCCAGCACTCGATGCCAAGACCCCGTACCATCGCGCTCGGCAACGTGGAGTTTGACCGAGTTGGTCCCGACATCGATGGCGGCATAACGCATGGCATCGGCCCGAACAGTGTCCTTCAAACTGGGTCCCGTTAGACCGATCAGATCCCTCAGTGCCCGCGGGTAGTTCTGGTTCGGAACCCCCGAAAGACCCAGCTCCCTCACAGTTTGGAGCATCGCGACGCGATCTTCTGATTCAACGGCGAACGTACGGACCGACCGTCCGTTTGCCAGGACGTCTGTCATCTCCACCAAACAATCCCCGATCCGATAGCGGGTCCGAACCTTGTGGACACTGAGGGTCCGAAGATTTGGCTCAGGCTTCACAAGCTCGTCCAGCAGCGCAACCTGGCTAAATGCAGCTAACGACAGCACCGGAACGGGCAGACGTAGGATTTCGAAGATTTGCGCGACGGTGGATGCGGGTAGCGGAAAGTCCGCCTTCAAAACTGGCCGCCATAGTTCAAGACCAGAAGGATCGCGCTGTTCCAACTGCTTCACATCCAATAGGCCTGTGCGGATCTTGACGCTCGCGTCGCATAAGCTGGAAAGGAGATAGACCTCATCGCTTTCCTCAACGCCGGTCGACCCCACAGCAGACAGACGTTGTCTAATGGCATTCAGATTTCCGCAGAATGTCCTCCATTCCCAGCGTGGAACGATTGTGTCCATAAGCCTTGGTTCTGGCATGACGGGCGCACCTGTTGCGTTCGTGCCCCAACCTAGAATGGCCACTGAACTCAACAACAGTATGCGCCCGAATTCTTGTGCTCAGATACATACTGATCCATCTGGAAGTCAGAACGATCATGAAGCTTATATCGGTCTCGTCTGACCCGCCGCTTGCCGCGCTGGGGTTGGGCGAATGAGCAGGCGGCAGCCAAGCCCTCACGGCAGCCGATGTCGTCGGGACTGGGGGTGAGGCCGAGGGGAAGGACAGCGCACCTGTCCCAACTCCAGCTGAAAAACAAAAACCTCCCGTGTTCATAACGGGAGGCTTTTGCTTGCCGAGCGCCCTCGAAAATCCAGCCCCCGCTACCAGACGGCTCAAGCAAGACCGTCAGAGTTCCGCTTTTCCATGTATCCGTCCAGCGATCCGGCTCGGCACGCGGATTAGTCCCCAGATTTCTTGCGGGCTAAATCGCGACCGACATGAGCATATGCGAGCGTTTAACTACTGCTCCGGGCCCTCAGCATTCTCCCTCATGCCGGTCAGGACAGCCCTCGAGCCCTGAAGCTCTGGCCCCCATCCAGCTTCAGGGCTCCCCCACCCCAACGCCACCAAAAAATGCTTGAAAGCATGACGCTCTGCTCCAAGCTTGGCACCGTCACAAACTCTTTTTTCTTGACTGTAGCGACGATGTCACAAGTCAGTGTAATACGTTGGATGCTGCCCCTCCCCGACCCCACACCCGGCACTCCCCCCGTGCCGAATAGGGCAGCCGTGAGTCCCAAAGCTCCCATCCCCCGTCCACATCCAGCTTTGGGACTCACACCCTTCCCTTGCGGATACCGTCCTCTGCGGATGCGGTGGGCGACGGCTTAGACCCTCAAGTGTAATTGGAGTACCCCATGCAACAAGCTTTCGTTTCGCGATGCTTCTCAACCCTGCTGGTTGCACTGTTCGCGTTTGGATCCAGTTCGCTTACCGCCTTGGCCGAGAAGCAAGTGCGGATCTATAACTGGTCGGACTATATCGACGAGAGCATTCTCAAGGAGTTTACGGCAGAAACCGGGATCAAAGTGATTTACGATGTCTTCGACAGCAATGAGGTACTAGAGACCAAGCTGCTCACCGGGAAATCGGGCTACGATCTAGTCGTGCCTAGCGGGCAATTCTTATCGAGGCAGATCAGGGCCGGCGTCTTTCAAAAGCTTGACAAATCGAAGCTTTCAAACATGAAGAACCTTTGGCCTGTCATATCGGAGCGCGTTGCAGTCTACGATCCCGGCAACGAGTTCGCGATAACGTATATGTGGGGCACCACCGGCATTGGCTACAACGAAGCCAAGGTCAAGGAACGGCTGCAGGACGCCCCGGTGAATTCGTGGGACCTCATCTTCAAGCCTGAAATTGCAGCCAAGTTCAAGGATTGCGGCATCATGATGTTGGACGCGCCCGACGACGTCATGTCCGCTGCAGCCAAGTATCTTGGCTTTGATCCCAACACGATAGACACGGCAGAGTTGGAGAAAGTTAGCACACTCCTCCAGAGCGTTCGCCCATATGTGAGGAAGTTTCACTCCTCGGAATACATCAATGCCCTCGCCGACGGCGACATTTGCGTCGCGGTGGGTTGGTCAGGCGACATCCTGCAAGCGCGAGACCGTGCAGAGGAGGCCGGAAACGGCCAGGTAATCAAGTACTCGATCCCCAAGGAGGGAGCGGAGATCTGGTTCGACGTCATGGCCATCCCCGCCGACGCGAAGAATGTCGACGAGGCCCACATTCTGCTCGACTATCTCATGCGGCCGGACGTCATCGCGAAGGCGACCAATCACACAAAATATGCAAACGCCAATAGCCCCTCACGAGACCTCGTCTCGGAGGAAATCAAGACTGATCCGTCGATCTACCCGGAAGAAGGGGTGATGAAGAATTTATACGTGAAGACCGCCTACGATACCAAGACGCAGCGCACCGTGACCCGGGCGTGGACGAAGATCAAAACCGGCAGGTAGCTCGAAACCCGACGTCTGCACTTGTCCCGTTCGGTAAGTCGCGGTTTTGTTCGGTCCCGGAAAGTCCGGCTCAGACACTGATGATTTTGGACCGAGCCACGTTTCCTCCGGTCCAGCCTTCTATCTTGTCGAAGGTCGTCGGTTCAGTCGACGATGCAGGTTGTGATTTTCATGATTAATGGCCGCTCCGTAGTACTGCACCGGCGAAAGAGCCGCGTGACCGTGGGCGTCGTAGCCCCTCTAACGGCCGCGCTGTTCACGATGTCCGAGATGTTGCGACGGCAAGATCACACTCAACATGGTGTAACCCGAACACGTTCAAGCTCACGGCGACGACGATCCACGCGGTTTGCGCTTACACTCCGATGCCATTGAAACCTGGAAGTCGCGCCGCAGCTCTCGATCTCGCCAGCATCATTCCGCGGTCGTGGGCATACTCAAAGTCGCGAAGCACGGATGTGCGTGGAATGCGATTGCGGAAGAATTGCGCCCAGCGAAACTCCGAGTAGGGCGCTGAAGTTTTGATGAATCCGCCGGCCTCGCGCACGGACCACGCAAGGTCTCTGTGCGGATCGCGCTTCAGGTCCTTCACTGTAGCGGGCAACGCGCTCGGCGCGATGCGCTGGCCGAGGTGGTCAAACGGATGAAGCCGGCCACCCGCCGCCATCTTCTTCCAAAATTGAGCTGGCGGCAGCCAAGACAGATCGTCAATGACCCGCACGAAGGCCTCTGTGACTTCGCTTTGCAACAACGCAAGGCTCAGGTGGTGGTGATCGATGATGTAATAGTCGTCGCCGGGACCGAGCACGGCAGGGATCGGGCGCTTCTCAAGAAAGCGCACGATCTCCTTGGTCCGCCCGGCGCGGCGCTCGACTTTCTCCCGCTTCGCCGCAACGGCACGCATTCCGACCGCGGCTTGCGTCGGCCGTAGCGTTTCTATCGGGACGAGTATTGGCGCTTCAGCTTTTGCGCGCGATCGGCCGCGACGTTTCCGCGAATGCGATAAATCGTGATGCGGCATCAATGTGGACGCACGGTGCACGGTTGAATTCAACATGGCCCTCGGATGTGCTTCTTTTGCCGACTGAGCCTCGTCACGATTGCTTCACTATGGTTAAAAAAGTACTCACGACGCAGAGGGACATCGCGAGCCGCCGAGCAGATCACAATTAATGGGGATAGCCGCAGACGTCGCTAGCTTTTGCACCCATCCCCTTGCCTTGAAGAATTCGAGGCAGTCACGATGACCAGAACCTCGGCGCGCGTTCAAGTAGCCGCCACTCCCTTTTGATGTCGAGCCATGCGTCGTCGGCGTGGGCCGTATGCCACCCTATCCCTACGGCCCGCTGGAATTGCAGAGCATCGATGGTGCCATCGGGCCCAAGTGACGTAAGCTTCCGAGCCACAACAAGGTTGTTGAGATAACCAAATTTGTCCTGCAGGCGACACAACTTGCTCGAGAAGCGTCGCACATCCTTGGTCGGATAGAGCGAAGCGAATAACTCCGCGGAATAGCGAAAGGTCTTGAGATCCTTGCGCAGCGCATGTCGCTCTTCGACGGTGAGTTCGTCGAGGCGACGGCCGGCCGTAGCCAGGCTACGCCATTGCTTCTCCAGCGCTCGGCGGGCGAGCTTGCTGTTTCGCCTCTTGGGCCCCTTACGACCCGCTTCATCACTCTTCACGATGTTGGACAGAGTGACAAGCTTGACCCGGAAGGCACCCCACTTTTCGCTCTCGAGTTGCTCTCTCACTTTCAGACGGCAACCTATCCGGTTCTCGCTCAGAGCCGTTTTCAAAGACACTAAATCGACATTGTCTTCGTGCTCGGCCAGAACCGCATCCATGATATCTGTAGCGAGTACATCCGTGTCGCGCAGTTCGCTCAAGACCCGGCCAAGGTTTCTGGCTTCCTCATCAATCTGGCGTAGTGAACTCGTCGTCCCTGAAGGAGCGAAACGACTTGAGAGCGCTGCGCAGTCGTCGCAATCCGACCCGCATCTGGTGCGGACCTTCCGGTTCATCGCGCCGCAGGACCACCGTCCAGTTGTGCAGGATCTGTTGAACAACGACGCGACAGATTTCACTGAAGGCCTCGGCGCAGGTCTGCTTGCGATCGAGATGCGGCGCCACAGACTTCAGCGGCGCCAGCTTCGCGGATATCTCGTGCTCGGAAGGACCGTCACCTTTGTCGACCCCATTCACAATCGAATATTGCGCTTTGCTGCTCGAAACCTCCGTGGCAGTGGGGGCCGGCCTCAAACGTTGCGCCGCTTCGCGCTTAGGTTCGCCCTTGCCGACTTTTCCAATCTTCGAACGCGGCATAGACATACTCGCTTGTCAATAATCGCGATGTCATCGAATCCAGAAGCTACCAAGTCTGAACGGCGACACGCGCCCTTGGGCCAGCTTCGAGGCAACATGACATTTCACAGCAAAGCTGTTTCAAGAAAACACCCAAGGAGCAGAGCACTTGGTTAACGGCCCACGAAAGCCTGGATCTCCGATCGTCGACGCCATTACCCCCACTCCAGTTTTGTACTGCGCATGGAAAACAAGCCCTGTTTAGGCGGGCGCACAAAAAGCTGTAACAAATTTTCGATATTCCTCCCTGTGCCTCCCGGTAGCAATTTTCGGAGGAATGACATGTTTTCAAATCGCTCCGGTTCTGACGCCTGGAACCTCGAAGTCGGGGATGTCATCGCGATCATGTACCAAGTAGGCCGCGACAACGGCAACGACGGTGACATCAGGACAATCGGTATCAGGCTGAAATCATTGCGACAAATTGACAGATGGCCATTTGCGCGTTTAATCGATGGTCAATTGACCGACGTTCGCCCCTATATGACATGGCGTGGCGTTGCCAAAGCAAGGTATTCCAACACTGTGCTACGGCCAGACTAGTCAACGAAGCGACAGGCGCGCCGACGTCTGAAGTTGGGCTGTGCTAAGCATGGCACGCTGCGAAGCGGGACACGCAGAAATGGCCTGCGGTTCGGCGCCCTCGTCGTGTTCGCCGAAGAATAAGTTTGGCTGGCCGTGCCGGACAGCAGGCTGAAAAATGCGCAGCAGC
>CAVUMB010000007.1:0-665000 GCA_963742405.1 uncultured Alphaproteobacteria bacterium
AATTCTGCTGAAGGAAACGGAGAAGAGACCGAGATCGTCGTCGCCCGAGCACCGAATGCCGATCGATACAAGCATTAGGTTCTACTTCAACCCAAACCTTGACGGTGTGCGCTTTAATGGCGTGATGCAGGTTATCAACTCAGTCACGATCCTATCTATACTTCTTGTTGGCGCAGCGGTTATGCGCGAGCGCGAACACGGTACCATCGAACACTTGATGGTTATGCCGGTTCGGCCCGCAGCGATTGCGCTAGCCAAGATCTGGGCCAACGCCCTCGTGATCCTGGTTGCGGTCTTCGCCTCCATTGAGATCATTCTGCGCTGGTATCTCGGCATTCCCATCGCCGGGTCGATCCCACTCTTCCTATTTGGGACATTCATCTATCTCTTCGCAACGACGTCGCTTGGTATCCTGCTCGCGACGATTGCTACATCAATGCCTCAGTTCGCCCTGCTTGCGATTTCCTGTCTTCGTAACAATGATGCTCCTTTCCGGGACGATGACGCCGCTAGAAAGCATGCCGGATTGGCTGCAAGTGGCGATGCACGCATCGCCATCGGTATATTTTGTGCAGTTTGCGCAGGCGGTTCTCTACCGTGGGGCCGGGTTGGAGATTGTCGCGACCGATCTCATTGTGATGGCGGGTCTGGGTTTTCTGTTTATCACGTTTGCTCTCCAGCGATTTCCGGCACTATGCTGAAGAGTGCGGCGTAGGGTTTATCAATGTCGATGCCGAGTATCTCGCCAAGCCTCGACGGTGGGATATTGGTAATATTTCGAAGTTCGTGTTTCTGATTGGACCGATCAGCTCAGTCTTCGACTATGTCACGTTCTTCATGATGCTCTGGGTGTTTCAGAAAGGGACAAGCCGGCACTTTTTCAGACCGGTTGGTTCGTGGAAAGCTTGCTGACCCAGACACTCATCATTCACATTATTCGCACGGCTAAAGTGCCATTGCTTGAGAGCCGCGCTAGCTGGGCGGTCATTGCTACGATCGGTATGATCTTGCCGTTACTTGGCTCGGAAGCACGCTGGGCTTTGTCCCTTTGCCACCACTATACTGGGGACTGCTGTGCTTGATCCTTCTCGGTTATGCGTTCCTGACGCATCTTATGAAGACATGGTTCAGCCGGAAGTTTGGGCTGGATTGAGGGAGGCCTTCCGAGCTGCGTTCTCACCAATGAGCTGAAACGCTATGAGAAAGAAGCTCGCCATTCCACCGCCAGCACATCCGAACAAAAGGCGGGAGGCGTTACCGTGGCAAGAGCCGAAACCGATAGAGGAGGATCCGGAGGCTCTCATCCGGGTGAGGGCAATCCTCGACAGCCCGAGCTACCGTCGCGCCGACAGCGACATCGACTTTCTCGACAAGGATGGCGTACGCGGTGTGCGCCTGGAGATCGACTACCTCAAAGCCGAGTTGCTGCTCGAGGAACACCAGATCCGCCAGACGATCGTCGTTTTTGGTGGAACACGGAGTTCGGCGAGCCAAAGCCGCGGCCCGCAAGGTAGACACGCTGCGCGCCTCGTTGGCGGCTAATCCCTCCAACATGGAGGTGGCGCGTAGGCTGGCCATCGCCGAGCGCATCCACGCCAAGAGCCACTATTACGAGGTGGCCAGGGAGTTCGGCCGTCTTGTCGGCCGAGCCAATCATGGCGCCCGCAAGCATCATACGGTCATCATGACCGGCGGAGGGCCGGGAATGATGGAGGCTGCAAATCGCGGGTCCTTCGATGTCGGAGCCATGTCCGTTGGGTTAAACATCACCCTGCCGCATGAGCAATTTCCGAACCCTTACGTCACGCCAGATCTCTGCTTCAGCTTCCATTACTTCGCACTTCGTAAGCTGCACTTTCTCCTCCGGGCGAAGGCGCTGGTCGCCTTCCCTGGCGGCTATGGCACGTTCGATGAGCTGTTCGAGGTTCTCACCCTGGTGCAGACCCGAAAGATCAAGCCGATCCCTGTCGTCCTGGTCGGCGAGGATTATCTGGCGGCGGGCGATCAATTTCGAATTTCTTGTCGATGAAGGCGTCATCGACCCGGAGGACCGCGAGCTGTTCTGGTTTGCCGAAACGGCAGAGGAAATCTGGAGCAGCGTCTTGAACTGGCACGATGCGGTTGGCGAGCCGCTGCATCGCGAGCTTGAGGATCTCCTTTCCGAGACGTTCGATACCCCCGTACCTGGTGACCCGCAGGCGCAGAATTCCGAGGCGAGCAGAATGAAATTGTCCTTCCACGGCGCCGATCGCAGCGTGACCGGTTCATGTCATCTGGTCGAATGTGCAGGCAAGCGCATCCTAATCGATTGCGGTCTTCATCAGGGCAGCCGCGAACTGGACGAAGAGAATGCGGGTCCGTTCGGCTTCGAGGCTGCCAGCATCGACTACCTGCTGCTGACCCATGCGCACCTCGACCACTGCGGGCGGCTGCCGCTGCTCGCCAAAAGGGGGTTTCGCGGTGAAATTATTACGACGGCGGCCTCGCGTGAACTCGCCCGTCTGGTGCTGCTCGATTCAGCACATCTGCAAGAGGAAGATGCGCGTTACCATGCGCGTAAGATGGATCAACACGTTGAACCGAAATTCAGCTAACGCCCTTTATTCGACAGTGGACGCCCTGCACTGCCTCGATTTCTTCGGCCGCACCGCAGTCTATGGAGAAGTTTTAACCTTGGCACCTGGGGTGCAAGCGACCTTCATCGATGCCGGCCACATCCTGGGCTCGGCTAGCATCTATCTCGCTCTCGAGGAGAAGGGCCGCAAGACCAGCGTCCTTTTCTCAGGTGACCTCGGCAACGCTGGTCACTTCCTCCTGCGCAACCCGTCAAGGCCGCCGCATTCCGAGAACGTCGTGATGGAGACAACCTATGGCGACCGCTTGCACAAGGAATTGGCGCCTTCGATCGAAGAGTTCTTCGCCGCGATCACCGAGACCTTCAAGCGTGGAGGTAACGTAATCATACCAACGTTCGCTCTGGAGCGCGCGCAGGAACTGCTCTATTTCCTGAGCCAGGGCGTCGCTGAAAGCGGATCCCAAGTGCCACGCCTGTGTACCTGGACTCTACCCATGGCGATCTCGGCGACGGAGATCTTCCGGCGCTATCCGGAATCCTTTGAGCCGGATGCCGCCAAGTTGTTTCAGGATGGGCACGATCCTCTCAACCTGCCCGCGCTGCACTTCACACGGGAGACGGCGGACTCCATTGCTATAAACACCGTCAAAGGAGGTGCCATCATCATGGCCGGCTCCGGCATGTGCACGGGTGGCCGCATACGCCATCACCTTAGGAACAATCTTGGACGCGACGCCTCGAGCGTCGTGTTTGTCGGCTATGCTGCCAATGGAACGCTTGGCCGCCGCATCATCGAGGGCGCCAAGGAGGTGAAGATTTTCGGTGACACGATCCCGGTTCGGGCGCGGATCTACACCATCAACGGGTTCTCCGCTCATGCGGACCAGGCCGAGCTCTTGACTTGGCACAAGCAGACCGGCGCGAAGCGCACGTTCCTTGTACACGGCGAAGAAGCAATTATGAAGCAATTCGCCACACACATTGCCGATTCTAGTGTTGAGATGCCGGCTCGTAATCAAGTGTTTGAATTGTGAGCCTTGGCGATGGAGAACAGCCCCGTTATTCGAAAGCCAAAAACAAGTTCGCCCCCTCGCCGACTCCGTTCCGCTTCGGATCACAGACACACCCTACTGGGAGCGGGAGCACTCGACGAAATCGCGGCGAGTTGCTTCAGTGACCCGAAGATCAAGTCCAAAGCCAACTGCATCGCTTGCCACCGCACCGCAGACAAAGGTGAGTTCCAAGAACACGACCCCTGTCTCAGGTCCAACGCTCGCGAGGAAGGATGTCCGCCACTCCCTGGCTATCGGACATGAACATTTCAGCGCGATGGGCCAATTGCCTCAATTTGCGATTCCGCGGTTCAGAGGTTGCGCTTCGACTGCTAATTGATAGGAAAACTGACAGTCGGAGACAGCGGGGACGGTCGAGGTTGATCCTGAGAACAACTCGGACGCAAAACGGAAAGATTCAAGCCGATGCAGTTTCGAGCGCGCAGACCCCCGTCGTAATATTCAGTCCCACTGACCTTCGACCAGCTCTGCAAGTGCGACAGGACGGATAGGCCTACAGATGCCTGTGACCAGTCCCCACGCCCAACCCGCCGCTGTCTGTCTGGCGGAACTGGATGCAAGCCCCGAGGGGCTGAACGTGCAGGAGGCCGCGCGGCGGCTGGCCGAGCATGGACCGAACCGCCTGCCCGAGGTGCGGACGCGCGGGCCGGTGCTGCGGTTCCTCGTGCAGTTCCACAACGTGCTGATCTATGTGCTGCTGGGCGCGGCCGTGGTGACGGGGGCCTTGCAGCACTGGGTCGATACCGGCGTGATCCTCGCCGTGGTGCTGGCCAATGCGGTGATCGGCTTTCTCCAGGAGGGCAAGGCCGAGGCGGCGATGGCGGCGATCCGGCGAATGCTCGCCCCACGCGCCGCCGTGCTGCGCGACGGCAGGCGCGGTGACGGTGGACGGGGCCGATCTGGTGCCCGGCGACATCGTGCTTCTGGAAGCGGGCGACAAGGTACCCGCCGACCTGCGGGTGCTCGAGGCGCGGGGGCTGGCTGCGCAAGAGGCGATCCTGACCGGCGAGTCTGTGCCGGTGGAAAAGGGCACGTGCTGCCGGTTGCCGCCGATGCGCCCCTTGGGGACCGACGGTCGATGCTGTGGTCGGGCACGCTGGTCACGCAAGGCACCGCGCGCGGGCTGGTGGTGGCGACCGGACAGGCTACCGAGATCGGACGCATCGGCGGGCTGCTGGCGGGGGTCGAGACAGCTGACCACGCCGCTGGTCGCGCAGATGGACCATTTCGCGCGCTGGCTGTCGTTCCTGATCCTGCTCGCGGCGGGTCTGCTGCTGGTCTACGGCTACTACGTCGGCCATCACGACTTCTCCGAGTTGTTCATGACCGTGGTCGGCGTCGCCGTGGCGGCGATCCCCGAAGGCCTGCCTGCGGTGATGACGATCACGCTGGCCATCGGCGTGCAGGCCATGGCGCGGCGCCACGCCATCGTCCGCCGCCTGCCTGCGATCGAGGCGATCGGCTCGGTCTCGGTGATCTGCACCGACAAGACGGGCACGCTGACGCGCAACGAAATGGTGGTGGCCGCCGCCGAGACACCGAAGGGTGCGTTCGAAGTCGTCAGGCGAGGGCTATGCGCCCGAGGGCGCGATCACGCCCGCCGGGCGACCTCGCGCGCCTCGCCCGCGCGGCGGCGCTGTGCAACGATGCGGCGCTGCATTGCAAGGACGGGGTCTGGACGGTCGAGGGCGACCCAATGGAGGGCGCGCTGCTGGCCTTTGCGGGCAAGGTCGGCGGCGATCCCCGAGGCCCGGCGGCTGGACGCCATCCCCTTCGACAGCCGCCACCGCTTCATGGCCGTGCTGACCGAAGCGCCGAAGGGACGCCTGACCTATGTGAAGGGCGCGCCCGAGCGAGTGCTGCGGATGTGCGAGCGGCATCGACCATGCACCACTGGCACGAACGGGCCGAAGCGCTGGCTCGGCGCGGCCTGCGCGTTCTGGCGCTGGCCGAGCGGGCCGAAACGGCCGATCGCATCGACGCGGCCACGCTGGAGGGCAGCCTCACCTTCCTCGGCCTCGTCGGCCTGATCGACCCGCCGCGCCCCGAGGCCATTGCCGCCGTCGCCGAATGCCGGGCGGCGGGCATCCGGGTAAAGATGATCACCGGCGACCATGCGGGAACCGCCGCCGCCATTGCCGCCCAGATCGGGCTTGAGAACCCCCACCGCGTGCTGACCGGCGCCGATCTCGACAAGCTGGACGACGCGCAACTGTCGCTGGAAGTGGCCGATGTCGATGTCTTCGCCCGCACCAGCCCCGAACACAAGCTGCGCCTTGTGACCGCGCTGCAGGCTCATGGTCTGTCGGTCGCGATGACCGGCGACGGGGTGAACGACGCGCCCGCACTGAAACGGGCGGATGCGGGCATCGCGATGGGGCTGAAGGGGTCCGAGGCCGCCAAGGAGGCCGCCGATCTGGTGCTGGCCGACGACAACTTCGCCTCCATCGCCGCGGCCGTGCGCGAGGGTCGGACGGTCTATGACAACCTCAAGAAGGTGATCAGCTGGACACTGCCGACCAACGCGGACGAGTCGATGGTGGTGGTGCTGGCCCTTCTAGCGGGCCTTGCCCTGCCGGTGACGGCGGTGCAGATTCTTTGGGTCAACTTGATCACCGGCATCACGCTGGGCGTGGCCTTAGCCTTCGAGCCGACCGAGGCCGGCACCATGGCCCGTCCGCCGCGCAGCCGCGATGCGCCGATCCTGTCGGGGGCGCTCGTCTGGCATGTGATTCTGGTGGCGGTGCTGTTCCTGGCCGCGGTGTTCGGCGTCTTCAGCTATGCCATCGACAAGGGCTATCCGCTGCCGCTTGCCCAGACCATGGCGATGAACATGCTGGTGGTGCTGGAGATCTTCCATCTGTTCTTCATCCGCAACATCCACAGCACCTCGCTGACCTGGGCGGCGGCGCGGGGGACGCGGGTGGTCTGGACGGTCGTCATCGCCATCACTGTCGCGCAATTCGCCGTCACCTACCTGCCGCCGCTTCAGGCCGTGCTGGGCACACGGCCCGTCCCGCTGTTGGACGGCATCCTGATCGTCGCCATCGGTGCCGCCTTCTTCGCACTCATCGAGATCGAAAAGCAGATCAGGCTTGGACTGCGCGGTTAGGAATTCGGAAATCGTTTCGGGTTGCCGCGTTTTGGCAGCTAAGCGAGCCGGTCAGAATTCCCGACCGGCTACTTCCGATGCCCATTGTCCAGCACTACACTTTGACGCTGCAATCGAAAGCAGACGCGGCGGCGGTGCACAACCCCCAAGAGTTGCAACTTCTCTTGTGGGTCAAAAACGTCGTTTGGCCGTTGGCTGCAGCTCGTCCGCTCGGCCCCTAGCAGCGGTCATAGATTTCCTTAACTGAGGCTCCGGATTCGTGCGTTAGCAGCGAATTCAGCCCTCGACTTCTGCCGCAAAGGACGCATTGGTGGTGTGACAGGCGCCGGTTGTCTGGGGTGCCGAATTTTCAGGGCTCGCCTCGCGGAATGCGGGGCTTTGGGTGGTGGGAGCGCCGAGGTGGCGCAACCCTGAAACCCCTGGAGCCCACCATGACGACGATTGAAGCCCGCATCTCGAGCCAAGCCAAGAAGACACGCGCCAACGGCGCCCGCCAAATCCGCCAAGAACCAAATCAGGCGCGAAGTCTCGGCCGGTGCCAGCCGAAAATCGCACTGCTTCACGCGATGAACAGCATACCGAGCGCGTGACGAAGCATGATCGCGTCCTGGAGCTTTTGAGCCAGCGCAACGGCGCCAGCATTCCGGAGATGATGGAAGCGACCGGCTGGCAGCAGCACAGCGTGCGCGGGTTCCTCGCGGGAACGGTCAAGAAAAAGCTTGGCTTCACGCTCACGTCGTCAAAGATCGAAGGCGAGCTGCGTCGCTACAAGATCGACACCAAGCGCGGTCGCTGACATGAAGCCAGTCTCGATCGACATCGCGGCCGAGTTGGTACGGCTGGAAGCCCTGACCAACTTCGAGCTGCGGGCGAGTGGCGGCGGCTGCATCACATGCAGCCGCCGAAGAGTCTCTCCCGCGATCTGCTTCTGCGCGGCATTACTTACAAGATCCAGGAGAGGGCGCTCGGCGGCCTCTCCAAGTCGGTTCTGCGAAAGCTGACCGGTGCCGGGCCAGACGCAACTTCGGACGACCACCGCAGGGCTGCGCCCCGCACCGCGGTCAAGCCGGGCACGCGGCTCGTGCGCGAGTGGAATGGGCAAACTCATACGGTTCTCGTCCACGCGGACGGTGTTGAATGGCGCGACAAGCGATACAGGTCACTCTCGGTCGTCGCACGTGAGATCACGGGCGCGCACTGGTCCGGACCACGGTTCTTCGGCCTGACCTCAAAGAAGGGGGCAGGCGATGGCTGACGCCGACTGGATGCCGCTCGTCGGGCTTTTGCCGGTCTGACCGGCCTGTTCGAGGACGCGGCGCTCATCGCGTCGGAGGGGCAAGGCGCCGAGACCATCAATGGCGGGCGCCTCAACTTTGAGGCGCCTCGTCATTCTGGAAGGGCGCCTCACATGAAACGGCTCAACTGCGCCATCTACACGCGCAAGTCCTCTGACGAAGGGCTCGAGAAGGAGTTCAACTCGCTCGACGCGCAGCGCGAGGCCTGCGCTGCCTACGTCCTAAGCCAGAAGCATGCCGGCTGGGCGGCCCTTCCAGATCTCTACGACGACGGAGGGCTGTCGGGCGGCACCATGGAACGTCCGGCGCTTCAACGGCTGCTCGGCGACATCACGTCCGGCAAAGTGCAGATCGTGGTCGTCTACAAGGTCGACCGGTTGACGCGGTCACTCGCTGATTTTGCGAAGATCGTCGATGTGCTGGATTCTCACGGCGCCTCGTTCGTTTCTGTGACGCAGTCGTTCAACACGACGACCTCGATGGGCCGTCTCACGCTCAACATGCTGCTCTCGTTTGCCCAGTTCGAGCGCGAGATCGCGGGCGAACGCATCCGCGACAAGATCGCGGCGTCGAAGGCCAAAGGCATGTGGATGGGCGGCAACGTCCCGCTCGGATACGACGTCAAGGAGCGCAAGCTCATCGTCAATCAAGCCGAAGCCGAGACGGTGCGCATGATCTTCCGGCGCTATGCGGAACTCGGATCGGTCCGGCTCCTCGCGGAGGAACTTTCCGGGCTGGGTATCGTGAGTAAGCGCCGGGAAGGCGCCGGCGGCGTCCTGGCGGGTGGCAACCGCTTTTCCCGCGGCGCACTCTACACCTTGCTGCAAAATCCCATCTACCGGGGCGAGATTGGACATCAGGGGAAGGTCTACCCCGGTCAGCACGAAGCCATCGTTGAGGCCGAGCACTGGAAACTCGTCCAAGACAAGCTGGCCGGCAACCGACAGGCCCGAGCGCTTGGCGCGACTGCGGAAGAGCCGAGCCTGCTTGCCGGGCTGATCGTGGACGGCGAAGGACACCGCATGACGCCGACGCATGCGGTGAAGAAGGGGCGACGCTACCGGTACTATGTGTCGACGGCCCTCATAACCGAGTGCGCGAACTCATCATGACAAGGGCTTGCGCGTGCCGGCAGGCGACGTCGAGGCGCTGGTTCTCGATCGCCTGCATGCATTTTTTGCTTCGGAGCAAGACGTCGGAGAGACGTTATCAATTTTCGGCCTCGATGCAGCTACGCTTCGCTCGTCACTCAAGAAGGCAGATGAACTCACACACGGTTGGGCCGCCTTGCCGTCGATCAAGATCCGCGAACTCGTCCGGTCGATTGTCGAGCGCGTGTGTGTCCGTGTTGATGAAGTCGTCGTCAGTCTCAACCGAAAAGAGATCGCAAGGGTCCTCGTCGGTGAAGCATCTCGAGAGCTGTCGGGAGAACAACTCGAAACCACTGAACTGCGTGCCGAAGCCAGACTGCGCCGCGCGGGCAAAGGCATTCGACTGATTGTTGGAGGCGGTCGTGCTGCCAAGCCTGATCGCCAGATGATCGATCTGCTCCGAAATGCGTATGCGACCCGCGATGCACTGATGATCGGGACGCGATGCAACCATCGACGCACTCGCGCAGCGGCTCGGCGTCAAACGGGACTATCTCTCGGCGCACATGCGCCTCACGTATCTCGCGCCCGGTATCGTCAAAGACCTCTTTGAAGGACGCCAGCCTGAGGCGCTCACAGCGGCACGCCTCGTCTTACTCTCCAAAGATCTGCCGCATGACTGGCAGGGTCAGCGGGTAGCCCTCGGAATTGAGACGCGATAGCGTCTTCCACGTCGCGAAAACGATGCGAGTCTGACCGGCCGAAAAAGGGCGACAGAGATAAAACGCGCAAAGAGCCGACGAACGTCGTGCAGAGACGGGGGGTGCGTACGGGATCGGAAAACTGACGTCGACAAGGCCCGGAAAAGACGCTAGATTTCCGCGTACGGAAATGGCATAATATGCAGCGATATCAATGAGTTAGACGGTGGCTGGGGGACTAGGATTCGAACCTAGACAGGCAGAGTCAAAGTCTGCAGTCCTACCATTAGACGATCCCCCAAGATCGCCGCACCGCGCTGAAAGGCAGCGCGAGCGGGCCGTATAGCAGGAGACCCCCCGGCGGGCAAGCCGTCGACGCGTGGCGTGGCCACCGCCGCTGAGCTGCGTCCGGCCAACCCTGCCGCGGTTTATGCAACGCTCACAATCGCTTTCCGCAGCCCTTCGCGACGCTCCTCTCGCCGCAGGCTCTTCCGTCCCGCCCGCCAGGCAGGCATAAGGGCGCCACTCTTCGCCAGGGCCGCAACACGCATGATCCGCCTCGACAACATCAGCAAGCAAAACGGCCACCAGATCGTTTTCATCGAAGCCTCCGCCGTGCTCAATCGCGGCGAGAAGGTGGGGCTCGTCGGTCCCAACGGCGCCGGCAAGACGACGCTGTTCCGCCTGATCACCGGCGAGGATCAGCCCGATGAAGGCCAGGTGTCCACCGATCGCGGCATCACGATCGGCTACTTCAGCCAGGACGTCGGCGATATGTCGGGCCGCAGCGCGGTTGCCGAAGTCATGGACGGCGCCGGCCCCGTCAGTGAAATCGCAGCCGAACTGGCCGACCTCGAAGCGGCGATGGCCGATCCGGCTCGTGCCGCCGAGATGGACGCCATCATCGAGCGGTACGGAGAATTGCAAGCCCAGTTCGAAGATCTCGGCGGCTATGCGCTCGATGGCAAGGCGCGCGAGGTTCTCGCTGGATTGAGTTTCTCGCCTGGGATGATGGACGGCGACGTCGGAGCGCTTTCGGGCGGCTGGAAAATGCGAGTGGCGCTGGCTCGAATCCTGCTGATGCGCCCGGACGTCATGCTCCTCGATGAGCCGAGCAACCATTTGGATCTTGAGAGCCTGATCTGGCTGGAGAACTTTTTGAGAAGTTACGATGGCGCGCTCATGATGACGTCGCACGACCGCGAGTTCATGGACCGCATCGTCAAGAAGATCATCGAAATCGACGCCGGCGGCCTGACCGCCTATTCCGGCAATTACGAGTTTTATGTCGAGCAGCGCCAAATCGGCGAACGCCAGCAGCAGGCGCAGTTCGAGCGCCAGCAGGCAATGCTGGCCAAAGAGATGCGCTTCATCGAGCGCTTCAAGGCGCGTGCCTCGCATGCGGCCCAGGTTCAGAGCCGGGTCAAAAGCCTGGAAAAAATCGAACGGGTCGAACCGCCGAAACGCCGCCAGACCGTCGTCTTTGACATTCCTCCCGCCCCGCGTTCGGGCGAGGATGTCGCAACACTGAAGAAAGTCTCCAAGCGTTACGGCGCGCGCATCATCTATGAGGACCTCGATTTCCAAATCAGGCGCCGGGAGCGCTGGTGCGTGATGGGTGTGAATGGCGCCGGCAAATCGACGCTACTGAAACTCGTCACCCGCGCGACCGAGCCGGACCAAGGTGCCGTGGCGCTCGGAGCCAGCGTCAAGATGGGCTACTTCGCCCAGCATGCGATGGAAGTCCTGGACGGCGAGCGCACTGTTTTCCAATCTTTGGAGGATCGCTTCCCGCAGGCCAATCAGGGCGGTCTGCGCACGCTTGCCGGCTGCTTTGGCTTCTCAGGCGATGACGTGGAAAAGAAGTGCCGCGTCCTGTCAGGTGGCGAGAAGGCGCGGTTGGTGATGGCCCAGATCCTGTTCGACCCGCCAAACTTCCTCGTCCTTGACGAGCCGACGAACCACCTTGATCTAGCCACGAAGGAAATGTTGATTACGGCGCTGGCGGCCTACGAAGGCGCGATGTTGTTCGTTTCGCATGACCGCCGCTTTCTCGCAGCGCTATCGAACCGCGTTCTGGAATTGACGCCCGACGGCGTGCACAGCTACGGCGGAGGCTACACCGAATACGTCGCCCGCACCGGCCACGAAGCGCCCGGATTGCACGAAGCGTAGACGGCAGTAAACGCGCAGCTAGGCCGTTCCGTTGGCGCGCTGGTTCGAGGATCCGGCGCAAGGTCACAACGCCGTCTCGAGCTGACGCAGCAACGGCATCAACGCCGATGGCTGTCCTCAGCCCGTCGTCCCTTTCGAAGGCGAGGCCGCCCGCAATGATCAGCAGGCCGCGGTTGAGCGAGGCCTTCCTGACCCGCGCCAGACTGTGCGCCAGCATCTGCGCATCGCCCACTCGCCCGGCCGACAGCCCGATTGCGTCAAAGCGCGTGGCACGAACCAGCGATTCCAGATCGTTGATGAACTGCAGTTCGCCGCAGCAAACATCCCACCCCTCGCGCCAGAATTGCGCCCGCACCAAACACAGCCCAAGCCGATGTCGTTCCTGCGGCAAGCGTCACGAGGAGGATGCGCCGTGGGTCACCGCCGACTTTGCCGTCGGTACAGAACACGGACGAATGCGCCAGGATGATCTGCTGAATGTGATCCATACCGCGGGAAACGTCGAGAAAATCGCGCGCGTCGCGCTCCCACATTTCGCCCAGCCGTAGGGCGGCCGGAACGACGAGGCGTTCAAACAGTGTATCGAGCAGAAAACCGCGGTGGACGAGGTCAGCGAAGTAATCCATCGCGACACTGGCCTGCTCGGCGAGTGTCGCATCTGTGAAACCCTCGACCTCAAGATCAACCGCGTGATCCGGCGAGATCGCACATTCGTGTTCGCCATGTTCGGTGATCAGGCGCGGAATGATATTCGTCTCGATCAGCTGGGCGAGGGCTGGCCGGTTCTTGATGTGGAGGGCCAGCTTGCCCGCCGGTCCCGACGCGACAACAAATTCGGCCACCTGATCTGATTGACTAAGCGGTTTGTTTGCGCCCATTCGCCGGCCACTCATGGGAGCATCGCCGGGCGCCGATAGTGAGCCATCCGTCGTCGCGCTCCGCTGCTGCACGCCATTTGAGAATTTGCCGGCCATACCCATCCACATACTCCGGAAATTCTTCGACCATCTGATTATGAGCATGGTCCGCGGCGCGCGATACAACGAAATGATTATCGGGCCGTTCGCCGTCTTCCTACGTTGATGGCTATCATGGCCCTCGCCGCCCAAACCGCGGCGAGCGGCGATAAGATTTTCCAGCGCGTTATCGGCGCCATATCAGCAGCGCAAATCACGTGTGCGCCGGCATGGAGCAACGCTTCGCAATTCTTCATCGAAAGTACAATGCGTTGGCATTTGCTGCACGTGCGTGCAGCAAAAACTGGGCGCACAGTTTTAATGTTGACGTGTGAAGTCATGTTGCGCCCGCATTGTGTATTTTCGGAAACAACAACACGCCAAGTCATTAGACTAAAGTATTAGCTGCGTAGGTCAGATTGTGGCGATTTGAGGCCGTCATTTAGGGCGACAGGCGGCGCCGGTCGCGGCGGGTCGCGATCTGACGCGTCCGCTTGCCGACGGTTTGGTTAGCGCCCGGCGCTTAGCGCCATTGGAAGACCGCTCAGGGCAGCATGCGCTGGGACGGGCCGCTTCCCCGGCTTCCATATCCACCAGTTTCGGCGACTAGACGGCTGATCATCGCCAGCCGGGGCTGGTCTGGGAGCCAGCGCTGAAATCAGGCGAACCTTGCCATCCCGGGAGGCGCCCAATTCGACGCCGTCGACGATCGCACTCCAGGCTGCACCGTAGTCCGGGGTCAAGATATTGAGTGGCTCTGCGACGGATGCCCGTAAGCCAGCAAAATCAGTCCGCAGTTGCTCGATCCAATCGTCAAAGCCTTCAATCATCTGGCTTTGATCGTAGCGGACGGCAAGGTTGAGCGGCGTGCTTGATGCGCCGCCGAACAGGCGATCACCGTAAAGTGCCACATCGGACAGAACTGCACGTGCACCAGCCCAAAGAGCGACGCGATGCACGGTACGTACGGCACGCGCACTGAGTTGACCGCTATCGCGTGTTTCGAACTCGGCTCCGCTTCGTTGCATGGCATCCCCTCACCTTGCGACGGTGGAATGCTATTAAATTAAGCAACTGGAGTCCGCGCCGTCGTCATCAAGAGTTCATATTGTCCACAAGGTTGAAGACTTCCGCGCCAACCGGCCGGCTCGCCGGAGGCGTGTCGGTTGGCGCAATTATTAGAGACTTCCGCGCCAACCGGCCGGCTCGCCGGAGGCGTGTCGGTTGGCGCAATTATTAGAGACTTCCGCGCCAACCGGCCGGCTCGCCGGAGGCGTGTCGGTTGGCGCAATTATTAGAGACTTCCGCGCCAACCGGCCGGCTCGCCGGAGGCGTGTCGGTTGGCGCGATCAACAAGTCCGGCTCGCCGGAGGCGTGTCGGTTGGCGCGATCAAAACTACCCAATCATGTCAAACACCAGCACCTCGGTCTGTGAAGTGCCAGCAAGGACGAGCTCGGATAGGCCCTGAATGGCCACACCGTCTCCGGCGGCCAGCGTCTCTCCATTCAAGGTCACAGGGCTGCCTCGCACAACTTGAACCCACGCCTTGCGGCCGGGCTTCAGAGTGTGAGTGACTGTCGCGCCATCGCCGATCAGCGTCACGTAGAGATCGACGTCCTGATGGATCGAAATCGAACCATCGCGGCCGTCTCCCGAGCCAATGAGACGCAGTACGTTCCGCTTTTCCTCTGCCGTGAAGGACTTCTGCTCATAGCCCGGCGAAATTCCCTTCTTCTCCGGCACGATCCATATCTGCAGGAAATGCACGGGCTCCGTCCGTGAAGCATTGGACTCGCTGTGCCGGATACCTGTCCCAGCCGACATGCGCTGCAAATCGCCAGGTCGGATGACCGATCCCGTGCCGATGCTGTCCTTATGTTCCAGCGCGCCGTCGAGGACGTAGGAGAGGATTTCCATGTCGCCATGCGGATGGGTTGGGAAACCGCCGCCGCCTGCAACGCGGTCTTCGTTGATGACGCGGAGTGGACCAAAACCCATGTGCTCGGGGTCATAGTACTGCCCGAATGAGAAGGTGTGCCGGCTATCGAGCCAGCCGAAATTCGCCCGGCCGCGCTCGGCCGAGCGTCGAACACTGACGCCCTCGGTGTGGGGTGTGTCGTGATTTAGTGAAAGCGGGGCTGCCATGATGAACTCCAAATCGATTGATGAGCCGGGAATTCGGCCTTCCATGTCATGGAAATAGGGCTGGCCAACCGTGGATACAATTCGTTATATAAACTCAGACTGCATCCAAATTGGATACAATGATCCGTGGACAAGCTGGAAGCCATGCGAGCGTTCGCCAAGGTCGTGGCGTTAGGAAGCTATTCCGAAGCGGCCCGCGTTCTCGGTGTAACGCGATCCGCCGTGAGCAAAGCCGTATTGGAACTGGAACATCAGTTAGGGGCTCGTCTGCTGGACCGCACGACCCGGCGCGTGGGTCCGACAGAAGCCGGTTTGGCGTACTATGAACGCTGCCTTGACGTTCTCGCTCGCATCGAGGAAACCGAATTACAAATCTCCCGCCTCCACCATGAACCCAAGGGGCTGTTGCGCATCAATGCGCCGATGTCATTCGGCGCGCTCTATCTTGGCACGGCGGTGGCGGAGTTCATGGCCGCCTACCCGGATCTCAGAATGGAGTTGTCGCTGACCGACCGGTTCATCGATCCGATCGAAGAAGGTGTCGATGTGACAGTACGGATCGGGACCCTTACCGATTCAAGCCTGATATCTCGCCGGCTTGCCTCGGCCCGGATCGTCTTGGCTGCATCGCCCGCCTATCTCGAACGTCACGGCACGCCGACCCACCCCGCCGAACTGGCGAGGCATCGCTGCCTTGTGTACGGCCACAGCTCAGCCCTACCGAAATGGCACTTGCAGGCCGCGGGCGAGGCAATCACGACACCGGTCCAGGCAAACTTGTGTTCCAACAACGGCGATGTATTGCGGGCCGCGGCTCTGGCCGGGCACGGCATCGTCAATCTGCCGACGTTTCTCATTGGCCGTGACATTGCAGCCGGCCGCCTGAAGCTGGTCCTCGCTGCCAACGAACCACCACCGCTTGGCGTCTACGCGCTTTATGCGCCCAACAGATACTTGGCCACGAAAACGCGCATCTTCATCGATTTCCTGGCGGAAACGTTTGGCGGCCTACCGGAGTGGGACCGTTTCCCTCAGGCTTCCGCATCATGACAGGCGGCATCGATGCGCAGCGACTGGCCATCTCTCAGCGCCAAAACCGTTGAAATTGTCCACCCGTGGCGGATTGCCTCTGCGAATGCCGGATGACGAGTGCAGTACGTTTTCGACCAATGCTGTGAGCGCTGTGCGACCCAGGTTTTGTCCACGTCGCGGCTGCGGAGATCGATCTGCTGGCGAAACACCATCGCCTTCTGATCGCACATGACTTCGATGCCGGAGAAACGGGTCAGCGGATCGACCTGGGCGCCCACGGTTCCCGACAGGTTATCGCGAACCTTCGAAAACAGTTGGCAATAGTGCTCGGGCTGAAACGTGTCGGTCTCGTTCGCTCTGATGGCCGTCGCGCCTGCACCGGCGCCGATGATGAGAAACGTTGCTGCCAGACGATGAATACGCATGACTGAACTCGCACAAATGACCCTGCACCGGATTTAGGCTAGGGCCAAGCCGTTAAGAAGACGTTCCAGCGGTCGGTTTGAGGCAATGAACCGGTAAGATCGAGGCGACTTCGATTATACTAAGATCACTATCGGTGCGCGCTGACTGAGTAAGGCCGGCGCCGATTGCGAAACAATAAGCAGAAATCATAAGTCCGCCCGCCGTTTGCGACCGGGCGGCGACTATGGCAACAAACAACAGTCAGCCCGAAGTCAGAGCGGGACGATCCAGGAGAGTTGATCGTGTCGAGGGCATCATCGTTTGCCAGTGCAAGTGGCCTGCGCTGCGCCTCGACGGCGAGCGGCAACCTCGTCGAGGCCATCGCTGAATTGAAGTCGGGGATGGGGCCTGGCGTCTTCCAACACATCATCGCGTACTTCTCCGCCGACTACGATGCCGAAGCGCTCGTTAGCGCGCTTGAGGCCGCATTTCCTGGCAGCCCAATTTCGGGATGCTCGACTGCTGGAGCCATCACACCCGGTGGAATGGTGGACGAAGGCATACTTCTCATCGGTTTTCCCACTGTCGGCTTCACGATTCATTCGGGCATCGTCGAGAATGTTTCTGAATTCGGTGTCGAGCGCGCGACCGATCTGGCCGCTCGCCTGCGAAGCCGACTTGGCACCGATGCCGATGGCCGCCGCAAGCCGGCCTTCGCGATGATTCTCGTCGACGGGACCTCCAACACGGAAGAAACGCTCGTCGCCGCCGTACACTGGGCGATCGAACACGTCCCTTTGATTGGCGGCTCGGCCGGTGATGGGCTGACCTTCCGCGGCGCCGTCGTGGCCCACGATGGCCGCGTCGCGACCGACGCCGCTGTCCTCATCCTCGTCGAGACGGCGGTGCCGTTCCGCGTGTTCAAGACACAGAACTTCGAACCGACGCCGATCAAGCTTGTTGTCACGGCCGCCGATACCGAACGCCGTATCGTCAAGGAACTGAATGCCGAGCCCGCAGCCCGCGAGTATGCGTCCGCCATCGGCTTGCTGCCGGACGATCTGGGACCCTTCAGCTTCGCGTCCTACCCGCTCGTCGTTAAAGTCGGCGGCAATTATTATTGCCGTTCGATCCGCAACATGAATGAAGACGGTTCGCTCTCATTCTTTTGTGCCATCGACGAGGGACTTGTGTTCACGGTAGCACGTCCACAAGACATGCTGCGGGCAACGCAAGAAGCTCTCGATGAGATCGGCAACGAGATTGGCGGTATCGATCTGGTGATCGGATTTGATTGCGTGCTGCGTCGGCTCGATGCGGAAAACCGGCAGATCCGACACCAGATGGAGGAGCTGTACCGGCGCTACGGCATCGTCGGGTTCCACACCTACGGTGAGCAATTCAACGCCATGCACTTGAATCAGACGTTGACCGGCATCGCCTTCGGCAAAGTTGTGAGCAATCCGACATGAAAAGCGATGAAGTCAGCTATCCCATTCCGCCGCGTCACGACGGACCGGGTTCGGAACTGGAACGTCGCGTGGAAAAGCTCGCCCGCATCAATGCGGCTCTGATGCAGCGCGTTGAACGCTCCATGGATCAGCAGGCAAATGCTTATTCGCTCTTTCAGACCGCGATCGGTCTCGAAGGTCAGGTTCGCATCCGCACCGATCAGCTGAAATCAGCCCTCGATCGCCTGGAGCAGGCCAACAGCGAATTGATGATTGCGCGTGACACGGCCGAGCGGGCCAACCGATTCAAGACGCGATTTTTCACCGCCGTCGGCCATGATCTATTGCAGCCGCTGCACGCCGCGCGGCTGACCCTCTCGGCCATGCTCGATGGTCAAGGCGACGGCGAGCAGCAGCGCCTCGGCGGCCAGGTCGACCATGCCCTGTCGTCGATTGAGGAACTCTTGAAGACGATCCTCGATCTGTCGAAGCTTGAGGCTGGCGTAACCGAACCGCAGATCCGCCTGATCGATATCGATCGGTTGTACGGTGACGTCGTTGCCGATCTTGCCCCGATTGCCCGGGCCAAGAACCTGAGCCTTGGTCACCGACCGACCCGCATGATGGTTCGTTCCGATCCGCTCATGCTACGCCGGATTGTGCAGAACCTGGTCGCCAACGCCGTCCACTACACCGACCGCGGTCGTATCCGGCTGCTGGCCCGCCGCCGCGGCTGGCACGTTCGGCTTGAGGTGTGGGACACCGGTCCCGGCATCCCGCCGGCCGAACGCAATCGCATTTTCGAGGAATTCCAACGCGGCGCCGCCTCGGAAACGTCCCGCGTCGGCGGCTTTGGCCTCGGATTGTCGATCGTGCAGCGCATGTCGGAAGCGCTGGGCCACGAACTGGGACTGTTCTCCGGCGTCGGACGCGGCTCCTGCTTTAGCGTCACGACGCCCTTCGCCACACTGCGTGAGCCGCAGCGGGTCGTCGAAACCTCTGTCGGACCTGATTACGGGCTGCCCCATGCGCACGTGCTCGTGATTGAGAATGAGCCGACGGTCGTCGAGGCGATGCGGGCGCTTCTGACGCGATGGGGATGCACGGTGCGGACGGCCGCATCGGCGGAAGACGTCGAAGCATTGTTGCAAGCCGAGCCCGCGTTCAAGCCCGACTTGGTGCTGGCCGATTATCATCTGAACCGCGGCCAAACGGGCGTTGCCGTGGTGTCCGACATGCGGCGCAAACTTGGTCTTGATATTCCCGTGATCGTTATTTCCGCCGACCGCACGCTGACGCAAGCCTCGCTCGCTATCACCAGTCCGTTTGAATTACTTCGCAAACCGGTCAAGCCTGCCGAATTGCGCGCCCTGATGCGCCACATGCTGGCGGGCGGCACTTGAGGTTCAACTACTGCCGGCAAGTTTATCGAAGTCGATGCGGCTGACCTCGATTACGGCCTGGGTCCGTGAGGCCACGTCGAGCTTGCGTAAGATCTCCGAAACGTGCGCCTTGACGGTCGTTTCCCCGACACCCAGTTCGTGCGCGATCTGTTTATTGAGCAGCCCCTGACGCAGCATGTTGAGCACGCGCAACTGCTGCGGCGTCAGCGATGAGAGCCGCGCTCCGATTTGCGATGTTCCGCCGGCATCGCGAGGCGGTGGTTGATAGGATTTGGGCAGCGTCAGGTTGCCCTGCATCACCGTTTCGATAGCCTCGGCGAGTTCGGGTTTGCGCGCTGACTTCGGTATGAACCCGGCGGCTCCGAGCGTTACCGCCTCGTGGATGATGCGGCTGTCTTCGAGCGCCGAAACGATCACGATTGGTTGCTTGGGATCGAGGCTGCGCAGTTCAAGGAAGCCGGCAAAGCCGGACACGCCTGGCATCGACAAGTCGAGGAGAACCACATCGAAGCGTTCGCCCCGCCCGATCGTTTCTTTCGCCGCCTCGATGGACGAGGCTTCTCTGATGGTTGCATCCGGATAGCTCGCCTTGATGGCCAACGTCAGCGCATCACGAAAAAGCGGGTGATCGTCCACCACTAGGAAGCTTACGTCCATCGTCTCCGGCCTCAGGACTTCGCGGCCGCCCTATGCCGGGCAGCGTCTCACGGCTGGTGGTCTACGTGACGCCGCAGCATGTGTCAAAAAAGTAGCACATTTGAATGAATGCCGCGTTGAAGGATATGGCGGCAGCGTGCGAGCCATCTGTGGCTTACCGACCGCACTCCGGCAGCGCAATGATTCGCTGGAATTTATATATGGAAATCATATAGTTATGGCGCGCACCAAAGGGCCTGCTCGCTTGGAAAGCGAGTTCCGCTCCTCTATACTGCGCCCACGGCGGGGGAGGGGACCCGCCCCGGCACAGCGACGAGGCGTTGCGTTCGAATGAACGGCGTCCCGCCGTCGTGCTCTGTCGCGCGGCAGCTGGCGAAGACGCCGGTGGCCGATCCGCGTCGAGGACTTGGGGAGCACCGGTTTTATGAGATGCAATCCTTGGCGGTGGCTTTGGGGCCTCCTGCTGATCGCTCCACTGAGCTGGATCGTCCTGCACTTGCATCACACTGCAATCGAGAACGACTTGCGCGCCCGCGCGACCGAGGCGCTGGAGCGTGCGGGGCTCAGTTGGGCCGCAACCTCATTCTCAGGCCGCGATGCAAGTCTGACCGGACTGGCGCCCGAGGAGGCCGAACCTTCGCAAGCAGCCGATCTTGTCCGCAGTGTTTGGGGCGTGCGTGTCGTCGATGCCCGAACGGATTTGATCAAGAGTGTCGAAACGCTCGTCTGGTCCGCAAAACTCGAACCCGCCGGCGTCGTGCGCCTGTCGGGTTTCGTCCCCGGTGAACCGGCGCGCAAGGCCCTTCTGCAAGCTGTTCGCGCAACGTTGCCCAACGCGCGCATCGAAGACGGTATGAAGCTGGCCCGTGGCGGCCCGCCTCGAGACGTTTTTATCAACGGCGCTGGATTTGGTTTGAAGCAACTCGCCGCCCTGCAAGAAGGCAGCGTTGAACTATCCGGTACCGCTTTGTCGATTGCCGGTCTGGCGGCCGATCGGGGAAGCCTCAAAACAGTTCGCTCGCGACTGAAATCATTGCCGTCCGGCATCACGCTGGCGCGCGAGGCGATCTCGGGACCTCACATTGAAACGTATGTCTGGGGCGCCGTGGCCTCGGCCAGTCAGCTCGCGCTGTCGGGCTATGCACCGACGGAGGAGATCCGCGATCAGCTCTTCCGGTCCGCAAAAACGCTTTTTTCTGATCGGGCCATCGTCGACCGGGTGGAAGTTGCCGAAGGCGCGCCGGGAGGCTTTGCCGTCGCCGTGCAAGCCGGTCTTGACCAACTGCATCGGCTACGCTCGGGCGAGTTCGCATTTTCGGGAACCGCAGCGATGCTCAAGGGCGAAGCGGTCGACAAGGCCACCGCTGACAGCGTCAGAAGCGCTTTTATTTCCGCCGTCAAACCACCCCTCACAGCAGAGACAAAGATCACTGCTCCAGAGCCCCCGCCTCCACCTTCGCCGCCGGCCGTCGCTCCCGCGCCAGAGCCACCGCCACCGCCACCGCCCCCGGTCGCCGCGCCGGCGCCAATTGCTGCGCCGCCTCCTTATTCGACCATAGCGCGCATTGAGGGCGGCCAGATCGAACTCACTGGCAACGTGCCGAGTGAAGACGAACGCATTGCGCTCGTCACGGCTACACGCGGCCGTTTCCCGGATCTTTCCGTGAAGGACAATCTTGACGTGAAAGCTGGTGCGCCGGACGGCTGGCGCGCCTGCCTGCTCGCGGGGCTGAGCGGCCTCGGCCGGCTGACGACCGGCGATCTGACCATGTCCGGCTTGAACCTGACGGCAAAAGGCATCACCAACGACGACGACGTGGCCAAGGCACTCGCTGCCGAGGTCAAGGGTGCGGCCGGACAGGGATGCGAAACGTCTGTCGACGTCACGAGCACCGGCGAAAAGCAAGCCGAGAAGCGCCGCCGGGCCGAAGAAGAAGCCCGCTTGATCGCGCAAGCCAAGGCCAAGGAGCTTGAGCAGCAGCGCCTTGCTGCCGAGATCGAAGCGCGCCGCAAGGCTGAGCAGGACGAACAAACAAAGGCTGCCTCCGCCGCCCAAGCTGCGGCCGCAAATGCCGCCAATGACGCGCGTTTGGTGGCTGCGCGGGCAGAAGCGGCCAAATGCGAAAAGCTGCTCAGTGCGGCAATGGCCGTCGGCGTCATCAACTTCAAGCGCGCCGATGCAGCGCTCGAACCCGCCAGCAAGCCGACGCTCGACGCGCTGGCCAAAATCGCAAACCAATGTCCGGGGTTCAAGATCAGCATCGAGGGTCACACTGATGCGGAAGGTATTCCCGAGCGCAACAACCCGCTGTCGGAACGCCGCGCCAAAGCCGTCAGCGATTATCTGATCAGCGTCGGCGTCGAACCCGCGCGGTTGAAGGCGGTAGGCTACGGCGCGGAGCGACCCATCGCTGACAATGCAACGCCGGAAGGCCGTTCAAAGAATCGCCGCATCGAATTCAAGGTCATGGCCGAGTAGCAGCGGCCACGGGCGCCGACGGGGGATCACACCATGGACTATCTCTTGATCAAGCTGATCTGGTATGTGGCCGGCGCCTTCGCGTTCGGTGTTTTTGCAGGTTGGGTGTCGTGCGGTGAGCCCGAGGACTAGGACGGCTATGCCGTTCGTCAACGAGGTTCGATGGAGTAGGTTGCAATGATCACGCTGGCCTTGCAGATCTTTCTGCTGCTGCTGTCCGCTTATCTCGCGGGCTGCATGGTGGGCTGCATTCTGCGCCGTGCAATGCACGAGCCCAAGCCCGTCGCCGCTGCCATCACGGCGCCGCTCGATGTTTCGCCCCAAGCCCGCCCGGCCGCGCCGGCAATGGATCAGGCCCGCTTCGAAACTGCATTGACAGGCAAAGCTCCGCTGCCCGTTGCCGTGGCTCCTCCTGGCGAGCCGGTAGTGGAAGTCCGGTCGAGGCCTGCTCCAGCCGCGCCCGACGGCCGGACGGCGGAGATCGAGATTATCAAGGTTCCGGTTGCCTCCCCCGAACCGGCCGCGGTCCTCGACATCCCCATGGCCCCCGCAACGCCGGCCGAGCCTCCCGCTCCCCTTGCGGCGAATCCAGAACTGCTGCCGCCACCACCACCACCGCCGCCCCCGATCGGCGCCGCGCAGATGGCGAGCTACGCCGCCGTGGCCGCGGCAGCTGCCGCCGCCCGCGTAGCCGTTGATGCCGAAACCGCAAACCAGTCCGAACCTCAAACGTCGACCGAGCCCGAGCTTGACCCTGAGCCAAGTTCCGAACCGGAAATGATGGCTTCGATCGACACCATCACATTCGTCGACGTCGAACCGGCGCCAGAGCCTGAAGCCGCGCTGCAACCCTGAATCTGAACCTGAACCTGAACTAGAATTTGAACCGGCTCATGCCGAACCGGTCGAGATCGCACCGCCGGCGGAGCCGCAGCCGGCCGCGTCCACGCCCGCTCCGATGCCAGCGACGACGCAACCATTTCAGCCAGGCCCGCTCGCTGCGGACGACTTGAAGCGTATCCGCGGCATTGACGCCGATCTGCAAAGTCGCCTCAACGCGCAAAACATTCACCGCTTCGCCGATATCGCGTCCTGGTCTGCAGCGGACGTGACACGCATGAGTCAGTCCCTCGGCGTCTTGGGACGGATCGAACAAGAGAACTGGATCGAACAGGCACAGATCCTGGCCCGCGGCAGCGAAACGGAGTATTCCCGTCGTCAACGCGTTGCGGCGACGACCGCCGCCGTCGGCATGGCCGCTGCGACCGCCGCCGCGGCAGCGAATGCATTGGTGCACAAGAGTGCGGTCCCGGATCGGCTCACACGCATCATCGGCATCGACCCGGGTACCGAAAAAACACTCCATGGTCTTGGTGTCACGCGTTACGCGGACATCGCGCAGTGGACCTCGTCGGACATCGAGCACGTCGAAGCGGTTCTTGATCGCCCCGGCCGTGTTGGACTTGATAACTGGGTTGAACAGGCCCGGGTGTTAGCGCGCTACGCCGGCGATAGCGAAGTCCGTCCCGCCGCTGCTGCTGCTGAGACCGAGCCGCGTCCCGTCCGTTTGGCGGACGCAATCCGCGAAAACCGCGCATCAAAAGTGGGTGAGCCTGCTGTGCCGCGCAACGATATTGCCGGCCTGAGGTCGGTGCGCTCACAGGCACTGCGCGGCGAAACCCCAAGCCTCGGCGATCGCGTCGACGACTTGAAGCGCATTCGCGGTATTGGGGTGCTGATTGAAAAGCGTCTCAATGCTCTTGGCATCACGAGCTACGAACAGGTCGCCAACTGGACCAAAGCCGACATCGACAGCGTCAGCACACAGCTCGATTTCAAGGGCCGTGTCGAGCGCGAGAACTGGATCGAGCAGGCGCGTATCCTCGCGTCGGGCGGCCAGACGGAGTTTTCCCGCCGTGTCGATCGCGGCGAAGTCGAGACAAGCAAGAATAGCTGAAGTGGACGGTTCTACGCCGGATCGGTGCGCTCGAGGAACCGGCGCACTTCCGCGATTGACGCCGCATCACGCAACAGCGGCGCATGACCCTGTCCGGCGATGGCGAGTTCCGTCAGATCCGCATGCCGTTGTCGCATGGCCTCAACAGTCGCCTCTGACAAAAGATCGGAGTTGATGCCGCGAATGACCATGACCGGCACACGCTTCAATGCATCGAACTGCGCCCACAGCGGCGGGATCGGCCCATCGGTGGACGAGAACGCCTGACCCAGTTTCGGGTCGTAGCCGGGTGCCGGCCGGCCGTTCTTCTCATTGAAAAACTGTCGCGCGATCGGCTCCCATTCGCTATCGGCAATGGCCGTGAAGGCGTACTTGTTCATGTCGCGCACCATCGCTGCAGCCTCCGACCAGTCGCGCGGCAACGGCATGCGGCCGACATAGGAGGCGATCCGCGAGAGCCCGTCGCGCTCAATCACCGGCCCGATGTCATTCAGGATGACTGGTCCGATGAAGCTCGGCTGCGCCGCAGCCATGACAATGGTGATGAGCCCCCCGCGCGACGTGCCGAGGATCGCTGTTCCCTCAAGCTGCCGCGCAATCATGAAATCGAGTACGTCCTGCATTTCGCAAGGCACTGTGTAGTTGCGCCAATCGCTATCATAGTCGGAATGCCCCCTTCCGCGGCTGTCCAACGTATAGACGTCGCGTGCGCGATCACCCGAAGACAAGCCGAGCGCAATCTCATGAAAGTCACGGCTGTTGCGCGTCAGGCCCGGCAAACATAGGAGCGGACGAACGGCCACGGTCGCGGTTGCGGGTGTGGCGTGCCGGGCAGGGTAGCGGCGGGCATAGAGCTTCAATCCGTTGCGCTGGACGAAATAGATCTCTTCGAAGCGCTGCAGCGCCGCTGTCATTATGCCCCCGCTCTAATTTTCACACCGCCGCGTCAGCCGTCCGTGGCGGCGGCATCGCGATCATCTTCGTCGGTTTTGATCTCTGGAGCCTTTTGCCCCGCCACAAGGCGCGCGCGCACCAGATCCTTGTCGAGCCGAACGGCCACGTCCGCTTCACCGAGACGCGCACGATACACCTGCACATTCGCCAGAACCTTGGCAACATACTCGCGCGTTTCCTGGATTGGGATACGCTCAATCCAGTCTATGGGATCGACACCCGGATCGCGCGGATCCCCGAATTCCCTGATCCACTGCCGCGCGCGGCCGGGGCCGGCGTTATAGCCAGCCATTGTCAGGACGTATGACCCGGTGAAGTCCTGCATCCGATCGCCGATATAGGCCGAGCCCATCATGGTGTTGTAAGCCGGGTCCGATAGCAGTCGCTTGATGTCGCATTTGATCTTGTAGTCGCGACACACATGCTGCGCGGTCACCGTCATGACCTGCAGCAGACCCTTGGCCCCGGCCCCAGAAACGGTCAGCGAATTGAACTCGGTCTCCTGTCGCGCGATGCCGAGCAGGAATGCCGTTTCCGGTGGCTTTCGCAGCGGCGCGTAGGCTGGAAACGGGTGCACGGGATACGCGTAGTAGAAAAGATTTTTTCCGTCCGCGATGCCGGCCTTCGCCGTCCGCACGGCCGATTGCGTATCGCCGAGGGCTTCGGCCAGATGCGCGAGCATGGCCAACTCCGCTTCGCTTTTCAGATAAAAGCGAAGTTGCACCAAGAAGGCACGGCTAATGGAAATGTCGAGCTTTGCCGCGTTGGCAATTACGGCCGCCCGGGCCGCATCAAGGCTGTTGAACTTCTCGATCTCGTCCGCGGTCGGTGCGGTCGGTGGTGTAATCGGAAAGCTGTTCGTCCCGGGATCGAGCTTCTGCATGGCTAGCAATGCATGGAACGCATCCCGATCGCGTGTCGCCGCACGATAGGCTGCTTCCGCGCCCGGCCGGTCTTTCAACGCTTCGGCCGTGCGTCCAGCCCAATAGTTGGCCTTGGCGCGGCTCAGCGGACCGTCGGCCGCTTTTTGCATGACGGCAAAGTGCTGTTGCGCCTTGGTCGGATTCTTCAAGTATCGCAGGGCCAGCCAACCGGCCATGAACGACTGGTCCTTGAGCGGGTTGACCGTCAGCGGCCCGGCATCCTGAACCAGATCATAGGCAAGCTTGGGCTTGCCCTTGCGCAGTGCGGCGTAAGCCAGCGCACGGCGCTCGATCCACCATTCATCGTTGCTGTTGACCGCGCCCGGCTCAGTCGGAACAGTCAGCATGATCTTGGCCGCGTCATCTATTTTGTCGGACCGGCGCAGCGCTTGAATCTTGTGGAACTGGAAACCCCAATCGCCCGTGTCGCCAGCCGGTGCGGATTCAATGGCCTTCAACGCGCCTTTCTGCTGCAGGAACACCGCGAGCCTGGCCTCTGCCCGCTTGCGTTCCGCTTCCGGCAGGAGGGCGATGACGCGACGCGCCGTTGTGGCACGGCTGCTGCGTTCTTCTTTCCATCGCACGTCGTCGATAATCAGCCGATCAAGACGCGCCTTGTGATCGGCAACCGTGAGAAGCGCGCCGAAACGATCGAGAAAGCCCGTCTCGAATTTAGCCGCCAGCGTCATCTCTCGCCACGCTTTCGCGGCAAAGGTGCGCGCCTGTTCTGTCTTGCCCTCGGCAAGATACGCCGACGCCAGCGCCGCCAACCCAGCCCCGTGATCCGGACCGCCTTTGGCAAATACCGCGCGAATGTCTTGCGAACTGCCACCCGCAACGAACAGCGCTTCCTCAAGCCGCTGCGTCAGCAGTCGGCGTTCGGGCCAAGCGGGGTTGCGATCGAGGAAGGCGCGATAATCAGCCGCCGCGCCAAACCCGCTGCGCAGCCGGTACCAGGTTGCAATCTTGGCTGCGACCGGATCGGAGATGCCTGATCGATGTTGATCGCCAACCGCGGTCTGGCCACTGCCATAAGCCTTCAACGCGTCGCGAAGCGCGGCCGCATCAGCGTCCGAAATCCGGGTTGCCCGAACCGGTGCGATCGCCTTGGTTAAGCGGGCGGCATGGGCCGTCTCGTCGCTGCCGGGATTATAGGGAGGCGGCAGCAGCGGCCGCTCAATGGCCGCCGTCTTGATTGCATGAGGTGCCGAGCCCGGCTCCGCCCAGGCCACTGGCGCGGCCGCAACGGCCAGCAATCCAATCGTGGCCAGCGGCCGCAAAGCCTTATTCGCTCGTGACAATGCAAGACCTTTCCCGTCGCTGCCCGGACCACCTTGGCCGGCGGTTGCTGTCGCCTTGCGGCCGTCCATCTGACCGCCTAATGTCGCGCACTCGAATGGGGCAGCCGTTGGTGCGCCGCCGTTCCTCGTTGTCTGGCAACGTAACAACCGGGTCGGCCCTCTTCAAGGCGAAGACGGCCTCCGGCGACCGTTTTCCCGGCTGTGAGATATTTCCAGAAAACATCGTCCAGGCAAAGACTTGGGCATCACGCACGACAGGGTGAAGGCATGTTCAAGGGGTCTCTGACGGCGCTTATCACGCCGTTCAAGAACGGTAAGCTCGATGAAGATGCGCTGGCCCGCTTCGTCGACTGGCAGATCACGGAAGGCTCACACGGCTTGGTTCCGACTGGGACGACGGGTGAAAGCCCGACGCTGGATTTCGACGAGCACAAGCGCGTCGTCGAGATCACCATTGACGCTGCTCGCGGCCGCATTCCGGTTATGGCCGGTACCGGTTCTAACTCCACGGCCGAAGCGATCGAGCTTTCGACCCATGCCGAACAGGCCGGTGCGACAGGCCTTCTGATCGTCACGCCATATTACAACAAACCAACGCAAGAGGGCCTTTATCAGCACTTCAAAGCCATCAACGACGCGGTGAACATCCCAATCTTTATCTACAACATCCCGCCGCGCTCAATCGTCGATATGTCGGTCGCCACGATGGCGCGCTTGTCCGAACTAAAGAACATTGCCGGCGTCAAGGACGCAACCGCCAATCTGGCGCGTGTCTCCCAGCAGCGCGCGGCCATGGGGCCGGATTTTCTGCAGTTCTCCGGCGAAGACGCGACGGCACTGGCGTTCATGGCGCATGGCGGCCATGGCTGCATCTCAGTTGTGTCCAACATCGCGCCCCGCCTCTGCGCGGAGTTCCAGACCGCCTGCTTGCGCGGCGACTTCAAAACCGCGCTGACGCTGCAGGACCGACTGATGCCGCTCCATGACGCCATGTTCTGCGAAACCAACCCCGGCCCGGTGAAGTACGCAGCTTCGCGGTTGGGACTGTGTTCCGCCGAGATGCGTTTACCCATGGTTCCGCTGACGGATGGCGCCCGTAAAACTGTCGACGACGCGCTCGCCAAAGCGGGCCTACTCACAGCGGCAGCCGCCGAGTGACGTGCGGGGCCATGAAGCTGCAAGGATCATAGAGCCATGGCCTCCGCCAGGGATGACGCGCGCAAGCTCGTCGCCGAGAACCGCAAGGCCCGGCATGAGTTCTTCCTCACCGACACGTGGGAAGCCGGCATCATGCTGACCGGCACGGAGGTGAAATCGCTGCGCAAGGGGCAGGCGAACATCGCCGAAAGCTATGCCTCGTTCGAAGAAGAAGGTCTCTACCTGATTAACTGCTACATCCCCGAGTACAATCAGGCCGGACGCTTTTTTCAGCACGAGCCGCGCCGCAAGCGCCGATTACTGCTCCACAAATCGGAGTTGGCCAAGCTGTTCCATGCGGTCGAGCGTAAGGGTATGACAGTCGTGCCCGTCGAACTCTATTTCAATGAGAAAGGCCTTGCGAAATTGAAGTTGGCTCTTGCCGAGGGTAAGAAACTCACCGACAAGCGGCAGGTCGCAGCCAAACGTGATTGGCAAAGGCAAAAAGCGCGCATCATGCGCGAGAAGGGCTGAACCCCGATGGGCGGGATGCCGAACTTAATGGCTGTCGATTGGTCCAAACTTCCGGTGCCGGATGATGATGGGGCAGCCAGCCATTTACAGGGAAAATTGCTGCCACCTCAGGCACTGAGGACGACCAGCGGTTCGCAAATCGTGCTCGCTGATGTTGTGGGACGAACAGTTGTTTTCGCATACCCGATGACCGGCCACCCCAATTTGCCCTTACCCGAGGCGTGGGATGCTATTCCGGGTGCTCGGGGTTGCACGCCGCAGGCGTGCGCCTTTCGCGATATTCATCAGGACTTGCTCGCCGCCGGCGTAGATCATGTTTTCGGTTTGTCGACCCAGGACACCAAATATCAGGCCGAAGCAGCGACCCGACTGCATTTGCCGTTTGCACTGATCTCTGACAGCATGCTGCTCTTCGCTACCGCGTTGCAACTTCCGACTATGCGCGTGGGCTCCGCAACGCTATTAAAGCGCTTTACTCTCATCATCGACGACGGCCGGATAACCAAGGTATTCTATCCCATTTTCCCGCCTGACAGGAACGCAATGGATGTTCTGTGCTGGCTGAAGGATCACCAACGATGAATGCCTGGCCTTACCCGGCTCCGCCAGACGACGGCGGCGCCGCGCACATCGTGGCCGGCGAAGCATTGCCTGATATCGAATTGCCCACGACCGTCGGTGATCGGCTGTCGCTGGCGCGCATCTCGGGTCTGAGCATCGTTTTCGTCTACCCGTGGACTGGACGCCCCGGCGTTGCCAATCCGCCAGGCTGGGACGCATATTCCGGAGCCCACGGTTCGACGCCGGAGGCTCAGGGTTTCGAGACCCACCTCCAATCGTTTCGAGCCCGTGGCATTCAGATCCTGGGCCTCAGTACCCAGTCGCGCGAGTGGCAGCGGGAGTTCGCCTCCCGCATGGGGCTGACATATCCTTTGTTGAGCGACGCTTCCTTCGAAGTCGCCGATGCGCTGCGGCTACCCCGATTTCAGGCCGGCGGCGTGGCCTATCTCAAGCGCTTGACGCTGATGTGCCGTGACGGCCGTATCGTGCGATCGTTCTATCCCGTTCACCCGCCGGATCGGCATGCCGCCGATCTCCTGGCGATGCTCTGACGGACGGTCCCTTACATGACATCGCCAACGATCTCTTCGGCCGAGTAGCCAAGCTTTTCCAGGCCTTCCTCGAGATAATCGGCCAGCAGCGGCATGCCGAGCAGATACTTGGCCGTCGCGCTCGTGCGCTCGGTCCGTGCCGTTTCCATCGCCTCGGCGAATTCTTCCGCCTCGAATGTCCCGCGACCGACCCAGGCCAGTGCCACCAGGGCGGCCTGCTCGTCATCGTTCAGCGCGGCGATGAACCCCGCCAGTTCTTCGCTCGTCGGGTCGTCGGCAAAATCTTCCAGAATGGCGGCTGGATCTTCTTCGGCATCACCCTCGTCGGTGGTGTCGTTCCAGGCCCCGACCTTGGCGCCGTACTCACGGGCCTTGACGATGACATGCCCCACTTTTTCCGGTGCAATGCCGAAATCGACAACAGGATCGGTCGTTTCGCGGTGTTTCATGCACGGCTCCTTCGTCTCGACCCCGGCAAATCTAACATGCCTTGTGCACGCTGCCCACGACGGGAGCTGGACCAAATTCAAGTGTCGCCGAGATGACGCCGGATCGCGTCGAACACAGCGTGGAACATGGCTTGCGTCAGCCGGCCGGTTTGAGTGTTGTAACGCGAGCAGTGGAAGCTATCAAAGAGCGTCATGCCCGGCGCGACGGCATGCTGTGCGCCATGCGCGAACGGGAACGCAGATCGTTTCGCGCCGAGTGTTGAAAGCGTTTGCTCATGCGCGATCCGACCGAGCGCAAGGATCGCGGTCAGGTTTGGCAACGCGGCGATACGCGCCGCCATAAACGGCCGGCAGGTCGTGATTTCCTCGGGCGTCGGCTTGTTTTGCGGCGGGACGCAACGGACCGCATTGCTGATCATGCAATCCGACAGGGCCGAGACCATCCGTGGGGTCGGCGCCGTATCGGCCGCTGGCAAAGCCAAAGGTAAGAAGCGTCCCGTAAAGCAATTCGCCAGCATAGTCCCCGGTGAACGGCCGGCCGGTGCGATTGGCGCCTTTCAGCCCCGGGGCCAGGCCGACGATCAACAATCGCCCATCTACCGGCCCGAAAGAGGGAACCGGTGCGTTGAACCACTCCGGTTCCAGCAGCCTTTGTTCGTCGCGAAAACTGGCCAGTCGCGGACAGCGCCGGCAGTCATGTGGCGCTTCAGGTGTGAAGGGCATAATGCCGCCATGCGGCTCGGTATAGCTGGCCATGGGCCGCGATTAACATAATCCGACGCCCCCGCCGAGACGGGTCAGACTTCTTCTTCCGATACATCATAATCCGGATAGTTCGGAGCGACCGGCGAGCGTGCCGCGACTCCCGCTGATGTAGATCCGACGGGAGAGCGGGCCGCATACGTGCGCGGTTCACGAACAGGACGGGCGCCCGGATCGCGGCCGACGATTGATTCCAGAGTCTGCCAGATCGATGAATTGATCGGCTTGGCGGCGCAGGTCATCTGCCACCATGGGCTGCTGTGTCTGCAGGGTTGAGACGACACTGACGCGCTTACCGCGCTGTTGCAAAGCATTGACCAACGAACGGAAATCGCCGTCGCCGGAGAACAGCACGATATGGTCGAGACTATCGGCGAGCCGCATGGCGTCGACGGCCAGCTCAATGTCCATATTGCCTTTGACCTTGCGACGACCACTCGAGTCGGTGAACTCGCGCGTCGGCTTGGTCACCATCGTGTAGCCATTGTAGTCGAGCCAGTCGATCAAGGGGCGGATCGAGGAATACTCCTGATCTTCAGCCAGAGCCGTATAATACAGAGCACGGATGAGCTGGCATTTCCCGCGGAAGTGTAGCCAGCAGCCGCTTGTAGTCGATGTCGAAACCGAGAGCCTTGGACGTCGCATATAAGTTTGCGCCGTCGATGAACAGAGCGACGCGCTCTTGCGGATAGAAATGCATATGTTAAGCCCCTACCGCGCGATGCGCGAGTACGTGATTGTCTGTTTGGTTTCGCCGATGCAACACGGACGGATGCTGAGTAGTCACTGTCGCTGTTGTTAAAGTCCAAATGCGATTCAGGGTTTCAATCGCTGCTGGCGCTTGTCGGTATAGGTCAACGGTCTCCAGATGGCGAGTTACAAATATTCACTGAGGCGAATTAATTTATCGCAAGAATAAGGTTTAGCCTCGATATATCGCCGCTCTTGCACCGCTTCACGGCGACTTAAACGACCTACTTCACAAGCTTGCGTGGCTTGCGTCAACGCCCGACGTGTGCCACTAGTGGCATTGAACGGGTCGGCAGCTCTCTGCACGGCCAAATTCTATTGGTAATGCAAAGGTGCTCCAACTCGGTCATGTCGAACCGGTCTTTGCCTCCGGTGATCGTCTGTCCGTCTGTCACAAACCGGTCGTATAACGGTAGCACCCGACATTTGTTCCCTGAAACCCCGAAGCTCGAGGACGATACAGGATGGCTCGCGTCACAGTCGAAGATTGCGTCGATAAGGTTCACAATCGGTTCGAACTCGTTCTTCTCGCCGCGCACCGCGCCCGCAACATCGCCAACGGCAGCCCGGTCACAATCGACCAGGAAAACGACAAAAACCCGGTGATCGCTTTGCGCGAGATTGCCGAGCAGGCCATCCCGCCTGACGACATGCGTGAAAGCCTGATCCACTCGATCCAGAAGAACGTCGAAGTCGACGAGCCGGAAGCTGGTGCGGCACCCGTTCTGGCGATCGAACGCCGCTCGCCGATTCTGGGTCGCGACGACCAGTCAAGCGACACCCAGGTCGACGTGCTGACGGAAGAGCAGTTGCTGCGCGGCTTGGAAAGCATGACGCCGTCCGAACCCTCGTCGTCGGGAACCGGCCCGGCCAATCCGCGCGAGCGCGGCCGCTGAACGCCGGCGCCGGGCCGGATGGCCCGCGCCTCCTCAAAGTGATCCGCCGCGCGCAAGCCTCCGCAAAGAAGGCGTGCCGCGGCGTTTTCGTCTAGACTTCCCGTCCGCGGCTTTCCGAGGACCCGTTTGCCCCCATGATGCGCCAATACGAACTCGTCGAGCGGGTTCAAAAGTACGATCCGAAAGCGAATGAAGCGCTGCTTAACCGCGCCTATGTCTACGCCATGAAGGCGCACGGCAATCAAAAGCGCGCGTCGGGCGATCCCTACTTCTCCCACCCCCTCGAAGTTGCCGCGATCCTGACCGACCTCAAGCTCGATGACGCGACGGTCGCGACCGCTCTGCTGCACGACGTCATCGAGGATACCGACGCAACGCGTCGGAAATCGACCAGCTGTTCGGTCCAGAAATCGGCGCCCTCGTCGACGGGCTGACGAAAATCAAGCGCCTCGATCTGGTCTCCAAGCAGACGGAGCAAGCTGAAAACTTCCGCAAGCTCTTGATCGCGATCTCGACCGACATTCGCGTTCTTCTCGTCAAGCTCGCCGACCGTCTGCACAACATGCGCACGCTGGAGCATATGAAGCCCGGCAGTCGCCAGCGCATTTCGGAAGAAACACTCGATATCTACGCACCGCTCGCCGGCCGCATGGGCATGCAGGCCATGCGTGACGAGTTGGAAGATCATGCCTTTCGTTGGCTGCATCCCGATGCCTACACGGCAGTGACGGACAAACTCGCGGATCTGCGCTCCAAGAACGAAGGCCTCGTCGACGAAATCGCGACGGCGCTGAAATCAAAGCTCGCCGAAGATGGGATCGATGCCCAAGTATCGGGACGCGAAAAGAAGCCCTATTCGATCTGGGGCAAGATGAACGAACAAGCAGATATCGCTGGAGCAGTTGTCGGACATCTATGCGTTTCGCGTCATCAGTAAGGATATCGCCGACTGCTATCGTGTTCTTGGCGTCGCGCATACGACGTGGCGGGCCGTGCCGGGGCGCTTCAAAGACTACATTTCGACGCCCAAGCAGAACAACTATCAATCGATCCACACGACCGTTGTCGGCCCGCGTCATCAGCGCGTCGAATTGCAGATCCGCACGCAACTGATGCATCAGGTTGCCGAATACGGCGTGGCCGCGCACGCTCTCTACAAGGACATGACAAAGGGCGCCATTGCTGCCGGCTCGATGACCTCTCTCGACGATAAGGAGCACGGGCCCTACGTCTGGCTGCGCCGCATGGTCGAGACGCTGCTCGAAGGCTCCAATCCAGAAGAATTCCTCGAGCACACGAAGCTCGAGCTGTTCCAGGATCAGGTGTTCTGCTTCACGCCGAAGGGTCGGCTCATCGCTTTGCCGCGCGGAGCAACGCCACTGGATTTTGCCTACGCGGTGCATACGGATGTCGGTAACGCGGCAGTCGGCGCCTACGTAAATGGCCGCCACGTTCCGATCGACACCCGCTTGCGCAATGGCGATGAGGTGGAGATCCGCACCTCCAAAGGTCACGTGCCGCCGGCCGCCTGGGAGAGCCTGTGCGTGACCGGCCGAGCGCAGAGCGCTATTCGCCGTTCGGCCCGCGAAGCCGTGCGCCGGCAGTATGTTGAACTCGGCCGCCGGCTGGCGACGGCAGCGTTCGACGCCGCGCATTTGACCTACAGCGACGAAGCCGTCAAACGCGTCTTGTCCAAGTTTACGTACAAGTCAATTGACGAACTGCTCGCGGCCGTGGCGCGCGGCGATCTTCCGGCGGCCGATGTCCTGAAAGCCGTCGCACCCGAGTCGATCCAGGCCGCGGCAACCCAGAGCGTCCTCGAAAATCCATTGCGTGGGTGGCTCGATCTGACCAAGGTTTCGGGATTGCGGGTTCGCGCCTCCGCACCTGCCGGAACGGGTCCAGCGCAACTCTCGTCGGCCATAGCCTTGAAGGGGCTGAAGGACGATGTGCCTGTGATCTTCGAGGAAGGTGGGGCAGTGCCCGGCGACCGCATTGTGGGCGTGCTGGAACCCGGCGCCGGCATTCGCATATTCCAGATCAGTTCGCCGCGCCTGCAGGCCTATGAGCACCAGCGCTGGATCGACATGTCGTGGGATATCGATCCCGGCAAGCAGGAGCGCTTTCCCGCCCGCCTCAGCGTGACGGCGCCGAACCGGCCCGGTTCGCTAGCCGCAATTGCCGACGTCATCGGCGAAGAGGAAGGCAACATTGACAACCTCAAAATGATCCGCCGCGCGTCCGACTTCACGGAATTGCGTATCGAGGTTGAAGTGTATGACGTGGCCCACTTGAACCGTATCATCGCCGGCTTGCGCCAGAAGGACATTGTCTCGGCTGTGGAGCGCGTCTTTGAATGAGTGTCCACCCCCGGCCGCAAACAGAGAACCGACTATGAGCAGCGCCCCAACGAGCCCGCCATTTCTGCGTCTTGGCGTCAACATCGATCACGTGGCGACGATCCGCAATGCGCGTGGCGGCCGCCATCCCGACCCGCTGCGCGCCGCGCACCTTGCCGTGGAGGCCGGCGCGGACGGAATCACCGCGCACCTGCGCGAAGACCGCCGCCATATTTCCGACCGCGACATCGCGCGTCTCAAATCCGAATTGACCCGGCCGCTCAATCTGGAGATGGCGGCGACCGATGAAATGCTGGCGATCGCGCTGCGCCATGTTCCCAACGCCTGTTGCCTCGTCCCCGAGCGGCGGGAAGAGCGCACCACCGAAGGCGGTCTTGATGTGGTGCGCGGTGGCGAGCAGTTGCAGAAAATCGTTCACAGCTTGCGCAGCGCCGGCATCCGCGTTTCGCTGTTCATTGAAGCCGATCCGCGATCCATCGAAGCTTCGGCCGCCGTTGGTGCGGACATTGTCGAATTGCACACCGGCCAATATTGCGAACGCGCGCTCGAAGATGATGCCAAGGGGATCGCCAAAGAGGTCGAGCGTCTGCGCCACGCCGCGTCACTTGCCAGCGACGCGGGCCTCGAAGTACACGCCGGCCATGGCCTGACCTACAATACGGTCGCAGCCGTCGCCCGCATGCCCCAGATCGTCGAACTCAACATCGGCCATTTTCTGATTGGCGAGGCGATCTTTGTCGGATTGCATTCAGCTATCCGCCATATGCGCACGCTTATGGATCAGGCCCGCGCTGAAGCGAAACGGTCGTCCATGGCCGCGCAATGATCATCGGCATCGGCAACGATATCATCGACATTCGGCGCATCGAGGCGACCTTGACCCGCTTCGGCGATCGGTTCATCGCCCGCATCTATACCGACATCGAGCGGGCCCGGTCCGAGCGGCGCGCCGAACGGGCGGCCTCCTATGCCAAGCGCTTCGCTGCCAAGGAAGCGTGTGCCAAGGCGCTCGGCACGGGCTTGCGTCGCGGCGTCTACTGGCGCGACATGGGTGTCGTCAACTTGCCCACCGGCCGTCCCACGCTCCGGTTAACGGGCGGAGCGGCCGCCCATCTCGCCAGCCTCACACCGGACGGTTGCCAGGCAAAGATAGATTTGACCATCACAGACGATTATCCGCTGGCGGAAGCCTTTGTAATCATTTCTTGTCTACCCAACGAAGGCGGAGCTGAGGGGCTGACCGTCGAGGAACAGCCTGGGTCAGAGAGCCGTTTGCGCGGCTTCTTGCGAACCGGTATAGCGGGCCCTGGCATAGACGTCCGCCGGGCAAGATCGAACGGCGGGCGGCACGGGAGAGATCATGGCGTCCAATTCGAACGCGCGGTCGTCGCGCTATTACGGCATGCAGGACACATTTGTCGTCGTCTTGCAGGCCCTCGCGATCGCACTCTTCGTGCGCGTATTCTTCTTTCAGCCTTTCAATATTCCATCCGGTTCGATGAAGGAGACGCTGCTCGTCGGCGACTACCTCTTCGTCTCCAAGTTGTCTTACGGCTACAGCCGTTTCTCTTTTCCCTTCTCGCCAGACATTTTCTCCGGCCGCATCTTTGCAGCCGAACCCAAGCGTGGCGATGTCGTCGTCTTCAAGCTCCCGCGCGATAATTCGACCGACTATATCAAGCGCGTCATCGGTCTGCCCGGCGACGAGATCGAAGTCCGTGGCGGCCAGCTGATCATCAACGGCACGGCGGTGCCCAAGGTAGCCAAGGGCTCGTTCACAACCGTCGATGAAGACGGCCAGCCAATCGAGATCCCCTCCTTCATTGAAACACTGCCGAATGGCGTCAGCTACACCGTGCTGGACGCGCAGGAGAACGGACCTTTCGATAACGTCGGTATCGTATAAGGTTCCCGAGGGTCACTTCTTCATGATGGGTGATAACCGGGATAACTCCACCGACAGCCGCGCCCAGCGTGCCGTCGGCTACGTCCCGTTTGAAAATCTCGTCGGGCGTGCCGAAATCATTTTCTTTTCCGCCGCCGTCGATGAGCCGAATGCGCTGCGCTGGACGAGCCCCTGGACCTGGCCGTTCGACATTCGCTGGCACCGGTTCTTCCATCTCGTGCGCTAACGGAGCCCTGGTGTTCAAGGCCCGCAAATACAAGGATCTCGAGCTAGAAGCTCGGCTACAAGTTCAAGAAGGAGCAGAGCCTGGAGTGTGCTTTGACGCACGCCAGCGTTCGCGGCGGCAAGACAACGCGCGCCGACAACGAGCGCCTCGAATTTGTCGGCGACCGTGTGCTCGGCCTATCGATCGCGGGGTTTCTCAACGCCACGTTCCCCACCGCCAAAGAAGGGGAGTTGGCCCGCCGGTATAACAGCCTCGTTCGCGGAGAGACCTGTGCCCGTATCGGCCGCGACCTCGATCTGGGCCCCCGCCTCATCCTCTCGGAAGCCGAAGCATTCAGTGGCGGCCGCGACAAGGACACCATTCTGGCCGATGCGGTCGAAGCCGTCTTGGGCGCGATCTTCGTCGAAGCCGGGTTCGATGTAGCGCGCGATGTCGTGTTAAAACTCTGGGCGCCGCTTCTCACCGAACAACGTCCGCAGATGGCCGCTGCCGATCCGAAAACTGCGTTACAGGAATGGGCCCAGGGACGCGGCTTGGCGCTGCCGCTATACACTGTGGTCGCGCGCGTCGGCCCTGATCACGCGCCGATGTTTACGGCCGAAGTCAGGATCAGGTCGCTCGATCCGGCACGCGGCGAAGGCGCATCGAAACGGCTGGCTGAACAGGCGGCCGCGGCAAGTCTGTTGGCGCGCGAGGGCGTGATGGATCGGAGCAGCAATGTCTGACAACGAGCAAAGCGCGATAAGCGGCGCGGACGGACCACCGACCCGCTGCGGCTTCGTCGCAGTGATCGGCGCGCCGAACGCGGGCAAGTCGACGCTCGTCAATCAGATGGTCGGCGCCAAAGTTTCGATCGTTTCGCACAAAGTGCAGACGACCCGCGTTCCGGTGCGCGGCATCGCCATCGAGGCAACGAGCCAGATTGTTTTTATCGACACGCCGGGCATCTTCCGGCCCAAGCGCCGACTTGACCGCGCGATGGTCGAAGCCGCCTGGGGCGGAGCACATGATGCGGATATCGTCGCGCTCATCGTCGATGCGGCCAAGAACATTGAGGAAGACCTGGAGCGCATTCTCGACAAACTCGCCGGTGCTCCTCATTCAAAGATCCTGATCCTCAACAAAGTGGACCGCGTCAGCGACAAAGATCGCCTTTTACCGTTGATCGCCAAGCTTTCCGAACGGCAAACTTTCGATCGCGTCTTTCTCATTTCGGCTTTAGACGGCAATGGCGTCGCCGATCTAAAGAAATACCTGGCCGACCGTATGCCGCTCGGGCCCTGGCATTACCCCGAAGACGAAATTTCGGACGCGCCGTTGCGTCTGCTCGCCGCCGAATTGACCCGCGAGAGAATCTACAAATATCTGCACGAAGAACTGCCCTACGCGGCGACCGTCGAGACGACCGATTGGAAGACCTTCAAGAACGGCTCGGTGCGCATCGAGCAGACGATCTATGTCGAGCGCGATAGCCAGAAAGCGATTGTGCTCGGCAAGGGCGGTCAGACGGTCAAGAAGATCTCCAGCGAGAGCCGCAACGAATTGGCCAAGATCATCGAGCACGACGTACACCTGTTTCTCTTCGTCAAGGTGCGTGAGAATTGGGGCAGCGACCCTGAGCGCTACCGCGAAATGGGCCTCGATTTTCCCGAAGGACTGAGGCTCCTCTCCGCCGGGTTTGGCGCCGTGCCGTTGCCGCCGGATAAGGCTCACCTATGGAATGGTCGGACGAAGCAATTGTTCTCAGCGTGAAGTCGCACGGCGAAACAGCCGCTGTCGTCGACCTCTTCACGCGCTCGCACGGCCGCCATTCCGGCCTCGTCCACGGCGGGCGTTCGCGCAAGGCGCGGCCAACGCTGCAGATGGGCAATCACGTCGACGCCATGTGGAAAGCCCGGCTCGCCGAACACCTCGGCCACATGTCGGTCGAACTGCGACGCGGCTATGCCGCCTCCGCGATGGATGATCCCGCAGCACTCGCCGGCCTCACCTCGATGTGCGCGCTCGCCCGTCTGCTGCCCGAACGCGACCCCCATCCCGCGCTTTACGAGGTAACGCTCTTCGTCCTGGGCTTTCTCGACGACCCTACCGTCTGGCCGGCCTTGATGGTACGCTGGGAACTGTCGCTCTTGCAGGAATTGGGTTTTGGGCTGGATTTGAGCGCTTGCGCCGCGACAGGCGTCAACGATCAGTTGATTTACGTTTCGCCGAAATCGGGCCGCGCGGTGTCGGAGTCGGCGGGCGAACCGTATAAAGACCGCATGCTGGCCCTGCCGCGCTTTCTCACATCCGCCCGCGACCGCCACGCGACCCGCGACGACGTTGCCGCCGGCTTTGCACTGACCGGCTTCTTCCTCGAGCAGCGCGTGTTGGGCCCGAAGGGCGAGGGACTGCCCGAATTCCGCGCCCGCATTCTCACCCACATTGACCGGTGATGCTGGCTCAATCCAGCGTCGCGCGCTTTGACAATTCGACCTTGATCCCGCTCTTCGCATCGCCTTTCAGCGTGTAGATCGTCTGGTCGCTCGCTTCGAAACGCGCGCTAACCGGCTTGGCGCCTGCCTTGACGAAATCGAGGGCGCTGGGCACGCAGGCGGTATGCGTCACGCTCATTCTTGGGCTGATGTCGTGCGGTTCGCCGCTGAACACGTAGCTGACGGGAACGCCCGCAGAATTGGCGATCTGAAACGTGTACTTCGCCGACTGCGGCCGGCCGAAAACCTGGACAGTGATGTACTTCGGATTTTTGTCCGGAGCCTGCACAACTCCGACACCGATCTCGGTGTAGTTGGGCCCGAGCATGTTCTCCTTGTGTGCGGGCGAGTTGATCCAACCTTCCACGGTCTGTCGGGCAAGCGCGCGCGTTTCAAACCCGCTGCTGTCCAGATTCAACGCCAGGTTTTCCCCAATCGAGCACCATTGGTAACCCGATGACGTCGCCCGATCACCGACGTCGCGATTGTCGGCGGTGTGCGAGAACGCCCCCGACTTGGCCAGATACAACGCATACGCCCGCGCGGTCCGGGTCAGCGCCGGGCTGGCCCTGACCTCGCCCGAGCCGGTTCTGCGTACGATAGGCGTTGGTCATTTCGATTACGGCCGTTTCGACGGCCGGAACATCGGGCAGCGGCATGGGCTGAACTCTCGTCGGTTGTGGGCCGGAGGGTACAAGAACTCGAAAAACTTGGCAAAAATCGGTAGCAGAGGGGTTCAAGATCTGGGGATGTGGCTGCCCGGCACTTGAGGGCCGAGGCTGTGTCCAGTAACCACGCCCCATGACCAAGCAATCGATTCCGCCCACCGGCGAAGGCCCCATCGAGCCCGTCAATCTGAAGGACGCGCTCGAGGAACGCTACCTGGCCTATGCGCTTGTCCACGATCATGCACCGGGCACTGCCCGACGTCCGCGACGGCCTCAAGCCGGTGCATCGGCGCATTCTTTATGCCATGCGCCAACTGGGCCTCGATCCAGAGGGCGGCTATCGCAAGTGTGCCAAGATCGTCGGCGAGACGATGGGTAACTACCATCCGCACGGCAACCAGGCGATCTACGACGCGCTGGCCCGCCTCGCACAGGATTTCGCCGTTCGCTATCCGCTCGTTGACGGTCAGGGCAACTTCGGCAACATCGATGGCGATAACCCCGCCGCCGACCGGTACACGGAAGCCCGCCTGACCACAGTGGCCGCCGAACTTCTCGATGGGATCGACGAAGACACGGTCGAGTTTCGGCCGAACTACGACGGGCGTGAACAGGAACCCTCCGTTCTCCCTGCTGCATTCCCAAATCTACTCGCCAACGGTTCCGCCGGCATCGCGGTCGGCATGGCCACCAACATTCCCCCACACAACGTCGATGAACTGTGTGCGGCGCTCCTTCATCTGATCAAGCACCCGAACGCCACGATGGAAAAACTCGTCGAGTTCGTGCCCGGTCCCGATTTCCCGACCGGCGGCGTGATCGTCGAGCCGCGGGCTGAAATTCTTGAAGCCTATCGGACCGGTCGCGGCGGCTTTCGCCTGCGGGCAAAGTGGGACAAGGAAGAGACCAGCCGCGGCGGCTATCAGATCGTTGTAACGGAAATTCCCTATCAGGTGCAGAAGGCCAAGCTCGTCGAGAAAATCGCCGAGCTGATGACGGAAAAGAAGCTGCCGCTGCTCGGCGATGTCCGCGACGAAAGCGCCGAGGAAGTCCGCCTCATCCTCGAACCGAAAACGCGCACCATCGATCCGATGCTGCTGATGGAAAGCATGTTTCGCGCCACGGAACTCGAAATCCGCTTCGGCCTCAACATGAACGTCCTCTCAGGCGGCCAAATCCCCAACGTGCTCAGCCTCAAGGATGTCCTACAGCAATGGCTTGAGCATCGCGTCGACGTTTTGGTCCGCCGCTCGCAGTATCGTCTCAAGAAAATCGAACACCGCCTTGAGGTGCTCGATGGCTACCTGATCGCGTTCCTCAATATTGATGAGGTCATCCGCATCGTCCGCTTCGAGGACGAGCCGAAGCAGGCATTGATCGCACGCTTCAAATTGACGGACGTCCAGGCGGAAGCAATCCTCAACCTGCGCCTGAAGAGCTTGTCGCGAACTCGAGGAAGTCGAGATCAAGGCGGAGCACGACAAGCTGTCGAAGGAAAAGCGCCAGCTGCAGCAGCTCCTCAAATCGGACGATTTGCAGTGGGAGCGCATTGCGGAAGAAGTCAAATCCACCCGTGATCGCTACTCCAAAAAAACCGAGCTGGGCCGCCGCCGATCGTCCTTCGCGGATGCTCCGGAAGTAACCGTCGATCTCGACGAAGCACTGGCCGAGAAAGAACCGATCACAGTTATCCTGTCCGAAAAGGGTTGGATCCGCGCCATGCGCGGCCATCAGGATGATTTGTCGAAACTCGAGTTCAAGCAGGGTGATGCCTTGAAGCAGGCCGTCCAGGCAATGACGACCGATAAGCTCATTCTCTTTGCAACGAATGGCCGCTTCTTTACGCTCGATGCGAACGTGCTTCCCGGTGGACGGGGCCATGGTGAGCCGGTGCGGCTCATGGTGGATCTTGAAGAGAACCACGACTTCGTGGAGTTCTTCGTCCACGATCCGGCCCGTAAGCTGATCGTTGCTTCCAGCGGTGGATATGGGTTCATCGTCCCCGAAGACGAAGTTGTGGCCTCGACCCGCAAGGGCAAGCAGATTCTCAACGTTGCCGACGACGAAGAGGCCGCCGTTGTCGTGCCCGCCGACGGCGATATGGTCGCCATCATCGGCGAGAACCGCAAAATGCTCGTCTTCAAGCTGGAGGACGTGAATGAAATGACGCGCGGCAAGGGTACGATCTTGCAACGCTTCAAGGATGGCGGACTGTCCGACATCCGCGTGTTCAACAAAAAGGACGGACTAACCTGGCTCGATAGCGCCGGCCGGACCTTCACACTTCCGTGGAGTGAACTGAAGGAGTGGGTCGGCGAGCGGGCCCAGGCTGGCCACGTTGTACCCAAGGGCTTCCCTCGGTCCAACAAGTTCGGCCCGTCCTTCTAATCAAACAGCCACCACCCGGAAAGTACGAGCGTTTCCCTCGCAGCCCTTGTCATGCCGTCAGGGGCTCGCTACGAAACGGGAATGGGTGTGTTGACGGTTCGCCAAACAGCGACGGGTCGATTAAGGGTCGCGTTAGCCGCGCTGGCCGGGCTCGTGGCGATTTCAGCAGCAGAGCGCATTGGCGCAGAGCCCGGCAGCCGGTCAGCCGTCTCCCCCGCCGGCAGCCGGCGCCGCACCGGCAGCCTGTGTAAAAAAAGACTTCGAAACCGTTGTCGATCAGTCGGCCGCGGCTCTACGCGATCTGAACATTCAGAACCGTCCTCGGTTTCAGGAAAAGTTGCGCGCGCTCAAAGCCAAGAGAGCATGGACCGATGACCAGTTCCTGAAGGAAGCGGTGCCGTATGTTAAAGACGACGAGATCGACGCTTATGACCGCAAGACGAACGAACTCTTGAACTGGATCGCGTCAATGGGCGATGAGGGTAGCGCTTCCGCCGCGCCCGACTGCAACCTCTACCAAGTCTTGCGCGGCCACATGAGCGAACTCGTTGATACGCAAAACGCCAAGTGGACCTATATGTTTCGCAAGATCGACGCCGAACTCGGCCCTTGATGCGTTCAGACCTGTTCCCAGCCGTTAGGGCCAAGACGTTCCTGCGGCAGGAAGCGCGTCTTGTAGTTCATCTTGCGCGAGCCCTCGATCCAGTAACCGAGATAGACGTACGGTAGCCCGAGGCTCCGCGCATACTCGATCGTTTCCAGGATCATATAGGTGCCAAGTCCACGGCCACCTTCGGTCGGCTCATAGAACGAATAAACCATCGAAATGCCGTCGGAGAGCTGGTCGCACAGCGCCGCGGCAGCAAGCGGCCAGCGCGTGGGATCAGAGGACAAAGCGCCGTCCACCGGCTTGACGCGATATTCGGTGATCGATGTTTCAATCACGCTTTCTTCGACCATCAGCGCGTAATCGAGAGCGCTCATGTCGGCCATGCCGCCATCGGCGTGCCGGGCATCGATGTAGCGGCGGAAGAGGCTGAATTGTTCTGAGCTTGGTTGTGTGGCAACGCGACGGGCCACGAGGTCGAGATTTTCCGCAGACACCCGCCGCATCGAACCGGACGGCCGAAACGCATCGACCACGACGCGCACGGAGACGCAGGCATGACAGCCTTCGCAATACGGCATGTAGGCGATGTTCTGGCTGCGTCGGAAACCACCGCGCAAAAGATTGTCGACGAGTGCCGGTTGCTTGTCGGCTGTAAGGTGGGTGAAGAGTTTGCGTTCGAGCCGTCCTGGAAGGTACGGGCACGGTTGCGCGGCGGTCACGTAGAACTCAGGAAAGTGCTTTCGCTGCTCGCTCATCGCCCGTCCTTGGCTCGCCGTGCGCGTCCAGCTTTGCCGGTCCGACGCGTGTTTCCCTCACCCGACAGGAATTGAGGGCCGTTCCGCCCTCCCGATCGAGCCAACACAATTTCAAGCTTCAAGCCTGCGGGACCGTTAAGGCAAGACGATGATACGTCAGTTGTGGCCTCGTTCAAGCTGCTCCATCGTGAAGCCACAACTCGAACACAAGTTGCCGGGCAACGTTGATATTTCTGCACACCGGGACCAGGTCAGTCGTCGCGTTTGAGTAGGCCTGCGGCGGCCGGCGGCGGCGCAGAAGACCGCCGCGGCGGCTGTCGCGACGCCTCGCCTCCACTTCCGGCTCCTGCAGCCGGCGGGGCGGATGCCCGGCGCGGAGCAGTGGGCTCGTCTGCGGGCCCAGGCAAGGGAGAAGCCGATGCACCCCGCTCTTCACCGGCCTTTATGCTGGCACGACCGAGCAGATACCCGACGTATCCCGCAATGACGGCGACGACGATGAGCTGAAGGAACTCGGGGGTCGGCATCACAACCTCGTCTTTGCAGCAACGAGCTGTAGCCTACCGGCAACGGCGCCGCCGCGCAAAGGGATTGGCTCACCGGGCCACCAGGCGATCGATGGAAATCAGGCGTTATGGCGAAGTTTGAGCGACAGCGGGAGCCTCCAAGGCGGGATTGATCGAAGCGTGCGTCAGCCACGCCATGCCCGCGATTCCGACCGTCAGGATCGCCAGGCCTAGCAAGGCCCGCCGCAGCGCCCACCGCGCGTCCAACAGCCGAGGCGAGGTGGTCACGGTGTCGCCGCCGGAACCCTGAAACTGACCAGTCATGTCGGTGATGTCCCCTGACGCGCGCGGCGTATCGGCAATTCCGAGGTCAAAACGCGTGTCCACGTTTCAAGTTGCATCACGTGACACCGCGGCGGAGCTTGTCCCGTCAAGGTCCGCCGCAAGCCCGGAGGCCCCCGTTAAGAAATCTTTGGAAGAGTGAGCGGCAGGGGTCAAGAGAGGCGCGCCCGCATAACTATTTCTTCGTCCGGGCGTGGTGCAGATGCCACGTTCCGCGCGAGTATTACCCGCCACCCCGGATGCGGCCGCCGAAGGCCATGATGGCCGCGAGCGGAATGGCGACACCCAAGATCACGACAGTCACGACGAGAGCTGGCAGGTCGGAATAGTTTCCGCGCTCGATGAGGAAAATGCCGTTGAGATACTTCGTCGCCAGTTGTCCCGCGATCAGTGCCAGATTGAGGAACGACGCCATGAGCGCGAACCACACCGCCCGCTTGGCCGGCGGTGCATAGATTGCGATCAGGGTCAGCAGTGGGACCATGCTGAGTTGCGCCAGGGGCGAGGCTGCAGCTGCATCGATCACCGCGATGGTCCGGGCGCCGAAACCGAAAGTCTCCTGCGTCCAAAGATCGAGGCGGTAGACGAGTAGCAGCGTCGGGATGGATAGGATCCCGCCGGCAACCGTCAGCCACAGAAGTACGCGAGCCACTGGAACGCGGGTGATGGCATCCGACAACAGCCACGCTGCGATCAGCGCAATGGCGGCGCCGATCTGACCGAGCACGCCGTAGAATGTTTCATCAAAGCCCAGCACATCGATGGTGAACCAGCGGTAGCCTTCTCCAACTCCAGGAACGGCGCGAAAAAAGAAAATAATCAGCGCCGCATACATGATCGTGAGGCGCGTGTCAGGCGCGATGTCGGCGGTGACACGGTGCAGCATCGCGAGGATCACCGTCAGCGACAGGATAAACGTGATTTCCTGGGCGTAGGGCACGCCGAGATAGGCAATCAAAACGGTTGCTGCACCAAACACTAAGCCGCCGCCGAGAATACGCCAATCCGTCGGCCGGCTTTCACCGCTCTCCAGTTTGACCAGTAGGGCGCCGCTGGCCGAGATGACCGGCACGGCAAGCCCGATTAAGAAACACAGTTTCGTAGGGCATCGTGTTCGCCAGATAACCGGCGAGCCCCGCAACGGACAGCGCACCGAACGACAGTGCCAGCCTGCCGAGGATCTGCACCATGCCGAGATCATGATCGATTTCGCTCTGTTCACGCGCTGTACCGTCAGCAAGCGTGCGTGGCACGACTTCCGTGCTCATTGCGTCGGCGACGACATCCTGCAACACGACGCCGATAACTGTGATGATCTGCGCCGTGATGTAAATCTGCTCCGGCGGGGCAAACGTGATCCAGTTACCCGCAGCTCCCGCCAGCATGATGAGCCCGGTAGCGATCAGCCCCGCCCCCAGGAAGACGTAGCCACGGCGGCGGGAACCGAACAATTGAACGGTATCGACGAGTTCGCCAAACACCATCTTCACCGCCCACGGCAGCGTAAGCCAGACGCCGAGGTGCGCCAGAGCCGCCGCCGACAGTGTTAGTTCCTTTTTGACCCAGAAGCTGTCAGCAACCGCGATGATGCCGAGCGCGCCATACGCAAAATAGACCATTAAAAGCGGCAGATAATTCCATCGGAAAGCGCGGATCGGCGCCAGAAGCGCGCGCGACAGAAGCTCAGACACGCGTGCGCCAATGGGCTCGGGAAGGCTGCTCTCGCTCATGCAATTAGGATGTCTTCTATTCTGGGTTACAGGAGAGGCCTTGCTTCGCGAGCCTTTTCCAGCGTGGCCGCATAATCGACTTTGCCCGATCCGAGGATCGGTATCTGTTGTGTCACGAGAAGGGCTTTCGGCACCCATAATTCGGCAATGCCCTGTTCGCGCGCATAAGCCGACAGCGCAGCTTTGTCGGCATCAGGCTTGTCCGTCACGAGCACGAGACTTTCGCCGCGGCGCGCGTCCGGCAGCGCCACACAGACGTGCGTGTTGTCGGGCCATAATCCCGATGCCATCGCCTCGACGGCTGCCAGTGAAACCATCTCTCCGCCGATTTTTGCAAAACGCTTCGCCCGGCCGCGAATGAAGATGTAGCCATCGTCGATCGTCACGATATCGCCCGTGTCGTGCCAGCCACCGGCAGGCGGGACGAGCGAGCCCGGCGCATTCGGCAGAATGTAGCCCGCCATGATGTTGGGTCCCCGGACCTGCAACCGTCCCCCGTCGCTGATCCCTTCAACCGGCGACAGGCTCGTCTCAATCCCCGGTAGCACCCGGCCAACGCTGCCTTGCCGCTTGTGGTCCGGGAGGTTGCACGAGATGACGGGTGAACATTCGGTCGCGCCATAACCCTCTAGAATTTCCGTCCCGCTGCGCCCCCAGATTTCGCGCGTCGCATCTTTCACCCGCTCCGCTCCAGCCACGACATAGCGCAGCGTATCGGTGTCGCCCTCGTCAGCCGCACGCGCGTAGCCTTGTAAGAACGTGTCGGTCGAAAACAACAGCGTCGACCTGGTTTCCTTCATCAGTTTAGGGATTTGCTTGTAGTGCAGGGGACTGGGATAAAGAACCGTTCGCATCCCGTTCAGCAATGGCATCAGCGTTCCCGCCGTCAGCCCGAAGGAGTGGAACATTGGCAGAGGATTGAAGGCCGTGTCGAGCGCTGACAGTGCCCCCGTCGCATGTTGAAAGATCTGCCGCGCGTTCGCGACGAGGTTGGTGTTGGTCAACGCAACACCCTTGGGCGCGCCCTCGGTGCCGGATGTGAAAAGCACGACAGCGATATCGCCGGGCTTTTGCGGTGAAGTTACAAAAGTTGGCGCCAGTGAACCGGCAAAACCAATCAGCTTGTCGGTTTGGCTGATCCCCTTGCGAATGTCTTCCAGATAAACAATGCGCCCCAAGCGGCCGGGCATCCACTCTGTTTCGCTGATCGCATCGACAAGGTCATCGAGCTTTGCCGTTTCGACGAACCTGCGCGATGTGACGACCACCGGCAACGGCCCGGTTTTGATCGCGGACTGAATATTGCGCGCCCCTGCGGTGAAGTTGAGCAAACCCACCGTGCGCCCGAAGGCATTGAGCCCGAATAGCGACAGAACCAATGCATTGACGTTTGGCAGCAAAAGACCCGTTGCCTGACCGGGCAGCGTCTCCCGCTTCAGTCGTCGGCCAAGGACAAGGCTCCCCAGGATGAGCCTGCCGTAGGTCAGTGGCTGCCGCTCGACATCCTCAAGAATGATCTTGCCCGCCCCATGACGCCGCGCAGCATCGCGTAATGCGCCAAACAGCGACATACGGCAGGCGGCGGCGTTGAAGTCGGTCGGTGTCATCACAATTCGGCTCGCAGGGGTTGGTTGACTGGTTGGACACCAAACCACTGCCGGGCGCAACGGGGCGGCCTCGCGGCTGCGGTCGAGTTTTTCCGCTTTATTTGCGACGCTCGCGGCTTTCGCCTGTTGTCCGGTCGCTTGCTCACATTCCCGAAACAGCGTCGACGACGAAGAATGTTTGTGCGGCGATTGCGAACGGCGTGCTGATCCCCTAAGAGCGGCTGGGTCGAGGGCAAGGGTATAGCCGGGAGCAGCGATTGGCTGAATTGACGCCCGACGCCGATCGCGCGGCGCTGAAACGTACGGTCGCCGGCGTCGCCGCGCTGAACTTGAGCTACTTCTTTGTCGAGTTCACGGTCGCGCTAGCAATCGGCTCGGTCGCGCTCTATGCCGACAGCATCGACTTCCTCGAGGACGCGACGATCAACTTTCTCGTGCTCGTCGCGCTGGGCTGGAGTGCTGCGCGCCGCCGCATCGTCGGTCTCGTTCTGGCCATGTGCCTTCTGGTGCCAGGTCTCGCCGCTCTCTACACCGCGTGGGATAAACTCTCCGCTCCGTCGGTTCCCGATCCGGTGCTTTTGACGCTCGCCGGGCTTGGCGCCCTTTTTATCAATGCCATCTGCGCGCTGCTATTGTCGCGCGTGCGTCATCATGGTGGAAGTCTATCGCTGGCCGCCTTCCTGTCAGCGCGCAACGACGTCGCCGTCAATATCGCGATCATCGCGGCGGGTGCCGCCACGGCGGCGACCGGATCCTTCTGGCCCGATCTGGTTGTCGGACTGGGGATCGCACTGCTCAATTCCGGTTCGGCCTACGAAGTCTATCAGTCAGCCATCGGAGAAACCGACGACGACGACATCCGCGCCTGAATTCCGGCGACGATGGGGGCAGTGCAGCACTCGAAAGTCTTGTGCTAAGAGTGGCTTGCATGACGACTTATAGATTAATCCACCGCACTTTTTTTATCCGAACCGCGCTTGTCGCGCTGGGGCTTGCATTAGCTGCGGCACCCGGTCCGGCTGCCGACAGCGCGGCCGGACCAGACCTCATTTGGCAATCGATCTTTGCGCGGCCGGCGCCGTCACCGGTGCATCCGCTGGAAGCAAAGCGGCAAGATCTCGGTTTCTCGCTGTTTTTTGATACGCGCCTCTCGCGCGATGGCGACCGCTCCTGTGCCACCTGCCATCAGCCACAAAACAGCTACACCGACACTTTGCCGCGAGCTATCGGTCGCGATGGGACGGCGCTGAAGCGCAACACGGCGCATCTGTTCAATCTTGCGTGGTCGACGAGCTTTTACTGGGATGGCCGCGAACCGACACTCGAACGCCAGGCGCGCCAGCCGTTGCACGCACCCAACGAGATGGCCGCCGATCTCAACCGGGCACTTGCACAGCTGGCCGGCAATGCCGAGAAGCGCGCCGCGTTTTCCGCAGCGTTTCCCGAAGAGCCCGGCGTAACTGAACATTCGATACTGGCTGCATTGGCAGCTTATGAGAAAACGATTGTCTCCCCCGAAACCCGCTTTGATGCCTGGATTGGGGGTGACGCAAACGCGCTGAGCGACCGCGAGCGGCGCGGCTTTCGCATTTTTGTCGGCAAAGGCGGCTGTCTCTCCTGCCACGGCGGTTGGCGCATGACCGATGATGGTTTTCACGATATCGGCCTTGCCACAAGCGATCCCGGGCGAAGTGCCGTTGAAGGCGGAACACCCGGAATTCCTGCATTCAAAACACCCGGGTTGCGGCAGGTGGCACGCACCGCGCCCTACATGCACGACGGGTCGCTGGCGACACTTGAAGATGTGGTAGCGCACTATGCCGGCAAGCACGTAGATCGTCCCTCGCTGGCGCCTAGCCTGGTTCGCCACCTGGACCTCAATGCGGAAGAACGGGCCGCTCTGGTGGCGTTTCTTCGCACGCTGTGAAAAGCGAATCGTGTGCAGGTGATTCGCCCCCGAGTTTGCGGAGGTAATTGCCGAAAGTTTGGTATGCGCCGCCGCGATGCCAGATATGCTTTTCCAAAATTGAAGAAATTCGGCCCATTTCTCTAGGAGTTGCCCAATGCTGCGTCGCTTGAACGCAACACCGACATTTCGTTTATTTCTTTAGCAACCACTGCCGCTTTTATGAACTTGTCAGGATTAGTTCCCAGGCATACCCTTTCAATCAACAAAAAGACCAGACGGGATGGACGCCCAATCTGCAACCGACCTCGCACAACGAGGTCATTTCTTACGCAGAGGTTGTCCAATGCTCGAACTCATGGTGTCCGTTTGCCTCATCAATGATCCTGCCCGCTGCAAGGACGTCGCGCTGACCTATTCGGCAGAAAACCTCACGCCGATGCAGTGCATGATGGGAGCCCAGCCTGAAATTGCAAAATGGATTGAGGCTCATCCCAAATGGGTCCTCAGAAAGTGGACCTGTCAGCGCGCCGGTCTCTACGCCAAGATTTGAAAATTTGTATCATCCGGGTCGGCGCCCCCGAGCCGCCCGGAAGGCAATGCGTTCGCCGTTGCACCCATGATTTGCAGCCGAAAGATTTTTCCGCGAGACGGCGCTCCCAAAACATCCGCTGGTGCCCAAGACGGCCGCTGTGCGCGGAACTCCTAGCTGTCACCACAGCTCATGGATCGAAAATGATCCGCTGCTTGAGACGCGATCCGACGAAATCGAGGAAAGCCCGCAGCTTTTTCGGCATCTGGCGGTTGGCCGAGTAGACAAACTGGACCGGCATGATCGGTGGTTCATGATCGCGCATGACAAGGACGAGCGCCCGGTCCCGGATTGCGCCGGCCGCCTGATAGCAGAGCACGCGCGTCAACCCTAGACCGTCGGCCGCAGCCGCGACCGCCGCTTCGGCGTTGCTGACAGCCAACCGCGAATGAACGAACACTCGCTTGACGTTGCCTTCAGTGCGAAACTCCCACACCGTCGGCGCATGCAACGGCGTCAGCGTCACGCAATCATGGCCGGCCAGGTCGCTCGGCTGGAGCGGTGGACCTCTCTTTGCCAGATAATCGGGACTGGCGCAGATGACGTGGCGGATGTCACCCAACCGCAATGCCAAAAGGTTGCTGTCTTCCAATATGCCGATGCGCAGCGCCACATCGATATGCTGTTCGATGAGATCGACCGCGACATCAGTCAGGCGCAGCTCGACATCAATGTCCGGATAGTCGTGCAAAAATTCCATCAAGACCGGCATCAGATGCAGTCTGCCGAACACCACGGGTGCGCTGACGACGAGATTTCCCTTCGGCGCGATGTATTCGCCCGAAGCCAGTCGTTCGGCCTCGTCGATGTCTTCGAGTACGCGCCGGCAAGTCCGCAGGTACTGCACACCAGCGTCGGTGAGCGCAAGTTTCCGAGTTCGAGCGGGTGAGCAACTGCACGCGCAGATGACGCTCCAGTTCGGCGACGCGCCGGCTGACGGTCGCCAGCGGCGCTCGTAGCCCTTTAGCGGCGGCTGAGAAACTGCCGGTATCCACCACCGCCACGAATGCGGCCATCGCCTCGAGACGGTCCATTAATATTCTCGCCAAATGGGAAGATTGTTCCCGAATTGAAAGAATAATCCAATCGATCGGTAAAGTGTAGACCTCGTTCGTCGACCCGGACGCCCCGGCTCGCCGCCTGAAATGAACACATCAAGGGCAATCCGGTGAAGCCGAACAGCGGCGGATCACCCCAACCTCGAAGGACGTGCCATGACGCATCATCGAAAGACGACCCTTGCTGCCTTAGCCATCGTTGGACTGCTTTCGGCTGGTGGGCCTGCGTTTGCTGGACCGGAAGTCAACACCTCGACGGGCATTGTGATCGCCGACGGCAAGCCCGCTTCGGGCCTCGCCGTCCACGGCTACGACGTCGTTGCCTATTTCACCGACGGTAAGCCCGTGAAAGGCGACTCGAAGTTCGCAGCACAGCATGGCGCGGCGACCTACCGTTTCGCCAGCAAAGCCCACCTCGATACCTTCCAGGCCAACCCGGAAAAGTATGTGCCGGCCTACGGCGGCTTCTGCGCCTTCGGCGTCTCGGTCAATGCAAAGTTCGACGGCAATCCCGAGAACTGGAAGATTGTTGACGGCAGGCTCTACCTGAAATCTCGACAGCGGCATTCAGCAGAATTGGCTCAAAGACGTGCCGGGCAACATCAAGAAGGCGGAAGCCATCTGGCCGGGCATCAAGGACAAGGCTCCAGCCGACATTAAGTGAAGCGCTAAGGAGGCCGTCCAGAGGATGGGCGGCCTCCCCCCGCGGGTGATGCACGGTCGATTGGCTTCGGATCGGCGCATGTGCGCACAAGGAGTGATCGCAGCGGAGCAAAATGTTTCTGGGCCGCTTCTAAACAATCCCACTCTGTCCCGGTTGACAGCGCCCGCGTCCAAGTCTCCCTTCAGCTTTCGACAGTGAGAGGCTGGAGGACGCCATGACCGAGACCAATTCCCATTCGTTCGCCACCCTCGCGGTACATGCCGGCGCCGCACCCGACCCGACGACGGGCTCCGCGCGTTACCCCGATCTACCAAACAACATCGTATGTGTTCCGCGATGCCGATCACGCTGCGGCTCTGTTTGGCCTGCAGGAGTTCGGCAATATCTACACGCGCATTGGAAATCCGACCCAGAGCGTCCTCGAAGCCCGTGTCGCGGCGCTCGAAGGCGGATCGGCGGCGCTCGCCGTGGCGTCCGGACATGCCGCTCAGCTGCTCGCCTTTCATACGCTTCTTGAGCCGGGCGATGAGTTTATCGCGGCCCGCCAGCTGTATGGTGGCTCGATCAATCAATTCAGCCACGGCTTTTCCAAATTCGGGTGGCGCGTCGCGTGGGCCGATGCGACGAAACCGGAAACATTCCGTGCGGCAGTGACGTCAAAAACGCGCGCGATCTTCATAGAAAGCATCGCCAATCCCGGTGGCATCATCATCGACATTCCAGCAATCGCTAAGATCGCCAAGGAAGCCCGCATTCCGTTGATCGTCGATAACACGCTCGCCACCCCTTACCTTTGCCGACCGAAGGAATTTGGTGCCGACATCGTCGTGCACTCGCTGACCAAATTCATGGGCGGCCAAGGTAACTCGATCGGCGGCATCATCGTCGATTGCGGGACATTCGATTGGAGCGGCGCGCTCCACCGATACCGAACGCTCGTCGAGCCAAACCCGTCCTACAACGGCATGGTGCTCGCTGACGCCTTCGGTCCGATGGCGTTCGCTTTGGCCTGCCGGGTCATGGGTCTACGCGACCTGGGTCCGGCCATCGCGCCTTTGAATGCATTCCTGATCCTGAACGGCATCGAAACGCTGCCGCTGCGCATGGAAAAGCATTGCGAAAATGCCGTTCGGGTGGCGGCTTTTCTGGAACGGCACAAAGCCGTAGCCTGGGTCAACTATGCCGGCCTGCCCTCGTCACCCAACCACGCGCTCGCCACTGAAATTACACCGCGGGGCGCCGGCGCCGTTTTCACATTCGGTTTGAAGGGTGGCTATGAAGCCGGCAAGAAATTCGTGTCGAGCTTGAAGCTCTTTTCCCATCTGGCCAACATCGGCGACGTCCGCAGTCTGGTCATTCACCCGGCATCGACAACGCACCGGCAACTCACCGACGAGCAACGCATCACCGCAGGCGCTGGTCCCGACGTCGTCCGCCTGTCAGTCGGCATCGAGGATGCCAACGACTTGATTGGAGATCTGCAAGATGCCCTGTCCGGGCTCGTCTAATTGAAAAACGGCAGGAACTCTTGCACGGCGACGGGCCTGTAAGCGCCGCCAACGGAGGCAGCCGCCTGATACCAAACGGTGACGGCTGCTGTCGTGAACACTGCGCCGATCAATCCGAGCGTGATGAAAACCCCCAGTAGATAACGCCAGTCGGCTCGGAATTCGTCTGCGTAGGCTGTAAACGAGCCGCTGCGCCGGCCGCGCCGATCATGACCCATGAACAGCGCGAAGTAATATCCCTTACCGAAAAAACCGAACGTTCTGCGGATCGCAATTTTATGCTGGGTCGGCGGTTCATAGGTGGCAAGACCCAGAGCCGCGATCTGATCGGGCGTAAACGACGCCTGCGCATGAAGCGGCAAACGCGCAAAGAGCCGCGCGAGAACGGCATTCTCCTCAACGACGACCGACAGGTCGCCGTCGGCAGGATCTGCCCCCGTCATGTCACGCAAGGTCATGTCATTCATGGCACCACCCCAACACGGTGGCATGCGCCAGCGCATGCTTTGGTCAATCTCGAAAGAATGCCAAGGATGCGCTAATTTTCAGTTGCATTGAATGCAAGGGCCGACGACGGCCGCCGTACCGCTTCGGCACGCGCCTTAAGCGGTTTTTTGTACGTAGCCGCCCGGCGCCGGTTCGATCACGCCGAGCGTCTCCCCCGGTTCGCGCGGTAGCGTCCAGTTGCCCGACTTGCCGTGCAGCCATTCGATCCAGTATGGCCACCACGATCCGGGATGTTCGTCGGCCTTTGGTGATCCAGTCGCTCGAGTTTGGCAGGCTTCAAGCTTGCATTGGTCCAGTACTGGTACTTCACCTTGTCCGGCGGATTGATTACACCGGCGATGTGCCCAGAACCCGCCAGCACGAATTCAACGGGCCCGCTGAACATGCGCGCCCCGATGTAGACCTATTCCGCCGGCGCGATGTGATCGTCTCGCGTTGCAATCGTAAAGATCGGAAGATTTATCTTCGCCAGATCGAGCTTGATGCCGCCGATCTTCAGGCTCTCCCTTGGCCAGATTGTTCTCGTTGTAGAATTCCCGCAGATAGAAAGCGTGGCAGGCCGCCGCGATCCGCGTCGAATCCTGGTTCCAGTAGAGCAGGTCGAACGGGAAGGGCTTGCGGCCCAGCAGGTAATTGTTGACGACGTATGGCCAGATCAGATCGCGCGGCCGCATCATGTTGAACACGTTCGCCATGCGCGACCCATCGAGGAAGCCGCGCTCGCTCATCACCTGCTCGAGATTGTCGAGCTGTTCGTCCTCTGTGAAAAGCAGGAGATCGCCGGCCTTGGAAAAGTCGACCTGTGTCGTCAGGAACGTGACGGCATTGAAAGGCGCTTCGCCGCGCGTGGCCAGCCACGCCAGGCTCGTGCCGAGCAGCGTGCCTCCGACGCAGTAGCCAAGCACGTTGCACTGTTCGAGTCCGGTCTCGCGATGCACGGCATCTGCCGCCGCCAGCAGACCTTCCGTCATGTAATCTTCGAACGTGACGTCGAAGAGTTCGGCGCTGGGGTTCACCCATGAAATGACGAAGACCGTGAAGCCCTGATCGACGACGTACTTGATAAAGCTCTTCTGCGGCGTCAGATCGAGAACATAATATTTGTTGATCCACGGCGGGACCATAAGGATTGGCATCTCGCGCACTTTGTCGGTGGTGGGCGAATACTGAATGAGCTGCAGCAGATCGTTTTGGAACACCACTTTGCCGGGCGTCGTCGCAAGATTGCGGCCAACCTCGAATGCCGACAAATCCGTCTGGCTGATCCGCATGAGATCGCCCGAACCTTCCAGATCCTTCAGCAGCAGGTTGACGCCCTCGACGAGATTGCGCCCATTCGACGTCATGGTTTCGCGCATCACTTCCGGATTGGTCATCGGAAAGTTGGATGGCGAGAACGCGCTGGTGAGCTGCCGGAAATAGAACTCGGCCTTCTGCCGCCCGATCGCATCAAGCCCTTCGGTGTGGGCGAGGTTGTCCTCGGCCCACTTCGTTGTGATCAGGTACGCCTGTTTGACGAAATCGAAATAGGGGTTGCTCGACCACTCCGGATCGCGAAACCGGTTGTCGGTGGGGGACGGCTCAATCACAGGCTCGGGCTGGATCCCGAGCATGCGCTGCATGGTGCGATTCCACAATTCGGCGTACGAGCCCGCCAGCTCGGCCTGCGCTTGCGCCAATTTCGACGGGTCTGCCATCCAACGCGTGTAGATGCCCGAGATCGTTTCGGTCGCCCGCGCCATTTCACTGGCTGCGGAGAAGGGCGTCATTTGCGTGTCGGATCGGTCGAGAAGCTGCGTCACGGCGCGGCCGCCCTCCTCGTAGGCTTTGAGGACGTTGCGCGCAAACTCTTCAGGATCGCCAATCTTGTAGGAAGCTAAGGGATCGGACTGCGTTTTTTCTTCTGTCATGGCGCCCAGACTTTAACGGCAGTGTCTTTAACGGCAGGGGTGCATTCTATCATACCGGCCAAGGCTAACCCATTCGATCTTGGGGCATCACTGGCCGTATAGATTTGACGACACAGCGCCAACAGCAAGAATAGTCTGTTCAAAAGATTGCGAGATCGGGTCGAGCCGCGTCCGTTGCCGATGAGGCTCTGGACTGAGGGGCAGGGCGAGGCGTAAACACGTGACGACACGGACTGCCGCGGGCCGGCCACCCGGCTGAAACGATCTGCCGGGTAGATCGTGCACGCAACATGTTCAAATTGCTGGTAAATCCAAGCGAAAGAGCACCGCCACGTGATCGAGGATTTCCATCGCATCAAGCGACTGCCGCCTTATGTCTTCGCCGAAGTCAATCGGTTGAAGGCGGCGGCCCGCGCGCGCGGCGCCGATATCATCGATTTGGGTATGGGCAACCCGGACCTGCCGACGCCGCCGCATATCGTAGCCAAGATGGTCGAAACGATCGCCAAGCCGCGCACCCACCGTTATTCGGCATCAAAAGGCATCCCCGGTCTTCGTAAGGCCCAGGCGGGCTACTACGAGCGCCGCTTCGGCGTCAAACTTGATCCCGACACGCAAATCGTCGCCACCCTTGGCTCCAAGGAGGGTTTCGCAAACATGGCCCAGGCGATCGCTGCCCCGGGCGACATCATGATTGTGCCCAATCCCACCTACCCGATCCACGAGTTCGGATTCATTATTGCGGGCGCTGCCGTTCGTCACGTGCCGGCCGGTACGGGCGAGGAGTTTCTGCGCGCGGTCGAACACGCCGTGCGCCATTCGATTCCAAAGCCGCTCGGCTTCATCCTGTCCTATCCATCGAACCCGACAGCGATGGTGGCGAGCCTGGACTTCTACAAAGACGCAGTCGCGTTGGCCAGGAAGCTCGATCTGATCATTCTGTCCGACATTGCCTACGCGGAACTTTATTTTGATGGCAACCCGCCACCCTCGGTCCTTCAGGTTCCGGGTGCCATGGACATGACGGTGGAGTTCACCTCGCTATCCAAGACCTACAACATGCCCGGCTGGCGCATGGGGTTTGCGGTCGGCAATGAACGCCTGATCGGAGCCCTGGCACGCGTCAAGTCCTATCTCGACTACGGCGCGTTCACGCCAATCCAAGTGGCGGCGGCCACAGCACTGAATGGTCCGCAGGATTGCGTGGAAGAAATCCGCGCGACCTACCAGGCTCGCCGCGACTGCCTCGTCGATAGCTTCGAGCGGGCAGGCTGGTCGATCCCGCCGCCGCCGGCCACCATGTTCGCCTGGTGCCCGATCCCCGAACCGTTCCGTCACCTCGGATCGGTTGAGTTCGCCAAACTGCTCATAGAGAAGGCAGACCTCGCTGTGTCACCAGGCCTTGGCTTTGGCGAGTATGGCGAGGGCTTCGTTCGCATCGCGCTTGTCGAAAACGAACATCGCATCCGTCAGGCCGCGCGCAACGTGAAGAAGTTCTTTTCCCAAGCCGGCGTCGACAATCCCGATAACGTGATCGCCCTACCTCAGAAAGCCACCCGCTAACAATCCCCGCCCGATCCCGAGATATCCCTTCCCATGAAAGAACCTCTGAAACTCGGCATCGCCGGGCTCGGCACGGTCGGAGCCGGCCTCCTCGAACTCATGGCCAAGCACGGCGTGAGCCTGGAGGAAACGCTTGATCGGCGCATCGTCGTCACCGGCGTCTGCGCACGCAACCGCGATAAGGTTCGCAGCGCAGACATCGGCAATGCACGCTGGTTCGATGACGCTGTCACGCTCGCAGCCGACCCTAACATTGATTGCTTCGTGGAACTGATCGGCGGAGACGAGGGCCCCGCGCGCGCCTCTGTGGAAGTGGCGTTGAAGTCCGGCAAGCATGTCGTGACCGCCAATAAAGCGCTGCTGGCCAAGCACGGCATGGAACTGGCGAGGCTCGCCGAAAAGAACGCGGTGTCGCTCAACTTCGAGGCGGCCGTTGCCGGCGGCATACCGGTGATAAAGATGCTGCGCGAGGCGCTGGCTGCCAATGAGGTCAAGCGCGTCTATGGCATCTTGAACGGCACCTGCAATTACATTCTGACCAAAATGCAGGATGAGCATTTGGCCTTCGACGACGTGCTGAAAGATGCGCAGGCGAAAGGCTACGCAGAAGCCGACCCCACGTTCGACATCGGCGGTTTCGACGCTGCCCACAAGCTCGGCCTGCTGACAAGCCTCGCGTTTGGCACCACGTTGCCGATGGATCAAATTCATGTCGAAGGCATCCAGACGATCAGTGCCGCCGACATCGAAGCGGCGCAGAGCCTTGGCTATCGAATTAAACTTTTGGGCGTCGCCGAGCGGACCGCCAGCGGGATCGAAGCGCGCGTGCACCCGGCCTTCGTGCCAGAGGAGGCCACCATCGCGCAGGTATCGGGTGTCACCAATTGCGTGGCCATCGAAGGCGACTTCTCTGGGTCGGTTCTGCTCGTCGGCCCCGGCGCAGGGTCTAAGCCGACCGCATCGGCGGTAGCCAGCGATATCGTTGACGTGGCGCGCGGCTTGGTACTGCCGCCATTCCTGAAGCCGGTTGCACAATTGAAACCTTTCAGGCGTGCGAGCCTTTCTGGTCATTATGGGTCTTACTACATACGGCTGTCGGTTCTCGACCGACCCGGCGCAATGGCCTCGATCGCCAAGCGCATGGGCGATCGCGGTGTCTCGCTGGAAAGTATCGTACAGAAGAAGCCAGGAACGGCGGACGCGGCGGCGGCATCCGTCGTGTTGATCACACACGAGACGACCGAAGAAAACATCCGCAAGGCTCTCGATGCTATCGAGGCTGACGGTAAGATTGCGGCTCGTCCGCAAATGATCCGGATCGAAGAACTCTAGGGAACCAAGCAAGATGAGCAGGGATCGGTTAATCGGACTGGAGCGGGTCCTCGTGCTCGAAGTGGCGCGCGTCACCGAAGCGGCGGCCATCGCCGCAGCGCGACTGCGCGGGCGTGGCAACGAGAAAGCGGCGGACAAGGCGGCGGTCGATGCGATGCGCCGCGAACTCGCACTTCTGACGATCCAAGGTACGGTTGTGATCGGTGAAGGCGAAATGGATGAGGCCCCGATGCTTTATATCGGGGAAAAGGTCGGCTCCGGCGAGGGTCCGGAAGTCGACATCGCCGTCGATCCGTTGGAAGGCACGACGATTTGCGCCAAGTCCATGCCGAACGCGCTCGCCGTTCTGGCCATCTCTGAGAAGGGCGGTCTGCTCAATGCGCCCGACATGTATATGGATAAAATCGCGGTTGGACCCGGCTATTCGCCGGGAGTTGTCGACCTCGACAAAACGCCCGGCGAAAACATCCGCGATCTGGCCAAGGCGAAAGGTGTAGCCGTTGGCGAAATCACAGCCTGCATCCTCGATCGGCCGCGTCATGCCGAACTCATCAAGGCGGTTCGCGATGCTGGCGCCGCCGTACGCCTCATCCCGGACGGCGATATCGCCGGCGTCATCTGGACGACGGATGCCAATGAGACTGGCATCGACATTTACATGGGATCGGGTGGAGCCCCCGAAGGCGTTCTAGCGGCCGCCGCCATGCGCTGTGTCGGCGGGCAAATCCAGGGCCGCCTCAAACCGTCAAACGACGATGAGAGGATCCGCGCCGCCCAGATGGGCATCAATGACATCAATCGCAAGTTCAACCTCGAAGACTTGGCCTCCGGCGATGTGATCTTTTCGGCAACCGGCGTCACCGACGGCTCACTGCTCGATGGCGTACACTTCCGCGGCGATTTCGCCGAAACCGAAACCGTGGTTATGCGCTCCAAGAGTGGTACCGTGCGCCGCATCAAGACGCGTTTCCGCGATATCGGTGCGCGATTCCCGGCTTGACGCCGATCCGATTGCGCCTTGGAGTGTCGCCGCATGAAGGTCCTCGTTTTCCAGCACCATGACAGCGAGGGTCCAGGTACGTTGGGCGAATGTCTGAGCCGCGACGGCGGCACAACCGACACGGTGCATTTCACCCACGGCGATCCGATCCCGAACCTGGAAAGCTACGACCAGCTCTGGGTGATGGGCGGGCCCATGGATGTATGGGACCTCAAGGATCACCCCTGGCTGGCAGCGGAAAAGCAGGCGATCCGCCGCTTCGTGCGCGATTTGCAAAGGCCCGTGCTCGGCGTCTGTCTTGGCCATCAGCTGCTTGCTGATGCGCTTGGCGGGACGTGCGGACCATTGGTTTCGCCGGAAATCGGCGTGATCCCGATTTCGTTGACGGCCGATGCGGCAACGGACGCGCTATTCGACGGCTTTCCGCCGATCTGGCCATGTGTGCAATGGCACGGCGTCCAAGTCGCCGAACTGCCCGAAGGCGCTGTTAATCTCGGAACATCCGATGCGTGCGGGGTGCAAGCTGCACGATACGCGCCGCGCGCCTGGGGCATCCAGGGCCACATCGAAGTCGAACCCAACACCGTGCGCGACTGGTCATGCGTGCCGGCCTACAGGCAACAACTCGACCGCTTGCAGGGCAGTGGCGCGATTGACCGCTTCGATGAAGAAGCAAGCCGCAACATGAAGCTGTTCCGTGAGCTTTCAGAGCGCGTCTACCGCAATCTCATGGTTGCTTCCCACTGATGAACGCAATGGCTTCGGCGTCGATCTCGCACAGCCGCAGGAAAGCACGCAAACGCTCGACATCATTGTATTCACGCTCGCGCACGATGAGCCCGTCGCAGAACTCCAACTCAAGACGGGCTATGCCCTGCAAGTTTAGGCCGGTCTGCTTTTGCAGCAACTCGTAATCGACCTGACAGTGGATGACGTTGTCGCTGCCCGACCTGATGTTGCGGCCCTCGAACCGCACAATATCGAAGCCATTGCGGATGTCCTGCCAGCAGTTGATGATTTGCTCCCGGCCCTGCCACTCACCGGCAAAGGGAGAGATCTCATTGTCTGCGTACATCGCGAACACAGCATTCGGCGCATAGTATGCGGCCGCTGCCTCGTAATCACCGATGGCATACGCTGTCAGCAACGCTTCGACGATGCCTTCGGGGTCAGATCGCATAACACATGACCCACCGGACTTGATTGCCTGTCATCGATCGCACGCTACACCAACAAAACGTTGACCGGACGACAATGCACAGAAGGCATTGAACAACGTGAGGCCGTGCAAAAGCACAGCACTCGCAGTTGATCGTCGTTCACTCATCCTCGCCCCTAGTATTTTGAGCAACGAGCCTCATGAATGCGCGAATGCGTTCCTGGTCGTGATACTCGCGTAGGCGCACGATCTTGCCGCCAATGATTTGCGCGACAAGACGCAACACTCCGTCGAGGACTTCGCCGCTGGCCCGGTGCCGGAAGGTGTATTCAGCCTGACAGCGTGCAATGTCCTCATGACACTTGATATTGCGCGCTGAGTATCGCAGCAGCTCAAATGAGGTGGCAACTTTTTGCCAGGTTTTGAGAATTTCCGATCGCCCGCAGACTTCTCCGCCAAAAGGAAGGATGTCCTGGTCGACATAAATCGCAAACACAGCGTCTTCGGCAAAATAGGCAGTGGCCGCTGGCAAATCGCCGAGCGCATAAGCCCTCAACGCACTTTCGAGAACACCCTCCGGATCGAAGCGCATCATCCAGCTCTGTATTGCTATGAGAAATCAACGGTCAATTGCGCAAAATGTGAATGAATCCGCTACGCTCTGGAAGAGAAAACCCTTTTAGATCGTGCGCAAATAAAATTCGAAATCCAAGGGCTGGGGCTCAGCAAAAAAGCGGTCCGCTTCGATTTCTTTTATCGTTGAAAAAATGCGCACGAACTCCGTTCCGAAGTAATCTACAACAAATGTCGACCGTCGAAACAACTCGATAGCTGCAAACCAATTTGTCGGCATAGGATCGCACGGCTGTTCATAGCCGTTGCCTTCAATCATAGGGCCGGGATCGCTCTTGCTTTTGAGCCCCAGGTGCACGCCCGCCAGCGCGACCGCCATCGCAAGATAGGGATTGGCGTCCGCGCCCGACGCGCGATGCTCCACGTGCCGGGCCGGACCTTTGCCGGCCGGAATACGTAGAGATACGGATCGGTTATTGAAGCCCCAATTGGGCGCGATTGGCGCATAGCTCGCCTTTCGAAACCGGCGGTAGGAATTGGCGTTCGGTGCAAATATCGCCATGCCGTCGGCCATGGTGCTTTTCATGCCGCCGATAGCCTGTCGCAGAAGATCATTGGCAATCACGTCGTCGGAAGCAAAGACATTGCGCCCGGCGGCGTCGGCAAGGCTGATATGCAAGTGCATGCCGCATCCGGCCCACGCCGAGTAGGGCTTGGCCATGAAACTCGCGATAAGCCCGTGTTTGTCCGCGACCGCCTTGACGAGGCGTTTGAACTGGATGGCCTCGTCGCACGCCAACAGAGCATCGGTCCGGTATCTAAGGCCGATTTCCATCTGTCCCGGCGAATATTCCGATAGCAGCGCCTCGAGCGGCAACGCCTGTGCCTCTGCGGCGGCGTAAAGATCACTAAAGAACGGCGCGAAATCCTCCAGGTCCTGCAGGTAGTAGCCTTGAAAGTGGCGCTGCCGCTCGGGCACCGTCAGACCCATCGGAGGCCGCGGCTTCCCCGCCAACGCACTCTCGCGGTCCAGGAGGTAAAATTCCAACTCGACGGCCGCCACTGGCCGGAGGCCGAAGTCGGCGAACCGTTTGACGATCCGCTGCAAGGCATGACGGGGTTCGGCGATTGCACCGGCGCCATCCAATTCGTGGAAACTTCCCAAATACTGCGCCTGCGGTACGCTCGACCATGGAATGCGCTTCAGCGTACCGGGAACCGGCCACAGCGTGTGATCGGCATCTCCCGTTTCCCAGATCATCCCGGTCTCTTCGACGTCGCGACCGGTCACATCCATCGACATCGCTGAGCAGGCCATGAAGCGGCCATTTTCCCACGCCGGCAAAAGCTCGGCCCGCGTCAGAAGTTTGCCCCGCTGGACGCCGACGAGATCGGTGTAGATCAGGTAGATCTGCTGGACGTCCGGATTTTCGCTGAGGAAGCGCTGGGCTTCATCGCGCAGTGCTGCGCGGTCGGGCGGCTTGATCATGGCGAGACATACCTGCGGTCAGTGTGTGGCGCTCGCGCGCATGGGTGGCCTGGCTGATATTTCCGCCATTGCGCCGTCGAGCGCATCAAGCAGGCGCGCAACATCGACCTCGTTTGTTTGTGGACAGACGAGCATCATGTTGTGAAACGGCGTAATGACGACTCCGCGATTGAGACAATAAAGATGCAGCGCATGCTCGGCCTCGCTGTGGGCGAAAAGGAGAGCTTCCGTACCATTGCGCGGATGGTCGGGGGCCGAGACGATCTCGGCCCGCAGGCCCACGCGCACGACGTGCCAGGGCAGGACATGATGATTGATGATCGTATCGATCCCGCGCTCGAGCAATTCAGCCAGCGGCAGCGCCCGTCGATAGACGTCATCGGTTAGAATATTTTCCAAGACCGCGCGCATGCAGGCCAGTTGTAGCGCGCTGCCCGAGAGCGTCGTCCCGATCCCGCTGTAGCCGCCTTCGCGGCTGGCCATGTAAGCTTTGATCAGGCCGTCAACCTCTTCGCTCCAGCCGTAGATCGCGGCCGGCACACCACCCGAGATTGGCTTACCCATGACAAAGAAGTCGGGGTCCAGGTCATGCGTGGCCGTATAGCCGCCCGCACCCGAACTGATCGTGTGAGTTTCGTCGATGCATAAGAGGGTGCCATGCTTGCGCGTCAGGCGGCGCAAAGCGTCGTGATAACCGTCGTGCGGCAGAACCATGCCGCAGTTCGTCATCACCGGTTCGGCGAGAACGAGCGCGATGTCTTCTTTAGCGAGTGCGGCTTCGAGTGCCCCAACATCGTTGAACTCGATGACCACCGTATCGGCGGTCACATCGCGCACCTCGCCGACGAGGCCTGGACGATTGCAGGCCCGGCCGTTCTGCAGTGCCACGAACGTATCGTCGACGGCGCCGTGATAGCAGCCGTTGAACACCAAGAGCTTGCGCCGCCCGGTTGCCGCCCGCGCCCAGCGGATCACCGAGCGGTTCGCATCGGATGCCGTTGCCGTCACCTGCCAGAAGGGAAGTTTGAAACGCTGCGCCAGCAATTGCCCGACGATGGCCGCGTCCGGACTAGGCAGCATTGTGGTCAACCCACGCCCCGCCTGCCGCCGGATGGCGTCCGCCACCGCCGGCGGCGAATGGCCAAACATGGCTCCGGTATCTCCGAGACAGAAATCGACGTACCCCTGTCCGTCCGCATCGATGAGCGAAACCCCGCACGCCTCCTCGATAAACAGCGGGTAGGGCGTTCCCCAATCCACCATCCAATGCATTGGCACACCGTTGAGCCAGTGCCGCGCGGTCTGCTCCGCGAGCGCTTGCGACTTCGGTGTGCGCTCGACAAAAAGCTCCCGTTCGCGGGCGAGCAAGGCTGCAACGCGATCGGAGGAGACGGCGAGGGAGGGGGACGACATGGGACAGAACGCTTTGTTCAAAGGCGGCCCGAGCCGCCGCATCATTGACCGCACCCTATCCAGGCCGGCTTCGAACGGTCAAGGCGGCTCCAAGAGCGCCGGAGTAGCAAGGTGTGGCAACAACTTGTTGGCAACTATCCTCCATGCCTCGCTCGCGTCCCGCTCTGATGGTCAATTCGCTGGGCTTGATTCGGGGAGAGTGACACTATGGGTGCGGTGCAGAAACGACGGCAAGCCGTCTCGTTGGACGCAAGCGAGGCGGCAGCCTTCCTTGGCGTTACGCAGTCGGCACGCGGTTTCGCCTGGCGCGAACGCCTCCCGCGCGAGGGGCAAAACCTTGCGCTCGCCATCAGTCAGCAGCACGGCTTGCCCGAACTTCTGGGCCGGGTCCTGGCCGCCCGCGGGGTCACGCTCGCCGAAGTCCCAGTCTTCCTCGACCCAACCGTTAAGGCCCTGATGCCCGATCCGGCCGCGCTGGCCGGCATGGATCGGCTGGCGGCCCGCATCGCAGACGCGATTGTCCGCCGCGAACCAGTTGCCATCTTTGGCGACTACGACGTCGATGGCGCTTGCTCATCGGCCCTGCTGGCGCGCTTCCTCACGGCCCACGGCGCCCGCGCCCGCATCTACATCCCCGACCGTATCTTCGAAGGCTATGGTCCTAACATTGCAGCCCTCGAAACATTGGTCGCGGACGGTGCCAAGCTGATCGTCACCGTCGACTGCGGCACCACGAGTTTCGAAACGATGGCAGCAGCCAAGAAGCTCGCCGCCGACATTCTCGTCATCGATCATCACCAAGCCGATGAACAGCTCCCCGACGTCCTGGCGGTGGTCAATCCGAACCGTCAGGACGATGTGTCCGGACAGGGACATCTATGTGCGGCGGGTGTCGTGTTTCTCGTGCTCGTGGCGGTCATGCGCGTTCTGCGCCAGCGCGGCTACTACGCCACCGGAGCTGTCGCCCCCGATCTTCTCGCTGATCTCGATCTGGTGGCGCTGGCCACCGTCGCCGACGTCGTGCCGCTGACGGGTCTCAACCGCGCCTACGTTCGCAAGGGGCTTGCGGTGATGAAGGCGCGCGAAAACGTCGGCCTGCGCGCCCTGTTCGACGCCGCCGGTTTGAACCAAGCCCCCTCGACCTATCACCTTGGTTACATTCTGGGCCCACGCATCAATGCCGGCGGCCGTATCGGCGATGCCGCCCTGGGCGCGCGTCTCTTGACCACCGAAGACGACATTGAGGCACTCAAGATCGCGACCATTCTCGATAAGCTCAACAAAGAGCGCAAGGCGATCGAAACGCAGATGCTTGAGGAAGCCTTCGCTGAGGCCGACCGCAAGCTCGCCGAGCGCCCCGACCAACCGATCACGATCGTGTCCTCCGAAAGCTGGCACAAAGGCGTGGTCGGGCTGGTGGCGAGCCGCCTCGTCGAACGCTTTGGCCGGCCGAGTTGCGTCATCGCCTGGGAGAAGCAAGCTGGTTCCGGCATTGTCAACGGCACCGGTTCGTTGCGCTCGGTCGCTGGCGTCGACATAGGTGCAGCGGTTCGCGGAGCCGTCGCCGGTGGTCTGCTGCACAAGGGCGGAGGTCACGCCATGGCCGCTGGGTTGACCGTGGCCAAGGATCGTATGGAAAAACTTGAGCAGTTCTTCGCGACCCAGTTGACGGACGCGGCCAGCGCCGCCCGCGCCCGCTCCGGCCTCGATGTCGATGGCGCGCTCGTACCGTCCGGCGTCAACGATGGCCTGATGGACTTGATCGAGCGCGCCGGACCCTACGGCCAGGGTAATCCGCAGCCGCGGTTCGCGTTTCCCGCCGTGCGCGTCAAGTTTGCCAAACCGGTCGGCGAGGCTCACCTGCGCTGCGTTTTCGAGGCCGGCGATGGATCGCGGCTCGAAGGTGTCGCCTTTCGGGCGATCGGTCAGCCGCTCGGCGATCTCCTGCAGAACACGGGCGGCATGCCTGTGCATATCGCCGGCAACTTGAAGCGAGATAGCTGGGGGGGACGCGAGAAAATTGAGTTGACCATCGAGGACGCCGCCGATCCCCGTCGTCAAGGCTGAAGGCTTGAACGGGGCTGCAGAAAGGAGCCGTTGAACCGGACGGCTCCCTCCCGGCGGCGTCTTGCCGCCCACGTCCAACCCGGCTTGCAAGCGGCCGCAAACCCCCCTATACCGACCCCGCGCTGCTCCCTTCGTCTATCGGTTAGGACGCGAGATTTTCATTCTTGAAAGAGGGGTTCGATTCCCCTAGGGAGCGCCAGCCCAACTCCGATTACGGGCTGTTTGCTGGCGCATTTCGCCCTTAGCAGTCGTCCTCGGCCGGAGCCTGGTTGGAGAGTTCGCGTTTCGAAATGGCGGCGCCGCCCATCCATTTGTTGCGCATAACCTCACGGACAAAGCTGCCCACAGCCGGCGTATGTGGACGGCCGCGCACAGTCGCCAGATTGACCTGTCGCCAAAACTCAGGCTCGACGAGGGGCCGAACGGCCACGCCCGCGACGGTGGCCGTCGATTCCGGCAGGAAACTGTACCCCATGCCGGCCGCCACCATCGCCAATACCCAATCATCGCGTTCACTAGCGTAGATCGTCGGACCGGTGACGCCTCTCTCCACGAAAACCTCTTCGCCGTACTGCGCGAATTCGCAATTCGTGCGCTCCAGATAAGGTTCGCCATTGAGCGCGGCAACCGTGACGTGCGTTCCACGCGACAGAGCATGCTGCGGCGGCAGGGCCACGACCATCTGCTCGCGAAACAGCGGCATGATGTGCAGCTTCTCATTCGAGATATCGCCTGGAATACCATAGATCGCCACGTCGAGTTCGCCGGCCACGAGGGCTGCTTCCAACTGCTCGGCGTTCCGATCGAGGATCTGCAGCGCCACTTTTGGATTGCGCTGTCGATAACCGTTGATAAGCTGGATGAAATGTTGAGGCGCGATCGTGCACATGATCCCAAGTTTCAGCGTCGTGCGGCCGACATCCAGTAGCGTTTTCGCACGCCGCTTGGCCTCTTCGGCTTCGGAACTGATCTGCTCCAAATGCGGTAGGGCAAGCCGGCCCAGCTCCGTCAATTGAATATTGCCACGTTCTCGCGTGAACAGCGCGCCGCCAAATTCCTGTTCCAGCAGGCCGACGGCACGCAGCAACGACGGCGCGCTCACGCCGCACGACTGGGCGGCTTTGGTAAAGTTCCTGATTTTCGCAGCGGCCAGGAAGTACCGCACTTGGTGCATTTCCATCGTCATCTCGCGCAAAGTTCGTCGCTCGCCTGCCATGCAGGAGAGGAAAGGTGAATCATCCGTTCTGCTGTCACAATCTTGTTAAGTGCTAGCCTGGCGGTGGCGCACCACACTGCAATTCGAGTGCAGGTCGCAGCAGCGCAACGATGTTGCGGGTGTGGGCGTCGTCATATGTGTAAGCGGCGTTAAAGTGACAGCAGTGCCTGATCGCGGCCCGGACTTCCCGGCCAGGGTCAGCCGCATTCAAGCGTAGACCTCGTGGGTATCGACTGTCGGCTGAGATAGAAGTGTGCTGGTCAAAAAACCACTTCTTATTATTGCTTTTCACGGTCTTCTCCAGTTCGGCGGACATTGAGCTGGATTGCCCAAGTTACAATAAGAAACGAGGAGTGACCGGAGCGGGTTTCAGTCCCGCATGGGGCTGCCGCCCGACAGCATCAAGAATTGAACATGATTCCAATACGGTACGCGCTCGACGCCAGCGCTTACACAATTATGTGATACGAACCGTATCGTTTTATAATTGATTTCTGGATACGGAACGGATAGGTTCATATTTATCGGCGGCCTGAGCCGGCAGCCGCAGCATTTCTTTCATGACCAACCATCCTCCTCCTCACGCCTGCACTTAACCTCCTCGCATACGCTCCTCCCCACTCAGCCGGCGGATTGCGGGACCCCACAGGTCCCCGCACATCCGCCGGCTTTTTTATTCGGTTGCGCGGCTCTTGCTCTGCAATCTTCCTGAGATCTCCGAGCGAGTCGAACCTCAAGCGCCGAACGCCACATACCGTGGCCCAGCGGCACCAGGCATGTCCGGGCATTTCAGCCGATCTTGCGCTTGTGAGTATTTAACGCCTAGGTTCCAGCCATGAGTTCGAACGGCATCATCATTGCGTTGCGCCGGGTGCGCGCATGGCTCGGCCACGCGGTGCTCATTGCGTTCGTTTTGAAAGCGCTGATCCCGGCCGGCTTCATGCCGAACTTTTCTGCTGGTGACAGTGGTTCGTTCAAAATTGTCATCTGTACGGCCAGCGGATCGAAGATCATCGATGCGGCGGGCGATCTTGGGCCGTCGCGCACCACAGTCACCAAGCATCTGGGCGAGCCTTGCCAGCTTGGCGGCCATCCTGCACTCATGCTGCCGGACACGATCGCGTCGATCACGTGGGCCGAAGGTTATGATCGTCCGCTGATCGCGCCGTCCGTTGCAGCAATGCTGCCGCCGGCACGCGCCGGGCCCGCGCACAGTCCACGCGCTCCCCCCATCTTCTCCTGATCATCACCTAGCCTGGGTCGCAAATCATGCGGCCTCGTCAATGTGTTCGTATCCGGGGATTATCCTGTCATGTCGTTCTGGCCTATGCGCCGTCCCGGCGCCGCCGCGCTTACCGCGGTCCTATCTGCTCCGTTACTGTCGGTCGTCGGCACCAACGCGCTGGCCCAATCAGCCAAAGAAAACAACTTGCCGCCGGTTGAAGTGTCTCAGCCCGATACCGCGACGAAGGCCAGCCCGACAAAGCCGAAAGCAAAGTCGGCTCCCTCACAAGCTGAGGCTCAGGCGGTAGCCGCCGTGGACGCGACGCCGCCAGCTGATGAGAGTGCGGCTGATCCTGAGAATCCATATGCCATTGTTCCTCCGGGCACCCGCTCCGGTAGTCTTGGCGTGCCAACGGCCGCCGAGGCCCGCGCCGACATTCAGCGCATACCCGGTGCAGTTGAGGTCGTCCCCGCCGAGGAATACAAGGACAGCACACCGGCGATCACCCTAAAGGACGCGCTCGATTACGTGCCGGGCGTCTTTATCCAGCCGAAGTGGGGCGAGGACAGCCGTCTGTCGATCCGCGGCTCCGGCTTGTCGCGCAACTTCCACGGACGCGGTGTGACCCTTCTGACGGATGGCGTCATTCCCATCACGACGGCCGACGGCTCAAGCGACTTCCAGGAAATCGACCCGACCGCCTATAGCTACATCGAGGTCTACAAGGGTGCCAACGCACTCCAATATGGCGCCAATTCGCTCGGCGGCGCGATCAACTTCGTCACGCCCACCGGGTATGACAGCGATCTTTTCGGCGCCCGCGTCGACGTCGGCAGCTTCGGTTTGATTAAGACCTCTGTGTCATCCGGTGCCGTCTCCGGAAACACCGACTACTTCATTACCGGCACTTGGCAGCAGGCCGATGGCTTTCGCGATCACAGCGACGGCGAGAGCGTCCGCGGCAGTGCCAACGTCGGCTTCAAGCTGACGGAGGATCTCGAAACACGGTTCTATGTCAATGCCAACGACGTGCAGCAGAAAATTCCAGGTGCCGTGACGCGGCGCGTTGCGCTGACATCGCCAACCACACCCAACCCGACCAACGTTGCACTCGATTACGAACGCAATCTTGAAACCTTACGGTTGGCGAACACGACAACTTATCGCATCCAGCCCGGAACAATGGTCGAATTCGGTGGCTTCTACATGGACCGCCATTTGGATCACCCTATCTTCCGGGTGATCGACAACAAGCATGACGAGTATGGCGGTTTTGGCCGGTTGGTCGATGACAACATTTATAGCGGCTACCGCAACAGACTCGTCGCCGGCGTTGCAGTCCACAACGGCGAAACGCGCGCAAGGCAGTACATCAACGTCGCCGGCGAGCGAGGCGCTTTGTTCTCGGACGCGGAGCAGACGTCCGATAATACGACGTTCTATGCCGAAAACTCTTTCTTCATCACGCCGCCATTCGCCGTCATCGGCGGCGTCCAGTACAACAACGTGGAACGCGGCCAACAGCGCATTTCAGGGGCTGCCCAATCAGGTCAGGCTGACTACGATTTTTGGAGTCCGAAAGGTGGGTTCATCTGGGAACCGGCCAAGCAATGGCAGGTCTTCGGCAATATCTCGCGTAGTGGCGAAGCGCCAACCTTCAGCGAGATCACGCTTGCGGGCGCGACCACAACATCTCTCGAAGTCCAGCGCGCGACGACCTACGAAATCGGCACGCGCGGCAACTATCCCGACTTCCGTTGGGATCTAGCGCTGTATCGTTCAAACATCGACAATGAGTTCCAATGCCGTACCAACCTGGGACCGGGTGGCGTTGTGGTCGCTGACGGGACCTGCACGCAGATCAACCTGGACAAGACGATCCATCAGGGCGTGGAAGTCGGCGGCGCCGCGCGCCTGTTCTCAGCTGTCTTCGAGCCGGGTCCCAAAGCGGACGAAATCTGGCTGCATGGCGCTTACACGTTTAACGACTTCCGCTTCGACAATGACCCGCGCTGGGGCGACAACGACTTGCCCGGTGCTCCACGCCACTACCTGCGAGCCGAACTTCTCTACAAGCATCCGAGCGGCGTCTATGCCGGACCGAATGTCGAATGGTCGCCCGAGGCATTCTTTGTCGACAGTGCAAACGTTGTGAAGACGTCGGCCTATGCGTTGCTCGGCGCAAAGCTCGGCTTCGACAACGGCGGCACTTGGACCGCCTACATTGAAGGCCGCAACCTGACGGACGAACCCTACATCTCGAGTGCCAGCATAGCCACGCTGGCAAATCCAGCGACAAGCGCATTGTTCGAACCGGGAACGGGCCGCGCCGTTTACGGCGGCGTTCAGTTCCGCTGGTGACGAGTAAGCTGGAGCCTCGTGATGAAATCTCTTCGACTTCCCCGTCGTTCACTCGTGGTTCTGGCCTGGATGGCGCTCGCAGGCGCCATCCAACCCCTTTTTGCAGTTGATACTGGTGTTGATGTCGCGGCAATCCGGTCACTATTGCAATCCGCGTTCGACAAGCCCGATGCACCGCTCAACGTGGAGCCGGTGACGGTCGGGTCCACATTTGCCGTCGCTGGATGGCGTCAAGGTGAGCGCGGTGGCCGGGCGCTTTTGCGGCGAGAGCACGGGCAGTGGACGGTTGTTTTATGCAGCGGCGATCCGTTGCGGCATGAGGCGGGTCTCATTGAAGCCGGTGTGCCTAAGGAAGAAGCAGCGCATCTCGCCGCTGCCATCGCGACTGCCGAAGACGCATTCGACAAAGAGGCCATCAGGTCATTTTCCAGTTTCGAGGGGACGGTGGATATGACCGCGCATCCCCACAAATCGCATCATCCCTGACATCGTATGAAGGATCGCAACATGTTTAAACGCTTCCGCCCGATGACTGCCGTTCTCGTGTTTGCCGTTGCGATACCGGGTAGCGGTGCGTTCGCGCATCCGACGCTGGACCTTAAGTCCGCTTCGCCGGGTTCCTTCCGCGCGGCGGTGCGCATCCCGCACGGCTGCGAAGGTTCGTCCACGGTGGCGATAAAGCTGATCATTCCAGAAGGCATCATCGGCGTTAAGCCGGCGCCCAAACCAGGCTGGACTGTCGCGACGACCAAAGGAGCCTACGCCAAGACCTATGACCATTTCCATGGCAAGAAAGTCTCGGAGGGTGTCAAGGAGATCGTCTGGCGCGGTGGACCGTTGCTCGATGAGCAATTCGACGAATTTATCTTCACCGGTTTCATCACCAGTGCCTTTGCCGACGGTGAGATGGCGGCCTTCCCCATCGTGCAGGATTGTGAGCAAGGTCAGGTAGCCTGGACAGAATTGGCTGCCCCCGGCGCCGATCCGCATGATCTTCAACATCCCGCGCCGCTTTTGAAGATCACCGCCAAGCCAGGAGCGGAACGGCCGGCAGCTGCAGCACTGTCCGCTGCTCAAGCTTGGGCTCGCGCCACGCCGGGTGGGGCCAAAGTCGGCGCCGGCTACCTCCAAATCGTCAACGCCACCGCGGCCGCCGATACGTTGCTATCGGTTGCGGCATCGGTCGCGGGCCGCACAGAAATTCACGAGATGACGCACGACGGCGGCGTCATGAAGATGCGCGCGCTGACAAATGGTTTGGTGGTTCCGGCAGGAGCCACAGTATCGCTGTCACCGGGCGGCCTGCACATCATGTTTCTCGATCTGAAGCAACCGCTGACGGCGGGACAATCATTCGACCTGGAACTGACGTTCAAGACCGCCGGCAAGATTAAAGTGCCGGTGACAGTCGCCGCCATCGGTGCAAACGGGCCGGAAACTCCAGGCCACGAACACCAGCATTGAAGTCTGGAATGGCCGTCTAGGCTGCATCCGGCCTTCCTCCCGCCGCACTTGGTGCCGACGGTTGACGTCGATTCGATCGTCAATCAGGAAGGTTCGTGATGTCGCTGAGATTCTTGGTCGTTGCGCTGTTCACGGTCTTCGGTTTGGCGATGGCACCCGCGCCTCGCGCCGAAGCGGCATCAGCCGCCGCTATCGATGCGGATGTCCGCGCGACGATCGACCGGTTCTATTCTCAGATCGGCGGCGCCCGCGAACTTGCTGCGAAATCATATGGCATCCTTATTTTCCCGTCGGTGGTGAAGGCCGGTTTCGGCATTGGCGGGGAATATGGTGAAGGCGCCTTGTCGGTTCGCGGCCAACCCACCACCTACTACAATACGGTCGGCGCCTCGTTCGGCTTCCAGCTGGGCGTCCAATCTCGCTCGGTCATCATCATGTTCATGACGCCCGAAGCACTCGCCCAGTTCCGCCGCTCGCAAGGGTGGAAAGTGGGTGTCGATGGCTCGGTCGCGATCATCACAGTCGGTGTTGGCGGATCGATCGATACCAACAAGATTACGAGCCCAGTGATCGGGTTCATCCTCGATCCGAAAGGCCTGATGTACAATTTGACCCTCGAGGGCACCAAAATTACCCGTATCCGCAAGTAAAAGGGTAGCCAAGTTCACCGCGCCACTGGAACGGTTGATCATTTTACCGCGTTCATCTCGTGGGGGTTTTTCTCAGTTTCGTAATGAACACCCGCTCCGAACGAGGCCGGCGGCCCAACGAGTTCATGCGACGGAAGCGGCCCGTTCGACCGTTGAGGCTAAGGCAGCGATACGGTCAAGACGACACCGTAACAGAGCCGTATTAAGATGCCCTCAGGGATCAGAGGCCTTTTGCATGACGATATCGCGCGCCTTCGTGTTCGTTTTGATCTGTGCGGTGGCCGCCGCGTGGTGGGTGGGGGGTATGCCGGGGCGCGAGTTGGTGACCGGCACGATCGACCCGTCCCCGGCAACCGGTGAGGCGGCCACGGCCAAGCGCGCGACGGCGCCGCCGGCCCGCGCAATTGCTGTCGAAGTCGCAGAAGCGCGCGCCGCCCGCATCTCCACCGACATTCGAGCGATCGGGTCGTTACAATCCGACGAAACGGTGCAACTTGCTCCCGAAATCGCCGGGCGCATTTCTGAAATTGACTTTGTGGAAGGAACGCCCGTCAAGGCCGGCGCCATCCTCGTGCGCCTGGATGATGCACTGTTGCGGGCCGAGGTCGCGGATGCAAAAGCCCGGCTCAGCTTCGCTGAAGCCAACAACGAACGCGCCCGCCAGTTGTCGCGGACAGGCAATGTCACGGAACGCAGCCGCGATGAAGCGGTCACCAACTTCGAGACCGCCAACGCCGCGTTGGAACTCGCCAAAACGAAACTCGACAAGCATTTGCTTCGCGCGCCCTTCGATGGCATCGCTGGCGTCCGCAGTGTCTCGGTTGGCGCATTCGTCGCGGTCGGCACACCGGTCGTCAACATTGAAAAAATTGACAAGTTGAAAGTCGATTTCAAGGTGCCCGAGCTGTATTTGACGTCGATCGCTGTCGGCCAGGTTATCGACGTGACCGTCGACGCCATTCCGGGCCAGACCTTTAAAGGCATGATCTATGCGATCAATCCTTTGCTGGACGTCAATGGGCGCGCTGTGCAGGTTCGTGCCAGCCTCGACAACAAGGATCTTGTCCTCCGGCCGGGTCTTTTTGCGCGCATTCTGATCAAGGGCGCCGTCGAACGTAATGTCGTCCTGGTTCCCGAAAGTGCCATCATCCCGCGCTCCGGCGACAACTTCGTTTTCCGCGTTGAGGCAACAAAAGCCGAAGAGACGCGCGTTAAGCTCGGCGAACGATCGAACGGCACAGTCGCGATTACCGATGGTGTCAAGGCCGGTGAAATCGTCGTCACCGCCGGCCAGCACAAACTGCGCAATGGCGCGACGGTCGAAGCTGTTGCCAGCCATCCGCTCAATGAAAATTCCGGAGCCGAAAAATCAGCGCGCGGTGAAACGCTGAGGAGCGGCGGATGAGTTTCTTTGAGCTGTGCATACGCCGTCCGGTTCTGGCGACAGTGATGTCGCTGGTTCTTGTGCTGGTGGGCGTTGTCGCCTTTCAGCGTCTGACCGTTCGCGAATTCCCCAACATCGATGAACCGATCGTCTCTGTCACGACCAACTACCCCGGCGCTTCGGCCGCCATCATGGAGAGCCAGGTCACGCAGATACTCGAGGACAGTATCGCCGGCATTGAGGGCATCGACGTACTGTCTTCCTCAAGTCGATCGGAGACCAGCCGCATCACGATCCGCTTCCGGCCGGAAGTAAATCCGGATGTGGCCGCCAGCGATGTCCGCGACCGGGTCAGCCGCGTCCGCGGGCGATTGCCCGACGAGATCGACGAGCCGGTGATCGCCAAGGTCGAAGCGGACGCACAGGCCATCATGTTCCTGGTCTTCACAAGCCCGCAATTGAGTGCACTGCAGATCAGCGATTACATCGACCGCTTCATCGTCAACCGACTGAAGAACCTGAACGGCGTCGCCGACGTGCAAATCTACGGCGAGCGTCGCTATGCGATGCGCATTTGGATCGACCGTGAACGGCTGGCCGCCTTCAATTTGACCGTTCAAGACGTTGAAGCCGCTTTGCGCGCCCAGAACGCAGAGATCCCGTCGGGTCGCATCGAGAGTCAGGACCGGGAATTCTCGGTTCTGTCCGAGACCGGCCTGACGACGCCCGAAGAATTTCGCAATATTGTCGTCAAGCTTGCCGGTGATCATCAGGTGAAGCTCGGTGATGTGGCGCGCGTTGATCTTGGCGCCGTCGATGAGCGTCGGGCCAGCACATACAATGGCGTACCAGCCATTGCTGTCGGTATTATTCGCCAATCGACCGCCAATCCGCTCGATGTGTCGAAAGCCGTCAAAGCGTTGTTGCCGGAGATCAATTCATCCCTTGCCGCAGGGCCTGCAGGCTGCCATCGGCAACGACGATAGCATCTTCATCGAGCGTTCGATTGAGGCCGTGTTTATGACGATTGTCGAGGCCATCCTCCTCGTCGTGGTCGTAATCCTCTTTTTCCTGCGGTCGTTCCGCGCTGCCGATGATCCCGATCGTGACCATCCCGATCTCGCTCATTGCAACATTCGCGCTGATGGATGCGTTCGGGTTTACCGTCAACACGCTGACGCTCCTCGCTATGGTTTTGGCCATCGGCCTGGTCGTCGACGATGCCATCGTCGTTCTGGAAAACATCTACCGTCACATTGAAGATGGAATGCAGCCCGTTGCGGCAGCGACCAAGGGCGTGCGCGAGATTGGCTTCGCCGTCATCGCTATGACTTTGACCCTCGCTGCCGTTTATGCTCCGATCGCCTTCGCTCCCGGCAAAACCGGCAAGCTGTTCTTGGAATTTGCGCTGACACTTGCCGGTGCGGTGGTCGTTTCAGGCTGGGTCGCCCTGACGCTGACGCCAATGATGTGCGCCAAGATCCTGCGTCACCAGCCAGAACCAGGAAAAATCTACCTCTTGCTCGAACGCACCTTCGTCGCGGTCGAAAACGGCTATCGATCGGCACTTAAGGGCGCATTGGCCGTGCGCCCGCTCGTCGTTATCATCGCGATCATGGTCGCAGCTCTCAGTGGCGTTCTGCTCACGACGCTGAAATCCGAATTGGCGCCCCTGGAAGATCGCGGCGTCATTCGCGTCCGCGGCACCGGTCCCGAAGGCGCGACTGTCAGCTACACCGCGCGCTATGCGGCCGAGATCGACAATGTTCTGACCGATGTGCCGGAAGTGCGCGGACGCCTCGCCATTGCCGGCAACCCTGATGTCTCGGCCTCGCTCGTCGTGGCGCCCCTCAAAGACTGGAGTGAGCGGACCCGGTCGCAGCAGCAGATATCTGCCGAAATCAACCCCAAGCTCCGCCGCATCGCCGGTGTCCAGGCGGTCGTGCAGGCACCAGGTGCCTTCGGCCAGCGCGGCTCGGGCCGTCCGGTCGAGTTTGTATTGCAGTCCTCGGGCACGTATGAGGACCTGCAAGGCTATGCGGACAAAATTCTAGCTAAGGCGCGGGACAATCCCGGACTGGAAAATCTTGACACCGACTTGAAGCTGAATTCGCCTGAATTTAAAATTGACATTGATCGTGCCAAAGTCGCCGACCTGGGGCTTGAGGTCACCGCGGTCGGCCGCACGCTCGAAACGCTGCTCGGTGGACGTCAGGTTACCCGCTTTGAGCAAAACGGCGAACAATATGATGTCTATGTGCAGCTGGCCGCCGAAGATCGCGCCACTCCACAGGCCTTGTCGACGATCTTCCTGCGCAACCCGCGCGGCGAGATGATCCAGCTGTCGAATGTCGCAACAGTCAGCGAATCCGTCGCGCCCAAGGAACTGAAGCGTTTCAATCAGCTGCGCTCGGTGACGATCCAAGCCTCTTTGGCGCCGAACTATACCGTTGGCGAAGCGCTGACGTTCCTCGACCAGACCGCCAAGGAAGTCCTGCCGGCGACGGTGCAGACAGATCTCGATGGCTCCAGCCGCGATTTCCGCGCGTCCACCAATAGCCTGCTCATGGTTTTCGTCCTGGCGCTGGCCTTTATTTATCTGGTTCTGTCGGCGCAATTCGAAAGTTTTCGCGACCCCTTGATCATCATGATCACGGTCCCATTATCGATGACCGGTGCGCTTGCCGCACTGTGGATGGCCGGCGGCACGCTCAATGTTTATTCCCAGATCGGTCTTGTCACGCTGGTTGGTCTCATCACTAAGCACGGCATTCTCATCGTCGAGTTCGCCAATCAGAAGCAAGTGCAGGGCGATGATCGAACCACAGCCGTTGTCGAAGCCGCGGTTCTGCGACTGCGGCCCATACTCATGACGACAGGCGCTATGGTGCTCGGGGCCCTGCCACTCGCAATGGCACATGGAGCCGGTGCGGAAAACCGGCAACAGATTGGCTGGGTCATCGTCGGCGGAATGTCGGCGGGCACACTGCTGACGTTGTTTGTCGTGCCGGCCGTTTACAGCTATCTCGGGCGTCGCGAAATGAACACGGCCGGCATCTCTGCTGACGCCGACGTTGGCGCAGTTCCACAGCCCGGCGAATAAGAATGAGCTAGCAGCCGCGCCTTGCAACGCCTTCCGCGTCGAAGACGTGTCCTGTCAACGTGCGGCCTTTGCGGCTGGCGATGTAGAGCGCGAGTGCGGCAATGTCGGGCTCGCTGGTAAGACACGCGCCGCTCATGGCATCCAGCGTGGTGGATTTGGGTCCGACGGCATTGATCCGCACCGCATCGCCCGACCAGCGCTGTGCTTGATCCAACGTCATAGCCGCGAGAGCTTGACGTACCATTCCCAGAATGGCCGCTTCGCGCGCAGTCTGCGGTGCGGCCGCAACGACAACGTTCAGGATCGACCCCTCTGACCACGTCAGCGCCATGCGGTTGGCCGCGACTTCCGTAATCTCGCGCACCGGACCGAGCTTTGCCACGATCAGGTGTTCGATTTCATCCAATCCATCCACGTGTGCGAGGTCCGCATGCGTGATCGACACAAGGTTCACCACCATGTCGAGCCCGCCGAAACCTTCGGCCGCCCGCTGCGCAAACCGCGTTGGCGTCGCTGACCGGTCGAATGGCAGATCGACGAGGGCGAGTTCGCCGGCGGTGCTGGCAAGAAGAGTGGCCAGCGCCACCATTTCCGGCGACTGCTCGTCGGTTTGAATCATCAGCCGTGCTTTGCGCTCGGCAAAGCCACGCGCGAGGTCGACGCCAATGGCCGTGGACAGGCCGCTGACCGCAATTCGGGCCCCAGCCAGTTCGGGATAGGTTTCGCAACCTGCTTCGCGCGCAATGACGCTCATATACATCGGACGGCATGCTCCTGAATTACGCCGGAGAAGATCAGCGATCCGGCCTGATCGATAGCACGCCGATTCGCCTAACGACATCTAAACAGCGGTTCGATTCGGGCCACGCTCTGGGCCGGGCCATGTCGAAAAAGCGGCGCCGCGGCCGCTTACCGGCGGGGCAAAACTGCGCCTTGCAGGCAAGCCTTTGGCTTCCATGCACATTCGTCATTGTCGGTGCGACCGTTACGGGCCGTCAAAAAACAGGTGCGCATCTGCCACGCGCGGCCAGCATCAGCGGACGGCCTGTGGAAATCTGGTGAAAAACAGGGCGCGTGAATTGCCCGCGGGGCCATGACGCGTCGATCCTAAGTCCATATGATTCTCAATCTTTTCCAGGATCGCAACCACATGCCGAGCACGCGCAAGCGGACGATGCATCCAGATTCCGCCACACCTTCGGGCGGGGAGTCCTTGGTCCTCGTTTGTATATCATTGGTGGTCGCGGCCATCGTGGTTGGTCTCCATATTCACATGGGACTGCCGACGGGAATGGCGGCTCTGGTTGGAATGTCCCTGTTTATCGGCCTTGTCGGTTTTCAGGCCTGGCGGCGAGGCGAGGCTGAACGGATCGCGCTCAACAGCCAGTTGCAACGGCTCGAAGTTGAAGCCGGTTTGCTCCAGCCAGCGGCACCGGCCATCGTCCCTTCCCCACCGAGCCGCTCGATGCCGCCACAGCCCGGCGCCGCTCGGCAACCGGCTGCCGTTCCCCCTTTACCGATGCAACGTCCCAAGGCCGATCCCGCAGAACTGCCGCTTGAGGCCCCGCCTGTCGCAGCCCCAACCGTCAACGCCAATGATTTCCAGCCGCCTCGTTTCGAAGCCTATGAAGGCGCGCCGACCGCCGCCCCCGGCGAATCGTTCAGCGACTATTGGCAAGCGGTCGAGGCCGCGGTGCCGATCGAGGCCGCGCACCGTTTGGCGCCCGCATTGGCAGAAGATGAGCCCCGCTACGAACCAGCGCCCGCCGTTGCTGCGTCCGCCGTGCGCGAAGACGATGTCGAGATGCTGCAGAGGCGCATCAAGGATATGCTGCTCCAGGTGACGGCTGCTGAGCAGGCCAAGGAACTGACAGCGCTGCCGGCGCACCAGCCTCTGCCGGCCGAGATTACTGCGGGCGTCGAGGCCTCGCTCGAGGCATTGCATGCCGCCGCGCATGTCATGCACAAACCGTCTTCAGCCGTTTTCGCGCCGGCGGCATCTGCGATTTCGGACACCGTAGTCGCAACGCCGCCTGAGCCCACGGCCGATCCCTCCAATGCGCAGCGGTTGGCCGTGCGCGAGGCCATTGCGGCGGGTCGGGTCGATGTCTTTCTGGAACCGATCCTCAGCCTCGGCAATCAGGCAGCGCAGCATTATGAAGTCAGCATCGCTCTGCGCGGGGTGAATTCAGAGCCGATCGGCAACGGCGAAGGCGATGTATTTGCCGGTCGCGGCCTTCTTCCACTTTTTGATTATGTCCGCATCGAGCGCAGTGCGATCGTCGCCGAGCGTTTGGCGAGCCGTGGCAAAAGCGGAGCAGTGTTCTCCTGCGCCTCGGGCGAAGCCTTGAACGAACCAGATTTCACCCGCAGCATGCAGCTGGATTTTGTCGCGCGGCCCGCGACGGCCCGACAACTGATCCTCACATTTCAGCAATCCGACATCCGCGCCTTTCGCGCGTCCGAGCAGCGCGCCGTGAGCGCCCTCTCGGCGTTGGGATTCCGCTTCGCCATCTCAGCACTGACCGATCTCGACATGAACTTCGCCGCCATGGCCAATGCCGGCTTCGGTTTTGTCAAAGTGGATGCCGCGATGTTGATGCACGGCCTGCCTCATCCGGGCGGCCACATCCCCCCGAGTGATGTCTGCCGATTCCTGGCCGATCAAGGCTTTGGTATGATCGTCGAAGGCATCGACAGCGAAGAGACGCTCGCCCGCCTCTTTGGTTTCGGGGTCTTGATGGGTCAGGGCACACTTTTCGGCGGTCGCCGCCCGGTCAAGGCCGATGTCGTTGGTAAGCCGGGGCAAGCCGCCGCGTAGCGGATCGCATCGCAGGCTGTGAACGATCGGATGCGGCGCCAAGTGCGCCAGGTTTCCCCTGTGCCGGCTGCAAGAAATAGCGCAGTCCCACGCAACGCCATTTCCAAGATAAAGCTCCGTACCGGTGCCGGACGGCAGCCGTTGTCATGACCGGGGCCCCGACGCGATATCATGCGGCAAAAAATGATTCGAGCGCCGGCAATCGTACGAACGAAAAAGGCCCGGCGAGTAACCCGCCGGGCCTGGTGATTATCCGTCGTGTCGCCGTCGCAGGCTAGACCCTCATGGCCAAGCTGCGGGGGCAAGTCCGTGCTTCAGGCCCCAGTCGTACCAGTTGTCGACGGCCGTGCCGGTGAGCAGGATGCCGATGCCGCCGGTCAGCGGGCATAGCACCGCGAACCACCACGCCCAGCGATGGATCGATTCCATCGAAGCGTTGAAGCCCATCGTCCAGCGCCAGAAGAGGGCCGCCCGCTCTGACGCCGTACCGCGATCGGTGATTTGTTCGATCTCGCGCTCGCCGCCGTACCGCGACACCGCCAGGATGGTCGCGCCGTGCATGGCAAACAGCAGAGCCGAGCCATACAGGAACGCAATCGAGAGCATGTGGAACGGATTGTAGAACAGGTTGCCGTAGGTGATCGAGAAGTTGTTCGTCCAGTCGAGGTGCGGGAAGATTCCGAACGGAACCGCTTCACTGAATTTACCCATCAGGATGGGGCGAATGAACCCCAGCACGAGGTAAAGCCAGATGGCGGCGGCGAAGGCCCACGGAACGTGCGTGCCCATGCCAAGCGCGCGGGCCCGGCGGTACATGCGCGCCCACCACAGCAGAATGGACGTTGTCAGGAAGAAGCCGGCCATCAGCCACCAGCCGCCCTCTTTGAGCGGTGGGATGGTCAGACCGTACTCCGGCTTCGGCGGCTCCAGTGCAAGGTAAGGCAACTTGCGGATGAACTGCACCGGATCCCAATGCACCGATGCCAGCATGTTGAGGCCGATGATCTCGATCGCGATGATGCCGCAAACGAGCGATAGGAAGCCCAGAGTGCCGAGGTAAATCGGCCCAATCTGCGCATCGCCTATTTTGCCTGCCCAGTAGGAGAAGAAAGGCTCGCCGCGCCGGTCCGATTCACCTGCCGGTAGATCGATGCCCGGTTCCGGATGCGGCTTCACCTGCAACTGGGTGAAGATGTTCTGGTAGTAAGTCATGTGTGTCTCCTCCCCTTACGACCAGATCGGCAGTTCGAGCCACCAGTTCCACCAGTCGGCCCAAGGATTGCCCTCGGCCCACAACGGTCCGCTGATGATGATGCACACCGCACTCCAGAACCCCGCCGACAACGCCAAGAACAGGCCGAGGCGATGAATGCCCAGCGTGCCGATGGAGTAACCGATGGTGTCGCGGAAGTAGGAGTTCTCATGCTCCGGCGTCTTCACCACTTCACCCTTCGGCGGGTTCACCGCAGACAGGACGAGCGCGCCATGCAGGGCGAGCGCGAGACACGTTGTGAAGAAAAACGTGATCGCGATCATATGCGCGGGGTTGTAGTGGAAGTTGCCGTAGGTGTAGCCCGTGCCCGAAACCCAATCGAGATGACTCATGAAGCCATACGGAAATCCGTACGACCAGGAGCCCATCGCAATTGGCCGCAGGACCACAAGAGTGACATAGGCAAGAATGGCGAAAGCGAAAGCGAACGGCACGTGGTAGCCCATGCCGAGTTTGCGACAGATCTCCACCTCGCGAAGCGCCCAGGAGACGAACGCCCCGATGGCGCAGACGGTCACCGCCTGCCAGATCCCACCCTGTTTGAGCGGAGCCAGGCCGAGACCAAATTCCGCTGGTGGCGGGTTGATAGAGAGGCGGAAGAGATTCCACGTCGGGCCCAGTGAGACGCCCCATGCAATAAGGCCGACACCGACGAAGATGAAGAAGATGGTCGTGACGCCGAAGAAGCCGACGTAGAAGGGCCCGACCCAGAAGTCGAACAGATCCCCGCCGGTCAGCGTTCCGCCACGAACACGGTATTTACGCTCGAAGTTAAGCATAGCCATGGCTGGATTCTCCGCTCAGTCGGCACGCAGCCGGCTGCGAGTCATTATTGTTTTCATTCGATAGAGGTATTGGGAACCGGACGGGCGAAGCCGTCCGTCCGGTTCCATGGTGTAGCGGTTAGACCGCCTTCATCAGCGGCATTTCGATCTGTGCCGCCTTGGCGGGACGAGGTCCTTCGATCCAGTTGAAGCGATCGGTGCTCAACAGGATGAAGTGGATCAGGACCGCAAGGCTGAACAGGAATGTTGCCAAAGCGATCAGTGTCCGCCGAGGATCGAAGAGAAGCCAAATCTTCCACATGTTCTCATCTCCCTCTGGGTTATGCCTTGAGCGACGGCAGGTAGCTCAGGGCGTAGTTTGCGCCATCGATCAACGACGCATAGCCGGTCGGCCCCGGGAACCAGGGACGCCACTGCCACACGAGGAAGTGCGCGATGATCGCGATGACCGTGAAGATAATGAAGGAAGTGACGAAGATTCCGTGGAACTCCTTCGCTTCCGATTCGGTCAATCCCGACACCGAGCCGCTTCTGTTATCAGCAGCCATGTTGGTACTCTCCGTGAATTGGCCTTGCGGCCGTTACCGCGCATCGACCCGCGCGGCAGGGGTAGTCCGTGGCTTTGGACACCACGTTGCAGGCTCGTCCGGTCTGTGTCAGGCCCGGGCGAATTCGGTAATGGATCAGCCCATGAATGCGTAGGCCGCGCTGATGTGCGCTGCCTCTCTGGCCTGCTCGAAAACGGATTTGCGCACTTCGCCATCGCCCATCCGCTGCGCCCACTTGTGCGGCATTGCTCGTTCGATGACCGACGTCAGAAGAAAAACTGCGAAGGCAAGCGTGAAGATCAGTCGAAATTCGACGGCATCTTGCTTTTTGGGTTTGGCAGCGGGCCGCGGTACGCCGGCGTGTTGCGCCAGTGCGCGAGACACAGCCGCTGCGCCGGCCGTGCTGGCCAGCGAAGGGACGCGAAGCGCCGGTGCTTGCGATGCGCCGCGGCGCGGTGCCACAACGGGCAGGGCGCGCACGCGAACGAAACTCGACCGGGTGGACGGTTCGGGAATTGAAAGCGTTGTCATGCAGCGTGGCCCTCCTTGATGAACGGGCGAGACAATGCGAGGCGGCGTGCGCTGACTCGTGTCTCTCCCGCTTGACGTGCGGTACGTTCGGCCGCGTCGCGCAGACGCTTGGCAGCCGAGATGCGGATCAGAATGGGTTGTTCCTCGATGATTTCATCGAAGGCGTGTTTGGCGTCGTCGTCCCACGGCAGTTCAGCGTGCACGCGCGCCGGCGTGGGATCGACCCGGTCCATGTCGGCGGCGAGCGGGAGGATGTGAAACAGCGCGTCGAAAAGCGCGTTGCAGACTTCCTGCACTAGATAAGTCGCGCCCGCGTAGCCCATGAATGGCGTGCCGGTATGCCGGCGAATGATGGCGCCTGGGAAAGAGGCCGGAATGAACACGCCACGACCGCCGGCTTCCGCCAGATACATGCGCTCGTTGTAGCTTCCGAAGATCACCAGCGGCGGCGTCTGCTTGATGGCGGCGCGCACCGCGTCATTGTCCGGCTTAACGCCGGGCTTGCGGGAAAAGGCGAAGTTGCACGGCAGCCCGAGTTCCGTTTCGAGAAATTGGCGCACGCCGCGCGTGTATGTTTCGTTGGCAGCGATACCAAAGGAAGCTGTACCGAAGAAATCCTGCGTCACGGAGCGCCACAGGTCCCAGATTGGCTTGATCGTGGTGTGCTTCTCTCGGGTAATGAACGGTTCCGGATCGAGCCCCAACATATCGCCGAGCTTGCGCAGGAACAGGGTGGTCGAATGAATACCGATCGGCGCCTGCAGGTACGGCCGCTCCAACGTTTCGCAAAGCAGGCGTCCGTATTCGCGGTACATGCAGATATTGGCTTCCGCGTCCGCGAGTTTCGCCACGTCGGCGACGTGTGATCCGAGTGGGAAAACCATGTTGACTTGAGCGCCGATGCCTTCGACGAGACGGCGGATTTCTGCAAGATCGGACGGTGTATTGAACGTGCCGTAGATCGGACCGATGATGTTGACGCGCGGCTTCTGACCTTCGGCCCGCGGCTTCAGTTCGGGAACCTTCTTGCGCCCGAACTGGGTCCATAGCCACGTCATGGCCCTGTCGGCGCTCTGCCACTGATCTTCATCGATGGTGCGCGGCAGAAAGCGCTGAATGTTGGTTCCCTCCGGCGTCACGCCGCCACCGATCATTTCGGCGATCGATCCGGTCACAACCACCGCCGGCATATGCGGATCAAGCGTCTTGTGCGCGCGGCGCATGGCGCCTTCAGTCCCCGTCTTGCCGAGCTCTTCTTCAGAAAGACCGGTGACGACGATCGGCAACTCATGCGGCGGCAGCGCATCTGTGTAGTGCAGCACCGATGTGACCGGCAGATTTTCGCAGCCGACCGGGCCGTCGATGATCACCTGCAACCCCTTGATGGCGCTGAAGACGTACACCGAGCCCCAATAACCACCGGCTCTGTCGTGATCCAAGACGAGGGTCATAACATTTCCTCCGCCTTGCGCTTCTTGGCTTCTTTTTCGATGCGGCGCTTGTACTCGGCGCGAAACTCCGGCCGCTCGCTGGGTACGTCTTCCCAGATGCCGGTCGCATGCCCTTCGCCGACGCCCTCGAAGAAGGCGCTCATGGTATCGAACCGCGCTTTTCCGGCCATTGCGGCGTTGATGACCTGAGCCAGCGACCCTGCGCCTGCCACACCCATCAGCGGACGTGCCGAAATGAGATTGGTGAAATAAAGCGCCGGCGTGGAGCTTTCTTTTGCCTTCTGCACGACGGGGGTTGTACCGATGGCGAGGTCTGGCTTGAACTCGTGGAAGGCCGCAAGATCTTGCTCGAGTGAGGCGCGATACTGAATGTGCACGCCCTTGGCTTCGAGCCATTCGCGATCGGCATCCGACCATTGCGTCTTCGGACAAGCCGTGCCGACGTAGCGCACATCGGCGCCGCTTTCGACCAGAAGCCGAGCAACAATCAGCTCCGAGCCCTCGTAACCCGACAGCGTGATCCGTCCCTTAATCGGCTTGGCGGCAATGGCCGCGCGGATAGCCGGCAGGAACTTCGCCTTCGCTTCATCGATTTTGGCCGCCGCGATGTTGCAGGCAGCCCCAATGCTTTCGAGCCAGGCCGCCGTACCGTCGAGCCCGACAGGCGCCGATCCGACGACTTTACGGCCGGCTGCCTCAAACTCACGAATACTCGCTTTATAGAAGGGATGGATTGCGGCCACCGCCGCGCAATCGAGAGCGCCATAGAGTTCACGCCATTCGCGCGTTGGCACAACGGGGCCGGCGGCAAGTCCCATCGGCTCCAGCAAAGCGCCGATGCTCATGGGATCGGCCGGAAACATTTCGCCGAGCAAAGTGACTGTTGGTTTCAGACTGACGCCCGTGCGCGGTGCCTGCACCGGCCCGAACTCGGCCTCCGAGCGGGCATATTTCAGCATCGCACCTGCAAGGACATCCTTGGCTTCCGCGTGCGTCGGCACGCCGAACCCCGGCACGTCGATGCCGATAATGCGCACGCCGTTGATTTCCTTAGGCAGGAGCTGCAACGGAACGCCGGACGCGGTGGGAACGCACAGATTGGTGATGATGATTGTGTCGTAGAGTTCCGGGTCGGCGAGTTGGAACGCCGCGTCGCGGATGTCTTCGAACAGTTTGCCGGTGACGAGCGTTTCGGAGTTGAACGGCACGTAGCCGACCGTTCTGCGCGCGCCGTAGAAGTGCGACGTGAAGGTCAAACCATAGACGCAGCAGGCCGAACCGGAAAGGATCGTCGCCGTGCGCCGCATCCGCAAGCCGACACGCAGCGAGCCGAACGCTGGGCACATGCTCTGCGGCTGGTCGTGGGGACCCATCGGATAGTCGGCAGCGTAGCGTTCGAGAGTTTCGCTCTTGCCTGCCGCAACGGCGGCCTTTTTCAACTCGGCCTTCCCGGCATGGCAACCCAGACCGTCGCCACTTTTCGAGGGGGCGGGCGCGCAGGCATTCGCAACCGGTGCTTCCGATGGTGCCTCAACGATTTTCTCGTCCAACGCCGTCATGAGTGAGGGCCCCCGGCCCGGTAATCGCTGCTGAACTCAAACCGTGTCGTAGATAACTTCCAAAGACGGCCTGATCACTGCCGATCCGCCGCACATGTCTTCGTAACTTGCCGGCTGCAGCACGACGTTGCGCCCGACCACATCGCTCTCGAACAACCCGAGGAGACCGTCTTGCGTAAGCGGCGAAGGACGCACCGGCGGCGCACTGGCGACGTTGAGGGCGAGTTCTTCAAACAACGGCGCCCATTCGCCACCGGGCAAGCCGATGATCTCGTAGTTTGCACTCTTGCGGCGAATGTCTTCGTTCGCGGGGATCGCGGCCAGAACGGGAATTCCGGCAGCTTCGGCAAAGGCCCGCGCTTCGCCCGTTCCGTCGTCCTTGTTGATCACCATGCCGGCGACGCCGACGTTGCCGCCGAGCTTGCGGAAGTATTCGACCGCCGAGCAAACGTTGTTGGCCACATAAAGCGACTGCAGGTCGTTCGAGCCGACGACAATGACCTTCTGACACATGTCGCGCGCGATCGGCAGGCCGAAGCCCCCACACACCACGTCACCAAGGAAGTCGAGGAGAACGTAGTCAAAGCCCCACTCGTGAAAACCGAGCTTCTCCAGCGTTTCGAAACCATGGATGATTCCGCGCCCGCCGCAGCCGCGGCCGACTTCCGGACCGCCCAGTTCCATGGCGAAGACGCCATCCCGCTTGAAGCAGACGTCCGAGATCTTGATCTCTTCACCGGCAAGCTTCTTCTTTGCGCTCGTCTCGATGATGGTCGGCGTTGCCCGGCCGCCGAATAGCAGCGATGTTGTATCGCTCTTGGGATCGCAACCGATGAGGAGCACGCGCTTGCCGAGTTGCGCCATCATGTAAGACAGATTGGCGAGCGCGAAACTCTTGCCGCTGCCGCCCTTGCCGTAGATCGCGATGATCTGTGTTTCTTTCGTCGCCGATCCGGCCTGCGGCACGGGATCGGGCTCTTGCGCGGCCTCCTCGCGCAGGAAGTCCGTCATCGACGGCTTGAGAGCGTTAAGTGTAGTCGTGGTTCCGCACGCGCTCATGAGCACTGTCTCCAATCGAGTATCATTTTCAGGCAGTCGGGATCGGTGAAGGCCGTGCGGTAGGCATCGCCCGCTGCAAGTGCAGGTTCCCGATGAGTGATCAGCCCGTCCAGCGACAGCGCACCGCGCTCGATGAGGTCGCGAACGGCGATGAGATCGTGTTCTTTCCACTCAGCGGCGACGCGCAGCCGTGCCTCGCGCATGAAGGCGGGAGGAAAGGCGAATGAAAGCGGCTCGCTATAAAAGCCGGCGAGAACGATTTCACCGCCTGGCGACAGTTTGCCGATGAGTGTGTCGAGGAGTTTGGCATCACCGCTGACGTCGCAGATCGATGCATAACCGCGCTGCACGTCGGACGCCGGATCGATGACCGTGTAGCCGAGCGCACCGGCAGCTCGGCGCGCGTTGTTTTCCCAGACCACCGGTGCGTCCCCGCCAACGGCCAGGACAAGCCGAGCAATCAATCGGCCCAGAACGCCGTGGCCGATAACGAGTTGCGGCAGAACGGAGCGGCCGACGTCAAGCGCGTGATAAGCGGTGGCGGCAAGTGCCAGCAGCACGCCCTGCTCACCGAGAGCTTCGTCAAACCGGATGGCTTTCTGACCAGGAACGACAACCCGTGAAGATGCCCCACCGAATAGACCTTTGATCGCACCGTAGCAGCGGGCGCCAGGCACAAACACGCGGTCGCCGATGCGCGCACCTGAACGCGAGCCTGCCTCACGGATACGTCCCACCGACTCGTATCCGGGAACGAGCGGATAGCCCAACCCCGGGAATGGCGGCATGCGGCCCGACCACAAAAGCCTCTCGGTGCCTGTGCTGATCCCACTCCACTCGATGTCGACGACGACATCTTCCTCGCCCGGTGCCGGCAAAGGAAGTCGGCTGAGCACAAGGCGCTCCGGCTCTTCGAGCACGACAGCGAGGGTGTTCATCCGAGGGCAACTCGCGTTCTGTGGGGGCCATGGCGAAGGGATCATCCCATCGCCTGCCTCCTCTCTTCATCTGTCAATCTATGCGGACAGACAAAAGTGTCAAGCAAGATGAACAGTTTTGAGTCATGTTTGTGCGACAAGAAGGCTGGTTTGCAGCGGCACACGAGTTGGCACAGCCTTGATCGAGCCGAATCCGCTGCGCCGCAGCATCTCTTCGATGGTCTGCTGTGATCTCGGTCGTCCCGAACGCATGGCCATGAGATAGAAGCCGAAATAGGCATCTCCCATGCGCTCCGCGCCGCGAGTATCGGCAAATGGCTCGGCGATCAGTAGACGCCCATGCTGCGGTAGCGCGCGGCGAATGTTGGCCAGCAGCAATTCTGCCTTTTCATCATCGTGATCATGCAGAATTCTGACCAGGGTCACGAGATCTGCTCCCGCCGGAAGTGGGTCGGTAAAGAAATTGCCGCCAAATGCGCGTGCGCGCTTCGCCAGTCCGGCATCCGCCAGTGCCTGCCGGGCTCGGGCTGCCACGGCGGGCAAGTCGAACATCATCAAGTCGAGTTGCGGGAAGCGTGCGCCGGCCGCGCATAAAAACCGGCCCTCGCCGCCGCCCACATCAAGCAGCCGCTGATGCGTGTCGAACGGGTAAGCGTCGAGAATTTCACTGGCGACGAGGGGCTGCGACGCCGACATGAGCGCGCTGTACTCGCGCACGGCTTCATCGGTTAAATGCGTGGGATCATCTGCCTGCGCATAGGCCCAGTATCGCGATAAGGCTGTTGCACGATGGGGATGTCGTAGGAAATCGACCGGATCTTTGAGATCGTCGTAAAGTAGCGCGTTGTGCGCGACCATGGCCTCGATGCCTGGATTGGCGAGGATCGCGGCACCATTCATGCCGAGCCCGTAGCGGCCATCTTTCAGGCGGCATAGAAGATCGAGCGAGGCCGCCGCATCGAACAGGCGGCGTGCGGATTCGAGAGGCAGATCGGCACGCGCCGCAAGCTTATCGAGCGGCAATGGGGTGGTTTCGACCATTCGAAAAAGATCGAGCTGCACACACGAAAGTAGCACCTGCGAATATATGAATCCCGACAGGAGATCGAAAACACCGCGAGCTTTCTGCCGCGCTATGGAGCGCAATCCGGGTGTTGACGCGGCGAATTTTTGAAAGCGCGGCTCGGCCAGCAGACGATTGCGCAACGACAGCCATCGCTCGGCGAGTGAGGGCATGGGGGCAGCTCCAGACGCGGGAGACGGTTGCGGCTCGCCCTTGGCGGGTATGCCGTCGGGCCGGCTCATGCTGGCAGGCGCGCGACCTCTTTGGGCACGAATCGAGTCGAACTCGGCGCGGATGACGGCCCTGAGTTCATCCGAGCCGGCACACAGCGGGATCGAATCCATCGCTTCCTTCATCAGGCTCTTGAGACGCAGTGAGGCACCCTCGATACCGAGGCTGCAAGCGCTCGGACGATGATGGGCCGCATCCTGTCCGGATGGCTTGCCGATGTCGGCCGCTTTGCCCAGCAGGTCGTGCAGGTCGTCGGCAACCTGATAGGCTTCCCCGATGCATTCGCCGAGGCGCCGCCATGCAGCAGGTGAATGACCAGCCGCCAGAGCGCCGGCCTCGGTGGCGGCAGCAAACAGCGAGCCGGTCTTTTCACGATGATACTTCGCCAATTCGACTTCGGGTTCGCATTCCCACGCCTGGCCGGCAACGATGCCGTGCGGCATGCCGACCGAGCTTGCGATCTTGGCCAGCAGAGCCGGCAGGCGCAACGGCGCTCCATCCGCCGCGGCAGCCAGTGACTCGAACGCCATGACGATCAGAGCGTCTCCGGCCAGAACCGCGAGCGGCTCGCCAAACGCCATATGCACAGACGGCTTGCCACGCCGCAGCGCGGCGTCGTCAAAGCACGGTAAGTCGTCATGCACCAGAGAAGAGCAGTGCAGCATTTCGATTGCAGCTGCGGCCGCGTCGGCAAGTGCGGGTTGGTCGTCGCCGCACGCATGCGCCACCGCCAAACAAAGCCGCGGGCGTACGCGAGCGCCGCCGGGAAAGACGGCGTAGCGCAGAGCCGCGGCGAGTTTAGGAGGTGAGCCTGGGGTTTCCGCTCGCGCGAGGACGGCTTCCAAAGTCTGTTCGATGCGTGCTGTAGCGTCCATTGGAAGGCCCCATTTCGCGACAGAGGTGTAATCCTAGTTGGTCTTTTTTGAATGTCTAGTAAAATAGACACTTCAGCGCGCGGCCGAGGGCGGCGCCAGTTAGCGATTTCCGGGCGGGTCATGGTCAAGGGGAAGGTGGTCGTTGTCGGGGCCGGCATAGCGGGGCTGGTCTCCGCTCTTGAGTTGGCCCGGGCGGGATATGACGTGCAGGTCTTTGAGCGACAAGAGTCTCCCGGCGGCAAAATGCGCCAGATTATGGCCGGGGGACGCCCCGTGGATGCGGGCCCCACCGTTTTTACGATGCGCTGGGTGTTCGAGCGCATCTTCGGCGACGCAGGCAAAGTCTTCGCCGATGAAGTACGATTGCAGCCGCTTGAAATCCTGGCCCGCCATACCTGGACCGGCCGCGACCGTCTCGATCTCTTCGCCGGCATCGACCGATCGGCTGATGCGATCGGTGCCTTTGCAGGTCCCCGCGAAGCCGCCGGGTTTCGCGCCTTCTGTGCCCGCGCGCGCGATGTCTATCAGACGCTCGAAGAGCCCTTTATTCGCTCACCCCAGCCCACACCCGTCTCGCTCGCCTTCAGTTCCGGACTGCGCGGCCTCGGTGACATGTGGCGGATCTCACCGTTTTCCACTCTCTGGTCGGCGCTGGGGGATCACTTCACCGATCCGCGGTTGCGCCAGTTGTTCGGCCGCTACGCAACCTACTGCGGTTCCTCGCCGTTCGACTCGCCGGCCACCCTCATGCTCGTTGCTCACGTCGAGCAGGACGGCGTGTGGATCGTCGAGGATGGCATGCACGCCCTGGCCATGGCACTCGAGCGTATCGGACGCGAGAACGGCGCGCGCTATACGTATGGTGCCGAAGTCGAAGAAGTAATCGGCCGCAACGGCCGCGTCGCCGGTATTCGATTGCGCAACGGCGAAATCGTCGAATCCGCCAACGTGATCGTCAATGCCGATACGGCCGCCGTCGCAGCTGGTCTCTTCGGCCGTACGATAGCGGGCACCGTCTCCCAATTGCGCCGCGACCAGCGATCGCTTTCGGCCATGACCTGGGTCATGAATGCGCAAACGAACGGCTTCCCGCTCGTGCGCCATAACGTGTTTTTTTCATCCGATTATAAAGCCGAATTCGACGATATCTTTGGCCGTGCACGGCTGCCACGAGAGCCGACGGTCTATGTTTGTGCGCAGGATCGCGGCGACGATCCGGCCAAATTCGCTGGTGGCCCCGAACGGCTACTCGTTCTCGTCAACGCGCCCGCTACGGGCGACATGGATCGCTATACGGGCGTGGAGGTCGCAGAATGCGAGGAACGGACATTTGCGCAGCTGCGCAGATTGGGACTGGATGTGGACCGGGGGAGTGCCGAAACAGTCCGGACAACGCCGGCCGGCTTCAACGACCTTTTTCCAGCAACCGGTGGCGCGCTTTACGGAGCAGCCTCGCATGGCTGGATGGCGTCATTCTCGAGACCGGGAGGGACGACGCGAATCCCGGGCTTATATCTGGCGGGCGGCAGCGTGCATCCGGGGCCGGGCGTACCGATGGCAGCGCTTTCGGGTTGGCTGGCGGCCGCACAACTGGCAGTGGACCTGAATTCGACGCGCCTGTAGCGCCGGGGGGCTACGCGTGGTGGTACGTCGATGCGCTGAGCGACGACGGCCAGCACGGGCTATCGATCATATCCTTCATCGGCAGCGTGTTCTCGCCGTACTACAAATTCGCTCGCCGCAAGCCGGACGCCGATCCTGAAGACCACGTCGCGATCAACGTGGCGCTTTACGGCGCCGGCGGTCACCGCTGGACTATGACCGAGCGCGGCCGGCGGGAATTAGAACGCACCGCGCACTCGTTTGCGGTTGGTCCGAGTTCTCTGCGCTGGGATGGCGACGGACTGACCTTTGACATCGACGAGATCACCGTACCCATTCCTTCGCGCCTCAAAGGTCGCGTCCGCGTCATGCCGTCTGCGGTAAACCGGCAGTCATTCGCCATCGACGCGAACGGCGAACATCAGTGGCGTCCCATCGCGCCGGTTTCGCGCGTGGAAGTCGCTTTTGAAAACGGCCTCAAATGGTCGGGAAACGGCTACTTCGACTGGAATGGCGGCGTCGTCCCGTTGGAAGCCAGTTTTCGACGTTGGGATTGGTCGCGTGCGAGTGACCGCGACGGCGCGACGATTTTCTACGATGTCTCTCTCAAAGACGGCCGCGATGACGGACTGGCTCTCGTTATCGGCTCGGACGGCACGATCGCCGAGATCGATCCGCCGCCGCTATGCGCTCTGCCGTCATCGCCAATCTGGCGCGTCGCACGCGGGACAAGGTCCGACGCGGGCTGCCGCGGCGCCATCAATAAGACGCTGGAAGACACCCCGTTCTATGCCCGTTCGATTGTATCTTCGAATGTCGCAGGACGGCCTGTGACGGCCATGCACGAGAGCCTGTCTCTCGACCGGTTCGTGTCACCGATCGTACAATGCATGTTGCCGTTCCGTATGCCACGCCGGGCCGGACGCTGAGGTCAGGGTCTTTCCCCGGCTCGCCGCTACCCGTGGGGGCGCGCCGGGTCATCGATGCGAGGCGTCGGCTTGTCGCGGTCGGTGCGGTTCGCCACCGTCTCCAGAATGAACCACCCGACAACGAACGCGAGTACGATCACGAGTTCGATGAATGCAAGCGGGTTAAAGTCCATCCCCCTCAGGCGCGTAACGCGTCTCCGTCTACTTCCGTCCTGCCGAGAGCTGCGAACACCTTGCCGACGATGGCCGCAGCGTCGAGGCCAGCTTGGGCGTACATTACTTCCGGCTTGTCATGATCGATGAAGCTGTCAGGGAGCGTCATCGTGCGAACTTTCAGACCCCGATCCATCAATCCCTCTCGCGACAGGAACTCGAGCACGTGGCTGCCAAAACCGCCGACGCTGCCTTCCTCGATGGTAATCAGAACCTCGTGATCGCGCGCCAACTGGCGAATGAGGTCTTCGTCGAGCGGCTTCATGAAACGCGCGTCTGCAACGGTGGTCGACAGGCCTTGAGCGGCCAGCTTCTCGGCGGCCTTTTGCGCTTCTGCCAGCCGTGTACCCAGCGACAGGATCGCGACCGTATCGCCTTCACGCACGATGCGGCCCTTGCCGATCGGTAGCGGCACCCCTTCCGCCGGCAAATCGACGCCGACGCCGTCCCCGCGCGGATACCGTACGGCCGAAGGACGGTCGTCGATGGCAGCAGCGGTCGCGACCATATGCACAAGTTCGGATTCATCTGCCGCAGCCATGATGACAAAGCCCGGCAGACAGCCGAGGTAGGCAAGATCGAACGAGCCAGCATGCGTCGGGCCGTCAGCGCCGACCAGCCCCGCGCGATCGATCATGAAGCGCACCGGCAGGCTCTGGATTGCAACATCGTGCACAACCTGGTCATAGCCACGCTGAAGGAACGTCGAATAGATCGCTGCAAACGGCTTTAACCCTTCCGTGGCGAGCCCCGCCGCGAATGTCACCGCATGCTGTTCAGCGATGCCGACGTCGAAAATTCGCTCAGGAAACGCACGGCCAAAAACATCCAGGCCTGTGCCTTCCGGCATGGCCGCCGTGACCGCAACGATGCGCTCGTCCTTTTTGGCCTCGGCCACAAGGGCGTTTGCGAACACTTTCGTGTAGCTGGGTGCTGCCGCCTTCGGCTTCACCTGGGCGCCGGTCACGACATCGAACTTCGCGACACCATGATATTTGTCGGCCGACGCCTCGGCGGGCGCGTAGCCTTTGCCTTTTTGCGTGATGACGTGAACCAGGATCGGTGCCTGCTCGGCATCGCGCGCGTTCTTCAAGACCGGCAGCAGTTGGTCGAGATCGTGGCCATCGACCGGACCGACATAGTAGAAGCCGAGTTCTTCAAACCAGATGCCGCCTGACATGATGGTTCGTGACATCTCCTCGACGCGCGCCGCCCGGCGTTCCCACTTTTTTGGCAGCCGCTTGGCGAGCTGTTTGGCGAAATCACGCAACTGCAGATAAGACCCGCTTGACGTCGCTCGCGTCAAATACTTCGACAGCGCTCCCGTCGGTGGCGCGATCGACATGTCGTTATCGTTGAGGATGACGATGAGACGTTCATCGCGCGCGCCGGCATTGTTCATGGCCTCATAAGCCATGCCTGCACTCATCGCGCCGTCGCCGATGACGCAGATGACGTGGTTGTCGCCTCCTTTGAGGTCACGCGCCACGGCCATCCCGAGGCCGGCCGAAATGGATGTCGAGGAGTGCGCGGCCCCGAATGGATCGTACTCGCTCTCGGACCGTTTGGTGAAGCCCGATAGCCCTCCACCCGTACGCAGCGTCCGGATTCGATCTCGGCGGCCGGTCAGGATCTTGTGCGGATAGCATTGGTGGCCAACGTCGAAGATCAGCCGGTCGCGCGGCGTATCGAAGACGCGGTGGATGGCCAGCGTCAACTCGACGACGCCAAGCCCCGCGCCGAGATGACCGCCGGTGACCGAGACCGCTTCGATGGTTTCACGCCGCAATTCCTCGGCCAGCTGTTTCATGTCGCGCTCCGGCAGGGCGCGCAGGTCGGCGGGCACGCGGACCTTGTCAAGCAGCGGTTTCGGGGACGGCACGGGCGGACCGATATGTGCGTTCATGGCCGGTTCTCCGGTTTTAAGCTTCTGCAGTCAAAGACGATGCGGTTTGCAAGCGGGACAGGCGCGCGCTCTGGGCGTCGCGCTCGCGCAGCTCAAGTTGTTCAAACAGTTCAATGACGCGCACGGTCCGCGCCGGTAGGTTCCACCATGCCGGTTTCGGCGCGTGCGAAGCGTGCGGGTGCACAGCATCCAAAAGATAAGCCGCTTCCGGGACGCGATCGGGGATGGCCACGCGCGACTGCGTCAGCGACAAGGATGCGGAGAGAGCAGCCTTGGCCGCAAGCTCGATTTTGCGCTTGGCGGGAACGACGGCACGCCGTGAAATAGAATTGTGACCGTTGCGGCGGACTTCATTGCCGATCTCTCCGTAAAGATAGGCGGCGGTGAAAATGCCAGCGCGGCAGTCGACCGGCAGCGCGGAGATCCCGCGCGCGGCGCGACGGTAGAGGCTGTCGGCGCCATCCAGCAGCCTTTCGACGATGTTCGCAATCGCCGATGAGTGGACCGGGTTGGTAAGCCACGCATCCGGATCAAGTCCCTCGTCTCGCATCCAGGTAAGCGGCAGGTAGATACGCCCGGCACGGGCATCCTCGCCGACATCGCGGGCAATGTTCGACAGCTGCATCGCGATGCCAAGATCGCACGCCCGCGCCAGTTGCGATCTTTCGCGTGCCCCCATGAGCAGCGCCATCATCGCGCCGACGCTGCCGGCGACACGTGTGGAATAGGCAAGAACATCGGCTAAGGTCTCATGGCGCCGGCCGTCGGCATCCCATGCGAAGCCCTCGATCAGCGCATCGGGCAGGGTGCGTGGGATATCGAACTTGTGCACGACGGCGCAAAACGCCCGGTCGGTCGCCGACGCGCAGGGAGCGTGGCGATAGATACCGTCAAGCCGATCGGTCAATAGCGCGAGGTTGCCCTCCGTCGCTCCGCCAATGTCGATGATATCGTCGGCTTCGCGACAGAAGGCGTAGAGTGCGATGGCTGGATCGCGGACGCGACGGGGCAGCAGGCGCGAGGCAGCGAGGAACGTTCGCGACCCGTTCGCGAGCTTCTCGCGGCAGGCATCAAGATCAACGGCCTGTTGCCGCATTTCCTCAAGCGAAGGCTGACGCATCGGGCACGATCCTGTCGAGAACGCGAGCGGATGATAAAACACCAGGTACGCCGGCACCCGGATGCGTTCCGGCGCCGACGAGATAGAGGTGTTCGATATCTTCGCTGCGGTTATGCGGGCGAAACCATGCGCTTTGTGTGAGCACAGGCTCCAGGCTGAACGCGGCGCCCTTGTACGACATGAGGCGGTCGCGGAAGTCGAGTGGGGTCATGATGCGCGAGGTGGCGAGATTGTCTTCCAGTCCCGGCAGCACGGTGTCGGACAGATACTGTGATATGCGGCGGCGGTAGGGTTCGGCTTCGACGGTCCAATCGGTATCGCCCTCCAAGTGCGGCACCGGTGAAAGCACGTAGAAGGCATCGTTGCCGGCGGGCGCCAGCGAGGGATCGGTTGCCGTCGGCCGGTGCAGATAGAGACTGAAGTCCTGCGCCAGACGCTTTGTTTCGAAGATTTCGTTGAGCAGTTCCCGGTACCGCGGTCCGAGCAGAATGGTGTGATGCGGAACGTCGTCGTATTTTGTTTTCGTCCCAAAATACCAGACGAAAAGGCTCATCGAGTAGCGTGCCTTGTCGAGGCGCTTGTCCGTCCAGGTGCGGCGCGCGCTCTTCGGCAGAAGATAGCGGTACGTCCAGGCCGCATCCGCGTTGGAAATGACGACATCGGCAGCAAGCTTTTCACCATTGGCAAGCCGCACGCCTGTTGCGCGCCGGCCTTGCAGTGTGATCTCGGCAACCTCCGCCCCATAACGGATTTCGCCGCCCTGCGATCCGATCAGTTTGACGAGGCCTTGGACGAGGCTGCCGGTCCCACCCATCGCGAAATGCACGCCGAAGCGGCGCTCAAGAAAGGTAATCAAGCCATAAATCGATGTGACGTTGAACGGGTTGCCGCCGACAAACAGCGGGTGGAAGCTGAGAAACAACCGCAGCCGCGGATCCTGCACATGCTTGGAGGCCAGACCGTAGATCGACCGGTAGCTTTCGAGCTTGAAAAGCTGCGGCAACAGTTTGGCCATGTCTGTCCAACTGTCGAACGGAACATCGCCCAACTGCTCGAAACCGACATGATAAATCTGTTGCGCCTGCGCCATGAAGCGCTCGTAGCCGGCGACATCACCTGGCGAAATGCGCGCCACTTCGCGCCGCATGGCGTCGGGGTCGGCGCAGCAGGTGATGGTTTCGCCGTCGTGAAAGCGCAGGGTATAGAAGGGGGACAGCGGCCGCAGGTCCACGTCGTCGGACATTTTGCGCCCGCAAAGGCCCCAAAGTTCTTCCAGCAAAAACGGCGCCGTGATGATCGTCGGGCCCGCGTCGAACGTGAACCCGTCTTGCCGGAAGACGTAGGCGCGTCCTCCTGCGGCATCGAGCTTTTCGAGCACCGTAACCCTGTACCCCCGCGCACCCAAACGCACGGCTGCGGCTAAGCCACCGAAACCGCTGCCAATTACGACCGCATGCGGACGTGCCTCGGGGACGGGGTAGGTAGCGTGGGTGTGGGACGAAGGTGTCAACATAAGATGACATGTAAGAGTGTAAAGCGCAGTGGCGCAAGTCTGAAGTTCGCTCTCCGTCAGATTTCCGCTGACTTCGAGGCAGCCGGGGTGAGGATGAGATCGGCGATCCGTTGCGGATCCTCCTCATGCGCCAGATGCCCGAGCCCAGTCAGCGGCAAAACATGGCTCGCTGGCACGAGGCGCGCGATCAGTTTTGCGTCGCCCGGAGCAATCGTCGTGTCATTCTCCCCGGTCACCAGAAGCAGAGGTGGCTGCAATCGCGGTAGATCACGGATCAGCGATTCAAGATCCCATGAGGCCATCATCGAGAGCGTACTAGCGACATGGGCCGGCGATGCGAAAAGGCGCTGGTACAAGGCGAGGCTTAGGTCAGGCACCTTTGAGCCGGTACTCCGCAGCAGCCGTTCCACAGCCGAGCGGTCGCCGGCGCTCCAAGCGAATAGCCGCGGCACGACGGGGTTCAGCGTCAGAAGTTTCGCCAACGGTGAGAATACCCGGCTGGCAAGGCCCCCGAACGGCACAAATGCCCCGTTGAGCGCGACAATGGAATGAAGAGAAAGTTGCTGATCGAGGCTCATGCGCGCCACAATAGCCGCCCCTGCCGAATGACCGATGCCGATCTGCGGCTCAAGCGAAAGCTTGTCCAGCAACGAACGGATCGCCGAGGCCATGCCGCGCATCGAAAGGTCTTGCCTGCCACTTGCGATCGTGAAGCCTTGCCCTGGCAGATCCGGTGCGATGACGGTGAAGCGACAACTCAAAAGCGGCGCCAGACCGGCCCAGGAATGAGTGGAGGCGCCGGTACCGTGCAAAAGCAGCAGTGGCGGGCCCTCGCCCATGACCTGAACATGCCAACGCAATCCAGGCGTCTCGACCAGCCGGCTCGCGGCCCGGTTCGGCCAGTCACCCGCATGGCGATCAAAGTCCAGCGCTTCGGGCATGTGATCCACGGCCTTCCTGCCGTCGCTCGCTGCAGATTAGTTTCGCGAGCCGCTGCGTTCGTCGCTATCGCGGCGCGAGGCGAACACGGCCTGGGATAGTCGCGCGCTGTCGGCATGCGGCAGCGGCAGGTAACGCGCGCCCATGACGGTTGCCAGTGCCTCCGCCTCCGTATTACGCCGAGGCGAGGTGTCAATTAGTAGAGCGTTGATGCCGAGCCCGCGAAAAACCTCCGCCACCGCATGGGCATCCGCCATGGCCGCTATCCGGCCAGGCTTACCGGCGCGGTCGATATTCGCCTTGCCGTCGGTCAACACGACCACGGTTGGACTGATGCCCTTCTGCTTCTGGGCGGCGGCCAATTGCATGGCGCTGTCGATGGCGGTGGCAAGAGGCGTTCCCCCACCACCGGGCAATCCGGCCAGGCTCCGCTGCGCTCGCGTCAGGGATCGCGTTGGCGGCAGCAGCGTCTCAGCTGTTGTGCCGCGGAATGCGATCAGCGCCACGCTATCGCGGCGAACGTAACATTCCGACAGGATGATCTCGACCGCGCCCTTGGCTTCGGCCAGACGGTGCAGGGCACTCGAACCGGACGCATCGACGACGAAGATCGTTGTCGAACTGGTCTTCTGCTTGAAGCGGGCAATGCGAAAATCGTCGGCCCGGATTTCGATGCGTTGGCGGCCATCAGCAAGCAGATACGGACCGCCACGAAGCCGCTGGCGGATCAACTGCATTGGCGCAGCCGCGCGCAGCGTTTCGATGAGGCTGAGCACGTTGCCATTGCGCGGTTCGCCCCGGCGCACGCCGGCCGGCCGGCCGCGCAGCTTCGATGCTTGATTGGCGCCGGCCTTGCCCTGGGATGGAGGTGCCCGGCCAAGGGCGCGCTGCTGTGCTAGATCAGCGAGAATGAGCGCCGGGATCGCCGCCTGTGCCGCCGCGAGCACGAGTTCCAGATCGTCCGGCGAAAGAGCCTGTTCGGGTGACGTATCCTCCCCGCCGGGATCGGTGGTCTCGGGGGCCTCTGCTTGCTGCGGCTCCGGCTCGGGTCCGTCCGCCTCGTCCGGCGTCTCTTCGCTTGGCAGCCGCGTGGCGCGCGGACCAAGCACGAGCCGCGCGGCAATCTCGGCATCACCGGTTGCGGCCGTGCTTCGCCCGTCGAGGGCTGCAAGGACCCGCGCCACTGCCAGTGCCTGGATCGGTGCGCGGATGGATCCGATACCGAGCGCCGCGCCAGCCTCGCAGAACAATGTTGCAAGTTTCGGATCAGCGTCAGTCTTGGTTAGGATTTCACGCGCGGATATGACACGACGCGGCCACTCCGTCCCGATGGAGGTATCACGCAAGCTGAGACCGTCAAGCATCAGCCAAATGGCCAGCCGGTCTTTGAGCGCGGTCGGAGCTGTTTCATCAGGTTCGGCGCCTTCGTCGAATGCGACGACGCCGAAGCGGGCCGGGAGCTTGGCGGACAGTCCATCGCGCTCCATCTCGACCCGGCCATAATCGATCGTGCGAACGACGCGAGCCGTGCGTCCCCCGTCAAGCCGCTCGGCGCTGGGGACGACGAGGATCCCGCCGTCGGCCTCAGCGAGGAGCCCGCGCTCGGCCACCGGCCGGCCCTGCGCCAGCGTTGCCGACAAGTCGAGCCCCCCCAAAAGTCGATCATCGCCGACATTCAAAGGCAGACGCCGCAGCGGCATCGTGGCCGCGGTCAGCGATTTTAGAAGATCGAGCCAGACATCGCGGACCGGTCCAGCGCGGGCCCGTAGCACGATCCCGCCGACAGCATGCGGCGCGACAGCAACGACCGCTGCGGCAAGACATGCGTCGTCCCAAATCGTGCGATTGGCCGCTCCCATGCTCATATGACGAGCCGCTCTCCCGATCCGCCGAACAGATCAGCCACCGCACGTTCGACGCGCGCACCAGAATCCGGGCTCGATAACGGCGTCCGGCGCAATCTGTGCCGCAGCGCCATCGGCGCGACCCGGCGGAGATGAACATCGTCGATCTCGCTGGCGCCTTCGAGGGCAGCGACTGCGCGAGCCGCGCGGACAAGGGTGAGTTCACCGCGCAAGCCGTCGGTGCCGACGTCCGAACACAGCTGTGCGGCACGTTCCAGCGCGTGATCGCTGGTTGGAATTCCCGGTACGCGTTCGCGCGCGGCAACAATATGGTTGCGCAGCCGCTGCTCTTCGTCGGCAAAGCGCGCATTGAATACTTCAGGATTTCGCTCGAAATCATCGCGCCGACGAACCACTTCGATCCGCGTCTTGAGATCTTCCGGCGTGCGGACCTCGACCGACATGCCGAACCGGTCGAGAAGCTGCGGACGCAGTTCGCCTTCCTCGGGATTGCCGGTGCCGACCAGCACGAACTTTGCCGGATGCCGCACGCTCAGCCCTTCCCGTTCGACCACGTTCTCCCCCGACGCCGCGACATCGAGCAGAAGATCGACGAGGTGGTCCTCCAACAGGTTCACCTCGTCGATATAGAGAAAGCCCCGGTGCGCGCGGGCCAGCAGTCCCGGTTCGAATGCCTTTTGGCCGTGCACAAGGGCGCGCTCGAGATCGAGCGCGCCGACGACGCGGTCTTCCGTCGCTCCCAGCGGCAGATCGACGACCGGGACAGGCGCGGTGGCGGCCGTTTCAGCACCTTGCGTATGTGTGCAACCCGTGCCGGGTGCGCAATTGAAACGGCATCCGCCAACGACGGGCATGGGCGGCAACAGCGCCGCCAAGGCCCTCACCGTCGTCGATTTTCCCGTACCTCGGTCGCCGAACACGAGAACGCCACCGACGGATTGGTCGATCGCGGCGATGAGTAACGCCAGTTTCATCTCGTCTTGGCCGACGATGGCGGAGAAAGGAAAAATAGCGGGCATGGCGGCGTTTCCGGGTTGCGTGTCGTTGTCAGCCGCGCGCGATGACGAAGTCGCGCAGCACATTGGTTTCAAGTTGCAGTTCGTCGAGGCGATGCTTCAGGACGTCGCCGATGCTGACGACGCCGATCAGTTCGCCGTCCTGCTGGACAGGCATATGACGGAAACGGCGCTGGGTCATCATTTTGGCAACGTTGGCGATTGGGTCGTCGGGCGAGCAGGTGACAACGGCTCGCGTCATCAGATCGCCGACCAGCATGCGCGTCAGCGCATCGCCGTGCGTGGCCAGTCCGTTGGCGATGTCGCGCTCGGATATGATGCCTTCGAGCTTGCCCGAAGCGCCAATCACGACCATGGCGCCGACCGCGTCGGACTTCATTTTCTGGCTCAGCATAAGGATGGAATCGGAAGCTTTGACGGCTTTCACCGCCGAGCCTTTGTTTTTCAGGATATCGGAGACTTTCATGGCATAGCTCCTGTGTAGCCCCCCGAAGACGTCGAAGTAGCCGGCGTGTGCACGCCGCAGTGCTGCGAGTATTTCAAACCCGTCGCCAGGTGTCACGATCATGGCCTCACGCTTCTCATCGCGGCCGATGAGGTCGGGTAGTTCGTTGACGGTGAACAGAACGTCTTCGCTCGGTTCGTGATGTCCAAGAAGTATCACCGCGGCGACCCCGGCTCGCCGGGCCGTGTTGGCCCCCTCCAGCGTGGCTTCCAGTGCAAGGCAGGAGGCCGGATCAACCTCCAGTTTCTCGACCGCTTGGCTGTAGACATCGAGCAGACTGGCTTCCCCGTCGACCGTGTCGGGCGCAGTGATGCAGGCGATGAGACGTTTGCTGCCCTCACCGAACAGGTGCGCCATCAAGTATTCGATCTCGGTCTTGGGCAGCGCCGAGACGATGGCAACCTTGACGCCCTCCTGCCGCGCGGCAGACGCCAATTCCCGCGCCCCCGGCCGCGGATCAAGGTAATCCTTGTCGATCAATGTCCGCGCGACGGTTCCGGCGTGGCGGATCATCACGTCGATCATTCGCTCGAAATCATCAGAGCTGCGATCGATACCGAGGTTTTGCCGGACGAAGTGGCGATACCGATCGCGGCGGCGGGCATGCTGACGAAGCGATGCGAAAGCCTCGCGCGAGCAGTTCCACTTAAAGCCGGCTGACTGCACGACCTGATTGAGCACCGACCGTTCCAGCCCGTCGGTTTCGGCTATGACGCCGTCGGCCCGCAATATGATCGCCTGCAGTGTCATGTGGTCTCGTCTGGTGCACAAGTCCGGCGCAACCAGCGCAGCCGCAAGTCCGTCACATGAACGACGAGCGATGCCGCCAGTGCCAGCGCGATCGCCTGCCAAGCGCCGCCGGTCAGCGCAACGCGTAGGGCGAGCATCAGACACAACCCCGCGGCCAAAGAAATCAGGATTTCCAATGCCGATGGCCCGCGCCCGAGAACCCGCCGCAGAATGATCAGCCCAACGGCCTCTACCGCCATCAACGCAAGTATGATGTCGATGATCCAGCCGCTGGAGAAAGCCTCTGCCATGCTGCGTCGATCTCATTTGTGCCGGACCGGCCCGGCCCTTTTTGGTCGGTTGCTTGGCCGCGCCCATCGCGACCCCCTTCCGTCAGGGTGGCACCATACCGAGCAGATGCGCCATATCCTTCACAAATATGCGCATGTGCGCCATAGGTTTCGCCTTGACGAGCTTCTTGTGCATGTAGGCTTGCCAGGTGAGCGACTGCACATCCGGATCCTTGCACATGGTTACGAAACGTTCGCGGCGCGCGTCGTTGGCGTACCAGAAGCGCTGCATGATGCCGAGAACCCAGAACACCCGTCCATGCGCCTTCATGAAGCGCTTACGAGCAGAGGCGAGATAACGGGCATCCCCACTTTGCAATGCCTCGCTAACGGCATCGGCCACGATCCGACCGCACAGCATGGCGTAGTAAATCCCTTCACCAGACGCGGGCGCTACAACGCCGGCCGCGTCCCCGGCCACGATCACGTCCCGGCCGTTGTCCCAGTGGCGGCGTGGCCTCAGCGGTATCGGCGCGCCTTCTTTTCGAATGGTCTCATGGCCGGTCATTCCGATGCTCTGCCTCAGATCGGCAACCGACCCGCGCAGCGAAAACCCTTTGTGGGCGGTCCCGGTACCAATGCTGGTTGTGTCGCCGTGCGGAAACACCCAGGCGTAGAAGTCGGGTGAATAGCGGCCACTATAGTAGACATCGCAGCGGCGCGGTTCGAAAGCGGCGCCGTCGGCGGGCTTCGGACTGCGCACGATCTCATGGTAGGCAAAGACGAACGGCGGTGCCTCCTCCTTTGGCAGCGCCTGACGGGCGACACCTGATGAGGCGCCGTCGGCACCGATGACGTAGCGTCCCCGCACGGTTTCGCGCGTTTCAAAGCCATCATCGAGACGCTTTTTAAAAGTGACGAGCGCCGTGCCCGATGCGTCGCGGGTCAAGTCCTCGAAGGTTCCAGTGCGGCGCGATGCGCCCGCCCCCGCGGCACGCTCCCGCAGCCACTCGTCAAAGTGCTCCCGGTCGACCATGCCGACGAAACCTCCATCGATCGGCATGTCGGCTTTGCGTTCTTTCGGCGAGACAATTCGAGCCGATCTGATGCGCGCCACGATCAAATCATCGGGAATATCGAATTCCTTAATCAGAATGGGCGGAATGGCGCCACCGCACGGTTTGATGCGTCCCGCCCGGTCGAGTAGCAGCACCGAGTAACCGTGACCGGCAAGGTCTGCTGCCGCGGTCGCTCCGGCCGGCCCGCCACCTACAACAACAACGTCGAACGTTTCCATGGCTCCAGCACCTGTTCTCAGTTCAATAAACGGGGTCGGCCTTGACGGCACGGGGGATATCGGGCTCGACGAATGACTGTTTCGGCGGTTGCGCCGGGTCCGAAATGGCACGCGCACCCAGAACGGCCGCCGCGATGAAAAGCATCGCTTCGGCGGCGAAGACCACAGTGAAGGCGTCGGCCGGTTCCAGCACCACGCCGCGAATGAGATCAGCCGCCGCTGCGCCGACGAAGCCGCCGGCGCCAAATGCGATCGCCTGCGCCGCACCCCACAGCCCCATGCGAAGTCCCTCGCTGTTCGCCCGTCCTGCGCCGGCAAGTCCCATCATTGTTCCGATCGCTGCAACAGCGAAGGCGCCGTTGGCGAAGCCGAGGGCGATGACGGTAGCTGTCAGCGGAAAGTTGGGTGCGAAAAGTCCGGCGAGTACGAGCCCGAGTAGAGCCACAGCGGACGCGATACATCCGCCGACCGTCCAGCTGCGCAGGGAGCCAAACCCGATACGCGGATGCGCAGCGATGGCAACAAGCGCCATGCCCATGAACACGCCCGAATGCTGGTGTCCGGCGAGCTTTGTCGACTGAGCCGGGTTGAGCCCGAAGGCAAATCCGGCAAATGGTTCCAGGATCAGGTCCTGCATGCTGTAGGCAAGCATCGAAACGAATACGAAAATCGTGAAACGGCGCGCCTGCGGTTCGTTCCAAACCTCGTTCAAAGCCGCCTGGAATGCGCCGCCGTCGTGTGCGCTGGCGGCTGCAATCTGGTCCGACGCAGCTTGCCGCGCGCGTGACGGCTCTATGCCCCACAGCGCCACGCCTGAAACGGCAAAGGCGAGAACAGCAACGCTGCCGCTGACGGCAACGAGCCGCATCATCGAAAACGGGTCGAGAAATTTACTGGCAACGATCGTCGTGACGACAAAGCCGGCGATCATCATCATCCATACGATCGTCGCGGCCGGTGCGCGCCGAGCCGGATCAACGCGCGTGGCAAGCAATGCCAGCAGATTGGTTCCCGATGCTCCGACTCCGACTCCGACGAACGTGAAGGCCAGCACCGCCAGCGCCATGCCGGCCCAGAAATTTGCCGCCGTCACGGCGACGGCAAGCGCCGCGCCGGTGCCACCGAGGCCCAAAGTCGCGATACCGAACAGAATCCATGGCGTGCGCCGACCCCCGGTATCGGAGCCATAACCCCACCGCGGCCGCAGGAACTGCAATGCGTAATGCCAGGCAACAAGCGCGCCAGGAATCGCGGCAGCCAAGGCCAATTCTACCACCATCACGCGATTAATCGTGGACGTGGTGAGGACGACGATGGACCCCAGTGCTGTTTGCACCAGCCCGAGGCGCATGATGCCGATCCAGCCGAGGGGAGGCGCCTGGGTCATGAAACAACACCGAGTTCGGGGCGAATGGCGACGGCCGCGATCATCATGCCGGTCACGTATAGGGAGATGCCGGTGGCATTATACCAAGGTGCGCGTCCACGCGGGTCACGGACCAAAATGGACATCAGCCCAATCTGTGCCAGCAGCACCAGACCGACAAGCGCCGCGGCTAACATATGATCCCAATGCACAAGCAGCAGGACGACGACGAATTGCGGCAGCGCCATTACGATGCAGGCCAGACGCGCTGCCCGATCGGGCCCGAGTTGAACCGGTAACGACCGGATGCCGAGCTGTTGGTCGCCATCGATGGACTTGAAGTCGTTGAGGGTCATGATGCCGTGTGCTCCGATGCTGTAGAGCGCAGCCATCGCCAAGACCTGTGTACTGGGAAGGGCGGCCGACATCACAAGAGCGCCGGTGAACCAGGGCAATCCCTCATAGCAGGCGCCGACGGCGGCGTTGCCGAACCAGCCGTTCTTCTTCAGCCGGATCGGCGGCATGCTGTAAGCCCACGCAAGCGCGAGACCAACGCAAGTGGCCAGGAAGCCCCAAAGTCCGAGAAATGTCGAAACCGCAAGCGACAGGATCGTCCAGACGATGGCGATGACGAGCCCCATCTGACCTGGAATGCGCCCGGAAGGAATCGGGCGGTTGGGTTCATTGATCGCATCGACATGGCGGTCAAACCAATCGTTCACGGCTTGCGATGTGCCGCAAACCAGTGGGCCGGCGAGCAGAACACCGACGACCACGAGCGGAAGTCGGTCGATCGAGCCATCAAAGCCGGACGAGACAACGCCGCAGGCAAGGGCCCACATCGGCGGAAACCACGTGATGGGTTTCAACAATTCGAGCACCGCAGCGGGGTCGAGACGCGACACTGTAAGCGCAGGCATTGCCATTAAAGAAAGCTAATGCGGCAATTCAGAAGTGTCAATTCAGGATTACACTTGGTGGTGTCAAAAAATGCGACGTCGAGGAAGGCGATTTACTCGTCGCGATCGCCATCGAGGTCACCCATGCCGTGGCGCCGTAGTTTGGAATAAAGCCCCTGCCGGCTGAGCCCCAGCATTTCGGCGGCCGACGCGCGATTGTCATCCGTCAGTTCCAGCGCTGCCTCGATACATAACCGCTCGATCATATCGGTGGATTCGCGAACCAGTTCTTTTAGTGGCACGCGGCCGACGAGTTCAGTCAACTGCTCGACCGAGCGCGGCAGCGCACGTCGGCCGTTGATGGTGGTATCGGGCCGCCGCGCAACCCGCCTGAGGGTCATGCCAAGACACGGCTGTTCTGACCCCGACACGGACACCGCCGAGACTTCGACATCCTCCGCCGAGCCGTACTCGCCGCGAACCACGGTCGAAAAATTCCGGATTTCGCCGCGTTCTTTCAGGTTTTTTCCGAGCACAGCCATGTCAATGGGGTGCCGCCCGATCCAACGATCGACCAGCTCGCCGCGCAGCTGTTCCTCGGTGGCCAACTGCGTCAGCTCGATAAAGGCTGCATTCGCCGTCAGAATGCGGCGATCCGGATCCGTGACGACAAACCCATCCGGGAGCTTTTGCACGACGTCGAAGAGGCTCGACCGAGACTTCATCCAGGCGCCGGCGTTGGCCGAGGTCGGCGTCAGACGTATGAGAATGTTGGCGGCGTTTTCCTGCCGGAATAAAGATGCCGAGACGCTCAGATCGAGCTTCGCCTCGTCCAGACGCACGATGATATCTTCCGCTTGGCCGCTGGTTCGCAGGGCAGCGAGGAAAGTCTGGATTTTGCGCTGCCCTTCGCTATCGAAAAGCTCGTGCAGCGGACGCCCGGCAAGTCGGCGCGTCGAACGGCCCAGAAGCTTAGAAGCTGCCGGGTTGGATTTCAGCGATCCGGTTGTTTGCAGCGTCGACAATCAAAACCGCTTCCGAGGAGATTTGGAACAGGAGGCGATACCGCGTTTCGGCATGACGCAGCCGCGTATACTCGCGCTCCATGGTCTGCTGCGTGTCGACAAGACGCTGTTGCATCGCCGCTAGCGCGCGGAGATCCCGTCCGATCGCGACGATTTTGCCGGATTGGCCAAGGGAGATGGCGGAATAGCGGATCGGGATCTCGCCGCTGCGTCCGACGGGATGGTTGACCTGTCGCCATGTAATAGCGGAGGAAACCTGCGTGTCACGCAGGAGATCCTCGATCTTGTTCTTGCTGTCTTCGGCGACCGTGTCGATCCAACGTTGTCCGATCCAATTGGCGCAGCCGTCGCGCAGTAATTCTTCGCTGCCAAGTGCCACATCGCGGATGACGCCTTTATTATCGATCACAAGAGCAATGTCGGCGGCAGCTGTCAGTAATCTTGCGGCCGAATTCCGCATCGATGTCGCCCAGATGCCTTTTGGGGGCTCTGAACGGCTCGACGCGTTTTGACGGCACTCGAATTTCCATACCGATACCGCAACCTTTGCCCAATGCTAGCTGATTAGCCACTTGTGACCTTAGCACCGAGCAGACTGCGCAGCTGCATGACAGCATGACGCCCGCTTACCGCCGTGCCGTCGGCGCCGACGCGCGACACCAACTCGGGATTGTCGAGAAATATGCTGCCGCCGACGAGAACGACGATTGATTTGTTCAACGAAGCCTTCCGGATGCCTTGGATTGCGGACGAAATTCCGTCGAGCAACGCTCCCCATGCGACCGAAATGCCGACGACGTCGAAGTGCTGAGCGCGCACGCGCCGGGCCATGTCCCGCGCGTCTTTCGGTGCCCCACTGGAACAGTCCCAGCCGGCGCGCCGGAAATATTCTTCGATCAGCATGAGGCCAAGGGTGTGTTGTTCCCCCGGCATTGTCATGAGCAGAATGCGCCGGCCATCGAAGGCCATCGCTGCTTCTTTTTCGAATTCGGGACTGAGCTGATGCACAATCTGCTGGATACGCGCCATGCCGATCGTCACATCGGTGAAGCAGCACAGATCCGCTTTCCACATTTCGCCGAGCAAACGAGCAGTTGGTGCCATCAGTTCCACAAAAATGGCTTCAATCGGCACGCCTTGGTTGCGCAGCGCATCGACGTAGGAGCAGGCCACTTCGGTCTCGTGCTCGATCACGATACGCGCCAACTCGACGACGTCATCGGAAGAGATATGCAGCGACAACTCCTCACGTGAGCTGCTCGCAAGCTCGCCGTGAGCAAGTCCGCGATGGACAAGCATCAGGCGCGGAATAACTTCCGCCTCGATCGTTCGCCCAAGCATGGCGCGATTGAACTCTTGCGGCGCCGACGCACCGCCGGATGACGAATATACCGGCACGTCCTCGCAGGACTGCCATTCGCCAAATGCTTCGATGAGCTGCCGCGATCCGGGCATTGAGCGTGCTCCTCCCGTCTTGGCCATATGAACACCGAACCCGGTGCTCTAACCCACTACGGCCGTTCGAAAATGGACCCGCTCTCGTTTGAACTTTTGGACCAGTTGCAAAGATCTTTTCGGATCTCGGCGTTCCCCGGCCACGAGCACCAGCACGAACTCTGATCATTCAAAGACCCTGGACAGAAAAATGTAAAGCAAAAATTACGTCAACTTAGGTTGACATTCCTTTCGAGGGCGGACGTAGTCTCTGGACGCTTGGTCGCAGCTTCACTGCACCAGCACGGGGCGCGCGATTATCGTGAAGGGCACGGCACAGACCCACCACCAGGCCATTCGACCGCTTTACACGGCCGAACAGCGCCGCCGCCGTGATGCCTCGCCCTGGACTCTTGTTCAGGGCATTCTGGCACCGCTTCAATTCCTCGTTTTTCTTGTGAGCTTGTGGCTCGTCGTTCGCTTTCTGCTGACTGGCGAAGGCGAAAGCGCAGCCACTGTCTCCGTCGTGGTTAAGACCTTCGTGCTCTACACCATCATGGTGACGGGTTCGATCTGGGAGAAAGACGTTTTCGGCCGCTACCTGTTTGCACCGGCGTTTTTCTGGGAAGACGTGGTCAGTATGCTCGTGCTGGCTCTCCACACAGCCTACCTCTACGCTGTCTTGACCGGCGCCCTCAGTGTCGAAGGGCAAATGTTCCTGGCGCTCGCCGCATATGCCACTTACGTCGTCAACGCCGCCCAATTCATTCTCAAGCTTCGCGCCGCACGTCTGCAGAGTGCAACAGCGTCCGAGCCCGCATCCGGCCTGGAGGCGGCGTAATGACCAGTGTACTTGCCACCGCCAAGGCGTTGCCAAAGGAAGCCTGCACGTCCGTCGAGCGCCCCGTTCTGCGCCAGCGTGGCCAGCGCGAAGTTTTCTGTGGATTGACCGGCATCATCTGGCTGCACCGTAAGATCCAGGACGCGTTCTTCCTGGTCGTGGGGTCGCGCACGTGCGCTCATCTCATACAGTCGGCCGCAGGCGTGATGATTTTTGCCGAACCGCGCTTCGCCACTGCCATTCTCGATGAACGCGATCTTGCAGGTCTGGCCGACGCCAACGAGGAACTCGACCGCGTCGTCGGCCGCCTGCTTGAGCGCCGCCCGGATATCCGGATGCTGTTTCTCGTCGGCTCTTGTCCGTCAGAGGTGATCAAGCTCGACCTATCGCGCGCGGCGGAGCGCCTGTCGGCCCAGCATACGCCACGCGTTCGCATTCTGAATTACTCCGGCAGCGGCATCGAAACGACCTTCACCCAGGGCGAAGACGCCTGTCTCGCTGCTCTTGTGCCGGAATTGCCGTCCCGTGAAAGCAGCACCCCGCGCCTCCTCGTTGCCGGAGCGCTAGCCGACATCGTGGAAGATCAATTCGGACGGATCTTCGCCGAACTGGGCATCACGGATGTCGCCTTCCTCCCGCCACGCAAATCCGGTGATCTCCCGGCCGTCGGACCGGGAACCCGCGTCTTGCTCGCGCAGCCCTTCCTGACCGAGACAGCCACGCGCCTGCAAGAACGCGGCTGTGAAATCCTCACGGCGCAGTTTCCCTACGGCGTGGAAGGCACGATCGCATGGCTGTCAACAGCTGCCGATCTTTGGAACATCCCCCGCGACCGCTTCGATCAAGTCATTGCCCCGGCCGCCGCTCGCGCCCGCAAAGCGCTCGACGCGCACAAATTCCGGTTATCGGGCAAGCGCGTGTTTTTCTTCCCCGACAGTCAGCTTGAGATCCCGCTCGCACGTTTCCTGCACGAAGAGCTTGGCATGATCCCGGTTGAAGTCGGCACGCCCTATCTCAATCGACAGCAGATGGCGCTCGATCTCGACAAGCTCCCTTCGGAAACGTTGGTGAGCGAAGGCCAGGATGTGGAGCGCCAGCTCGATCGCTGTCGCGAGGCCAAGCCGGATCTGATCGTATGCGGACTGGGGCTGGCCAATCCGCTCGAAGCGGAAGGCTTCACCACCAAGTGGTCGATCGAGCTTCTGTTCACGCCCGTCCAGGGCTTCGAGCAAGCAGGCGACTTGGCAGAACTCTTCACGCGTCCGCTTGTGCGGCGCACGCGGTTGGAGGTCTGAGGCCATGCAATTGACCGTCTGGACCTATGAAGGCCCCCCGCACATCGGTGCCATGCGCATCGCCAATTCCATGCAAGGGCTGCATTACGTTCTGCATGCGCCGCAGGGCGACACCTATGCCGATCTCCTGTTCACGATGATCGAGCGAAACAATGTACGCCCCCCAGTCACCTACACGACCTTCCAGGCGCGCGATCTCGGCAGCGACACGGCGGAACTCTTCAAGTCTTCTGCTTTGGCAGCCTATGAGCGCTTCCGGCCTGAAGCGATGATCGTCGGCGCCTCGTGCACAGCCGAACTGATCCAGGACGATCCGGGCGGGCTGGCCAAGGCTCTCGGCCTCGACTGCCCCGTCGTTCCGCTCGATCTCCCGGCGTATCAGAAAAAAGAAAATTGGGGCGCCGCAGAAACCTTCTATCAGCTCGTGCGCGCATTTGCAGGCACACGCGCTCCAGCCCCTGGCGCACCGCGTCGCGTGCGAGCCGCCGGCGAACGCGCACGCTGCAACATTCTGGGTCCGACGTCGCTCGGCTTTCGCCATCGCGATGACGTAACGGAAATCCAGCGTTTGCTCGCCGACCTCAAAATCGACGTCAATGTCGTCGCACCGCAGGGCGCCCGCCCCGGCGATCTGACCCGTCTGCCGGACGCAGATTTCAACGTAGTGCTTTATCCGGAAGTGGCGCAGAACGCCGCCAACTGGTTGAAGCGCACTTTTGGTCAGCCGTTCACGACAACGATCCCCATCGGCGTCACGGCGACACGCGCCTTCGTCAAGGAAGTCTGCGAACTTGCCGGCATCGATAGTCAGGCCTTCCTTTCCAGCGAACGTTCGCGCCTGCCTTGGTATTCCCGCAGCATCGATTCGACCTACCTCACCGGCAAGCGCGTTTTCATTTTCGGCGATGCCACGCATGCCATGGCCGCCGCGCGCGTCGCCAGCATCGAACTCGGTTTCAAAGTCGTCGGTCTAGGCACCTATTCGCGAGAGTTCGCTCGCGATGTTCGCGAAGCAGCGGTTCAGTATGGCGTCGAGGCCCTGATCACTGACGACTACCTGGAAGTCGAGCAGGCGGTGCGCGAATTGCACCCCGAACTGGTGCTCGGCACGCAGATGGAGCGCCACATCGCCAAACGCATCGGCGTACCTTGCGCAGTGATTTCCGCTCCCATCCACGTCCAGGATTTCCCGGCGCGCTATGCTCCCCAGATGGGCTTTGAAGGCGCCAATGTGTTGTTCGACACATGGGTGCACCCACTCATGATGGGTCTTGAGGAACACTTGTTGCAGATGTTCCGCGACGATTTCGAATTCCACGATGGCGCTGGACCCTCGCATCTGGGCGGGCACGGCGGCGCGCGGGAAGCTCAAGGCGGCGCGCAGGACATGGCGCCCGAAACAGCCGCCACATCCCCTGCGACTCTCGCCACGCCCGGATCATCAGATACCGCTGTTCTGGAACGGCCCGCCGTTGCCGTTGCTGATGAGGTTGGCGGCTGGGCGACCGAGGCGGAGCAGGAACTTCGCAAAATCCCGTTCTTCGTCCGGGGCAAGGCACGGCGCAATACCGAACGCTACGCCGCGGATCGGGGCATTAAGAACATAACGATCGAGACCCTGTATGATGCAAAGGCCCATTACAGCCGCTGATCCGGACGAGGTCCGGGTGGTGATCGTGACCATGGACAGCCATCTGGCTGCCGCGGTCGATCGCGCGCGGCGTGAGCTGGCGCGCACGATACCAGGCATCAAGATCTGCCTGCACGCCGCTGCCGACTGGGAACTCGATCCCACGTCGCTGCAGCGGTGCAAGGACGATATCGCCAAAGGCGACATCATTTTTGCCAACATGCTGTTCATGGAAGATCATATCCGAGCGGTGCTGCCCGATCTGCAGGCCCGCCGCGATCACTGCGATGCGATGATCGGCTGCTTGTCGGCTGGTGAAATCATCAAGCTGACGCGGCTCGGCAGCTTCTCGATGAACGGCGAGCCGGGTGGCGCGATGGCGCTTCTGAAACGGCTGCGCGGCGGTTCGAAAGACAAGAAGCAGTCGTCGGGTGAATCGCAAATGGCGATGCTTCGTCGGATCCCAAAGATCCTGCGCTTCATCCCCGGCCCTGCGCAGGACGTGCGCGCCTATTTCCTGACGTTGCAGTACTGGCTCGCGGGCTCGGAAGAAAACGTCGTCAACTTGGTCCGCTATCTCGTGGACCGATATGCCGACGGTCCGCGTAAAATACTGCGCGGCACGATCAAATCACAGCCGCCGATGGTCTATCCCGAAATCGGGCTCTATCATCCGGCCCTGCCGCAGCGCATGACGGAGAAGCTTTCCGATCTACCGGTGAAGGGTAAGCGCGGCCGCGTCGGCGTGCTTGTCATGCGCTCCTACCTGCTGGCTGGAAATACGGCCCACTATGATGGCGTCCTGGCGGCGCTCGAAGCGCGCGGGCTCGACGTGGTGCCCGCTTTCGCCACAGGACTTGATGTGCGCCCGGCGGTGGACAAGTTCTTCCAGCAAAACGGCCGCTCCACAGTTGACGCCGTGGTGTCGCTGACCGGCTTCTCGCTTGTCGGCGGCCCGGCCTACAACAATGCCAAGGCCGCTGAAGAAATGTTGGCGGGTCTCGATGTGCCCTATATCGCCGCCCATGCGGTCGAGTTCCAGTCGCTGGAACAATGGGGCGCCTCGGAGCGCGGCTTGATGCCGATCGAGCAGACCATCATGGTGGCCATTCCTGAACTCGACGGATCGACGGGACCGATGGTGTTCGGCGGTCGCTCGGACGGAACGGGTGAAGCCTGCACGGGCTGCGAGCGCCGCTGCGTACTGCCCAAGGGCGATGCCGAGCGCAACATGCACGTCTGTATCGACCGCGCTGAAATGTTGGCAGCCCGCGTCGACCGACTGGTGGCTCTGCGTCGCAGTCAGCGGGCCGAGCGCAAGTTGGCGATCGTCTTGTTCAACTTCCCGCCTAATAGCGGAGCCGTCGGAAGCGCAGCGTTCCTGTCGGTGTTTGCCTCACTCTTTAATACGTTAAAGGCACTGCAGGAGGCCGGCTATACGGTGAACCTCCCGGCAAGCGTCGACGCGCTTCGCAACGAGATCATAACCGGCAATGCGGCGATGCACGGGACGACGGCGAACGTCGTTGCTAAGATGCCGGCCGATACCCACGTGCGTCGGCAGAAGTGGCTGAAGGAAATCGAAGGCCAGTGGGGCGCTGCTCCCGGCCGGGCGCAGAGCGACGGACAATCAATCTTCGTGCTCGGCGCCCAATACGGCAATGTCCTCGTTGCGATCCAGCCGGCCTTTGGTTACGAAGGCGACCCGATGCGGCTGTTGTTCGAAAAAGGTTTCGCACCGACGCATGCGTTCGCTGCCTTCTATCGCTACTTGCGCGATGAGTTCGGCGCCCATGCCGTTCTTCACTATGGCACGCACGGCGCGCTCGAATTCATGCCCGGTAAACAGGCGGGGTTGTCGGGATCGTCATGGTCCGACCGACTGATCAGCGACTTGCCGAATTTCTACCTCTACGCAGCCAACAATCCGTCGGAAGGCACCATTGCCAAACGCCGCTCGGCCGCAACGCTAATCAGCTACCTGACGCCGCCGATTTCGGCAGCCGGCCTTTACCGCGGTCTTCTCGATCTCAAGGCATCCGTCGAGCACTGGCGCGGGCTCGATCCCGATGCTGCGAACGAACGCGAACAATTGCTGCCGGTGATCCAGGCGCAGGCGGCTCAGGTCGAACTTGCGGCAGCTGAGCCCGAGTGGCAGCCCGAAGACGCCCAGGCCCATGTCGTGAAGTTGTGGACTGCAATCCTCGAACTCGAATACACGCTGATCCCCAACGGCCTGCACGTCATCGGCGAGCCGATGACGGCTGGCGAACGTCTCGACCTCATGAAGGCCGCCGCCGAGGCCCGCCCCGGCTATAAGACGCAAGATGCCACCCTCGAAGCGATCGTCGCTGGCGCCCGGCCGGAAGACGCGCTGATCCGCACCACCCGAGAGAAGAGCCCCGAAGCGCTCGAAGCCGCGCGCGCAATGTCGGAACTTAATCGGCTTTTGTCCGAAGAGCACGAACTCGGCGCTCTCGTACATGCCCTGGATGGTCGCTTCGTCCGTCCCGCTCCGTCCGGCGATCTGATCCGCACGCCTGCAATTCTGCCTACAGGCCGTAACTTGCACGGGTTCGATCCGTTCCGCATCCCGAGCGCCTTTGCGATGGTCGATGGCGCGCGGCAGACCAATCGCCTGCTCGAGCGCTACCGCCTCGATGGCCACCCGCTGCCTGAATCGGTAGCTCTGGTTCTGTGGGGCACGGACAACCTGAAGACCGAAGGCGGGCCGATTGCCCAAGCGCTGGCCCTCATGGGAACGAAGCCGCGCTTCGACAGTTATGGCCGGCTCTGTGGCGCCGACCTGATCCCGCTCGCCGAACTCGCCCGCCCGCGCATCGACGTGGTCATTACGCTGTCCGGGATATTCCGTGATCTCCTGCCGCTGCAAACCAAATTGCTGGCCGAAGCCGCCTGGCTTGCGGCAACCGCGGATGAACCCGCCGAACTGAATTACGTCCGTGCTCATGCGCTCGCTTACATGCGGGCCAAGGGCGTCGACATGGAAACCGCGTCTCTGCGCGTTTTCTCAAATGCCGACGGCGCCTATGGAGCCAACGTCAACCAGCTCATCGAGGAAGGCACCTGGCAGGACGGGGACGAACTGGCCGAAACCTATTCCCGCCGCAAGAGCTTCGCCTATGGCCGTTCGGGCAAGCCTGAACAGCAGTCGGCCTTGCTTGAAAGCGTGCTCTCGAACGTCAAGCTCGCCTACCAGAATTTGGAATCGGTCGAGGTCGGGATCACGACCATCGATCACTATTTTGACACGCTCGGCGGCATCAGCCGCGCTGTGCGCCGCGCCAGCGGCAACGACGTTCCGGTCTATATCGGCGATCAGACGCGCGGCGAAGGTCTCGTCCGCTCTCTGTCCGAGCAGGTCGCCCTCGAAACGCGGACGCGGACCCTCAATCCGAAATGGTACGAGGGCATGCTGAAGCATGGCTACGAGGGGGTGCGCCAGATCGAAGCCCAGGTCACCAACACGCTCGGCTGGTCGGCCACCACGGGCCAAGTCGCGCCGTGGGTCTATCACCAAATCACGGAAACATTCGTTCTCGATCCGGCCATGCGCGAACGCCTCGCGGCTTTGAACCCGACGGCGTCCGCCAAGGTCGCTAATCGCCTGCTGGAAGCACACGAACGCAACTATTGGACGCCGGAACCCGGTGTTCTCGAAGCCTTGAGGAATGCAGGCGCTGATCTCGAGGACCGTCTCGAAGGCGTCGGAGTGGAGGTTGCCGCATGACGGCTACAATTTTCAAAAGCGCCGCGCTCAAAGAGCGAGGTCGCACCGGCGACGGGGAAGGCAGCGTGCAGGTCCACATGGATCCGCGCATGGCAATCCCCACGACGGCGAAGGTGTTCGCGGTTTACGGCAAGGGAGGCATCGGCAAGAGCACGACGTCTTCGAATTTGTCGGCTGCTTTCTCCAAGCTCGGCAAGCGCGTCCTGCAGATCGGATGCGATCCCAAGCACGACTCGACGTTCACTCTGACGAAAGCGCTGGTGCCGACCGTCATCGACGTGCTCGAGCAGGTGAATTTTCACACCGAAGAGCTGCGCGTCGAAGACTTCGTCTATGAAGGCTACAACGGCGTCCTGTGCGTCGAAGCCGGCGGCCCGCCAGCCGGAACCGGCTGCGGCGGCTACGTCGTCGGCCAGACCGTGAAGCTCTTGAAGGAGCATCACCTGTTGGACGAAACCGACGTCGTCATCTTCGACGTCCTGGGCGACGTCGTATGCGGCGGCTTTGCTTCGCCCCTCCAGCACGCCGAGCGCGGTCTCATCGTTTGCGCCAATGACTTCGACAGCATCTTCGCCATGAACCGGATCGCTGCCGCTATCCAGGCCAAAGCCAAGAATTATGGCGTTCGCATCGGCGGCGTCATTGCCAATCGGTCGAAAGGAACCGACCAGATCGACCGCTTCAACGATGCGGTCGGTCTTACGCGCCTTGCCCACTTCCCTGATCTCGACGTCATCCGCCGTTCGCGACTGAAAAAATCGACGTTGTTCGAAATGGAACCGTCACCGGAGCTGGAAGCCGTGCAGCAGGAATACATGCGGCTCGCGGCAAGCTTGTGGGCCGGTACGGTCCCGCTCGACGCTCGTCCGATGAAGGATCGCGATATCTTCGACTTCCTGGGGTACGACTGATGCACACGCTTTCTTATCGCCAGCGCCGCAGCGAACTGCAGACCTATTTCGACCGCACTGCGTCGGAAACATGGGCCCGTCTGACGTCGGATGCGCCGGTCAGCGGCATTCGCCGCACCGTTCGCGCCGGGCGCGACCAGATGCGGGCCACACTGCTCGATTGGTTGCCGGCCGACTTGACCGGCAAGCGTGTCCTTGATGCCGGTTGCGGCACGGGAGCGCTGTCGTTCGAGGCGGCGCGCCGCGGCGCGAATGTCGTGGCCGTCGATCTGGCCGAAACGCTCGTCGCGCTAGCTGATGAGCGAACACAAAAGATGCGCGCTGAGCTGCCGTCGCAGCACGGGTACGGATCCATCCAGTTCCACGTTGGCGACATGCTCGATACGGGGCTGGGCCGTTTCGACTACGCCGTTGCGATGGATTCGCTCATTCACTACCGGTCGGCCGACATGGTTGCCATGCTTGGAAGGCTTTCTGCGAACGTCGAGCAAGGAATCATTTTTACCTTTGCTCCCCGAACGCCGGCTCTGACGTTGATGCATGCGGTCGGCCGCTTCTTCCCTAGGCAAGACCGAGCCCCGGCCATCGAGCCGGTTGATGCCGGCGAACTCCGCCGGCATATCTCGGCAGAGCCGGCACTTTCGACCTTCCGCGAAGGACACGCATTCCGTGTCGACAGCGGCTTCTATGTCTCCTCCGCGATGGAGCTCGTGAAAGCATGAGCCAACTAGGCGACAAGCTGGCCAAGGCGTGGGTAAATATCAGCCCACGCTTCCTGCCGTTCGCCGATGCGGCGACGGCCGAGTTGCCGCTTGGCCGCTTGCTGCGGCTTTCGCTTTTCCAGGTCTCGGTTGCGATGGCTCTGGTGCTTCTCAACGGTACCCTCAACCGGGTGATGATCGTTGAACTCGGCGTCCCGACAACTGTCGTCGCAATCGCTGTATCACTGCCGTTGTTCTTTGCTCCCCTGCGCGCCCTGATCGGTTTCAAGTCCGACACGCACAAGTCGGCGCTCGGATGGAAGAGAGCGCCCTTCATCTGGTTCGGTTCGCTGTTGCAGTTCGGTGGCCTGGCCATCATGCCGTTCGCGCTTCTCGTCTTGTCCGGCGACACGACCGGCCCGCTTTGGATCGGCTATCTCGGCGCAGGTCTCGCGTTCCTGCTCGTCGGTGCGGGACTGCACACCACGCAGACAGCCGGCCTCGCGCTCGCGACCGATATCGCGCCTCCCCAGTCGCGGCCTCGTGTCGTTGCCTTCCTCTACGTCATGTTGCTTGCCGGAATGGTGGCAAGCTCCCTCGATCTTCGGTTGGCTGCTATCGAGCTTCAGCCAGCTGCGCCTGATTCAGGTCGTCCAGGGCGCCGCCGCAGCGACCATGATCTTCAACTTGATTGCTCTGTGGAAACAAGAAGCGCGCAACCCGGCTCAAACGCGCGGCCTGCAAACCGGCGACCCGGGGTTTATGGAATCCTGGCGGGCCCTAGCCAGCGATGGTCCGTGGCCTCGCGTGCTGGTCGCGATCGGCCTTGGCACCGCCGCGTTCAGCATGCAGGACATTCTTCTCGAACCTTATGGCGGCGAAATTCTGCATTTGTCGGTAGGCCAGACCACAGCGCTGACGGGTATCCTCGCCGGCGGCACGTTGATGGGCTTTATCTTGGCAGCCCGTGCGCTGACATCGGGAGTTGATCCCTTCCGTTTGGCGGCGCTCGGCATCCTGGCTGGATTAGCGGCGTTTCCAGCGGTGATCCTCTCGGCCTCGTTGGAATCCGTCCAGGTCTTTCGCTTCGGCACGCTCCTCATCGGCATCGGCAGCGGTCTCTTTTCGGTCGGCACGCTCACCGCAGCCATGAACATGTCGCGCGGCAGCAGCAACGGTTTGGCCTTGGGTGTCTGGGGTGCGGTGCAAGCGAGCGCCGCCGGTTGCGCCATTGCCCTCGGCGGCATCATCCGCGATGTCGTCGGCAATCTGGCCGCCTCGGGTCGTCTCGGTGAGGGGCTATCGGGCGGCGCCGTCGGCTACACGACCGTCTATCACATCGAAATCGTCCTTCTCTTTGCCACGTTGATCGCGATTGGCCCGCTTGTCGGTCAGGAGCGCACGAACAAGTCTCGTATGTCCGGGAATTTCGGCCTCGCCGAGTTCCCAGGTTAGCTGCTGGTCTTTATGGAGGTGAATTATGAAAGGTGAAATCTTTGGCATCTTCGATGTCGCTCAGGTCACGCTGTACGTCTTCTTTATCTTCTTCATCGGGCTCGTGATCTATCTTCAACGCGAAACCCGTCGTGAGGGCTATCCGCTCTTCTCCGAGCCTTCCAACACGCTCAAGCCCGGCGACGACTTCTTTATTCCCGAGGCGAAGGTGTTCAAAATGGCGGACGGTTCCGAAATTTCGGTGCCGAACGATGATCGCATCGACACTCGGATGCCCAACGGCACCAAGATAGCCGTATGGCCGGGCGCGCCGATCGAACCCAACGGCGATCCACTATTGGCCGAGATCGGTCCAGGTGCCTACGCGATGCGAGCCGACGTGCCCGATCTGATGGTCTCCGGTGCGTTGAAAATCGTGCCCTTCCGCGTAGCCCCCGCGTTCGATATCAACGTCAACGACAGGGATCCCCGCGGCTTTGCGCTGGTCGGCGCCAACGGCGTTGCAGTTGGCACGATCAAAGACGTCTGGATCGATCGTTCGGAAATCCTCATCCGTTATCTGGAAGCCGAACTGAACGCCGCCGGCGGCAAGCCCGGACGTTCGATCATCGTTCCGATGACCTTCCTCACGCTCGATAACCGCCGCGGTACGGTCAACGTCAAGGCGTTGATGGGGTCGCAGTTCGGCAACGTGCCGGGCCTGAAGAATCCCGATCAAATAACCCGGCTCGAAGAAGAAAAGGTGACAGCCTACTACGGTGCCGGCACACTCTATTCTGAACCATCGCGTGCGGAGCCGCTGCTGTGAGTCACGATTTCGATTTCGAGCCCATTCCCGGGCTGCCCGCGAACCTGCCGGAGGGCGAACAGCTCCTCTGGCAGGGTTCGCCCTCGGGCCTAGCGGTCGCCCGCCGGGTCCTCCACATCGATTTGGTCGCGGTCTACTTCGCCGCGCTCATGTCCTGGCGGTTGCTCGCCGGTCTCTACGACGGGCACACGCTTTCACAGATCGCCGTCGACAGCATTCCACTGGCTGGAATGACCGCGGCTGCTTTGGCGATCCTGGCCTTGCTCGCCTATCTCATTGCTCGCACCACGATCTACTCGATCACAAGCCGGCGTGTGATGATGCGGTTCGGCGTAGCTTTGCCCATGACAGTCAACATCCCGTTCAAGGCAATCCAGAGCGCGGATGTCGCCCTGCGGTCTGACGGCTCGGGCGATATCGCGCTCGGTGTCGACAGCCTGGGCAAGCTGACATATCTTCATCTCTGGCCGAATACACGCTCTTGGCATCTACGCAAACCGCAGCCGCAGTTGCGGTCGGTGCCGGACGCCCAGAACGTCGCTGCACTCCTATCGCGGTCGTTGCATGCGGCCGCCGGATCTCCGGAGAAAGCCACCCGGCCCACGGCAGCTATTCGTCCCGCGCAATCGGTGTCGGCGCCCAGCGGCGCGGCCACCGCCGTGGCTTGAGCAACTAAAGGAGAAGCCTCGTGCACGAAGAAGCTATCGACGCAAAACCCTTTCCCAGAAGTGTGCTGATAGCAGCCGCTGCTCTGATCGGCATGTCGATCCTCTTCGCGCTGTCGGCCAAGCTTTGGGATTTCGGTGCCACACGCTTGGAGTACGCGCCCATCACTCAATCGCGCGAACTCTTTTTCAAGGACCTGCCTGATGGATCGGTGGGCGTTGTTGATGCCCACCTCAACACGGAACTTGCCGCACTAAAACCGGGCCACGACGGCTTCGTCCGCGTTGTCATGCGCAGCATGGCTCGCGACCGCACAGTATTGGGAGCCAATGCCGACCTGCCGTTCCGCCTGGCACTGCACGCCGACGACACTTTAAGCTTGACCGATTTGGCGACTGGCGAGGTCGTCATGTTGAACGCGTTCGGAAGCATGAACAGAAAATCTTTCGAACAATTTCTCGCCATGGGGAGACCGTGATGCTTTCAGTTTTTCGAGGACCACCGCCCGAGGTGGTGAACTGCACGATCGAAATTGAAAATACGTTTGAGAGTCTGCATGCCCACGTCGACTTGCACGGCACGACGCCGGTGGAAGCCGGCGACGAAGTCCAAGTCCATGGCGATCCCATTCGCGTGCCCTACGGCGAAAAGCTTGTTTTGCAACGTCAGGCAACAGTGACGCGCGCGTCGCCGCTCGAACGCCTGATGACCAAGATTGCAGCCCGTCTTGAGTTCACCGAACTCTACGAAGTCAGTTTTTCTTCGGGGAGAAAGCTATGACCATCGAAACATTCGCCCGCGCGCCCAACGAAACGACGGCCGCCGCCGCCAGCGAAACCCTGCTCAGCCCGCGCTTTTACACGACCGACTTTGATGAACTCGATCGCATCGATGTGTCGTCACTGCGCGCCGAGTGGGATGCGCTGCTCGCCGAGATGAAGGCCGACACAAATCGTGGCCACTTCCGCCGCACCGATGCCTGGGACGATTTCGATCTCAATGCATTGCCGGAAGGCTTGCGCAAGGAGTTCATCGATTTTCTCGTCAGCTCCCTGACGTCGGAATTTTCCGGTTGCGTTCTCTACGCGGAAATGAAGAAGCGCGGCAAGAACAAGGACCTCGTCGAGCTGTTCAAGTTCATGAGCCGCGATGAAGCCCGCCACGCCGGTTTCATCAACGATACGCTGCGCGATTTCGACATCGGCATCGATCTCGGGTTCCTGACGAAGGCGAAGAAATACACCTTCTTCCGGCCGAAGTTCATCTTCTACGCCACGTACCTGTCGGAGAAGATTGGCTACGCCCGCTACATCACCATCTTCCGCCACCTTGAGCGGCATCCCGACAAGCGTTTCCACCCGATCTTCAAGTGGTTCGAAAAGTGGTGCAACGACGAGTTTCGCCACGGAGAGGCGTTCGCCTTGTTGATGCGCGCCAATCCGCATCTTCTTGAAGGCGTGAACAAGCTGTGGGTGCGCTTTTTCGTACTCGCGGTTTACTCCACGATGTACGTGCGCGACCACGCCCGTCCGGAGTTCCACAAGGCAATCGGCATCGATCCAACCGAATACGACATGAAGGTTTTCCGCCTCACGTCGGAAATTGCCCGTCAGGTATTCCCGGTCGAACTCGACATCGACAATCCGAAGTTCCTCAAGCGACTTGAGAAGCTGCGCGTCATTAACGACAAGCTCGTCGCAATCGAGGGCAAGACGGGGATCACGTCCCGCCTGCGCCGCTTCGGTCTTGGCGCCTCTGCCGTCACGACATTTGCAAGCCTCTATCTGATGAAGGCGCGGGACAATCCGCTCCCGCAGCAGATCCGGCTCGAACCCATCTGGTAACTGTAGCGCGCGAGGGCCTTTCTTTGTTGCTGTATGGCTTGCCCGTTCTCTTCGTTCTATTCGCCTGGTGGTTCCTCACCGGTGCGGTGTTGTGGCTCGTCGGGCTGCCGCGGACGACAGTGCGCTGGTCAATGACCGTGGCAACGGTGGTTGGCCTGGGCGCGCTCGTCACACTCTGGCAGACGGCCGGCGATACCTCGCCGGCCGCAGCCTACATCGCGTTTCTAGCCGCGCTCCTGGTCTGGGGCTGGCATGAGATGAGCTTCCTGACAGGAGTAGTGACGGGTCCCCGCACTACCGAGGCACCGCGCCGCGTGAGTGGTCGTGCGGGACTTTTGCCGGCCGTTGAAACGCTGATCTACCACGAGGCGGCCATTCTTCTGACGGTCGGCATCCTGGCTGTGATGCTTGCGGGTCAGCCGAACGAAGTCGGGTTGTGGACCTTCGTCATCCTTTGGGTCATGCGCATCAGCGCCAAGTTGAACGTTTATCTCGGCGTGCCCAACCTGACGGAAGAATTTCTTCCCGCGCACCTGACCTATCTCAAAACGTATTTTTGCCGGCGCTCTATGAATTTGCTGTTCCCAGTCTCCGTCACGCTATCGACCATCGCGACGTGGCTGTTAATCACGCAAGCAGGCAATTCCCTCACGCCCTTCGACACGATCGGTTTCACCTTCCTGGCAACCCTCATGGCGCTAGCTCTGATCGAGCACTGGTTCCTTGTTGTCCCTCTTCCATCCGCATCGCTCTGGTCCTGGGGGCTTTGGTCGCGCGAGGCCGACGAACACGCGCAGCCGGCAGCACACGCCCACGCCCACGCCCGAGCCGCTGTACCGATCCAGCCCGACCCGCCGCAACCCGTCAGCGCGACCATCTTCTAGCCCCATTGCACCAAATCAACCGACCGACAGCATAAGAACGGAGAAGCAAAATGGATTACCTGTCGATATTCCGCGAGCAGCTCGACGGCCTCAAGGCCGAGGGTCGCTACCGCGTCTTCGCGGACATCAAGCGGCAGTGTGGATCCTTCCCGACCGCGGTGCACCACACCGACGCCGGAGCGCGCCCGATCACGGTCTGGTGCTCGAACGATTATCTCGGCATGGGCCAGCATCCGGTGGTCCTAGCCGCCATGCATCAGGCGATTGACGAAGCGGGCGCCGGTTCGGGTGGCACACGAAACATCTCCGGCACCACGCGCTACCATGTCGAACTTGAGCAAGAAATTGCCGACCTACATGGCAAGCAGTCAGCGCTTCTCTTCACCTCGGCCTATGTCGCCAACGAGGCGACCCTGTCCACACTGCAGCGCCTGATCCCGGGCATTATCGTCTTCTCCGACGAAAAAAACCACGCTTCGATGATCGAGGGCATCCGTCACGGCAACGGCCCAAAAAAGATTTTCCGCCATAACGACGTGGAGGATCTTGAAAGGAAGCTGAAACAGGCGCCCGTCGGCGCGCCCAAGCTGATCGTGTTCGAGAGCGTCTACTCCATGGACGGCCACATCGCACCGATGGCCGCGATCTGCGATCTGGCCAAAAAATATGGCGCCATGACCTATCTCGACGAAGTCCACGCCGTGGGGCTCTACGGTCCGCGCGGCGGCGGCATCGCCGAGCGTGAAGGTCTGATGGACCGCATCGACATCATCAACGGCACGCTTGCCAAGGGATTTGGCGTCATGGGCGGATACATTGCCGCCAAGCGCGACATCTGTGATGCGATCCGCTCGTTCGCCTCCGGCTTCATATTCTCCACTTCGCTGGCGCCGGCCATTACCGCCGGTGCACTGGCCAGCATGCGGCACCTCAAAGCCAGCAATGCCGAGCGCGAACGTCACCAGGAGCGGGCCAAAACGCTGAAGACAAGATTGAAAGATGCCAACATTCCGTTCATGGCCAACCCGAGCCACATCGTCCCCGTGATGGTCGGCGATCCTGTGCACTGCAAGGCTGTCACCGACACTCTGCTCAACCACTACGGAATTTACGTTCAGCCGATCAACTATCCGACCGTTCCGAAAGGGACCGAACGCATGCGCTTGACACCGGGTCCGCTGCACACCGACCAGCAGATGTCGGTGCTCGTCGCGGCACTCAGCGATCTATGGAGTGCGTGTCCGATGGCAAACGGCAAGTATGTCCGCCTCGCCGCCGAATAACGCCCTCACGTCGATCCAGCCCTCGAAGCCGCCGCGGTCCTCCGCGGCGGCTTTTTTTTGGCAATCGATCCTCCTTGATGAGCGTCAATTGATCAACGTCAATCCGCAAGGTCAAACCGCAGTGTAACTTTCGCTAGACACATTAAGTGCGACGGAGGTCGGTCCATGCGCGTGCTCTTCATTCATCCCAATTACCATTCGGGCGGAGCGGAAATCGCGGGTAACTGGCCGCCGGCCTGGGTTGCCTATCTTGCTGGAGCGCTGAAAGCGAATGGCTTCGACGACGTGCATTTCATCGACTCGATGACGCACGACATCGACGACGAGCGATTGAAAACCATGATCGAAAATCTGCAGCCCGACATCGTCGGCTGCACGGCCATCACGCCGTCGATCTATAAAGCCGAAAACGTACTCAAGATGGCCAAGGACGTCTGTCCGAACGCCGTCACGCTGCTTGGCGGCATCCACGGCACCTTCATGTACCGTCAGGTTCTGGCCGAAGCGCCCTACATCGATGCCATCGTGCGCGGTGAGGGCGAGGAAATCATGATCGACGTGGCCAAAGCCGTCGCGGAAGGTCGGTGGCCCGAAGGCCGCGCGTCGATCAAGGGGCTTGCCTACGTCGTCGACGGCATGGTGATTGCGACCCCGGCCGCACCAACGGTGAAAAACCTCGAGGCGATCAAGGCGGACTGGAGCATCCTGGATTGGCCGAAGTATCAATACATCCCGCTTGGTGTGCGCGTCGCCATTCCTAACATGGCTCGCGGCTGCCCGTTTACATGCTCGTTCTGCTCGCAATGGAAGTTCTGGCGCGACTACCGCATCCGCGATCCCAAAGCCGTGGTCGACGAAATTGTAGAACTGCGTGATAAATTCGAAGTTGGCTTCTTCATTCTGGCCGATGAAGAGCCGACCATTAACCGCAAGAAATTCGTCGCTTTCTGCCAGGAACTGATCGACCGCAAGGTTGGACTGCTGTGGGGCATCAACACGCGCGTCACCGACATCCTGCGTGATGAAAAGCTCCTGCCGTTCTATCGGCAAGCCGGCCTCATCCACGTCTCGCTGGGCACGGAAGCCGCCGCGCAGCTGAAACTCGATCTATTCAATAAGGAAACGACGGTCGCGCAGAACAAGCGCGCTGTGCAGCTTCTGCGCGACGCCGGCATCGTCGTCGAAGCACAATTCATTGTCGGATTGGAAAACGAGACCGCCGAAACCCTCGAAGAGACCTATCGCATGGCCTGCGATTGGAAACCCGATCTCGCCAACTGGTCGATGTACACACCTTGGCCGTTCTCCGATCTGTTCAAGGAGCTCGGAGATAAGGTCGAAGTATTCGACTATGAAAAATACAATTTCGTCACGCCGATTATGAAACCCGACTCCATGGACCGGGCCGAATTGCTCGACCGCGTCATGAATAACTACCGGCGTTTTTACATGAAGAAGGCGTTGTTCTCCTACCCGTTCGCCGGTACCGGCGATCGACGCAAATACCTGTGGGGCTGCCTCAAGGCATTCCTGAAAGCAGGCTTCGAACGCAAATTCTACGATCTGGGCAAGGTCGACTATTGGGGCCCGCAGTCAAAGAAGAAAGTGAAATTCGACTTCGACATGACGCGCGAGCGCGCCAATGATGAAGATGTCGAGTGGCAGGTGACGCACAACCGCAAAACCAACACCATGCACGAGGCGGCACTCGCGATGGCGTGCGGTGGCGGCACGGAGCAAATGGCGGAGGAGGCGGGAGACGCACCGAGCAGCAGCACTTCACGGATCGGCGCAGCAGATAGGCGACGATGACGCCGTAAGCGGTTGTCAAACGGGGTTTGACTGCGAAGCTGGTGAGAAGCCGAACGCCCAAGCACTCAGGACGACGTTCACGGTCGGCGGCATGAAGCCCGCGGCCGCAAAGGTGTCGCATGAGATCGCTGGCGCTTGAGGCGGCTCGCGAAGCGGGTGATCGGAGCCGGGACGCGGTCGCGCGTATCGGCCCGAACGCCATCATTCAGCTTGGCGACGCCATCGTCGCCCAGCTGGGCGCCGCAGCGCGTCACGACTTTTTCCACGCAGCGGGCCTCGGCAAATATCTGACGGCCCTGCCCACGAGCATGGTCGATGAGAAAGAGGTCATCGCCTTGCACCGGGCGCTGCGCTCGTCCTTGCCATCCGATCACTACCGCGCAATCGCATGGGACGCGGGCCTGCGCACCGGCGATTATATCCTTGCCCACCGCATTCCGAGACTTGCGCAGCGGCTTCTGCGGCGACTTCCAGCGTCTCTAGCTGCCAAGGCGCTCACGTTGGCCATCGCGAAGCATTCCTGGACGTTCGCCGGCAGCGGAAATTTCCGCGCGCGATCAACACGTCCGCTCGTTCTGGAAATCGAAGCGAGCCCCCTTTGCCGTGGCGAGTATGCCAGCACACCCCTATGCGATTACTATGCGGGCACGTTTACCCGTCTTTATGGGACGTTGGTCGACCCACGGCTCACATTCGGCGAGACAACCTGCGCCTGCGTCGCCGGCACGCTTTGCCGCTTCGAAGCCGCAACGCTCGGCCGACCGGGACATCCTGCCTCTTGATCCCTCGCGACCTGTTCTCTACCCACGGATTATGCACAACCCGTCCCCCATTCCAATTCTGTCGTCGATTGAGAACCATGGCACCGGCCATAAGGCTTGGTTGGTGGATATTTGGGGCGTCATGCATAATGGGGTGACGCCGTATCTTCCAGCTGCGGATGCTTGCGCGAAATTCCGCGCCCACGGTGGCACCGTTCTTCTGCTGTCGAATGCACCGCGCCCAGCCGCCTCCGTGGCCGAACAGCTCGAGCGTATCGGCGTGCCGAAAACGGCCTACGATACGATTTTAACTTCAGGGGATGCGTCGCGCGACTTGATCATGCGCGCAGCCGGGGCGGGCCGCGCCATCGGGCATATTGGTCCGGACCGCGATGTCGGCCTCTTCGATGGAGCCGCGCTGCCGGTCCCGTTGCAAAAAGCGCAGACTGTGGTGTGCACCGGTCTCTTCAACGACGAGACCGAGACGCCGGAAACGTACGTCGAGATCCTGGCGCTACTGAAGAAACGCGGCGTGGACATGATCTGCGCCAATCCCGATATCACAGTCGAGCGCGGCGGCCGGATCATCTATTGCGCCGGAGCCTTGGCCAAAGCATTCGAGGATATCGGCGGCACAGTCGCGTACGCGGGCAAACCCTACTTGCCAATCTACGATTTAGCCTTCGAGCGGCTCACCGCCGTACGCGCGGAGCCGATCACTCGTGATGACGTGTTGGCGATCGGCGATGGCGTCGGCACCGATATCGAAGGGGCCGCGGCAGCCGGGATCGCATCCATCTACGTTGCAAGTGGCGTCCATGCCGGGCCAAGCGGCCGCATCGACGACGCGAGTGTCGAGGCAATCTTTTCCCGGATCGCGGGACGTCCCATCGCCGCGATGAACGGTCTGGCCTGGCCGTAAGACTACCGCCGCGCTGGCACCAATTCGAATTGATGCACGTCAGTGCGCCCGATCGCGAAAGCGCCCGCGCACATGGCCAGATAAAGCCGCCAGCCGCGCAGGAAACCTTCTTCGTAACCCAGGGCCCGGATGTCGGGCAGAGCCGCATCGAACCGCTCGAGCCATTCGCGGCAGGTGCGCGAGTAACACTGGCCGAATGAGAAGACGTCGCGCATCGCCAAACCCGCCCGCTCCGACTCCTGCTTGAACCGCGTCACAGATGGCAGCATCCCGCCAGGAAAAATATGATGGCGGATATAATCGCTCGACGTCCGGTAAGTCGGAAACAACTGCTCGCTGATGCTGATCGTCTGAATGACCGCGACCCCATTCGACGTCAGTCGCTCACGCAGTGTCTGGAAGTATGTCGGCCAGTAAGTTTCACCGACGGCTTCGAACATTTCGATCGAAACGATGGATGAAAATGTTCCGGCCTGCTTGCGATAATCCTGCAATTTGATGTCGGCCGCATTGCCGACGCGGGTCCTGGCGTAATCGTGTTGGCGTGGCGAAATCGTGAGCGCCGTCACGTCATGTCCCTGATGCACGGCCGCTTCCGTGAAACCGCCCCAGCCACAGCCGATTTCGAGAACTTTGCCCGGCGCATCGCCAATCCGGTCGAGGATTCGCTTGTACTTTGCCTTCTGCGCAGTTTCGAGGTCCGTTTCGGGGGCGGAGAAAATCGCGCTGGAGTAGGTCATCGTCGGGTCGAGCCAGCGCGAATAGAAATCGTTGCCGACGTCGTAATGCGCCATGATGTTGCGCTGCGAACCTTTGACCGAGTTCCGCCGGAAGAACCATTCCAGAAGCACCGATCGAATTCGATGCAGGGTCGTGCCCCACGCGAGGCGACCGAGCCCGTTCATATTCAACATCAAAACTTTCAGCAGCTCTTCCAGGTCCGGGCTGTCCCACCAGCCCGCCATGTAGGCATTGCCCAGACCAATATCGCCCTCTGCAAGTGAAGCGTTGATCGTCCGCCAGTCCTTGACGTGAATGATGCCATGCGGCCCTGCCTCGGTGCCGGCAAATGTCCGTTCCTCGCCCTCTGGAGTGATGACGGTCAGCGTTCCGATGCGCGTTGCGCTTTCGAGGACGCGCAGGGCTTTCCGGCCGAGGTAGGGGATCGTCGTCATTTCTGCTCCGGCGTAATGGAGTGGGTTCGATCACCAAGTGACGGCGTCACGAGGTGGTCGGGGGCTTCTGGCTTGGCAAAGAGTTTGTGGCCCCTGATGTAGAGGCGCACAGCATGATAGTGGATCAGCAACACGACCTGCAGTGTCGGGAATGGATGACGCACGAAGCTGCGCCAGAGCGCCGCCGAGGTAAGTTCCGACAGCCGACCCGCGATCGTCGCCGACAGAACCCTCGTGCCATCCCTGTGCAGATCGATTTTTATCGAAACGCGGTCCGCCCTCTCAACGAAGCGAAAGCGATATTCGCCGTCGACGGGGAGAAAGGGCGACACGTGGAACACCTTCTCGGCCACGAGATCATCGTCCGATTCAATCGCCGTTCCGTTGGACTTGCGACAGAGGTAGCAGTGCCGCTCGCCGAATGTGTTGTTCACTTCCGCCAGCACCGCGATCAGAGCGCCCGACCCATCATGGCAGAGCCAGAAGCTGACCGGATTAAACCCGAAGCCAAGCACGCGCGGAAGGGTCAGAAGCGTCACCTCGCCGTCGGGCACTTGGGCCCCGACTTCGGCAAACGCAGACTTCAGCCAGTCGTTCACGTCGGCGCCGCGATCCCCATAGTCACGGTCGTTGAGGGCGAACAGCCCCCAGCCGTTGCGATTGAGAAAACGCCGCTTCAATCGGGGCAACGCCGTGATCGGCACATGCAGATAGGTCAGGTCATGCGCCAACGTGTAAGGTTTTGGCGAGAAGCGCGCATGGGTGATCCGCGCGTCAAGTAGCCCGCGGGCAATCGGCTCAGTCGCGATTGCGGAGTTGGCGCTTGTCACAGCCATGGGATTGTCACTCCCTTCGCTTCGGCCACGCGAACAGCGCTCCACAAACCGTCTTCGTGAAATCCGTTGCGCTGCCAGGCGCCGCAGAACCAAAGCCCGCGCTGACCCTGAATCGACGGGATCTCCGCCTGTGCCGCAACGGCCTCGCGCGAAAAGATGGGATGCCGGAAGACATGGCGATCAATAACTGTGGCCGGATCCGGCTCGCGATCAGGATTGAGGCTGACGAAAACGTCCGCTCCCGGCAGACTTTGCAACTTGTTCATCCAGTAGGTGACGGACACATCATTATCGGCAACCGAGCCGCGGGCTGCATAAACCCAACTCGCCCAGGCCGCCTTCGACTGCGGCATGAGCCGCGCGTCGGTGTGCAGGACAGCCTCGTTGTCGCGAAACCTAAAAGCGCCAAGCACGCGCCGCTCGTGCGGGGTCGGGTCTGCGATCATCGCGAGGGAAGCATCGGCGTGCGCGGCCAGGACGACCTCGTCGAAGTGCTGCCGTTCCCCCGTACCCGTCACGACTTCGAATCCACCCTGTGTCGCTCGAACCGACTTGATACCCGCTCCTGTCCTGACGCGAGCACCGAGCCGGTCGGTCAACCGGCGCACATACTGCTCGCTGCCCCCATCGACAGTTCGCCAGGGATGATGCCCATTGACGGACAAAAGTCCATGGTTCTCGAAGAACCGCACAAACGTCTTGGCCGGGAATGCCAGCATCTGGTGCGGCGGCGTGCTCCAGATCGCCGCGCCCATGGGCACCAGAAAACGATCCTTGAACCACGCGCCGGGCGCCAGCCGGTCGATGAACTCGCCCAGCGTCGGGTCGCCGGGTTCGTTGAGAACCTGCTTCGCCGAGCGAAAGAACCGCATGATGTCGGCCAGCATGCGAAGATAGGCCGGTGAAACGATGTTTTTCTTTTGCGCAAATAACCCGGCCAGCGAACTCGCGCAGAACTCCAGTTCGCCATCGCCGTACCGCAGTCCGAACGACATGTCGCTGGGCTTGGTGGGCACGGCCAGCGCAGCAAAGAGCTTTGTCAGGAGGGGATAGTTAACTTCGTTGTAGACAATGAACCCGGTGTCGACCGGATGCGAGCCATCACTCCGGGCCACGGTCAGCGTCCGCGAATGCCCGCCCGGCCCGCGACTGCACGTTCAAACAGCACCACGTCATGGTCGCGCGCCAGCATATCGGCACATGCCAGGCCGGAAATTCCCGCCCCGACGACTGCAATTCGCGTCACGCTCTTTCGCCCCCACCACTTGTTATGTTGATCTACGAGATCAGTCTCGCGCTGGTTCACGTCAATCCGTTTTGCAGTCCCGCGCGTTGACTTTTAAAACACTCAACCGAAAGCGTATTGCCTTGGAATTGATCATCGCGCTCGCCGGGAGCCTCGCCGTCCTTTCGCTTGTCATGGCGGGAGCGCACGTCATCGCTATGCAGACCGGCAATGGCGGCTGGGCCGATACCATTTGGACATTCGGCGTCGGATTGGCCGGACTTACGGCAATTTTCATCCTTGGCGGGGCCAATCCGGGCCCGCGTCATGGACTGGTCGCGGTGCTCGCCGCACTTTGGTCTTTGCGCCTGGGCACTTACCTGTTCACCCGTACGCGCGGCAAGTCAGAAGATGCCCGCTACGCCGACCTGCGGAAAACTTGGGGCGAGGATCATCCACGTCGCCTGTTCCTCTTTTTGCAATCACAAGCCTTTGCTGCCCTGCCCCTGGTCGGTGCCATTGCATTGGCCGCCAACCGGCCGGGCCCGCTTGACGTCTTCGATGCCGTCGGTGCGATGGTCCTGCTGATCGGCGTTTTGGGCGGCGGCGCAGCGGACTGGCAACTTGCCCGATTCAAAAGCAATCCGTCGAACAAGGGCCGCATCTGTGATGCAGGACTATGGAGCCTATCGCGGCATCCAAATTATTTCTTCGAGTGGCTGTCCTGGTGTTCCTGGCCGATCATCGCCTTCGATGTCGTGGGCTACCCCATCGGACTGGTGGCGCTCTTGGCGCCGGCGATGATGTATTATCTGCTCGTCTACGTGTCCGGACTGCCTCCGCTTGAGGCCCACATGGAGCGCTCGCGTCCCGTGGAATTTGCAGCTTACAAGGCCCGGGTACCCGCGTTCTTTCCCAAGCTGCCCTAGGTTCGCGCGGTTGCCGGCGTCGGAAATCAAAAATGATAACAACGCCGGGGTTGGTCATCGGTGATTGATCGTCGCGAAGCTGACGTCGACGCTTAACCTGTCGCCCCACCGTACCAGCGCGCGGCCAGCGTCCCGGCCACGGCGGCAGTCGCGGTCAGGAATACGCCCCATGTCATATCCAGGGCGGTGATGAATACTGGCCAAACCTTCATCGTCGCCTGGTTGGTGAGATCATACGTGCCGTAGCAGACGAGACCGAGCAGGGCGCCGTTCAGTGCCGCGGTCTGCAAACTGCCTCCATTCACCAGCGCGGGACTGATGGCAAACCAGACGATGCCGAAAATATAGAGAAAATAGAAGGCTATGGCCGGCCCGACGCGAATACCCTCCGGCAGCAGGATCTCGCCGATGCTTTGTCGGTAGGTATTGATCATCGACGTCAGCCACACGGCATCGACAGCCGCCATGTAGAGCCCCGCGGCGAGATAGGCGATCACGTATTTCATCGTTCACCCTTCGAAAACGAAATTAGCTGTGTCGACTTCACAAGTAAACGGAACGGACACGCGATCGGTTCTGTGCATTTAAATCCAACTCACGGTGCTGTTTGCAACAACCAGAACTTGGTCTTGTGGACTTTCCAGGTCGGGGATGGTTGCAGGGTCGAGGCCGAGAAGATGCGCCCTGAGACAACGCGACACCCCGCCGTGCGAGGCCACGACAGTGTCGCGTTCGAGCGTCTCCACCCAATTGATCGTTCGCTTGAGGAGATCGGCATAACTCTCTCCGCCAACCGGCCGCCAGCGGAACGGGTCCGACTGCCGGTCCGCCAATCCCTGCGGATCGGTGTGGGGTAGATCGTCCTGCAGTTTTCCTTCCCACGATCCGTACGAAAGTTCGAGGAGGCGGCTGTCGACCCGGTATCCGTTGGGGTCCAACCCAAGTGACGCGCGGAGGATCTGCATGGTTTGCTGCGCTCGACTGAGGGGGCTCGCGACAAAGTCGGCACCGGCAATGCCCGGCAGAAAGGCTCTCATCGCCTCGCCGTTGCGCCGCGACTGCGTCCGGCCGCGCTCGTTCAGGGGAACGTCGGTCTGACCCTGGTAACGCCTCTCTGCGTTCCAGTCGGTCTCACCGTGGCGCACGAAGTACAAGGTCAGGCCGGATCGCATGCTGTTCGCGGGCTCGCGCTAAAATCGTCCACGCATGTAGTGCATCGCGGCAACGGTCGCCATCCGCATCTCAAGTGTCGCTTTTGATCACCGAGATGTCGGGCGCATCCTCGTTTTTCATGCCCTGCACATGATAGCCGCTGTCGACGTGATGCACTTCGCCCGTCACGCCTCGCGACAAATCGGACAGGAGATAGAGCCCCGCGCCGCCGACGTCTTCAATGGTTACAGTTCGGCGCAGCGGCGAATTGTACTCATTCCAACGCAGAATATAGCGAAAATCCGAAATACCGGACGCGGCCAGCGTTTTGATCGGTCCTGCCGAGATTGCATTGACGCGCACGCTCGTGCGTCCGAGGTCAGCCGCCAGATAACGCACGCTCGCTTCAAGGGCAGCCTTGGCGACACCCATGACGTTATAATGCGGCATGACCTTCTCGGCGCCATAGTAGGTCAGCGTGAGGATCGAACCGCCATTGGTCATCAGCTTCTCCGCGCGCTGGGCAAGAGCGGTCAGCGAGTAGCAGGAGATCAGCATCGTCTGGGTGAAGTTTGCTTCCGTCGTGTCGACGTAGCGCCCATCAAGCTCGTTCTTGTCCGAGAATGCGATGGCGTGCACCATGAAGTCCAATCGGCCCCATTGCTTTTCAATTTCGGCAAAGAGCGCGTCAATGGAGGCCTTGTCGGACACATCGCACGGCAGCACCAGCGAGGCGCCGAGCTCAACAGCCAGCGGATCGACGCGCTTTTTAAGGGCGTCCCCCTGGTAGGTGACGGCCAGTTCCGCACCTTGGGCTGCAACCGCACGAGCAATGCCCCAGGCAATCGATCGGTTATTGGCGATGCCCATGATGAGTCCACGCTTGCCGGCCATCAAATTGCCTGCCGGCACGCCGTCCCCTGCCCGTGGTTCAGCCATGAGCTCCCCAATTCCTTATCTCGATGCGTGTAATTCGGCGGCATCCTACACAAAAGACCTGAGCGGTCCAGTCTACGCTCAGCTATTCTGGCCGCCAACCGCAAGCGCGCGGCAACTCAGTTGGGCTTGCACCGTAAGCCGCTGAAAAGCATGACAATTTTGTATCGCGACCACTGGTTGCTGCCTGCGCGGGCGACGCGGCCGATCGACCCGGCAGGCCGAACCAAGGACGTCTCAGCCTTCCAGGTTCCAGACACCGTTCGCCTGCCGGCAGGCAACGCCTTCCGTCTTGCGGGTCTTGACCCCGGTCGTCATCATCACGACGACGTGCCGGCAGACCGCGCCCTCGACGTTCTTGAACGAGGAGGTCGGCTGCACCAACCCGGACAGGCGACCGTTGTTGCGATGCCAGACGTAGGTTGAACCGTCGGCCGTCGCGGAAAGTCCGTGCTGCACGCTCGAAAGGGCGGCCACCTCATCGCCCGCATCGAGCGGACGTCCATCATCCGGCTGCGACCGGAGTTCGGCGAATTTCGGCCTCTGCTGCCGATTGGCGCTTTCCGGGCAAGAGCACGATGGCCCCGAGGCGCCAGCATCGGCCGATGCATCGCCGGTGGAAAGAAAGATCGCCGCCACTAGGGCAAAGGCGGTAAGGCCGCCGGCCGTCAACGACACGTAGGACAGGCTTTCACGCATGACTGAACTCGCACAGAAAAACAGGCTACAACTGTGGCTTCGAGGAAAGCCGAACGTCCGCATCCTGGCTGAACATGAATAAAAAAGTCTCAACAGACGTATCGATCGAACACGGCAACGCCAGCCGTTAACAATCACTGAGGACAGCAGCGCCGGGTCACCCCCGCGTACGACATGAGAGATTGACGTCATGAGCCAGCAAACCGACGCCACGCATCACGGTGACTTCGCCAATGCGGTGGAGCCATTCCTGCTGTTTGAAAGCTGGTTTGGCGAAGCGCGCGAGAAAGAAATCAATGACCCAAATGCCATGGCGATCGCCACCTGCGACGCCGCCGGTTTGCCCAACGTGCGGATGGTTCTCTTGAAGGGCGTCGACGGCGCGGGCGTACCGGGCCGTGGCTTCGTCTTCTATACCAATCTGGAAAGCGCCAAAGGCCGGGAACTTGCCGCCAATCCGAAAGCTGCGATCGTCTTTCACTGGAAAAGCCTCCTGCGCCAGGTGCGAGCGCGGGGGCTGATCACATCTGTCTCGACCGAAGAAGCCGACGAATATTACGCCTCACGCCACCGCACCAGTCGCATTGGAGCTTGGGCATCAAAACAGTCGCGGCCGCTCGAAAGCCGGCTCGCCTTGGAAAAAGCCGTCGCGGTCGAGACCGCCCGCTTCGGCATCGGCGCGATCCCGCGTCCATCGCATTGGTCGGGCTTTCGCCTGACGCCACTGGAAATGGAATTCTGGTCGGATCGGCCGTTCCGGCTGCACGACCGCCTTGTTTTCCAACGCGCGGCGGCGGACGACCGGTGGACGAAAACGCGCCTTTATCCATGAGACCGATCAGCCGGCGACGAGCGTGCGGATGGCTTTGACCATGTGGCCGTTGCCGGCAATCACATCGCCTTTGGCCAGCATCTTGTCGCTGCCCTGCAGATCGGTAACCAGTCCGCCGGCTTCGCGCACGATGACGATGCCGGCAGCCATATCCCATGGCTTGATGTTGCGTTCCCAATAACAGTCAAAGCGCCCGGCCGCCGTCCACGCCAGATCGAGCGCTGCCGAACCCGTGCGACGGATGCCGGCGACTTCGCGCATGGCCGTCGTCATTTCTTTCAGGAAGCCTGGATGTCCGGGCCGGCCGCGATGCGGAATGCCGGTGGCGATGACAGCGTCGCCGACGGTTTTGCGCGCGGCCACGCGCAAGCGCCGCTTTTCGTTCAAGAACGCGCCCTTGCCCTTTTCGGCGGTGAACAGTTCGTCGGCGATAGGATTATAGATGACCCCCGCCACCAGTTGTCCGTCACGCTCAAGCCCGATCGAGATTGTGAACAAAGGAATGCCGTGCAGAAAGTTCGTCGTCCCGTCGAGCGGATCGATGATCCAGCGATGCGATTTGTCCGCGCCTTCGACTTCGCCGCCTTCTTCCATCAGGAAGCCGTACTGCGGACGTGCTTTGTTCAATTCTCGAAACAAAATTTCTTCGGCTTTGTGATCGGCGGCGGAAACAAAGTTCGCCGGACCCTTGATCGAGACCTGCAGCTGTTCGACTTCCCCGAAGTCGCGCACGAGTGAACGCGCCGCCTTGCGGGCGGCCTGTGTCATGACGTTGATCAGTGCGGAAGCGGGCATGGCGGCCGGTTGTTGCTGGGTAGTGCCATTGCGCGAATTGCAGGAACACGGGCGCGACAGCGGGGAGGGACCATTGCCTAGCGGAGTGAGAGCCGTTTGTCCTGCCATTCCTGCGCGGCCTTTTGGGCCGCTTTCTTCTCACTGTCGGGCAGAGCGTCGACAAGCAGGTCAAGTTTTTCGTCTGCCACGCCGCCGGCCTTGGCGATAAGTCGCCATTTTGCGGCCTCGCCGGCATTTTTCTTGATGCCACCAACCCCGTCGTTAAAAACCCAGGCGAGCCGGTTCTGCGCACCCGGCACGCCTTTTTCTGCCGCCGTTTGGAGCAGCGGAATGGCCTTGCTCTCGTCGGTCTTCAATCCGAAGCCGCGCAGCAGCATGACGGAGTAGTCGTACTGTGCCGCCAGCAGGCCTTGAGCCGCGGCTTTCGACATCCACTGCGCCGCTTCGAGAGCATCGAAGTCGACACCGGTGCCATTTTGATAAAGCGCGGCCAGATCGTACTGGGCTTGTGCAATGCCTTGCTCGGCGGCGTATTGAATGTGCTTGGCGGCGCGATAGGGATTTTCCGGCTTTCCGTCGCCTTTGAGGAACAGAAGGCCGAGATTGTAATTCGCGAGAGGATCCCCGGTTACAGCTGCTTTTTCATACATTTCCGCGGCAGCGACGCGGTCCTTGCCGACGCCCCGTCCCTCCGCGAGCATGTTGCCGTAGGCCAGCATCGCGGGCACGTCGCCCAATTGCGCGGCCCGCGCATACCAGCGCGCCGCCGTTATCTCGTCTTTGCCTACGCCCAGCCCACCCTCATAAATCCGGGCAACGAGCGTGTGTGCCTGCGGGTCACCCAGAGCCGCCTGCGACTCCGCCAGTGAGAGCGCAGTTAGATATTGTCCCTGGTCAAAGGCCTGGTAAGCGGAATCGTCGGCTTTCGCGGCAGGTGCCGGAGCTGTCGCGGCAGGAGCTGACACGGGCTCACTTTGGCCCAGTTGCGGCAGCTGCAACTCACCGGTGGCGACCAGAACGCCGACGGCGCCGGCGCCGGCCCCAATCGCAATCAACACGGCAAGCACGGTTTTATTCATGCGGGGCTTCAGCCTCAAGTCGCGGGCGCTGTCATGGCGAGGGCTTGGACGAACGGCGTCAGCATCGTTGCAATCTCGTCGGGCGAGATCGCGGCAGGCAGGCGCACGGCGACGAAATCAGCCCCTGCGTTCGTCAGCGCTCGCGCCTCTTCCGGTGTTTCCACGTCGAAAGCAACGCAGGGAATTTCAAAAATCTCGGCCCACCATTCAACGAGATCGAGACGGCGATTTGCCGCCGTCGCGCGATCTTCAACGAAAGCGGGAATGCCGAAAGCGATGTAATCGGCCCCCGCCTCGCCAAGTTGCATCGCGTCATGGCGGGTCCGGCCCACATCGACCCCGACGATGAAACGCCCTCCGAGGTTTTCGCGCGCGTCCGAATAAGCTGCTGGCGCGGCCTTGGAGGCGGGCAGGTGCACGCCGTCGGCCTTTACGATCCGCGCCAGGGCGGCATCGCCGGCGATCAGCGTCGCCACGCCAAGGTTCTGAATACCCGCCACACACGCGGCCAGATCAGGTGTCGCGAGAGGAGCATCAGCATCGAGTTCGATGACCACCGTCGCGATGGGTCCGACCTTGAGTGCCGCAGCGGTGATGCGGACGAGATCGTCGCCTCTGCCAGCTTCGGCCGCAAGTGCCAGCAACAGCTGTGTCGAAACCCCTCTCTCAGACATGAACTTCCATCGTCAGTTGCACCGCGACCATGCGAACGGCTTCGGTTGGCCTTTGCCGTAGTGTTTCGGTATGCGCGGCTATGCCGGATCGATTGAGGCGGAAAAGTGGCGGCGGTCCCAGGTGGAAAGCGGGTATAACGGACTCATTCCGGTGATAAAAATTCCAGCGACACCCCGTGAGCCTAGCATTCACTCCATAAATCGCCATGATCCCCGTACTTTTATGACGGTTGAGAATGAGCAATTCTTCCCGTCACTGATTCGGCCACCGGAGACCGTTCACAATGAGCCTTGCTTTTCCTCTCCGCCGCGCCACCGCTGCGGGATTGCTGGGCCTTTACATCGCGACGGTTTCGGCGGGGCAAGGATTTGCCGCGGCCCCTGAAACATCCGCACCTACTGCAACGGACGCAGGAACACCGGCGGCAGGTGCGAGTGCGCCCGGTGTTGACGCAGCCGTGCCCACGTCTCCCGTGCCCACGTCTCCCGTGCTTGCGGCCACTTTGAAGCAATTGACGGACCCCGCGTTCACCAAGGCCTACAACCGCGATGACCTCGCTGCAGCGTCAGCTTTTTATGGCACGCGGACCGACACGCTTTGGACAAGCGCTTCTGGCTTCACCGACCGCGCCAAAACCATGTCGGTTGAAATCAGCAAGGCAGCGGCTTGGGGATTGGAGCCGAAATCGTACCCATTGCCGGATATGGCCGCGGCGTGGACAGCGCCCGAGGCCCAGGGCGTCGCAGAAGCACAGGTGACGATGGCCGCCCTGACCTATGCCCGCCATGCCAAGGGAGGCCGCGTACGCCCCAGTTCGATCAGCCAATTGCTCGATCTCACGCCGCCTGTTCTCGATCCCAAGCGCGTGCTTGAAGAAATCAGCTCCGTTCCCGATGCTGCCGGTTATCTGACGGGCTTGCATCCCAAGCACGAACAATTCCAGCGGCTGCGTGCGGAACTGAACAAGCGTCTTGGTCCGATCGAGCCTCCACCGCCGGTGGATGGGGCACTGCTCGTGAAGCTTCCAACAGACAGCGCGACCGTCAAGCCCGGCTCGCTTCATCCCGACATTGCGCTGTTGCGCAAGCGGCTGAAGCAGCCGCCAGAGTTTGCAGGCCAGGAGACGCTGTACGACGACGAGCTTGCCGCAGCGATCAAGGCCTTCCAAACCGCCAAGGGTTTGAAGGTCAACGGTCAGCTGAACAAGCGAACACGCACGGCGCTCAATCGCGAAGCCGATGGCGACAAGGCCGATGACAACCCGCGCGACACGCAGCGCATCGTCGTCAACATGGAGCGCTGGCGCTGGATGCCCGATGATCTCGGCGCAACACACGTGATTAATAACGTCCCAGAGTACGTCACGCGCACATTCAAGGACGGCAAGGTCATCTTTAAAGAGAAAATCATTGTCGGTTTGCCCGAATGGCCGACGCCATCGTTCTCAGCCGAGATGAAGACAATCGTTTTCAATCCCTCGTGGGGTGTGCCGGACGGCATCAAAGCTAAAGAATTGATGCCACGCTTGCAGCGCGCCGGCGGCAACGGTTTCTTCGATCAGTTGTTCGGTGGCGGTGGCGGGGGTTCCGTGATCCGGGCTTACGGATTCACGGCCTATCGCAACGGCAGGCCGGTCGATCCCAATTCTGTAAACTGGTCGACGGCCGATCTGCGGCAGTACAGTTTCATTCAGCCGCCGGGCGCGCAAAACCCTCTCGGCTTCGTCAAGTTCATGTTCCCCAACTCGCACGATGTTTACATGCATGACACAACGCAGCGGCATCTGTTCGCGCAATCCCGCCGTCCCTATTCGCACGGATGTATTCGCGTCAACGATCCGATGCGCTTTGCCGAAGTGCTGCTTGAACAAGACAAGGGTTGGGGCCCGGATCGCGCAGCCTCGGCCCGTCGTTCATCGGAGACCGTCACGCTCGATCGGCACATCTGGGTGCACAATGTGTACCTGACGACCTGGGTTGAGGACGACGGCAGGACGACGAATTTTGGCGACGTCTATGGCCTCGACAGCCGGGTCTCGCAAGCACTGGGCGGCCGGTCGGTACCCTCCGTCTCGTCGTCGGCACTTGATCTTGAGACCGCGTCAATTGACGATGACCCGCAGGCGACCGAGCCGGGGTCGTCAAAGAAGTCCAACAAGAAGCAATTGAAGAACTCAAAATCCTATCAGATGCCGGGAACGTTCTCTGACGCGATTTCGGGCCTTTTTGCAAACTGAAGCGCCGCCGCGACTGGGCGAGCCGCTAAGGTTCAGTCCTGAGCGAAAGGATGAATTGAGCCAGATCCTCCATCTCGTCTTGCGTGAGATGGTGATTGGGCATGACCGACGGCACCGACTGTAGCCACCTCACGATCGCTTCGCGGGTCTGGTTGGGTCGCCGAGCCACCGCTTGAAAACCGGGAATGCCGGCCGGCCCGGTCTTTTCCCCCTGGCCCGGGATTGAGATGGCAAGTCGCGCAGAGCCGTTCGGCCAATTCACGCCCCCGAGCGGCCTCATCGGCAGCACCCGACAACCCGACCACGGCCGTGGCGGCAAAAAATAAACTAACACCGGTGCGAGCCAAGCGATGCATGCTGCCACGTTGATTGATTTGCTAAGTTTCAACCTTGCTCCGGATCAAGGCTGCATCATGGTTTAAGGTGTCTGTGACATCGAGTGGCCAACAGGAGGATCCGATGGCCTTTGAAGAACTGCAGGCCGAGATAGCTTCACTGCTCATTCGCATGAATGAGCAACCCCACGACGTCCGTGAGGTCGAACTGATGCTGCGAGAGAAGTTGAATGAGTATCGAGCGTTCGGCATGCCCTTGCCGGCCGACCTCGTCGAACTTGAAGCGGCACTCGACGCCGGTCTCACAACGGACGCAGACAGCGGCAGCGACAGTACCAGTTAGCGGACAGCGACCGCTCCTTCCAGCGCATCGGCCGCGTGTAATCTGGGATTGACCAGAGACCTCACGCCGCCTTCTCCTGCTTGGCATCCCACTTTCCAAGAGCAGCGAGGCTGTTCATCTTGGCGCGATGTGTAAACGCGCGCTGGCCGGCGGCGACATTCTCGGGCTTGCCGCCCCACGCATGCGAGCGCCGCAGCCTGTAGCGCACGGCCGTATGAGAACGTCAGTGCCCAGGGCAGGCCACCCATCGCATTCATCAGGGAGAGGTGTTCGGTGGCGGCCGCATCCGACTGACCGCCGGATAGAAACGCGATGCCGGGCACAGTCGAAGGCACCGTCGACTTCAGGCACCGCACGGTCTTTTCGGCGACTTCAGCGGCAGAGGCCTGCTTTTGGCGACTTCTGTCCGGCAATGACCATGTTGGGCTTCAGGATCATGCCTTCGAGCGAAACGCGCGCATCGTAGAGTTCGCGAAAGACCGTTCGCAGCGTCCATTCGGTGACGCGGTAGCACTCGTCGATGTCGTGCGTGCAGTAGGCGCCGTCCATCAGCACTTCAGGTTCGACGATCGGAACGATGCCGGCTTCCTGGCAGAGCGCAGCGTAGCGGGCGAGAGCGTGCGCGTTGGCCTTGATGCAGTTCCACGTCGGCAGGCCGTCGGCGATCGTGATCACGCCGCGCCATTTGGCGAAGCGTGCACCAGAGCATGGTATTCGGCCAAGCCGTTCGCGCAGCCCGTCGAGACCTTCGGTGATGGTCTCAATCTGCGAGGTCGGGCCGGCCAGAGGCTTGGCCCCCGTGTCGACCTTGATGCCGGGAATCGAACCGGCGGCCTTCATGATCTCGACGAGTGGCGTACCGTCCTTGCCCTTCTGTCGGATCGTTTCGTCATAGAGAATGACACCGGAAACGTAGGTCTTCATGGCGTCTGTTGAGCGAAACAGCATTTCCCGATAGTCGCGCCGGCTCTCTTCGGTCGACGCCAAGTTGATCTTGTCGAAGCGCTTCTTGATCGTGCCGGAGCTCTCGTCGGCGGCCAGAATGCCTTTGCCGGGCGCAATCATGGCGCGGGCGATATCTTCCAGTTTCTCGGTCATCGTGGCCTCCGTCGGCGCGTCATGGTGTCAAAATGAGAAAGGGCGCTCCTCGCGAACGCCCTTCCGGGAAAGTCCATCAGATCAGTTTCGCCATCGCCACGGCGGTGTCGCTCATGCGATTGGAGAAGCCCCATTCGTTGTCGTACCAGGACAGAACGCGCACGAAGCGGCCGTCCATGACTTTGGTCTGGTCGAGGTGGAAGATTGACGAATGACTGTCGTGATTGAAATCGATCGAGACGTTCGGCTGATCGGTGACGCCGAGTACGCCCTTCAGGGCGCCGTCGGACGGCCTTCACGATGGCGGCGTTGATTTCGTCCTTCGTCGTTTCGGTCTTGGCGATGAACTTGAAGTCGACGACCGAGACGTTCGGCGTCGGCACGCGGATCGCCGTACCGTCGAGGCGGCCGTTGAGTTCCGGCAGAACGAGGCCGACGGCCTTGGCGGCACCCGTTGATGTCGGGATCATGGAAAGTGAAGCGGCGCGCGGCCGCGATAGAGATCCTTGTGCATCGTGTCGAGTGTCGGCTGATCGCCGGTGTAGGAGTGGATGGTCGTCATGAAACCCTTGTCGATGCCGACGAGGTCGTGCAGCACCTTTGCCACGGGTGCCAGGCAGTTCGTGGTGCAGGACGCGTTGGAAACGATGAGATGATCCTTGGTCAGCTTGTCGTGATTGACGCCGTACACAACCGTCAGATCGGCTCCGTCAGCAGGCGCGGAGACCAGGACGCGCTTGGCGCCGGCGGCCAGATGCGGCGCGGCCTTGTCCTTCGACGTAAAAATGCCGGTGCATTCCAACGCGATATCAACGCCCATGTCGCCATGCGGAAGTTCGGCTGGGTTCTTGATCGCCGTCACTTTGATCGGACCATAGCCGACGTCGATGGTATCTCCAGCAACGGTCACCTTGGCCGGAAAGCGGCCATGAACACTGTCGAAACGCAGCAAATGCGCGTTCGTTTCCACCGGACCCAGATCGTTGATCGCCACCACTTGGATGTCGGTGCGGCCGCTCTCAACGATGGCGCGCAAAACATTGCGTCCAATCCGTCCGAACCCGTTGATCGCGACCTTCACTGCCATCCTGCGCCGTCCTTTCGACTGTTCGCGTCAAATTCGTTTCGAATCCGGAGTTTTACAGAGAGCCGAGGGCACACACGATCCGTGTGCGGCGGGTGTCTCAAGAATGCGGCGGCATTAAGTGGAGGCACTCCCTGCCTGTCAATGCGTCATGGGGAGTAATCCCGTGGCCATACGATCGATCATTCGCAACTGTGTTTGCCAGACACGCCGTCGTTTCTTGCGCGTCTTCGGCTTAAGACCTATGGTTGATTGATTAACGTTGGGGGACGTGGTCGAGGGCAACGCGCGCCGCTCCCCTGAAACATCGATGGGTTAGCCGATGGTTCAACGCGCAAGAGAAGCGCGCGAGGGCGTGAAGCGTCCCTCAGTGCGCAAGACCAGTTCCATGCCGACACCGATTGCAGCCGATGGGCAGCCGGAGGCCATGCAGCGCGTGCTGATGGCCGAAGCCGAGCGGGACCGTCTGCAAGCTCAAGCTCGAGGCGGCGGAGGCGCGCATCGCCGAACTGGAGACGAAGCCGAGCCCTGGTCGTCAACCGAATCGACTGGTTGATCGATAAGCTTGGCACGGCCGTCGAAAAGCGCGCATGACGCGGCGAGATGGGCAAAGCCGGTGGGCCTTGCCCTATCTCATCTCGACATCCCTTTTCTGCCCGTCTCGGCTAGATCAGGACGCGCAGTAGTCTGCGGCCGGCAATCGTATTCAGTTCGCGGGCGTCGATCGACCCATCCCGATCGGGGTTGGCGCGTTCGAACCGGTGCTTCACGAGTGCCAGGAATTCGTGCAGGTCGAGCGTACCGTCGCGGTCCGGGTTGAATCGTGCAATCGACAGAAAGCCAACGCGGCCGCGCAATTCTTGACGGTCGAGCGTGCCGTCGCGGTCAGGATCGAGCTTATGGAACAAGCGAACGGCGGCCCGCCGGGCTTCACGCCAGTCGATGGTGCCGTCGTTGTCGGGGTTGAGATAGGCCAGCGCTTCTTTACTGTCGACGTGTGTCGCCGAAGCTGGAGCAGCGCCCACTGAAGCAGCGAGCGCGATCGAAACCAGAAGTGGTGCAAGACGCAAGTTCATAGCAATAACCTATGGTTGTGAATGACGGTTCCTACAGTGGTTGAGTAGCCAGTACTGTTCGGTCATGCCAATCAAAAAAGTGTGCGGCAACCTTGGGAGCCCGGATAAGTCCTGACGCAGGGCTCGATTTTTGCTCGGCTCGCGCTTACATTAGTAATGCTGCGGGGCGCGTCAGGAACACATGCATCTCCAGGGCCTATAAGATCTGCCAGGGAGCTGTCCCTGCCCGGAGCCGTGGTTCCGGGCACATGGCGCCCACCTTACGTATGTAGGGACCCGGCGAGATCAACCGTTCCAACGGCCACCGCGGCACTAAATTCACCCGATTGAGGATCCAAAACGTCGTGAGCGCGCCCCTTTCCGACGACACGAAATCGGAAAAGAAGGAGCTTCGCGCCACGATGAAGCGGGTCCGGGCGGAGGCTGTCGCGCGTCACGGGACCGCCGCCGCCAGCCGGATTGCTGCTGCAGGCATCGGGTTTGCTGGCGTGGTTGCGCCAGCATGGGTGTCGGGTTTCTTGCCGATCGGCGAGGAATTGGACCCCGCTCCGCTCCTGCATCGTCTGGGCGAGGAAGGCTATGGCCTCTGCCTGCCGGTGATGGAGGCGAAGGGCGCGCCGCTCATTTTCCGGGCGTGGCAACCGGGCGACCCATTGGAGGAAGTCATGTGGGGCATCCGCGAGCCGCTGCCGTCGGCCCTGATTGTCGAACCTGATATCCTGTTGAGCCCACTGCTCGCCTTTGATCGCAACGGTTATCGCCTCGGATACGGTGGCGGGTTTTATGACCGCACGCTGGCCAAGTTACGCAGTCATAAGCCCGTGGTTGCCATCGGCCTTGCATTCGATGAGCAAATGGTCGACGCGGTGCCGCACGCCGATTATGACGAGCGAGTGGATTGGGTGCTGACGCCGTCAGGCCCGCTGCGCTGCGGGACATGAATGCGGCTGCTTTTCATTGGTGACATCGTTGGACGCGCGGGCCGCAAAGTCGTGGCCGAGCTCCTGCCCGGATTGCGCGAGCGCTGGGCGCTGGATTGCGTCGTCATCAATGCCGAAAATTCGGCCGGCGGTTTCGGCATCACGGAAGCGATCCTCGAAGACTTGCTCGACGCGGGGGCCGATGCGGTGACACTCGGCAATCATGCCTTCGACCAGAAGGATGCTCTCGTATTCATCAACCGGCAGCCGCGCCTCGTCCGGCCTTTGAACTTCCCCAAGGGCACGCCGGGACGCGGTGCGGCGCTCGTGCGCCTCAAGAACGGAGCCGACGTGCTTGTCATTAATGCCATGGGCCGTGTTTTCATGACCGAGCTCGACTGTCCGTTCCGCGCCATCGATAACGAACTGACCGCGTGCGCGCTGAAGCAGGGGGCAGATGCGATCCTCATCGACTTTCACGCTGAAGCCACCAGCGAAAAGCAGGCGCTGGGCCTCTTCGTCGATGGCCGCGCCAGCGTCGTCGTCGGCACCCATACACACACACCGACGTCGGACGAGCGTGTGCTGCCCGCCGGCACGGCTTACATGTCCGACGCCGGCATGACCGGCGATTACAATTCGGTGCTCGGCATGGATAGCGAGGAACCGCTCAACCGGTTCCTGACCCGTATTCCCCGCGAACGCTTCGAGCCCTCAAACGGGCCGGGCACCCTTTCAGGTCTAGCGGTCGAAATCGACGACGCAACAGGTTTGACGCTCTGGGCGCGTGGCGTTCGTATAGGGGGTGTGTTGCAGGCCTCACCCCCGCTGCCCTGGAGCGCATGACGAACCCCCAAAATACTGGCGGCTCGGTGCTCCGGGGGGAGCAGACCGAGCCGCTATGGGTGGACGAGTGAAACGTCTGGGCTTGAGGCATCGGGACAATGAGCGGGTCTCATCATCGGGATGGGACAGGTCGAACAGACCTGTCGTTCAAAGGGACTGCCTGCTGGGCAGCTCCGGCAGTCACCGGGGTAGAAGGCGATTCACCTTCACGTGTTAACGTTTGATCAAAAAAGGTTAAGAAAGAGTTAACGCCGTCGTTTGGAAAGCGTCGAAGCGGCTTGACCGATGGCCGCGCATCGCTCGATAACGGCCCATTCCAAACACCTGTCAGACCGACGGAACGCGCTATGGCCGGCCACTCAGCATTCAAGAACATCATGCACAAGAAGGGGCGGGCGGATGCCGCTCGTGCCAAGGTGTTCGCCAAGCTTTCGCGCGAGATTACCGTCGCAGCCAAGCTCGGCAGTCCCGATCCCGCCATGAATTCGCGCCTGCGACTGGCCGTGCAGGATGCGCGCGCCGAAAACATGCCCAAGGACAATATCGAACGGGCGATTAAGAAGGCGTCGGGCAACGACACCGCCAACTACGAAAATGTCAGGTACGAGGGCTACGCGCCGGGCGGCGTGGCCGTAATCGTGGAAGCGCTGACCGACAACCGGAACCGTACCGGCGGCGTCGTGCGATCGGTCTTCACGAAATACAACGGCAATCTGGGTTCGACCGGCTCAGTCAGCCACATGTTCGCGCATGTCGGAGAGATCACCTACAAGGCGGCCGTTGGCTCAGCCGATGCGGTTCTTGAGGCGGCCATCGAAGCCGGTGCCGACGACGTCGTCTCCGACGATAGCGGTCATTCGATCACTTGCGCCTTCGATACGCTGGGCACTGTCGCGGGCGCGCTCGAAGCAAAGCTCGGTGAAGCGCGCAGCGTGAAAAGCATTTGGAAGCCGACGCTGACCACACCCGTCGACGAAGATGCCGCTCAGTCGATCATGAAAATGATTGCCGCGCTCGAGGATGACGACGACGTGCAAAGCGTCTTCGCCAACTTCGAAATCTCCGACGAAATCCTAAAGCGCCTGACCGCGGCCTAGGCACGACAGCCTCGAATTGCTTGTCGTGGTATGTGTCCGCTCCATGAGCACGATTCGGATTTTGGGATTGGACCCTGGCCTGAGACGAACAGGCTGGGGTATCATTGAGAGCGATGGCGTGCGGCTATCGTATGTGGCCTCGGGTGTTATCACATCCGACGGCAACGACGAACTCGCCTATCGTCTTGCCGAACTCTACCAAGGCATTCTCGGCGTCATCGTATCCCATAAACCCGCCGAAGCCGCTGTCGAAGAAACGTTCGTCAACGAAAACCCGCGCTCGACATTGAAGCTCGGACAGGCGCGCGGCATGGCCTTGCTGGCGCCCGCCATGCAAGGCTTGTCCGTCGCCGAATACACACCGAACCTTATCAAAAAGAGCGTCGTCGGCGCCGGTCATGCGGAGAAGCATCAAATCCAGGCCATGATCGGGTTCCTGCTGCCGCGAGCCAAGTTCGACAGCGCCGACGAGGCCGATGCCCTGGCCATCGCCATCTGTCACGCAAGTCACCGGGCGTCGCGCGCGCTCGCCGCCCGAATTGCCAAGGAGAGCGTCCGATGATCGGCAAATTGAAGGGGCTCGTCGACGCCATCGGCGAAAGCCATGCGATCATCGACGTCAATGGCGTCGGCTACGAGGTGCAATTATCGGCACGCACGTTACGAAATTTAAAGCTCGGTGAGATGGCCAGCCTGACCATCGACACGCACGTGCGCGAAGACGCCATCCGGCTCTACGGCTTCACGAGTGAAGTCGAGCGCAGCTGGTTCCGCATGTTGCAGACGGTGCAAGGTGTGGGGTCGAAAGTGGCGCTGGGCGTTCTCGGTGTCCTCTCGACCGGGGATCTCGCCAATGCCATCGCCTTGCAAAACTCGGCCGCCGTCGAACAGGCGCCGGGTGTCGGCAAGAAGCTGGCGCAACGCATCGTGGCCGAACTCAAAGACAAGGCGCCGGGTCTGTCGGTGACCGGTTTGAACGCCGGCACGGCGGCTAAAGGCGCACCCTCCGACGAGGGCCGGCCGGCCGAAGGTATGGCGGCCGCCGAAGCGATTTCTGCCCTTTCCAATCTCGGGTACAATCCAGGGCAGGCATCGGCTGCGGTCGCGGCAGCCTTGAAAGAGCTTGGCACAACGGCCGAGACCGCGCAGCTCATCCGCCGCGGCCTGAGGGAGCTGGCCCGCTGAACGCCGACAGAAGAGAGGCTGCATGCGCATCGCGACAACCTTGCTCGCACTTTTTTGGATTGCCGCCGTCATCTCCTACGGCTGGTCCGACCTGCCGCAGCTGCCGCTCGATGTGAGCGCAACCGATCCAGCAACGCTCGATGCGCTGAACGCAGCCCGCATCAAGCACGCCGTCACCTTCGCGGCCCTGGCAATCCTGCCCGCGGCACTCCTCGTCTGGGCCGGACGCCGGTTAACGGTCAGGGCCAAAACCTCTCGAAATTAATCATATTTCTGAGGCGTTTCGTTTACGCTTAAGCGATGATTATGACCTGCCGGAAAGCGATTGGTCCGGCGACTTTGTGCCGTGAGGGAGAGCGTATGATGATCTTGCGTCCCGTCACCCGCGCCGATGCTGCCGCGCTGGAGCCGGCCGATGCTGCGGAAGATGCCTCGGTACTGGAGCGGCGCGTTGCAGCGCGCAAATCCGCAGCAACCAATGCGCTCATCATCAGTCCGGAACTGAGTTTGCCGATGGCCTGCCTGGTGCGCGACGTCTCGACGACAGGCGCCCGGATTACACTCGTTGCGTCGTCTGAAAATCTGCTCGGCGGCCGCGCCAAGATACCCACCCGGTTCGTTCTCGACATGCGCCTCGACCGAATGGTGGTCGAATGTGCCATTGCTTGGCGCTCCGGCGCCGCCGTCGGCGTCCGCTTCGTCTCCAAACCGCGCTCGTATGTGCGTACCGGCAAGTCGTGATCCAGCCTTCGCCTTAACTTGAGCACGGTCCGCGCGCACAACGACGTTGCCAAAGCGCGAGGCAGGTGAACGTGGCTGAAGTCGTGCAGACGAGACGATGGACGGCCGGGACAGGCACTCTGCGGCTTTGGGCCATTCTCAAGGCGGTCGCGCCGACAACCCTGGTTTTCCTCATCCTGGGGCCACCGATCGGGTATTTCGCCGTGATGCTGCCGATCGCATCGACGGCGATCGAGGGACCGTTCGGGATCGTCCAGGGGCTGACCGCGGCGGTCGTGTTTCTACCTGTGGGTGGGGTCGTTGCGTACATGCTGGGTTTTATACCGGCCGCTGTGACGGGGTTAGCTGTGGCTCTGGTCGACCTCGTAACCGATCTGGGATCGTACCGCACACCGGCAGCAACGGCGTTAGGCGCCAGCATCACCGTAGCCCTGCTGTACGGATCAGCCGGCGTCGACTTCGGCTCTGACAGTGGGGGTCCGGCATGGGCGTTGGCGGCCGCTATTGGCGCCATCGCGGCGGGCGCGTGTGCCATGATCAGCCCGCGCCGGGCTGCAAAGTACCGATCGCTTGACGGCCTCAGCGAATAGCGCCACGAACAAAACATGACCGACCGTCTGATCACTTCGGCCAAACGCGAGGTTGATGCCTTCGAGGCTTCGATCCGCCCGCAATCGCTCGACGAGTTCATCGGGCAAGAGCAGGCGCGGGCCAATCTCAAAGTGTTTATCCAAGCCGCGAAAGCGCGCGGCGATGCGCTCGATCACGTCCTGTTTGCCGGCCCTCCCGGTCTTGGCAAGACCACGCTGGCCCAGATCATGGCCCGGGAATTGGGCGTCGGCTTCCGTGCGACGTCGGGTCCCGTGATCTCAAAGGCCGGCGATCTCGCCGCGCTTCTGACCAATCTCGAAGATCGCGACGTTCTCTTCATTGATGAAATTCATCGCCTGAGCCCCGCCGTCGAGGAAATCCTCTATCCAGCGATGGAGGATTTCAAGCTCGACCTGATCATCGGCGAAGGCCCGGCCGCCCGCTCCGTGCAGATCGACTTGGCGAAATTTACCCTCGTCGGCGCTACAACCCGTTCCGGCCTTCTGACGACGCCTCTGCGTGACCGCTTCGGCATCCCAGTGCGGCTCAACTTTTATACCAATGAGGAACTCGAACTGGTGGTGACGCGAGGCGCTCGCGTGCTTGGCGCCCCGCTGCGGCCCGACGGTGCGCGCGAAATTGCTCGCCGCGCGCGGGGCACGCCGCGAATTGCCGGCCGATTGCTTCGCCGGGTGCGTGACTTTGCGGCCGTCGCCGGCGTCGAAACGATAGATGCCGGCATCGCGGATACGGCACTGCGCGCACTCGAAGTTGATAGCCAAGGCCTCGATGCGCTCGATCACCGCTATCTGATGTGCATCGCAAAGCACTACGAAGGTGGACCTGTCGGCGTTGAAACACTTGCGGCCGCCTTGTCGGAACCGCGCGATGCCCTCGAAGAAATCGTCGAGCCCTACTTGCTGCAGCAGGGCTTCATCGGCCGCACGCCCCGTGGCCGGGTCATCATGCCCAAAGCCTGGCGGCATCTGGGCATGTCAGGCCCGGCACGCAACGCCGTACCCGATCTCTTCACCGACGAGCCAGACGGCGCGTGATCACGCGGCGCACATTCATTCGCGGCCTGGGAGCATTGGTCGGCGGTGGTGTCAGCCTCGCTGGATATGCCTTCGGCTACGAGCCGCTCTACCGATTGTCCGTGACGCGCTACGCCATCACCCCGCCCGGCTGGCCGCCGGGCTTCACGTTGAAACTCGCGCTCGTTGCCGATCTGCATGGCTGCCAGCCTTCGATGCCGCCGGCGCGTATCGAGGAAATCGTCGCACAGACCAATGCTCTGGGTGCCGACGCAATCCTATTGCTCGGCGACTATGTAATAGCGGACGGTCGTTTTCGCCGGTCACTGCCACCTCAGGTCTGGGCCTCGATCTTAGGCCAACTCAAGGCCCCGCACGGCGTGCATGCGATCCTCGGCAATCATGACTACTGGGACGACCCTGACGCACAAGCGACGCGGCGTCGGCCTGTTCGCGCCCGTGTCGCGCTCGAAGCCGCCGGCGTGCCGGTCTATGAAAATGACGTGGTGCGATTGGAGAAGAAGGGCCAAGCCTTTTGGCTTGCCGGACTTGCCGATCAGATCGCCTACGTCACCGGCACCGTAAATGGTCAAATGCGTTTTGAAGGCCTCGACGATCTCGACGGTACGCTGGCCAAGGTATCCGACGCGGCTCCAGTGATCCTTATGGCGCATGAGCCGGACATTTTCCCAAACGTCCCCGGCCGCGTGGCACTTACCGTTTCCGGCCACACGCACGGAGGCCAGGTCCGCTTGTTCGGTTGGTCCCCCGTTGTGCCCTCCGCCTATGGCAATCGATATGCCTATGGCCACGTCGTCGAAGATGGCCGCAGCCTGCTGGTCTCGGGTGGACTTGGCTGTTCCATCCTGCCGGTCCGCTTCGGCGTACCGCCCGAAATCGTGCTTGTTGAATTGGGAACTTCTGCATGAGCCAACAACAATCCTGGCCCGATCTCGCCGGCCGCCTGGTCGACGACGACACCGGACGCTGGCATGTGCTGCCGGTGCGCGTTTATTTTGAAGACACGGACGCGGGCGGTATCGCCTACCATGCGTCGTACATTCGCTGGTGCGAACGGGGACGCACCGACTTCCTGCGCCTGCTCGGCACTGACAGCCGCCGCCTCATCGATGAATCCGAACAGCCACGAGCCCGCGGCGTTCGTTGTCCGGCGGATGAATTGCGAATTCTTGCGTCCCTCGCGCATGGACGACATCCTAGAGGTTGAAACTCGCGTCAAAGCCCTGGGAGGAGCCAGCGTTACGCTTCTGCAAGCGGTTAAAAATGCCGGCCGAGCTGTCTTTGAAGCGGAGGTGACCGTTGTGCTCGTCGCGGTCTCAGGCAAGCCACTCCGGCTCACGAGCGCCATCCGGACCGGCTTCAATGGACCAAGCTGAAAGGTCTTCGGCTGGACATCGGCGCGCGTGGGCCTGAAGGTGGTGCTGGGGGGCGCAAACGGGGGTGGCCATGACGACAAAGACCGACGCCGACGGTATCGACCTCGACATCAAGGACGCAATGGAGGGTTACGAGCGCTTCCGGCAGCGCTTTGATCGCGACAAAGCCTTCTATTCGCGGCTGGCACAGGCAAAACAGAAGCCCAAGCTGCTGTGGATCGGCTGCTGTGACAGCCGCGTCGTCCCCTCCCAGATCACCTCGGCCGATCCCGGCGAGCTATTTGAGATCCGCAACATCGCCAATTGCGTGCCGCCGTGCGGCGCCGACGAGGACTCGGTCGGCGCAGCCATCGAGTATGCACTCGGACATCTCGGCATCGACGACATCGTGGTCTGCGGTCACACCGGATGTGGGGGCATTCAAGCATTGACGGAGCCCATTCCGCCGGGAGCCGAAGCCCATCTTGGCCGCTGGGTCGACTACACCCGGCCTGCCCACGACCTCATCCGCGCCGCGGGAATCGAGCCGGAAGATAGGCTGATGGCGACCGTTGCGGCCCACATCCAGTTTCAACTTGATAATCTTATGACCTACGACATCGTGCGCAAAGGTGTCGAGGAGGGCCGCGTCGGCATCCACGGCTGGCTGTACGAAATGGAGACGGGCGAAGTCATCGTCTATAACCGCGGGAGCGGCGAATGGCATGCGCTGCTGGAGCAGTCGGTCGAATAACGTCGATCCGTACCAAGTCGTCCGGCAAAACTGTGAGCAACAATCGCTAATCCGGTTTCTGCGAAAGCGGACCAAGCCTCGCTTTCGTCATATTGCGCGGCAACATGCAGTCTTGGCGGTCTCGGGGGATACGGGGCAAGTGAGAGTGTGCGTAACGATCGAGGTCCCGTCACCCCATGGCGAGGACGGCCTGAATGCTGCGCCATGCGACGACGACATATGAAGCCCTCAACGGATCTCGAACGGCGGAAGACCCATGAACCCAGCGGACGTCGCCCAGGCGACCCTCCCGGCCGCAACGCCGGGCGTATCGTTCTACGAACTTTTTATCCATGCCTCGCTCACCGTCCAGTTGGTGATGACAGGTCTATTCATCGCCTCCATCTGGTCGTGGGCGATCATCGTTGAAAAACTTTTTGCCTTCCGCCGCGCGCGGCTCGAAGCGGATCGCTTCGAGCAGACGTTCTGGTCCGGCCAGTCGTTGGATGAATTGTACAATCAGCTGTCGCGCACCCCCAACATCTCGATGGCGGCCCTGTTTGTTGCCGCAATGCGCGAGTGGAAGCGTTCGGTCGAGGGCAACATTCGTGCCTTGGGCGGCATTCAAATGCGCGTCGAGAAAGTCATGGACGTCACGATCAGCCGCGAAATGGAACGTCTCGACCGGCGGTTGTTGTTCTTGGCCACCGTTGGATCGACGGCGCCCTTCGTTGGCTTGTTTGGCACCGTCTGGGGCATCATGGTGAGCTTCCAGGCCATCGCGATTTCAAAAAACACCAACCTGGCCGTCGTCGCCCCCGGCATCGCCGAAGCGCTCTTTGCCACCGCACTCGGACTGGTCGCCGCCATTCCCGCGGTTGTTTTCTACAATAAGTTTTCTGCTGACAGCGCCGCCATCAGCCAGCGTCTCGAAGCTTTTGCGGACGAGTTTTCCGCGATCGTCTCGCGTCAGATCGACGTCAGGAGCTAGGCCGCCATGGGCGCCAGTATCAAAATGAATGCCGGTGGGGGTGGTGGACGCCGCCGCCGCCGCAGCCGTAAGGCGCCCATGAGCGAAATCAACATCACGCCGATGGTCGATGTGATGCTGGTTCTGCTGATCATCTTCATGGTCGCGGCTCCAATGCTGACCGTCGGTGTTCCCATCGAGTTGCCGCAGTCGCAAGGCAAACAGCTTGAAAGCTCCAAAGAGCCACTGACGATCTCCGTTTCCAGCACTGGCGAAACCTTCATTGGCGAAACCAAGGTGCCGCTGGCCGAAATTGCCGAAAAGCTGAAAGCGATCGCAAAAAACGGCGTTGATGAGCAGATCTACGTGCGCGGCGACAAGGGGATCGACTACGGCACCGTCATGAAAGTGATGGGCCGCATAAGCGCGGGCGGTTTCAAGAAAGTCTCGCTCGTGACCGAAGTCGAGGACGGAGGATAGACCCGCGGTGCGCGCCGGGCTCTCCATATCGATCCTGATGCATGCTGCCTTGCTGGCTTGGTCGATCTTCGCCATCCAGCAGACGCCTGAATTGCGCCGAGAAGAACCCGAACCGATCGCGGTGGCGATGATCACGCCGTCCGAATTCCTGCGGCTGAAGCAGGGCAGTGAAACATCCAAAGAGCTGGAAGCCAAAGCGAGCGAAAAGCCCGTCGATGTTCAGTCCAAGCAGGAGGCCGACAAGCCGAAGCCTGTCCTCGCACCGACACCGCCGGCAGAACCTGAACCCGCAAAACCCGAGCCTGCTCCCGAGCCGCCCAAGCCCGCTGAGGCGACGCCACCTCCCGAACCGCCAAAACCCGAACCGGCCAAGCCTGACGCAATTGCCGAGAAGCTCGCTGAGGCGCCACCGCCCCCGCCGGGGCCCACTCCGGACGAGCTGAAAAAGCAGGAAGAAGACAAGAAAGCGGCCGAAGACGCGCAGAAGAAGGCTGACGAAGAAAAGAAAAAGGTCGACGAGAAGAAGAAGGCCGAGCAGAAGAAAAAAGCCGACGACGCGAAAAAGAAAGCCGCCGAAGCAAAGCGCAAGAAGGACGAAGAAGAGAAGAAAAAGCAGGCAACGGTGTCCGACCGCCTCGCCGCGCTTCTCGATAAGGATCCGACGAAAAAAGGGGCTCCGGCGAGTGCCTCCGAGCCCACCAAGCCGACGGACTATCGTGGGCCCACGGCCGGCACCGCGACCGGCAACGACACCGTTCTTTCAGTGCGGGAACAAGATTTGCTGCGCGGAATGTTGCGCACCCAGATCGCTCGTTGCTGGCGACTGCCGGGTGCCGGCGGCGGTACTGAAACGCCGATCGTGACGTTGCGCTGGAAAATGCGGCCGGACGGAACGCTGGAGGCCGATCCCAAGATCGAGAAACCAGCGTCCGGCCCCCTTGCGGCCCTTGCCACAGAATCGGCATTGCGAGCCGTGAAGGGCTGCCAGCCGTATGACCTCCCGCCCAACCTCTATGAAAGCGGTTGGAAAGAGATCATCTGGGAGTTCGACCCGAGCAGTATGCTCTAACACCGGACGCGCCGCGTTTGCCGCGCTTTGACCCTATTCGCGGGCCACATGCAGTTGTAACGCTTCGCACATAACGACGGCCCTGCCACCCATTTCATGCCGCTGCCCATCAGATGACGGAATTCATGACCACATTTGCGCCGACGTCGCTCTTGCTCCGCCAATTTTGCCCCGCGGCATTGCCGCTGCGACGCTCCGGAATTGTGCTGCTTTCAGGACTGCTCGCGATAGTGGCAGTGTGGCCAGCGTCGGCGCAGCTGACCGGGCGGCAATCGGAGGGTTCGCTGTCCCCAATCCCGATCGCCATTCCGGAGTTCGTCGGCGACAATCCGCAACTCGCCACCGAGATCTCCAACGTCGTCGCCAATGACCTGGAAAGTTCCGGGCTTTTCAAACCACTGGACCGCGCCTCATTTTTGGAAGCCGTTCGCGACATCAATGCTCCCCCGCGCATGGTTGATTGGCGCTCCATAGGTGCCGATGCTTTGACGGTCGGGCGCGTCACGCGCGATGCCAGTGGGCGACTGTCCTCGGAATTCCGCCTTTGGGATGTGGCGACCGGCAAACAGCTCGCCGGTCAGCGGTTTGCGACGGCGGAAGCGAATTGGCGCCGCGTCGGACACATCATCGCCGACCAGATCTACGAGCGACTGACCGGGGAAAAAGGCTACTTCGACAGCCGCGTGGTGTTCGTCGACGAAACCGGTCCCAAGGAGAAGCGCGTCAAACGGCTGGCTATCATGGATCAGGATGGCGCCAATGTGCGCGTCCTCTCGAAGGGCTCGGAGATCGTGCTGACGCCGCGATTTTCGCCCACGCGCAATGAAATCACCTTCATGTCCTATACCCGCGATCAACCGCGGGTTTTCCTGCTCAATCTGGAGACGATGCAACGCGAAGTTGTCGGCGAATTCCCAGGGATGACCTTTGCGCCGCGATTTTCGCCAGACGGCCAGCGCGTGATCTTTTCGATGCAGTCGGAAGGTTCGAGTTCGCTCTTTGAAATGGATCTGCGCACGCGCCAGACCCGCCGCCTGACCCAGACAGATGCGATCGACACCGGCCCCAGCTATTCGCCCGACGGCAAGCAGATCGCCTTTGAGAGTGATCGTGAGGGCACTCAACAGCTTTACCTGATGAATTCCGATGGCTCCGGTGCGCGCCGTCTCAGCTATGGCGAAGGCCGGTACTCGACCCCTGTATGGTCGCCGCGCGGTGATTACATTGCCTTTACGAAGCAACTATCGGGGCGTTTCCTCATTGGGGTTATGCGCCCCGACGGATCCGGCGAGCGCGTGCTCACCGAAGGCTTCCATAATGAGGGACCAACCTGGTCGCCCAACGGGCGCGTTGTGATGTTCTTCCGTGAAGGCCAGGGCAACAATAACGGAGCCCGAATCTATTCGGTCGACATCACCGGTTACAACGAACGGGTGATCCCGACACCGTCGTTTGCGTCCGATCCGGCCTGGTCGCCGCTCCTGAACTGAGACACGGCTTAACCTCACTTTAACGAATTTCGGGCACTTTTAACCCACTGCCGCAGCCCATCCGCTTCGGCAATTTTATGCGTACGTTCCGCAGGTTAGATCATTTCGCAGTCGCGAAGATTTAAGCGTGAGGAGCATGAACCACGGCGTGGTATTTTCGCATCTACTGGGGTCAAAAACAGTTCGTTAGGCGCCTCCGTTCTTGATCGAAAACCCCCATGCCGGTACCCAAGTATGTGGTTAGACGTTGAACGCAACAGGAGATCGTTATGCAGGGTATCAAGGGGCTGATCGTTCTCTCCGCTGCTTTAGTAGCTGTTGCTCTAGGCGCCTGCCGTCGCGAAGAAGCGGCACCGATGAAGCTCGGTGCCGAGGTTCCGGCCGCCACGGAAGTGGCTCGCTAATCCCTCCCGGATTTTCTGGGACACTACAGGAGAAAGACTATGAAGGGCGCTATCGTTCTCGCTGCCGCTATCGTGGCCGTTGCTCTCGGTGCTTGCCGCCGTGAAGAAGCTGCTCCGATGAAGCTCGGCGCTGACCTGCCGGTCGCTTCGGAAGCTCGCTAAGAGATTTCTGGGGTCTATCCGGTTCTAACGAGCCGGACGATCGTGAGATTAAGACCGGATTGCTTGCGCTCACGCGTCTGCAATTCGGTCTTTCTCTTTTTTGGGTCACGCTGATTCGGACAAATCTATCGATCGACTTTCGAACCGATCGCCACGTGCATGTGTGAAGGGGTGAGTTTCGGCCAGAGACCGTCGCCGCAAGCGTTGCCTGTTGTCAACGGCGTGGCCTTTTCCCCAGGGTTATCGACTGGTTCGGCCGATGCGACAGCACTGCCGGTGTGCGACAGGGTTGAGACAGGCTAAGTATTTTCAAACACAAGCTGACCCGCCGTGGACGCGTCCAGGTGGAAATTCCCCTCGTAACGCCACATTTGAATGGCAACGAGTTTATGGCAACGAGCTTTAGCGGGCTTACCCCTCGCGCCGCGGCAGGCGTGTGAGAAGCCCACTCCCGATGGCAAGGCGCCAGCGCCTTCGGACGAGCGCGATGAGGTCGATGATGACGGTCCACTCCTTTTGTAGCGGGTTTGCTCGCCTCCTTATGGTGGGGCTATGCGCCCTGTCGGTCGCCGGCTGCGCCAACAAGGAAACCAGTCCGGATGGTGCCAGCCTCGGGCCGGATGGCAAAGGGCCCGTGGTCCCCGGCACGCCCCGTGACTTCACGATCAATGCCGGCGACATCGTCTATTTTTCGTCTGATAGCTCCGACCTGACGCCGGAGGCTCAGACCACGCTCGCGAAGCAAGCGCAGTGGCTGAAGCAGTATCCCGCCTTCACAATCACTGTCGAAGGTCACGCCGACGAGCGCGGCACGCGCGAGTACAACATCGCCCTCGGCGCCCGCCGCGCCACCGCCGTTCGAACATATCTCGCGTCCGCGGGCATTCCCGCCGCGCGCATGCGCACGATCTCATACGGCAAGGAACGCCCCGTTGCAGTTTGCGATGACATCTCCTGCTGGGCACAGAATCGCCGCGCGCAGACCGTCTTGAACAGCCGAGTCGCGTCTTAATTTCGAAACCGCGCGTTCGCTTGCGATGGCCTGCTTCGGCCGCATCGTTCAAGCTCGGTTTTGTCGCCCCCGTGTGGCCCTTCTGATCGGCAATAGGCAAAGTTTAGCCCCAATGCTCGGGCAATCCTTCGATGTGGGCGACAGGAAGGTTTCGCATGACCGAGTGCGCGACATTGCGACGGGCTGATGGGCGGTGCAGTGCGGCAGTCATTCGCCACAGCGGTTTTATTGCGCTGGTATCGGCAATCGCACTTGGAATTGCGCTGTCGGGTGCCGCAACGGCGCAAGATGTGCCGGACGCTCAGCCCCAAGATCCACTCTTGATTTGATCGAAACGTTGCCCGACGGGCTTGTGCCACAAGCAGCACCTGACGATCCTCGCACGCCCGACGCACTCTTCGCCGCTGCGATTACGGAATTGCAAGCCGCGCATTTTGATGAGGCCCGCCGCCTGTTGGAACTGTTCGTGGTTCGCGATCCGCGCCATCCTTCGGTGCCGGAAGCGCGTCGTCATCTTTCGGAACTGTATCAACTGGACAGCAAGGCGGTCCCGCCCGTAGCGCCAGCCGAGACAGCAGCGACGCTGGAACCGCCGGCCGCGCCGGTGCCGGTGACCGCCAAATGGGTCACAACGCCAAGGTCTATAGGCGGCCGGATTGAAGACAGTTTCATGCTTGAGGCGGGGGATCGTGTTTTCTTCGCCGCACGCAGTGCCGAACTGGGGTCGCGCGCCCGTTCCGTTCTGGCCGCACAAGCTCGCTGGCTAAAGCGCAACGACAGTTTATCAGCTGTCGTGGAAGGGCACGCCGACGATCCTTCCCTCGACCCCGCCGGTGTCGATCGGCTCGCCGCCGACCGCGCTGATGCAGTCTTCCGTCGCCTGATAGAGGAGGGCGTCGCACCGGAACGGCTTGCCATCTCGCCTCAAGGCAAGGCACGCCCTATCGCAACCTGCGCCACGGCCGATTGCGCGGCGCAGAATCGGCGGGCAGTGACCGTGCTGACCGTGCAGCGCGTTACGGAATTGCCGTCCTCCGACGCGCGGATCAGCCCTCGCCTCCCGTGAAGACGATATCGATCTTCTGGGCAAAGATCGCGGTATGGGTTGGTTCTCGGCCGCTGGCGTATTAGGAGTGGACGGGGCAATCGGGGACCTGTCCCCAGAATGAGGCCCGAATTCGCGTAAAATAATGAGCCCAGAAGTGAGGCAAGGCCGTGCGGGCGGACACAACATCGATGGGGTATTTCAGGCTGACGATTGCGATCGTGGCCATCTGCGTCTCCGGATCGCTGGTTAACGCGCAAGCGCCGGCGGACGCAACGGCTGCCGCTGGCAAGGCCAAGGCGGTTGTGGCGGGCGCATCCTCGGGCGATTCCGAATTGCGCCGTCGCGTGCAGCAACTCGAAGAGCAGCTCGTCGACATGCAGGTCGTGATCGGCACACTCGAATCGCTGGCACGTTCCGGCGGCGCCTCGCCGGCCCCGCGTGTCGTCGCACCGGTCGGCGGCGGCGGTGCGGACAATGCCCGAATTGAAGCTCTGGAAACCCAGATCCGCGCGCTCGCCTCACAGATCGAACAGATCCAAACCGGTCGCAGCCCTGCACCGGCCTATTCAGCCGCGCCACCACCTTCGATCGGGTCGCCGTCCACATTCGGCTCGACCACGGTCAATTCCGGCGAAGGCGATCCCATCGGCGGTCTCTTGGCGCAAGAGCGGGCCGTTGCGCCGGCGCCGCTGCCGCCGCCGTCCAACGAACGCGTTTCGCCGGCTGAAGCACCGGTTTCGGCTCCAGCCTATGCAACAACAGATCCGCAGCCGGCCGGTGATCCCAAGCAGGCCTATGAGCGCGCGTACGGGTTTTTGCTGCAGCAGGAATACGGCGCCGCCCAAGCCGGTTTCACCGACTTCCTCAAAGCCTACCCGCGCGATTCACTGGTACCCAATGCGCTTTATTGGTTGGGTGAAACGCATTACGTGCAGCGCAATTACGCCGACGCTGCCGAAGCGTTCGATCTCGTAACGCAGGCCTACGGCAACAGCCCCAAGGCCCCCGATAGCATGCTGAAGCGCGGTATGGCGCTGGCGGCGCTGGGCAAGAAGCCGGACGCCTGTGGCGTGCTCGGCCAGATTTCCGGCAAGTATCCGAGCGCCCCGCCGCACCTGAAAAGCAAGGCTGATAGCGAGCGCCAGCGCATCGGTTGCCCCTGAAGACCACGACGGCAGAGACGTGAATGAGTGAGCTGTGGACACCCAAGACCGACGAGATCGCAGCGCTCTTGCAGCAACTGATCGCGTTTCCCCGGCTGGTTCTTGCGGTTTCCGGCGGTTCTGACAGCGTTGCGTTGATGCACTTGGTCGCGCGGTGGAGGGCATCGCTCGGCAGCTCCGCGCCTGATATTCTGGTCGCAACGGTGAACCACGGTCTCAGGTCTGGTTCGCGCAGCGAGGCCGAAAGCGTGACAGCGGCAGCGCACTCTCTCGGCTTCCAATCCCGCGTTCTGACGTGGAGCGGGCAGAAACCGACCCGCGGTGTCCAAGCAGAGGCGCGCCGGATGCGCTACCGTTTGCTCGGTGAATGCGCGGTCACAACCGGTATCGGGCGCTGCGCCGTCGTAACCGCTCACACGCGCGAAGATCAGGCCGAAACACTTCTCATGCGACTGGCGCGCGGCAGTGGACCTGATGGTTTGCAGGCGATGCGTCCCGAGCGCCCGCTGACGCCTTTTCCCAACGTCGTGCTCGCCCGCCCCTTGCTCGGTGTATCGCGGCGCGCCTTGCGCTCGTTTCTGGGCGCCAGCGGCATTGTCTGGTTCGACGACCCGAGCAACGCCGACCGCCGCTTCGAGCGCATTCGCCTGCGCGACGCCGATGCTGTTCTTGCGGGCCTCGGGTTGACCCCCGACATGGTGGCGCTCGCGGCCGTCCGCCAGCGTCGCGCTGTCGACGCCCTCGAAGCGGCCACAGACGCTCTCCAGGCCGCTGCATTAGACAGCCACGCCGGTGCCTATGCCTCCTGCGACGGCGCGCTGTTTGCCGATGCTCCCGAAGAGATCCGCGTGCGCTTGACCGCACGCATCCTGGCGATGTTTGGCGGGGCCTCGCCGCCCGCGCAATTGGCTGAGATCGAACGGCTGGTGCGCGCCATGTCGACGCAAACAGCCGTTCAAGTGACACTGGGAGGATGTGAAATCCGCGCTTGCCGGCGTCAAATTCGCGTCTTTCGCGAACGTGGACGGGCCGATCTGTCCCCTATTCGACTTGAGCCCGGCGAACAAGCGACGTGGGACCGCCGATTTGTTATTCGACTTGCTACAGCGTCGGCGCCGGTCATGGTGCGGCCGCTTGATCGCGCTTCGATCGGACGGCTGCGGCAAACATCGAGCACGATGCCGCCGTTGCGTGCAGCTGCAACGCTGCCTGCCGTCTGGTCCGGCGATCATCTCCTTCTCATTGGCGGATTATCGCCGCATATGGGTGCTGATCTGGGTTCGCCGCCACTTGTCGAAGCGAGCTTCATTTTCGCCGGACACTTGGGCCGGTCGTAAGCATATTTGCGAAAGCAAGGATCGGATTGCGCCGGTGCCCGTAAACTAATTCATTCGGAACGTTTTTGGCCTCATGCTGCCTAGCCTTGGCAAAACCTGCCCCTCCCCCTATCTTAACCACTCGACTGGGGGGCTGGTTTCGACACCGGGACCCTCCACCAACGGCCAGCGGCCTTCAACCGCGGCCCGATAGGACGCTCGATGAACCCCAACTTTCAGAAGCTTGCGATCTGGGTAGCCGTGCTCGTGCTGCTCGCGGCGCTCTTCAATCTGTTCAATAGCCCGGCGCAAAAAGGCCGCGGCAACGAGATTACATATTCGGAATTCATCGCCGCCGTGGATAGCGGCCGCGTCGCGGACGTGACCATTGCGGGCAACCGCATTTTTGGCTCGCTGACCGACGGTGGCCAGCAGTTCACGACCTACGCACCCGACGATCGGATGCTCGTCGAACGCCTCGAGAAAAAAGGGATCAAGTTCAAGGCTCGGCCATCCGATGAGGATGTGCCGTCGCTGATGAGCGTATTGCTCAACTGGTTCCCGATGCTGCTGCTGATTGGTGTCTGGGTATTCTTCATGCGCCAGATGCAATCGGGTTCGGGCCGCGCCATGGGCTTTGGCAAGAGCCGCGCCAAGCTTCTCACCGAACGTCAGGGCCGTATCACGTTTGATGATGTCGCCGGCGTTGATGAAGCCAAATCTGATCTGGAAGAAATCGTCGAGTTCCTGCGCGACCCGCAGAAGTTTCAACGTTTAGGCGGCCGCATTCCTCGCGGTGCGCTCCTCGTCGGCCCGCCGGGAACCGGTAAAACGCTCATCGCCCGCGCGGTCGCTGGCGAAGCCAATGTGCCGTTCTTTACGATCTCCGGTTCCGACTTCGTCGAAATGTTCGTTGGCGTCGGTGCCTCGCGCGTCCGCGACATGTTCGAACAGGCGAAGAAGAATGCTCCGTGCATCATCTTCATCGACGAAATCGATGCCGTGGGCCGTCATCGCGGCGCTGGTCTCGGCGGCGGCAACGATGAACGCGAGCAGACGTTGAACCAGTTGCTCGTCGAGATGGACGGCTTTGAAGCCAACGAAGGCATTATCGTCATCGCGGCAACCAACCGTCCCGACGTACTCGACCCGGCGCTGCTGCGGCCCGGCCGCTTTGACCGTCAAATCACCGTGCCCAATCCCGATGTGGTAGGCCGCGAAAAGATCCTGCGGGTTCACATGAAGAAGGTGCCGCTGGCTCCTGACGTGGATGCCAAGACGATTGCCCGTGGCTGCCCCGGATTTTCCGGCGCTGATCTTGCAAATCTCGTCAACGAGGCTGCCCTGCTTGCCGCGCGTCGCAACAAGCGTCTCGTGACCCAGCAGGAATTCGAGGACGCCAAAGACAAGGTGATGATGGGCGCCGAACGCCGTTCGATGGTCATGAGCGACGAAGAAAAGCGCAACACCGCTTACCACGAAGCAGGTCACGCCATCGTCGGACTTCTGGTGCCATACGATCCGCTGCACAAAGTGACGATCATCCCGCGCGGACGCGCTTTGGGCGTCACCATGAACTTGCCGGAAGGGGATCGTTACAGCCGTACGCGCGCCTGGTGCGAAGCACGGTTGGCGGTACTGTTTGGCGGTCGTGAAGCCGAAATCATTCTCGGCGGACCCGACAACGTGACTAATGGCGCCACCGGCGACATCCAGATGGCGACGCAGCTCGCCCGCGCCATGATCATGGAATGGGGCATGTCCGATAAGCTCGGCCGCGTTCGCTACAACGGCAACGAACAGGAAGTCTTCCTTGGTCACTCCGTGACGCAGTCGAAAAACTTGTCCGATGACACCGCCAAGTTGATCGATCAGGAGATCCGCAATCTCATCACGACCGGTGAACAGAAGGCGCGCGAAATCCTGCACGACAAGATCGACGCGCTGCATCGCGTGGCTAAGGGCTTGCTCGAGTTCGAAACTCTGTCGGGTGAAGAAGTCAAGGCGCTCATGCGCGGCGAAAATATCGTGCGTCGCGACGATAACGACGGCTCTAAGGGTACGGCTGGTACGGCCGTTCCGACGGCCGGCCGTTCCAAGCCGCGCGAAGAGCCGGACGCCGGTGGAATGGCCCCGCAACCACAGGGTTGATGACGGCGCTGTGCACGGGCGCTTGATCCCGGGCGCAAAAGACACGACACAAAAGCAGCCCCCACCTCGCTGGGGGCTGTTTCGCATTTGTGTGGGAGAGGGTCGTGACGCGCCGCTTTTATCTCCGCCCCATCGTGTCGGTGGCCTACGATCACAGTCGCCTAGACCGCGGCCAATCCGGCGCCCAGGAGAAACTTTGCGGCCGCAGCGATCTGGGCTTCGCCGACGTCGAACTCATCGATGCCGAAGCTGAACCCGCCAAACGCGTGCAGCTCATCCCGGCCGAGGGCACGTACGGTTTTGCCAATCAGGACTGGTATCATCCCCCCTTCCACGGCGAGGAGATGTGGCAAACGTTCGATAATCTCGTGGAGCTACGGCCTGCTTACGCCGGCCTATCCATGGACCGCCCGCGCATCATGGGTATCGTCAATGTGACGCCTGACAGCTTTTCCGACGGCGGCCGCTTCGCCAACGTTCGCTCAGCCATCGATCATGGGTTGCGACTGGCCGATGAAGGCGCCGACATCCTCGACATCGGCGGCGAAAGCACCCGCCCGGGATCGGACGCTGTGCCCCTCGACGAGGAGCTGCGCCGCGTCATGCCTGTTCTGGAGGGTTTGCGGGCGCGCACGTCGGCCAAGATTTCCATCGACACCCGCAAGGCTGAAGTCATGCGTCGCGCCGCTGCAGCCGGGGCCGACATTCTCAACGACGTTTCTGCCCTGACGCATGATCCCGATGCGCTCGCCGCGGCCGCCGAAACCGGCAAGCCGATCATGTTGATGCACGCCCAGGGCGACCCCAAGACGATGAACGTCAATCCGCAATATCGTGACGTCGTACTCGACGTATTCGACTTCCTCGCCGAGCGCATCACGGCCTGCGAAGAAGTCGGCATCTCGCGCGACAGGATCGTTGTCGATCCCGGCATCGGCTTCGGTAAGCACCTCCAGCACAACGTCGCGGTCCTGCAGGCGATGAGCCTTTATCATGGCCTAGGCGTACCGGTTCTGCTCGGCGCCTCGCGCAAGAAGCTGATTGGGCAGCTGTGCAACGTGGAAGCTGCGAACCAGCGCGTACCGGGCTCGATTGCCGCCGCGCTCTCCGCGATTGCACAAGGAGTGCAGATCGTGCGGGTGCATGATGTCGCCGACACAGTCCAGGCCGTGCGCGTGTGGCAAGCCATCATGCGCGGAACAGAGGCGGGTCTCGGCTAGCTCGCGGCCGCCTTGCGATTGGCAACGCGCTGCAAGGCGCCCTCGATGATGGCAGCGCGCAGTTCATCGATTGTCGGACTGCCGTCGGGCAAGGCGACATGCTGCGCCTTGGCCAGCTGGCGCAGATCATCAGGCGACGCGATCGCCTCGAGCTTGCGGGCGAGGCCTTCTCGACCCTCCTTCGTGACCACAACCACGACACTGAAGGCGAACGGATCGAAGCCGGATTGAGTGCTGTCCGATACGGCGGACGCCGCCGCCGCGACCGGATCGGCAACTTTGGCTTTGGCGGCCCGGTTCTTTCGTCCCCGTTCGGGGATCGGCAGCCGGACACGTACCTGCGCGATTTCACGCTCGCAGATGTCAGTCAGAACCTCTGCGCCCTCGGCCGTCACGCCATCGGCGGATTGAAACAGATCACGGAAATACTTCTTCTGGCTCGCTCCGGAAAGGGATCGGGTGGCCTTGCCCATGTTGATCGTCCTCAAGCCGCGCGTTGCATGTGGAGACCCTGCGCGACTTCATCATAGAGCGTCTTCAGCGGCCCCGCACCGGCGCCGTACTTCTCTTCAATCGTTTTGCCTTGCGCTTCCCAGTCGAAGGCATTGGCGATGGCGTCCGAATGAGGGATCTGCGTTCCGAGCATTGGATGCAGCAGGCCGATTTCCTCGATCAGCAGCCGGTCCTTGCCGGTCGGGCGGACGCCGTTGGCCAGGCACGCATAACGACGCTCCGAAAGCGGCAGCCCGGCCAAGTCCGCTTCACTTCTCATTTCTTCGATCAGCAGCGCGATCCGGTCGACGGCGAGTTGCGATACGTAATCGGGCCGGAACGGCACGATCACCCGGTCGGCGATTTTCAGCGCCGCCAGGGCTGCAAACGACAGGCCCGGCGGACAATCCAGAATGACAACGTCATAGCTTTGCTCAAACCGCCGTAGCAGCCGCTCCAGCCGCCCGCGCACCCGCTGCGCGACGACATCGGGGTCTTTCGACTGACGCGCTTCCTTGACATAAAGTTCGCCTTGCACGTCCTCCAGCATCAGCGAGCCGGGCAGCAGGGAAATGGGCAGGGGCTTGCCCGACGCTTGCCGGACATCTCCGACATTATGCGCCAGAAAGTCCCGCGGTTCGGGGTAGGTCTCGTCGAAGAGGTCAAAGAAGTAGTCCGAGATGGTCAACCCCTTCTTGCGCGCTGCCGACCAGGCTTCGCCGCCCATCAGGATCAGTGACGCGTTGCACTGGCTGTCGAGATCCATGACCAGCACGCGCTTTCCACCCCAGGCCGCAAACGCGTGCGCCAGCATGACCGCCGTCGTCGATTTGCCGACCCCACCCTTGCGATTGGCGACGGACAGGAAATGAGCCATGGAATTCCTCATAAACAACCATTGCACGCCGCTGCTTACCGCAGCGCCAGAGATTGCTATGATCTGATTCCTGCACTCCGGTCAGCCGCCAATTCCCGCCGCTGGATCGGGGTGCTGACCGCTTTCACGATACGCGGATGCCGCAGCGGTGTAAGGATTGCTTGCACACAGAGTTCGATCAGCGTTCCCGGACCGTCTCGCGACAAGACAGGCGGCCCAATCTATAGTGTGCCCCGCCAGGTGTCGGTAAAAAAACGCGGCCGCGCAGGCCGGAACGAGGGAGCTTGCAAATCATGACGCGCCGTTACTTCGGCACCGATGGCATTCGCGGTCTGGCCAACACCCACCCCATGACCTCCGAAGTGGCGCTGAAGGTGGGCATGGCCGCCGGCAAGCTCTTCCAGACAGGTTCGCACCGTCATCGCGTCGTCATCGGCAAGGACACGCGGTTGTCCGGCTATATGCTCGAAGCCGCGCTGATGTCGGGCTTCACCTCCGTTGGCGTTGACGTATTCCTCCTCGGTCCCATGCCGACTCCCGCCGTGGCCATGCTGACGCGCTCGTTGCGTGCTGACATTGGCGTCATGATCTCGGCCTCTCACAACAAATACGAAGACAACGGTATCAAGCTGTTTGATCCCGATGGCTACAAACTCTCCGACGACATGGAGTTGGAAATTGAGCGACTGATCGAAGCCGACAGCCGCACCATGCTCGCCTCGGCCGGGAATATCGGCCGCGCGCAGAGGGTCGAAAGCGCGCAGGAGCGCTACATCGAATTCGCCAAGCGCACGCTGCCGAAAAACCTGAAATTGACCGGCTTGCGCATCGTGATCGACTGCGCCAATGGCGCCGCCTACAAGGTTGCCCCCGAGGCACTCTGGGAATTGGGCGCCGAGGTCATCAAGATCGGCGTTGAGCCGAATGGCTGCAACATCAATGATAAGTGTGGCTCGACATCTCCCTATCAACTCGTCCAGAAGGTGAAGGAATTCCGCGCTGATATTGGTATTGCGCTGGATGGCGATGCCGATCGCGTCGTGATCGTGGACGAGAAGGGACAGATCGTTGACGGAGACCAGCTCATGGCGGTGATTGCCGAAAGCTGGCATCGACGCGGCAAGCTGTCCGCCGGTGGCGTCGTCGCGACCGTGATGAGCAACCTTGGACTTGAACGCTATCTGAAAGCACAAGGCCTCGGTCTGGTGCGCACACCCGTCGGCGACCGCTATGTCGTCGAGCACATGCGCAAGCACGGCTATAACGTCGGTGGCGAGCAGTCCGGCCACATCGTTCTGTCCGACTTCACGACGACTGGCGACGGTCTTGTCTCTGCTTTGCAGGTCCTCGCCTGCGTCGTGGCGACGGGCAAACCCGTGTCGGAAGTTTGCGCTCGCTTCACGCCATTGCCGCAAGTCTTGAAGAACGTCCGCTATGCCAGCGGCAAGCCGCTGGAAGACAAGCGTGTGCGCAAGGCAATCGAAGGAGCTCAATTGAAGCTTGGAGAAAAGGGCCGCATCGTTATCCGTCCGTCGGGAACCGAGCCCGTAATCCGGGTCATGGCCGAGGGCGATGACGAGACGCTTGTCAACGCCGTCGTCGGCGACATTGTCGATGCCGTGAAAATCGCGGCCCAGGCCGCCTAACGGGTCTTAACCTTTGCTTTACGCTTTCCGCCGCCGTCGGTTCTGACGGCGGCGTTTCATTTTGCTGCGCTGATTAAGTGTCCCTTAAGTCTTATCCGGCATTTTCTCTGGTGAAGGACAAGTCGCGCGCTTCCACACCCGTGGACGCCGTGAGTTCGAAGCAGGGAATTCGCTCATGATTTCGCGTGCCGCCCTATTGATCGGTTGCGCTGCGCTGGCCTCCGCCGCCGCGCCCGCAAGGGCGGCTGACCTGTACGGAAACGGCATGAAGGACGTCGGCTATGAAGCGCCGCTTTCCGCCGGCCCGTCGTGGTATGCGCGCATCGACGGCGGCTACGCGGTGCACGACGATCCGGACATGACCGAACTCGGCATCTACGATCTCGTTGACGAGGAAATCGAAAGCACCTGGACCCTCGGCGGCGGCATTGGCTACTACTTTACGCCCACCATCCGCGGCGACGTCACCTATGACCATCGCTTTGAAGCCGACGCCAGCGGCACGCTTCTTGACCACTATGCCGCCCTCGATGGCGAGCGCAGCTTTGGGATCGAAAGCGATGTGGTGCTGTTCAACCTCTATTACGATTTCAATCGCGGTGGCCGTTTCTCGCCCTACATCGGCGTCGGCCTCGGCGTAACCTACAATCAGACGACCGCCGGCATTGCCACCAGCACCTGCGGCTGTACCGGGACGATCGAAGAAGGCGACGAAACGCATGTCGCGGGCGCCGTCATGGCGGGCTTTACGACCAAGATTCGCGGCGGCCAGTCGGTCGTCGGCGGCAGTTCGAAAGACGGTCCAGTCACCGTGGACAGCGGACGCAACCTCTATCTCGATGTCGGCTACCGCTTCCTCTACCTCGGCGAAGTCGCCACCGGGCCGATCGTCACGACCGTGCCGGTGGCCGAGGATCCGACCGTTGAAGCCATACGCGCCCACGAGTTCCGCGTCGGCCTGCGTTACGATTTCCGCTGAGCCATAAAGGCTCGCGCTGTTTGAATTGGGCGGGGTCTCGGCTTCGCCCGTGAGACGAAGAAGAAAAATCCGGGCTTTGATAAAGAGCCCGGATTGACCCGACGGGGCCAGTTCGGCAACCGATCATCGGGTCATTTGAGAGATGCGTTGTCCGGGTTCCTGTGTGCGTCTGGCGGCAGCCCCCTTGTTCCGGCTGCAGGCCCTGGATGTCTTGAGAGTGGCCGGAGATCAAATCGGTTTCGACCTCCCCGCCGGCAGGACCGGTTAGCCGGAGCGCGGTTGCCCCGCGATTCCGTTGAGGGGACGAAGATTATGCAGACCAATCGTGCGCGCCTGATAGTTGCTGCCTCGATCGCCATAGCCGCGGTCAGCCCCGCTGTCGCCGGTGGCGACGTGATCTACACCGGCGTCAGAGATCCCTATGCCGCCGCCGTGCCTGTTCCCGCGCCGGCCCCAATCCCCGTCTATGACGCTGATTACTACGTTCGTTTCGATACGGGCGCCTCGTGGATGGCGAACGGCGACCTCGACGAACTCGACACGCCAATGACGTCCCGCGATATCGACGACGTCGAACCGATCGAATTCGGCAGCATCGGTGCCGGTCGCTACATCACCCCGTCCATCCGAGCGGAAATCGCCGTCGAACTCTCGACCCGCGCCGATATCGGCCCTGGCAATCAGGATTACGATCAAGTGCTGACGGCCGAAGTTGGACTTGGGTCCCCCGACATTGTCACCTATGCGGTGCAGCGGCAGGAGAAGGTCGACTTCGAGCAGGATATCGGCATGCTCAATTTCTATTACGACTTTCGCAACAGCACCCGTTTCACGCCCTATGTAGGCGCCGGTGTCGGCGTCACCTACCGGCAGCTGACGCGCACAGCGTCGGAGTTTGCCCAATGCTCAAGCCTCTCGAACGTTTCAGCTCCGGCGCGCGATTGCGGCGATAATACCTTGCCCGATACATCGACCATCACCGAAGGCACGACGACGAAGAAGTCGTGGGATGTCGCAGCCGCTGTCATGGCCGGCGTCGCTGTTCAGTTGACCGAGAGCATCAAGTGGGACACCGGCTATCGCTACATGTGGCAGAACGGCGGTTTGACCGTGGACAGCGAAGTGCTGAGCGGCAACAGCCGCATCGAGATTAAGGACGTCGGCCAGCATCAGCTGCGCACGGGTATTCGTCTCGACCTGAACTGAGATCCGGCATTGTCCTCACATCTGAAAGGCGGCTTCCGGCGGAAGCCGCCCTTTTTCATGCGTGTAGTCGGGGTTGACGGAGGCGTGTGGCCGCGCCAGTCTGCGCTCCACCGCTGCGGGATCGCCCGGTACAACACAAACAACGCTGTCCAACATGTCCGGCATCGCCAAACCGCCGATCAAGCCTGCGCGGCCGTTCTTCTCCAGTGGCCCGTGCGCCAAGCCGCCGGGATGGTCCCCGTCCTGGCTGGACGCAACATTGCTCGGCCGCTCGCACCGCTCGGCCGATGGGCGCGCCGCACTGGCTGATCTCATTGCAGCTTTGCATCGGCTGTTGCAGCTGCCGCGCGACTATCGGCTGGCCATTGTGCCGGGCTCCGACACCGGCGCCTTCGAAATGGCGATGTGGTCGCTGCTCGGGGCGCGCGGCATTGACGTCTTCGCCTGGGACGTTTTTGGCCGTCTCTGGGTCCGCGACGTCATCGAAGAGTTGCAGCTTCGCGATGCCATCATCCATGACGCCCCATTTGGCCATCTGCCGGACCTCACCCGAGCCGCCGTCTCGCGCGACATCATCTTTACAGCCAACGGCACCACGTCTGGGGTTCGCATTCCAAATTACGATTGGATTTCAAACGATCGCCAAGGACTGACCTTTTGCGACGCCACATCAGCCGTATTTGCCCAGCCCATGGATTGGTCGAAACTCGATGTGACGACGTTCTCTTGGCAAAAGTGTCTCGGAGGCGAGGCCGCCCACGGCGTACTGATTCTGTCACCGCGCGCGGTCGAGCGCGCCGTCACCTATACGCCGCCCTGGCCCGTCCCTAAACTTTTCCGCTTCGCTTATGAGGGCAAGATCGACGAAGCCCTTTTCAACGGTCAGACGATCAATACGCCATCGATGCTGTGCGTTGAAGATTGCCGTCGGGCCGTGGCCTGGGCCGAAGCTGCTGGCGCCGACGCGGGTCTGCGCGCACGCGCCGGGCGCAACGCATCCATTGTTTGGAATTGGCTGGCCGCGTCCGATTGGGCCCTCGATCCGGTCGCTGATCCGGCGACCCGTTCCCTGTCTTCGGTCGTCATTTCGATCGCCGATCCGGCATTCTGCCAGCTTGACGATCAGGCTCAGCGCCGCTTCGTGGCTGCAATGGCGGCATGCCTGGAAGCCGAGGGCGCGGCATTTGACATCGCCGGACACCGCTTCGCGCCGCCGGGTCTCAAGAATCTGGACCGGGCCGACGGTCGACGCCGCCGACGTCACAGCGCTTCTGCCGTGGCTCGATTGGGCGTACAGCGTGGTCCGAGCCGCGGCCCCGACAGTGACACCTGTCGGTCCCTAGCGGCTTGTTTGTCCGCCCTCAGCCATAATTCGGTCCTGTTGCGCCATCACCAGCCTTGGTGAGGGTCCCCGCCCGGCCCGGCACGATCGATGGCAACCGTCAGTCAGGAACTCGCCCATGCGCCGCTTTGTCTTTTCCGCTCTGTTCCTCGCTTGGCCTGGTTCTGCATACGCCGCCGACGTTCCGGCCCAGTCGCGCGTCGACGCGGTTACGATCTTTCCGCAAGGGGCCGAAGTTAGCCGCGTCGCCAAGATCAGACTTGAGAAGGGCATGCAAACGGTCGTCCTGTCCGACATTCCAGCCGACGCAGTCGCAAGTTCCATTCGCGTCGAAGGCCTCGCCACGGGCAAGCTGGAGATCGGGTCAGTCGACAGCCGCCGCTTGATGGTGCCGAGCACGGATGCCGTCGTCGCGGCCAGCGAGCGCCGCCGGATCGAGGACGAGATCGTCATTCTGCGCGACCAGCGCAGCGCGGCGGAAGCTCAGATGCAGGCCGCCGACGCGCAAAAAGCCCTCATCGGTAATCTCAGTCAGTTGCCGACGCGTCCGGCTCCCTCGCAAGGCGCAGAGCGCAGCGAAGACTGGTCACAAATATTGACGACGATCGCCACAGGGAGTCTGGAAGCGCAGCGCAACGCCGTTGACGCGCAGGTCAAGATGCGCGCGTTGGATCGTCAGATCGAAGATCTGGAAAAGAAACTTGCCGGCGTGTCGCCCACCGAAGAGGAGCGCACGGAGGTGAAGGTGCACCTTGAAGCGCTGGCCCCGGTCGATGCCGATCTGGTTGTCCGTTATCAGGTCGCGGGTGCTTCCTGGACGCCACTCTACGACGCTCGGCTCTCAACCGGCGACAAGACGACGGCGCCCTCTCTCTCGCTCGTCCGCCGCGCGGAAATCAGCCAGAACAGCGGTGAAATGTGGGATAACGCAGCCTTGACCCTATCGACGACGCGACCCAATGCGAGTGCCGCTATCCCTGACCTCAACACGATCACTGTCGATTTTCCCCAGCCTCCGCCACCGCCGCGTCCGGTGGCCGGTGTCGGTTCCGGCGACGTCGATCAACTCAGGCGCAAATTGGCCGAGCCGGAAGCAATGCAGGACGCCCCCGCCGAACGTGCCATGGCGGCCGCGCCCGCGCCGATCGCGGTACGGCAAGCCAGCGTCATTGCTTCCCCCTTCCAGGCGGTGTTCGCCGTGCCGGGTCGTTCAAGCGTGCCCAACACGGGCGAGGCCAAGCGCGTCCAGCTTCTCGCCGATAAGGTCGAACCCGCGCTGGGAATCAAAACCGTGCCCCGGGAGGATGCGAAGGCCTATCTTTATGCATCTCTCGTGACGCCGGACGGAACACCCCTTCTGCCGGGTCCCGTTTCGCTCTTCCGTGACGGTACGTTCGTCGGCGTCAGCGCGCTGCCGATTCTGTCGCCGGGCGAAAAGCACGAACTCGGTTTTGGCGTTGACGACCTGATCCGCGTCAAGCATTCGCTGGTCGAAGAAAAGCGCGGCGAGACGGGTCTCATATCTACGTCTCGAACCGACGTTCGCATGTTCAAGATCAGCGTCAAGAATCTGCACGAACGCACGATGGCCGTCAGCGTTCTGGATCAGATCCCTGTCTCGAACAATGCCGACATCAAAGTCGAACTCATCGGCCGATCGACGCCGACCAAATCTGAAGTCGACGACCGACGCGGCGTTCTCGCCTGGGATTTGAAGGTCGACGCCAACGACGAGGCAATCGTTGATTTCGGCTACCGCGTCGTCTGGCCGTCCGCCAAGACGATCACGTATCAATAGTACTCACTATGAGCCGGTGAGGACAAAGACGTGGCCGGGAACGGCCGCGTCTTTTTTATTAACCAACGGCGTTTACCGCCGAACCGTGCGCCGCTCGGGCGCGTACCAAATAAAAACTGTTTCGACTGTTCGCGTTACGTGTGGAACAGCCGGGTGCCCTTTGATGCGGCAAGCTGACACCAGTTGAGCAGCGGCAACCCGCCGCCCTCGAGCCCGAACCGGAGTTGGTGCCATGACCCCTCTCACAGCCATTTTCACTGCTCGCGCCGGCCTGACGGCCTTTCTGGCCCTGGGTGCTTTGGCCGGCGGACATAGCGAAGCGGACGCCTTCTCCGCTCGCGTCAAGTTGGCCTGTGCCGGCGACTATTTTTCTTTCTGCAGCCAGCATTCGCCGTCGAGCCCGGCGGTTCGTCAGTGCATGCGCAGCAATGGCCTCAAGCTCTCCGATCGCTGCGTCGGCGCGCTGATCGCAGCCGGTGAAGTCTCATCCGACGAAGTTGCGCGGCGGCAGGCTGCTAAGTAATCGTGCCTCTTCTCAGACGGTATAACGCGTTCCAGCATACGTCATTGCCGCCAGCGTGCTCCGACGCGTAAATCGTCCGCCACCCAGCTGTTGTCCGGTTGGTTGCTATCGTAGTTGATGTGGTCCCATTGGCTGAAAATGGTCCACTCGCCGTTGACGTAGTATTCGAGCAAGAGCGAACTGCGCAACTCGCTCTCGCGGATCGGCACATCATCATAATCCTGGTTGGTATATATGAGCCCGGCTGTCGCGATGAGATAGCGCCGCAGTGCATGCCGCGCCTCGACGCCCACAGTCCGCGACACGACACCTGCAGAACCGGCAGTATTTGTGTCGTAGAGATCCGTCCGCGCTAGAAACCGCAGCGTTGTCGGCTCAGTTATCCGCCAAGCAACGTTGGCATCGATTAAAACCCCATCCACGTCGCTGAGCCCCGGATCGCTCGGATCCTGCGATCCATAACCAAGACTGAATTCGCCGCGAACAATCCGTCCCGTCGAGCCGAAATCGATGCCGGCCCTATAACGTTGGCCGTCGCTGTCGCGGCTGAAACCGTCAGCAACCGCGGCCACATTGTAACGGCGCTGGTTGGTCTCGATTTCTCCAAAAACGGAAAAGGATGGTTTGAATTGCCACGTCGTCCGGACCGCTTCGGTCGCAACGTGCGTGTCGCGATCGGCGTTCGAATTGCCAGAACCGCTCGGCCCATAGTCGATGTCGTCATAGCCACCGCGCAATTGAACCGACAGACGATTGAACCGGTGATTGAGTGTCAGGTCCGCAGTGTCCGTCGCGACTTGAGCCCTATCGCCGAACGCAGCGGCATCAATTGCACTGCGCCCCTCCTGGCGGACATCGTGTGCAATGAGGCCCTGCACGTTGGTGTTCCGGCTGACATCTAGCCGGCCCCGTGCCTCGACGTTCCAGGCGGCATCGTTCTCGCTCGCAAAGTCATTCTGGAAGGAGGTCAACCCGCCTGCATTGAATTCGAGCGCGTGAACATTCCAGTTGGAAACGAGCCGCGCGCGGGTCATAAACTCCGCCGAAACGTCGCTGGCCGCCTGCGGCTGACGCAACACGTTGCTTGTCGTCTCGCCGGCAATCGTGACCTCGGGAAAATAAACGAAGCTTCCTACTCGAACGCCGATAGGATCGTAAGGCTCCTGCTCAAAAAGACGCCGCGGCCGGCGGTCCGTCCGCAAAGGGTCGATATCTTCGATCTGGAACAGCAGCGGATCAAAACCGTCCGGCGCGCTATCGAGCGGATTGGTGAAGAGATCGGCCTCCTCCTGCGGACGGCTATCGATCAGCATTGCGTCGCCGCCATCCTCCGGCGCCGGAGGTTCTCCGACCTCGACAATTCCCTCGCGCTCAATCGCCGTGCGCTCCTCCGGCAAAGTCAAATCCCCATCTACGACCGGCAAGCGTTCTCCCGCACCGGGGCGAGGCGTGTCGTCAAGCAAAGGATCACCCGCGTCACTTGTGATATCTTCGTCCTGGGAGACCGTCAGCACATCCGGCACGCTGCCACGCAGGGACGGCGCCTGTGCCGCTGCCTGTGTGGTGACCAGCAGCAGACCCGCCAACGCCAGGACAGGCGCTAGTCGGACAGTCGCAGCCAGGGTCGACTGAGGGAAGAACAAGTGCGGCGCCCGAACCAGGAAGAGATTTCGACGCACACACGCTCAGTCCGGACAGTAGAAAGTGCCGGTTAATGCCGTATTTAAGGGGCCCTTGGCCGGGGGACTTTTGCCGTGGCCCGGGCGCTCATCCCGACATTTCGATGGGATTGCATTGCTGATTTGGTTGCAGCCGGCCACTCTGCTAGTCATGCTGCAGCAAGTTTTTGAGTCCGGTGCCGCAAATGGGGCTGCCGGGGCATCGGCCCCGGGCGTCGGCCGATCTCGGAAACAGGGGCAGGGCCGTGGCAGAGACCATGCGAAAATTGAAATCTATTCCGGGCGGGCGCGCAGACTGACACCTTCAGCGATCGCATCCGCTATCCGGACGCTCGATCTGGAAACAGCAGGGCTCGCCGCCGTCCGCGAAGCCTTGGATAACGGCCTTGCACACCCCTTCGCGCAAGCTGTGGCCCTTATCAAAGGTGCGCGCGGTCGGGTCATCGTGTCCGGCATCGGTAAAAGCGGTCACGTTGGCCAGAAAATCGCCGCCACCATGGCCTCGACAGGCACGCCGTCGTTTTTCGTTCACCCGAGCGAGGCGTCGCACGGTGACCTCGGCATGATCACACGCGATGATGTCATCCTCGCCTTATCCTGGTCGGGCGAGACCGTCGAATTGAAGAACATCATCACCTACTCGCGGCGGTTTTCGGTCCCCATGATCTGCGTCACCTCCAATGCCGGTTCGGCGCTGGGGGTCCATTCCGACATCGTGTTGGAATTGCCGCGTGCCAAGGAAGCCTGCCCACACGGTTTGGCACCGACGACGTCGACGACAATGCAGTTGGCGATTGGTGACTGCCTGGCTGTCGCGCTGCTTGAAAGTCGCGGTTTCACGGCCCAGGATTTCAAGATGTTCCACCCTGGCGGGTCGCTGGGCGCCAGCCTCAAGTACGTTTCCGATTTCATGCATAAGGAAGATCGGTTGCCACTGGCGCCACTCACCATGCCGATGCCGGAAGCGCTCGTCATCATGACGGAGAGAAGTTTCGGCTGTCTCGGTATTGTCGATGGTAAGGGCAAGCTGGTCGGGGTCGTCACAGACGGCGACTTGCGCCGTCACATGGGCCCCAAGCTTTTGACCGCGACGACCGGCGATATCATGACACGCAAACCAAAAACCGTCCCGCCGTCGGCACTCGCTTCGGCTACGCTTGAGGTCATCAATGCGTCGCGGATCACGGCCCTGTTCGTCGTCGACCGGGGCAAGCCCGTCGGTATCGTCCACGTCCACGATCTGCTGCGCGCGGGCGTCGCCTAGACGTTGGCGTCGATTAGTCCTCCTCGCTGTCGTTGGTGACGACAAGCGCAGTCCCGTTGACCCCGGTCACGAGCACTTCAGCGCCCGCCGGAGCGTCCTCGCCTTCGGCCAGCCAGATCGAATCGCCCGCCCGCACCTTGCCCCGCCCGGCGGTGATGGGCGTTTCAACGACAACGATGCGGCCAATGAACTGCGACCCCGGCGCGTTGATGTCGGGATGATGATCGGTCGGGCTCATGCCCGCGACCTGCTTGATCCCAAAGACGGTGACGACGGAGAGCAGGGCAAAGACGATCATCTGCCAACCGAACGGGAAGGCGTTCTCGTATCCCATCGAGGTTACCGCTGCGACCATGAGGCCAACGACGAACGCGGCCAAGCCGAACCAAAGGAAATGGACGCCGGGCACCACGGTTTCCAGCCCCATCAGGATCAGCGCCACAACCAGCCAGCTCCAAAACCCCAGACCGGCGAGCAGCGAAATCAGATCTTCCATGGTCGGTGGCTCCCGCAGTTGGCCCGCAGTTCAAATGACAGTGCTTGAGCGATGGATCAGCGCGCCGATTTGACGTTGCCGCCAAAGGCCTCGCCCGTCAATTGCGCCAGTCCGGCGATGGAGCCGATCACCGACGACGCGTCGAGGGGCATCATGATGACTTTCTGGTTCGGCGCCGAGGCCAGTGCTTCAAGCGCCTTCACATAGTTGTTGGCGACGAAGTAATTGATCGCCTGAATATTGCCCTTGGAGATGGCGTCGGAAACGAGTTCCGTTGCCTTCGCCTCGGCTTCGGCCGCGCGCTCGCGCGCCTCGGCATCCTTGAACGCTGCTTCGCGCCGGCCTTCGGCTTCCAGAACCACAGCCTGCTTTTGGCCTTCGGCTTTGAGAATGGCAGCCTGCCGCAAGCCTTCCGATTCCAGGATCTGGGCGCGCTTTTCGCGTTCGGCTTTCATCTGTCGCGCCATGCTGTCCACCAGATCGCGCGGCGGTGCGATATCCTTGATTTCGATACGCGTGACCTTGACGCCCCAGGCTTCCGTTGCAGCGTCGACGACATTCAACAGTTTGGCGTTGATGACGTCGCGATTGGAGAGCAGTTCGTCGAGAACCATCGAGCCCATGACGGTTCGCACATTGGTCATGGTCAAGTTGATCGTCGCCAGTTCGAGATTATCGACCGCATAGGCCGACCGGCCGGCATCGAGCACCTGGAAGAACGCGACGCCGTCAACGCGCACCATTGCGTTGTCGCGCGTGATGACATCCTGACTTGGAATATCGATCACCTGTTCCTTCATGTTGATCTGGCTGCCCACGCGCTCGACGATCGGGATCAGAAAATGCAGCCCTGGCGACAAGGTGCGCGTGAACCGCCCAAAGTTTTCGACGGTGAAATTGGACCCCTGCGGCACAACCTTGACCGTTGACCACAGTGTGAACACCGCAAGACCGACCAGCAGCAGGCCGAAAACTTGGAAACCGTCGACGAACATGGCGCGAACCCTTGAAAGCTTGATTTGGAGGACAGACAAACCAATGCGAGGCTTCAAGTGGTAGGCCTGATTGTGAAAAACAAAGTTAACAGAGTATTTTAAGCGATTGTTCGATATTGAGTTTAACGTCCACTAGGAATTTGGTGATGCAACCTGAAGGATCGACCGTGAACCGCCGTTTCATGCTCGCTGCTGCTCTGGTGTTGCTTGTGGTGCCGCGTCCCGCAAGCGCGGCTTCCCAGGCGCGTTTCACAACACCCAAGCCAGGCAGCGCCGAACGCAAAGTCGTGCTCGATGCAGCGCGGGTCCCAGTCGAGAAAGACTTGGGCGAGCCCATCGTGTTCGACGTTCGCACTCTGCGCGTGACGCCGGAATGGGCGTTCGTCCATGCCGTGCCGAAGCAGCCGGACGGCAACCCAATCGACTACTCGAAATCGATATACGCTCAGGATGTCAAAGACGGCGCATTCAGCGGCGAGGCGGCCGTTCTGCTCGCGCGCGACGGAGGGGTCTGGCGCGTCATGACCTATTCGGTCGGCTTTGGCGACGTCGTTTGGGACAGTTGGGACGAAGAATTCGGCGCCCCCGCTTGGCTTTGGCCATGAGCCGTTGTCGACTTTCGCGACCGCTGCGGAGTGATCAGATCCAGCCTGAAAGTTCGCGTCGCACGATGGCTTCGATCACGTCGACACCCTCATCACTATCGTTGAGCGCCGGCAGATAGGCGAACTGTTCGCCCCCATTGTCCTCGAAAATATGACGATTTTCGCCGTCAAGTTCTTCCAGCGTCTCCAGACAGTCGGCCGAAAAGCCCGGCGCGACGAGGGCAAGTTTCTTGACGCCCTCCTTTGCCAGCCGTTCGACCGTCATGTCGGTATATGGCTGCAGCCACGGATCGTTGCCGAACCGCGACTGGAACGTCGTCAGCCAGCTTTCCTTCGGCCAGCCCATGGCCTCGCGCAATAGCCGCGAAGTCTTCTGGCAATGGCAGTGATAAGGATCGCCCCGTTCCAGATATTTCTGCGGCATACCGTGGAACGTCGCGACGATCTTCTCCGGCACGAAATCGAGCTTGGCGAGACTGGCCCGCATCGATTGGGCGAGCCGATCGATATAAACCGGGTCGTCATGGTAGGCTGGGGCAACACGCACGAACGGCTGCCAGCGCATCTTCATCAGCGCGCGAAAAGCCTGATCGCAAGCGGTTGCCGTCGTCGCGGCCGCGTACTGGGGATAGAGCGGCACCAGCAGAATTTTCTCGCAGCCTTGTCTTTGCAGTTCGCGAATGCGGCTCTCGGTCGATGGATTGGCGTAACGCATCGCCCAGTCGATGATCACCTTCGAATGTTGCGAGAGCCGCTCCGCAAGTTTGTCGGCCTGCGAGCGCGTAATGGTCTTGAGCGGACCTTCGTCCAGCTCATTATTCCAAATCGTTGCATAATCCCGCCCCTTGCGCGACGGCCGCACGGTCAAAATGATCAAGTTGAGGATCGGCCACCACTTCCACTTCGGTTCTTCGATCACGCGCTCGTCGGAAAGAAATTCCTTCAAATAGCGCCGCATGGGCCAGTACGTGGTGCCGTCCGGCGTTCCCAGATTGAGCAGCAGCACGCCCACCTTTCCAAATGCAACCTGCGGATGTGTATCCGGCAGATTTGAAACATCGGCGCGTGGCGGATAGGGCTTCAGCATGGGGATCCAAGGACTGCCTAGGGGTCTATTGCCCGATACGTGACCCGTAGCGTATCCGATCCCCGCGGACAATCGCGAGGGCTGCGTCAGGTCGCATCGGCGCCTCGGCAAGCCAAGATGCCGGCGACCGCGCTTCAATAGACTATGTTCAGGCCAATCGTCGGGATTTCAAGGGCACGGTCTCGCCGGTTCTCATCGTGGTTGTTAAGGCCGCCATTTTTCGAGATTTGCTCAATCGCTTTGCCGCCGGCCAAAGCCGCTCGATCATCCGCTCGATGTCCCTGGGAGAAATAGCGTAGAGCCGACCTGCCAGCGGCTTCACTTCGCGCCGTAGCCGATCCTGTTCGGCCTTTGCCAGGGCTTGGACACGGCTGCGCGTGGCCTCATCGATCGGATGCCGGTCGTCACTGATGTGGAGTTTGAGAACACTGAGATCATGATCGAGACCAGCCAACTGCGACAGTTCCCGCGCCGCCGTGATGCGAGCGTCCATCAACTCCGGCCAGACCGGCCCCAACAGTTGACAATGCCGCCAGTGATGCTGGAGCGCCTTGCGAAACGTGTGAAAAGCGTCGTCGTCGCCACTGCGATATGCCGCTTTGAGCGTTTTACGGCCTTCCGAATAGGTCTTCCCAAAGCCTGCCGCGACGATCTTTGCGCTGCCGTCGCGGGCCGCGAAATTTTGTAGCCGCTGCTCGATGTTCTGCAAAAGCGTGATTGCCGCGCGGACGTTCTCGTCCGTATCAGAATGGGTAAAGCCGTTCGCTTTTCCCGAATGTAGGGCAGTCAGCGCGGCGGACAGGGCGCTCTTGTCGGCCTGCGTCCCCTCGCCAGCCGTCAGCAGCGTCAGCGTCTGTGCCAAGACTTCGCGGTCCCGATCCTGGGACAGGAGGCGCGCCACCGCCCGGAACGCCTGATCGTGCCGACGGAACGATTTCGCCGTCAAACCGGGACGGACGAGGCGAATGATTGATCGGCACCGCTTCAGTGATTTGCGGGTTTCATGTATGGCGCTTCCACCCTCGTCCAGTGCGCCGGACAAGTGGCCGATTGCCCGCCCAATTTGGGCCGTGAGCAGACGGCGAACATCTTTGTTGAAGTCGGCGTCTATCTTGACGCGGTACGCCATGGTGGACTGCTGCCGGTTGCGAGGAAGTGCCATAGCAAAGCAGCGCAATCTGTTACAATCAATCGCTATTTTGCCACCGCCACGAAGGCTGCACAACCTAAAAGCGGATTTTGTGTCGCTTTCGTAAAGGTTAGCTTCGGTGGCGGCGGTGCCGGATCGAGACGTAATCCGAACCCGTCACAATCGATCAAGCCGGGCGTGCTGGGTTCGAATCGCCCCCCCGTCACGCGCCGAACGTTCTCCCGCTCACGGTCCCGATGCCATCGGTCGAGCGCCTCTCGGCCGGGGCAACTGGGCCCGCAATTCTCTGGCAACAGCACGGAAATGGCCCAAGTCTCCCGCCCGTCGAGCAGAATGCGCACCGCCGTTGCCGCTGCATTCATGCCCTGCGAGCCTTGGCCGGCGTCATCAGTGCGCCCGAGAAGATGATCCTGCCCCGTGATCCGCAGACCGCGGCGCAGGCGCACGGCGACCGCCGTCGTGGCAATCGGCTGTACTGTCGGCGCATTCGCCCCAAGGATTTGCCGCGAAACGACGAGGCGCCACTGTCCGGCCGGAAACCATCGCCGTAAAGCGGGGACATCACTGACACCTTGCAACAGCACGATATCCGCATCAACACGCGACGCCGGCTTCGTTGGTCCGACCTCCGATCGCCGTTCTGAGCCAAAGCTCGTGCGCCATTGCGGTGAAGGCGCCGTCGCCGCAGTCTTGAGGAGCGCGCCGGGCAGCGTCCGCGCATCGACGGAGAGCAGCGTCAGCGTCGATGCGGAGGAAGTCTCAGGGCCAGGCGGGGTTTCCGTGTCGGCAGCATTTGGGCTCAGGTTCAACGTCTGGGCCGTCGCCCCGCCGACGATGCCGGCAAAACCGGCAATGCCGCACACAACGGCAAGAAGTATGCGGCTCGGGCTCATTCGTCGGCTCCAGCGTCGAACGCGGGTTCGTAACTGCGGCGTCGAAGACAGCAGCCCTCTCTTTTTGGTCCGATTCTGCCGTATAAGACACCGCTTCGCTGCAGCCTTCGGCCGAGGAAACGACCAGTGATGAGCGATACAATGGCCGATGCGCCAAGCGGCGCCAGTTTATGGTGTTCGCGGCTTGCCGTGTTCGCTCTCGTTTTGGTCGCCACGGCGCTCCTTTTGCACCGCTTTTTCGGACTGCCGACCGCGGTGACCTTCAATCTCACGGGGGCTTCGTTTCTGCTGGCGGCGATTGCGGTGGGCCTGGGCATTATCGCAGCAATCGGCGTGTGGCGGTCCGGCCGACCGGGGGCCGCGCGCATTCTGCTCGGAGTATCGCTGGGGCTCGCTTTGCTAGCCGTGCCAGTGACCCTCGCCGTGGCCGCGCGCAACTTTCCGCTGCTCAACGACGTCACAACGGACACGGCCGATCCGCCGCCATTTCGCGTTCTGGCCCCACTACGGACCGGGATCGCCAACCCCGCCACCTATCCTGGCCCGGCGTTCGCCGCCCGACAGGAAAAGGCCTACCCCGACCTCAAACCCCTCGACGTCAACCGGCCGCCGGCCGAGGTGTTCGATCTCGTCTTGGACGTATTCCGGAAGCTACAGATGTCGATTGTCGCCGAAGAGGCCATCACGGACGACAATCCGGTTGGGCGCGCCGAAGCCGTTGACCGCACGCTGATCCTGGGCTTCTACGACGACATCGCGGTTCGCGTGACGCCCGTTGGCGATCCCGCCGAACCCGATGCGCGCGTCGATTTGCGATCATCCTCCCGCTACGGTGAATCCGATTTCGGCGCCAACGCGCAGCGCTTACGCACCATCATGCGCGAGATCGTGGCTCGCCTCGAAGCCACCGTTCCCGCCGCTGGAGATGTGCCGGTGGCCAACAAGAAAACACTCAAGCCGGGCAAAACCGCTGATCGAGAGAAAGCGGGCTCTCGCAAATCACGAGACGACGCTCCGCCAAATGTTCGACGTGCGCCAGAACGGAAAGCTCCGCCGCCCTGATCAGTCGCTTGTCGATCGTCGCATAGACCCGCGCGACGACGTCGGGGATCGTCGCGGCGCCGTCGCGGATCGCAGCCAGAATGGCCTGCTCACGCCATTGCCGGTGGACGAGATAGGCCTTCACGGTTCGCAATGGTTTGTCCATGCGGCCGCCGTGGCCCGGCAGATAAAGCCGGTCGCGACGCTTGAGCAGCATCTCCAGCGAGACGATGTAATCGGCCATGCGTCCCTCCGGCGGTGCGATGACGGTCGTATTCCACGCCATCACGTGATCGCCGGCAAAGACGATGCGATGTCCCTTCAGCGCAAAACACAAGTGATCGGGCGCGTGTCCGGGTGAATGAAGCGCCTCCAGCGCCCACTCGCCGGCGTCGATCACGTCGCCATGGCCAAGGCGGACGGCGGGCGTAAAATCGTAGTCGACGAATTCCTTGCCCGACGGCATGTGTGCTGCTTCCGTTCGGGCCCGCTCGCCGCCGCGGCCGAAGCCCGCAATCTGAGCCCCGGTTGCGGCTGCCAGCGCCGCCACGCCGTCGCTGTGATCGCGATGGGCATGCGTGACGAGAATGTGCGTGATCGGCCGCCCCGCCGCCGCTGCCAGAATGGCGGCGCGGTGCGCCTCATGGTCCGGCCCCGGGTCGATAACCGCCAACTTTGTGGTGCCGACGAGATAGGTGTTCGTCCCCCGGAAGGTGAACGGGCTCGGATTGGGCGCGACGAGACGCACCACGCCCGGTGCCATCGCCTCGGGTTCCCCATAACGGAAATTCATCGAAGTCTTGAAAGGGATCTGGTCCAGGACGGGCCCCGCACGGAGAAAATAGCGTTGCAGCAGTCTGCCACGCAACCTTGCGTCCGCCCAGCAGCACACGCAGCAGGGACACCAGCGCATACGGCTTCGCTGTGCAGATGGTGAAAGAGATTGGTCGGAGCGAGAGGATTCGAACCTCCGACCCCTTGCTCCCGAAGCAAGTGCGCTACCAGGCTGCGCTACGCTCCGACCGGTGCCGCACCCCTCGAACACCGCCTTTAGAAAAGCGACAGGAGGGAGCGAGCGAGCGTGTCCGCGACGGCCAGGGCCAGATTTGGGCCAGATCCGGATCAGATCGCGGGCGGGAGCGCTTTATAGCCATCCCACCCCCCGGCCGCAAGCGTTACCCGTGGCATGGTTTTCCAGCGGCAATTTGAACCTGTAGAACGCGGCCGTTGCTGGCGGAGCCCGGCCTCAGTATGGTGCGCGCCGCGGGTCAGCCGATCGCAACGGCGGCACTGCTATTGGGGCGTAGCCAAGTGGTAAGGCAGCGGATTTTGATTCCGCCATGCGGAGGTTCGAACCCTCCCGCCCCAGCCAACCAGTCCCATCGGGTGGAGACCGATCGCAGCCGTGTTGTGATCTGTCGGAAACCTGCCGTCCCTTCCGCGGGTTGCGGGCACGTGGTGGATCAGCGTGTCCCGAATTCGGTCTCCGCGACGACGGAACCGGCGCTCGAAAGGCCGGTAGTCTCCAATCGCCAATTCCGAACTGGTCGGAGCACGGGAACCGATGGTTTGTCGGCGTTGTGGAGACGGCTGTTCGCGCGTGACTGGGTGCGCGGTAGGTGGCGCTCAGAGTTCGAACCCGAGCTGACGCCGTTGGCTCGGCCAGTCAAGCGCCAGGTTCGTCCGAGATAACAGCTGCTGCAGCGTCAGATCCGGTGGCTGCGTTCCCTTCAGGATTGCGGTCACAATGCTGGGCGCTAAGAAGGCCAGCGGGATGAGGGCGTGGACATATGTTTTTGGCAGTTCTTCGTGCCGGGCGATCTCGGCTAGATCGCGAAACCTCTGGTGCTTGAGATCCTCGACCCAGTGATGGGCCCGTGCGACGGCCTTGAGCAAAGTCTCGTCTCGGAGTGGCGGCCGCTCACTCTGGTCGTTCACAACGATCTTCTGTTCGACGCGCCGCTTGGTGAAGCGCACGGGGAGTTCAATCGCCAAGGGTCCAGCTTGGCCGGAGCCGATTGGCAGTTCGAGCGTTTCACGCAGTGCTTTGAGCGAGACTTGGATCGTGATCGAGACATCCGCAATCGTGACGCGTGAAATCAGCCGGCGAACCAAGTCTCGACTTTCGTGCCGTCCGGGTGTCGCCAGGCGCTGGGCGATCTCGCGGGCCGATGCGAGGGTTGTTGAGATCTGAGCAGGTGCCAATCCGGCCAGCTCGAGCGCATCAAGAAGCTTGGGTTCATCGGTGAGCATTGCGCGCACACCACCAATGACGACCGTGTCGACCTCTGCGGCGGGCAGACGCCAGCGCGGTCCAGCCGCGTGGCGCCCTTGGGTAATCAATGAGCGCGAGACATAGTAATGAAACCGGCGGCCATTCTTGGTCGCATGCGTTGGCGTGAGCCGTTCGCCCTGGCCGTCGAACAGCAGACCCGACAACAAGCTCGGATGCTTTGCTCGCGCCTGTTTCTTGATCTGCACTCGGTTGTCCGCCAGAACCGACTGGACGCGATCCCACAGGTCCTTCTCGATAATCGGGTGATGCAATCCCGGATAGGCGACGCCCTTATGGACCGCCAATCCAATGTAGGCGCGATTATTGAGCACGCTGTAGAGATTGCCCCGTGTCAGGGGGCGATGGCCAGAGACGCGGCCAGTGGTGCTGATCCGCCGAGGTGATCGAACGTTGTCACGTCTCAGTTCTTCAGCCACAGCGGCGACGGACTTCAGTTCGAGGTAGCGCCGGAAGATCCTCCGGACGAGCGCAGCCCCGGGTTCATCGATGACCAGCTTCCGATCTTGGACGTTGTAGCCGATGGGAAGCGAACCACCCATCCACATGCCCTTCTGCCGGGAAGCCCGGATCTTGTCGCGGATCCGCTCGCCGGCAATTTCCCGTTCGAACTGGGCAAACGACAGCAAGACGTTGAGGGTCAGGCGGCCCATGGAGGACGTTGTGTTGAACTGCTGCGTGACGGCGACGAACGAGATCCCTTGCGCATCCAGGACGTCGACGATCTTGGCGAAGTCGGCGAGCGATCGCGTCAGGCGATCAACCTTGTAGACGACGATCACGTCGACGCCTCGCGCTCGAACATCTTCCATGAGCCGGGTCAAGCCCGGTCGCTCCATGTTGCCGCCTGAGAAACCTCCATCGTCATAGCGTTCGGAGCGCGCGATCCATCCCTCGTGCTTTTGGCTGGCAATATAGGCCGCACAGGCTTCGCGCTGGGCATCGAGGGAGTTGAAGTCCTGCTCCAATCCTTCGTCGGAGGATTTGCGCGTGTAGATCGCGCAGCGGACAATCTTGCGGCCGGTCATACTTCTTTGCTCCGCTTGGTGAGACCGAAGAACCTGTGCCCATTCCACTTCGCACCCGTGATCGCGTGCGCCAGGGCGGTGAGGCTGCGAAATGTTTCTCCCTTCCAAACAAAGCCCCGATCCGTTGCCACGACCTCGTGGGTCTCCCCATGCCATTCACGAAGAAGGCGCGTGCCCGGTTTGAGTGTGGCGGACGAGGACGAAAGAGGAGGGGTGTTGCCCTTGGCGATGGCGGTCAACTCGCGCCGTGCCGAGGCACTCAGGCCGAGGCATGTTCGTTCCTGTAAGGCGTAGGCGAGCGCGAGCGACAGGAAGCGCACACTCGCATGGCGTGGCGGCGAGCACTTGAGGTGCCGCCGCCAACGTTCCTGGAGTTCATGTAGGGATAGCTGCTTGAGCTCTTTAAGCTCGTCGCCAAGGTGGCGGTCCGCTGACACGGGTCGGACTACTGCACCCGGTAGCGACGTTCCTTGCCCTCAAGCTTCTCTGAGGTGACCGCCAGTCCGTGACGCTTAGACAGGCTGCCCGCCAGGAAGCCGCGGATCGAGTGGGCCTGCCAGTGTGTCGCCTGCATCAGGTCTTGGATCGTCGCCCCGCGCTTGCTCTTGAGCAGCGCGATGATCGCGGCGGACTTGGTGTTCGTCCGCGCGGGTGCGACCGGCGGTGAAACGTCGTCCGTCGCACGAACGGCACTCGACTTGATCTTGGTGTTGGGGGTACGCGCCATGGGGGTGTCTCCATCTCGGCGCCAACCCGATGCCGGCGCTCGCACCACCCAAAGCCCCGCGCGTGGCGGGGCACACCTGAAGATGGTCTGTATCGCGTCGCCAGACCCCATGGACTAGCAATGCGTTCTTTGCGGCGGAAGTCCAGTCGACTTCAGCGATAGTCGGCCCCGCGAGAGTTTGCGGTTAATGGTGGGCGGGTCGCCGGCCGGGTCGAGACTGATGTCTGCTTAGGTGGCGGGGTGCAGACAGCGAGCGACCGCCCACTGAATGCGTGCTGTTGACCCAAAGCGGTCATGGACCGTGAGCTCATCATACTGATTAGGATTGAGGGAAGCCGGCGACACCGGCTTCTCCCCCGTAAATAGTCGTCTAGTCGTCCGACAGAAGCGATCGGTGGATCAACGCACCGAGCACAGCACCTGCGATGGGTGCGATCCAGAAGAGCCAAAGCTGCTCCAGGGCCCATCCGCCAACAAAGAGCGCTTGGCTCGTTGAGCGAGCTGGATTGACCGAAGCGTTCGTCACTGGGACCGAGATCAGATGGATCAGGGTTAGCGCCAAACCGATCGCGATGGGCGCGAAGCCTGCCGGTGCCGCTTTGCCTGTCGCTCCAAGGATAACGATCAGGAAGAATGCCGTGAGCACGATCTCGGCGATCAGGGCTGCCATCATAGAATAGCCGCCTGGAGAATGCTCTCCGAAGCCATTCGCGGCGAAGCCTCCTGAGAGGGTAAAATCTGCCTTCCCACTTGCAATCAGGTAGAGAACGAACGCACCCGCCACTGCTCCGGCAACTTGGGCGATGACGTAGCCCGGCACGGAACCCCATGAGAAGCGACCGGCGCTCGCCAGCCCGATGGAGACGGCAGGGTTGAAATGACCGCCTGATATCCCGCCCACAGCGTAGGCCATGGTCAACACGGTGAGCCCGAAGGCAAACGCTACGCCGAGGAGACCAATGCCGACATCTGGAAATGCTGCTGAAATCACTGCGCTGCCGCAGCCGCCGAAGACCAGCCAGAACGTGCCAAAGAATTCCGCCGCCAACTTTTTCATAAATTTTCTCACTTTTTTTCCTGCGACCGACTGTGCGTCCGCGATGGACTTCATGGAAGCGCAGGTTTCGGCCAGCGGGTCACGAAATAGCGGTTTGTTCTTAGATCAGATTGCTGTTTCGCCCTTGAAATCCGAAATGGACCGACGCGTCGGCGACTTAGAGTTCGCTGTTGACCATCGGAACAGGGAAGCTCCCCGGCGTCTCTATGCCGCCGATAGGTTCCGGGGCCTCGACCGGCGCCTCATCTCGGTGGCCCAACCACGATGTATTGCACGCTTCCGCCGACATATCGTGGCTCATACCATACCGAGCCGCACTGCTGGTAACTGACCGCGCCAACCCGCACGATCGTGCATGATGGCGGTAGCGCATAGACGACTGATCCTATTGCAGCAGCGGTTACGCCGATAGCCACGCCGGTGGCGACTGGGTGATAGCGCCGATCGACGTCGACATCGACGTCGATATCGTGGTGCGAATTGACGTTCACATTGCGGTTTACGTTTCGATTGCTGTCAACATTGACGTTCTTGTTGACGTTTCGGTTGCTGTGACATTGACGTATTGACATTCACGTTCTTGTTTCGGTTGGCGTTCACATCCTTGTGCACCGAGGTCTTAGCGTGGCCGCCGCCCTCGCGCTTACCAGCGAAGGCGTTGGAGGGGATCAGACCGAAACTTGCCGACACAAGCGCTGCGGCTGCAATCGCAAAGAGTATTCTGTCTAAAGTTTTCATGAAATCACTTCCTATTTTGTGCTCTTGACTTCATCGAGGGGCACAATTGCAATTGCACTGTCGTCCTCAGCCGGCACAAATGTGAACATTGCATCGTCGGGATTGCTCCCGGTATCCCATTTCAGGTTGACCGTGTACTGCGGCTGTTCCGGCTCGTCGGTAGTCGTGATGACATATTTGACCGGCAAAGGCGCGTCGCCCTGCGCTATCCAGATTTGCCAATCAATGCCTTCTTGGCGAAACGCGTAGTGGTTCGTCAACTGGCCGTCGATTTTGCTGGCGCCAACGAAGCGCGCCGCCTTGATTGCCGCGATATCATCAGGGTCGTTGCCCCAGCGGTAGAGGTCCGCAAGCGGGAAGGCGATACCGTATTTGGCCTCAATATTCGTCAAGACCTCGCCGATCGTGGGCTTTGCAGGCACGGTGGCATAGAACTTTTTGCTGGGTGAGAACAATGTGAACGTCTTGCCATTGTAGAAGAGCTGACGTGACGCTGCTCGGTCTGTTTCAATGTTCGCACGCAGGAAATTCGGCCGTTTTACTTGAAGTTGAATATCAGACGATAGTTGAATTTTCTGTCCTGTCTCCAGAACCTCGTCAATTGTATCACTTGCCCGAACACCGAACGTGTTGATCGTACGAAGATAGGCTCCCATTCGTTCAAGGACCTGAATGGCGGCGGGATCGATGGCAGGTGTGGCTTCATCCTTGGCGACGGCTGGACCGGATAGCGCGAACCCTCCAAGCGCCCATACCGCAATTAGTTTGTGAATCGCTCTCATGAATTTCCTTCCTTTTTTCGACCATCTAACCTATAGCCATTTTCATTGCCGGTCACATTACGCCCCTTTAATTGGACAGAGCCCTCTCGCGTCAGCTTCGGGGCACAGCGATCATTCCGTTCGATGGCCAAAATTCGAAAGACGGTTGCCTGCTGATCTCAATCCATGCCCAGCCACCTTGCAACACAGGCCGTGCCGCGTTCGTGTTCGGCCGTTTTTTGATACTAGCATTAGCCAATCGACCGTACTGTCGCCTGGGCGACAATTCTTGCCGCGGAAGGGGATTTCTTCACCTGCGATTGGTGAACCTTGACGGTTCTGGGCGCAAGGCTTCAAATGCATTTAGAAAGCGCCGACATTTCGATAAAGAAATGTCTGCTCAAACATCCGGGTCAATCTCTATGTTTTATTGGATCTACGACCTGCCGACCTGGACCGTAGCCATCATATTCGCTGTCGTGTTCATCGCGATCAGTTGGTTTGGCGCCATCTTCATTCGACCCGTGCTTAGGCTGTTACTCCGTAACCAGCCCGGCCTCAACGACGGGGTCGGCTATATTCTCTCGTTTTTCAGCGTCGTTTACGGCCTGCTTCTGGGGATGCTCGCGATCGCCACGTATCAGGCGTTGTCCGATGCGGAAAAGACAGTTGTGAACGAGACTGCCGCTCTAACAAGCATGAATGGCGAGGGATTCTGGAAAAGCAATCATTTAGCGGGGGCTTGTGATGGAAAAATTCCGGGTTTTGGTGTGGTGCGAGTCCGGCCAGGACTATGACAGCTGCTTCGGCGGGTCCGCAGAGGTTATCGGCGCAGCGTTTCAGTCTAGGGAAGACGCTGCGAAGGCTGGCGCGGAATACTGCAGTGGATTGCCGTATCGGTATCGCATCGAGCAGGACGATCCTTATTAAGCCGCTGTCGGCTTAGCTGGGCCCGCTCATGCTCGGTACTTTAGACGACTAGATTCGACAGGTGTGTTGCCCAACGCTCCAGCGCGTCTCGCTTCTCGCGATCAAACGAGTACTTCACGTACACGGCCCCCGTCACAGTGCCCTTCGTCGCGCTAATGTGATCGAGGACGAGGCTGATCGTGTGCGGGTTGACGCCGAGCGAGGCCATCCCTGTCGCCACGGTCCGGCGGAGATCATGCACCCTAAAGTGCTCCAATCCCAACGAGGGGCGGGCCCGGCCTATAGCTCGGGTCGCAGCGTGGGCTGTAATCGGCCCGTCGCCCTTTGCTGACGAGAACACATAGGCGCTGTCCCCGGAGCGAGCGATAGCCTCAATGATCAGTACCGCTGCCAGCGGCGACAGAGGAACGCGGGTCAGCTCCTTGTTTTTCCGCCGGGCGCCTGGCTGGGTCCACATCGGGTTATGGGTAGATAGGTCTAGTTCGCTCTTTGCCATGCCCGCGATCTCACCAATCCGCTGCCCAGTGACGAGCGCCAGCTTCAGGATGCTCGCAACGGCGTCGCCCATGGGCGCGCTCACGAGACCTTGCCAGAAAATGCTAGTCTCGCGGTCGGCAAGGACACGATCTCGGGGGCGCTCGACCGCACGCGGGCGTACGCCCAGGGTCGGATCAGATGTGATGACATCCTCGGCGATTCCCCACCGATAGATGGCGCGCAGGAGCGCGAAGACGCGGTTCGAGCGCACCCGGGCGCCGCGCTCTGCCACGCAGTCGAGAATGTGGATGTACCAAGTCGCAAACAAGTTCACGATCGCGCATGCGGCAATGGCATGCTGATCGATGCTCATTAACCGTCATTGCTTTATGTACAACGCGCGAGTAAAAGCCCAGATGGGGGACGGGCAACATGGCAACATAGGAGGCTCGAACATGAACTGGGATCGTATCGAAGGCGACTGGAAGCAGTTTAGCGGCAAGGTCAAACAGAAATGGGGTCAGCTCACGGATGACGACCTCACCAAAATCAATGGGAAGCGCGAGCAGCTCGAGGGTCTCCTGCAGCAGCGCTATGGTTACGCTAAGGACAAAGCCAAGGCTGAAATTGATCAGTGGTCGAAGGGGCTTTGACGGTCTAATCGTCTGCTGAACTTTGAGAAGGAAGGCTCGCAAAAGGGGCCTTCCTTCCTGTGGTTAGAATCTCAAAAGATCTGCGAACTCACGTGCACCTTGGCTACCATTCCGCGCATGGCAGCGGGGAGTGGGATCGTGGACAAATTTTTCGCGGAGATTGTTACCCGATCGGAAGTTCGATCGGGCTCGAGGCTCGAGATTGCATTGTCCGACGCCGCAGGGCGATGCCAGACCTTAAGCTTGAGCGCCGATGCCTTGGCTGCTCTGGCAGAGATTGTAAGCCAATTCTCTAAATCGACGGCGATATCGCGCGAACATCTGACCAAAATTCCGAAGCACTACGCAGTAGGTCACGGCCGACACGAGCGTTTCATCCTCCTGCGCTTTGAGGACGAGCCCGCATATGGCCTGACCCCCGATCAAGCTGCAAATTTGGGTGAGGCGCTGCTGGAGGAGGCGGAGGCCGTTTCGGCGCTGAGGTATTCTATGCGGCAGTAGTCCGTCGCGCAAAGCCGCGACCGCCCGCGGCCACGTTCCGATATCGCTGCAGAGATTGGGGCTGGAGCTAGCTGGGCTTGGTTTGACCAAGTGGAAGTCTTGCGGCCGTATCCGATACCGGGGCGTCCAGCTCGCAGCTTGAAATTAGCTGCGCCTTCAACGCCGCGCCGCTCATCAAGCTCAAGAAGGCGCCACGGACGTTGGCATAGCGGCTCATGCCCTAGAATTGAAGTCGAGCCATACTTCCGGGGTGCTGTCCATGCCACGGGACGCAATACTTGTGAGTCCTTTCAGAAGAGACGGATTGCGGCCGTTACTGAACCCGCCGCGCTCGCTGGAAGCCGCATTATCGCCATGTTAGCCGCCTCGAGTGCCGAGTGACTTTTGAACAACGAGTGTATCGCATGGAGACGGTAAGATGGTCGTAAGCCCGCCACCCTTAGCGCAGGGAAATGTCGCGCAGAACGCACTGCCGATGAGCGCAGGGCCCGCACTCCTGCGCCGCTCGGCTTCAGCGTCTCCGTTCGGACCGGCCGCCACGATGGGAACATCGGTGATCGGCTCTGACCTGACGATCCTCGGCCAGGGCATCACGATTATTTCCAAGAACCGCCTGCAGATAGACGGCGACATCTATGCTGATGTTGCGGGCAAGGAGGTGATCATCAGCCCAGATGGCTCCGTGATTGGCACTGTGTCGGCCGAACGGGTCGACGTTCACGGCGGCGTCAAAGGCGCCATTCGCGCGATGACAGTCGTTCTCCATCCCTCAGCCCAGGTTGAGGCCGATATCCTTCACGACAAGCTCGAGATCGCCGAAGGCGCTTATCTCGAGGGTCGCGTTCGCAAATCTCGTGATGCCAACGAATTGAAACCCAACCTTGATGCTGGCTCTCACCCGGCAGCGCTTGGCCGCGTTCGTTGCGACTCCGCCGCGTGAGGTCATTGGCTTATCCACAGAAGCAGCTGCCTTTAAACCGACTAACCGACCTCGTCACTCGTTCTCCTCGTACCAGCTGCACGGCTCTCCTGACTTCCCTTCGAGTGGTGCGCTAGCTGGTCACGCCTCGGAAGTATTGCGTATCAAGTCGAGGTGACACTGGGGTGGGGCAGGTCCGATGGGCCTGACCTCACCCGCTTCTTTGTTCCATCCGGTTGTGCTTCCGTTCCACGACCCTTGATCAAGCTGCGAGTGATAACTCACGCGAGACTATGAAAGGCGCGAATCGAGTGGAGCCGACGTTGTCGCTGTGACGGACAGCGGCCGCATCCAGCGATCCTGGCAGAGAGCCTGCGTCCTCCACCGAAACGGCGAGGAGGGTCCGCGTCACTGTTGAACGGCGCGCCGCCGATTGCGAAAATCAGTGGAGTGCGTGTCCAAGAACGGCCAGTCCCACAGCAGTCGGGTGCCATTGGCCGTTTTCCCGACGGAGCAGGCCTCGCCTCTGAAGCCGTTCGGCGACGGCGCGGTGGTTGGACGGCAGATACGACACGGGTCTATAGGCCACCAATTCCAACAACGTGTACTCGTTAACTCTTAGAACGCACATCCAAAATGCCCCGCACAACATAAAAAACGCCCGCGAGGATTACGTCACACGACCAAGCTGTCGGCAAGATGTCGGGATTGGATACCGAGGGGATGTTGCGATCGTATCACACTCGCCAGGTGGACAGAACCCTGCGAGAGCGCCTCGACCGAAGAGGGTGCGTTACCGAAATTAAGTAGCGCTATTTTAATGCTCGACTTTAATGCTCGACGTTTCTGCGCGCTGTGTGAAACAGCAACTCGGATTGTTGCGAGCCTGCTGTTCGGGAAATACCGCGACAAAGCCATGATGCTCGGCCAGGAACGACCAACCTGAGCCCGCGTCATAGGGGGGGTGGCCGGGTTTTTATACGGTTTACGGGACAAACTCCACCAGGCGCGCACGCAAGACCCCGCAGAAACTCCCTGCCGGGCGGCCGCTGTGGCTCACTCAATCTCGGCTGTCGTCGTTGAGGTAGTTCGAGCAAATGTCACTGACGCGGATGTCATCTCCCATGAAACGGCAGACCTCGCCCTTCTTGTTCGGGTTTTGGCGGATTTCGTGATTGGAAACCCCTGCCACGAGCCGTTGCAATCGATCGCCCTCTATTACCTTTCGAAATTGCCTTTCGAACGATTTCTAAGTTCATATGGAGCCCGCGGCTGGCCGCACAGATTAAGGTCGATGGCATGAACGAGGTTCTCTTGGGTGCAGGCGAAGCGGCGCGTCGGCTTGGCGTATCTCCTGCCACGATACAGCGCTGGGTAAGCGCTGGGTTGCTGACTGCGACGCGCACACACGGCGGCCATCGCCGGATTCCGCTCAGTGAAATTCAACGCTTCCTGGCAGCGACCAAACCAGCTGCCGCAACCGGTAATCTGGAAAAATGGATCGAGCCGCTTCTCGCTGGTGACGTGCAGGCGCTGAGAGCGCTTATGATCGCGGCGAGACACAAATCCGGTCATTGGAGCAGTGTCGTCGAGGATATCGCAGCTGCCATTGCTGAAATCGGTCGGCGATGGGAGATCGGGACCTGTCATATCTTCGAGGAACATGCCGCATCAGAGACGTTGCGACGGGTTGCAGCCAGTTGCTCAGCCGAATTGCCAAGTGGTCCTGACGCACCTCCTGCTGTTTTGCTCACGGTCGCGGGTGACCGCCACACGCTCGGACTGTCGCTCGCCGAACTCGTCGTTGTCGAGGCTGGCTGGAAGCCCCTTTGGCTGGGAGATGGCCCACCTGCCGACGAACTGGACTTGTTGATTGAAAAGCGAAGACCCGGCGTGTTGGTGGTCGCTGCCTCCTCTGCCACGCCGCAGAAGGTCATCTCGCGCTATCAATCTGCTTTGGAGAAGGCTGCTCGGCGACGTAAAGTTGCACTGGTATTTGCGGGCGATGGGTCATGGACGCCGAGTAAGATTGGCCAGCGAGTTTACAACTTCCATGAGCTGGAGAGAACCTTGACCCAATGCAGGAGCGCCTCCGTCTAGGCGCCAGGCCAGTCGGTCGCAGCGCCGTCAGTTTCGGAGCAAATCATCCCAGGACCGGGAGGGCGGGGGGGATTTAGGTCGCCGTTGGTGCGAGTGCATCGCATGCAAAGCTTCGGAACGGGCGGTAGGATTCCCGCCATTGGGCACATGCGGAATATCGGCAACTTGCTCAAGGCGCCCCAGATCTATTGACAGCAAGCCATCCGATCCGACCATCTTGACCAGATTCAGGTGCTGCAGCTCTGCCAACGCTGCGCGTGTTTCATCTCCGGCCAGACCAAGACCGCAGGCTGTCCAGAAGCATTGCCCATCGATGAGATCGGGACGTCTCCCTTCTCGCAAGTTTGCGGATGACAGCGCCAGGAGCGTTGAGGCAACCCGCATGAGGGGATTTTGCGCGGCCGTCGCCAAACTGAGGCGTCGGTATTCGAACTCCCATTCCGTGACTGCATCGAGTTCGTCCTTGGCCCACCGATCGTTGGCTACGAGCATTCCCTGCTCATAAAGCGGCAAACACTCGACGATCGTGTTAGCGATGGCTCTCGCAAGTTCAGCATGAGAGCTCAAAAATCCAAGCCCTAGGACGTCACCGGGAAACTTGAACCGGAACACCGCTTCAGAATACTCGGTCTCAACATGGTGAACGCAAAGAGTTCCCTCAAGAACCCGATAAATGAAAAGCTTCGGATCATTGCACCGATAGAGTGGGGCACCGGATACCAAGTGAAGTCGTCGGCCCGTATCTGTTTCGATGTTTTGCTTAAGCCAGGCCTGCGCAACTCCAACATCATTGTCGGGTTTTTCCCTTGCGGGGCAAACGTGGGAGGCATTCGCTATCATCCAAACCGCCCGACTAAATACTGACAAACGCGAGCAATAATCAACTTGCGCGATTTTATGCTCAAATAATCATTCATCGCATCACGAATTATTGCGAATTAATTCACGCAGTTGCGGGCCTGGGTTCTGGCTGAGCAGGTGACCCGCCGTGCCAGCCGCCGGTCGGGAAAACCCGAGCGCCGCTTCGCGGTGTTGGATGACTGGGACACGCGCGACGGCTGGGCGAAACCGCGCAAGGTCGTGGCAAAGGCAGAGTGGACGGAAGACAAAGCCAACCCGCGCTTTGTCGTCACCTCTCTGCACGGGTCGGATGGCGACGCGCGCAAGCTCTACGAGGACATCTACTGCGCGCGTGGCGAGATGGAGAACCGCATCAAGGAATGCCAGTCCGACCTGTTCGCAGGCCGCACCAGCGCGGCGACGATGCGCGCCAATCAGCTCCGGCTCTGGCTCGCGGCCTTCGCCTATGTTCTGATGGCCGCGCTGCGGCGTATCGGTCTCGCACGTACCGAGTTGGCGAAGGCCACGTGCGCCACGATCCGGCTGAAGCTGCTCAAGATCGGCGCGCTGATCACCAAAAGCGTGCGACGCGTGAAGATCGCCTTCGCATCATCCTATCCGCATCAGGAGGTCTTCGCCGAAGCCCACGACCGACTATGGGATGCCGCGCGCTGACGCGTTTGCCCGCCCGAGGATCAACGACAGAGGAACACCGCCGAGCCTCAGCGCGCCACTCCCTGAGTGGCGACGATCACGCCTGACCAATCGAAAGCGTTACCCGGCGCCCCCTTAAGCTGACCGCGCGAGTGACGCCCGTTGAGAAAGCCGGGCTAGGAGATCTCGTGTGCCGTGCCGGTGACACGGATCTCGTCACTGCCCGCGCCAGATCCAGCGCGAGGATGTCAATTGGTGGCGGCGACCCGTGCAGGAAAAAAACGATCTGTTACCTAAGCTGTTACCTTAGGCATAAGTCGCGACCTGAGCAGTCTGCGTAAGTGATTGATTTTACTGGCGCGCCCGGAAGGATTCGAACCTCTGACCCCCAAATTCGTAGTCTGGTGCTCTATCCAGCTGAGCTACGGGCGCTTGATCTTGCGAATGGATACTCCAAGCGCCCAGGGCAGAGCCTAGCGCGGGACGGAGCGGCAAGAGCGCCCCTTCTAGCGACAGTGGAAGACGCGCGCAAGGGGCGGCGGCAGGCCGGTTGGTCGCGCCACCGGCATATGCACAAAACGGCAGCCGCCAAACCGACCGGCCAGAACCTCACGGCGGCGGCTCACTGCGGCTGGCGGTCGGGAATGCGCAGTTCAAACGCAGCCCCGACGACGGTCTCGATAAGCCGCAGGCTCCCGCCATGGGCTTGCGCAAGTTCCGCCGAAATCGGCAGACCAAGCCCGGTCCCGCCCCTGCGCGTCGATCCTTGAAAGGGCTGAAACAGCTTGTCGCGCGCCCGGGCCGGAATACCCGGACCGTTGTCGCTGATGACCACGATAACAGTGTCCCTCTCCCGCCGGCCGCGCAGTTCGATCTGCCCCCCCGCCGGCCCATCCTCGCGACTCTCGATCGCCTGCACCGCGTTCCGGCACAAATTGGAAAAGATGCGAAACAGATGCTCCCGGTCGGCATCGATCATCAACTGGGAATCGACGGCCAGCACGAGAGCGATCCTGCCGTCGCGAGCCAGGTTGAGCGTCTCGACGACATCTTCGATGAGCGGGCGGAGTACAAAAACTTCCCGCTTCTGGACCATCTCTTCGGTGCGCCCGAACTTCAGCGTCTCGTTGCAGAAGTTGATCGCTCGGTCGAGCGAGGCAATCAGCTTCGGCGCCACACGTTGCACCGTCGGATCGGCGCTGTCCGTCAAGCGATCGGAAATGAGTTGCGCATTGGCGAGCATGTTGCGCAGGTCGTGATTGATCTTGGAAACCGCCAGGCCAAGCTGCGCCAAGCGCGTTTTTTGTTTCAACAGCTGTGACAACTGACGCTGCATTTCCGCCAACTCTTCTTCGGCACGGCCGATTTCATCCGAGCGTCCCGACGGCACCACGACACGCGAAGGATCTTCCGGGTCGGCGCTATACTCGACAATATTGCGCGACAGCTTGCGGATCGGCTTCACCAGCAACTGGCTGATGGCGACATAAACGATGGCCGCCGTGGTCAGTGCGACGAACAGCGACAACCAGAAGATTTCCGTGCCGTAGCGCCACATCGCACGCTGCAGCGGCTCCTCCGGCATCACGACTTCGATCACGTCGTCGAAGCGCGGCCCGACAAGACCAAGAACGCGCATCGTCCGCTCGCCGTCCGAACGCATGACGACGAGTGCATCATTGATCGCGATGATGCCCTGCGAAATTTGATCGGAAAAGGTCGTCCGCGCCGGTTGGCGCATATCATAGGTCACATCGATCGTGAATTCCTGCACGGGGGGCAGGATGACCCGCCGCGCACCGCCACGCCTGACCGCGATGGCCCGGACCAGCGCCGTACGCAGAAGTTCATTACGCAAAGCCGGCGGAACTTCACGCCCCGGTACGCTATCAGCGGCGATTGCCGAAACCAGCGCGGTGTTGATGCGGTCGTTCAGCCAATTGACACGAAAGTTTGCCAAAGCCGGCAAGAAAATCAGGATTTGTGCGATCATCACAAACGCACCGGTGATGAGCAGGAGTTTCAGGGGCAGGCTGAACCGGAACCGCGGCATCACACGCCGCCACGCTGCACCCAGCGATCTGCCCACGCGCCGACCACGCCCGACCGGCCCCAAGGCCCGAGCGTCATCATCCACAGCCTTCTGGCGCTCCAAATCCTGCAGCACAGTTGTGGGGCCTTTTCCCGTCGCGGCCGGGAATGTGCCACTTCGAGAGCAACTTGTCAGCCGCTCGACCGAGTTAGCCCTAAGTCGTTCTCGACCAATGAGATAAGATTGCGGATCGGCCGCGCCAAGGGTTGACGCGGAAATCAACGACCAGTCGGCGTTCAGCCAAATTTGGCGAGCCAGCCGATAATGCGCCGCAGCAGCGGACTGCCCGCTGAGTCCACGTAATAGCGGTAAGCAACCCGCTTATTCACCTCACCCAGTGTCGGATACGGCGAAACCCATCCCGTCATCGCACGGATATTGAGGCCTTGCGCAATGGCAAGCGACCACATCTGAATAAGTTCTCCCGCGTGCGCACCCAGGATGGTCGCTCCCAGGATCCGGCCGCGCCCGTCGGTCACGACTTTGACATGCCCCTCCGTCTCACGCTCGGCTTGCGCCCGGTCATTCTCGTGATAGGGCCAGCGAAGTACGCGGATCTTCATCGACTTGGCCTGCGCTTCAGCCTCGGTGAGACCAATGTGCGCCAGTTCCGGTTCCGTGAATGTGACCCACGGAATGTGACCAGGCACAACCTTGGCCGGCAGCCGGAACAGGATCCGCCGGATGACGATACCGGCATGATAGTTGGCCACGTGCGTGAACTGCAGTCCCCCGGCTACGTCACCGATAGCAAAAATCTTTTTGTTGCTGGTCCTCAATCCGCGATCGACGGTAATGCCGCTCTTTTCGAATCGAACGCCCGCCGCCGCGAGATTGAGGTCCGCGATGTTGGGACGCCGACCGGTCGCGAGCAGGAGATGTGTCCCATCGACCGCCTCGGCGCCGCCGGGACCTTTGACGTCCACCCTGACGCCGAGGGGTGTCCTCTGAATGGATTTGGCGCTCGACTGTTCCCGCACATCAATGCCTTCGGCGCGAAGCATCGCCAGCAGCGGCGCGGTCAACTCCGGATCATCCTTGCCCAGCGCCTTGGCACCCTCGATGACCGTGACCCGACTGCCGAGGCGGCGATGGGCCTGCGCCATCTCCATGCCAATCGGTCCGCCACCGATGACGATGAGGTGCTCCGGCCGCACGGTGTTGTCAAACAGCGTCTCATTGGTGAAGTAATCCACGTCTTCCAAACCTGGGATCGGTGGCACCACCGGCGACGATCCTGTTGCAATCACAAAGCGGCGCGCGGCGATCAAATAGTCCCCGGCCGCCACGGTTGCACCATCGACAAAACGCGCAGCAGCTTGAATAACCTGGACGCCGAGACCCTGGAAGCGCTCGACACTGTCGTTGGGTGCAATGGCTGCGATGACCGATTGCACATGACGATTGACGGCAATCGGGTCGATGACCGGTTCGACCGGCTGAATACCGAAAATCCCCGAAGTTCGCATCGCGTGCGCGCGCTTGGCCGATGCGATGAGCGCCTTCGAGGGCACGCAACCGTAATTCAGGCAGTCGCCGCCCATCTTGTGCTTCTCGATCAAGACGACGCGCCGGCCGAACGCGGCCGCACCCGCCGCAACTGATAACCCGCCCGAACCGCCACCGATCACGCAGATGTCGACATCAAGCCGCGTCATCGGCGACGCGGACTGCGGCGCGCTTCCGGCTTTAGTTGGCTCCATTGCGTGCGCTCCACTTCTTCACACCAACCGGGATCAGCGCGATCAGTCCAATAAGGACAAATGCCGCCACCAATTCGCCGGTGACCAGATTGCTTGTATCGATCGTATAGGGACAGTTGAGATTTGGCTCGCGCGCCTGTTGCGCCAGGCATGTGGCATGCACAGCATTTTGCGCCTCAACCACGCTGCCGAGCCCTGAACCGGCAACGGAGAATGCAACCGTGCCTGGAATGATGCCGAATAGCGTCCCGATCACATATGTCGAGAGTGGGACGCCGAGCAGCGCCGGCGCAAGGTTGACGATGAAGAATGGAAAGACTGGAACGAGTCTCAGGAAAAGCATGTAGCTCAACGCATTTTCTTTAAAGCCGTCACTGAGCTTTGCAAGCCACGGCCCTGCTCGCGCGGCCAGTGTTTCGCCAAGCGACGTCTTGGCGACGAGATAAACAAGCGTTGCTCCGGCGGTGGCTGCAACGACAGTCGCCATTGCGCCGATCTGCCAACCGAACAGCAAGCCACCAGTCAAGGTCATGATCAGGCCGCCGGGCAGAGAAAGTACGACCACAACGACATAGAGCACCATGTAGATCGCAATGGCCGCCACGAAGTTGCTAGAGATGAAGCCCCGCAGTTCAGCGTAGTTTCGGCCAATGGTCTCAAACGACAAGTACCGATGCCAACCCATGCCAAAGACGAGAGCCATGACCGCGAGAAGAATGACGAGAGGAAACCAGCGTTTGACGCCGGTATTCGAAGTTGTGCCCGCGGACATTTGAGAACCTTTCCTTCGGCGCCGCTCAACGTGGGTGCGCGCTATCGTTCAAAGACCAATCGTATCGGTCATCATCGATCTCGGATATTTTTCCGAGGCGCCGCGCAAAGTCCGGTTCGGCGTAGCGCTTGAGATGCTCAATGATCGCTCGATCCGAAGTGCCGAAGTCGCCTTTGTACCAACGATAAATTGATGAGACTACAAGCCGGCTGTCTATCAAAGAAGCCCCGCGGGGATGATTGACATAACCGCGCGCAGCCAAGTCGAGTTGCTTTTCGAGAGCCGCGCCTGTGAACGGCTCAAGCGGCAGATTTGGACACCCGAACGACGCGCAGTTGACCGCATAGTGGACGCGAACGTCTTGAAAAGCCGGTCGCAAAATACCGTGTTCGATATCGTCGAGGCTCAGGCGGACACCGCCAACCGTTACGACCTTCGCTTTCCATGGACCTCCCGAGAAGGCGGCCAGCAATCCGCCGCCAAGCGAAACATCTTTGATTGTGCTCACCGGGTAATGGTCGAGGACGATGTCGAGAGTTTTGGCGTTGTAGAGGTTCGCCCAAAAGGCAAACTGCTCGGGCCTGTCAAGCGCTGCCACATCGGTGGCGGACATCCGCGCGATATAGGCTTTCAGAGCCGGCCGGTCTTGTTGTTGAAATTTGGCATAGTCAACGCGCACAATGCCGTCACGGCCAAGCTTGGCGTAGCGCTGCAGCAAAACACCAAAAGGACTGTGGTCGATCGTCGTAGTCGACCCTTTCGACGACCGGCCGAATACAGCTGTCAGTTCGTCCGCTTGCACCGGCACCGCGACGATCAAAGCGAATATGACAAGCCAGGCCAGTCGCGCTGACCGGAAAATCAACCGCCGCGAAGATGCATCTACAAACATCAAGGATCTCCTCAGCCCACTCGGCCTGGAATTCTACGCAATCAACGGGCCTGGGTTTCGGTAACTAAGGGAGAGCCCCTGGCAGCATGTCCGCCGATTGACTTGGCCTGCCGCCGACCTTATAGAGTGGCGTCTTCCATTCCTGCCGGAATTGGTTCGTGCCAGCTGCGCTTGCAGCGGCCCGCCGAACGCATTTCGGTAGCACATTGAATTCTCACATCTTCCCCTGGCAGCTTCTGTAGCCGTCATCGGGAACACCGATCAGACGGAGAGTATCGTGAAGCGCACCTATCAACCGAGCAAGCTTGTGCGCAAGCGCCGGCATGGCTTCCGCAAGCGCATGGAAACCCCAGGTGGCGTGCGGGTTCTCGCCCGCCGTCGCGCGAAGGGCCGCAAGCGCCTCTCGGCCTAGTGGATTGCGGGTGATTGCGTATCGCTCGCTGCTGCTGCTTGAGGCTCGGACGTGAAATTGACGACCCTCAGAAAGCGATCGGAATTCCTGCGCATTAGGGGCGGGGCGAGGTGCCCGACGCCCCCTTTTGTTTTGGAAACAAGGCAGCGTCTCGAACCCTCTGCCGTCTGCGCGCCGCCGCGCTTCGGCTTTACGGTCACTAAAGCAATGGGCGGCGCCGTCGAACGCAATCGTATCCGCCGCCGCCTCAAGGCCGCCGTGACGGCCATCGCTGCAACCGCCGCCCGGCCCGGTCAGGACTATGTGCTGATCGCCCGTAAAGACGCAATCGACATCCCGTTCGACGCCTTGAAGAAAGACCTTGAACGCGCCTTCCATCGCGTGCATCACGCCCCCGCAACGAAACCGCGGGCAAGGCGATCGGGAGCAGCAGCAAGAGAATAGAACCGGGCAGATTGCGGTCCCATATGTCTCGCAGTGACCGCATGCCCCTTTGCCCGGCTACGGCAAGTGTGACACCCATGTGCGCCGCACACTCAGCCAACGCGAATTCCGTCACGACAGTGCGGCGACCGTGCCGTGATACCGCCGAACCGAGGCCACGATGAAGAGCCAGCAGCCCGACAACCAGGTCAATCTCCTGATCGCGATCGTTCTTTCGATGGTCGTGCTTCTGGGTTGGAGCTATTTCTTCGCCACTCCTCAGATGGAAGCCGACAGGGCTCGGCAGGCCCGCGAAAATTCCGCCGCCGTGAAGCCGAACCAGCCGGCAGCAGCAATACCATCCACGCCGGATGCAACCGTAACAGCCAGCAAACCGGCAACGCGTGAACTGGCGCTTGGTGCATCGCCCCGGATCGCAATCGAAACGCCCTCTCTCAAAGGCTCGATCTCTCTGAAGGGCGCTGCGTTCGACGACCTCTCTCTCGTCAAGCACCATGAGACCGTGAACCCCAAGAGCCCCAACATCGTCCTGTTTTCTCCGCTATCGGAAGTCGGCGGCTACTTTGCACGGATGGGCTGGGCGGCTGCCGCCGGCAAGCCGGTAAAAGTACCCGATAGTGAAACCGTTTGGACTGCTAAAACCCCCGGCCCCCTGACGCCAACCTCTCCCGTCACGTTGGAGTGGAGCAACGGCGAAGGCCTCACATTCCGCCGCGTCGTCTCGGTCGATGAAAACTACATGTTTTCCATCGCCGACGAGGTGGAGAACAAAAGCGCTGGCGACATTGCACTGCAACCGTTCGCACGCATCTTCCGTTTCGGTGCGCCCAAAACTCCCGCAGTTTGGATTCAGCACGAAGGCCTTCTCGGCGTGCCCGGGAATGCAGGGCTGCAGGAAATTACGTTCCCGCATGCGACGACGGAACCTCCGGCCAAATTCGAAAACAAGACGGGTGGCTGGCTCGGCATCACCGATAAATACTGGGCATCAGCAATCATTCCGGACCAGAAAATTGCGTATAACGCCACTCTGGAGGGCGAACCGGCCAAAGACGCCAAGCACCTCCCCATGTTCCTCGCTGAATTTGAAGCCGCTCCCACAGTCGTTGCGGCCGGTAGCGTCGCCTCGGTTAAAACGCAGCTCTATGCCGGCGCCAAGCGCGCATCGCTGATCGAAAAATATGCCGAAGACTTGGGTATCGAGAAGTTCGATCTCATGATCGACTGGGGCTGGTTTTACTTCCTGACCAAGCCAATGAATCATGCGCTGACGTGGCTGTACGGCATCCTCGGCAACTTCGGCTTCGCCATTCTCACGCTGACGGTTATCGTCAAGCTGCTATTCTATCCGCTCGCCAACAAGTCATACGAATCGATGGCGAAGATGAAGAAGCTGCAGCCGCAGATGGAAGCGATGCGCGAGCGCTTCAAGGACGACAAGCCGCGGATGCAACAGGAGCTGATGCAGCTCTATCAGAAAGAAAAGATCAATCCGGCCGCCGGCTGCCTTCCGATCCTAGTCCAGATCCCGGTGTTCTTTGCGCTCTACAAAGTGCTTTACACCTCGATCGACATGCGCCACGCCCCGTTTATCGGCTGGATCAAGGACCTCTCCGCACCTGATCCGACATCGATCTTCAACTTGTTCGGCTTGTTGCCCTATGCGGTGCCGGATTTCCTGCACATCGGTGTATGGCCGATCATCATGGGTATGACCATGTGGGTTCAAATGCAGCTGAACCCTCCCCAGCCCGATCCGATCCAGCAACAGATCTTCAGCTGGATGCCGTTGATGTTCACGTTCCTGCTGGCCACGTTCCCTGCTGGACTGGTCATCTACTGGGCCTGGAACAACATTCTTTCCATTCTGCAGCAGTACTACATCACCAAAAAGCAAGGTGCAGAAGTCCATCTGATGGCCAATGTTCGCCGCACGTTTGCGCCTGTGTTGAGGCTGTTTGGCCAAGGTAGCGAGACCAAGGGATGACGGTCACGGCCGATCCGTTTGCGTTCACGTTTGAAGACTACGCCGCCGGTACTGCCCTGTTTGAGCAGCGCTGGACTTTCGTCAAAGGCGTTGTTGATCTGGAGCATCTGCCGCCCTCCGGCCCTGTCGAGATCGCTTTGGCTGGCCGCTCAAACGTCGGCAAGTCGAGCCTGATCAACGCCCTCGTGCGTCAGCACGGGCTGGCGCGCACATCCAACACGCCCGGCCGCACGCAAGAACTGAACTACTTCGTGCCGGAAGCCGGCGCACCCTATCTCGTCGACATGCCGGGCTATGGTTTCGCCGAAGCCCCGAAAGACAAAGTCGAGGCATGGACGAAACTCGTCAAAAACTATCTCGCCGGCCGCCAGCGCCTCGCCCGCGTGTTCCTTCTTGTCGACGCGCGTCACGGCATCAAAAAAGTCGATTCAGATATCATGAAGTTGCTCGATGAAGCGGCCGTGTCCTATCAGATCGTTTTGACGAAGGCCGACAAGATCCAGCCGACCGCGCTCGAGTCACTTCTCAAAAGAACGCAATCGACGATTGCCAGTCACACCGCTGCCTATCCGCTCATCCTGGCAACATCGTCGGAAACAAGCGCCGGTATCGATGATTTGCGCGCGCAGGCCGCACTCGTTTCCCGCCAGCACGCCTGATCCGCGTGGAGCGGCCGACGGTCAGCCACCGCCACGCAGCAGTGCAATAAGCGGATCGATCAAGCTCTCACCGAAACGCGCCAAGACCCCGCCCGCGACCGCAGCCGTCATCCAACCGGCCCACCGCGCTGCGGTCTTGACATAGTTGACCGCGACTTTCACTTCGATCAGCTGATCAGGGAGCGCGGTCTCAGCCGTCAATCCGTCGGCGCCCACCGTTCGCGCTGAAATCAAAAGCTGCAACCGCTGCCGGCCCCGCTCCCGCGGCGTAATCGTCCAGCGCCAGCTGGCAAAATCATCCGCCATCAGCCCCAGGACGTTTTCGATCCACTGGGTTTCAGGCGACGAAGTCTCGATGAAGAAACCGCCGTCCGGCGAACGTAGGCGCACCGACATGGCCTTGGTGACTGTGACTTCGTGCCGGTACACAGCGCCGCCGCCCTGCAGGCCTTCGGCGATGGCTTTCACGTCTGACCGGGCGACCCGCGCTTCCACGACCATCGACACGCCCAAGCGCATGCGCCGTGGAATGTTTTCGACAAGCTGCCCTGACGCAACGCGCACGTTCCCAGGCGCGCCCGCGCGCTGCCGCGGTGCAAGTGGTGGCCCAGGGGCAGCAGCAGGAGCACCGCCCTGCGGCGGTCGTTGTTGAATTGGCGGGGCCGTTCGGTTCTGCGGCTGGCCCAGCGACGGAGGCGGCCCACCTTGCGGCATAGGTTGCGGCGATGGTTGTGGACCACTTGCCGGAACATTGAATGGAGCGGGCGGCCCGGTGCGTGGCATTTGCGGCTGCGGCGAGGGTTGTGCACCTGACGGCGGCTGCATTCGCTGCGGCGGCGGCATCTGGTAGCCCGGCCCCTGTCCCGATGCCCCCGGCTGAGCACCTGGCGGCGGAGTGGGACGCGGGGGCGGTGACTGCGTCGACGAAGCGTCGCGCGGAGGCGCATTCGCGGCTGGCTCCCACTGCGGCATCACCGGCGAACGCCCGGCGGTCGGTGCAGCCGTTGGCTCGGCAGGACGCACCGGACGCTGCGCGGCAGCCGGCACCGTCGGCGTGTCGACATAAGGCGGCGCCACCGGCTGCGGTACGACTTGAGGCTGCGACACGACCTGGGGCTGCGGCTGCCCGGTTCGCGATTGCACCCGCTCGCGGGCGGTGGCCAAGATGTCTTCCGTTGAACCCTGCGGCGGCGTTGGCGTTGGCGCTGGCGTCGCCGAAGCACGCTGCAGTGCCCGAATGGCTTGCTCGAACGTCAATCCCTGAACCCGCAGGAGATGCGCCGCCGTACTTTTTCCATCGCCGACAATCGCTGCCAGAACAATAGCGCCATTGATTTCAGCGCGCCGGCCCTGCCGCGCAGCAGCCGCTGCCGCTTCAAGGATTCTTTTCAGGTCGCGTGAAATAAAAACTTGCGCCGGACCGTTCGGGTCGCGCCGTACGTCGATCTGTCCGATATGCGTCGAGACTTCGCCGGCAAGCCGTGCCAGATCGATGTTGGATGACAGGAGTACCCCGACCGCATCCGGATCTTCGGCCAGCGCCAGCAAAAGATGTTCCAAAGTGACTTCAGGATGCTGCTGGGCATCGGCGTAGCTCGCGGCACGCGCAAGCGTCGCAGCAAGGTGCTGCGACATGGGAATGCGCCCGAGATCATCGACAATCATTCGCCCGAACCATGCCTTCCGGCCAATAAGCGCCCCTGTACGGCCGCTGTGCGCGCCGCAACAATCTCAATACACACTGCGATAGAACGTGATCTGCCTGCTGGGAGCAAGCGACTAAACCGCACCACGGCCCCGTTTTTCCGCCAATCTTGTTGAACTAGCACCCGATTGTGAGGGAATTCCGTTGAGGCACCGGACACAACAGATATAACCCTGTTCGCCCCGTGGACATCGCCTTCATTCGAAGTGATGCCGCCCGGTTTGCAACGCACCTCATGCCAAGGTTTTGACGACGCGATGACGAAGCCGACCGAGACATCGACCGCCGCAGCCGGCGAGACCGCCCCCATCAGCGCCCATGTTCAGGCTCGCATCCTTGCCGAGGCCCTGCCCAACATGCTGCGTTACGATGAGCAGACGGTCGTGGTGAAATTCGGCGGCCATGCCATGGGCGACGCGGCTCTCTTTGCAGCTTTCGCGCAAGACATCGTCTACCTGAAGCAATCGGGCGTGAATCCGATCGTCGTTCACGGCGGCGGGCCACAAATCGCCGAGATGCTGAAAAAGCACAACATCAAATCCGAGTTCGTGCACGGCCTCCGCGTCACCGATCAACAGACCGTCGAGATTGTCGAAATGGTGCTCGCGGGCGCGATCAACAAGGAGATCGTCACGGCCATCAATCGGGAAGGCGGCAAGGCCGTTGGCATCTGCGGCAAGGATGCAAACCTGATGATCGCGCGCAAGATCACCGAAATGCCCGACCCAAAGACCGGCGTCGTCGGCAAGGTCGATCTCGGCTTTGTCGGCGATCCGCTTCAGGTTAATCCTCATATTGTCGAGGTTATTTCCAAGTCCGATCTCATCCCCGTCATTGCGCCGGTGGCATTGTCGCGCGAGGGCGAAACCTTGAACGTCAATGCCGACAGCTTCGCTTCTGCCCTCGCCGCCCGCATGAAGGCCAAGCGCCTTCTTCTGCTAACCGATGTGGAAGGCGTGCTCGATACGAATGGCAAACTGATCGAGGAACTGAGTGTCGATCAGGCGCAAGAAATGATCCGCGCCGGCACCATAAGCGGTGGCATGATTCCAAAAATCGAAGGCTGCATCGAAGTGGTGGAAGCCGGCGTCGAGGCTGTTGTCATCATCAACGGCAAGGTCCCGCACTGCGTACTACTTGAATTGCTGACCGATCACGGCGCCGGCACGCTCGTCGGCCGCCGCAAACCGAAGGCAAAGAAGGCCGCCGAATGAGCGGCCCTGCGAAATCAGGGCTCAGCGACGCTGCTGCTATGAAAATCGCCCTGAGCGGCTCTGTGTTACCGGTGTCGCTCGGACATAAGCGTGTCTGGATTTTCGATCTCGACAACACGCTCTACCCCGCAGAATGCAATCTCTTTGCGCAAGTCGATCAGCGCATGGGCGAATTCATCGCCAAGCAGCTTGGCGTGCCGTTCGAGTACGCTCGTCATTTGCAAAAGAGCTACTACCGTCAATTCGGCACGACGCTCGCGGGCCTTATGCGGGTCCACAAAATGCAGCCGGAACCGTTTCTCGATTATGTCCACGACATCGACGTCTCCGTCGTGCCTGATGCGCCTGAGTTGCGCGCAGCGATACAACGCCTGCCCGGGCGCAAACTGATATTTACCAATGGTTCGCGGGCTCACGCCGAGCGCGTGGCCGCAAAACTCGGGATCCTCGATCTGTTCGAGGGCATTTCCGATATCGCTTCGTGCGACTACGAACCCAAGCCCTCAGCCGGCGCATTCCAATCGATGATCCGCGAACATGGTGTGACCGCCGAAAACGCCGCCATGTTCGAAGACATGCCGCAAAATTTGGAAGTTCCACACAAGCTCGGAATGGCGACCGTGCTCGTCCATTCCACTTACATCGATCACCCCATCCAGCGTGATATGCGCCACTGGACCGAACTGCCCGAGCACATTCATCATCTAACCGACGACCTCACCTCATTTTTGAGGTCAATCGAGGTCGCTGAAGAGCCTGCGCAACCAGCAATTGCAGGCTAGCGGGTCAGTCTGAATGTCGCCGAACTTCCAGCCGGCGTCGTGATCGAGACATTCTGTGAGTTGCCGGTGACCGTCACCGTGATCGTGCCGTCCACCTTGTACTCAGTATTGAAGAAGCTGCCGGAGTATTGGTTGCTCCCGACATACGTCAACAGTGCCGACTGCTCGACCTTGCCCGATGGGCTCGCGCAGCGAGCGCTGACTTGATAGCTCTCCGCCCCGCGCTTCTTGAAGTTTGCGCGGCAGCGTGCTGCTTCCTTGGCGCCAGACGGAAACTTGACCGATCCCCCGCCGCTCCAAGCGCCATCAAGCGCCATCAACTCGGCCGCCGCAACCGGCAGTCCTCCGGCCGCGGCACTCAGCAGGATTGCGACGCTCGTCAGGATCGCCCACCCAGGGCGCAAGCTCGTCGAAATCATGGAAGTTCTCTTTTCATCAATGCTGTAGGCTGTACGTCGCATTACACCGCACCTGTCACAAGACTTGTTGCCGACTATCGATATAGCAGCCTTCGCTGACGGTGACATTACCCGACGAAACTTAGCCCCGCCCTTCGTAGGGCATGGCTGTCGCTTTGAGGGTCATGAACAGGACGTTAGCATCCAGCGGCAGATTTGCCATGTACAGGACAGCATCGGCGACGTGGCTGACGTCCATCACGGGCTCCGGCCTGAGCGACCCGTCAGCCTGCCGGATTCCTGTCGCCATGGGTGCCGATAGCTCCGTGGCCGCATTCCCAATATCGATTTGGGAACACGCGATGTGATGCGTCCGTCCATCGAGTGCGATCGATTTGGTAAGCCCGGCAATGGCATGCTTCGTCGCCGTATAGGGCGCTGCGTTCGGCCGCGGAACATAGGCCGAAACCGATCCGTTATTGATGATACGCCCGCCTTTGGGGTTTTGCGTCTTCATCATCCGGATCGCCGCCCGAGCGCAGAGAAAAGCCCCATTCAAATTGACGTCGACGACAGTTTTCCACTGCTCGAAACTCAGGTCTTCAAGCGCCGCCTGCGGGGCGAACACACCCGCATTGTTGAACAGCACATCGACCCGGCCACAAGCCGCCCTCGTTTGGTCGAATAATGCATCGACCGATGCGGGGTCCGTCACGTCGGTCGCGGCAACAATCGTTGATCCGTTGCGACAAGCCTCAGCTGTAATCACGAGTTCCGCCATCCGGCGGCCGGCCAGCACGACGAAGTAGCCCTCTTCGGCGAGTTTGATCGATACCGCACGTCCAATGCCTGAACCGGCCCCGGTCACGACTGCAACGCGCGGAACTGCCGCCATGGTGCCCCCGATCGTCCGCTGCCCTAGCGGGTCGGAACAGGCTTCTCGCCGCGATAGTCGTAGAAACCGCGATTGGTCTTGCGCCCGAGCCAGCCGGCCTCAACATACTTCACGAGCAGGGGACACGGACGATACTTGGAATCCGCCAGCCCCTCATAGAGCACCTGCATGACTGAAAGACAGGTGTCGAGACCGATGAAATCTGCCAGCTCCAGCGGGCCCATCGGATGATGGGCCCCAAGCTTCATGGCCTTGTCGATGCCCTCGACGGTGCCGACGCCTTCATAAAGCGTGTAAATCGCCTCGTTGATCATGGGCAAGAGGATGCGGTTGACGATGAAAGCTGGAAAGTCCTCGGAAATCGTCGTCTTTTTGCCCAGGCTGTCCACAAAGCGCCGTGCGGTTGCAAACACGGTATCTTCCGTCGCAATGCCCCGGATCAGCTCAACGAGCTCCATCAGCGGCACCGGATTCATGAAGTGCATGCCGATGAACAATTCCGGCCGATCCGTCGTGGCCGCCAGTCGGGTAATCGAGATTGACGATGTATTCGTGGCGACCAGCGCGCCCGGCTTCAGTCGCGGACACAGGTCTGCAAAGATCTTGCGCTTGATACTTTCATCTTCCGTTGCCGCCTCGATCACAAGATCACAATCGGCAAGTTGGTCGACGGCTCCCGCCGGTTTGATCCGCTTCATGGCGGCGGTCATAGCATCCGATTCAATGATCCCCTTCGACACCTGCCGCTGCATGTTCTTTTCGATCTGACCAATGGCCCGGTCGATCGCCTCGGCGCGAATATCATTGATCAGAACGTCAAACCCGCCCAGCGCAACCACATGCGCAATGCCCGACCCCATCTGCCCGGCGCCGATCACGCCGACCTTCTTGATTTCGGTGACCGGCACAACAGCGGCTTTCACTTTTTCGCCAGTCTTTACGGCGACATCCATGACGGCGTCCTTCCTTGGCCGGCAGGCCGGCCTTTCGCTATACTTCAGCCACCGGCTTTGCCGAGTTCGTTGGCCAGCTCCGGCAGAATTTGGAACAGATCACCGACGAGACCATAGTCGGCGACTTGGAAGATCGGTGCCTCGCCATCTTTGTTGATCGCGACGATGACCTTCGAATCCTTCATGCCGGCAAGATGCTGGATCGCACCGGAGATGCCGACAGCGATATAGAGGTCCGGCGCCACAACCTTGCCGGTCTGGCCGACCTGCAGATCATTCGGCGCAAATCCCGCATCGACTGCAGCTCGTGACGCACCCATGGCGGCCCCGAGTTTATCGGCCAACGGCTCGATGTAAGTTTTGAAGTTTTCCGCATTCCCGATGCCCCGACCACCTGAAATGATGATGCGGGCCGACGTTAATTCCGGCCGGTCCGACTTGGACAGCTCAGCTTTTTCGAACGCCGACAGGCCGACCGGCGCTGGTCCGGTGATCGGCTCGACCGGCGCCGAACCGCCTGCTCCCGCAGCCGCGAAGCACGATGTCCGGACCGTCAAAACCTTTTTCGAGTCAGTCGATTTGACCGTCTGCAAGGCATTGCCAGCATAGATCGGGCGCTCGAACGTATCCGGCGCCACCACCTTGATGACGTCCGACACCTGCATCACGTCGAGCAAAGCAGCTACGCGCGGCGCAATGTTCTTGCCCGACGCCGTCGAGGGCGCCACCAGGGCATCGTAATTCGCCATCAGCGGCACGACGAGAGCCGCAATTTCTTCGGCCAGACCATTCGCAAGATGCGGCGCATCGGCGTGAAGAACTTTGCTAACCCCGTCGAGCTTTGTAGCCGCGGCGGCGGCATCGGCGGCTCCACTGCCCGCCACGAGCACATGCACATCGCCGCCCAGCTGTTTGGCGGCCGTCACCGCCTTTGCAGTCGCGGACCCCAGCGCCGCGTTTGTATGTTCGGCTAGAACCAGAACAGCCATCAAAGTACCCCCGCCTCGGTCTTCAACTTCTTCACGAGTTCGGCGACGTCGGCGACTTTGACGCCACCCTTGCGCTGTGCAGGCTCGGTTGTTTTCAGAACTTGGAGTCGCGGCGCGATATCGACGCCGAATTCTTCGGGCTTCTTAATATCCAACGGCTTCTTCTTCGCCTTCATGATGTTGGGCAGCGACGGGTAGCGCGGCTCGTTGAGACGCAGGTCCGTCGTTACGATCGCAGGGAGCTTCAGCCGCACGGTTTCAAGGCCGCCGTCGACTTCCCGTGTCACGCTAACACTATCGACCGAAGGCTCGACCTTTGACGCGAACGTTCCCTGTGGCCATCCGAGTAGCGCGGCGAGCATCTGCCCCGTCTGATTGCAATCGTCATCGATCGCCTGTTTGCCCATGATGACGATCTGTGGCTGTTCGGAAGCGATAACGCCTTTCAACAGTTTGGCGACCGCCAGCGGTTCCAAAATGGCGCCATCTGCCGTCTCGACGAGGATCGCTCGGTCGGCACCAATGGCCAGTGCGGTGCGTAGCGTCTCCTGAGACTTGGCGGAACCGATCGACACCACAACGATTTCTGTCGCCGTGCCCTTTTCCTTTAGGCGAACCGCTTCCTCGACGGCAATTTCGTCGAAGGGGTTCATCGACATTTTGACGTTGGCGAGTTCGATGCCCGAGCCGTCCGACTTGACGCGGATCTTGACGGCGTAATCGACGACGCGTTTCACCGCGACGAGTATCTTCATTCTTGAGGTGCTCCCCAACCGCCCTGGAGATTATGTTTATTGTGTCAAGACCGCGCGCCCCAGGGCATGTCCATCACGTGTCGCCGGCCGTCCAGCAAAGTCCCGGCGGCGGCCTTATAACTTGACCTGCTGAGGTTCTTCGCAATTGCGAAATCCCACCCTAAGTGTGGCTGAAACCCGAGTCAATTGGCACCGCCGCCGGACTAGGCTCAAGGCTTAAAATGACGTTCGTCGTGTGGTTTGGATGGCGCCGGCGTCACCTAGTCATGCAATCGTCAGTCCCCTGTCGAAAAGCGGCACGCCCGGGCGCTTGAGAAACACGATCAGGACCGCTCCAGCGATCAACCCCCCGATATGCGCCCACCACGCCACGGGACCGATTTCAGGCACCATGATCATGATGAACTGGGTCAACACCCAGACGCCGAGGACAATTGCCGCTGATAAGCGGAGCGGAATGAACTGGAAGGCCAGAACCCAAACACGCACCCTTGGGTGCAGCATCAGGTAGGCCGCGATGACGCCAGCCACTGCGCCGCTGGCCCCGATCAAGGGATTGGGCGAATTGGGCAACATGAACGTGTGCACCAGTCCGGCAAACACTCCGCATGCCAGATAGAAGATCAGGAATTTGACGTGGCCCATGGCATCCTCGACGTTGTCGCCAAAGACCCAGAGAAACAGCATGTTGCCGGCGAGATGAAAAATGTCGCCGTGGAAGAACATGTAGGACAGCAGCGTCAACCGCTCCGGCACGGCGACAGTCTGATCAGGGACGTCCGTGGGGGACAGCATTCCCGCAGATGCAAACAGTTCGGATGGAACAATAGCAAAACTGGCGATGACCGGTTCCGGCAGCCCGAGCATTTCGAAAGCAAAGACAATGACGTTCGCCAGGATCAAGCCGATGGTGACATATTGAAATCGGATCGACTTCAAAACGTTCTCGTCATGCAGCGGCACGAACATCCCTGATCCTTATTCTCGGTTTCAAGCGTGTTTTCACGTCGTCACCGGTTCTGACCCGGCACCCAAAGCACATCGCTGCGACCGCGGTCATTCACATACCGGCTGGCGACGAACAGAAAATCCGAAAGCCGATTGATGTATTTCATCGCCGCCGGACTGACGTCTTCGCCGGCCAGCACCGACAGTGACACCATTTCCCGCTCGGCCCGTCGGCAAACGGTGCGCGCCACATGCAAGGCGGCCGCCGCGGCAGACCCGCCCGGAAGCACGAACGACTTCAACGGCTGCAGTTCTGCATTCAGTTCATCGATTTCCGCCTCGATCCGCTCGACCTGTGCTTCGCTCATCCGCAGCGGTTCGTAGGCAAGTTTTTCGCCCCTATCGGGCACACACAGATCGGCGCCAAGGTCGAACAGATCGTTTTGTATTCGCTCTAGTTTCGAATCGAGCCCCTGATGTCCGCCGCCGAGATGAATGCGGGCCATCCCGACCGTCGAATTGGTTTCATCAACCGTACCATAGGCAGCAATACGAGCGGCATCTTTAGCCACCCGTTCGCCCGACCCGAGCCCGGTTGTGCCGGCGTCGCCGGTTTTCGTGTAAATCTTGTTCAGCTTGACCACGATTGAATTCCTGCGCGCGATTTAACCGCCCTGCTGCTTTGCAACGAGCGTGAACAGCATGATGATGATGATGGCGAGGAATTGTAGTCCGACACGCCACCGCATCAGCTTTTGACTCAAGTTGGGCGATGTTCCCCGTGACATCGTCCACAGGCCAAGACAGAGGACAAGGAAGACTGCGACGACGGCGACAGTCGTGAGATGATACAGGAGGTCTTGCATCCGATGGGGGGACCTTGGGTGCGACCGCTCGGCGGGGCCGGTAACGGTTCGGTGGCAGATTGCTGTCAGGATACGGCGCTCCGGCCGGGGCGGCAAATGGCAAAGCACGGCCGAAGGCTGCGACAAAGGCTGGTGCCGGCTCGCCTCGCTCGAAACAACCGCCATGGTCCACAAAAGGTCGCCTTTTGGCGGGACGGATCGCCACGTTGAGGCAGACATTTTCGGGAGACGAGCGGCAAGGTGTCGGCGAAGGTCAAAACAACAACCATAATCGGATCATCGCGCGCCCGTCATGCAATCGGCGCCATCATGTTGGCCGCGGCCGCCGCTGCAGCGCCGGCCTCTGCACAAAGCCCGTCGCCGACCGACCAACCTGCCGCGAAAGCTCCTGCTCCCACCGCCGACGAGGTCAAGAAAGCCCTTGATTCGCGCCGCGAAGAACTGAAGTCGACGCTCGATAGGGCGGGCAATATCGAAAAAGATGTCGCCAAGCTTGCCGAAGAACGCGGCAAGCTGAACGAAAACCTGCAGGACACCGCCTCCAAAATTCAGGACAGCGAAGGCCGGCTTACGGTGATCGAAAACCGGTTGGGCGAGCTTGAGATCCAGGACAAGATGATCCGCGGTTCGCTCGCCCAGCGCCACGGCCAGATCTCCACCCTTCTGGCCGCTTTGCAGCGCATGGGCCGCAACCCCCCGCCTGTGATCGTCACAAAACGTGAAGATGCTCTCGAAATGGTTCGCAGCGCGATGTTGCTCGCCTCGGCCTTTCCGGGCATGCGCACGCAAGCACTCGCGCTCGCCGATCAGCTGAGCCAATTGGTGCGCGTCGTCGATGAAAATCGAGCTCAGAAAGATAAAGAGAAAGCCGAAAACACGCGCCTCACCGACTATCGAACGCAACTCGCCGGCCTTATGGAAACGAAGCGCCGCTCTATTCTTGAACGGCAGGACGAACTTCGCAAAGTGCGCGAAGCCGCCAACGAGATGTCCAAGAGCGTCACGGATCTCAATGATCTGATTGCCAAACTCGGCAAGACGGTCCAGGAAAATACAGCATTGGGCGCCTACGATGCCGAAATCCGCGCTGCCCAAGCAGCCGCCAAGCCACAATCCACAGACTTGACCGTTCCGTCAGATTCCAGAAGCGAACCGGCCCAGAAACCGGATGGTGATGTTGTTGTGATGGCCCCGGTCGAGCAGGCCGCCATTGTCAGCAATCCGGCGCGCATCAAGCCCGCAATTCCATTCCAGCAAGCCAAAGCAAAACTGCCGCTGCCGGCTTACGGCAAGCGCGTACTGAATTACGACGAGCGCACACAGTACGGCTCGAAATCTAAAGGACTTGTAATGGAAACTCGGTCCGCAGCTCAGGTAACATCACCCTGCGACGGCTGGATCCTCTATGCCGGCGAGTTCCGCAGCTACGGCAAACTCTTGATTATAGACGCAGGCGGTGGATACAATGTTGTCTTGGCGGGGTTGTCGCAAATTGATGTTCGGCCAGGCGAGTTTGTCCTCGCCGCCGAGCCCGTTGGAACAATGATGGCCGTGAAGAAAGAACCGGCTGGCGCACCGTCAGCCGCACCGGTACTCTACATAGAGTTTCGCAAGGATGGGCAGCCCATCGACCCTGACCCCTGGTGGGTCCAGGTCCCTCAGAAGGCACAAGGCTAATGCGCAAGACTGAATTCGCGTTCTGGACGTTCCTAATGATGGCCGGCCTTGCCGGTATCACAACAGTCCTGAATGTTACCAACGGCAACTCCGCCAACTCTCCGAACGCTGAGCTTTATCGCCAGCTGGATTTGTTCGGCGACGTCTTTGAACGCGTCCGGTCCGACTATGTCGAAAAACCCGACGACACCTTGCTCGTCGAAAATGCGATCAACGGCATGTTGACATCGCTGGACCCGCACTCGTCGTACCTGAGCCCGAAGAATTTCAAGGATATGCAGGTTCAGACGCGCGGCGAATTCGGCGGCCTCGGGATCGAGGTCACGATGGAGAATGGCGTCATCAAGGTCGTCTCGCCGATCGACGACACGCCGGCTTCCAAGGCCGGGCTCCTGGCCAACGACCTCATCACACATCTCGACAACGAACAGATCAACGGGCTGACCCTTGAACAAGCCGTCGAGAAGATGCGCGGTCCGGTCAACACCCCGATCAATCTGACCGTTGTGCGCAAAGGCCGCGAAGACCCGTTCGACGTTAAGGTCACGCGCGACGTCATTCGCATTAATCCCGTCAAAGCGCGCGTCGAGGACGACATCGCCTACATCAAGGTTTCGACGTTCAACGAGCAAACCCACGCCATGCTTGTGAAGTCGATGGACCAGCTGAAAAAGGAGATTGGTCCCAAGTTGCGCGGCTACATTATCGATTTGCGCAACAACCCTGGCGGTCTGCTCGATCAGGCCATTTCGGTTAGCGACGACTTCCTCGAACAGGGTGCTATCGTTCTGACCAAGGGCCGCAATAACGAGGAAACTCAACGCTCACAGGCCCGCCCGGGCGATAGCTCAGACGGCAAACCAGTCGTGATTCTCATCAACGGCGGTTCGGCATCGGCATCTGAAATCGTGGCCGGCGCGCTCCAGGATCACAAGCGTGCCACCATCATCGGCACCCGCTCGTTCGGAAAAGGCTCGGTGCAGACGATCATTCCGCTTGGCACGACGAACGGCGCCATTCGCCTGACCACCGCGCGTTATTACACCCCATCCAACCGGTCGATTCAGGCTAAAGGCATCGATCCCGACATCGTCGTCGAACAGGAGCTGCCCGACGATCTGAAGGACAAGGTCGCCAACGAAAAGCCGCGCGGCGAAGCAAGTCTGCGCGGTCACTTGCGCAATCCCGACGGTACGGTGAAGGCTCCGGAAGGCGCCAAGCCGGCTGGCGCGGAAGGTGCGGAAGCGCCCAAGGAAGAGCCGAAAGAAGAAAGCGGCTCTCTGGCTTATGTTCCCAAGGAACCGGAAAAGGATACGCAGTTGCAGTACGCATTGCGGTTCCTGCGTGGCACGGCAACGGAAGCAACGGTTGCCAAGCCCGTTGCTCCGACCTCACCGGCTGACGATACCTCCAAGCAGCAGCCGACACCGGTTCCGAACTGAGCCAACAACTCGCCTTCCGGCCGGCTCCCTGCAAGGGAGTCGGAAGGCGCAACGACAAAACTACACGAAGGGGTGCCGCAAGGTGCCCCTTCTGCGTTAGGTAACTCGCATTTCAAGCGTAGGAGGGGGTTGCGTGATGAGTACCAACGATGACCATGCCGCCAATCCTGAACAGTTAGGCTACCGACCTTGCGTCGGCATCATGCTGATTAACAGCGACGGGCTGGTTTGGGTCGGCCAGCGCGCCGACACACCTGGCGAGGCTGAAGGCAAAGGCGCCTGGTGGCAAATGCCCCAAGGCGGGCTCGACAAGGGCGAAAATCCCCGCGCGGCCGCCATGCGCGAACTCTATGAGGAAACCTCCGTCCGCTCAGCCCTGCTCGTCGGCGAAACGTCCGGCTGGCTGAACTACGATTTGCCACCCGAACTCGTCGGCGTCGCCTGGGGTGGCAAGTACCGGGGTCAAAAACAGAAATGGTTCGCCGCTCGATTCAACGGCGACGACAGCGAAATCGACATCACCGCCCCACCGGGCCACGAGCCGGAATTCATCGCCTGGAGGTGGGCTCCCGTCGGAGATCTCGTTCGCCTGATTGTGCCATTCAAACGCGCTGTCTACGAGACTGTCGTGGCCGAGATTGGACACCACGCCCGCCCGGCCAAAAAGTGACGCCAATATCTCAGACGTGGACCACTTCAGCCCGGTCGTCATTCGGGCGCAACACGGGGAGACTATTGTAACTCTCTGATTCGCCTGTCACTCTGTTGACTCATTTTTGATACCTTTCAGGTCGCCATGACAATTGAACGCCCGATTGGTGAAAGTCAGCGCCTCGATCTCCCGTATCGAGTTGGCGTTGGAATCATGCTGTTCAATCGCAAGGGCCTCGTATGGACCGGACGCCGCCTGCCGAAATGGGTCGGCGACCGGCAGGGCCACATTTGGCAAATGCCGCAGGGCGGCCTGATGGCCGGCGAAGACCCCCTCGACGCGGCTCACCGCGAACTCGAAGAAGAAACCGGCATCCGCAATGCAGAGCTCATTGCTCAGTTGAACGCCTGGACGTGCTACGACCTGCCGCCCGAATTGATCGGAGTGGCGCTCAAAGGCCGCTACCGGGGGCAGCGCCAACGCTGGTTTGCCATGCGCTTCTTCGGTGACGACAGCGAGATTGACGTGGGCCCCCGCAACGGCCGCAAGGCCGAATTCGATCGCTGGAAGTGGCGCCACATCGGCGAACTTGCCGAGATCGTCATTCCATTCAAGCGCGGTGTCTATGAAGAATTGACGAGCGTGTTCGCACCCTACGCGTGCCCGATCGACTGATTGTTCCCCGCGAGGCAGCCGGCTCCGTGCAGCGGAGTCGCCTCGCGCATCAAGACAAACTACGAAGCCGCTCGATCGCAAGTTGCGCCAGCGTCCGCTGATCGTCGTCCTTAGCCGCTGCGAGATCCGCCTCAGCCGTGGCAATTTCCGCTGCGATCTGCGACGACGACGTATCGGCAATGTCGAACGCCGTCTCGGCCAACACCGTTACGGCGGCGCCGTTCACATCCGCAAAGCCCGACTTGACGAATATCTGCTTCTTGCCGGCACCCGTGACGACTTCCAGAATTCCTGGACGCAGAGTGGAAATCAACGGCGCATGACCGGGGAAAACCGTGAAGTCACCCTCCACACCCGGCACCATCGCCTGCTCCGCATCGATGGAAAGAAGGATGCGCTCAGGCGAAACGAGTTCGAATTTGAAAGTGCCGGCCATTTCCTGTCGTCCTTGAATACCTGGCTGCGCGTGAGCCTCGCGCCAAAATCAACGCAGTCAGCTGGTCGGTTCGTCTTCGATCGCACCCGACTTCGCCCTGACGTCTTCGGCCGTTTGCAGCCTCGTTCCACAAAACGGGCAGAAGAAAACCGGATGATCGATCATGCCGGGCTCTTCGTCTTCCATTTCGATCAGCCCGACCGACATGTAGAGAATGTCGCCGTCGCCGACCGTGATAAGGGGCTCGAAATCGTCACCACTCATCACCTCTTTCAGTTCGACGCAGCAGCTGCCGAATATGCTTCCGTCTCCGGACATCTGTCGTTCCTCTGATGCGACGCCTGGCTGGGGAACCCGAGCGCAGTGGAATTAAGCGGCTTCGGCAAGCTTTTCGGCCTTGGCGATGGCTTCGTCGATTGAACCCACCATGTAGAACGCCGGCTCGGGAAGGTGGTCGTAATCGCCGTCGCAGAGGCCTTTGAAAGCTTTGATTGTATCGGCGAGCGCCACCTGCTTACCAGGCGACCCGGTGAACACTTCGGCGACCGAGAACGGCTGTGACATGAACCGCTCGATCTTGCGCGCGCGCGCCACCGTCATCTTATCGTCTTCCGACAGCTCATCCATGCCCAGAATGGCGATGATATCCTGCAGCGACTTGTACTTCTGCAGGATCGCCTGCACGCGACGGGCGACTCCATAATGTTCCTCGCCCACGATCCGCGGATCGAGCATCCGCGACGTCGAGTCGAGCGGATCTACAGCCGGGTAAATGCCCTTTTCGGCAATCGAACGCGACAACACGGTCGTCGCGTCCAAATGCGCGAACGAGGCAGCGGGCGCCGGGTCGGTCAAATCGTCGGCCGGCACGTAGATGGCCTGCACTGACGTAATCGAACCTTTCTGCGTGGTGGTGATGCGCTCCTGCAACGCGCCCATGTCGGTCGCCAGTGTCGGCTGATAGCCCACCGCCGAAGGGATACGGCCGAGTAGAGCCGACACTTCCGAACCTGCCTGCGTGAAGCGGAAGATGTTGTCGACGAAGAACAGAACGTCCTGTCCCTTGTCGCGGAAATCTTCCGCCACAGTCAACCCCGACAGCGCCACGCGCATGCGAGCGCCCGGCGGTTCATTCATCTGCCCGTAAACCAGCGCGCACTTCGAACCCTTGGTCGAACCATTGTTCTTCTTTGGGTTGATGTTGACATTCAACTCGATCATCTCGTGATAGAGGTCGTTGCCTTCGCGCGTCCGCTCGCCCACGCCAGCAAACACCGAATAGCCACCGTGCACCTTGGCGATGTTGTTGATGAGTTCCATGATCAGCACGGTCTTGCCGACGCCGGCGCCACCGAACAGTCCGATCTTGCCACCCTTGGCGTAAGGCGCGAGCAGGTCCACGACCTTGATGCCCGTGACCAGGATTTGAGCTTCCGTTGCCTGGTCGGCAAAAGTCGGAGCCGGCTGGTGAATGGCGCGCACGGCGTTGGTCTTGATCGGCCCGGCCTCGTCGACCGGTTCACCGATGACGTTCATGATGCGGCCGAGAGTTTCTTCTCCGACGGGAACCGAAATGGGCTTGCCCGTGTCGATCACGTCCTGCCCACGCACCAGACCTTCCGTCGAGTCCATGGCAATGGTCCGGACGGAATTTTCACCCAAGTGCTGTGCGACTTCCAGCACGAGGCGATTACCGCCGTTGTTCGTCTCCAGCGCGCTCAAGATCTCCGGCAGTACCTGATCAAACTGCACGTCGACGACTGCGCCCAAGACCTGACGGATCTTACCGGTATTCTGTGCCATTGCCCGTTCCTCGTTCTCAGTTCCCTAGGGAAGCGCGGCTTACCAGCCGCCGCCACCCAATGATTGCTATGTTCGGCGCTGATCTGGGCCTCAGAGTGCTTCCGCGCCCGAGATAATTTCGATCAGTTCCTTCGTGATGTTCGCCTGCCGCTGGCGGTTGTACTTGATCGTCAGCTTGTTGATCATGTCGCCGGCGTTACGTGTCGCGTTATCCATGGCGCTCATGCGGGCACCCTGTTCGGACGCCGCATTCTCAAGTAGGCCGCGGAAAATCTGTGTCGCAATATTGCGCTTCAGCAGCGACGACAGGATCAGTTCCTCATCGGGCTCGTATTCATAGATCGCCTGCGCGCCGGCATCCTTACTCTCGGCGACCGCCGGGATCTTGGCGGGTATGATCTGTAGTGCCGTGGGCTTCTGCGCGATTACCGACTTGAATTCGGCAAAGTACATTGTCGCCACATCGAACTCGCCCGCATCGAACAGCGCCAGCAGCCGGTCGGCAACGTCCTCGGCATTCTTGTAGGCGACATTGCGGATGCCGGTCAGTTCGCGGCGCTCAAAGAGATTGCGGCTCAAGTCGCGGCGCAGGTTGTCGGCGCCCTTGCGGCCTACGGTCAGAATTTTCACCGTTTTGCCGGATGCAATCAGCCGTAACGCGTCGGCCCGTGCCAATTTGGCGATGTTGGAGTTAAAGCCGCCGCACAAGCCGCGTTCTGCCGTTAAAACGACGAGCAGATGCACCTGGTCCTTGCCGTTTCCGACCAGCAGCGGCGAAGCGGTTTCCCGGACGGCGCGGCCACCGAGATTGGCAAGAATTTTGTCCATCCGCTCGGCGTAGGGACGCGCAGCAGTCGCTGCTTCCTGCGCACGGCGAAGCTTCGCCGCAGCCACCATCTGCATCGCCTTGGTGATCTTACGCGTCGCCTTCACTGAGGCGATGCGATTTCGTAGGTCCTTCAAGCTCGGCATGGAGCCGTCTCCCTAAACACGAGCCGAATGTTAGGCGACGAAGCTCTTGGAGAACTTATCAAGGAAGGCGACGAGCTTTTTCTCGGTTTCGCCTGACAAGGCCTTTTCCGCTTCGATAGACGTCAAGATCGACTTCTCATCGCGCAGCCCAGCTAGCAGCGCTTGCTCGAATTTGCCGACCGAATTGACCGGTAGCGCATCCAGATAGCCGCGCGTGCCGGCAAAGATCACAGTGACCTGCTCTTCCATCTTGAGCGGCGAGAACTGCGGCTGCTTCAGCAATTCCGTCAGGCGTGCGCCGCGGGCCAGAAGCTTCTGCGTCGCGGCATCCAGATCGGAGCCGAACTGTGCGAACGCTGCCATTTCGCGATACTGGGCAAGTTCTCCTTTGATCTTGCCGGCCACCTGCTTCATGGCCTTGGTCTGGGCTGACGAACCAACTCGTGACACTGACAAACCGACGTTCACCGCCGGACGGATGCCTTGGTAAAACAAGTCTGTTTCCAAGAATATCTGGCCATCGGTGATCGAAATCACGTTCGTTGGAATGTAGGCTGAAACGTCGTTGGCCTGCGTTTCAATGACCGGCAGCGCCGTCAAAGAACCGTTGCCGGCGTCGTCGCCCATCTTGGCCGCGCGCTCGAGCAAACGAGAATGGAGATAGAACACGTCGCCGGGATAAGCCTCGCGGCCCGGCGGACGACGCAGCAGCAGCGACATCTGACGATAAGCGACCGCTTGCTTGGAAAGGTCGTCGTACGCGATCACGGCATGCATGCCGTTGTCGCGGAAGTATTCACCCATCGTGCAACCGGTGAACGGGGCGAGGTACTGCATGGGTGCGGGATCGGACGCCGTCGCGGCGACCACGATCGAATACTGCAGCGCGCCGCGCTCTTCCAAAACCTTGACAAATTGGGCGACCGTCGAACGCTTCTGCCCGATGGCGACGTAAACGCAGTAAAGCTTGGAGCCTTCGTCGTTGCCGGCGTTGATCGGCTTCTGGTTAAGGAAGGTGTCGAGGATGATGGCCGTCTTGCCAGTCTGGCGGTCACCGATGATCAACTCGCGCTGGCCGCGTCCGATCGGGATCAGCGCGTCAACGGCTTTGAGGCCAGTCGCCATCGGCTCATGCACCGACTTGCGCGGCAGAATACCCGGCGCCTTGACGTCGACCCGCATGCGCGTGTCGGACTTGATCGGACCTTTGCCATCGATCGGATTGCCGAGGCCATCGACTACGCGGCCGAGCAGACCTTTGCCGACTGGTACGTCCACGATCGAACCGGTCCGCTTGACGGTGTCGCCTTCCTTGATGGTCCGGTCGTCGCCGAAGATCACGACGCCGACATTGTCGGATTCCAAGTTGAGAGCCATGCCGCGGATATTGCCGGGAAACTCGACGAGCTCACCCGCCTGGACGTTGTCGAGGCCGTAGACGCGCGCAATACCGTCGCCGACCGACAGCACCTGCCCGATCTCGGAGACCTGCGCCTCCTTGCCGAAATTCTTGATCTGATCCTTCAAGATCGAAGTGATCTCTGCGGCCCGGATTTCCATGTGGCTCGACCTCTGCCTTCTCGGTTGTCCCTGTCGCGATCCGCAGTCTTGAGACGCGCGGCTCGCTTTGTCTGTCAATTCGAACGAAAGCCCGGCACGCGCTCGCGAAGCCGGGCTTACGAAATCTTTTACGCGCCGCCCTTCAGGGCCACGCGCATCCCATCGAGCTTCGTCTTGAGCGAGCTGTCGATCATGCGGCTGCCGAGTTTGACGACGAGCCCCCCCAAGATCGACGGATCGACCTTTTGCACGAGGGTGACGTCCTTGCCCACGGAGGACTTCAACGCCGACTTGAGCTCCGCCACGTGCGCAACAGTCAGCGGGGTTGCGGTTGTTACTTCGGCCTTGACCTCACCCCGCGCGCGCGCCGCGAGCGACTGGAAAGCGCGCACCACGTCGCCAGCTGCGAAGAGGCGGCGGTTTTTGGCAAGCAGCTTGAAGAAGTTGATCGTGAGCGTTCCCACGCCAGCCTTTGCCAAAACGGCTGCGAGTGCTCTTTGCTGGTCGTCCGACGCAATAACCGGACTGCGGATCAGTGCGACGAAGTCACTGCTCTCATCGGCAAGCGCCTGGAATTTCGCTAGATCCCCCTCGACTTCGGCAACTTTGCCCTCTTCCGTTGCCAGTTCGAACAAAGCGGAGGCATAACGGCCGGCCACGCTCGCCATGATGGGTTCGTCGGTTGCCACGTCGATTGTTCTCGTGTGCTGATGCGAGCCCGCCCGGCGTCGAATAGCCAAAACGTCCCGAATTCCAATGGGATTTCTTACAAAAGGCGGGCGCGAAATAACGTCCCCGCGCAGCCCCCTGATGCAATGCGCGCTCCGTGTAACATGCGCCCAACAAGGCATCAACCGCCGCATGGGCGCGTGAATGCCGCATGGATCAGCAGAACCGTCATCCCGACCACGACATCGCCAGCGTCGTTCGAGACAGGTCGACGGCCAAAACCGTCCATCCATGCGCGCGAAAGTTTAATGCGAAAATTTTGAAACTAAGTCGCCATTTAAAGGTTGAATTTACCTGGATAAGACAACTTAAACGTGTATTTTTGTATTGGAGCTTCGTTATGTTGCAGGTGCCTTCCAAGGCGGTCACTAAGGTCGAGATCAATTCAAAGCCGGAACTTCAACGCTTCCTACATAGGCTGCCTAAATCAATGGTCGACCGGCTCACTCCGGCCGAATTATCAGCCTATGCCAACGCATTGACGCCCGAACGGTCACCGCATTGGATTGACCTTAAAGCCAGCCTTCCGATCCCGTTCTTTGGCATTTACGTCGCCGTTATGGCCGGGCGCGAGCGCCGCAGTTGGGACCGACTGCGCAAGGAAGGCCAGCTTGGATGGGGGCGCAACATTCTGATCGTGGCGCTTTTGCTGGCAACCGCCATGGCCGGTGTATCGGCTGCGGTCCTGCTCATCAAAGGCTTGCAATTGATGTCCGATAAAACGGCCGATCCCTGGCAACTTCTCTCAACTTATTAGTCTTGCGCACTACAGGAAATTGTAGGGATCGACGTCGATGGACAATCGCAGGTCGCCCTTGGCCTCGGGAATGACCGCCAGCCATTCGCGCAAGTAAGTCTGAATGTCTGCCTCACGCGGCGCCTTGACGAGCAGCCGCCAGCGATGCCGTCCACGCACCACGAAGATCGGCGCCTCAGCCGGTCCCAGCATGCTGATCCGATCCGAACCCGGCGCCCGCCTCGCGATCTCGCGTGCGTAGCGTTCCGCCAGTTCTTTATCTCGCGCTGACACGATGACGGCCGCCAACCGTCCATACGGCGGCAACAATCCGCGCTGCCGCATTTCGATTTCCTGCGCCAGAAACGCTTCACGGTCACCCGACAGAATCGACTGCATCACCGGATGATCCGGCAAATGAGTTTGAATGAAGCCTCGTCCTTCTGCAAATGCACGCCCTGCGCGGCCCGTCACCTGATGCAGCAGTTGGAATGTCCGCTCGCCGGCGCGCGGGTCGGCGCCGAGCGCCAGGCCTAGATCGCCATCGACGACGCCCACCAGGGTCAGGTTAGGAAAATGATGCCCCTTGGCGACGATTTGCGTACCGATGATGATATCGGTTTCGCCCGCCTCGATGCGATGGATCGCGTCGCGCATTTCGGTCAGCCCGGGTATCAGATCCGACGACAGCAGCGCGACACGAGCCTCGGGAAACCGCTCACTGACTTCTTCAGCGACGCGCTCTACACCCGGGCCGCAGGCCACCAGCGCATCCGGCTCGCCGCAGTGCGGACACTTTGCCGGCGGCGGCATTGAGAAACCGCAGTGATGACAATTGAGTTTGCCTTTGAAGCGATGCTCGACAAGCCAAGCCGTGCATTGCGGACACTCGAACCGGTGTCCGCATTTGCGGCACAACGTCAGCGGCGCATATCCTCGCCGGTTGAGAAACAGCAGCGATTGCTGCTTTTTTTCCATTGTCTCAGCGATGGCCGCCACCAGACGCGGCGCCAGCCATCGGCCCTTGTCGGGTTGTTCGACGCGCAAATCAATGGCCGTGATGTCGGGCAACTGCGCGCCGGAAAAACGTCCCGGCAGCACCACGTGGCGATATCGCCCCGAACGCGCATTGACGTGGCTTTCAATCGCCGGCGTTGCCGATGCGAGCACGACGGGAAACTTGCCGATGCTTCCGCGCACGACACTCATATCGCGCGCCTGATAGTGCACGCGATCGTCCTGCTTGTAGCCCGCGTCGTGCTCTTCATCGACCACGATGAGGCCCAGGTCGGCAAACGGCAGGAACAGCGCCGACCGCGCCCCGATCACAATCCGCGCTTCCCCCGTCGCTGTCGCGCACCAGATACGCCCGCGCTCCGGTCCCGAAAGCGCCGAATGCCATTCGACCGGCGTTGCACCGAACCGGCGGGTGAACCGATCCATGAACTGCGCGGTCAGCGCAATCTCAGGCAGCATGATCAACGCTTGCCGACCATGTTCGAGCGTTCTTGCGACCGCTTCGAAATAAACCTCCGTCTTTCCCGATCCTGTCACGCCGTCGAGTAACGTGACGGAGAAGTTCTGCGCATCCACTGCCGACCGCAGCGCATGCACCGCTCGCTCCTGGTCGTCACCGAATTCAGTGGCGTGATGCGCGGGGTCGGGCTGTGGATACGTCTTCTGCGGAATGGCGACTTCAACGAGGTTGCCCGATGCCACAAGTCCGTCGATCACACCGGTTGAACATCCAGCGATCTCGGCAAGCGCCGACTTTGATCGGATTTGACCATCTGCCGCCAACTCGAGGGCCCGTGATCGCGCAGGCGTCATGCGCGGTGGCAATCCCGCACCCGCAACAGCCCGCACGCCCGTTCTCAGTTTCGGCGGCTCGAATGCGGCCTGCGCACTCATCATCATGCGCACGACCATGCCGAGCGGGGCCAGCGTGTACTTCGCCACCCACTCTGCAAAGCGCATCGAGACAACGGGGAGGCACGGAACATCGAGCCGGTCAGAAACGGCCTTCATCTTTTTTGGATCGACAGGCCTGCCGCTGTCGTCGAGCCGCCGGTCCCAGACGACGCCGATACGGATTTGGCTTCCGAATGGGACCAGAACGAACGCTCCCGGCTCCAGCGACAGACCGGGCGGAACGACATAATCGTAGGTTTGGTCGAGCGCGACGGGCATGAGCACAGGAACGCGGCCTTCCGCCGCCGCCCCGCCCTCTGCCATGCCGTCAAGCAGGCTATCCAAAACCAGTCCTCAGAGGTTAGAAGCTACGCCGACGCCCGCCGCGCGCATGTTCCGGTTGGGCCAGAGCGATAAAGCCTTTTGCGGCATTCAGGCCACCTGGCCATACCGCAGCGTTGCAGGAGCCGATACCCATGAAGTTTTTCGTCGATACCGCCGACGTTGGCGAAATCAAGGAATTGGCCGCCAGCGGTCTGCTCGACGGCGTCACGACGAATCCCTCCCTTATCGCCAAAAGCGGCCGCGACTTCAAAGAGACGATTGCGGAGATCTGCGCCATCGTGCCGGGACCCGTTTCAGCCGAAGTCGCCGCCACCGACTACGCCAGCATGATGCACGAGGCTAAAATCCTCGCCAAGATCGCCAAGAATGTGACCATCAAGGTCCCCCTGACGCTCGACGGCCTGAAGGCATGCAAAGCGATCACATCGGAAGGAACGATGGTCAACGTCACGCTCTGTTTCTCCGCCAACCAGGCGTTGATGGCGGCCAAAGCGGGTGCGACGTTCGTCTCGCCGTTCATCGGCCGCCTCGACGACATCGGTCTCAACGGCATGGACCTCATCCGCGAGATCCGCACGATCTACGATAATTACCAAGATCTCAATACCGACATCCTGGCCGCCTCGATTCGCACCGTCAATCACGTCAAGGAAGCCGCCATGATCGGCGCCGACGTGGCCACTGTGCCGCCCGCTATTCTGAAAGCTCTCGTCAAACATCCTCTCACCGATGCCGGCCTCGCCATCTTCATCGCCGACTGGAAGAAAACAGGTCAGACGATATAGTCCCACACGCGCCTGCGCAGTGTGGGCCAAACAAAAAACCCACACGCGCCGATCTCAATTCTGTGCGCACGAAAAAAGGCCCGCACGAAGCGGGCCTTTTCATTTCAGGCGCGGATCGCGCTTAAACAGCTTCCTTCAATTCCTTGGCCGCGCGGAACGCGACTTTCTTGGAAGCCTTGATCTTGATCGCTTCACCCGTTGCCGGGTTACGGCCCATGCGCGCCTGACGCTTCCGGACCTGGAGGACGCCAAGTCCGCCGATGCGAATACGATCGCCCTTTTTCAAATGCTTGGTGATGAGCGCAACAAGTTCTTCGAGCATGGCCGCAGCCTGCTTCTTGGGGATCTCGTGGCTTTCAGCGAGCGCAGCGCCAAGTTGGCGAAGCGTCACGGTATCCTGTTTTTTTGCAACGGTCTTTGCGGCGGGCTTAGCAGCAGCTTTTGCCATGGATGTCGTTCCTTGAAAGAGAAATCAGATGTCGGTTGAACCGTCCGCGACCATGAAGAAACATGCGTTAAACGCGATTGACGTCGCGCGACCAATGCTCTCGAAATCGGGAAACGCTTGCACAGACAACGGCGCGTAGGCATCGGCCGTCGGGTTCTCCGGTGGCGCCAAAGTACGTGCATCGGCGCGTTTTGCAACGGCCAATCCGCACAGAATATGCAAAAAACCCTCGTTTTTAGGGGTTTTTTGCACACTAGCCACGGTGGAAGATCAAGAAAGGGCCGGATAATCAGTATATCCGCTGGGTCCACGGGCATAAAAAGTCTCGGGCTGAGGTGCATTGAACGGCCCTGAAACCTCGAATTCGGCGTGGCAAATCGGGATTGGCGATAAACAATTTTCCGAACGCGACCGCATCCGCCTCGCCGGCGTCGAGCACTTGCTGCGCCGTCTCCGCCGTGAAGCCCTCGTTGGCGATGTAGACGCCGCCGAACACTTTCTTCAGTTGCGGACCGATCCGGTTCGGACCCAGAGATTCTCGCGCACACAGAAACGCCAGACCGCGCTTCTTTGCCTGTTCTGCAACATAGGAAAACGTTGCCAACGGATTGCTGTCGCCAACGTCGCTTGCATCTCCGCGCGGCGCCAAGTGCAGTCCCACGCGTCCCGCGCCCCAGACAGCAACGCATTCGTCCACCGCTTCCAACATCAGCCGTGCACGATTCTCAATCGACCCTCCGTAATCGTCCGTGCGCTTATTGGATTTATCCTGCAAGAACTGATCGAGCAGATAGCCGTTGGCGCCATGCACCTCCACGCCATCAAAACCGGCCCGCTTGGCATTTTCCGCACCCCTGCGGTAGGCAGCGACGATGCCAGGAATTTCCGCCCTCTCGAGCGCCCGCGGCGTGACAAACTCTTTCTTGGGCCGCACAAGCGAAACAGTTCCAGCTGGGCGAATGGCACTCGGCGCAACGGGCAAGTGTCCATCGAGATAAATCGGATCGGAGATCCGCCCGACGTGCCACAGCTGCAGAAAGATCTTGGTGCCCGCCTTATGCACCGCGTCTGTGATCGCTGACCAGCCGGCGACCTGTGCTTCCGACCAGATGCCGGGCGTATCGGGATATCCCACGCCCATGGGATCAACCGACGTCGCCTCCGTGAGTATGAGCCCGGCCGACGCCCGCTGAACGTAATAGTCGCGCATCAGGTCATTGGGCACCCGTCCTTCACTTGAGCGACAACGCGTTAGTGGCGCCATAACGATGCGACTGCGCAACGAAAGGTCACCGATGGTGATGGGATCAAAGAGTGTTGGCATTGAGCGTGTACCTTGACAAGTTGATGATGCGAGAGCGGCAACGAATGCACAGTCGAAACTTGCAGTGTTTACCATTCATTAACCGGCGCGGACGAGGCTTGGCTCTGAAACAATTGCCGCAGCAGGAGGCGCATGGCAGGCTTGTCCAAAGTCGATCGCACAATGCCCGAACTAGAACTCGGCGCCGATCTCACCGAGTGCGTGACGCGATGGCTCGCGCATCTGGAATTGCATGAGGGCCGTTCACCAGAAACGATCGAAGCTTACGATCGCGATCTGGGCTCGTTTCTTGCTTTCCTGCGCACCCACCTCACAAGGCCGCCATGCCTGGGCGACATGGACCGCCTGGAATTGAAGACCTTTCGAGCATTCATGGCCGCACGCCGAAGAGCCGGCCTGGCGAGCCGCTCGCTGTCACGCACCATGTCGGCATTGCGCACCTTCATTCGCTGGCTCGATGCAACCGGCGTCTCGAACAATAGAGCTATCATGCGCGTCAGCATGCCCAAACTTCCGCATGCCGTGCCTAAACCGCTCACGATCGATAAAGCAACGGCCGTCGTCAGCGCAGTCGGTGAAGCCGACGAAGCATGGATCGGCGCACGCGACACCGCGGTCCTCCTGCTCCTCTATGGTTCGGGATTGCGTATCTCCGAGGCGCTCGGCCTGACACCGCGCGACGCACCGTCAATCGGCCGCGAAGTGATCCGGATTACCGGCAAAGGCAGCAAGGAACGCCTCGTTCCCGTGCTTCCGGTGACAGAGGCGGCCCTCGCGCGGTACTTAGAAGTGGTTCCGTTCCCACTCGAACCGAACGAACCGATGTTTCGTGGCGCCAAAGGTGGCCCACTCTCACCGCGCGTCATTCAGCTCGCGATTGCCCGCCTCCGCGACGCACTTCAATTACCGGCGACAGCCACGCCGCATGCTTTGCGCCATTCGTTCGCGACCCATCTCCTCTCGGCCGGCGCTGATCTCCGCCAGATCCAAGAACTGCTCGGACATGCGTCGCTCTCGACGACACAAGTCTATACGGAAGTCGACCGCACCCATCTCCTGCGTGTCTACGACGCCGCGCACCCCCGCGCCTAACCCACCCACCACCCGCACCAGGCGGCCAGATCTGCGACAGCGGAGTCGAACTCGCGCAATCAACACACTTTGCGAGGCGGCCGGCTCCGCGAAAGCTGAGTAACCCGTGCCAGGCGGCCGGCTATGCTACAGCGGAGTCCACTCGCGCAATCAACACACTTTGCGAGGCAGCCGGCTCCGTAAAACTGAGTAACCCGCGCGAGGCGGCCGGCTCCGCGACAGCGGAGTCGCCTCGCGCAACTAAATATGTATCGCGCGCTTGCCGGCGGCGAGCGCGGCCTCTTTGACGGCCTCCGTCAAAGTCGGATGCGCATGGCAGGTCCGTGCAAGATCTTCCGCCGATCCGCCGAACTCCATCAAGACCGCAGCTTCAGCGATGAGGTCACCCGCATGCGGACCGATGATGTGCACGCCAAGAACACGATCGGTTGCGGCATCCGCGAGCACTTTGACAAAACCGTCAGTCGTCCTGTTCACTTTGGCTCGACCGTTCGCCGTGAATGGAAATTTGCCGACATTGTAAGCCACGCCCGCGGTTTTCAAGTCCTCTTCCGACTTACCGACACTCGCCACTTCCGGCGCCGTGTAGATCACGCTGGGGATCACATCGTAGTTCACATGGCCCGCCTGCCCGGCAATGATTTCCGCCACCGCCACGCCCTCATCCTCCGCCTTGTGCGCCAGCATTGGGCCCGCAATCACGTCTCCGATGGCATAAACCCCGGCGAGACTGGTCTCGAAATGAGCGTTGACTGTAATGCGGCCCTTCGCATCTCGAGCAATGCCTGCTCCATCGAGCCCCAATCCGTCGGAATAAGGTTTGCGTCCCACAGCAACAAGGACAACATCCGCGAGCAGTGTTTCGGCCGAACCATCTCCCGCTGCGGGAACAACGCTGACCGCTAGCCCACCGTCGGCCTCGACAACGCCGGTGACTTTTTGACCAAGGCGGAATGTGAAGCCCTGTTTTTCAAGGATGCGCTGGAACGAGCGCGCCACTTCCGCATCCATCCCCGGCAAAATGCGATCGAGATATTCGACCACGATCACCTCCGAACCGAGCCGGCGCCAAACCGATCCCAATTCAAGACCGATGACCCCGGCGCCGATGACCAGGAGCGTCTTCGGCACACACTCAAGCGTCAGTGCTCCGGTCGACGACACCACCTTTTTTTCGTCGATGACCAACCCCGGCAGTGTCGCCACATCCGACCCCGTCGCAATGACCACAGCACGAGTGTCGAGAACCGAAGTCTCACCGTTGATAAATGTTACCTCGATCTTTCCCGTTGCGAGAATCCGGCCGACGCCATGGAAACTGTCAATCTTGTTTTTCTTCAGAAGATAGGCGACTCCGTCGACGTTGCCTTTCACGCCCTCGTCTTTGAACGCCAGCATTTTTGGCAGGTCGAGTGCGGGAACAACGTTGATCCCCATTCCTGCAAAATGATGCGTCGCCTCGTTATAGAGCTCCGAGGCATGCAGCAAGGCTTTCGAGGGAATGCAACCGACATTGAGGCAGGTCCCGCCGTGCGTGGGACGCTTCTCGATGACGGCGACCTTCATCCCAAGCTGGGCGGCGCGAATGGCGCACACATAGCCGCCAGGGCCGGTGCCGATGACAACCAAGTCGAACATGAATTGCGATCCCGCGCTTTAAGTTTGGGGCTGATCAGATCTAGAGTTCAAGGATGAACCGCTGCGGATCTTCCAGACACTCTTTGACGCGCACGAGGAAGGTCACTGCTTCCTTGCCATCAACGATCCGATGATCGTAGCTGAGCGCCAGATACATCATGGGCCGCGCCACGATCTGTCCGTTCTTGACCACCGGCCGCTCTTCGATCCGATGCATCCCAAGGATACCGGACTGCGGCGCATTGAGGATCGGCGTCGATAGCATTGAGCCGTATACTCCGCCGTTCGAGATCGTGAAGGTACCGCCCTGCATATCCTCGATCGACAATTTGCCATCGCGAGCCCGCTTGCCGTATCCGGCGATCGTGATTTCGGTTTCAGCAAGCGACATGCGATCCGCGTCGCGCAGCACCGGCACCACCAAGCCCCGATCCGTGCCCACCGCCACGCCAACGTGGTAGTAATTCTTATAAACGATATCGTCGCCGTCGATTTCTGCATTGACGGTCGGGATTTCGCGCAGGGCCTGCACACAAGCCTTCACGAAAAAACCCATGAACCCGAGTTTCACGCCATGGCGCTTCTCGAACAGATCTTTGTATTGAGCCCGCAGTGCCATCACCGCGCTCATGTCGACGTCGTTGAACGTCGTCAGCATTGCCGCGTTGTTCTGGGCATCCTTCAAGCGCCGCGCAATCGTCTGCCGTAACCGGGTCATCTTCACCCGTTCTTCGCGCCCCGGCTCGCCGCCTGTCGAAGGGACCCGCAGCTGCTGAATAGTGACGGGCACCGGGACCGAAGGGCTCGGTCTCTCCGCGGCGGGCGCAGCCACAGCAGGCTGTTCGCTTCGGATAGCGGCAGCGGCAGCGGCATCCTCTTTCAAAATCTGGCCGCGCCGGCCGGAGCCGGCAACCTCGGCCACATCGAGCGCTGCTTCCGTAAGGATCTTACGCGCAGCCGGCGACGGTGGCGGGGCCGCCGTAGGGGCCGATGCAGGATCCGCTTTGGCGGCGGATTTTGGTGCGCCGGGAAGTGGCGCCTTCGCTGCAGCAATAGAAGAAACAGTAGCAGACGCCGCGGCGTTAGGTGCGGCAATCTCCGCGCCCTCTCTCAAGGCGCCGAGCAACGCGCCGATGGCAACGGTCACGCCCTGAACCGCCAGAATGTCACCAAGCACTCCTGAAGCCGGCGCCGGCACTTCGATGGTGACCTTGTCGGTCTCCAGTTCCACCAGCGGCTCGTCCACCTTCACCCGCTCCCCGGGCTTCTTGAACCACCGCCCGACGGTCGCCTCGGTAATCGACTCACCCAGGACTGGAACCTTGATCTCAATCGTCATTCATGACCTCGCCGTCGCTGGAAGATGAACATCTCGAGCGGTTGTCTGTGAAACGTTATTTGCTGCTGCCTTTCAAGGCGTCGTTCACGAGCGCGGCCTGTTCGGCCAAATGCTTGCTGAGCTGTCCCGTCGCCGGCGATGCCGCAGCCGCGCGGCCCGCATAGCGCGGCCGCCGGTGAATGTAGCCCAGGTGCGTCAGCACCCATTCGATGTTGGCATCCATGAAATGCCAGGCACCCATGTTCTTGGGTTCCTCCTGACACCACACGATTTCAGCGAACTTGAAACGACCAAGCTCGCTGATCAGCGCGCGTGCTGGAAATGGATAAAGCTGTTCGACGCGAAGCAAGTAGACGTTGTCGATGCCCTGCTGCTCGCGAGCTTCATAAAGATCGTAGTAAACCTTTCCCGAACACAGCACGACACGCTCGATCTGATCGTCGGGGAGCAGTTTGATCGTCTCTGCCGAGCGCGTTTGCGCATCGTCAAGCAAGATGCGCTGGAACGATGTGTTCGGCCCAAGCTCGTCGAGTCGCGAGACGACGCGCTTGTGCCGCAACAGCGACTTCGGCGTCATCAAAATAAGTGGCTTGCGAAACTTGCGCAGCAATTGCCGACGCAAGATGTGAAAATAGTTCGCGGGCGTTGAGCAGTTCGCCACCTGCCAGTTGTCTTCCGCGCACAATTGCAGCCAGCGTTCGAGACGCGCCGACGAATGTTCCGGGCCTTGTCCCTCGAAGCCGTGCGGCAGCAGGCACACCAGCCCCGACATCCGCAGCCACTTGCGTTCGGCCGACGACAGGAATTGATCGAACAGAACCTGCGCACCGTTGGCAAAGTCGCCGAACTGGGCTTCCCACAGCACGAGCGCCCGCGGTTCGGCCAGCGAATAGCCGTACTCAAACCCGAGCACGGCCTCTTCCGAAAGCATCGTGTTGATGACTTCGAACTTGGCCTGATCGGGTGAAACGAATTTCAGCGGCGTGTAGCGCCGTTCCGTCTCCTGATCGACCAGAACGCAATGGCGCTGCGAGAACGTGCCGCGCTCGCTGTCCTGGCCGGACAGCCGCACCGGAAAACCTTCTTTGAGCAATGATCCAAACGACAGCGCCTCGGCCATCGACCAATCGATGCCCTCACCGCTCTCGACCATCTCACGCCGCCGTTCCATCAGCTTTGCGATCGTTTTATGGGCGTGAAACTCATGTGGAATAGCGGTGATCTGCCGGCCGACGTGACGCAGGGTCTCTCCATCCACGCCCGTCGCCGATGCCTTGTCATCTTCGCCCGCCCGCTGAAAGCCGGCCCAGCGGCCGTCGAGCCAGTCGGCTTTATTGGGCTTGTACGTCTCGGCCGCCGCCATCTCCTCATCAAGTCGCGCGCGAAACGTCGCCCGCATGGCATCGACTTCGCCGTCCGCGATCACACCCTCTTCGACCAACCGTTTACCGTAGACTTCGACCACCGAAGGATGTGCTTTGATCTTTTTATACATCAACGGCTGCGTGAACATCGGCTCGTCGCTTTCATTGTGCCCAAACCGCCGGTAGCAGAACATGTCGATGACAACGGGCTTCTGGAACCGCTGCCGGTATTCGATTGCGATCTTGGCGCAATGCACGACCGCTTCGGGATCGTCTCCGTTGACATGAAAGATCGGCGCTTCGATCATCCGGGCCACGTCCGAACAATACGGCGACGACCGCGAATAGCGCGGGCTTGTCGTAAAGCCGATCTGATTGTTGATCACAAAGTGGATCGACCCGCCGGTGCGGTGACCTTTGAGACCCGACAAACCAAAGCACTCGGCCACCACGCCCTGACCGGCGAACGCCGCGTCACCATGAATGAGCAGCGGCAAAATGGGCGTCCGGTCGCCCGGATCGCAGCCGTGCTGATCTTGCTTGGCGCGCACTTTGCCAAGCACAACCGGATCGACGATTTCCAAATGTGATGGATTGGCGGTCAGTGAAAGATGGACATTGTTGCCATCGAAAGACCGGTCCGACGACGCGCCCAGATGATATTTGACATCGCCGGAACCCTCGACATCGTCCGGCTTGAACGAACCGCCCTTGAACTCATTAAAAATCGCCCGCAGCGGTTTGCCGAGCACATTGCCGAGAACATTGAGACGGCCGCGATGGGCCATCCCAAACACGATCTCGACCACGCCGAGCTGTCCGCCGCGTTTGATGATCTGTTCAAGTGCGGGAACCATCGCTTCGCCGCCGTCGAGTCCGAACCGCTTGGTGCCGGTGTATTTAACGTCGCAGAATTTCTCGAAGAGCTCCGCGTCGATCAGCTTGTTCAATATCGCGCGCTTGCCGGGCACCGTGAAGTTGATGCCCTTCTCTTCGCCCTCGACGCGCTGCTGCAGCCACGACTTCTGCGCCGGATTGGTAATGTGCATGAATTGATAGCCGATCTTGCGGCAGTACGTGCGGCGCAGGATCGACAGCACTTGTCGGATGGTCGCGAATTCAAGCCCAAGATACCGGTCCAGAAAAACCGGGCGGTCGAGATCAGCGTCCATAAACCCATAGGACTCGGCTCTGAGCTCCTTGTGCACATTGCGCTCGGACAGGCCCAGCGGATCGAGATCGGCCGCCAGATGACCCATCACGCGGTAGGCACGGATTAGCATCAGAGCCCGGATTGAATCCTGAGTGGCCCGAAGCGAGGCCTCCGCCGACAACTCGACGCCGGATTGCTGCGCCCGCTGTTGCAGCCGCGCGCGCACACTGGTCTCGCTGGGACCTTCGTCGCCCGTCAGCGCGGCAATCATCTCGTTGTGCGGTGTCAGTTCGGTGAGCGGGACACCCCACGACGGACCGCCGTTGCCCATCACGACCGGAACGGCAAGCTCATCGAGACGCGGACGCTGATGATCCTCCTTGAGACTCTCGAAGAAATGTCGCCACTCGTCGGTTACGGATCCGGGATTGCGCTCGTATTGTTCTTGCATCTCCTCGATGTAGGGGGCGTTCGTGCCCTGCAAGAACGATGTCTTGAGGAAATGCTCGTTGCGCGCGTGGCGTGTCATCGGGTCTGTCCTGGTGGGCCCTGTTCGGGCGCCGGTCTTGGGTAATGGCAATCAGAGAATTGTGCGGCAATTTCGCGGGTTCAAGGCGATCCGTCAAAGCGCTTCGCTGCATCGCAGCGTCAGAACCCTACTCCCTTTATCCCTGTCTTTTAAGACCCCCCAAAAGTGCACAATTGGCCTGAAATTGAGGCAGGTGACGTCCGATATAAAAATCGGCGCTGCAGCCGAGCCGCAGCACCGATTGGAACGTCAATATGAGCCGTCGGCTTACTTACCGAGCACCTTGAGAAGCGTCGTACCCAGTGCCGCGGGACTATCGGCCATGGCAACGCCTGCCTTCTGCATCGCCTCGATCTTATCTTCAGCCTTGCCCTTGCCACCCGAAATGATGGCACCGGCGTGGCCCATGCGCCGGCCCGGAGGCGCCGACGCACCCGCGATGAAGCCGGCCATCGGCTTTTTGCGGCCTTTCTTGGCCTGGCCAACCAACCACTCAGCGGCTTCTTCTTCCGCCGAACCGCCAATTTCGCCGATCATGATGATCGACTGGGTTTCCGGGTCATCAAGGAAGAGGTCGAGAACGTCGATGAATTCCGTTCCTTTGACCGGGTCGCCGCCGATGCCGACGGCCGTTGTTTGGCCGAGCTTGGCATCCGTCGTTTGCTTCACCGCCTCATATGTCAACGTGCCGGAGCGTGAAACCACGCCCACCGAGCCCTTTGAGAAAATGTTGCCCGGCATGATACCGATCTTGCACTGACCGGGGGTCAGTACGCCCGGGCAGTTCGGCCCAACAAGACGCGACATCGACCCCGACAAAGCCCGCTTTACGCGAATCATGTCGATCACGGGAATGCCTTCCGTGATGCAGATGATCAGCGGTATTTCGGCATCGATCGCTTCCAGGATCGCGTCGGCCGCAAAGGGTGGTGGCACATAGATGGCACTGGCCGTGGCCCCCGTTGCCGCTTTCGCCTCCATCACTGTATTGAACATCGGTACGTCTGCGAGTTCCGCGTCGGGGTGATTGCTGCCGCCCTTGCCCGGCGTCACGCCACCGGCAACTTTGGTGCCATAGGCTTTTGCCTGCTTGGTATGAAATGTCCCCTGACTGCCGGTAATGCCCTGGCAGATGGTGACTGTATTTTTATCGATGAGAATGGACATCCTTAGGCAACCTTCTTCACTTCGGCAGTAATCTTGCGGGCGGCATCGGCGAGATCGTCTGCGGGAACGATCTTTAGGCCGGATTCGGCCAGCATTTTCTTGCCGAGTTCAACGTTAGTGCCTTCGAGCCGCACGACGAGCGGAACCGTAATCGCCATCTCGCGGGCCGCCGCGATCACGCCGTCCGCGATGATGTCGCAGCGCATGATGCCGCCGAAAATGTTGACCAGAATGCCCTTTACTGAAGGATCGGACAGGATGAGCTTGAAGGCTTCCCGCACCTTCTCCTTTGAAGCGCCGCCACCGACGTCGAGAAAGTTCGCGGGCTCCGCTCCGTAAAGCTTGATGATGTCCATCGTCGCCATCGCTAGACCGGCGCCGTTGACGAGGCAGCCGATGTTGCCGTCAAGCTTGATGAAGGCGAGGTCATGTTTGGATGCTTCGATTTCCGTCGGTTCTTCTTCCGTGATGTCACGGTAGGCGACGATCTCGGGATGCCGGAACAGTGCGTTGGAATCAAAGTCCATCTTGCCGTCGAGAGCGATCAGATTGCCGTCCTTCGTGACGACGAGGGGGTTGATCTCGAGCAGGCTCATGTCCTTCTCAATGAACATCCGGTAGAGGTTTGCCGCCGTCGACTGCATTTGCTTGAAAGCGTTGCCCTTGAGACCGAGCGCGAACGCAATCTTGCGGCCATGAAACGACTGGAACCCGGAGGCTGGATCGATTGACAGCGTGATGATCTTGTCGGGCGTGTCGTGCGCGACCTTCTCGATGTCCATGCCGCCTTCGGTGGAAACGATGAAAGCCACGCGCGATGTCGCGCGGTCGACGAGCATGGACAGATAGAGTTCCCTGTCTATCGCCGTACCATCCTCGACGTAGAGGCGGCGAACGACGCGGCCGGCATCCCCCGTCTGTACGGTGACGAGCGTGCGGCCCAGCATCTCTCCGGCGAACTGCTTCACTTCATCGACCGACTTAGCGAGCCGGACGCCGCCCTTCTCGCCGGCTTCCTTCTCCTTGAACGTACCTTTGCCGCGGCCGCCGGCATGGATCTGCGCCTTGACGACCCAAACTGGACCCGGCAGTTGATGGGCAGCCTCAACGGCTTCATCGACCGAAAACGCAGCACCGCCCTTACCAGTGGGGATACCGTATTGGCGATAGAGCTCCTTCGCCTGATGCTCGTGGATGTTCATGGCGCTCCTGGGCGTGTTTTTTTGTGTTTAGCAACGAGGCGTGTGTAATCGGGAAGGCAACGGTCCGGCGACCCCCAGACGGGCCAAACGGACCTACCCTGTCGGGCATGCGACGTTCCGGCTTGCCCGTCCGGCCGTAAGCCGCGCGATCTGGTTCGGTCAGCTGGCGAGCGGCGGGTTGATCTGAACGCAGGCATCGACCAGCCCCTTCACGGATTCCACCGACCGCATCAGCATCTGCCGTTCCGCGGAATTGAGGTCGATCTCGATAATCCGCTCGATCCCGCCCGAGCCAATGATCACGGGTACACCCACATAAAGGCCCTTTACCCCATATTCTCCATTGAGATAGGCCGCGCAGGGCAGGACCCGTTTCTTATCCTTGAGGAAGCTTTCCGCCATCGCGATCGCCGAGGCCGCCGGCGCGTAATAAGCCGATCCGGTCTTCAGCAACCCAACGATTTCACCCCCGCCCTTACGCGTCCGGTCAACGATCTGTTCCACCCGGTCCTGGCGGATCCAACCCATCTTTACGAGATCGGGCAATGGCACACCGCCGACCGTCGAATAGCGGACCAGCGGCACCATGTCGTCCCCGTGCCCGCCGAGCACAAACGCCGATACGTCTTCGACCGAGACCTTGAACTCGTCCGCTAGGAAATGCCGAAAGCGGGCCGTATCGAGAACACCCGCCATTCCGCAAACCATGTTGCGGGGCAAACCCGAGAATTTCTGCAAAGCCCACACCATCGCATCGAGCGGGTTGGTGATACAGATGACAAATGAATTGGGCGCATACTTTTGAATACCCGCACCCACCTGTTCCATAACCTTTAAATTGATACCGATAAGATCGTCTCGGCTCATTCCGGGCTTGCGCGGAACGCCGGCCGTGACGATGCAAACTCCGGCCCCTTCGATATCCGCGTACGCGTTGGTGCCTTTGAGGTTGCAGTCAAAGCCTTCGACGGCGCCCGACTGCGCGATGTCCAGCGACTTGCCCTGTGGCAAACCCTCGGCGATGTCGAACAGCACCACATCCCCAAGCTCCTTGAGCCCGATCAGATGAGCCAAGGTTCCACCGATCATTCCACCGCCGATCAGGGCAATCTTCGTACGCGCCATCGGACACTTATCTCCCTCGACAATCCCGCGGATGAGCCGCGTCTCAATCTCACGCAAGCCATGCGTGGCCTACGCCCTGCCATTCCGCAGTTGCGAAGACAATCTGTTCGTTCGTAGGCCGAAACACCTCCGCCCTCAAGGGTCGGGGCAAAAAACCCTGCCACTAAACCCCCCGCCGCAGCGCAACCCGCTCGGCCAGATAGGTTTCACTTCGCATCTCCATCAAGCGCGATGCGGTGCGAACGAACAGCTCGGCACCGTCGCCCTCCGGATACAGCGCGTCCGGTTCGGCCGCTGCAGAAGCGATGAGATACGTGCCGCGATCATAAAGATTATCGATGAGTGTAATGAACCGCCGCGCCTCGTTGCGCCTGTCTGGCTTCAGCACCGGAATGTGCTCGACGATAATCGTGGGGTAGGCCCGCGCGATCGCAATGTAGTCGGCTCCGGCCAGCGGCGCGGCACACAGATCGTCGAACGAAAACCGTGCCACCCCAGCCGCCGCGACCGGCACCTCGATCTGCCGGCCGTTGCACTCCACCACTGCCGGCTCCCCCGAGTCGCCACCCGTGAGCCGGTGCCATATGGCATCGATCTCGCTTTTCGCCGCCGCATCCGCCGGACAAAAATAGAGCCTTCGTCCTTGCAGCTTGTCCAGCCGATAGTCCTTCGCTGCATCAATCTCGACAACGTCAAGCTTGTCCTCCAGTGCCGCGATAAATGGCAGGAAAAGCTGGCGATTGAGGCCGTTCCAGTAAAGCCGGTCTGGCGACGCATTGGACGTCGCCACCACCACGACGCCGCGTTCGAATAGGGCCTTGAACAAGCGCCCGAGGATCATTGCGTCCGCGATATCGGTCACATGGAATTCGTCAAAGCAAAGAAGTTGCGCCTCGCCGGCGATCTCACGCGCAACGAACGGGATCGGATCGCCGTCGGTCGTCGCCCGGCCGCGCGCGATGCGCTCGTGCGCCTCGGCCATGAACTGATGGAAGTGCACCCGACGCCGCGGCGTAAAGCCAACTGCGAGATGGAACAGGTCCATCATCATCGTCTTTCCGCGACCGACCGCGCCGTGAATGTATAGGCCGCGCGGGGCCGGGTTCGGTGTGCGCTTCACCGGCCGCAAGATCGACAGTCGCGACGGCCGTTCCATGCGACGACCTTCGAGATCGGCGGCGAGCTCATCGAGACGCTTGACGATCCGTGCTTGCGCCGGATCACCTTCGAGCTGGCCGCTTGCCACTCTTTGCTGATAGTATTGCCAAACGCGGCCCGGCATCCTGCACCCTTGCTCGAACGTCGCGTGAGCTAGCCCTGATCTACCGGCGGGCAGCAAGCACCTCGTGACCCTTTGTCACGAACCCGCAGGATGCACGAGCATGCCGGCCCGAGGGTCGCAGTGAAACGATTGTCGCAGCCTGTGGGTGAACCCCGGCAAGCTAAGGCAATGGCAAACATGGGTCGGCGACGAGCAGCATGACTACGTCGAGAATAGCAATGGAGTATGCGCTGAGGCCGGGACACGGCGACGATCCAATCCGAGCAATCGAAGTGGAGAAGATCAAGGCCGCGTGTCGCGCACAGCATCGAAGTTTTAAATCGCCCGTCGATAAAAAAAGTCCCACCGCGACTTCGGAGAAAACTGCGAACATCATCGCAGTCACATCGAGTCTGTGGATGACCGGAGAAACCGCCGCTATTTTCTTCCAGCAGCAACGCAATCTGAAGCACCTGACTTCACTCGCGATTGCCATTGGAGAAACTAGAGGCCCGGAATTGCTCGAAAATTGCGGCGTTTACGCCACACTTTCGGCAATTGGACAGAAATATCGACGCGAAATCGAATTTCGGTGTCAACAAATTCCTCGAACTTGCGCATATTTTTTTAGTGATCGAAATGATTCGATCTTTTTTAGAGGGAGAGAGAACTATGGCTAAGGCAGCGAAGAAGGCAGCGAAGAAAGCAACGGCAAAGCGCGCACCGGCAAAGAAGGCCGCCGCGAAGAAGCCGGCAAAGAAGGCTGCAAAGAAGAAGCGCGCGGCTTAAAGCCGACGTTTCTTGCTCTGCTCTCGGTTGGGCATCGAGGCGCGGGGCCGGTCCTAAAGACCGAAATTTTCAAGGCCGATGGCTGCGAGACGCGCCATCGGCCTTCTTTACTTAACTACCGATGTATATGCGACACGCAAAAATGCGAAACTTTCCCGCTTGACCACTGGCGCCTCAGACGCGGCGCTGCACCATCAGCTTCTTCAACTCAGCAATGGCTTTTGCAGGCGACAACCCTTTCGGGCACGCTTTGGCGCAATTCATGATGGTGTGACAGCGATAAAGCCGGAACGGGTCTTCGAGATTGTCCAGCCGATCTCCCGTCGCCTCGTCGCGGCTGTCAATGACCCAGCGATAGGCTTGCAGCAGGATGGCTGGACCAAGATACCGGTCCGAATTCCACCAATAACTCGGACAAGACGCAGAACAGCAAGCGCACAGGATGCACTCGTAAAGCCCATCCAGCTTTTCACGATCCTCGCGCGACTGCTTCCACTCCTTTGGCGGCGTCGGCGTGTCCGTTTTCAGCCAAGGGTCAATGGACCGATGCTGCGCGTAAAAGTTCGTCATATCTGGGACCAGGTCCTTGATGACCGACATGTGCGGCAGCGGATAGACGCTCACAGCACCGGCGACCTCATCAATGCCCTTTAGGCACGCGAGATAGTTCGTTCCGTCAATATTCATGGAGCACGATCCGCAGATCCCCTCTCGGCAGGAGCGGCGGAACGTCAGGGTCGGATCGATCTCGTTTTTGATTTTCAACAGCGCGTCGAGCACCATCGGACCGCATTGATCTTGATTGACCCAGTACGTATCGATATGCGGATTTTGCCCGTCGTCCGGCGTCCAGCGATAAATCTTGAACTCGCGCCAAGCCCCCTCGCCTTCGGGCGCGTTCCAAGTCTTGCCCGTCGTAACTTTCGAGTTCTTGGGAAGCGTCAACTGCACCATGGGTCGGGGTCGATCCTCACAACGAACGTAAACACCAGTACGGCCACCAGAATTGAGGGGTCGCTTCACCCCTGTCAACGCAGCCGAACGGTCGCTGGATGCGGTTCTTTGCCCCCATTTTCACGACACGCCGTCAATCGGGTCTATACTTTTTGAGTTCCCGAACAAGATGCGTCAGGCGTTCGGCGATCTCCGCGCCGCTGTCGACAGCAACCTTCAGCGTCGCCCTTGTCTGGATGAGCTTGTTCAGCCGCTCTTGGCATTCGCCGAAAGCGAAATACAGTGTCTCCGGCGCTTCGACCTCCCCATCCTCGACCGCGCACATCACGTCGAATGCATTCTGCGAGGCCAGCACCAGCATGGATGCAATGTCATTCATGAGCTGGTGAAATAGGCGGCTTCCCTCAGGACCAACCCGAACGCCGTGGACGCCGAATTTAAGCGGTGAGGAACCCTGCGACCCTTCCCCGGCAAACAATTTCGGATTGCGCTGAAACCGTCGAAAAATCTCCGAGAGGCCAAGGCAGCACGTCTCGAGTTCTCGGATCGCAGTCGCGGCCTTGCGTTTGGCTTTCGACCGGTCGGGGGTTCGCTCTTCCGCGGTCCAGTTGATCGCCGCAATCGAGGCAATTGCGCCAAGCGCCGCCAGCGCAGGCAACACCGCCGTGAAAGGATCGGGCGCGATACGGCTATCCGGTTCGCGCGGCTCTTGCGGCTTAACGGTGCCCTTGTCGCTGCCTTTGCGGGACGGAAGTGCCACGCGCGCTCCGAATTGCGTCTCGTTGGAGACGCACCCTTAGCGCAGCCAGCGCTCCACCGCCACCCATCACACCGCTTTCAACCCAGCCGCAGGCGCGAGCATAACCGAGGCAATCGGCAACCAACTCCAGGCCGAACTCAGTAAACCCGTGCCTTCGGCTCGATGTACTTGATCTCGTTTGTCAGCGTCCGCGTGTGTACCGGCCGACTGTCGAGCCGGACTTGGCGCGTGGCGTGGTCGGCGAACGCCAGCGTATGCTTCATCCAGGCCACATCATCGCGCTTGGGATAATCTTCGCGCGCGTGCGCGCCACGACTCTCCTTGCGATTGGCGGCCCCGCCGACCGTCACGGCGGCCTGGGCGATGAGATTGTCAAACTCCAGCGTCTCGACCAGATCGGAATTCCACACCAGTGAGCGATCCGTCACGCGAATATCGTCGATTCCCTTCCAGACATCGGCAATTTTCCGGACCCCTTCGTCCAGAACCGGTCCGTCGCGGAACACGGCGCAATTGGCCTGCATGGTCTTTTGCATGCGAAGCCGCAGAGCAGCCGTCGGCGTGCTGCCGCTGGCATGACGAAACCGATCGAGACGATCCAGGGCCTTTTCTGTCGCGTCCTTTACCAGTTCCGGCTGCGCCGCGCGCCGCTCAATAGTATCGGCGCAGCGCAGACCCGCGGCCCGGCCAAAGACAACGAGGTCGATGAGTGAGTTTGATCCCAAACGGTTGGCTCCATGCACCGAAACGCACGCGGCTTCACCGATCGCCATCAAGCCGGGCACAACGGTATCGGGATTGCCATTCTTCAACGTCAGCACCTCGCCATGATAGTTCGTCGGGATGCCGCCCATGTTGTAATGCACGGTCGGAATGACTGGAATCGGCTGCCGCCTGAGATCGACACCCGCGAAAATCTTGGCGCTCTCCGTAATGCCTGGCAGGCGCTCGGCCAGGATGTTCGGGTCCAGATGGTCTAAGTGCAAGTACATGTGATCGCCTTCGGGACCGACGCCGCGACCCTCGCGAATCTCGATCGTCATTGACCGTGAGACCACATCGCGCGACGCAAGATCTTTGGCGTGCGGGGCGTAGCGCTCCATGAACCGCTCGCCCTTGGCATTCGTCAGATAGCCGCCTTCGCCCCGCGCTCCCTCGGTAATGAGCACGCCGGCACCATAGATGCCGGTCGGATGAAACTGCACGAACTCCATATCCTGCAATGGGAGCCCGGCGCGCAGAACCATGGCGTTGCCGTCACCCGTGCAGGTGTGCGCCGACGTCGCCGAAAAATAGGCGCGACCGTAGCCACCCGTCGCCAGAATAGTGCGTTTAGATCGAAAACGATGGATGCTGCCGTCTTCCATATTCATGGCAATGACGCCACGGCAGACGCCCTCGTCGTCCATGATCAGGTCAAGTGCGAAATACTCGATGAAGAACTCCGCCGAGTGGCGCAGCGATTGGCCGTAAAGCGTGTGCAACATTGCATGTCCGGTGCGGTCGGCCGCAGCACAGGTGCGCTGCACCGGCGGCCCTTCGCCATACTCGGTGTAATGACCGCCGAACGGACGCTGGTAGATCTTGCCGTCTTCCGTGCGGCTGAACGGAACGCCATAATGATCGAGTTCGTAAACGGCTTCCGGCGCATTGCGGCACAAATATTCGATAGCATCCTGGTCGCCCAGCCAGTCGGCGCCTTTGACCGTGTCGTACATGTGCCAGCGCCAGTTATCCGGGCCCATGTTGGCCAGCGATGCAGCAATGCCACCCTGCGCGGCGACCGTATGAGACCGCGTGGGAAAAACCTTCGTCACACACGCGGTTCTGAGCCCGGCCTCGGCACAACCGAGAGTGGCGCGCAACCCAGCGCCTCCCGCACCGACGACGACAACGTCATACGTATGATCGACGATCGCGTAGGCACGGCCGTTGACGCCTGCCTTTAGCGCTGCACCATTTGCTTGGCCAGCCATGCTGGGTTCAAACTCCGAAGTAAAGTTTCAGGACGGCCAGGATGCTCGCTGCACCCACGGTGACGGCAAAAAACGTGTTCAGCATCAAAAGCGCGATTTTTACACCCTCGCCATGCACGTAATCTTCGATGATCACCTGCATACCGATCCGCATATGAATTACCCCCGAAACCATCAGGAGGATCAGCGGCAGCGCAAATTCTGGCCGCTTGAGAGCCGCAGCAACCGCCGGCTGATCGGCACCGACAAGCGAAACAAGGATCGCAACGACGGCAATCGACAGCACTAGATTGGACACGGCCGTAACACGTTGCCTCCAGAAGTGATCCGCACCTTCTTTCGCCGATCCAAGGTAACGAGCGATTTTAAGCGGCGTCCGCAGCGACATCGTCACACCCCTCCAAGACGGCTGATCACGACAAACCAGACCGCGCCGGTCAGTAGAATGGATGCCACGATGGTGCCCCACGACAGAATGTCGATGGTTGCCAGATCGTATCCGACACCGAAATCCCAGATGAAATGTCGAATACCACCGAGCGCGTGGTGAATGAGAGCCCAAGTGTAGCCAAAAAGGATGATCCAGCCAGGCCAGGTATTGAAGTAAGCGCTTAGCGCGTGGAATGCGTCAGGTCCGGATGCCGCCGCGACGAGCCAAGCCGCCAAAAGCAGCGTCCCAAAATACAGCGCCGTCCCGGTGATGCGATGCAGGATCGACATCACCATGTTGATGAGCGGGCTATAGATCTGCAGGTGCGGGGAAAGCGGCCGATTGACCTTCGCCCCACGCCCCGTCGTGGCTTCCGACATGAAAGACTCCGGGAAATGGACAATCCCGCTTTCTAGCCCGCCCCGTCGGCCACCGCAATTTGTCAGACGGGCGCATGACCGAAGGTCTCAAATCTACATGGCGGCCGGCGCCGCGTAGCGGTGTCGCCACGCACCAAACTAAAGCACCCGCGGAAATCGCTCTAGCGTGGCAACACAACCCAAGCATCAAAATCGAGAATCACCCCCTCGGCGTATTCGCCGGCTTCGGTCTTGAGCGGGTAAGCGGCGCAATCCTGATTTTTCACTGCAACCAGCCGAATGCGAAGCGCGCCGACATCCGACCGGCCGGGTATTTCCGCCTTTTCCAGAATTTGCGACCAGGCATAGACCGTGTCGCCGGCAAACAGCGGCGCGACATGCCTGCCGCCGTTGATGGCAGCCAAATGAAAGGCGTTGCTCAACCCATTAAAAGACAATGCACGAGCCATCGAAATCACGACACCACCATAGATGATCCGTTTGCCGAAGCGGCCTTTTGACTCCGTGTGCTGGTTGAAATGCACTTTGGCCGTATTCTGGTAGAGGCGGGCCGCCATTTGGTGCTCGGCCTCTTCGATCGTCATGCCGTCGACGTGATCGATTTTCTCACCGACTTCATAATCGTCCCAGCGGTATGGGCTGCCCGCTAGCGCAAGATCATAGGCCGCGGTATTGATGGCCGGCACGGCGCCACCTATCTCCGACGGGTCGATGCGATCCGGCAATTTCGGCACCACCGCTTCTCCGACCGGCGCCGTCTTGTCCCGCTTGCGCACCATCACCCAACGTACGTATTCGAGCACCACCTCGCCGTTTTGATTGCGGCCGGTCGAGCGCACGTACACCGTGCCGGTTTCCTTGTTGGAATTTTCCTTGAGCCCGATGACTTCCGAAACCGTCGACAGCGTGTCGCCTGGATAGGCAGGCTTGAGAAATCGTCCGCCGGCATAACCGAGGTTGGCAATGGCGTTCAGCGAGATATCCGGCACCGTCTTGCCGAACACGACATGAAACGTCAGCAGGTCGTCGAGTGGCGCCTTCGGATACCCGATCGCCGTGGCGAACTGATCCGACGACGTCACGGCAAAGCGCGGGCCGTAGAGGCTCATGTAAACAGCCGCGTCGCCTTCGGTGACAGTGCGCGGCGTCGCATGCGTCAGGATCTGCCCGAACTTGTAATCCTCGAAGAAATTGCCGGCATTGGTCTTGGTCGTCGTCATGGCACGCGCCCTTGTTCGCAACGTCGTGGGATCAGCAAAAGCAGGAATTCCGTCGCGATTAGTCCGTCCCGCGCACACTGTCCATTGCGAAAGGCGCAGCTGCGTGGATAGGATGGCGCGTGCAAGCGTCGCAGCAGCGCCCTCAACACTAGAACCAGTCGTCGATCTCGCGAACCGCGTGTGCGATTGCCGCTGTCCGTCGGGCCATGACCAGATGCAGTCGCTCCACCATGCGCCCCTCGACCGTGATGACGCCCTTCTGCGCGTTGGCCGGCTGCGAGAAAGCGTCGATCACCTTTCTCGACCACTCGATCTCCTCGTCTGTGGGCGTGAAAACCTCGTTGCACGGACCCACCTGCGACGGGTGGATCAGCGTTTTGCCATCCATGCCGAGCGTGCGGCCATGCTCGCATTCGCTGCGGAAACCGACCTCATCCTTGAAATCGTTGTAAACGCCATCGATGATGTCGATACCGAAAGCGCGTGCGGCGACGATCGTCAGCGCTAGCCACGGCACGATCGCAAAACGGTTATCGAGAGCGCGAGCACGCGATTCTTTGAGAAGATCGTTGGTGCCCAATACGAAGCACTCAAGACGATTTTCAGGATCCATCGCAACTGCGGCGATCTCACGCGCGTAGAGGATCGCCTGCGGCGTCTCCATCATGGCCCACAGCCGCGTCCGCTCCGGCGCATTGACCGACTTCAGGATCTTCGCTGAACTGATGATATCGCCGGGATGCGCAACCTTTGGGATTAGAATTGCATCCGGCGCGGCCTCAGCAGCCGCTATCAGATCTGCGGTACCCCATACCGTCTCGAGCGCGTTGGTTCGAATGACAAGCTCCCGGCGGCCATAACCGCCCTCCTTCACGACCTCGCAGACCCGGTGACGCGCCTGCACCTTGGCTTCAGGTGCAACCGAGTCTTCCAGATCCAGAATAACCGCGTCGGCAGGGAGCGACTTGGCTTTTTCCAGGGCGCGATCGTTGGCGCCCGGCATGTAAAGCACGCTGCGGCGGGGGCGAATGTTCGTCTTCATCAAAGCGCGGTCCGTTTATTTGTGCAGCGCAACAATACGCCAACGTTGCGCTGTTCACAAATCGTCATTGGGCGAATACGGTCCGCGGTGGAGAACCGCAGCCGTGGCACGCATCATCGCACTCTCGTCGCTGGTTTCACGGGGTCATGTTGGCCTGCGCGCCGTAGTGCCGGCTTTGGAAGCATTTGGCCACGACGTGATCGCGTTGCCGACGACGATCCTGTCGAGCCACGCCGCCCATCGCACCGTTGCCGGCATGGCGATGGATATCGACGTTCTGGAGCGCATGGCCTCCGCACTCGATATAAACGGCTGGCTGGCGTCTGCGGACATGCTGATGACCGGCTACCTGCCCTCGGTCGACCATGTGGCGTTCGCCGTTGCCCTCAGCCGGCGCTTGCTTGAACAGAACCCAACCGCCGTGGTCGTCTGCGATCCCGTCCTCGGCGACGCACCGAAGGGGCTCTACGTGCCGACAGAAACGGCACGGCGCGTGCAATCCGATCTCGTTCCTCTGGCCGCGATCCTGACGCCGAACGCATTCGAGTTATCCTGGCTATCGCGGCTTCCAGTGACCAGTCTTGCCACCGCTACCAGTGCGGCCCGAGCCCTCCAGGCTCCGATGGTGCTCGCCACCTCGGTCCCGGTCGACCCAACACGTTTGGCAACCCTCCTCCAAACTGCCGACTACTCCGTTCACACAACAGTTCCGCGACGGCCCGGCGCCCCGTCCGGAACAGGGGATCTGCTCACTGGTCTGTTCACTGGAAACCTCGCCGCTGGCATTGATCCGCCCGCAGCACTTGCCGCGGCCGGAGCCGCCCTTGAACAGATTCTTGCGGCCAGCACAGGGGCTGACGATCTCAGGCTCGAACCCCTTTTTGCCGGAATGACCGGACTTACTCCGCTGCAACTCAAAGACGGCTCCGGGAGTATCATCAACGCCAACAATACTTGACATTTGTCAGCCGCAATAGAAAACGCGATCTAAACAGACGCGAAATGTTGCGCGTGCCCGGGCCAATCCCAACCAGAAAGCTGTCGATGTCTTCTTTTCCCGAATCGCTGACGGATCGCTACCGCCGCTTCAAGCATCGCATATTCTTTCCCAATGCCGACCAATACGAAGAACTCGCTAAATTCGGCCAGAGCCCGGAGATCATGCTGATCTCCTGCTGTGACAGCCGCGTCGATCCGGAAACGATTTTCAATGCGATGCCTGGCGAACTCTTCGTCGTCCGCAACGTCGCGAACTTGATCCCACCCTATGAAACCGGGGGAAAGTTTCACGGCGTTAGCGCCGGCATCGAGTTCGCGGTCTTGAACCTACGCGTGAAACACATCGTTATTATGGGTCACTCTGGCTGCGGTGGTATCAAAGCCGCGCTTGACCAGTCGGCCGCCATTCAGACCGAAGCGATGTTCATCTCGAAATGGATGTCAATGCTCGACGATGCACGACTCGCTGTCCTGTCGTCTCATCAACTGAGTTCGCCTGAGGAAAAGCTCGAAGCGCTCGAGAAGGAAGGCGTCAAGTCCTCTCTCAAGAATTTGCGCACGTTTCCTTTCGTTCGCGAGCGTGAGGAAAAGGGCAAACTGAATTTGCACGGTGCGCATTTCAATATTCAGAAGGGCAGCCTCTCGATTCTCAACCACTCGCGCGGTGAATACTTCCCGCTTTGACGTTGCGGAACCGTCAGCTCGCCGGCGAAGCGGCGCTCTGCGCTGCCCGCACGGCCGGAAGGATCTTCTCGACGATGCTTTGCGGCGTCAACGGGCCGACGTGCTTGTAGGCGATCCGCCCCTTGCCATCGACCACGAACGTCTCGGGCATGCCATAAACGCCCCACTCGATCGCGCCCCGGCCCTTCTGATCGACGCCCAGTGCCGCGAACGGATTGCCATAGCGACCGAGGAACCGGCGCGCATTCTCTGCCTCGTCCTTGTAGTTGACGCCGACGAGCCTCAACCCCGGCTCTTTCGCCAGCGCGACGAGCAGCGGGTGCTCTTCCACGCACGGTGCGCACCAGGAGGCCCAAAAGTTCACAACGGTGACGCCCTCCTTAGCAAGATCAGCCGCCGTGAATCCCGGCACCGTTCCCGCCTCGCGCGTCAGCCCAGCCAGCGCTGGAAAATCGGTCGCCGGGACCGGCTTTCCAATAAGCGCCGACGGCAATTTCGAAGGATCGCCCGATTTCAGCGCAAACTGAAACATGATCGCCACGGCGAGAAAAATCGCGAGCGGCACGAACACCCATGCCCGACCACTCCGGCCTTCGGCAACACCATCCACGCTCTCGGTCATGGCCTCAGCCTTCCTCCTTCGCGGCCGTCGAACGCGACCGCCGCGAAACGCCCTTGGCCTCAAGCTCTGAAAGCCGCGCCTTCAGCCGAGCGCCGTCCCACACGAGCCAGCCGATCACGCCCGCGACAACGACCGAATAGATAGCATAAGAGGCCCAGATAAACGCGGCATGCGGTCCAAGATCCATGCCGCTCACTCCGCTGCCGCCGTCGCCGAAACGGTTCGCGCGCGATCCACTTCCGCCATGGTCAGCGAACGCAGCCGCCGCCTGAGAATCTCGTTCCGCATCCCTTTGGCGTGCAACGCAAAGAACAGAAGGGAAAAGCCGACCGCGCTGTACAGCAGCGGCCACAAAAGGTCGGGATGAATCGTCGGACCGCCCAAGCGAATAACACTCGCTGGCTGATGCAGCGTGTTCCACCAATCGACCGAAAACTTGATGATCGGCAGGATGGAGACGCCGACGAGCCCCAGGACCGCACACAACTTGCCAGCCAGCGCATCATCTTCGATGGCTGATCTCAACGCCATAAGCCCGAAGTACAGGAACAACAAGATCAGCATCGACGTCAGCCGCGCGTCCCAAACCCAATAGGTTCCCCACATCGGCTTGCCCCACAGAGATCCGGTTGCAAGAGCGAGGAATGTAAACGCAGCGCCAAGCGGCGCCGCAGCCTTCGCCGACACGTCCGCAAGCGGATGCCGGAAGACGAGATACCCGAAACTGGAAATGGCGATGAGCGCGTAGCCCATCATGCCGAGCCACGCGGCCGGCACGTGGATGAACATGATCTTGACGGTCTGGCCCTGCTGATAGTCGTCGGGAGCCACGAAGAACACCAGATACAGCGCGTAACCGATCAGCAAGGCCGCAGCGGTAGCCAGCCACGGCAGAAAGCGGCCGGATAGCTCCATGAACCGCGTTGGGTTCGCGAGCCGCTGGGTCAGGGATTGATGCGGTTTCATAGCTGCTTCAGTCATGGGGCTGGTCTAAGCATTTCCGGCGCTTCGCGCAACGCGGCCACCATTACGGTTCCGCAACCCGCGCAGTGTTAACGCATAGTCGGTCATTGTGTCTGGAAGCGGATCGCCGCTGCCGCGGCCACCGGACCGATGACCAGCGAAAACAAAGAGATCGCCGACAAAATGAGAAACGAGGCCTGAAACCCCGACGGACCACCCGTCGCGGCGGAAATCGCCGCGATGCCGAAGATCAGCGTCGGGATATAGAGCGGCAAAACGAGCAGCGCCAAAAGCAGGCCGCCCCGTCGCACCCGAAGTGTCAAAGCTGCTCCCACCGCTCCCAGAAAACTGATCGCCGGCGTCCCCGCGAGCATCGTCGCGACGAGCACGGGATAAGCGCTCAGTTCGAGGTTAAGGAGAAGTCCGAGTACAGGTGCGAGCAACGCCAACGGAATGCCGGTCGAAATCCAGTGCGCCAGCGCCTTCGCGGCCGTCGCCAGCTCAAGCGGCAATTCTCCAGTCGCGATAACCTCCAGCGACCCATCTTCGTCGTCAGCTTCGAAAATCCGCGGCAACGACAAAAGCGCCGACAGCAGCAGCGCGATCCAAAGAACTCCGGGCGCAATCCGCGACAGCAAATTCAGGTCGGGACCGAGGCCCAATGGCATCATGGTGACGACAACAAGGTAGAACCCCAGCGCCGTCCCGACAGCCCCACCTTCGCGCACCTGGAGCAAAAGATCGCGTTTCAGCAGTGTCCAGAATGCGTTCATGTAACCGCACTCTGCGCCGCGCTGATTTCGAGCCGCCGCTCGGTCGCAAGCCCGAGCGGGATATGTGTCGCTGCCAGCACGAGTCCGCCGCTCGCCAGATGCTGCGCGACACACTCCGCCAGCAGCCGCACCGACGCCGCATCCAGTGAAACAGTCGGTTCGTCCAGAAGCCATAACGGACGCGGCGTCGCGATCAACCGCGCAAGACACGCCCGTCGCTTCTGCCCCGCCGACAAATACCCGGCAGGAATTGAAGCCAATGGCTCCAGATCGAATGCCACCAATGCATCGTCAATCGACGCTTGCCTCCCTGCGCCGAGATAGTCCGCCCAGAAGCGCAAGTTCTCTTCCACCGTCAGCGACGGTTTCAGCGCGTTGAGATGCCCGATGTAATGCGCCTGCGCGGCAAGCTCCCTGTCCGCATCCCCACCTTCCAACGCAATTGTCCCGCCCGCGACTCCAATTAGCCCCGCAACCGTACGAATGACGGTCGTCTTGCCAGCCCCATTCGGCCCGACGAGCACCAGCGCCTCGCCCGCATCAACCGTGAACGTCAATCCGTCCACGATGCGCCGCGCGCCGCGATCCACGACGAGATGTTCAACTGCCAAGCGCACGAGGGATGGTTCCATCTTTCCCGCGCGACGGCCAGCGCCCCCGGGGGAGTCGACACGCGCAATTATTTCATCTTCCCGCGTGGCGGCCGGCTCCCCGCAGGGGTGTCGCCACGCGCATCAAGAACAATAGTCGCCACGCGCACAAAAGAGAGGCGGATTGCCGCAAAATCACACCCGCACGGTGGCTGGTTCTCTCTAGGTTGCGCCTATATAAAAGGCTTGCCCATGATTTCGCTAGCGCAAAAACAAAGCGGCCGTGCGAACCATCGCGTCCGCAGCGCGCAACGAACCGTGGGCCAGACCGGCATCCGTCGCGCAACCTGATTGCGTTCACCATCAAGCTTTCGAGGAGACTTATCTTGAGCGTCGTCACCGCCCCCCTTTCCCTCGACAGCTTCAAGTGCCGCAAGACGCTGACCGCCGGCGGTCAGACCTACAGCTATTACTCCCTCCCCGACGCGGAGAAAAATGGCCTCCCCGGCCTCTCCAAGCTTCCCTTCTCCATGAAGGTGCTGATTGAAAACCTGCTCCGCTCCGAGGACGGCCGCACGGTCTCCAAGCAGGACATCATCGACGCTGTGAAGTGGGTCGACGACAAAGGCAAGGCCGGCAAGGAAATCGGCTTCCGCCCCGCCCGCGTGCTGATGCAGGACTTCACCGGCGTCCCCGCCGTGGTCGATCTCGCCGCCATGCGCGATGGCATGTTGCAGCTCGGCGGCGACCCCAAGAAGATCAACCCGCTCGTCCCGGTCGATCTCGTCATCGACCACTCCGTCATCGTCGACGAGTTCGGCACCCCCAAAGCGCTCTCCGACAACGTCGCGCTCGAATACGAACGCAACGGCGAACGCTACACCTTCCTCAAGTGGGGCCAAGGCGCCTTCCAGAACTTCCGCGTCGTCCCGCCCGGCACCGGCATCTGCCACCAGGTCAACCTCGAATATCTCTCCCAGGTCGTCTGGACTGCGCCCTCCGCTGACGGCACAACCGTCGCCTATCCCGACACGCTCGTCGGCACCGACAGCCACACGACCATGGTCAACGGCCTCGCCGTCCTCGGCTGGGGCGTCGGCGGCATCGAGGCCGAAGCCGCCATGCTCGGCCAGCCGCATCGATGCTCCTCCCCGAAGTCATCGGCTTCAAGCTGACCGGCCACCTCAAGGAAGGCGTCACCGCCACCGACCTCGTCCTCACCGTCACGCAGATGCTGCGCAAGCATGGGCGTCGTCGGCAAGTTCGTCGAATTCTACGGCCCCGGCCTCGACAACATGACGCTCGCCGACCGCGCCACCATCGCCAACATGGCCCCCGAATACGGCGCCACCTGCGGCTTCTTCCCGGTCGACAAGGAAACCCTCGCCTACCTCGAACTGTCCGGCCGCTCCCACGACCGCATCGCCCTCGTCGAAGCCTTCACGCAAGGCGCAGGGCCTCTACCGCGAAGCCGGCTCGCCCGATCCCGTCTTCACCGCCACGCTCGCCCTCGACCTCGGCGACGTCGAACCCTCACTCGCCGGCCCCAAGCGCCCGAAGGCCGCGTCGCGCTCAGCGCCGCAAAGCCCGGGTTCCTCGCAGCACTTGAGACCGAATACAAAAAGCCCGGCGAAGCCGCCAAGCGCTACCCCGTCGCCGGCGAAACCTTCGACCTCGGCCACGGCGACGTCGTCATCGCCGCCATCACCTCGTGCACCAACACCTCCAACCCGAGCGTCCTGATCGGCGCCGGACTTCTCGCCCGCAACGCCGTCGCCAAGGGCCTGAAACCCGCAGCCGTGGGTCAAAACCTCGCTCGCGCCCGGATCGCAGGTCGTCGCCGCCTACCTCGAAAAGTCCGGCCTGCAGAAATCGCTCGACGCCATCGGCTTCAACCTCGTCGGCTTCGGCTGCACCACCTGCATCGGAAATTCCGGCCCGCTGCGCGCCCCCATCTCCAAAACCATCAACGACAACGGCCTCGTCGCCGCCGCCGTCCTCTCCGGCAATCGCAACTTCGAAGGCCGCGTCTCGCCCGACGTGCAGGCCAACTACCTCGCCTCGCCGCCCCTCGTCGTCGCCTACGCGCTCGCCGGCACCATGCAGAAAGACCTCACCACCGAGCCGCTCGGCACCGGCACCAGGACGGCAAGCCCGTCTTCCTGAAAGACATCTGGCCCACGAACAAGGAAATCCAGGACTTCATCGCCGACAACGTCACGCGCGAAATGTTCGAAAGCCGCTACGCCGACGTCTTCCAGGGCGACACCAACTGGCAGGGCATCGCCACCACGCAGGGCCTCACCTTCGCCTGGGACGGCACAGTCCACCTACGTCCAGAACCCGCCCTACTTCACCGGCATCAAGCAGGCAGCGACCGGCAACGGCGATCTCGTCGGCGCGCGCGTCCTCGGCCTCTTCGGCGACAAGATCACCACCGACCACATCTCGCCCGCCGGCTCCATCAAGGCCGCCAGCCCCGCCGGCAAATACCTGCTCGACCACGGCGTCGCCCAGGCCGACTTCAACCAGTACGGCACGCGCCGCGGCAACCACGAAGTCATGATGCGCGGCACCTTCGCCAACATCCGCATCAAGAATCACATGGCCAAGGACGCCAACGGCGTCGTCAAGGAAGGCGGCTACACGATCCACTATCCCGACCGGCGAGCAGATGCCGATCTACGACGCCGCCATGCACTACAAGGACGAAGGCGTGCCGCTCGTCGTCTTCGCCGGCGTCGAATACGGCAACGGCTCGTCGCGCGACTGGGCCGCCAAGGGCACCAACCTGCTCGGCGTCAAGGCCGTCATCGCGCAGAGCTTCGAGCGCATCCACCGCTCCAACCTCGTCGGCATGGGCATCGTGCCGTTCGTGTTCGAGGAAGGAACGTCGTGGGCGACGCTCGGCCTCAAGGGCGACGAAACCGTCACCATCCGCGGCCTCGCCGACGTCAAACCGCGTCAGCGCATGATCGCCGAAATCACCGACGCCAAGGGCAACAAGGTCGCCATCCCCATCGTCTGCCGCATCGATACCCTCGACGAGATCGAATACTACCGCAACGGCGGCATCCTCCAGTACGTGCTGCGGAACCTGGCGGCGTAGGGCGAGGCACCTAGCGGGCTAACATCATCGACGCGAGAAAAACGGGCGTGAGGACAACCTCGCGCCCGAATCATATCTGCACTTCGTCAGGCACGAGAACAAATGCAGAGACAGAAGTGCTGTACGCATTCCTTGCACTGACAGCAATATTCACGCTAGCGCGAGAACAGTTACGCTCGCAGGTTACATAGCGCACAAAGATGCTCGGTCAGTGTTTGAACAAAGCTCCACGGCGCTCTTCCACGAAACCGGAATCACGACGTTTCACGCTAGGAAGTTTGAAAAGCGCGATGGGATCTTTCAAGCGGATGCGACGTACCACCAAAACAGCTCATGACTTTCGCGCCCCGAATGGCTGAACGTGTGCGACTGACGAACGTGATGTGGGCGAGACCAATTGCGCTAACTATTGCGTCTAAGGCGAGGAAGACGCCGGCGCGAAGCGGCGGAGAGGCCACTATGCTCGCTTAGCCACAGCACTATCGGACCTATGGCGGCTACTGCTTCAAAATTGCGCTGTAGATGTGCGTCAAGAAGTGCACCCAAAAACTCTCTCCGGGCAACCAACTTGGAGAATGTCTCGTTATAGCGCCTTGAGGACCAAACACAAACAGCCGCCGAATGCTCAAAGATGTTTGAATCGCATGCCTGTGCAGCCTCGGTAAACGGACCGCTAATGACCGCGCGGATTTACGTCAGATCACTCGATCCGGCAGAAAAGCATACCGATGCCAGATCTAAGCTCGTCCAGTGTCTAGTCCTTACTGTGCTGGCCAGGGTATCTGAAGTGACCTTTGGTCGGAGCTGCTGATGAGAGTCGGAAGCGCACATCCCGTGTTGTGTTCCTCGCGCTCTGTGAGGGGACGCGTCACCGGAAGCCGCGGCACTACCCCTGACGGTTCGCTTTTGATTTCGACACGGCGTGTTTTTAGCAAGGCAGGGGTACCAATTAACCCAGGTGACACGAACCCTCACCCCCCAAACCCCCGCTTCCTGAGCAAGCTCTCCACCTTCGGCGGCCGGCCGCGGAAGGCGACATACGCCTCCAGCGGATCGCGCCGGTTGCCGGCCGAATAGACGTGCTGCTTGAGCCGCGCCGCCGTCTTGCGGTCGTAGATGTCGCCCGCCTCCTCGAAGGCCGCGAACGCATCCGCGTCCATCACCTCCGACCACAGGTAGCTGTAATACCCCGCCGCATACCCGCCCATGATGTGCTGGAAGTGCGGAATGCGATGCCGCATCACCACCTCGCGCGGCATGCCCAAGCGTGACAGCGTCGCCGTCTCGAACGCGCCGACGTCGAGCCCGTCCGCCGCTTCCAGCGCGTGCAGGTCCATGTCCACCAGCGCGGAGGCCACATACTCCGTCGTCGCGAACCCCTGATTGAACGTCCGCGACGCCTGAATGCGCTTCATCAGGCTGTCCGGCATCGGCTTGCCGGTCTTGTAATGCGTCGCGAACTTCTTCAGCACCTCCGGCCGCGTCAGCCAGTGCTCGTAAAGCTGCGACGGCAGCTCGACGAAATCGCGCGACACGTTCGTGCCCGACAGCGACGGATAGGTCACGTCCGACAAGCAGCCCGTGCAGCCCATGCCCGAACTCGTGAAACAGCGTCCGCGCATCGTCGATGGAAAGCAACGTCGGCTTGCCCTCCGCCCCGCGCGCGAAGTTGAGCACGTTGACGATCACCGGTTTCGAGCCCTTGCCGAGCTTATGCTGCGCCCGGAAACTCGACATCCACGCGCCCGACCGCTTCGACGGCCGCGCATAATAATCCCCGAGGAACACGCCGACCGGCTCGCCCGACTTCGTTGTCACCTCCCACACGCGCACATCCGGGTGATAGCGCGGCGCGTCGGCCAGCTCCTTGAACTTCAGCCCGAACAACCGCGACGCCGTATCGAACGCCGCGTCGATCATGTTCTCCAACTGCAGATACGGCCGGATCTCGCTCTCATCGAGGTCGAAGCGCGCCTTGCGCTCCTTCTCCGCGAGGTATCGCCAGTCCCACGCTTCGAGCGTGTAATTGCCGCCCTCCTTGCGCGCCAGCGCCGTCAGCGCCTCGCGCTCCTCGCCGACGCGCTCCACCGCCGCCGACCAAACTTGATTGAGAAGTCCGCGCACCGCATCGGGCGTCTTCGCCATCGTGTCGTCGAGGCTGTAGTCGGCAAACGTGCGATAACCCATCAGCTTGGCGAGTTCCGCGCGCAGCGCCACGATCTCCGCCACGATCTTTCGATTGTCCGTCTTGCCGCCGTTCTCACCGCGCCGGATCCACGCCTTGAATGCCTCTTCGCGCAAATCCCGCCGGGCAGAGAATTGCAGGAACGGCTCCACGCTCGACCGCGACAGCGTGATCACATGGCTCGCCGGCAATTTCAGATCGGCCGCCGTCCGCGCCGCCGCATCGCGCACGCCCTGCGGCAATCCCGCGAGGTCCGCCTCGCCCTCCAGCGCGAGACGCCACGACTGCTCGTCCGCCAGCACGTTCTGCCCGAACTGCGTGACCAGCTCGGCAAGCCGCGTGTTGATCTCCGCCACGCGCTTGCGGGCCTTCGCGGACAATCGCGCGCCCGCCCGCACGAACGTCGTGTAGGTGCGCTCCAGCAGCCGCAGTTGCTCGTCGTCGAGCTTCAGTTTCTCGCGCCGCTCGTACAAATCCTCGATCCGCCGGAACAGCTTCTGATCGAGCTGGATCGCGTTCGAGTGCTGCGCCAGCACCGGCGCCAGCTTGCGCTCGATCTCCTGCAATTCCGGGCTCGTGTCCGAACTCGACAGATTGAAGAAGACGTCCGCGACTTTGTTCAGCGCGTCCCCGCTCTTTTCCAGTGCGACGATCGTGTTCTGGAACGACGGCTTGGCCTCGCGCGCACCGATCACGGCGATCTCGGCCTTGTGCGCGGCTAGCGCGTCTTTGAAGGCCGGCCAATAGTGCTCGGCGGTGATCTTGGCGAACGGTGGCAGCCCGTGCGGCGTGCGCCAGGCCGTCTGAAACGGATTGGGTGCGGCGGCCTTGGCAACGGCGGTCTTCGATCGCGACGGTGTCTTGCTCATGGCGTGTGAATGTCCCGGTGATGGCGTCCGCCTAACATATAGACGGCCGCCCGAAAGCGTCGAGGGCCGGCTGGGGGGAGCCGACCCTCGTTTCGCAGGGCAGAGGGACACTTGGGAGAGCTGCCTGATGGGGTCCGGCCACACAAACCGCCCGCGAGCTGGGGGCTTGGCGCTGCGGCGGCTGATCATGTAACCGGCCCCGAAGGCAACGACGAGGACAGTGCCAGCCCAATACGGCGCGGTTGGGGTCCGATTGGGGCGTCTTGCGGACCGGTCCTCAAATTTTGGTAATCTCGGCGGTTGGACAAGGGGTGCCAAGGGCCGACAAAGGGGGCTTGCCATCCGCCGCGACCTCACGGATCATGACGGTCCGGTGAACAGGGAGGCGCCCTTGAGCGAAACCGAGCCCATACAGTTCACGCCGCGAGCCGACAGCTCCCGGCAACGCTCCGATGCTGCGAGCGTTCATGAAAACAGCCCCATCACGGCCTTTAATCGCCAGGAACTCTCGGCCATCATGGCCGTCTACGGCCGCAAGGTCGCCGCCGGAGAATGGCGCGACTACGCCCTCGACATGAACCGCGAAAAAGCCGTGTTCAGCGTCTTCCGCCGCGCCACCGAATTTCCCCTCTACCGCATCGAGAAGACGCCCAAGCTCGCGCGCAAGCAAGGCGCCTACAGCGTCGTCACCACGACCGGTTTGATCCTCAAGCGCGGCCCCGATCTCGCCCGCGTCCTCACGGTCCTCGATAAATCCATGCGCGTGGTTGTGTAAGTTTCTTCACGCCATCCGGCCGGCTCCGCATAGCGGAGTAGTATGGCGCAACTAAAAAAGCCCCGCTTTTCAGCGGGGCTTTTTCCATTGAAATCGTTAGCTCGTTACTCGCGGTTGCCCACGAGCTGCAGGAGCATCGTGAACATGTTGATGAAGTCGAGATAGAGGCTCAAGGCGCCCATAATGGCGCTCTTGGTCATCAGGGCTGCATCGTCGCGAACGGCATAATAGCCGTCTTTGATCTGTTGCGTGTCATAGGCGGTAAGACCAGCAAACACCAGCACGCCGATCACGTTGATCGCAAACGACAGACCGCTCGACTGCAGGAAGAGGTTGAGCAAAGCGGCAAGGATGATGCCGACCACACCCATGATCAGGAACGAACCCCAGCCCGTGAGATCCTTCTTCGTCGTGTAGCCATAGACGCTCAGCGACGCGAAGGCGGCGGCCGTCACGAAGAAGACCTGCGCGATAGACGCACCGGTAAAGACGAGGAAGATCGCCGACAGCGAAATGCCCATGACCGCCGCGAACGCCCAGAAAGCGATCTGCGCCGCGCCGGGGCTCATTTTATAAACCCGGAACGACAGGAACATCACGAACGCCAGCGGAGCGAACATGATCACCCACTTGAGCGGCGACTGGTAAAGCGCCTGCGCAACTGCCGGGTTCGACGTCGCGGCCTGAGCCGTGAAGTAGGCCACGACACCGGTAAGCGCGACGCCGGCAGACATGTAGTTGTAGACGCGCAGCATGTAGGCCCGCAGGCCCTCATCGACCACGGCGCCCGTGCGGACAACAGAGCCCGACCGCGCATATCCATTCTGAAGCTGTGCCATCTGGCAGACCCTTTGAAACCTGTGACGCGACCCATCCATGAGCCGCGTTCGGGATATTGGAGTATTGCCGTTGGAATACAAGACCGTCGTTGCTCCCCACGAAGCCATTTATTCGTCGGCCCGGCTCAGGATAACTACCTAGAAATCAGCGCGTTGCGGCGTCACTGAGAGCGCAAAAACGGCACCGGCCGGGCGCTGAGGACACGCCAGGTCCCAGCGGCGCCGAAGGTCAAGACCAGCGCAGCGGCCGTCAAGAGCGACGCACCGACAGCCGTCCAGGAGAACGCAAACGGCAGATCCATGAGCCCCGTGACCACAGCATACGCCGCAATTGACCCGACCACCGTTGCCGCAAGGGCCGTCACAACCGCCAGCAGCAGATACTCTGCGACATGTGCGGCCAGGATCCGCGATCGCGTCGCTCCGAGCGCCTTTAGGATGACCGCCTCCAATATGCGCCGCCGCTGCGCCGTCGCCATAGCGCCGGCAAGCACCAGAGCGCCGGCTAGGAGCGTAACGCTGCCAGCCACGCGCACCGCCGCCATGACCTTCTCGAAAACCTTATTGAACGCCTCGATGGCTTCCTTGACACGGATCGCCGTCACGACCGGAAACGCTTTACCCATGGCTCGCGCAAGACGGACCTCGTCGGCCGCTCCAGACGCATGAGGCAGCGAGATCGTCGCCAGCAGATTATGCGGCGCTCCGGCCAGTGTATTCGGCGAGAACACCATGACGAAGTTGAGCGCAAGACTCTCCCATTTGACCTCGCGCAGGTTTGCTACCTTTGCCGATAAATTGCGGCCGAGCACGTTGACTGTGATGCTGTCACCGACTTTGAGATCGAGATTGCGCGCCAGCTCCGCCTCGAACGAGACCAGCGGCTCACCGCTATAGCCGGGCTTCCACCACTCTCCCGCGACGACGGTCGACCCTGCCGGCACGCGATCAGAGTAAGTCAGCCCGCGATCACCCGACAGGACCCACTGCGCTTCGGACGGCGCTTTAATCGTCTCAACCGGCACGTTTTTGATCGCAACCATCCGACCGCGCAACATGGGGGCCGTTTCAATGACGGCTCCAGGAACCTCACGCAGAACCAAGTCTTGAAACGATGCCTCGTCCTTCTTTGGAATATCGATAACAAAATAGGCAGGCGAGTTCGCAGGCAATCGGCTTTTGAGTTCGTTCACCAGCGATGAATCGGCCAGTGCCACCGCTACCAGCAGCGACAATCCCGCGCCAAGTGACAGTACCACCGACCGCGTTAACCCGCCCGGCGCTCCGATGTTGGCAATGGCAAGCGCCAGCTCGGGACGGCGCGGACGCTTCATCGCACGTGCCATGCGAGTGACGATCCCGCCCAAGACCCAAAACAGAGCAATGACGAGCGCCAGCCCACCCACGAAGTAAAAAGCGATCAGCCGTGAATCCGACGACAACACGGCAATCGCGACGAGAGCCAGACCCGTAGCCGCCATCAGCGCAAGAATGCGCGCCGCCGGCCATGCCGCGCTCGGATCGACCTCATCGCGAAACAGCACGCTCGCACGAACCTGCTCCGCCCGACCGAGCGGCCACAACGCGAAGAGCAGCGCCACCAGCAGACCGTACGCGACGGAGAGCCCGACGCTCTGCGCCGATAGTGAAAACTCCGGAACGACGGGAAGATAGGCGCCGAATAGTTGCGTTAGGACCGGCGGAATGAGCAAGCCAAGCGCCAGCCCGCAGGCGACGCCGATCAGTGCCATTGCGAGAACCTGCACCAGGAAGACAGCAAAGACCGTCCCTCCCGTTGCGCCGACGCTCTTCATAGTTGCAATGACGTTGCGCCGCCGATCGATAAAGGTCGCCACTGCGTTGGCTACCCCGACGCCACCGGTGACCAAGGCCGTTAATCCCAACAAAGTAAGAAATTGGCGCAAGCGCTCCAGTGTTGTCGAAACTTGCGGCGAAGGATCACGTCGATCGGTGATCGTGAAGCCGGATTCGGGCAATTCTGCCTTGACCCGCTCGCGAAATGACACCAACCGCTGTTCGAGCGGATCAGAACTCTCCTTCAACGAGATCGCGTATTTCCAGCGGATGAGAGCTCCAGGTTGGATGAGCCCGGTCTGCCGCATTTGCGCAAGCGTCAGTAAGACGCGCGGCCCGTAGGACACGCGATCAGCGAGACCGTCTGGCTCCGATTTAAGCGTAGCGGCAATCGCAAATTCGGCATCGCCGATTTTCAGCCGATCCCCGATCTTGAGGTTGAGTCGCTCAAGCAGCACCGGATCGGCGACGATGCCCCGCGCCAGCGCATCGCCGAGTTTTTCGTTGCTCTCCAGCAAAACTTGACCAACCAGCGGATAAGCCCCGTCGACACCCTTCAATTCGATCAGCGTCTGATCTTCACCATCGAGGCGTCGGCCCATGGTTCGCATGGTTGCCGTTTCGCTCGACCGGCCGAAGCTGTCGATCCAACGACGCTCGATGTCCGATGTCGGGGAATGCGGGCGCGCGACCGTGATGTCGCCGCCGAGTAGGAGTGCTCCCTGCCGCTCAAATCCGGACTTCAAGGCGTCCGATAACGCACCGACGCCGGTGATCACCATCACGCCCAGCGCGACACACGCGATGAAGACATAGAAGCCGGACAATCCCGAGCGCAACTCCCGCGCGGCCAACTTCAAAATAAGTGTGAGCCGCACTGGCCGTCGGCTCATCGCTTGAACGGGGCTTGCCACGCTCATGCCGCCTTCGCTCGCTGGTCATCAACGATGCGTCCGTCCGACATCCGGATGACACGATCGCATTCGGCGGCCAGCCGCTCATCATGCGTCACCAGAATGAGTGTCGCGTCGTGTGACGTCTTCAGGCCAAACAGAAGATCGACCACACTCCGGCCTGTTCGGCCGTCGAGGTTGCCCGTCGGCTCGTCGGCGAGCAATAGCCGCGGCTCGATGGACAGCGCTCGGGCCAGGGCGACACGCTGCTGCTCGCCGCCCGATAACTGTGCAGGATAATGATCCAGGCGGTGCGCAAGCCCAACTTCTTCGAGCCGCACACGTGCAATCGCTTCGGCTCCGGTCCGACCAGAAAACTCAAGCGGCAGCGCGACATTTTCCAACGCCGTCATGGTCGGCACGAGATGGAACGACTGAAACACGATCCCGATCGTCGACCCGCGCACCCGTGCAAGCTGATCCTCTCCAAGGGCTTGGAAATCGTGCCCCGCGATCCGAACCTCTCCCGAGGTTGCGCGTTCGAGCCCGGCAAGCACCATCAATAGCGATGTCTTTCCCGAACCCGACGGGCCCACGATTGCGACAGACTGTCCAGCTTCGACGTCGAGCCCAACGCCGTTGAGTATGGCAACCGGTCCGGCACGGCTATCGAGCGTCAGGTGGACGTTTTTCAGTGAGATGATGGGTGACGGCACGCGCGGTCCTTTGATAACCCCATAGTAAGGAGGGGCGCCTTGTTTTGCACTGACAGGGGCTATACGTGACTGAAGGGCAATGGACGAGACGTGAGGCAGAAAAATGTTTCAAGCACACACCACTCGGCAGGCTCTCAGGCTGGTTCATCTGGGGGTTATGGCGATCGTCTTCAATGCCGGCCTTTCCCTGAGCCCAATAGCAGCAGAAGCGAAATCACCTGTGAAACTAGTTGCATTCGGTGACAGCCTCACAGCGGGCTACCTACTCAAGCCCGACCAGTCTTTTCCCGCCCAGTTATCCAAGGCACTGGCTGCCAAGGGTTACGCCGTAGACGTGACCAATGCCGGCGTGTCAGGCGACACCACGGCGGCCGGACTTGAACGCTTCGAATGGGCCGTTCCCAGCGAAACGGAGGCCGTCATCCTTGAACTCGGCGCCAATGACGCTCTGCGCGGTCAACCGCCCGCGGAGGCGAAAGCAAATCTAGAACGGATTATCGTTCGCCTGAAAGAGCGCAACATTGCCATTCTACTTGTCGGGATGCGCGCGCCTTCCAATTGGGGTGATGACTACCTGCGGGAGTTTAACGGCATGTATCGGGAGCTTGCCGACAAACATGGGCTCATCCTCTTTCCCTTCTTCCTGGAAGGGATTGCGTTGCAAAAATCGATGAACCTCGACGACGGCATTCATCCGAACGACAAAGGCGTCGCCGTAATAGTTGAAAACATCATGCCGAAGGTCGAGGAGCTATTGCGCGAAGTCGAGGGACGACGCGGCCGCACGCAATCCAAGTCGTGAACCACCGGCATTGAGGCGAGGAAAGAATTCATGCCGCGGCTTTTCAGCGGTCTTCAATTGCCCGATGATATCACGAGCGATCTCTCAGATCTCGAGTGCCCGCTTCCGGGCGCCTCCTGGATCGAAGAAGACAACCTTCACATCACCCTCCGCTTCGCCGGCGACATCGACAATCGCCTCGCTCAAGAATTTGCGGAAGAACTGGCTCGCATCGATTTCGATGTCTTCGAACTCGCCATCGAAGGGGTGCATGTCGTCGGTGGCAACGACCCAAAAATTTTGTACGCCGGTGTTGGCCCTTCGCCGTCGTTGGCGGCCCTGGCCCGTGCTCACGAACGCGCCGCCCGATCTGCAGGCATCCCGCCGGAACGACGCCCCTTCAAACCGCATGTGACGCTTGCCCGGCTGCGCAACGCCTCCATTCCCGACTTGACGAAGTTTCTCCAGGCCCATGCGCTCTACCGATCACGCCCCTTTGTGATCGAGGAATTTGTCCTGTTTTCATCCAAGCCCAAAACCGGTGGCGGTCCTTACGTCATCGAGGAAGCGTTTCCACTGCGCGGCGCGCGTCCCATATTTGCTGGTCTCGACAACGACGGCGATTGACCTACCAAGCCGGGCCATCTCCGGGCCAGACGAAGCTTGCAAAGCCCCCGAACAGCGAAACGGTTTTGACGGGTTTTGATGCCTTGGTCTTCGCCGGACGCACGCGCGTCTTGCGCACAACAACCGGAGCGGCCCCATCTATTGCTGACGGTGCGGCGATTTCTGAAAACGCGGCCTGCAGCTCAGCCACCCCCGTCGAGATCGTTGATGCGGCCGGCCCGTCCAACAATTCCGCCTCGACCACATCATCGGGCAGAACATGCAAATGGACATAGCCTGTAATGCTGGTCTTAGAATCTGTCTCGGCCTCCACAGCGGCCACCACCTCAACAGGTGCGGCTGGCGCGATCTCTTCGACCGTCACCACCGCAACCGCCTCACCGAACGTCGCTTCCTCGGCTTCATCGAGCAGGACCGCCTCGCGCGTCGCAGCGATAATCTGCGCAATCTTGTCTTGCCGCTGCTTCTCGGCCCGCGACCGTTCCGTCTCCATCGCAATCTGCAGCTTCCGGGCGTCTTCGGCGACCCGATACCCCTGATGCCGCACGGCCTCCGTCGTCGACCAGGGCGCCGGCCGGCAACCACAACCGTTGAACAGCGACTTGCGATAGAAAAATGCCGTTTTCAGCCCCGTGTAAGGTGAGCCATCCAGAGCGATCAGAGTTTTTGGATCGTCGCTATCCTTGTGTTGGTAATAGAGCTTGGCGTCGCCCAGACAGGCGGCGTCACAGCGCTTTTCATCCGTCGCGAACCTCTCGCTCGTCACCGACCGGCTGACCGGCCAGTAGTATCCGTCGCAGGTCCGCACACACACGGTTTTATAGTTGCCGCCATATGCCGGATCGCGGCGGTCGTCTGCGCCATCTGCAGGACTACTCGGGCTGTGTTCCGCGGCCCAATCACGATAGGACTGCAGCTTTATTCGCGTCCGGGACCGCTGCATTTTTTCCGCTTTCGGCTTTGACGAACCAAATCCAAACAGCGTCTCGAATAGCGTCTGAGCGTTGGCCGGCGGGCACGAAAACATGCCGACGAGAAAGCTCATCGCCACCCGCCACCACAGCGAATTCCAATTTTGCCAGACAAGCCCCACCAAACAACTCCGTCCCCGTCAGATCGACCCACCGCAGGGCCGTGGTCCGGATCATCGTCGATGATGGGTAATTTTGATTGAACGAACCCGATAAAAAGCTAGGTATTGCAGAGAGTTACGGTAAACTCTCAATCAAAGCGCGTACCATTGCGGCACACCTCATTCGCCGCTCACCCGCACGACGACCTTGCCCGTCGCTTCGCGCCTCTCCAGCACGCCGATCGCCTCGACGATCCGCTCCAGGGGATACACCCCATGCACGTGTGGCTTCAGACGGCCATCGGCCACCGCCTGCAAAACGAACGCCATGTTCGCCCGATGCCCCGCAGGATCACGCTTCACGCTCTCGCCCCAGAACACGCCGATCGCCGACACGCCCTTCACGAGCAAGAGATTCAGCGGCAGCTTGGGAATTTCACCCGACGCAAATCCGACCACGAGAAAGCGCCCACCCCAGCGCAAGGCTCTCAGAGCCAGCTCGGCGGTTTGGCCCCCAACGCAATCGTAGACGACATCGACGCCAGCCCCGCCGGTCCGCTCGCGCAGGGCCAGCTTCAGGTCTTCTCGCTGGTAATCAATGACCGCATCGGCCCCGTGCGCGCGGCAGATGGCCAGTTTCTCATCCGACGAAGCGACCGCGACCACCCGCGCGCCCATCAACTTCGCGACCTCAATGGCGGCCAGCCCCGCCCCGCCTGCCGCGCCGGTCACTGCGACCCACTCGTTCGGCTGCACGCCACCTCGATCCTTGAGCCCGTGCAGCGCCGTCCCGTAGGTAATCGCAACGCCCGCGGCGACCTCATCGGAAACTCCCGACGGAATGGGGATCGCCGTCTCCGCCCGCACAACCACCTCTTCACGCGCGCCGCCCCAGCCCAGATACGCCGCCACCCGATCGCCCGGCCGCAGCCCGATCACGCCCGCTCCAACCCGCGCCACAACCCCCGCGATTTCCCCGGACGGCGAAAACGGCAGTTCCGGCTTGATCTGGTATTGGCCTTTGGTGATGAGCGTATCGAAGAAGTTCAGCGCCGCGACACGCACGCTCACGGCGATCTCGCCCGGACCAGGCTCCTCCGTCGGCATATCCTCGATAACCAGGGCCTGCGGCCCATCGAGACGCTTGCACAGCACCGCCCGCATATGAAATCTCCCGACGACGCTTGACCTCGTGTCCAAACCGCGCCTCACGTGGAACGTTTCCCCGTCCCGCGCAAGGCCCTTCACCACCACCATCGGAACCGATGCCCCAAGACCACCCACCGCCCCCGAACTTTCCGCCTCCTCCACCATCGTGGCCGCCCCGTGCGCGGGGCTATTTCGCCATCGGCGCCGAGCGCATGTCGAAATCGCTGAACCTTGGCAACCTGATGCGGTCCGCCCATGCCTTCGGTGCCGCCTTCACGTTCACCATCGGCGCGAACTATTCGGCACATGAGGCATACGCCGATACATCCCGCAGCCAGCTTCACCTGCCGCATTACAATTGGCGCGGTCTGGACGAGATCGCCTTTCCACAGGGCGTCAAGCTCATCGGCATCGAACTCGTCGAGGGCGCCATCGATTTGCCAAGCTTCCGTCACCCGCTGCGCGCGGCCTACGTGCTCGGCCCCGAACGTGGCTCGCTGTCTGATCCGCTGCTCGAACGCTGCGACTATGTGGTCAAGATCCCGACATTGTTCTGCGTGAACGTCGCCATGGCTGGCGCCATTGTCATGTACGATCGCGTCAAATCGCTCGCCCGTTTCGCAGACCGGCCGATCCACGAAGGTGGACCAACCACCGCGCCCCCGTCCACCGGCCACGCGCCGCTGGGGAAAAGCCGCAAAGACTGACGCATCCGGCCGGTTCTCGCGTAATGTCGCGAGCGACAGAACTGAATGACCGCCTGCCTCCGCTCGCGGGGACAGGGGAAACACACCGGGTCGAACATCAAAACATGCGTAAGATCATCGAAACCGCCCCGCTCGCCGCGCTGCTCGTCGCGAGCCTTTTGCCCCTCACCGCAAACGCCCAAGCAACCACGGTCGAGGGCACGTTCGGCGCCTGGAGCCTGTACGCAAACGAGACCGGCGACGCCAAACTGTGCTTTGCCGCAGCCACGCCATCAGAGAAGAAACCCACCACAGCCAACCGCGGAGCCACGCTCCTTTATGTGTCGGCCTGGCCCAAGGATGGCATCCGCTCGGAAGTCAGCGTCAAGCTCGGCTATCCGGTCAAACCCGACAGCACCGTCACCGTCGCGGTGGGCACCGACACTTTCTCGCTGTTCCCGAAAGAGGAGCGCGCCTACGTCGCCGATGCCACGCAAGAATTGAAGCTCGTCGAAGCACTGAAAAAGGGATCTAAGGCCGACGTCACCGCCACCTCCGCCCGCGGCACCGAAACCACCGACACCTACACACTCAGCGGCCTGACCCAAGCCCTCACCGAACTGGGCAAGACGTGTAAGTAAGCGAGTCCTAACCCCGCCTCAAATGCACATAAAGCGCGCCGGAGCCGCCGTGCTCGGGTGCCGCTTCGGTGAAACTCACGATCAGCCCACGCACGTCCGATTCAGATAGCCACATCGGTACGCTACGCTTCAAGACCCCACGCAGCGGTTCGCCGAAGGGTCGCTCCACAACGTCGTGCGCATGCCGTGACGGCGAACCCTTGCCGGTGATGACGAGCACCCATCGACGCCCCATCGACGCCGAACCATGAATGAACCGGATCAGCGCCGCGTGCGCCTCCGCCTGCCGCATTCCATGCAAATCAATCCGTGCTTCGATCTCTATCTTGCCGCGCTTTATCTTCTTCACGTTCTTGCGGTCGAACGGATTGATGGCGGGTGTCTTGCTCTGTGCCGGCGACGGTATGGGCGGCTCGACACGCGCGCTCTTTTTGGCCCCCGGCGTAGATTTGGGCGCAAAGAGTTTGGCGAAGTCTTCCTCGCCTTGCAGCGCCTCGAGGACATAACCTTTGACGCTCTTCAACGGCGACAGCGAACTGGCCGTATGTTCCCAAACCTCGTGATCGTCGTCTGTCAGGATCGTTGGCTTCTTGCTGCCGCCGCGACCGGGCTTCTTCGTCACGACACGGCCTGCGGCAACAGCACGAAAAAATTGCCGGGATGCTTGGTGATGCCTGCCTTTCGGCCAGCTGCCTCCCCGGTGCCGAAATAAATGTCGCCCCGTTCCGCACCGCGGATCGCCGAACCGACGTCCTGCGCCACCATCAGCCGGTGAAATCCATCCTCGCTGCCCGCATGCGTCAACGCCGGCGCCACCACATAAACCGGCGTGCCGAGTGCATGGAACCGGGTGTCGACCGCCAAACTTCGATCGTCGGTCAGCGGAATTTCCATGGCCCCGAGAGCCGATCCCGCCGCCTCGCCCGTCAGTTCGCGAAAAAACACATACGACTTGTTCTGCCGCATGGCGGCAACGCCGCGCACGGCGTCCTTACGCAGCCAGTCCTTCAGTGCATCAAGCGACATCTGATCGGCAGCAAACAGCCCCGCATCAATCAAGTACCGGCCCACTGACGTGTAGGGATGTCCGTTCTTGCCGTCGTATGTAATTCGCGCACGGCTGCCGTCGTCGAATGAAATCAAGCCCGATCCCTGCACGTGCAGAAAGAATGCATCGACCCGATCTTCCAGCCAAACAAGTTCCAAACCCTCGCCCGCCAGCGCACCTTCTTCGATCTCTTGCCGGCTTGCATAAGGCTCCGTTCCAATCGCGGTGCGGCGTGCATGGGTCAGCGCTTCGGCCTTCGCCCCACGCTCCGATTCAGCGACGAGGTTGACGAGATCGGCGGGCCGCCGCAGCACGGGCACCGTGTAACGCGCCGTGCGCGTGCGCGAGCCGGCAATGATCGGCTCGTAGTATCCGGTCAGCAATCCTCGCGGCTCCGCATGCCGCACGCTATGCGGCGTGAAATGCGCTTCGAAAAACGTCCGGGCATCAGCCGCCGATTTAATGTGTCCTGAACTGTCGACCGCAATCCGCGCCACCCGCAGCAACGCTTCAGGACTGTCGGGCTTAAGGCCGTCCCGCGCACGCTCCAGCAACCGCCGGCACGAGACCATGAAAGCCGCAAATGCCGCTACATGATCGTCCGCCGCCCAATACGGCAGATCGCCGAACATTGCGGGCGCAAAACTGACGTCTGTGCTGATCATCCAACGTCACCGTGCGCCGCAAATCCTCGTTAATGGGCGTCCTGCGTGGCGATCAGACGCCAGTTGGGATTAGACCGGGCTTTCGCGGTCGACAGATCGCGGCTGAACGTCCAAATGTCCGTCACGTCCGAAATGCGCGTCGGATCGCCGGCGATCACCACGCCCGCTTTATCTCGCGTCGCCGTAATGAGCTGGCTCACGAACCGCACCGTGACGTTGGCAACGCCGCTCTTGACTTCGGCTTCCAAAATGTCGGCCTTGTTGATGCCGACAAAATTCTGCTCGATGCGCTCGCCTTTCGCTTCCCGCTCGCTGATGGCGCCGGTGAAGCCCTCAAGAACATCTTTCGATAACAAATCGCGCAGGGCCTTGCGGTTGCCTTCGGCAAAAGACGTGACAATAATTTCGTAAGCCTGTCGGGCACCGGTTATGAACGCTTCCGGCTCGAAGTCGGCATCGAGCTTACGGATGGCAAGCAGGCCATCGGCAACGGACGGATCGCCTTTGGCAAAGGCCCGTAGGCGGCTTTCGGCTTCCGCCGTATCGACGCGCGTTTCGGCAACGGGCTCCTCCCGATCGCGACGGGGCAGCGTCACCACTTTATCCGACGGCCCGCCCACGGTGGTGGAGGCATTGCGCGCCTCCTCCCGCGACCGCCGCTCGATACGGGCGTCATCATCATCGCCCTTGCGACCCAAAACGCTGCGCAGCTTCAAAACGGCAATAACCGCAACGATCATTGCCAACAGAGTGAAGAGATCAATTTGGCCTTCCATTGGCAACTATCCAGGTGAGAGTAAAGGTGAGGGTCAACGACATGTAGTCTCGCAACCCGAGACACCACAGCTCAATATGGCTGGTCCTGGCATCTGGACCTGTTCTGACGTGACGTCCATCTCTAGGTTGGTGTTAGGATTGACCTTAGGGCACAATGGCATAGATGCCAACTGTATCGCAGGGCGCGGCGAACGGCTGCGGCCTCGGCAAAGCCCCCGAACGGGGCTTGTCACGGCGCAGCGTCGCAGTCCGGATTGGAACGAATGCGTCTGCTTCTAATACTGATGTTTGTGGCTTTTCCGCTGCTGGAACTGATTCTGCTCATTCGTGCAGGCCAGGCTCTCGGTATTTGGCCGGTTCTCGCGATCATCATGGGCACCGCCATTCTAGGGCTCACGATCCTGCGCCAACAGGGTTTCAAGGTAGCGCAAAAGATTTCGGCCGAACTGGAAGCTGGGCGCGCTCCGGTCGAACCCTTGGCTGACAGCGGCATGGTCTTTGCCGCCGGTGCGCTTCTCATTTCACCGGGCCTGATCGGCGATGCGCTGGGGCTCCTACTTCTCATTCCGCCGTTGCGCAAGCTCATTCGCCGCGGCTTGGCGGCCCGGCTATTCGGCTCTTCGACGGTCATCGTCCGCCGGTCTTCCAGCCGCTATGAACGTCGGGACCCGGATGAAGACTCGGACGACCCACCCATCATTGAAGGCGATTGGAAGCGCATCGACGACGACCAGCGCAACAAAAGCTGACGGATTGATCCGCACGGACCTGCGGGTTCGCACCGCGATTGCGAGGAACGCGCCAGCATGTTAGCGCTCCGCGCGACCCAACCAAAATGAGCAAAATCATGGCAGACGAGACGAACGGCGCCGCCGCCGCGACTGAACCCGAAGCCGGTTCCATGCAGGTGCAGGTTCTCGGCCAGCACATCAAGGACCTATCGTTCGAGAACCCAAGCGTCGGCAAACTGCAAATCAAACAGGGTGAAAACCCCGCGGTTCAACTCGAGGTCAACGTCGAGGCGCAGCGTCTTGGTCCCGACGTTTTCGAAAGTACAATTCTATTCACCGCCACGGCATCCCACTCGGGCGGAAAAATATACGTTCTCGAACTCGTTTATGGCGGCGCGTTCCGTCTGCAGAACGTCCCACCGCAGGCCATGGAACCTTTCCTGCTCGTCAATTGCCCGACGCTGCTTTTCCCGTTCCTCCGCCGGATCGTCGCCGATGTCACACGCGAAGGCGGCTATCCGCCCCTGTGGCTCGATCCCGTCGATTTCGGCGCTCTTTACGTGCGCCGCCAGCAGGAACTCGCCAAAACCGCGGACCTTCAATGATTCAGGACGCTTGGTCGGTTTCGATATCCGACCGCGGATAAAAGCGCCGCCACAGCGGGTTGGCGCCAAGCGTCTCCACGAATGACTGGTGCGCCGCCTTCATCTCCTGCGACAGCCTTTCGGGTAAGGCATGAGGCCGCTGTTCGGCTTTTCGCTGAGCCGCGCCCGCCCGCCGCGATGCCGTTTCCCTCGCCGACGACGACTGCGCGAGTCCGAGCGTGGCCTGACGCTCGCCCAGAAGCTCGACGTAAACGTCCGCCAGCAACAGCGAATCCACCAGCGCGCCGTGCTTTGTGCGTTTCGAGTTATCGACGCCATAGCGCTTGCATAAGGCATCTAGGCTATTGGGCCCCGCCGGGTGCTTGCGCCGGGCAAGGGCCAGGGTGTCGACAACGCGGCTCATCGCAATCGCCGACTTCCCCGCCCGCACCAATTCCGCACTAAGAAAACCGACGTCGAACGCGGCATTGTGAATGACGAGAATATCGGAGCCGATAAACTCAAGGAATGCGTCAGCGACCTGGGGAAAGCGCGGCTTGTCGCGCAGAAAATCCGTCGAGATCCCATGAACGGCCTGCGCTTCCGCTGGCACATCACGATCTGGATTGAGAAACTGGTGGAACTCGCGTCCCGTCGGAATGCGATTGAACAGTTCGATGCAACCGATTTCAATCAGCCGGTCGCCCTTCGTTGGATCGAGGCCCGTTGTTTCGGTATCGAGCACGATCTCGCGCAGCATGATTAAAAGCCCCCCGGCCGGTATGCACAAATCTCAAAGCGGCAACCAATACTGTTTGAAAGCTTTGCCAACACGTCCACTCAACGCAGCCAGAATAGCATCCAGCTGGTGCAAAGAGCGCCCCGGAGGACCGTTCGTATCCACAACGAAATGAGCTCGCCGCCGCTTTTCTTCATCCGGCATCTGCCGCGCTATGATCTGCTCAAATTTTTCCAGCGTCATTCCCGGCCGCATCAGCGCTCGCTCGCGCTGCGCTTGTGCGTGTGCGCTGACGACAATGACGGCGTCGAGCGTCGCATCCAGCCCTGTTTCATAAAGCAACGGCACATCGAGTAAGGCAATCCTGGCCCCCGAGGCGGCTGCCTCCCGAAGAAACGCCAATTCTCGTTCGCGAACAAGCGGATGCACAATCGCTTCAAGCCGCTTGAAACCGGCTGGATCGCGCTGCAGAGCATCCGACAGCACGGCCCGGTCAACGCCGGCCACAGATGTCGAACCCGGAAACGCATTCTCGATCGCTGGCACGGCTTCCCGGCGATAAATGTCGTGAACAGCAGCGTCCGCGTCGAAAACCGGGACGCCACGCGACGCTAAATGCGCGGCAGCCATCGACTTGCCCATTGCGATGGATCCGGTGAGCCCCACAACCAACATCATGTGGATCTCGCGATGTCGGCGCGCACGTGATCATAGAGCTCGGCGGTAACGTGCGGCCGCACGCCGAACCATTTCTCAAATCCTGGCACCGCTTGATGCAACAGCATGCCGAGCCCATCGACGGTTACCAACCCAAACGATCGGGCGCGTGAAAGGAACTCTGTTTCGAGGGGCACATAGACGATATCGCTGACTACCGTGTCGGCACTCATTCCGCCGAAATCGATGCCGGCGTCACCCTCGCCCTTCATCCCGAGCGTCGTCGTATTGACCACGACACTCGCCGATTTCGCAACTTCGTTGCGTTTCTCCCACGGATGCGCTGAAACCCGGGCGCCGAAGTGCCCGACCAGAGCTTCGCTCCGTGAGAAAGACCGATTGCAAACGATGACTTTTGCTACGCCCGCTTCAAGCAAGCCATGCACGATCGCCCGTGCCGCGCCGCCCGCGCCCAAAATGAGCACCGGTGCATCTCGCTGGCACCACTGCGGTGCTTTTTGATTGAGGTAAGTCATGAATCCATAAGCGTCCGTATTCGACGCGCACAGCTGCCCATTCGACAGCCATAACGTGTTAGCCGCCCCGATCGCTCGAGCTGCAGCATCCACGTCAACCGCCAGCGCTAGCACTGCTTCTTTATGCGGCACCGTCACGTTGCACCCGGCAAGACCGCGATCTTCCAACGTCGCCAGGAAAAATGGCAGGTCTTCGGGTCTGACCGGTTCGCGCGTATAGCTTCCCTCGATACCCAGCGTATGCAGCCAGTATCCGTGAATAACTGGTGAGCGCGAATGCTCAATGGGCCAGCCGATGACACAGGCTCGCGTCATACGCGCCCGCCCTCGATGTCGCGCAATGCGCCAAGCAGAGGCAACAGCGGCATCCCCATTATCGTAAAATGATCGCCGTCGATCCGCTCGAACAACCGGATACCGGGACCTTCAATTTGGTAGGCGCCAACGCAGCCGAAAATGCGATCGCCTGCCTCGTTGAGATAACTCTCGATGTCGTTCGCCGACAATGACCGCATCGCGAGTGTCGCCGTCGAAACCGTTCGCCATATAACACGATCGCCGACCGCCACTGCCACGGCCGAAAACAACAGATGCGTGTCACCCTGCAAAGCAACAAGGGTCTTGCGTGCTCCTTCGCGTGAACCTGGCTTCGACAAGACCTGATTACGAAAGCTCAGGATCTGGTCGGCGCCGATCACCGTGGCGTCCGGATGCGTCACAGCCACCGCCGAGGCCTTGGCTTCAGCCAGCGCGACGGCCATGTCACGGTGCGTTGCAGAACCGGTCAATCGCTCGCGGACAAGATCCTCATCGACGTCGGCAAGCACGACATCGTAACGCAAGCCGGCGTGTGCCAGCATCTGTTGTCGCGCCGCCGACCCGGACGCCAGAATGAGACCCCCCCGCGTCATGACGCGCTCTCGATGCCCCGAGTCTCGGAACGACGATTGTTCATCAACTGAATGACCGTCGCCGCGGTCTCCTCGACGGACTTGCGCGTGACATCGATCACGGGCCAGCCGTGATCGGCACAGACCCGGCGCGAATAGGCTATCTCCTCGGCGATCTGCGTTCGGTCGGCATAGGCGTTGATATCGCGGTCAGACATCAGCAGCGCGCGATTGCGGCGCACTTCCGTAATGCGGTCCACGCTCGCGATCAGACAAACGATAAACGCGGAATGCGAACCTGTTAGCGCCGGCGGCAGCGGGATCTCAGGCACGAGCGGCAGATTGGTGGTTTTGTACCCACGCTGAGCCAGATATATGCTGGTCGGCGTCTTCGACGTCCGCGAAATGCCGAGCAGAATGATGTCGGCTTTATTCAAATCTTCCGGCAGCCGCCCGTCGTCGTGCTGCATCGTAAAATTCAAAGCATCGATTCGCTTGAAGTAGCTGGCGTCGAGCACGTGCTGGCCGGCGACAGTCGGCGTCTGCGGGGCACCAAGATATGACTCGAATACTTGCATGATCGGCTGCAGCACCGCGTGCGCCGGCACATTCAATTCCCGACACCGGTCTTCAAGTTCGCCCACGAGTTCACGATTGACCACCGTGTACAACACGATGCCAGGAGCCTGCTCGATTTCCTGCAGGACACGCCGCAACTGACGCGGTGTCCGCACAAGTGGATGCATATGCTCGATGGGCTTCAACGTCGAATACTGCGCCGCCGCCGCCTTGGCGATCGCCGTCAACGTATCTCCCGTAGAATCGGAGACGAGATGCATATGATAGTAGCTGGGTAGGGTGTTGGGCATCTGTGGACAACGGGTCGGGTTATCAACGGGGCCGGCCACACCGGCGATCCTGTCCCGTCGTCACTGTGGAGTTCGCCTGTCAAATACCCACATTCGAACCCGCCGGGATAGCCCCCACCCGTTTTCCTCCCCGATTGGGGATTGATACTTTCTGCTGACGGTGTGCGTCACGTCTCCCCAGGGTATCCCCAGCGGTTGCAACTGCACGTTGTTTGGCAACACCTTGACTTCCCATAACGCATCCGGCCCTGGTAGGGGTCTGTCGTCGCTGCCACTAGGTCGTGTCAGGCGAACGGTGCACAATGAAGAACCGTTGGAAAACCTGGGTAGTTCGTCTGAATTACCGCAATCCTCGGTCTAAGAGTCACAACAAAAACCAAGAAGACTCTCTATCAGGATTAAAGGGATACGAATGTCGACTGCCGGGATAGACAGCCAAAAAAACCGCAAGCTGATGCAAGTGCTCGGCGGCCAAGTCCTACCAACGCCACCTATCTGGCTCATGCGCCAGGCGGGCCGGTACCTTCCCGAATATCGTGCCACGCGCGGCGAAGCCGGCGGCTTTCTCAAACTCTGCTACACTCCGTCACTTGCTGCTGAAGTGACGTTGCAACCAATCCGGCGTTACGGCTTCGATGCCGCCATCCTGTTTTCCGACATCCTCGTTGTGCCGGATGCCCTGGGCCAGAGCGTGTCGTTTCTCGAAGGCGAAGGTCCCAAGCTCGAACCCATTCAATCAGCCGCTGAGTTGAACCGCCTCGACCGCTCGAAAACCGGCACAAAATTCGGACTGATCTGCGAAACGGTCACTCGCCTTCGTCAAGACCTTCCCAGCGAGACCACACTGATCGGCTTTTGTGGAGCGCCATGGACGGTGGCAACTTACGTCGTCGGTGGTGAAGGGTCATCCGATCAGGCCGCGGCCCGCCGCTTCGCTTATCGCGACCCGAAAGGCTTCCAACAGCTGATCGATATTCTTGTCGATACGTCTGTTGATTATCTGAGCCAGCAGATCGAGGCCGGCGCCGACACGGTTATGGTCTTCGATAGCTGGGCCGGTACACTGCCCGATCGCGAGTTTGCCACTTGGGTCACCGCTCCGACGGCACGCCTGGTGCGGGAATTGAAAAAGCGCCATCCCAGCGTTCCGGTGATCGGATTTCCGCGTGGCGCGGGATCGAATGCTCTCGGGTTCGTCAAGGAAACCGGCGTTGATGGCGTTGGCTGTGATACCGCGATGCCGCTGCACGATATGCGCGTTCTAGCCAAGGACGCCGGCGTCGCCGTCCAAGGCAATATCGACCCGCTTCTTCTCGTGGCCGGCGGTGAGGCCCTCGACCGGCGCATCGATGAAACGCTGCAAGCCATGCGCGGCTTGCCCCACATCTTCAATCTCGGCCATGGCATCGTTCCCGACACGCCCCCTGACCATGTCGCCCGCCTCATGGAGCGCGTGCGTGCCTTCGCAAAGGTTCACGCATGACGACCGCAGTAGAGGATAAATCAGCCGGCTCGCGGGCTGGCGCAGCGCTCGTCTTCACCGTCGTGATCACTGCGCTGGTCATCTTCTTTTTTGGCGATCGGGCATACCTTTGGATCAAGGCGATCCACGTTGTAGCAATCATTTCGTGGATGGCGGGGCTGCTCTATCTGCCGCGGCTGTTCATCTACCATTGCGATGCGCCGAAAGGCTCCGTCCAATCTGAAACGTTCAAGATCATGGAAGGGCGACTACTCAACATCATCATGACGCCGGCGATGGTGATCACGTGGGTGCTTGGGCTCTGGCTTGCATGGCAGCAGGAGTTTTTCAGCCAAGGCTGGATGATCGCAAAAATTGTCCTCGTTTTCGTACTTTCAGGCGTACACGGATATTTCTCGGCTTCGGCCCGAGCGTTTCGTCAGGATCGCAACGAGAAGCCGCCGCGCCACTGGCGGATCGTGAACGAAGTGCCAACATTGCTGATGGTCGCGATCGTGATCCTGGTGGTTGTGAAGCCATTTTGAGCCGCGTCTGACCGACTGATCCCGCCTCGTCGCAATCGGATGCGTAGGAAAGACTTTTGCTTTTCAAACGATTCTGCTAACACTCCTGCGTCTCGACGAAGATTTTGCGGTCTCTCCGGCCGCGAACAGGTCCAGGTCGGCCCCAGTCAGCGGCTCGTACCGGACAACCAAGCGCGTTATCAGACTGCGCTTTTCAACTCCCCACCCACCTTGGCGCGCGGCCTCAATACCCCACCTCTGCCGCAGCCACGCGGAGCACATGAATGAGTGAAGTAAAGCTCGAAGACCTCAAACGCAAAACACCGACGGAGCTTTTGAGCTTCGCGGAAGAGGTCGGCGTTGAAAATGCAAGCACCCTGCGTAAGCAGGAATTGATGTTTGCGACGCTGAAACAACTCGCTGCAAAAGATATCGAAATAGCCGGGATCGGCGTCGTTGAAGTACTGCAGGATGGCTTCGGCTTTCTGCGCTCACCCGACGCCAATTATCTGCCAGGCCCTGACGACATCTACATCTCACCGAGCCAGATTCGCCGTTTTGCGCTGCGAACCGGCGACACCGTCGAAGGCCAGATTCGGAGCCCCAAAGAGGGCGAGCGGTACTTCGCATTGGTCAAGGTCAACAAAATCAATTTCGAAGATCCCGAAGCCACCAAGCACAAGATCCACTTCGACAACCTGACACCGCTTTACCCGACGAAGTGGCTGAAGATGGAAATCGAAGATCCGACGATCAAGGATTTCTCCGCCCGTGTGATCGACATCGTTTCGCCGCTTGGCAAAGGCCAGCGCGGGTTGATCGTCGCCCCCCCGCGCACCGGTAAGACGGTCCTACTGCAAAACATCGCCCACGCGATTTCAACCAATCATCCCGAGTGCTATCTGATGGTGCTGCTCATCGACGAGCGGCCAGAAGAAGTCACCGACATGCAGCGCACCGTCAAAGGCGAGGTTATTTCCTCCACGTTCGACGAGCCCCCATCGCGCCACGTGCAGGTCTCGGAAATGGTCATCGAAAAGGCCAAGCGTCTCGTCGAACACAAGCGCGATGTCGTGATCCTGCTCGACTCGATCACGCGCCTCGGCCGCGCTTACAATACCGTCGTGCCGTCTTCTGGTAAGGTGCTGACCGGCGGCGTCGACAGCAACGCACTGCAGCGTCCGAAGCGTTTCTTCGGCGCCGCGCGTAACATCGAGGAAGGCGGCTCGCTCACCATCATCGCGACGGCTCTTGTCGAGACCGGCTCGCGAATGGACGAAGTCATCTTCGAAGAGTTTAAGGGCACCGGTAACTCCGAAATCATCCTTGACCGCAAGGTTTCCGATAAGCGGGTCTTCCCGGCCATTGACGTTGCTCGCTCCGGAACGCGCAAGGAAGATCTCTTGATCCCGAAGGATCAGCTCAAGAAGGTTTACGTCCTCCGTCGCATTTTGAATCCGATGGGCACGATGGACTCGATCGAGTTCCTGATCGACAAGCTGAAGTCGACCAAGACGAACGGCGAATTCTTCCAGCAGATGAATACCTGACACGACGCTGCCGAAGACAAGTTGCTAGAAACGCGACAACGAAAAGGGCCGCTACATCAGCGGCCCTTTTTCGTTGTTCGCCCAGTCCGCATACTCAGTCAGCCTCGTCAGACCGGTCTGCCCTGTCGCGATGCTTCGCTATGGCGCGCGATCCCATCCTTGTCGTTGATGTCCGCGAGTTCCAACGTATCGTCCTGCACGCTGATCTCCGGCCCGCTCAAGGAATAGCGCGGCCCCAGCACGTCCACGATCGACGGAGCCCCCGGCGAGCCCTCGCCGAGCACGCCGTGCACAACCATCCCCTTTTCCCGATATTCAGGATCACTGAGCAGCACCTCGTGCAGATCCTTCAAACGGTAATGCGGCACTGAGCAGTAGATGTGATGCGGCAGATGATATTCCATGCCCCAGGGAAACACGAGCCAGCGGACCACCGGATTGACGAAGAACACCCGCGAGTTTGTCAATCGTCCGCGATCGGCATTGCCATGCTGCACCCATTCTCGCGCAATCATGAACAGGGGGAAGGTTGTAAACAGCGGCAGGATCCATAACAGGCCGAAGTAACCCCAAGCCGGCGCACCCGTTAAATAGCAGGCCAGAGTGAGCGCACCATAGAGCAACGCCAAGAAGCCCATCCGGGCGATCGCCGTCGCGCGGTGTGAAACGATCGGGTTGATGCGGCTCTGCGCATAATCCTCATTGGGAATTGTCGCATAGAAGCCGAGCACCGCAGCCGAGATCGCAAGATGCGCAATCAGCGCTAGAAGCCAATCCTCAAGCGCAATGAGTGTCACGGCCACCAGCTGGCATCAGCACCGCAAACAGCGCGCCAATTCGAACCACCCACGGCGAGCCCTGTCGCTTCTTATCGGCATAAGGATTGTCGTCCGAGCCGATCGCGCTGTAGCGCGCTCGCGCGATAATATACTTCACAAGCCGTACGGGATTGAGCTGCCGCACGAACGCCAGCAACAATTCGTACTGCGTCAGCGGGAAATCGAGCCAATGCCCTGACATCTCGGCTTGAGCGAAATTTGGATCGCGGACCGGATCGTTGACGAACTGATGATGCGCCAGATGATGCAGGCGAAAGGCGTACGTTGACGTGTAAATCGGAAAGGCCGCACACAAGTCGGAGATGATCTCGTTCTTCCGCCGATTAGCGAACAGGATGTAATGCGTCCCTTCGTGGATGACGCCGCCCAGCTGGTGTTGAAATCCGCCGATGATGACAACGGCGAGTATGGTCGCGGGAATGCTGATCCAAGCACCTAGTCCCGACGTCTGTGCGACGTGATACGACCACAGCGTCGCCACCAGCGTCGCGACGAAAATTGCGTAGTTCGCCGCCAGGTAGCGATAGTTCGTGTGATCGTCGCGCTCCTTGAGCCGCTGCAGTTCTTTTGCAATCGATTTATCGAGAGCCCAAGACGGCGCTTCGGCGGCTGCCGACGCGATGGGGGCGCTTTGCATGTGGGTCCTCCGCGCTTTCTCTCAAACCCGCTATTATCCACACCCATTGAAGTAGGTCTTGCTGAATGATTTCAGAGCGATAAAGGATTGTTGTCAACAATCCGTAAGGGCATGGTTAAGCCGATTGCGACCTATCGGGCTTCCATGATGCTACGACGCCATCCGCCACGGACTTGTTCCATCCCGAACATCGTTGGATTAAGAACCGCCAGGAATGGGCCCCATGTCCGCCGTGTCCGAACTCCCAACCATTTTCGCTTTATCGACGCCGCCGGGACGCGCCGGCGTGGCGCTTATTCGCATTTCCGGACCCCGCGCCAGCCAGGTCCTCAAGCTGATGGCTCGTCCGAGTCCCAAGCCGCGCGTCGCCGCCCCACGCGCTTTCATCCACCCCGTGGACAGCCGCCCCCTCGACAAGGGCCTAGTGCTATGGTTCCCCGGCCCGAAAAGCTTCACCGGCGAAGACGTCGTCGAATTGATGCTGCACGGGGGCCGTGCCGTCGTGACGGCCGTTCTCGAGGCGCTCGGCGCAATCCGCGGTTATCGCGAAGCTGAACCCGGTGAATTTACGCGCCGCGCGTTCGATAACGGCAAACTCGATCTTGCCGAGGTGGAAGGCCTTGCTGATCTGATTGATGCCGATACCGAAGCTCAGCGGCGTCAAGCATTACGCCAGGCGACCGGCGGCCTGTCTTCTCTGGTCGAAAGCTGGCGCGCCACCTTGATCGACGCCATCGCGATGGTTGAAGCGGCGATCGATTTTTCGGACGAAGCCGATGTCGGCGAGCGCAGCTTTGCCGAGGGCCGCAGCGTCATCGAAGCCCTGGAAGCCACGATCCGCCGGCACCTCGACAACGCCAACCGGGGCGAAATTCTCAGGGATGGCTTTCGCGTCGTTCTTGCCGGCCCGCCCAACGTCGGCAAATCAAGCCTTTTAAATGCTCTTGCCCGCCGCCCAGCGGCCATCGTTTCAGAAGACGCCGGCACCACCCGCGACGTCATTGAAGTCCGCCTCGATCTTGCCGGCTACCCGGTCATTCTGTCCGATACAGCCGGCATTCGGCAAACTGAACTGAAGGTCGAGCAGGAGGGCATTCGGCGAACTCTGGAAACGGCCCGTGCGGCTGAACTCATCCTATGGCTCGTCGACCCCCAGGCTCCAGAAATGCAACTCCCGGCCGATCTGGTCCCACTCGGCGATAGAGTTCTGGTCGTCCGCAACAAAGCCGATCTCATTGCGACTGGCCCCCCGCCGGCTTTGCCCGATGACAGTGTGCTGGTGTCCGCAAAAACTGGGCTTGGTCTTGACGTTTTGACGGCTCGGCTGGCCGACATCGTGAAAGATCAACTGGATGATCGTGGACTACCCGCAGCAGTGACCAACCCCCGCCAACGTAATTTGCTGTCCGACACTCACCACCATCTATGCGTGTTCATGGACGGTAATCCGCACGCCACCGAATTGAGAGCCGAGGATTTGCGCCGCGCAGCTCATGCATTGGGCCGGCTCACCGGCCGCATCGATGTCGAAGATGTACTCGACCAGATTTTCGGTCGTTTCTGCATCGGAAAATAGGCGTTGCCGATGCGAGCGCTCGCCGGCAATGATTCACGTGAAACACTGGGTCAGGTTCGATTAACCAAGCCCTTTTGCTTCGGCGCATGGTTTCACGTGAAACGATTTCTTTACGACTTTGGAATCGGTTAGCGGTTCATGAGCGCTTTTCGTGGTCACGTTTTCAGATACAAGAACGCTCATGAGCTCTGTCAATCCCCAATCGCAAGTCCGCAACACGTACGATGTGATCGTCGTGGGCGGGGGTCATGCCGGCGTCGAAGCCGCTGCGGCCGCAGCGCGCCTCGGCGCTCAGACCGCACTCGTCACCCACCGCTTTGCAACCATCGGCGAGATGTCCTGCAATCCGGCCATCGGCGGCCTCGGCAAGGGTCATCTGGTTCGCGAAGTTGACGCTCTGGACGGCCTGATGGGCCGGGTCGCAGACGCCGCCGGCATTCAGTTTCGGCTTTTGAACCGGTCAAAGGGTCCCGCCGTTCAGGGTCCCCGCGCGCAGGCGGACCGCAAGCTCTACCGTCTGGCTATGCAAGCGTTGATCGCGGCAACGGATGGCCTGACGGTCGTTGAAGGAGCCGTGGATGACCTCATTGTCGAAAACAGCCGCGCGCAGGGCCTTCGTCTTGAAGACGGCCGTGAATTGCGGGCTGGCGCCATCGTGCTCACAACCGGCACTTTTCTCAACGGCGTGATCCACTTAGGGCTAACGCGCACGCCGGCTGGCCGCCACGGTGAAGCCCCGGCGCGGGGAATTTCCGAGCGCCTTTATGGGCTCGCCCTGGCCATGGGCCGCCTTAAAACCGGCACCCCGGCGCGTCTTGATGGCCGCACGATCGGCTGGGATCGCCTGGCAAGCCAGCCTGGCGACGATCAGCCCGTACCCTTTTCATTTTTGACAACGGCCATTACGACGCCCCAGATCGCCTGCGGCGTTACGCAAACAACGCCCGCAACGCATGCCATTATCCGCGAAAATCTCGGTCTCTCAGCGATGTATGGCGGCCAGATCCAAAGCGTCGGACCCCGCTACTGCCCTTCGATCGAGGACAAGGTCGTGCGCTTCGCTGATCGCGAAACGCACCAGATTTTTCTCGAACCTGAGGGCCTGGACGACCCGACCGTCTATCCGAATGGCATTTCGACGTCGCTGCCGGCCGACGTCCAGGAAGCATTTATTCGAACAATTCCGGGCCTTGAGCAGGTGCGGGTTGTGCGGCCCGGCTATGCGATCGAATATGACTATGTCGATCCGCGCGAACTTGAGCAGACCCTGGAAGTCAAGCGGTTGCCGGGACTGTTTCTCGCTGGCCAGATCAACGGCACAACCGGCTATGAGGAGGCGGCCGCCCAGGGCATCGTCGCCGGCCTCAACGCGGCGCTTGCCGTCGCCAGCCCCGGGGGCCGCTTCGTGCTGTCCCGTTCCGACGCCTATATCGGCGTGATGATCGACGATCTTGTCACCCGGGGCGTTACTGAACCCTATCGCATGTTCACGTCGCGGGCCGAATTCCGGCTGAAATTACGCGCGGACAACGCCGATCAGCGCCTGACACCGCTCGGCCTGGCGGTCGGATGTGTTGGCAGTCAGCGCGCGGCGGTGTTCGATCAGCGGCGCACCTCTTTGGAAGCCGGGCGCGCGCTTCTCGACTGTCTGACTTTGACCCCCACGAAGGCCGCTGACATGGGATTATCCATCAATCGCGATGGCCGCCGCCGTTCGGCTTTCGAGCTGCTGTCATTCAGGGATGTCAGCCTTGACCACCTGACCCGGATCTGGCCCGAGCTGGCTGAAATCCCGGCATCCGCCGCCCAACAACTCGAAATCGACGCTCGCTACGCCGCCTACGTGGTACGTCAGGACCAAGACGTCGCCGCTATGAAGCGCGATGAAGCCATTGCAATTCCAGTTGGATTCGACTTTGACGCAATCCCCAGTTTATCCGTCGAAGTCCGCCAAAAGCTCATTCGGCATCAACCTCGCTCGCTCGCTCAAGCCGGTCGGATTGACGGCATGACGCCGGCCGCCCTGACGCTATTGCTGGCCGCATTGAAAAAGGCCGCCAAGAACCGGTCACCGGCGCGAACAAGGGCATGACGGCTGGTTTTTCGCCCATTGTGGACGCGGCCGGGTTCGCTCGGGAACTTGGCGTTTCACGTGAAACCGCTGAGAAATTCGAATCTTACGTCGCCTTGCTCAAGCAGTGGCAGAAGGCGGTCCAGCTCGTTGCGCCGAGTACGCTTGGATCGATCTGGTCGCGTCACCTCCTCGATTCCGCGCAACTTGCGAAACTGGCACCTACGGGTACTCGGTCGTGGGTTGACCTTGGGTCCGGCGCAGGATTTCCAGGACTTGTCATTGCCATTCTGGCTCGCGATCTCACCTCTAGAACACCGAACCTTAAGGTGACGCTCATTGAGAGCGACACCCGTAAAGCGGCCTTCTTGCGGGAGGCCGCCCGTCAGACCGGGTGCGCTGTGGACATCTTGGGGACGAGAATCGAAATGTCCTCGACTCGCGATAAGGTCGGCACAGTTGAAGTGGTTTCGGCACGCGCTTTGGCGCCGTTGACTGAGCTTCTCCGCTTAGCGCTGCCTTTTTGGCAACCCGGCACTCTGGGCTTGTTTTTGAAGGGACGCGATACGGAGAACGAAGTCGAGGCTGCCAGGCTGTCGTGGACTTTCGAGTTGGAGCTAAAACCCAGCTTGACTGATCCGGATGGTCGCCTGGTTTGTGTCCGTAACCTCAGTCCACGGGGATAAGCCCCGTCGCCAACGGAGGGAAAGCCCCGTGAACGGCATTGATCAGACTGGTGCCCGGCTTCGGGTGCTCGCCGTCGCCAATCAGAAGGGCGGCGTCGGCAAAACGACGACGGCCATCAACCTCGGCACGGCGCTCGCCGCGATCGGTGAACAGGTTCTCGTCATCGATCTGGACCCTCAAGGCAACGCATCGACGGGCTTGGGCGTGGCGCCCGAAGCCCGTACGAAAACCGCCTACGACGTTCTAGTCGGCTCAGTATCCCTGGCGGATGCGGCCGTTGCGACCGCGGTACCAGGTCTGTCGATCGTGCCGGCCAACAGTGACCTCGTCGGCGTTGAGCATGATCTGATCAACGACACGGGTCGTCCGTTCAAATTGCGCGACGCAGTGACGGCACTCATCGGCCGCTCGCGCGCGGCGCCGGGCCAGACGTCTTACAGCTATATTCTGATCGACTGCCCGCCTTCTCTCAATCTCCTGACACTCAATGCGCTGGCCGCGGCCAACGCCGTACTCGTGCCGGTTCAGTGTGAGTTCTTCGCACTCGAAGGCATTTCGCAGTTGAAAGATTCCATCGATCAAATCCGGGCAACTCTCAATCCGCGTCTCGAGATTCAGGGCGTTGTGCTGACCATGCATGACGCCCGAACGTCACTGTCGCGCGAAGTCGCCGACAACGTGCGCGCCTTCTTCGGCCCCAAGGTCTACGAGAGCATGATCCCACGCAACACGCGGGTGGCCGAGGCGCCATCGCATGGCAAACCGATACTGCTGTACGATTACGATTGTGCCGGAAGCCAGGCCTACATCCGGCTTGCCACTGAAATCATTGAGCGTGAGCGTCAAAACAAAGCTGCCTGAAACGGCGCTTGCGTCGGCGTCCAGTCCGCGTGATCCCAGCAGTCAATCCACCCCTTGCGAAGGTGAAAAGAACAATGAACGTGCCCCTGCCGAAGAGCCGCCTAGGCCGTGGTCTCGCGTCGCTGATCGGCGATACGCCGAGCATCGCACCGCGCGGACCCGCTGAAGGCGAGCAGCGGATCGTCGGCACGGATCAGTTGCGCGGCGGACGTTTCAATCCGCGCAAGGATTTCCGCGAAGACGAACTGGCCGAACTCGCCGAACTCGATCCGATCCAAAGGTCTCGTTCAGCCGATCATCGTTCGTATCGACCCCGACAACGAACAAATGTACGAGATCGTCGCCGGTGAACGCCGTTGGCGGGCCTCTCAGCGTGCCGGGTTGCATACCGTTCCCGTCATCGTGCGCAGCTTGACCGATAAGGAAGTTCTCGAACTCGCGATCATTGAAAATGTCCAGCGTGCCGACCTCAACGCGATTGAGGAAGCCACCGGCTACCGCGATCTCATCGAACGGTTCGACTATAGCCAGGAACAGGTCTCCGAGATCATCGGCAAGAGCCGCAGCCATGTCACCAACACGCTGCGGCTTTTGAAATTGCCGGCGGGCGTCCAGCAACTGGTTCAGGCCGGATCACTGACCGCCGGCCACGCCCGCGCGCTTGTCGGCCGCGAGGATGCTGAAACGTTGGCGCAGAAGATCATTGACGACAGCCTGAACGTCCGCGAGGTCGAAGCTCTCGTACAAGCCGGGCCGATCGGCCAGCCGGGATCCACCGCGCGCAAAGTCCGCGAGAAAGACCCGGACACCCGCGCCTTCGAGAAGGAATTGACCGATGCCTTGGGCCTCAAGGTTGAGATCAAGCGCGGTTCGGGTGAGAGCGGCAACCTGACCATCCGTTTCGGCAACTTCGACCAGCTCGACTATATTCGGATGCGCCTGACCGGCCTGACCGAGTAGCGCGATCGCGCCGGCACGTCATTACGCAACATTTGCCACGGCCGCGGGATTGCCTTGACGCATCGGTGAAGGTGTAGCATCGCCTTGCCTTCGTTTTGGCCGTCGCGGGTTCGACCCATGTCCGACAACATATTGAGCGAACTGGCCGTCACTATTCGCGCCCGCCGGTCAGCCACGGCCGCGGCGTCCTATACAAAATCCCTGCTCGACGCTGGTCCGGAGCGCTGCGCCAGGAAGTTCGGCGAGGAAGCGATTGAAGCGGTCATTGCGGCAACCGCCGGCGACGAACAGGCGCTTGCCGCCGAAGCCGCCGACGTTCTCTTCCACCTGCTGGTCCTTCTCGAATCGCGCGGCGTCACATGGGAGGACGTTGCAGCTTTGCTCCGTGCGCGTCAGGGCACCAGCGGCCACGCGGAGAAAGCCGCACGAACGACTTAACCTCCCTCAGGAATGGAAGCGGGTCATTCTGTGAGCCCTGTTGAAGAGCGTAGCGGCAAGCGTCGCAAACGGCAAAAATCCGTCCGCCTCAATGTCGGACCGGGGAAGCGGCGGCGTGCCGTTACCAAGCCCGTCGATGGCGAAGATCTTATTTTTTCTCCCTATCGCCTTTTCAGTCGGTCGGATTGGGCGCGCCTGCGCGCCGACACACCGATGACGCTGCTGCCGGACGAACTCGATCAGCTTTCTGGCATCATCGAGGAACTGTCCGTTGAAGAAGTGGAGCAGATTTATCTTCCGCTGTCGCGCCTGCTCAATCTCTATGTCGCTGCTCTACAGAAGCTGCACGCGGCCACGACGACCTTCCTTGGTCGGTCCGACAACAAGGTCCCATTCATCATCGGAGTGGCCGGCTCGGTCGCCGTCGGAAAGAGCACCACGGCGCGTGTTCTAAAAGCCCTTCTCGCCCGCTGGCCCGACCATCCCCGCGTGGATCTGGTCACGACAGATGGCTTTCTCCTCCCCAATGCTGAACTGCAATCGCGCGGCATCATGAACCGCAAAGGCTTCCCCGAAAGCTTTGATACTGCGCGGCTGCTGACCTTTCTCGCCGACGTGAAATCCGGCAAGGAATTCGTCGAGGCGCCGGTCTATTCGCATTTCCATTACGACATCCTCTCCGACCAGAAAGCGGTTTTCCGACGCCCTGACATCCTCATCGTCGAAGGCCTCAATGTCTTGCAGCCGGCCCGCCTGCCAAAGGATGGCGCCGAAATACCATTCGTCTCCGACTTTTTCGATTTCTCGATCTATCTCGATGCAGAACCGGAGGTCATCGAGGAATGGTATCTCGAACGCTTCATGCGCCTGCGCAGTACCGCTTTTCGCGACCCTGGCGCTTATTTTCACAAGTACGCTGGTATGTCGCCCGATGAGGCAAAGGCCCGCGCGCTTGAATTGTGGTCGATGATCAACCTTAAGAATCTGGAAGAAAACATTCTGCCGACCCGCCAGCGCGCCCGGCTCATCCTGCGCAAAACCGCGGATCACCGCGTCGAATCCGTTGCTTTGCGTAAACTTTGAGTTCCCATTTTTTATCCCCGCGGAGACAAAAGAAAAGGCCGCTTGGGGAGCGGCCTTGAAGTTATGGAGTAGGCTTGCCGGAGGCTTCAGTCCGCGTGTCGCGAACACCTCGGTTTGACATCCTTGTCCGTCAAGCTCGCAAGCACGAGACGCGTGTATTCGGTGTTTCGGATCGCGTACGCACACGCTGACCACTGAAACGCGTACCACATGGACTTATAGTGCAGATGGATCGCCACCTTCGCTGTCGCGACGCTGGCCGCATACGCTGCTGCAAAAAGATCCGGTTTTGCAACCGTCGGAGATCGTGCCGGGTCGTCCTCCGGGGCAGGCGGAACGTCTTCAGTCGCGTCATGTGGCGCTGCCGGCAGGGATGCCGGCAAGGGCGACTGAAGTTTTGCGTCCCGCCGCACGGGATTGGTGTGCGACCGCAGTGCGATGACATTGTTGATCGGCCGTTGCGCCGCCAGACGCGGTAAGGATCGGCCGCCCGCTTGGGCCTTCGGTCCGATCAATTGCTGATATTTGTCCCGAAGCCGGCGTACCGTCGAAGGATCGGTGATACCAACGGCTTTAATAGCTGTTGTTGGTTTCATTCCCGGATTGGCGGCAATCATTTCGGCGATGGCCGCAAGGGGACCGGCATCGTCGAGGCCTGTGCCTTTCGGCCGGCCACGTGCAGCGGTCTTCTGGGGCATATCGATTCGAACCTTTGAAAGCGAAATCGAAAACTGCACAAAAGAATGCCGGAATTCTCAGGACTTTCCAGGGAGATTAATCAAGGTCATACGAATTAACGAATGGAACGCACTGTTTCTGTTGCGCAATTACACCTCGGACTTGTATGTCCGCGAGAACGAACCGGGTTGATTCCGATACAACGCAGAAATGCCTGCTCTACAAAAGTCAAAACACAGTATGAATGGAGACAAATGTGTCTCGCGAGCAAATGACTAAATAAGCCCGCGCGCTCGCGCCATTTCGCCAAGATTCAATTCGGGCCGTGCGCCATAATGCGAAATGACTTCTGCAGCAGCGAGGCTGCCGAGCTGCCCGGAGGTGGTGAGGTCTGCCCCCGTTGTTAATCCATACAGAAATCCAGCCGCATAAAGATCTCCGGCGCCGGTCGTGTCGATGACTTTGGCGACGGGGTCGACAGGAATTTCGTGGGTTTCGCCATTTGCCAGGATGAGTGAGCCCTTCGCGCTTCGCGTGAGAACGGCGAGCGGGGTATCGGCGGCGGCCTGGCGCGCGGCGGCCTCGAAGCTCGTCGTTTCGTACAGCGATGTGATTTCCGCTTCGTTGGCGAAAAGAATCCCGACGCCTGACCGGATAAGTTCGAGAAACTCCGATCGGTGGCGGTCGACGCAAAAACCGTCCGAAAGCGTCAACGCGACCGTGCGGCCGGCGCGCGTCGCGATGGCGACAGCCTGGCGGAACGCGGCCTTGGCGTGCGGCTGATCAAAAAGATAACCCTCGAGATAGAGGATCTGTGCAGCTTCCAACGTCGCCGGATCGATTTCGCGGTCATCGAGGTCGGTGCTGATACCGAGGTAGGTATTCATCGTCCGCTCGCCATCGGGCGTTACAAGAATGAGAGAACGCGAAGTCGGCAGTTTGCCCGTTGCAGGCGGGGTCTCGAACACCACACCGGCGGCGCCGATATCGTGCCGGAAGATGCGCCCAAATTCGTCGTTCGCGACTTTGCCGATAAAAGCCGACGGGCCGCCAAACGAGGCAAAACCGACCATGGTATTGGCGGCCGAACCGCCCGAAATTTCGACCGCCGGGCCCATCTCGCCGTACAGCGTCTCGATGGTTGGAGTGTCGACAAGCCGCATCGAACCCTTGGCGGCGCCGTGTCGTGTCAGGAAGGCGTCGTCGCACTGCCCGATGATGTCGACGATAGCATTGCCGATGGCGACAACGGCATAACGGGCGGCGGTCATGGAAGCTCCCTGGAAAAACTCGCGCGGACTATAGGCAGCGGCACGCCCGCTGCAACGGGGCATGTTGGCGGCTGTTCCGGGGCAGACCCTTATCGTGCGGGTCGCGCTAGGCGTGCTAGCGTCAGCACCAACCGTTCGGCCAGGAGGTCCTCCAGCGCCGACGATATGCGCGCCGCCCGCGCCGTCGCTGAAATGCCCGCGAGCGCGGTTTCGAGCCCGTCCGGCCGCCACGTCCGGCACTGTGCAGCCAGCGTGTCTTTCTGTTTGAAATGAATCTGCGGGCGGATGTCGTCGATCACCTGTTCGACCGATTTACCGGCATCGGCGAGTGCTCGGATCCGATGCAGGCGCGTGAAATGACGCTGGATGGCAAGGATAATGCCTTGCGCGCTTTCACCGGCCGTCAGAGCCCGCTGCAACTCAGTGACTGCGCGGGGCCCATCGCCGGATGCCGTAGCATTGACGATCCGATCAAGGGTCAGTTCGGCCGCATCGCCGACAACTGCTTCGACATCGTCTTCGGTGATTTGCGAATGCCCTTGAGCGTACAACGCCAGCTTTTCGATTTCGCCGCGAGACATCACCCGGTCGGCACCAAGCCGGCTGATCAGCATCTGCCGGGCACCCGGTGTGATCGAAAGCGAAAGCGGCCTCAAAATTTCGTTGATGATGCCGTCGAGGTCACGACCGTCGTCGATGTAACACGCCAGCGCGGCAGCGTGCGGCGCTTTCTCGAACGTGACCCGCGTACTGTCGTCCCGCTTCAAGTTACCCGCTTCCACGATCAGAACTCCCGCCAGTGCCTTGTCCTCGACGAGCGGTTTCAACATCTGGACGTTGACGCGGCGACTGGTTTCAATCCGCACGATTTTGCGGCCGCCAAACATCGGCAGGGTCAGCAACTCAATCGCCAACCGGTCCGGATTGTTCTCGATATCCATCTCATCAAGGCGAATGACTTCGCCCGCGGGATGCCCAGCCGCAGCAAGTGTCTTGGCCAGCAGCGCCGCTCGCTCGCTGACCAGACCGGGATCGCTGCCAAAGATGAGATAGGCCGAATATCGCGGGTCCGGAGACTTGACCAAAGCCGCGGCTTGGGTTGCCTTCACGGCCACCATGACCGATCAGGCCGCTGTTGCGACATACGCGCTGACGCGGGTGCGCAACTCTTCTGCGATGGTTTTGGCAGCGCGGTTCTCGGCCTCTTCCCGCGCCCGCACATTCGAATAGATCGAGTTGAAGCGGTCAAAGGCAGCGCGCGAATAGCTCTTGCCCTCCATAACCACCTGGCTGTCGGAGATGCGCACGAGTTTGAATGCGGCGTCGAGATTGTAAACCTGGGCCCGAGCGTCACCGGTTTGATCGACGAGCGTCGATGTCACGGATTCCCGGATTGCGATTTCCAGTCGATACACCGGATCGACGCGAGCCGCACCGCCCGTCGATTGGTAGATGAATTCATTGCGAAGCTGCTGGCCGACCCGGCCCGGAATGGTCGAGATGTCGACCTGCGCCAGCTTTTCCGCAGCCCCGGCGCCGCCGATGCCCGCGTCGCCGTACATCGGCCGAAAACCAGCGTCACCGCAACCGCCGAGCAGCACGCCACTGAGCAAAACGAGGCCGCTGAGCGCGCGCAAACTGCGTGAGCCCCTGCGTCCGACCGTTTCGTTGCGACGAGCTTCGACCATACGCGCCTCAGGCAACGATATTGACGATCCTCTGAGGCACGACGATGACCTTTTTGGCCGGCCGCCCTTCGAGGGCTTTCACGACGGGCTCGAGTGCCAGAGCCGCGGCCTCTGCCTCGGCATTTGTGGCGGCTCTCGCGAGGGTTATCTCCCCACGCCGCTTGCCATTGACCTGTACGGCAAGGGTCACGCGATCGTCAACGAGCAACGCCGGATCGGCCTCGGGCCAGGGTTCTTTGGCGAGCAAGGTGTTGTATCCGAGCCGCGCCCAGCACTCCTCGGCCAAATGCGGCATCATGGGAGCGATCATCTTGACGAGTATTACAGCGCCTTCGTGCAGGGCGGCATTGAGATCTTCATGAGACTTGCCCAATGCTGCGGACATGACATTGGTGAACTCGTAGATCTGCGCCACGGCGACATTGAAGCGAAGCGCCTCGATGTTGCGGCCAACCGCGTCGAGCGCCTTATGCGCCGCCCGGCGGACTTCCATCGCCGCCTCGGACGGCGTCGCGGAATGTGCAACTTTCGGCCGTTCGGCGACATCGCTGACGAGACGCCAGATGCGCTGGATGAACCGCCCCGCGCCCTGCACGCCGGCCTCCGTCCAGATCACGTCGCGCTCCGGCGGGCTGTCCGACAGCATGAACCATCGGGCACAGTCCGCACCCCAATGCGCGATGATGTCGTCAGGATCGACGAGGTTCTTTCTCGATTTTGACATCTTCTCGATCGAGCCAATGCTCGCCGGCTGCCCAGTGGCGATTTCGGTTGCCCGCCTCGCCTCGCCCTCTCCCTCGATTGCGACTTCCGTGGGCAAGAGCCAAGCGCCGCTGTCTGACTTGTAGGTTTCGTGGGTGACCATGCCCTGCGTGAAGAGGGCCTCAAACGGCTCCTTCACTGACGCCGGCGCAGCGCCCGCCTCACCCATCGCACGCCAGAAGAATCGCGAGTAGAGCAGGTGCAGAATGGCGTGCTCGATGCCGCCGATATATTGATCGACCGGAAGCCAATAATTGGCGGCCTTGGCATCGATGGCGGTGGCGGCATCTGACGCGGTAAAGCGCCCGTAGTACCACGAGCTGTCGACGAAAGTGTCCATCGTGTCCGTTTCACGCCGTGCGGGCTTGCCGCATTGTGGACACGTGCAGTTTTTCCAGGTCGGATGCCGCTCAAGCGGATTGCCGGGTTTGTCGAACGTCGCGTCCTCGGGAAGCTCGACCGGCAAATCTTTTTCCGGCACGGGTACGGCGCCGCATGTCTCGCAGTGGATGACTGGGATCGGACAGCCCCAGTAGCGTTGCCGCGAGATCCCCCAATCTTTCAGCCGGAAGCGCACTTGTCGCCGTCCTACCGGGCGGCCCTCAAGCCGTTCGGTCGCCAGTTTCTCCGCAACTTTCTGGAACGCGTCGGCCGTCGAAAGACCATCCAGGAAGCGCGAATTGATCATCGTACCGTCGCCGTCGGCGGCGACGTTCTCGATCTTGAAGGTTGCCGCGTCCGTCCCCTCTGGCAGCACAACGGGAATGACCGGCAGCTGATACTTGCGTGCAAAATCAAGGTCGCGCTGGTCGCCCGACGGACAGCCGAAGATCGCGCCCGTGCCATAGTCCATCAGCACGAAGTTCGCGATCCAGACCGGCACCAGCCAATCGGGATCGAGCGGATGGCGCACCTTTAGCCCCGTATCGAAACCGAGCTTCTCGCCCTTTTCGATCTCGATCACCGACGTCCCGCGCCGCCGGCACTCCTCGGCGAATTCCCGGAGCGCTTCGTTTGTCTCGGCAAGTGCGCGCGCCAGTGGGTGATCGGCCGCAATCGCGACGAATGCGGCCCCGAACAATGTGTCCGGCCGCGTGGTAAAAACCTCGATTTCCGTTTCCCCTTCCGGCGCGCCGGCCGGGTCGAGCGCAAAACGCACCGACATGCCTTCGGAACGGCCGATCCAGTTCGCCTGCATCAGGCGCACCTTTTCCGGCCACTTGTCGAGAGTGCCGAGTGCTTTGAGGAGTTCGTCGGCGAACGCGGAGATCTTGAAATACCAGACCTGCATTTGGCGCTGTTCGACGAGCGCACCCGAACGCCAGCCGCGCCCGTCGATCACCTGTTCGTTGGCCAGCACCGTTTGGTCGACGGGATCCCAATTGACCTTGCCGGGCCCGCGGTAGGCCAGTCCCTTCGCCAGCAGCTTGAGAAAAATCGCCTGCTGGTGCCGGTAGTACGCGACGTTGCAGGTTGCGATTTCGCGCGACCAGTCGAGAGACAGCCCCATCGACTTGAGCTGCGCCTTCATCGCGTCGATATTGGCATAGGTCCACTTGGCCGGATGTGTCTTGCGTTCGAGCGCCGCGTTCTCCGCCGGCATGCCGAAGGCATCCCATCCCATAGGGTGTAGGACGTTGAAACCTTTTGCCCTCTTATAGCGCGCGAACACGTCACCCATGGCGTAGTTGCGCACGTGCCCCATGTGAATTCGTCCCGAGGGGTAGGGAAACATTTCCAGCACGTAGCATTTCGGCGCTGTCTGATCAGTGCCGGCGACAAAGATGCCGGCCTCTTCCCAGGCCGCTTGCCAATGCTGTTCTCGGTCGGGAGCGTTGTAGCGTTCGGTTGCCATCGGGCCTGTCGGATCTGCTGGAGAAAATGGTGAACGGCGGTCGGCCGGTACAGAGCCCGAAAGCCCGGAGGGAATCAAGGCGACGCGGACGTTAGGCGGGCCTGGGCTACGTGTCGTCATTTTGCAGTTTCGTCGCCATGTCCCTTTCGATATGTCGACGTCAACGACATATCGCAACGAATATGGAACCGAATGTAGGTTTTCGTGCCATATTTGGCAAACGCGGCGTCCCCGATACCGTATTCACCCCCATATGGCGCAAAAAATGCGAATCAGTACCACGTCACACTAGACACGGCGTACGACGCACCATATGGTGTCAAATATGGAACAAAAATATCATTTGGGTTCCATAAAAGGCGCTACTCTATGACCTACGACGCCCGCCGTCCCTACAACGACCTGCCAATTCTCCCGCCCGCCACCGATCTGGAAACCAAGGCGGTGCTGAAGAAGTGCGTTCTCGCGCGCACCGCCATAGCCGATCTGCGCCGAGCCGGCGAGCTGATCCCCGACCAATCTGTCCTCGTGAACACCATCCCCCTCCTCGAAGCCAAGGACAGCTCCGAAATCGAAAACATCGTCACGACCAACGACGCCCTGTTCCGCGAGGCGAGCCAGCGCGACGAAGCCGGCGACCCATCGGCCAAGGAAGCGCTCCGTTACCGCGCTGCTCTCTATAGCGGCGTCCAAATGCTCACCGAACGGCCGCTATCCGCCCGCACGGCTATCGAGGTCTGCAGCGCCATCAAGGGCGTCGACATGGATGTCCGCAAGACGCCCGGCACCGAACTGAAGAACTCCTTTACCGGCGAAGTCATCTACACCCCGCCCGAAGGTGAAACCCACCTGCGTGATTTCCTGTCCAATTGGGAACGCTTCGCCAACGCCGACGACGATCTCGATCCTCTCGTCCGTATGGCTGTGCTGCACTACCAGTTCGAAGCCATACATCCTTTCATCGACGGCAATGGACGCACTGGCCGCATCCTCAACGTGCTCTCGCTCATCCAGGCCGGACTTCTCGACATCCCGACGCTCTACCTCAGCCGTCACATCGTGCGCACCAAAGGCGATTACTATAGGCTCCTCCAGGGCGTCACCGAACGCGGCGAATGGGAACCTTGGGTGCTCTACATCCTCCACGCCGTCGAGGTCACCGCCACCTGGACCAACGCCCGCATCCGCGCCATCCGCGATCTCATGCTGCAGACCGCGGATTACGTCAAAGCCGCCGCTCCCGGTCTTTATTCGCATGAACTTATCCAGGTGATTTTTGCCCAGCCCTATGTTCGCATCGGGCATCTGATCGATAGCGGCATCGCCGAACGCCACGCCGCCTCGCGCTATTTGAAACAGCTCGCTCAAATCGGCGTCGTCGTTGAAGAAAAGCGCGGCCGCGACAAGCTATTCGTGCATCGCAAATACATGGATCTTCTTGGCCGGGACGATCACGCGTTCCCGCCCTACCCGGCTTCTCCATCCTCACAGCCGTCGCGAAAGATGCTGCAATGAGCCAATCCATCGCCGCACTCCGCGACATCAGCAGCCGCATTGAGTTGGCCGCAAAAGGAAGTGGCCGCTCACCGGCAAGTATCACCCTCGTCGCGGTCTCAAAGACCTACGACGAAGGTGCGATCCTGCCCGTCATCGTTGCCGGCCAGCGCGTGTTCGGTGAAAACCGGGTCCAGGAAGCAAAGACCAAATGGCCGCCGCTCAAGAGCCGCTATCCCGATCTGGAACTGCATTTGATTGGACCGCTGCAGTCCAACAAGACGAAAGAAGCTGTCGAATTGTTTGATGCCATCCACACCGTCGACCGACCCAAAATCGCAGAAGCCATTGCACATGAGATGGCCCGACAAGGCCGGCGACTACAGCTCTTTGTGCAGGTCAATACCGGCGAGGAAGCGCAGAAAGCCGGCGTTGCTCCGCGCGAAACCGAGGCCTTTCTAAGATATTGCCGGGACGATCTGCGGCTCGCGATTGCCGGCCTCATGTGCATCCCCCCGGTCGATGAGGAAGCGGCGTTGCACTTTGGCCTTCTGGCGAAACTCGCAGGTGAGAACCAATTGCAGGGTCTCAGCATGGGCATGAGCGGCGACTTTGAGACCGCCATCGCGCTCGGCGCCACCCATGTTCGGATCGGCAGTGCAATCTTTGGGGTCCGCGGCTAGGCCCCCAAGACGTTTTTTATTAAATGCGCGCCGTGAAGTGCTTACGCACCGGTTCCTTGATCTCCCACGTACCGACAAAACCCGGCTCCATGACAAATGCGCAGCCGGCGGTGAACTCAACGGGTTCGCCGCCATCCGGTGTAACAACGATGTGCCCGCTGATCACGTGCGCAAATTCAAAGCCCGTATATACGGCGCGATAGGAGCCGGTCGTGGCCTCCCAGAAACCCGAAATCATCGACCCATCAGCCGTCGTATGTTGCACGTAAGTTTTCATGGTTGGATTACCGGACACCTTTGTCCAGCCCTCCAGATCGTCGGTGATCGGTTCAGCGCCAGCGCCCGACGGAGCTAAGCGAGTTGCGGTTACGGACATGTTCGAACTCTCTCACACTAGTGGCCGTGGTCAACAAATCGGCCGCGAACAGTAACGCCAGGAAATTATCATCACTCTCACGAAATGCAAATAAGCCGTAAGATATGGTCCGCCGTCGTAAAGCGTTCGCAGGTTATCCAGAGGTTTTCCACCTCCTCGTCCATGTCGCCTGACAGGCCGGTGCTAGCGTTCTCCATCTGATTCTCTTCAAGGAGAGCGACATGTCGACCATTGTAGCCCGCAGCGGAAACGCGGCTGCCGAAGCCGCCGCCCAAGACGCCGCGCGCGAGGAAGTAGCCGAGCGGTCGGCAAAGCCCAAGCCCGGCAAAGAGCCGAAGGCAGCCAAGGATGGCTGGCATCGCTTCGTGGTCGACGTCTGGATCACCAATCTCAACGCGATCGAGTTCGGCATTTATAAGCGCTCGCGCAACCGCGCCAAGTCGCGTCAGTTCACAGCCGACATGGATATCTTTGCCGAGGTCATCGAGAACGGCGAGCGCACCGGCCTCATCGGCTATCGCGAAGATCTCTGGAAAGAAAAGACGGGCATGGACAAGCGCCTCGTCTTCAAGCTGTTCAATGAAACCGTAAACTGGCGCGCCACGATGGATTTGATGGTCGGCCGCAGCCTGCAGATGACGATCGGCGCACGTGGCTTGCCTGTCACCGCATTTTCAATCAACACCGACGACGACAATTTTTTGATTTATCTCGAGCGCTCAGCGAATAAATGGCCCTTCATGCCGGAGAACTTTTCGTTCTTTCTCATGAACGACAATCAGCCGGAATTCTACCGACTGAAGCGCGACCTGATCGACCTAGGCGGCGACTACACCCTCTATGATCAGAGCGGCAACATGGTCGGCGCCCTCGATGGCAAGGTTTTTTCTCTGGGCGGCAAGTGGTACGGCAAGATCAAGCAGGGCCACGCCGACAAGCGGTTGATGACGGTCATGAAGATGTTTGCCGGCATGCTGATCTTCAACGGTGACAGCCGACGCCATATGAAGGCGCTCTATCGCGATGTCCGCCGCGGCAAGATCAAACCAAAGATCGAAGTCCAAGAAGCAGACCTCTACAAAAATCCGCGCCGTACGCGGTGAGCGTAAACTCTCACAAAAAAATCCGGCGTACCTTAAGGTGCGCCGGGTTTTTTGTGACTGCAAAGGCGCGAATTTAATCGCGGCGATTGCTCTTTGTTGACGCCGTCTTGTAGCGCTTGCGATCGCTGTCCTTGATTTCGCCGGCCGCAGCCAGGGCGCCGATGCACGGCTTGGACAGCCGCGGACCGACGGCCCGCATGCATTTGCGGACAGCAGGTGTCCCGACGGGATGCATGCTGCAGTGTGCGAAGTAGTCGTTGGCGCAGGCCCTCTTTACCGCCGGGCTGACGTCCTTGGCCGAAGCCGGAGACGCTGCAAAGCAGGTGATAGCCAGCAGCAACGCGCCGGAAAGAATCCGGGCGAAGTTTTTGAATGTGTGGATGACGGTCAAGTAGTACCCCCTAGTAGCGCAGCGCTTGCCGCGCCGGTGACGTTAATCTCACAAAGTTCTCATGCGCCGCATCCGGTGCGGTTCTGCTTGTCGGCTCAGCGAGCCGCCAGCGGAGATGTCCGCTTCTGGACGCCTTCTCTGCAAAAGGATAAGCGATTCGCCGCTGAGCTTGAGACCGGAGTGGGATGTCGATGACGAATTTCGCAGACCGTGGGACGCCCGGCCTCATTCGCGGGGTCTCGGCGCTCACTGATGGCACCATCCGTTCGCCGTTTACCCAGCTGCGTCGACTTCTCGATGGCATTCCTCCGGGTCACGCCCATTCGATCGAACTGACCATCGGCGAGCCGCGCGAAGCCATGCCCCTCTTCATCACCGACAAGATTGCGCAGGCCGCCGCCACGTTCGCAAAGTACCCGCCGATTAAAGGTTCGGATGAATTGCGACGGGCAATCGCGGCGTGGATCGCCAGACGCTACGGCGTCACCAACATCGATCCAGATCGCGAGATCTTGGCCCTTAACGGGTCACGCGAAGGTCTCACCTTTGCCTGCATGCCGGCACTTGCCCGCAAACCCGGTCTATCGTGCCCGGCGATCTTGATGTGCAATCCCTACTATTCCGCCTATGTGGCCGGCGCCCTGGGATGCGGTGCGCAAGCCGTTTTTCTCAATGCCACACGCGAAACGGGTTTCCTGCCCGACCTCGACACCCTCGAGTCTGACAGCGCACTTCTCGATCGTTCGGTGGCGCTCTTCATTGGATCGCCATCCAATCCGCACGGCGCCGTGGCCAACTCCGCGTACATCGCTCGCGCACTGGCACTCGCCCGCCGCCACGACCTGATGCTGTTCTTCGACGAGTGTTACTCGGAGATCTATACCGACACCCCGCCTCTGGGCGCGTTGACGGTGGCCGCCGCCACGCCCGAGCGTTTCCGCAATCTGGTCGTGTTCAACTCTTTGTCAAAACGCTCCAACCTGCCTGGCATGAGGTCCGGCTTTTGCGCCGGTGATGCAGCATTTCTCGACAGCTACGCCGAGATTCGCAACATGTGCGCGCCCCAGATACCCGGACCGATCCAGCATGCCTCCGCCGCCGCATGGTCGGACGAGGCCCACGTCGAAGCTGCCCGGCAGTCCTACCGCGGCAAGTTTGCCGATGCCGACGCCCTGCTGACCGGTCGCTTTGAATATGTCCGTCCGGCCGGTGGTTTCTGCCTTTGGCTCGATATGAGCCAAGTGGGCGGCGGCGCCAACGCCACGGTAACCTTATGGAAAGCCTTCGGCGTCAAGGTGATACCTGGTGCTTTCCTCGCCCAGCCGGGACGGGACGGGCGCAATCCGGGTGATGATTTCATCCGGGTAGCGCTGGTTCAGCCGGCAGACCTCGTGCGGGAGGCGCTCGAACGAATCGTTGAGTTGTCTGCGTAAAGAACCGTTCGCGTCGATGTCCAGTGTGCGTGAAGAACAATTTGATGCCCTGTTGCCGGAGCGCGTGGAAGCACGCCTGCTCGGCCTCAGCGCGCGCACGGCCGGTATCGGGATCATCGCGTTTCTGGCGTTGGGCTGGGTCAGCCTCCTGACCTGGTCGGCCAACGATCCGAGCCTCACCAACCCGAGCGGTATCGCGACCGGCAACGCCGGCGGTCCGGTGGGCGCCGTTTTGTCGGACATTCTGCTTCAAATGCTGGGTTTGAGTGCTGTCGTGTGCCTGCTGGCCCCGATGCTTTGGGCCATCGAACTCCTGCGCAACGAACGCGTGCTCTATTTCCGCGTAAAGTGCATGTTCTATCCGGTGTCGATTTTGCTTCTCGCCGGAGCACTAGCCACCCTGCCCGTCGCGCCGGGATGGCCTCTGCATTATGCCATGGGCGGCATCCTGGGCGATCTGGTGTCCAACTTCGCCCGCTCGATCGTGGGCCAATTCGCCAGCCCCGAACTCGCGTCTCTTCTATCCGGATTGTTGCTGCTCGCGGCCGGTCTAGCGGCGACGGCCGAAAGTATCGGAGCCGATGCCAAGGAAACGGCACAAGCCGCATGGACCCAATTGCGCGCCGCCCATTCCGTCGAGAGTTGGCATCATAGTATGCGCAACGACATGCGCCGCCCGCAACGCGCAAGACCGGAGTCGGCCGCCCGACAGCCAGTGTCCGTCGAACCAACATTGGATGCCCCCGCCGCCGATCACTCGCGTCAGCATGAAGCCGTCGAACATGAAGCCGTCGAAGGTGATGCGTTCGGCACGGTTCCCAATCTATGGCAGCGCCTGCGCGACGGCTTCCCCGCCGGTCGTCCGAATGTCAGTGAAATTGATGACCGCGTGGCACCGCATGGTCCATTGACCGAAGTGGAAAACACCAGTCTCGCGGCGAAGTTTGCTGCGCATTTTGATCCCATGAACCGACTTCGCCCCGGCTCCCGCGACGGTGCCGACGAGCCCGTCTTTGCGGCCGAAGACGACGAAGACGATCTCGACGACGAAGAACGCCAGAGCCGCTCCATCGCCGCTCGCTTCGCTCCTGTCCGCGGTCCGGACCCCTCCACTCAACCTGCGCCACCGCGTTCGCACCGGCCTCGACGTCAAGCTGTTAAGCCGGCGCTGTCGCAGCCGCCACTCGATCTCCTCAAGCGGCCCGATGCGAACAACCTCACCCTGGCGCCGTCGCAATCGGCTGCCCGCGCGACCGCACAGCAGCTTCTCGACGTCCTTGCCGACTACGGAGTCAAGGGCGAGATGCGCGATATCAAGCCCGGACCCGTCGTCACCTTGTACGAGTTCGAACCGACCCGCGGCACCAAATCAGCGCGCGTCATCGCGCTCGCCGACGACATTGCACGCACGATGAGCGTCACCAGCGTTCGCGCTGCCGTTGTGCCGGGCCGCAATGTCATTGGTCTGGAACTGCCCAATGCGAAGCGCGATGCAGTCGTCCTGCGCGAAATGCTCGAAAGCGACGCGTTCCGTCACTCGAAAGCAATCCTTCCTCTTGCGCTCGGCAAATCGATCGGCGGCGATCCCGTCATCGCCGATCTGGCCCGCATGCCGCATCTGCTCGTCGCGGGCACTACGGGTTCGGGCAAGTCCGTCGGCGTTAATGCGATGATCCTGTCACTCTTGTATCGGCTGCCGCCCGACGCCTGCCGTCTGATCATGATCGATCCGAAAATGCTAGAGTTGTCCGTCTATAACGGCATTCCGCATCTCTTGACGCCTGTCGTCACCGACCCGCACAAAGCGGTCGCGGCACTCGGCTGGGCCGTTTCCGAAATGGAAGAACGCTACAAGCGTATGGCCGCGCTGTCGGTGCGCAACGTCGAAGCTTTCAATCAGCGCGTTCAAGCTGCGGTCGCGCGCGGCGAAACGCTGGCCCGCACCGTGCAGACGGGTTTTGACCGTGCAACCGGCGAGCCGCGCTTTGAAACGCAAGTGATCGACGCCAAACCAATGCCCTACATTGTCATCGTCGTCGATGAATTCGCCGACCTGATGATCGTCGCTGGCAAGGAAATCGAACAGGCCGTGCAGCGTCTGGCGCAAATGGCCCGCGCCGCCGGCATTCATCTCATCATGGCGACGCAGCGTCCGTCCGTCGACATCATCACGGGCACCATCAAGGCCAACTTCCCAACGCGGATCAGCTTCAAGGTCACGTCGAAGATCGACAGCCGCACGATCCTCAACGAACAAGGCGCCGAGCAACTGCTGGGCCAGGGGGACATGCTGTTCTCGACCGGCGTTGGCGCCGTGACGCGCGTCCACGGTCCATTCGTCTCCGACGAGGAGGTGGAAGCGGTGTCGGCCTATCTCAAAAGCCACGGCCAACCTGACTACGTCGATGGCATCACCAGTTCGTCGGGTCTCGCATCTGGACCCGACGCTGTCGTTGGGCGCGCTGGAACTGGCGATGATTTGTACGAACGCGCCCGTGACCTCGTCATGCGCGAACGGAAAGTCTCGATCAGCTACATCCAGCGCCGCCTCTCCATCGGCTATAACCGAGCCGCCGATATCATCGAACGAATGGAGCAGGACGGCCTTATTTCGCCGGCCAACAGCATCGGCCGCCGCGAAGTTTTACAGCCTGCGGCTTGATCGGCGCCCGCGCCCACCTGCCCCGTTGCGGCTTTGCTAAAACCCGCTACTAAAAGCCCGGAGCCGGGGGCTTTGGCCCTCAGTTCGTCGCATTGTTCCGACATTCGCTCAGGCGTTGCACAAGGTCGGATCGACGTATTGGGGGATGGATAGAATGTGGATCGCTAAGGCATCCGGTCTCGGCTTGATCCTGGCTGCAATCATGACCTGCGCTGTCACAGCCTCGGCAGAAGACGCCAAGCCGCCGGTCCCAGCCGCCCCTGCGGCAGCACCTGCCAGCCCGGCTGCCGCCGCGGGATCTGCCTGGAACGCGGAAATATCAGCGGGAAATCAAGGCATCATCCTCGACGAATCTCAAACGAAAGTGGTCAAGGCTGTCAGCGATTACTTCAACGCGTTGACGACCCTCCAGGGAAGCTTCGTCCAGACGACGTCGGACCAGAAGAAAATGAAGGGCAAGTTTTCGCTCCTTCGCCCCGGCAAATTCCGCTTCGACTATGCGCTGCCGTCCAAGCAGATCATCATTTCCGACGGCGAACAGCTGGCGATCCAGGATCTCGACCTGCGCAATGAAGACCGCATTCAGCTCGATCAAACACCGTTCCGGCTGCTACTGCGCAAAGATGTCGATCTCGTACGAGACGCAAAAATCATGGAAGTTCAACAGGCTGAAGACCTGATGGTGGTGGCATTGATGGATAAAAGCCCCGATACGCCCGGGCGGATCAAGGTCTACTTGGCTACAAAACCGGGTATTGAATTGAAAGAATGGGTGACCACCGACGCCCAGGGCATCGAAACCCGCGTTGAAATCGCCAACGTGGTCAAAGGCGATAAACTTGACCCTACTGCCTTCAAAATCGAAGGAATTAATAACAATCCGCTTGCACAGCCGCACTGAACGTTGATCATTCGCTGTGGCGGTTCGGCATCTGGCAAGTCAACGCTGGGGATAACCCCGCAAAAATAGATCACGTTTTCGTGATCTACCGCGAGAGGGTCTATTGAAAACAGGCAACCTGCGCTTAAATAACAGCCAGACAGGTCGCGTCGCTAAACTTCGGTAGCTCCCCCCCGTCTACCCGAACGACGCGCCTGAGGCATCGGCTTCCCTCCCGGTGCCTAGCGCGAAAGCGCAAGCGCCCAACTTCGCCCCCCGGAGTTGGGCGCTTTTCTTTTGGCCTCCCCCTTACGAGGCCGAAAACCCAGTAAATAAGGCCCTCGACACACTCCGGCCGGCTCCCCACCAGGATGTCGAAACACGCCACCATGACGCGCTTTTCGGCCGGCTCCCCACCGGGATGTCGGAATGCGCCACCAAGATGCGCTTTCCGGCCGGCTCCCCACCGGGATGTCGGAATGCGCCACCAAGATGCGCTTTCCGGCCGGCTCCCCACCGTGGAGTCGGAAAGCGCCACCTAAAAGCTAAATCGATAGTCTAATGAATATGTGGCTGCAGTGCCGACCGGGTCCCCACCAGCATCGCCGGCATACCCGAATCGGAAACCATTGCGTCGATCGACTTTAGTGTGTCGAGCACAACGGACAGACGCGACGTGATCCGCTGCACGAAATGGTCGGCCAAAGCCGCGTCGTCCATCATCTGCTCCTGCAGATCCTCGCGGGCGATACGGAGTGCGCGGACAGGCGTGCGAGCTACAACAGTGGACGAATGGCGGGTCTCGATCAGCATGGCCATTTCGCCAATCAGCGATCCCGGTGGCACGGCCTCTGCCGGCTCGGACATGCCAGGACCTGCAATCCGCACAGCATCACCCGAAACAATGATGATCGCGGCGTCACCATCTTCGTCTTCGCGAATGATGACGTCGCCGGGCTTATAGACAACGCGATAGGCGCGACGCGCGATTTCGGTGATTTGCAGTGGACGCAAACCCTGGAAAATGTCGAGCTTCAGCATCGGCTGCACAAACGTGTCGATCGCCATGATCCAGGTTCCACACACTTCGCAGCGCCACTGTCGGGCGCCGCCAATAATCACCACGAGACGGTCCCCTGATTCGGAACACGTGGTCCAGTGGGCTGTGGATGGGTCTGGGGATAGACGGTTGACGAACAATATAAGACGGCGCGCAGTAGTCGGCTCCGCGCCAGTCAAATCGGCTCGCGCATACCGTTAGGGAGCAAGCCGGTAGCCACCGCTCTCAGTCAGCAAAATCTCCGCGTTTGATGGGTCTTTTTCGATCTTCTGTCGCAGTCGGTAGATATGCGTCTCAAGAGTGTGCGTCGTCACGCCGGCATTGTAACCCCAGACCTCAAGAAGCAGCGTGTCGCGCGGCACGACCTTGTCACCCGCCCGATAGAGAAACTTGAGGATCGACGTTTCTTTCTCCGTCAGCCGCACCTTGCTGCCTTTGTCGTCGAGCAGGATCTTCGCCGCCGGTTTGAAAGTGTACGGGCCGATTGAGAATATTGCATCCTCGCTCTGCTCATGCTGACGCAACTGAGCCCTGATCCGGGCCAACAGCACGGCAAATTTGAATGGCTTCGTGATGTAGTCATTGGCGCCTGAGTCGAGACCAAGGATCTGGTCGGCATCGGAATCATTCGCCGTCAGCATGATGATCGGTGATTTGAAGCCGCCTTTGCGCAGTTGCTTGACCGCTTCTCGCCCGTCCATGTCGGGCAGATTGACATCGAACACGAGAAGGTCCGGTTGATCGGCGCGAGCGCGTTCGATCCCCTTCGTCGCATTGTTGGCGTCGAAGACGTCGAACTCGTCATAAAGCGATAGTTGATCCTTCAGCGAGCCGCGCAGATCCTCGTCGTCGTCGACGAGCAGGATACGGCGTGCAGTCATTATGTGCCTCTCAGTGTCTCGGAAATTTCGTCCCCCGGCGCGGCGGCTGCACCGCTGGGTCCGGCTCCCGCCGGGTCGCTTTTATCCGTTTTTTTGACATTAAGCTCAGGCGCCCCTGGCAGGGCGAGCTTTGACAAGTTATCGCGAGAAGGAAAATGATGAGAAAGCCGCGACGAGGTCAACTGTTTGTGAGAGCGATATCGCGCGCAGCCACCCGGGGTGTCCTGGTGGTCGCCGGCCAGACCCTGCCGTGCGCGCTTGGCCGGACCGGTTGCCGCGCGCTCAAACGAGAGGGCGACGGCGCAACCCCGTCCGGTATCTATCGGCTCGAAAGTGTCATGTACCGCCCCGACCGTTACCCCCGCCCGCGCACTGGTTTGCCCCTCCAGATTATGTCACCCGCCGATGGCTGGTGCGATGCCGCGACCGACCGCAACTACAATCGTCGCATCCGCCACCCCTATCCCGCATCCGCCGAAAAGATGTGGCGGACCGACAGTCTCTACGACACCGTTGTCGTGCTCGACTGCAATCGCCGCCCGCGCATTCGCGGCCGTGGCAGCGCCATCTTTATGCATGTCGCCCGGCCAGGTTTTGCTCCGACGGAAGGCTGCATCGCTCTACGCCGGCCCGACCTTCTGCGCGTGCTGTCGTATCTGCGGTCCGGCGCGCGCATCCACATTCCATGAAATTCAATGACGCAAAAAAAAGACCCGGAGCGCTTGCGCGGTCCAGGTCCAGGCAGGAGCACGTCTAGGGGAAGGCCGTGCTCGGGAGAAACATGCAGGCGGCCCGCGAGATCGAAGCCTGCGGGCCGCCCTCAAACTTAGTAGTTGTACGCGCGCTCGCCGTGATCCGTGATGTCGAGGCCTTCGCGCTCCTTCTCTTCGGAAGGACGAGCGCCGACGATGACGTTGACGAGCGTGAAGAGGATCGCCGAGCCGACACCCGACCACAGCAGGGTCCAGCCGACAGCCTTGGCTTGCGCCGTGACCTGGAAGACCATGTCGTAGGCAGCCGTCGTCAATTCGCCTGGCTTGGAGATGTAGTCCGGGATACCCGTGCCGCCGAAGTCGGGGTTGACGAGGAGGCCCGTCGCGATGGCGCCGATGATGCCGCCGACGCAGTGGATGCCGAACACGTCGAGGCTGTCGTCGTAGCCGAGAGCGTGCTTGATCGCCGTGCAGAAGACGAAGCAGACGATCGGCACGACCAGGCCGAGGACGATCGAGCCCATGACGCCGGCGAAACCGCAAGCCGGTGTGATCGCGACGAGGCCGGCGACGACACCCGACACGAGGCCGAGCAGCGACGGTTTGCCTTTGGCGAGCCACTCCACGATCATCCACGACAGGCCAGCAGCGGCCGTCGCGACGAACGTGTTGATCATCACCTGACCGGCGAAAGCGTTGGCTTCGAGGTTCGAGCCGACGTTGAAGCCGAACCAGCCGACCCACAGCAGCGCGGCGCCGATCATGCACATCGTCAGCGAGTGCGGAGGCATGGCTTCCTTGCCGATAACCGACGCGCTTGCCGAGCAGAATGCAGCAGACAAGGCCAGCAATACCGGCGTTGATGTGCACCACGGTGCCGCCGGCGAAGTCGAGAGCGCCCCACTTGAAGATGAGGCCCGCGTCGGCGAGAACGCCGTCGAGTGCAGCCTGTGCAGCGATCTTTGCATCGCCTTCTGCGGCGGCGGCAACGGCCTTGGCGGCGTTACCGAAGGCATCGGGACCACCCCAGTACCAGACCATGTGGGCGATCGGGAAGTAGATGAACGTGACCCACAGCGCCATGAACAGCAGCACGGCCGAGAACTTCATGCGCTCGGCGATCGCGCCGAGGATGAGCGCCGGCGTGATGGCCGCGAAGGTCATCTGGAAGCACGATGTAGACATATTCCGGAATGTAGACGCCGTTGGAGAACGTCGCCGCGAGCGACGTCGACGTCGACGCCCGACAGGAAGACCTTGCCGAAGCCGCCGACGAAGTCGTTGAGCGCGCCGCCGTTGGTGAAGGCCATCGAGTACCCGTAGGTCACCCAGATGATCATCACGAGGCACATCGTGGCGAACACCTGCATGCACATCGACAGCATGTTCTTGGTGCGCACCAGACCGCCGTAGAACAGCGCCAGGCCGGGCACGGTCATGAGCAGCACGAGCACGGTGCAGATCATCATCAAGGCCATGTCGCCCTTGTTCGGGTGTCGGCGGCGCCGCGTCCTGCGCCAGGGCGGGAACCGCCAGCATGGCAAGAGCCGCCGCGGCGCCCGCGAGGCGGCCGGTGCAGCTTGGTAGGACTAACTTCATTTGGTAACTCCCCAGTTATGGATGCTATTGCGAAACGGTCGGAATGAGATCAGAGCGCCTCGTCGTCGGATTCGCCGGTGCGGATGCGGACGGTGTTTTCGATGGGCGAGACGAAGATCTTGCCGTCGCCGATCTGGCCGGTTTTGGCGGCCCGGGTGATGGCCTCGATCGCCTTGGCGAGCGAGAGCGGACGGCACCACCGCCTCGATCTTCACCTTCGGCAGGAAGCTGACGGCATATTCGGCGCCACGGTAGATTTCCGTGTGGCCCTTCTGGCGACCGTAACCCTTGACCTCGGTCACGGTCATGCCCTGCAGGCCAAGCTCGGTCAGTGCGGCGCGGACCTCCTCCAGCTTGAATGGCTTGATGATCGCAGTGATGAGTTTCATCTGAGCACCCCCTTTTAAGTCATATGGCCCGCGGCCCGCTTGCACGCGGGCATGGCCTTTTCCGCTTTCGGACCCGCAAAGATCCGCAAAACGCCGAATAAGGAGTCAAGTCCTGTGCCAGTTTCGGGATTTGGTGCTAACCTAATGAAAACGATTGACTTAATGTTGTGCAGCTTGACTCCGGCAGGGCTCCAAAGCCGTCGGACAGCACAAATAATATGCAGTTTAACTCAACAGCCCATTATTTGACCACGAACGCCGTGTTCCGGCGGCGGATCAACCCTTCTTGTGCGACCGACGCAATCAGTCGGCCTTGGCGGTCGAAAAACGAACCGCGGCAAAAACCTCGAGCGGCGTGGGTCGTCGGGCTGTCTTGGGCGTAGAGCAGCCAATCGTCGGCCCGGAATGGCCGGTGCAGCCACATGGCGTGATCGAGGCTGGCGAGTTGGATTTGCGGATCGAACAGCACCTTGCCGTGGGCAATCAGCGCCGTATCGAGCAATGTGAAATCCGAGGCGTAGGCGAGCACGCACTGATGGACCGCAAGGTCGTCCGGCAGAACACCGGCCGCCCGCATCCAGATGGCCTGCTGCGGTTCGGCCGGTTCGTTGCTGAGATACCGGCGAACGTCGACCGGCTTCATCTCGATTGGTCGCTCGCGGCTCCAGTAGCTTCGCATGTTATCGGGCAGCTTATCGACGAAGCGCGCAATCAGCTCCTGCGCGCTTGGCAGCGCCTCGGGTGGCGGCACGTCCGGCATTTTCGCTTGATGCTCGAACCCATCCTCCGGACGGTGAAAGGAGACGCTCATGGTAAAGATGACCCGACCGTGCTGGATCGCTTTCACGCGCCGGGTCGAGAAGCTGCCGCCGTCCCGGGTCCGCTCCACGTCATAGATCAAAGGGTGCTGGGGATCGCCGGCAAGCAGGAAATAGCCGTGCAGCGAATGCGCAGCCCGCCCCTCCTCAACGGTCCGCCATGCCGCGACCAGCGCCTGGCCGAGGACCTGTCCACCGAATACGCGTTGCCAACCGTCCGACGGGCTGCGACCGCGAAACAAATTTTGCTCCAGCCGCTCCAGATCCAGGATCGACAGGAGCGACGCCAAAGCGGGGGATGTGGGGGACGTATCGGACATGACGCTTCCAGTCAGGGATGCTATCCAGAAATATTGTAGTCCATTGGCAAACGAGGTCGACGGCGTGTCAAGCAAGGCGGGCTCGATGTCCTCACCTGTCTCCCATTATGACGTCATCATTTCCGGGGCGAGCGCGGCCGGTTTGTCGCTGGCCCTGGCGCTGGCGGAAGCCGCCGAAGGCGAACTTCGTATTGCGCTCATAGATCGCGCTTGGCCGCCTCCCTCCAGCAAAGATGACGTGCGTGCCTACGCTTTTTCGGCTGCGTCGCGACATATGTTGCAGGCACTCGGCCTTTGGAAAGCCGTCTCGCCACATGCGCAGCCCGTGTATCGCATCGAACTCACCGACAGCCGTCTCGACGATGGCATCCGGCCCGTGGTCCTCACCTACGACAACATCATCGATGATGGCGAGCCCGCGACCCATATCGTCCCTGCGTCCGAAATCGTCGCGGCCCTGGCCGTCCGCGTCGCCGAATACCTTTGCATCGACCGCTTTGCTCCCGCCGATGTGGCACACTTCGCAGCGGACGCGTCTGGGGTTTCGCTGAGCCTCGCGGATGACCGGCGCCTGCGTGCGCGCTTGCTGGTGTCGGCCGAGGGCCGGCAGTCCGCGCTGCGCCAACAAGCCGGCATCAAAATTATTGGCTGGCCGTACGCGCAAACAGGAATCGTAACCTGGGTCGCCCACGAACGCCCGCACGAGGGCACCGCTGTGCAGCACTTCCTCCCCGCCGGCCCGTTCGCCATCCTGCCGCTCACGGGCAATCGCTCGTGCATCACCTGGAGCGAAGACACAGCCGAAGCTCGCCGTATCCTGTCCCTCGACGATGCGTCTTTCGTTGCCGAAGTCGAAAAGAGATTTGGCGGTCGCCTGGGCGCAGTCACGATGGTGGCCGGCCGCCAGTCATGGCCGCTGTCCATGCACCTCGCCCGATCCTATGTCGCAGACCGGTTCGCGCTAGTCGGCGACGCTGCGCATGGCGTGCATCCGATTGCTGGCCAAGGACTCAATCTGGCATTGCGCGATGCCGCCGCCCTGGCTGAAGTGTTGATCGACGCCTTGCGCCTTGGATTGGACCCGGGCAGCGCCGAGATCCTGTCGCGGTATGAGCGCTGGCGGCGGTTCGACAGCACGGTTTCGGCCGCGACGTTCGATGGCCTCAACCGCATCTTTTCATCGGACAACACCGTTGTCCGCGCAGTCCGCGACGTCGGTCTCGGTCTTGTTGACCGGCTGCCGGCCGTCAAACAGGCGCTGGTGACGCAAGCCGCTGGCTTGTCGGGCGATTTACCCCGGCTTTTGCGCGGCGACCCGATTTGACCCGCTTTACTTTGCTGCCGCTGCTTTCGACGACCCAGGCGCGTAGGCAATACCGTCTTTGCGCTCGATCAGACGTGCCGCGCTGGCGCTGTAGGGATGTACTTCGTCAGTCGCGCCCGCCGGCCCAATGAGTGGACGGCTTTCATTGTGCCATCGGAAGATGCCGCCCTGAAGGTTATAGACACCATCCGCGCCATATTGTTTCGCAACGTCCCCGATCCGATCAGCAAGCGTTGAACTGCGTTGTCCAACAGAGCAGTACACCACAATCGTCTTGCCCGCGATCTGCCCGCCCAGCGTCGCCTTGAACTGCGCTGCAGACAAGCCCGGATCGACGCGCTGCGCACCCGCGATGTGGCTCACCGCAAATTCTTGCTCGCTGCGCACATCGAGGATAACCACGCCCGTGCCGCTTTTCTCCAGTTTGTCGAGGTCGGCGGGCGCGACGAGTGGAACTTTTGGAAAAGTTCTTCGCAGTTCGGCTTCGACGCCCGACAGAGGCGATGCCGTATCGGCCTGGACCGGTGCATTCGTGCCAAGCGCCAGCGATACCGAAGCTAGAAAGAGCCAGGATATAAACATCTTACGCATTGCTACTCCTTGATCGGCTCGATTTCATCGGCAGCCGCTTCTGTAGCCTCTGCGTCGACATATGCGGGGACCACGACGGTAACGCGGCCCGCTGCCAAATCGATGTTGGGAACTGCCGCGTCGGTGAATGGAAGAAGAAGCGTTTCGCGCTCCTGTGGCCGCGCAATTTCCATAAGATCACCCGCGCCGAAATTAACGACCCCGAGAACCGAGCCCACTTCCGCGCCACTGGCATCGACCACCGTGAGCCCCGCAAGATCCTCATGGTAATACGCGCCAGGCTCCAACTCGGGCAGCGAACGGCGTGTCACGTAGAGGCCGATGTTACGTAACTTCTCCGCCGCTGTTCGATCTTCCACTCCCTTGAACCGCGCGATGACGGCCTTGGGCGTGATCCGCAATCCTGCAATCGTGAATGAGCGTTTTCCGGTCTTGTCCGAGAGCGGGCCATACGCAGCGATGTCGGCCGGGTTCTCGGTGAAGGTACGGATCGAAACTTCGCCGCGGATCCCGTGCGCTGCACCGATCTCGCCAAGGAGGATGAGACGGTTAGGATCGGTCATGGTTCGAGGGTTCCCAAGAATCAGAATAGAGATCGCGTTAGCTCGGCAGTGGTCCGAGGTAGGCAAGCGTCAAACCGAAAGGCCTCCCGGCGACTTCAGCGACTGTCGAGGCGACTGGACCCGGCCGGACGAGATCGGCGATGACTTCGACGATCGCTCCGGCCTCGCCGGCGGCAAGGCCAGTCACCAGTTCACCCGCCGGCGGCACGCGCAACCAGACATGGAAATGATTGGTCTGCCGCACAGTGTCAAATCGATACGTGCCCTCGAAGGTGCCGCCCCCGTTGTCGGAGCCAACGATGCGACCCGCCTTCAGCAAGGCCACGGCGTCGCCGGTAACGGCCTCCACGCCGTCAGCGACCGATGCCGCGTAGCTGAGGCTGTATAAACCGTCGTCAACGCCCGGCTGGTCGGTTCTCAGCCGGGCGATCTCCGCCGCCCGCCGCGGGGGTTCGCAGGTCTGCAACATGCGCAGATACGCCTTGACCGGACCGGGTATGCCAACGGTGCCGGTCGCCCATAAGCTCACCGTTCGCGGCGAGACATCAAGGAGTTGAGCAAATTCAATTTGTTTCAGCCCGAGACGATCGAGAACCCGCTTCAATCCGCTCATGACCAGTGTTCAGCAAAGGCTAGGCCAGATTTTGCATAACACCTTCATGATTTGAACAATCAATCGTTCAGCTACCACCAGCGATCTGGACGACAAACCGCAGACCCACTGCCGTAGCGGAGATTGCGGTCGCCAGCGCGGCCCGCGCATTGAGGATTTGATTGCGATTGAAGGCCGTAACGATGCGATTGATGTCGTGTTCGTCGATGACCTCTTTTCGCTGGACGCGCCGAAGCGATTTACCGCTCGCCATGAACCAGAGGATTGCGGAGATAAATGCCGCCACCATGGCGATGACGTCAAATACAAGGGTCACGGTGCGGCTCCCGAAGTGCTGCTGCTTATTCTGTTCTTGGCACCATCGAAAAAAAGGGGGCACGGGGCCCCCTTCTCTGGACCGAGCTGAAACTCAGCGAACTTAGCCGGCAGCAGCTTCTGCGGCCTTGGCGGCCTTTTCGGCGACGGCGGCGGCGCGCTCTTGCGCCTTCTTCTTCGGCAGGGCCTTCTGCACGCTCTTGATCGGCGTGCGCTTGATCAGGCCTGCGGCATCGAGGAAACGCGCGACGCGGTCGGTCGGCTGCGCGCCCACACCGAGCCAATGCTTCGCCCGCTCGACATCGAGCTTCACCCGATCAGGGCTGTCTTTTTTCAGCATCGGATCGAACGTCCCGATCTGTTCGATGTAGCGGCCGTCACGCGGCGACGCGGTGTGCGCTACGACGATGTAATAGTAGGGACGCTTTTTCGCGCCACCGCGCGAAAGTCGGATCTTTGCAGCCATAGTGAGTGTCCTTTCTAGGTCAGGTCTTGGTTCCGGTTTCGGTTTTGAAGCGTTTCCACTCCACGTCGAGGTACTTCTTCGCCACGATGCGGGCGGCGTTGTACTTCGTCATGTGCTCCTCGTCGCGGTTTGTTGCGTGCCGCGGGAGAATGTTCTGAATCGCGCGAACGAGTTCGTCCGCGTGCGGGTTGTCATCGTCGATCTTGAAATCCACCTTGCACACCTTCTCGACGAAGACGTCGGTGAACGCCTGATCCCATTTCGCGGTCGTGTGCGGGATCGCAGCGAAAAGTTCGGCAAGATCGTCAACAGTGGACTCCAGTCTGAGCCGGCGTGCTTCGGCCCGCCGCCGCGCTCCTTCACCGCGCCAGGCTAGGAAGCCGAACATGGCCGAAGCGAAAGCCATGAACAGCGTCGACATCGGGATCGCGATCTTCCAAATCTCAGGCGACAGTTCGGGTGTCATGGCGTTCGCATCCGTCACTTCTTCTTGCCGGGCAGGCCCGGAAAGCGCGGTGCGCCTCCCAGCCCCGGCAGAGCGCCTCCGCCAAGCCCGGGCAGGCCTTTCGACGGAAGACCACCAAGGCCGGGACCACCTTTGGGCAGCGAAGCTCTGAGTTCGGCCGGCAGCTGCTCGAGCGCCTTGGGATCGAGGCCCGCGAGTTCTTCCTGCATCTTCATCAGCTCGGCTTCACTGGGCCCTTTGCCCATGCCCATCGGTGAAATGCCGAGCGCGCCCGCCATCTTGCCCATCAGACCGGGATTTCTGCCCATCGACTTCATCATGTCCGCCATTTGACGGTGCATCTTGAGCAGCTTGTTGATGTCTTCAACCCGCGTTCCGGAGCCTGCCGCGATGCGCCGTTTGCGCTTCGCATCCAGCACCTTCGGTAGTCGCCGCTCTTTTGCAGTCATCGACGAGATGATGGCGCGCTGTCGCGTGACATCCTTGTTGAAACCGCTCTCGTTGATCTGGCTTTTGAGCTTACCGATGCCGGGCAACATGCCCATGATGCCGCCCGCGCCGCCGAGCTTTTCCATCTGCTTGAGCTGTTCGGACAAATCATCGAGGTCGAACTCGCCCTTCTTCATCTTCTGGGCGATCTTCGTCGCCTTTTCGATGTCGATGGACTGGGCCGCTTTTTCAACGAGGCCGACGATATCGCCCATCCCCAGGATGCGGCCGGCGATCCGCTTGGGATCGAAATCTTCCAGTGCGTCCCACTTTTCACCAACACCGAGAAGCTTGATCGGCTTGCCGGTGACGGCCCGCATCGATAACGCAGCGCCCCCGCGGCCGTCGCCATCGGCGCGCGTTAGAACCGTACCGGTAATCGACAGGCGTTCGTCGAACGCTTTGGCTGTATTGACGGCATCCTGGCCGGTGAGGCTGTCGACGACGAGTAGAACTTCGTGCGGGTTGGTGGCGGCTTTCACCTGGGCCACTTCCTGCATCAGTTCTTCGTCGAGCGTAATGCGGCCGGCGGTGTCGAGGAGAACGACGTCAAACCCACCGAGCCTGGCCGCCGCAATCGCCCGGTCGGCAATCTGCAGCGGCGTTTGGCCGGCGATGATGGGTAACGTGGCAACGCCGGTTTGCTCACCCAGAACGCGCAGCTGTTCCTGCGCGGCCGGACGGCGCGTGTCTAGCGACGCCATAAGCACTTTCTTGCGATCGCGGTTCGTCAACCGGTAGCCGATTTTGGCCGTTGTGGTCGTCTTGCCCGAGCCTTGCAGGCCGACCATGAGGATCGCAACAGGGGGCACCGCAGTCAGGTCGATCGGTTCGGCATCCGATCCGAGAATGCGGACGAGTTCGTCATTGACGATTTTGACGACCATCTGGCCAGGCGTCACCGACTTGACGACATCGGCGCCGACAGCCTTGGCCTTCACCGCTTCCGTAAAGTCCTTGACGACGTCGAGGGCCACGTCGGCTTCAAGGAGCGCCCGGCGCACTTCGCGCATCGCTTCGGCCACGTCGCTGTCAGTCAGCGCACCGCGGCCGCGGAGCTTATCGAGCACGCCTGACAGCCGGTCCGAAAGGCTTTGAAACATCGAGTGACCCGCGCACAAATGACGATGGCACCCGAGAGCGCAACGCGCTGTCGGATGTTGACCTCCGGACCAACGCAGGAGCGAGGACCGGGCGGCGGCTCTGGGATTACAGGGCCGGATTTATGCCGGACAATCGGAGACTACGCCCCGGCTGTCAACCGGAAGGTGGACTGACGGCACCCATCAAGCGCCGCTGTAACAGCAACCTTGGATTGCAACATTCGTTCGGCGGCAGCATTCGGTTGTCATCCCATGCGAAAGCCGCAATTCCGCAGTTAGGGAGTCGAGAGGGGACCGCCCCACCGATTGCGCATTTGCGGGGGGCACGCAAGCAATCGGCCTGACAAAGTTTGCGAATCGGATGAGCACGGTCCGAAGGCAACGCCGGGGGAAAAGCCATGAACCGTTTAACAGCACCGGTCCGTCGGGCGTGGCTGCTCGGCGCAGCCGCCGCGGCGCTTGTCGTCTGCGGCTGTAGCTCCGCACCCTCGATCAGCAGCATCGGTTCGCCATTCGGCTCCTCGTCCAGCGTCGACCGCACCTTTGTCAGCGCCGCCCAGACATGGGACTTCGATAAAGACGGCACCGTCACCTGCGATGAATGGAAGAACTACCTCACAAGCCTGGTGCGGGAGTCTGACGGCAACGGAGACGGTGCGCTCGACGATTCCGAATTTGAAAAGATGGCCAAGACCGACCGGCTCTTCACCGTTGCCGACCGTTCCTATTACGATGCTTCGGGCGACGGCAAAGTCACGCTCGAAGAAATGACCGGTAAGCAAAACGCCGCGTTCAAGCAGCTCGACAAGAACAATGATTGCCAGATCGACCGCAACGAAACAGTCCGCGTGTTGCAGGTCGACGCGCCTAAGCCGTCAACAGCTCCCAATACGGATCAGCGCCCGCCGGGAGGAGGAACCGGAGGATATTGAACTTACAGCGCCGGTGACAGGCGCAGGACCTGACCGTCACCAACGTCGTCAGTCAGCAGCCATATAGCCCCGTCTGGACCCTGGCGAACGTCGCGAATGCGCTGATCGAGATCCTGCAGCAGAGTTTCCTCGCCAACCACTTCGCCGTCCTTCAAGACGAGCCGGGCCAGCTGCGCGCCCTTCAATCCGCCAACGAAAATGTTGCCCTTCCACTCGGGAAATAGATCGCCGGAGTAGATCGCCAGTCCAGATGTCGCGATGGACGGGATCCAGTAGTAGATTGGCTGCTCCAGGCCGGGTTTCGCTGTGCTTTCCCCGATCGGCCCGCCGAAATACTCATTCGAGTAGCTGATGATAGGCCAACCGTAGTTGCCCCCGCGCTGCGTAAGGTTCAATTCGTCACCACCGCGGGCGCCATGTTCGACCGTCCAAAGCTCGCCTGTGGCCGGATCGAGCGCGGCACCTTGGATGTTGCGGTGACCCATGGACCAAACTTGGGCGTCCCAACCGGGCTGGGCAGCGTCCGCATGGGCCGCCGATCCATCCGGCCGGATGTTGATCACCTTGCCTATGGACGTGTCCGGTTTCTGCACCTCCGGGCGCGCCGAGAACCGGTCGCCGGTTGTAATGAACAACGAACCGTCGCGGGCCCAGACGAGACGCGACCCGAAATGATTGGACGAATTCGCAATCGCCGGCTGTTGCTGGAAGATCGTCGTGACGTTCTGAAGTGTTCCGCCGCCCGCATCGTCAAGCGCAAGTGTGCCGCGCGCCACGGCCGTCGCAGCCGCTCCGTTGGCCCGCTCTTGCGAAAACGACAAGAAGATTTCGCCGCCCTTCGGTCCGAAGTTGCGGTCCAGCAGAACATCGAGCAGCCCCCCCTGCCCTTTCGCGAACACCGCAGGAGTGCCGGCAATGGCGGGACCGATTTTCCCCTCGCGTGTCACGATGCGAAGCCGCCCGGGCCGCTCCGTCACGAGCAGGCGACCGTCGGGCAAAAATTGCAGTCCCCACGGGTTGGCAAGACCCTTAGCCACTGTCGTGACGTTGAGACGGGTTGCAGTTTGAGGCTGAGGTGCGTCGGTCTGCGCAGCTTGAACGGGAAGGGCGGCGATCAAGACGGCGGCGGCGAGCGGCAGTAGGGTCTGGCGCATCAGGAACTCCTAGGAGTGCGAGCGGGGGCTCGGCCGTGCACATAGGTGAGCAGGTGCAGGTCTGCAACCTCGCGTCGCCGCAGACCGCGCGCGACCCGCAATTGTATTTTTGCGCCGTCTCGGCCATATAGCGACCTATGAGCCAGCCTGATATCAGCGCGCTATCGCGCCTGCATTTCGTCAAGATGAACGGTCTGGGCAATGAGATTGTCGTCGCCGACCTGCGTGGCACGGAGGCGACGCTAACCGCAGAAGATGCTCGCGCTATCGCGGCTCTGCCGCGCTCCCATTTCGACCAGATGATGGTTCTCCGTCATCCGCGCACATCCGCTGCAGACGCCTTTGTGACGATCTTTAATACCGATGGTTCCGAAAGCTCAGCGTGCGGCAATGGCACCCGCTGCATTGCTTGGCTCGAATACCGCAAAACCGGTCGTCCAAAGCTGAAGTTCGAGACGCGCGCCGGCTTGCTCGACGTCACGGTCGACAGCATTGCGAGCATCACGGTCGACATGGGTGAGCCGCGCTTCGGTTGGAACGATATCCCGCTGGCCGAGCCATTTCACGACACGCGCGCTATCGAGTTGCAAATCGGCCCGATCGACAACCCCGTCCTTCACTCGCCGTCGGTCGTCAATGTTGGCAACCCGCACGCTATATTCTGGGTTGACGATGTCGAGGCCTACGATCTCGCCCGTTTCGGTCCCCTTCTGGAAAATCATCCGATTTTCCCGCAACGCGCCAACATTTCTTTGGCCCAGGTTCGCTCACGCAACGAGATCAAACTGCGCGTCTGGGAGCGCGGTGCCGGTCTCACGCGGGCCTGCGGCACCGCAGCTTGCGCCGCCGCAGTAGCGGCCATGCGCAAAAAGCTCGTGGATCGCACCGTCACCGTCCATCTGCCCGGCGGCCCGCTTGAGATCACTTGGACCGAGGCCGGTCGCATCCTGATGACAGGTCCGGTCCAACTCGAATACGAGGATGACTGGGTCCGCTCGCCCCTGTCGGCAGGAAAATGATGGCCAGTGCCGCAAGCGCCCTGTTCGTCCGGGCCCGCTGCAGGCCCGAATGCCGCAGCTGCAACGCGAGAACGTCATGGCGCTCGACGCTCTATTGGGTCAGGAAGAGCGGGCTCGACCTACACGTTGATGGCTGGCCACCGAGACCGTCGTAGAATATTCGCATTTCGAACCCTGGGAGCTGCACCTCCGATTGCCCCACCTGCGTTCGTGCAGATGTCATAATGAACGTGTCAATCGTCGGCGATGACGGGATCATGTTGAATAGTCTTCCACTGACCGCAGGCGTAAGTGACGGGAAATCGGCGATAGCCCGACCGAAGATCGAGGTCAGGACGTGACAAACGAGGCCGAGAAGAAGCAACCGGGTCTGTTCGGGCGGCTCTTTGGTGAGAAGTCCGCCGCGCACAAAGCCGAGCCGCGGCAAGCCCCGCTCGAGGTCCATTCTGACACGCTGGCCGTCAAAGCAAGCGATGCTGCGCCAGATGTCGCCAATGGTGGTCTCGACAGCAAGCCGGCAGCCCCTGCACCGGTGCTTGAGTTGGAACCACCAAAAAGCTGGTATCAGCGCCTGAAGAGCGGCCTGACACGCACGTCGTCCAAATTGACGGATGGCATCACCGGCCTGTTCAACAAACGCAAACTCGACGGAGCGACACTCGAAGATCTCGAGGATTTGCTGATCCAAGCCGATCTCGGCGTCGAGACGTCCGGCCGAATTATCGAACGCATCGCCAAGGGCCGTTTCGAAAAGGGCATCTCCGCCGATGAGGTTCGCGAGATCCTCGCTTCAGAAGTCGAGCAGGTTTTGGCCCCGGTCGCCAAAGCGCTGTCCGTATCGCCGGCGAACCACCCGCACGTGATCCTTGTCGTGGGCGTCAACGGCGGCGGCAAGACGACCACAATTGGCAAGCTTGCCGCTCAATACAAAAGCGAAGGCAAATCCGTCGTTCTCGCCGCCGGCGATACGTTTCGCGCTGCCGCGATTGACCAGCTCAAGGTGTGGGGCGAGCGCACGAAATGCGAGGTTATTGCCGGTGATATCGGTTCGGATGCCTCAGGTCTCGCATACGAAGCCTTGAAGCGGGCCAAGGCGGCTGCGGCCGATATCCTCATCATCGACACGGCAGGCCGCCTTCAGAACAAGCAAGCGTTGATGGAAGAGCTTGAAAAGGTCACGCGCGTTCTCAAGAAGCTTGATCCGGAAGCGCCCCACGACGTCCTTCTCGTTCTCGATGCGACGACCGGCCAAAACGCTCTGCACCAGGTCGAGATCTTCGGTAAGCGCGCTGGCGTTACCGGGCTCGTCATGACCAAACTCGACGGCACTGCCCGCGGCGGCATCCTCGTCGCAATCGCCTCCAAGTACCAGCTTCCAGTTCACGCCATTGGCGTTGGAGAAGGGTTGGACGATCTACAGCCGTTCAAGGCCAAAGACTTCGCCAACGCCATAGCCGGATCCTAATTATTGCATGATGAGCGCGCCCCAATCGAAATCCCCGCCGTCGGCGTCGCGTAAGCGGCGGTTTTTTCCGTTCAACGCCGAACAGACGATCAACATTCTCAGCGAGTTCGGACCGCTCGCAACAATGTTCATCGTCAACGCGTTGTACAATATCAATACTGGTACGTGGGCGCTCATCCTCACGACGATGCTCGCCATCGCAGTCATGTTCTATATGTTCGGCCGCCCGCCGGTATTCCCGCTCATCGCCTCGACGGTCACGATTGTTTTTGGTGCGCTCACCATCATCACCGGCGATCCGATGTGGGTTCAGATCAAGGTCACAATCTTCAACGCTATGTTCGCCGCGTTCCTTTTTATTGGCCTCTGGCTTGACCGGAACTTCTTTCAATACGTTTTTGGCAAGACGTTTCACTACACCCAGCAGGGTTGGAACACCTTCACGCGCAGCTTCGCGTGGTTTTTTGTGTTCACGGCCGTATTGAACGAAGTCGTTCGGCTGACGTTTCACGATACCCAGATTTACAACATTCTGGGCCACGAGATGAGCGGAGTGAACATTTGGATTGCCTTCAAAATCGCGCTCATTATGCCACTGAGCGGTCTCTATGCCTGGTTGTTGACGCGTTGGATGCAGCGCCATCGGCTGCCCACGCCTGACGAAGATGATGACACGAGCTCCCTGGTAGCCACTGCCGCGACGGCCCAGCCGGTCGCTGACCTTCGACATGCTGCAGCCCGGCCGGGTGCTGATTCGCAGGCTTGACGTTGCAGTCGGGCTCTGGCCACTTCGGTGCCGAGCGGCAGCGTTCACCCCGCGGCCGATGTTGAGAGGGACCCATGAGCGATCCGCAGTCGGCAAAAGAGGAGACGGCGAAGTCCGCTAATCCGGAAATCGACCCGCAGCAGCTTTGGAAGCTGCTTGTTGAATTGGGGCCGCTGCTCGTATTTTTCGTCGTCAATTCGCGAGCCGGGATCTTCTGGGGGACCGGCGTCCTGATCGTTGCCACGGCTATTTCTATCGTGGCGTCCAGGGTCATGTTCGGCAAGCTTGCGATTATGCCTCTGGTCTCCGCCTTCTTTGTAATCGTCTTCGGTGGCATAACGCTCTGGCTCGAAGATGATCTGTTCATCAAGTTGAAGCCGACGATCGTCAACGCCATCTTTGCTACCACCCTGCTCGGCGGCCTCGTCGCCGGCCATTCGATGCTCCGCCACTTGTTCGGAGACGTCTTCCGCTTGACCGATGAAGGTTGGCGCAAACTGACATTGCGCTGGGGCCTTTTCTTCGTCTTGCTGGCGATCCTCAACGAGATCGTGTGGCGCAATTTTTCGACCGACACTTGGGTCAGTTTTAAGGTGTTCGGAATTATGCCGCTGACGATGATCTTCGGTGTCGCCCAGATGGGCCTTCTCAAAACACATGAGTTGAAGTCGGAATAACAGGCAGGCGCCGTCCGTTGAGTTTGAGCTAAGCATCGGGTTGCTCATTCGAAATTGCGTCGGCCTGATCCGGTTCAGACCTTCAGACTTTGTTCATGCCACCCGTCTTTTCGGTGGACGGCGGAACAATTTTGGATTTTCTTCAAATCGTTGAGAGTATCTTTCGTTAACCGGTAACTCTCCTGCTCCAACCGAGCACAGCGAAAGCCACCGACATGAATGTGCAAGAAATGGCCAAAGAAACCACGTCGCGGCCAGCGACGTCGAATCAACTCGATCGCTCACCGATCCATCAACTACATCGCGCCGGGCAATGCGCCGCCGATTTGTTCCAGGCCGAGATGGGTTTGGACGATTTGACCCCCCGGCAATATGCCGTGCTACTGACCGTGTCGCAAAATGAGGGGCTGAGCCAGACGCAGCTTGTCGAGCGGACTGGCATCGACCGGTCGACGCTCGCCGACATCGTTCGCCGCATGTTGAAAAAGGGCCTTTTGACCCGGCGACGCACCCGTGAAGATGCACGCGCTTATGCCGTGCGCCTGACGGAAGAAGGCTGGAAGTCCCTGCTTAGCGCCAGTCCCGTTGCGCAACGCGTTGATGAGCGCATCCTCGCCGCACTCCCTCCCGCGCAGCGGGACCGCTTCCTTGCTGATCTCGGTGCAATCATCACCGCCCTTGGCAAGGTTCGAGATACTCCGCCTGCAGTGTGAATGCGACGCCGCGACAACTCGAAAATTCAAAAACCGCCGGCCACGTCGCAGGCGGTTTTATGTGTTGCCACCGCAGCGAGGAGCTAGGCGGCCGACTTCAGCAGATTTTGTTCGATCATCGCTTCAGCGATTTGGACGGCGTTGAGTGCTGCGCCCTTCAGCAGATTGTCGGAAACAATCCACAGGGCCAGCCCATTCTCCACGGTTGCGTCCTCGCGGATGCGCGACACGAACGTCGCGAATTCACCCGCCGCTTCGACGGGCGTCGTGTACCCGCCAGGTTCCCGCTTGTCGACCACGAGGACCCCTGGAGCGTTGCGCAAGATCTCGCGCGCCTCTTCCGGGCTGAGCGGATTCTCAAACTCGATGTTCACCGATTCTGAATGCCCGACGAACACCGGCACGCGCACGCACGTCGCGGTCAACTTTATCTTCGGATCGAGGATCTTCTTGGTCTCGACAAGCATCTTCCATTCCTCCTTCGTGTATCCGTCTTCCATGAAGACATCGATGTGAGGAATGCAGTTGAACGCAATCTGCTTGGGGAATTTCTTCGGTTCGACGTCGGTGCCGGGAACGTACTTCGACTTTGTCTGCTGCCAAAGTTCATCCATGGCATCCTTGCCGGCGCCCGACACGGATTGATAGGTTGAAACAACGACGCGCTTGATCTTGGCCGCATCATGCAGTGGCTTCAGCACCACCACCATCTGCGCCGTCGAGCAATTCGGATTGGCGATAATGTTCTTTTTCGTGTAGCCGCGAATGGCCTCTGGGTTCACTTCCGGAACAATGAGCGGCACGTCCTGGTCATAGCGCCAGCACGACGAGTTATCGATCACAACGCAGCCCTTGGCGCCGATCCTCGGACCCCACTCCTTTGCAACCGCCGAACCGGCCGACATGAGGCATATGTCCGCCTTGGTGAAATCGAACTGCTCGAGATCCTGGCACTTGATCATCCGGTCGCCCCACGACACGTCGGTACCGACCGAACGGCGCGATGCGAGCGCATGAATTTCGCTGACCGGAAATTGCCGCTCAAGCAGAACATTCATCATTTCACGGCCGACGTTGCCGGTGGCGCCGACGACGGCAATTCGATAGCCCATGACGTAAGGTCCTTGATTTTGCCGCCGAATGCGGAGCATTGGCGAGCCGCAGGCGACTGAGGTGTTTGCGTAGCGATCCCTTACGCGGGCTCGCTGCCCGATTCAAGGCGGAGATGGTCGCGGCGGCCTGTGCCAGCAGAGGTTCAAGTTCAGGTGGGGGTGCAGTTGCCATGCCGTTAGCCGTCATTCGCCACGAGAGCGCCCATTCGTTGGACTTCTCTGCGCGCTTCGTATTGATCATGCTCGCAGCCTTGATCATGAACCGTGTTGTGATCGGGCCAGATGTGGGGTTGGGCAGATGCGCATTCTTAAAGCCATGACCGTGATCGGTTGCTGCACAGCCACCGCGGGAGCCGGCAGTTCCAATCCCGTCTGGATGGCGCCTGAAGACCTGGCGGCGACCTTCGGTGGCCGCAGCATCGCCGGTGAATATGAGAACGGTGACACCTTCGAGGAAACCTATGCCGAGGACGGTTCGATCTCATATCGCGATGTCCGTCGGGCCTCGGCCGGCAAATGGTCGATCCGCGCCGGCACGCTGTGTACTATCTACGACGCCGATCCGAGTGGCGGCTGTTACCGCGTCCGCCGTGCCAGCGAAAATTGCTTTGAATTCCATTTCATTGCCCGAACAGAAGAGCAGGTCGAAACAACGCCCGGCAAACCGGATTGGACCGCGCGGGGATGGCTTTCGAACCAGCCAAAAACCTGCGTCGATGGTGAAAGTGTCTAACCTCTCCCGTCGGCGGAACCAGATCGCTCGCCGCGCCGTTGCCAGGCGGCTCTATGGAGATCAAACATGCAACAGGACGGTGCCACCTTCAGCCGCATGGAGAGCGTCGCCGCCGCCTCTGGTCAATTTCTGATCGGTGGAGACATGCCAGTCAATCGACTGGGGTTCGGCGCTATGCGCATTACCGGGGCCGGCATCTGGGGCGAACCCGAAGACCCTGCCGAAGCCGAACGGACGCTGCGCCGCGTTCCAGAACTCGGGATCAACTTCATCGATACCGCTGATAGTTACGGTCCTGAAGTCAGCGAACGGATGCTATGTCGCGTTCTTCATCCCTATTCCGGGATCATTGTTGCGACGAAGGGTGGTCTCGTCAGGCCCGGCCCAAACGAATGGAACTCCCTCGGCCGTCCCGACTACTTGCGACAGCAGGTTTACGTCAGCTTGCGAAGACTTGCCGTAGAGCGCATCGATCTCTGGCAACTCCACCGCATCGATCCGGCCGTTCCGCGCGAAGCGCAATTCGCCGCCATTGCCGCAATGCAGAAGGAGGGCCTGATTCGCCACGTTGGTCTGAGTGAAGTCGGCATCAACGATATTGAGGCTGCGAGTAGACATTTTCGCGTCGCCACCGTGCAGAACCTTTTCAATCTTGCCAATCGCAAGAGCGAACCTGTGCTCGACTATTGCGCACGCAACGGGATCGGATTCATTCCGTGGTTCCCGCTTGCCGCGGGCGGACTGGCCAAACCCGGCTCGCAGCTCGACCGGATGTCCGCGACATATCAGGCATCGCCAAGCCAGATTGCTCTGGCTTGGCTGCTGCGCCGCAGCCCCGTCATGCTGCCCATTCCCGGCACCGGGAAGGTCAATCATCTCGAACAGAACACGGCCGCCGCAAGCATCAAACTGTGTGATGAAGATTTTGCCGCGCTGAATGCGATGTAAGAGCCCGTCAGAAATATCCCCATTAATCAAATGTTAACCAGCACTATGGGAACGTGCCGCAGTTCCGCTTCCGTTCATGGGCCTGCGTATGCCCCGGCTCTATAAATTCGTGTTGCTCGGCTTCTTCGCCTACGCGGTCGTCACCGCGTCGCCGGATCAGCAAGCGCGCATGGGTGCGGGCCTTGTTGCCGTCAAAGATGCCGCAATCGAGGCTTGCACACGCGATGGCGCACCGTGCACAAGTGCCCTGCAATATGTTGGCGGCGCCGTCACCCAAACCCTCCGCGACGAGCCTGCCCCCTGGCTGGATGAACAGTCCAAACGGTCTGCGCCCCTGTCGCAGAGCATAACGCCGCCGCCCAGCCGCTCGTCACTCTAGATAACGACCTGTCTTGGACGTGCTGATCATCGACGCGATGGTATGGCCGCCTTGAAACGTAACCGTCTTCGCGGCGTATAATCGACGGTCGAAGTCTGGAAAGGTCGCGTTCGTGATGCCGCCACCCGTTGTAAAGCAATCCCTGTTGAGTGCGTTGATCACGTCGCCGGTGCGGCCTGGGCGGCTGACGTGGATCGGCGTGCGGCCCGAACGGCGGGCACCACTCGCTGTCAGCGGGTCGGCGGTGTTGGTCGCTGGTCGCGGGATCGAAGGTGACCACTATCAGACGAGCAACAACGGCGCTCGCCAAGTGACGCTGATCGCTTCGGAAGATCTCGCCGCCATCGCAGCGTTTCTCGGCCAGGAGACAGTTGATCCCGGTCTCTTACGCCGGAATTTCGTCACCGCCGGGATCAATCTCGTCGCGATGAAGCGCCGGCTTTTTAGAATTGGCGGTGCTCTACTTGAAGCCACTGGCGAGTGCGCTCCGTGCAGCCGGATGGAAGATGCCTTCGGCTCCGGCGGCTATAGCGCCGTACGCGGTCGTGGGGGTCTCACAGCGCGTATCCTCGAAGGCGCAACGGTTGTCATCGGTGACGAGATTGCTCCAGTGCCCATCGAAGCGGCCGACAGCTGATCGATCGACTGATCAGCTATCGGTCCTGCGGAACATGGCGGCCAGCACCGCTGTATCGATCCCGCGGCAGACGCCGCCTGGTGGCTTCACGGTCGCAACGTCCTCACCCGCGACGAGAGCGTTAATGACGGCTTCCTCGATCGCTTCAACCACGGCAAGATAGAACGGGTCGAGCAATTCGCCATTGAATTCGGTCTTAGTGAGTTGGGGCGGCGCAAGCTGCGGGAGAGGTCCGGCGTCGGCAACTGAAAACGCCAGGAAAATGTCACCCGAACTGTGACCGCCTGGAGTTCCGCCGCGCCCGATACCGATCGCCGCACGTTTGGCGGTTTGGCGTAGCTGGAGGCCCGACAGCGGCGCGTCCGTTGCGATGATAACGATGATCGAACCGCGCTCGCGATCGTAAAGCCGACCTTGCATCAGCTTCTGGCCAACCGGCTGGCCAAGGATCGTGAGCCATGGCCGAAGTCCGTGATTGGCCTGAACCAGCGCGCCGACCGTGACGCGCGAGTCGCCCATCTCGATGATCCGCGACGATGTTCCAGTGCCGCCTTTGAATTCATAGGCAATCATGCCGTTGCCGCCACCGGTCGATCCTTCGGCGACCGCCCCGGACTGTGCCGCTTCGATGGCGGCAAGGGCATGTTCGGGCCGCACGGCGAGCGTATTGATATCGTTCAAAACGCCGTCATAGGTCTCGGCGACGACCGGCATGGCCCAGGCATGCTCGTCGCGAAAATAAGTGTCGTAATTGCGGATCATCCAGCGTACCGCGCCCTCGTGCACCGCGCCGACGCCATGTGTATTCGTAATGCAAACCGGCCCGACAAAATATCCCGCGTCGTCGATCCAATGCGTTCCAGTCATTTCGCCGTTGCCGTTGAGCGCAAAATGTCCAGCCGCAACAGGGACAGGCACGCCGCGATCATCGCGCGGCCGAATGGCGGTGACGCCTGTGCGCAGGCTCCGGGCCGGATCGTTCAGTGTCGTGAAGCCAACGCACACGCCGGCAACGTCGGTAATGGCGTTGAAGGGGCCGGTCGTACCAGGAAACGGCAAGCCCAATTCGCGCGCCCGGGGCCGCCTCATCGGGCGCCTTCCTCCGGAGAAAGATGGTTGCAAGTCACGGCGACCCCTCTGTGCACAAAGAGCAGGTTAGACGACCAGCCGCGTGACTTCGTCGACAATCGCCTTGCCCATCTCGCTCGTGCCGACCTTCGTCATGCCCGGCTGCATGATGTCCCCCGTCCGAAGACCCTTGTCGAGGACGGCTGCGATGGCCCGATCGACGATGTCGGCTTCTGTTGCCATATTGAGTGAGTAGCGCAGTGCCATGCCGAACGAGGCCAGCGTCGCGATCGGGTTGGCCAGGCCCTGACCAGCGATATCGGGCGCCGAACCGTGCACCGGCTCGTAAAGCGACATCCGCTTGCCTGTTGCGGGATCGGGCGCTCCGAGCGACGCCGATGGCAGCATGCCCAGAGATCCTGTGCACATCGCTGCCTCGTCGGACAACACATCGCCGAACAGGTTGTCAGTCACGATCACGTCAAACTGCTTCGGGTTGCGCACAAGTTGCATCGCGCAATTGTCGGCCAGGATATGTTCCAGACGAACGTCCGGCGCGTAAGATGCGTGCACAGCCGACACGACCTCTTTCCAAAGAACACCCGTGCGCATCACGTTGTGCTTCTCCGCCGAATGGACTTTGTTGCTCCTCTTGCGGGCAAGATCGAAAGCGACTTTTGCGATGCGTTCGATCTCGTGCGTCGTGTAAAGCTGTGTATCGACGGCGCGCTTTTGCCCGTTCTCTAGTGTTACGATTTCTTTGGGTTCGCCGAAATAAACGCCGCCGGTCAGCTCGCGCACGATCATGATGTCGAGACCCTCGACAAGTTCGCGCTTCAGCGACGACGCATCGGCAAGCGCCGGGTAACAAATAGCCGGACGCAGGTTGGCGAATAGACCGAGATCCTTTCGCAGGCGAAGCAGCCCGGCTTCTGGACGCGCTGCGTAGGGAACGCCGGCCCACTTCGGCCCGCCGACGGCACCGAAGATAACGGCATCTGCCGCCTTGGCCTTGGCAACGCATGCATCCGTTACGGCGACGCCATGCGCATCAAATGCGGCTCCGCCCACCAGATCGGATTCGGTCTCGAATCGCACCGCATTCTTGCGCGTGTTAAAAAATGCAATCAGCCGCTCCACCTCGGCCATGGTCTCGACGCCGATGCCGTCGCCGGGAAGCAGGAGAAGTTTCTTAATGGCCATGAAGGGAGGTTCCGTCGCGAGCGTTTCTCGAACAATGTGGCCAAACTGCTAGCGGCTGTAGGGGCGTCTCGCAAGCGTGACGCCCCATCAAGGTCGTCGCGTCGCAGGTTTCACGGGATTGAACCAAGTCGTCAGCCTAGTCCGGGCATCGTCAGGGCCAGAGTGAACCCCTGCGCGGTGAAGTAAGCCCCGGCCGCTGCCAACGCTCCGCTGATCGCCAGCAGAAACGTTCCCCGGGTGATGATCGAAATGGACGCCAGAACGATTGCAATCTGCAGGAAGGCTTCGCCGTAATCGAAGTAAGGGTCCTTGCGCATGGCGACATCGCGCTCGGCTTCCAAGCGTTTGCCCTTCTCGAAAAGCTGATCGAGACCTTCGCGCTGGTCGACAGGCTTCGCCGCATCCCCCGCCGTCAGGATGTCATCCTGTTTCTTGTAGTCGGCAATCTTGGCTTCGATCGCCGACCGGCCGTCCGCCGTCAGATTGGGAACGGATTGGAGTTGCAGCCCGAGACTGTCGGCTTCGACACGCAGCACGTGCCGGCGCATGTTCTTGGCCTGGAAAAACGCCCAAGTGTTCGCGGCCTCGATGTTCTTCAACGTCGCATCTTTTGCGGCATTGCCCCCGCCGGTCGAGCAGATCGCGAGCAAAACGGCAAGAATGCCGATGTAGACGCCGATCGAGCCGATCCCGATCCCGCCCGTTTTCGTTTTCGGCATCCCGCGTCAAGTCATCCCATACCATCGTCGCCCCCCTTGGCAGTCACGAGATCCGTGCGCCGCACGACAGACCCGCTCGCGTCCAGTTCGTAAACAATCGGCGCTGCGGTCGCCAACTCACGGGCAATGATCTCGGCTCCCGGTCAGTCCCTCGAGCCGCATGATCAGCGCGCGCAGAGAGTTGCCGTGCGCGGCGACGATCACCGACTTGCCGGCATTCGACCATCGGCCAGATGAAAGTCTCATAGTAAGGCAGCACGCGGGCGGCCGTATCCTTCAGGCTTTCGCCGCCCGGTGGCGGAATGTCGTAGCTGCGCCGCCAGCGCGCGACCATCTCTTCACCGAACCGCTGCTTGGCCTCGTCCTTGTTGAGGCCCGACAGTTGTCCGTAGTCGCGTTCGTTAAGGCGGGCGTCGCGTTCGATCGGAACGCCGGCCTGACCCATCACGTCCAAAATAATGTCGAGCGTGTTCTGCGCGCGGCGCAGTTTGCTCGTAAACGCGAGATCGAATTTCAGCCCATGATCGCGCAACACGCGCCCGGCCCATCGGGCTTCGATCATGCCTTTTTCGGTCAGGTCGGGATCGCGCCAGCCCGTGAACAAGTTCAACCGGTTCCATTCGCTTTGACCATGCCGCACCAGCACGAGCGTCCGCGGCTTGGGTCCATGCTCGGGTTTGGGCTGGTGCTTCTGCATCGTTGCTGCGATCGCTCTCACAAACCGAGGACATCGGTCATGGAGAACAGTCCGGGACCCTTGCCCCGTCCCCACAGCGCAGCTTTCACCGCGCCCCGGGCGAAGATGCTGCGATCCGAAGCGTGATGGCGGATCGAGATCTCCTCGCCCTCGCCAGCAAAAATAACGGTGTGATCGCCCACAACGCTGCCGCCGCGCAACGTTGCAAAACCGATGTCGCCCCGCCGACGCGGACCGGTATGCCCGTCACGCACGCGCACGGATGCCGTCGTCAGATCGACCCCGCGGCCTTTCGCGGCGGCTTTGCCGAGCATCAGGGCTGTGCCTGAAGGCGCATCGACCTTGTGCCTGTGATGCATCTCGATGATTTCGATGTCCCAGTCGGCATCGAGAATGGCTGCCGACCCGTTCCGTAAGCGCCGCGGTGAGATTGACGCCGAGGCTCATGTTTCCTGACTTAATGATCGTGGCGTGGCGCGCTGCCGCCGCGATTGCCGCATCCATCACCGCATCGAGACCCGTCGTACCGATCACATGGACAATGCGGGCGTTGGCCGCCAGACCGGCCATGTCCACCGTCGCCTTGGGCGAAGTGAAGTCGATGATCGCATCCGACCGGGCGATCAGCTCCAGGGCGTCTGCCGTAACGCGGACGCCGTTCGCACCAAGTCCGGCGAGTTCACCCAGGTCGCGGCCGAGATCCGGGCAGGAGGGCGCTTCCACCCCCCCCGAAAGGGTGCAGGCGGGGTCCGCGGCGATGGCCCGGACAAGTTCGCGACCCATGCGGCCGGCGGCACCCATCACGGCGATCTTCATCTCTGGCACGCGAGGCCTCCGCTCCGTCGGTTGCGCCGGGATATAGCAACCGCCAACCCAAGCGGGAAGTGCGTCAAGGCGAACACGGTGAGCGGCTGGGGATTACTTCGGACTTGCCGCCCGCTGCATCGCCTCTTTGATCAGCCGCGCGGCCTCAGAGGCATCCCCCCAGTGGTGGATCTTTACCCATTTGTTGGGCTCCAAATCCTTGTAATGGGCGAAGAAATGTTCGATTTGTTCAGTCGTGATGGACGGCAGGTCCGAGTAGTTTTTCACCTTGCTGTAGCGTTGGGTGAGTTTGTCGCTTGGAACAGCGATGATTTTTTCATCCCCGCCGCCGTCATCTTCCATGACCAGCACGCCGATCGGCCGGCAATTGATGACCGCGCCAGGAAAGATCGCCCGGGTATTGCAGACCAGCACGTCGATCGGATCGCCGTCTGCTGAAAGGGTATGGGGGACGAACCCATAGTTTCCGGGGTAACGCATCGGGGTGTACAGGAAGCGATCGACAAAGAGCGTGCCGGACGCCTTGTCCATCTCGTATTTGATCGGCTCCCCGCCAACAGGAACTTCGATAATGACGTTGATGTCGTCCGGCGGGTTCTTGCCCGCTGGAATAGCTTCGATGCGCATCGAGTGGCCCCGTTGTTGTTTTGGCGCGTGTCGGAGGTGGAGGGTCTAAGCCGCGCGCAGTTTGCCCCAGGGCGGGGCAGGAAAGATAGAACCAGAAGGTCGAACTCTCGGGTTGGCTGACCTACCCCGCAGGTTCAGCCGCTATGAGTACCAGCAGCAATTCAATTGCGCGGCTAAGCCCAGCCGAAACCGACTTTATCGAGCAGTGCCTTGCCGAACGGCTCGCGCACGTTCTTGAACGGCCGTCCACCTCGGCGCCAGTAAAAATCGGCGGCCATGTCGTTCTCGGCCAATGCCCAGACAACAAGGCCGCGCAGACCACGGCCGTCAAGCCGCGCCCGGCACGCCTCGAAGAGATGTTCGCCCAGGCCGACACCTTGATAGATGGGCGCGATATAAAGCTCGTAGATCTCGCCTTGGTGCCGACCACGACCTCGGGCCGCGCCATAAGTGGCGTAGCCGGCGACCTGACCCTCGTGCTCAATAACAAGCAGGCCGTCGCCGCTGCGAATTGTTGCGGTCCACCAAGTCTTATTACGGCGCCGGATCAGTCCATCGAGATGATCGGAGGGAATGACGCCGGCATAGGCGCCCCGCCACGTATCGGCGAAGACTTTCACCAGCGCACCCGAATCCGCGATTTTCGCGGGTCTAACGAGCACGTCCGAACGCCAACCCAACATCGGAGTCTCCGTCACCCAGACTTCCACTTCGCCTGGAGTGTAGCGAATTCTATGCCAGCGTGTCGGATTTTTGCCGCAACACTTGCATTCGACCAGCAAGCTGAAACCAAAAAGCCCGGGACGCATGTCCCGGGCTTTCACATTGGATTGTTACGACGGACGCCAAATTAGGCCGTCTTCTTCATCTGCTCGAAGGTTTTCGCGGCAGCAGCGTTCATCGTTTCGAACGTCTGCTGCGCAATCTTGGCGGACAGTTCGAACAGTTCCTTGGTCTGATTGGCCGAAGCCGTCAGCTGCTGCTGAACGTAGCTTGTCTGCAACTTCAGAAGTTCCGGAACCGTCTTGGCTTTTGCAATGGCCTCAGCGGCGTCGAAAGCAGCTTCGGTGTTGATTTCGACGTTGCGAAGAACCTTTTCGCCGATCGTGCGCGCGCCAGCCTGAGCCGTCAGCACCACATTTTCCATCGTCTTGACGCCGTCCTTGGAGACCGTCTGCAGCTTGTCGAAAGCTTCACGGGTCTTGGCAACGCCGTCTTCTGCGATGGCCTGGATATTTTCGGGAATGCGGGCGTCCTTTGCGGCCGAGAACATATCCTGGGCCTGACGGGTGAATTGATCGTTCATGGTTGTAAGTCCTCTGATTGAGCTTTTTTGCTTCGTAATTTAAGGCTGCATGCTTCACCAACGCATCGGGGAGAAATTAGGCTCGTCCGTCAGCGATGGAATTCCATGAGCCGAATGAGCGGCTCTGACAGGACCTATAACATATTTTTTGTGCGTTGCAACATAAAATCAAACAACCGTCTCCGGATGACAACCTAGGGACTTGATTATAATCAAGAATATCAAGCAAGTGCGCTGCAAAAAAATTGATCAAAATCAAGTGCTTGTGCGACATCGTCGTCGCCCCGATCATAGAATAGGGAAATGGCTCCGATAACCCATAGCTGCGGGATCGAACAAAATGTCGCTGGGGCGCAACGGTCGTGCGAGTGCCAGTCCTTCGAGCGAGCGGCACCTCGACAACGCGACATAAGCTTGCCCATGCGCAAACGTTCCGCGGCCGAGGTCGATGTAGACCTTTTCGAGTGTCAGGCCTTGCGCCTTGTGGATCGTCAGGGCCCATGCCAGCCGGAGCGGAAACTGCTTGAACGTGCCGGCGACCGTTTCGACAATTTTTTCCGCCGCGCTGTCGTAGGCATAACGGCGACTTTCCCATGCGGCTGGTTCGATTTCGAATTCGCGACCCCCGACGTCCACCCAGACTTGTTTGTCGGTGAGACGTGCAATCCGCGCCACGGTACCGTTGACCCATCGCCGGTCGGAATCATTCCGTAGCAGGATGACTTTTGCGCCGGGTTTGAGCTGTAGGGTCGTGTCGGTTGGGTGCGCATTCGGGTTGAAGTCCCCGCTTACGCCAGCCTCATAAACGTGCACCTGTCCTGGCAGAGCTTCAAGATAAGCCATGTTGATGCGCTGCGCCGCCGCGTTGGTCGGAGTGAGGATGACGTAGGCGTCGCCTTCTCCCAGCGTTCTCACTGGCCGCACGCACCCGTTGAGGAGCTCCAGATCATCTTCCTCCACATCGCCTTCTCGGATTCGATTCAAGACGCGGATCAGGCCCTCGTCGCTCTGACGGAACACCTGATTGAGCTCCAACAGCATCGTGCCGAGCCCTTCGCGCAGGCCGGAGGCTGCGAAAAAGAAGGGACCGCCGTGCTCGCTCTCCAGGTACTGCGCAACTTCCGTTTCCTGAACCACTGGCGGCAGCTGGTGGAGATCCCCGAACATGATGAGACGCAAGCCGCCGAACGGCTCGCGCGGTCGCCCTCGATTGATGCGCAGCGACATATCCATCGCCCACATCAAGTCGGAGCGGACCATCGACACCTCATCGATGACAAGAAATTTGATCCGCCGCATCACTTGGCCGTTACGGCTGCGGCGAATGTCGTCGGACTTGATCAGCCGCGGTGGCAGGCCAAAAAACGAATGAATGGTTTGTCCGCCGACGTTGACGGCGGCGAGCCCTGTCGGCGCCAGGACAACCATGTCTTCGGGGATGAGATCGCGGATGCAGCGCAACAGCGTGGACTTGCCCGATCCTGCTCGACCGGTGATGAATAGATGCCCGCCCGGCTCGCGCAGATAGGCGATCGCCGCCTCGTATTCCGGAGTCGGAGTGACGCCCTGCGGCCAAACGATGGACCGCTCGGAAATGGCAGCGGCCGTGGCAGGTTCGGAAGCGGACACGTGGAATCTCGCGATGACGGAGGTGATCCCACTAAGCAGCCTGACGCCGTGCTTGTCAAAAGCGGCTTCTCCACGTCGTGACCCACAAAAAAGGCGGCTGCCGGATTGGCAACCGCCCAGCCATTAACGATGTGAAATCCGTTAGTCGGCCGTGATGCTGATGACCTTGAAGGCCTTGTCCATCTTGATGTCGTAGTTTGCTCCGTCGGCGCATTTGACATCATTGAGTTCGTAGACGCCGGTACCTTCAGTTTCCTTTTCGCCTTCACCGCCTGCGCAGCCCCAAGCCTTGGCCGTTGCGGCGATCTTGCCAGCTTCGTCGGCCGATGGCTTATCATTGGCCGACACAACACCCGTTGAGAGGGCCAGAATTGTAATCGCGATGAGCGACTTTCTCATAAGTAGATCTCCAAAAAGTGGTTGCTAAGTCGGTCGGGGAAACGGCTCACGGTACGCGCAAGCTGAGAAAGCGCACACTTCCGCTGCCGGACATGTTGCGCTGCAGCAGGCCTATTGCAATGGGAAGATTTCCCAAAATATCAGGAAGATTTTCGGGAATTAAAGGGAGCTTCCTGCGTCTAGCGTCAGGCGACGTCCGCTTCGCGTTCCGATTCACGCTTCCGTTCCTGTCGCTTGCGCTCGTTCGGATCAAGCCAGCGCTTGCGCAACCGGATCGTCTCCGGTGTAATTTCAACGAGTTCCTCGTCAGTGATGTAGGACATGGCCTTCTCGAGCGTCAGCTTCATCGGCGGTACGAGGGTCAACGCCTCGTCCTTGCCGGATGCGCGCACGTTGGTCAGCTTCTTGCCCTGAACGACGTTGACGATGAGATCGTTGTCACGCGAATGTTCGCCGACGATCATGCCTTCATAAACGCGCGCCTGCGCGCCGATCATGAACTGTCCCCGATCCTGGAGATGGAAGATCGAGTACGAAGTCGCATCACCGGTTCCATTGGAGATAAGCACCCCCTGCCGCCGACCCTGGATCTCACCCTTGTACGGAGCGTACGAGTTGAACAGACGGTTCATGACAGCGGTGCCGCGACTGTCGGATAGGAGCTCCGACTGGTAGCCGAGAAGCCCACGTGTCGGCACGAGGAAAACCATTCGCGTTCGCCCGCCACCGGACGGACGCATCTCCATGAGATCGCCCCGCCGTTCGGACAGCTTTTGCACGACGACACCGGTGAAGCCATCGTCGACGTCGATGATCGTCTCCTCGATCGGCTCCAACTTCTGGCCCGTGTCCGGATCAGATTTGATAACGACTTTCGGCCGCGAAACGGTCAGTTCGAAGCCTTCGCGACGCATGTTTTCAATCAGAATGGCGAGTTGCAAGTTCACCTCGGCCCGACACGACAAAGCTGTCGGTCTCATCGCTATCGGTGACCTTGATGGCAATGTTGCGCTCGGCTTCGCGCATGAGTCGGTCACGGATGACGCGGCTCTGAACCTTGCTCCCTTCCTGGCCGGCGAAAGGACCATCATTGATGCGGAACGTCATGGATAGCGTCGGCGGATCGATCGGCTGCGCCGTCAGCGGCTGATCCACGGAGGGATCGCACAAAGTATCCGCGACGGTCGCGTCTGTCATGCCCGCAAGTGCGACGATCTCACCGGCGCTGGCTTCATCGACCGGCACGCGCTCCAACCCGCGATAGGCGAGAACCTTGGTCGCTCGAAACGTTTCAACGAGTGATCCGTCGTGGCGGATCGCCTTTAGAGCCATGTTGGGCTTAATGGTGCCAGAAGTAATGCGGCCGGTCAGAATACGGCCCGAGAAACGCATCGGCCTCAAGCGTCGTCGCCAGCATGCGCACAGGACCGTCGTCAACGGCCGGCGGTGGCACGTGCGCCAGAACGAGATCGAACAGCGGCGCCAGATCGGTCTGCGGACCCTTCCGGCGCCAGCGCCATCCAGCCGTTGCGGCCCGATCCGTAGAGCACCGGGAAATCGAGCTGCTCGTCGCTGGCGTCGAGGTTGGCGAATAGATCGAAGATTTCGTTCAATACGTCGAGGTGACGTTCGTCCGGACGGTCGATCTTGTTGATCGCAACAATCGGACGCAGTCCGCGGCGTCAGCGCCTTCGACACGACGAATTTGGTTTGCGGCAGCGGACCTTCCGAGGCGTCGACGAGTACGATAACGCCGTCGACCATGTTCAAGATGCGTTCGACTTCACCGCCGAAGTCGGCATGACCGGGCGTATCGACGATATTGATCCGCGTATCCTTCCAAACGACGGACGTACATTTTGCCAGAATGGTAATACCGCGTTCGCGTTCCAGATCGTTGGAATCCATCGCGCGTTCGGCAACCTTCTGGTTGTCGCGGAAGGAGCCCGACTGCTTCAGGAGTTCGTCGACAAGTGTGGTCTTGCCATGGTCGACGTGCGCGATGATCGCGATATTTCTCAACTTCATGAATGGATCTCTGTCAGGAGATAGGCCGGGGCCGGATTGGAACCGGGCGCACCGGCAACGATTGCGGCGGGGAGGTAGCACATCCCCCCGCAAGCCGCCAGTGGACGGTTGTGTCGCTTCCGCGTCATATACGTCCCATCCGCCCAATTTCCGTGGGGCGTGAAGAGAGTGATTAATCGTCTAGCAGCTTGGCAGCCCGCTGCCGGTTCGCCAGCTTAATGCAGCTTAACGTGAGGCTCCGTTCGGCGCGTCAAAAGCCGTGAAACGGAATCGAGAGTAACCTTCCAGAAGCCGTGCAGAGCCCACTCGTGCATCTTGTACAGCGAGCGATACATCATCTTGGCAAAGAAACCTTCGATCATCATCTTCCGGCCGGTCACGAAGCCCATGAGGCTGCCGACCGTCGAGTACTCCCCGAGTGATACGAGCGATCCGAAATCGCGGTAACGGAACGGCTCCAGCGGCTCGTTCTCGAGCTTGCGCCGAATTTGGCGATAGACGTGCGATGCCATCTGATGCGCGGCCTGCGCCCGTGGCGGGATCGGATGCGTATCGCCTTCAGGCACCAGATAGGCGCAGTCGCCAATGGCGAAGATGGCCTCGTTTCGCGTCGTCTGCAGCGTGGGCTTTACGACGAGTGTGTCCATGCGGCTGACCTCCAGCCCAAGGTCCTTCAACACCGCTGGCCCCTTCACACCCGCCGCCCACACGACCAGTTCCGAAGGGATGAAATCGCCATTCTGCAATTCTACGCCGTCCGCTCGCACCCGAGTAACGCGCGAATTCGTGCGCACATCGACGTCGAGCTTCTGCAGGATCTCAGTGGTTGCTTCCGAAATGCGTTCGGGTAGGGCCGGCACGATGCGCGGCGCGGCCTCGATCAGCGTGATTTTCATATCCTTTTCCGGTTCGATTTTGTCGAGACCGAATTGCGCAATGCCGCGCACGGTGCGATGCAACTCAGCCGAAAGCTCGGTTCCCGTGGCACCCGCACCGATGATCGTCACATCAAGCTGACCGGGTCGCACTGGGCCCTCCTGTGCCTGCGCCCGAACGCAGGCATTGAGCAGCCGCCGGTTGAAGCGTTCCGCTTGCTGCTGCGTATCGAGCATGATCGCATGCTCTTTCACGCCGGGCGTTCCAAAGTCGTTCGACACGCTGCCGATGGCGATGACGAGAATATCGTAGACGAGCGCCCGCTGCGGCGTCACTTCACGACCATCTTCGTCGAAGGTTGCAGCGAGATAGACTTGCTCTTTCAGTCTGATTGAGCCCGATCATTTCGCCGTAGCGAAATTTGAAGCCGTGCCAATGGCTCTGTGCCATGTACTCCAGCTCGTGCTGATCGACGTCCATGCTGCCGGCCGCGATCTCGTGCAGCAGCGGCTTCCAGATGTGCGTACGCGACTTGTCGACGAGCGTGACGGCCGCTTTGCCTTCTTCGCCCGAGCTTGTTTCCAAGTGCGGTGACGAGTTCCAGCCCCCCTGCGCCGCCGCCGACGACCACAATATGTGTGAGATCGGGCTTTGGGACGACAAGAGTGCGCGTCGATGACGTCATTTCGCAAATCTCCACGCTGCAGCTTCCGCGAAGACTTATGTCAGCAAGAAGACTTACGCGGTCAATGTGGCATGGTCAGCCGCGGATTTCCCCGCCCGTCGCCGATTTGATCCCGGCAACGATTTTCTCCGACACGGCTTCAATGTCTTTTTCGGTCAGCGTCTCGGATGTCGGCTGCAAGGTCACTTCGATCGCCACAGATTTCTTACCTTCAGCGGCCAGTGCTCCGCCTTCGAAGACATCGAAAACAACAATATTTGCTATCAACGCCTTATCGGCACCTCCCGCCGCTTTCACGACGTCTGCGGCAAGAACGGCCTTATCGACAACGAAAGCGAAGTCGCGGCGCACCGGCAGGAGATCGACGGCGGCAAGCGGCGTGCGTGCGCGGGATTTCTTCTTCTCCGGCGGCAGAGCGTCGATGAAGACTTCGAACGCCACCGCAGGACCGTCCACGTCCAGGGCTTTGAGCGTTGCGGGATGCAGGTCCCCGAAATGAGCCAGAATGGTCTTTGGGCCGAGACGAAGCGTACCCGAGCGGCCAGGGTGGTACCACCCCGGCGCATCGCGAGTGATCTGTGCCTTCGCGGGATCAACCCCGAGCGCGGCTAAAACCGCGACCGCATCCGCTTTGGCATCGAACACGCTGACCGGCTGCGACGCGCCGTCCCAGTGCCGACCCGATCCGGTCACGCGCGCGGTTCCCGCTCGCATACCGGCCACAATAAGCCTCTGATCCGCCGGCTGATCGCCCTGATAAACCTGCCCCAGTTCGAACAAGGCCACGTCGGGAAGACCGCGATTGGCGTTGCGGGCAGCACCCATCAGTAGCCCCGGCAGCAGGCTCGGGCGCATCGAAGACAGGTCCGCCGAAATCGGGTTGGCAAGTTCAAGCGCATCGGACCCGCCGCCAAAGTGCGTGGCAATCGCGCGCGGTAGGAAAGACCAGGTTACCGCCTCCACCATTCCCCGCGCGGCCAGCGTCCGGCGAGCCCGCCGCGACCGCTTCTGCCGTTCGGTCAGTACCGGCTTGGCAATCCCGGTGGTCCGCTCCAGCGGTGTCGACGGAATGCGATTGAGACCGGCGATGCGAACCACCTCTTCCACGAGATCGGCGGGCCCGTGGAGATCGGGCCGCCACGTCGGCGTCGTCACCGTAATGTCATGGTCGTGTCCGTCCAGCGTGCATCCAAGCGCCTCCAGGATGTGCCGGACCTCTGCCGTTTCGATGGCGATCCCCGACAGCTTTGCGACCCGGTCCGTATCGAACGGGATGACGCGCGCGGTTTGCGGCGCTTTGCCAGCGACCTTTGTCTTGGACGGGGTCCCACCACAGATCTTTTCGATCATTTGCGTCGCCAGATCGAGTCCTGGCAGCACCGTTTGCGGATCGACCCCGCGCTCAAAACGATAGCGCGCGTCCGTAACGAGCCCGGTCTTGCGGCCCGTCGTGGCTGTCCGCACCGGATCAAACCACGCACTCTCGATCAGTACGTTTCTCGTCGCGTCGGTACAGCCGGAAGCTTCGCCGCCCATGATACCGCCGAGACCGAGAACGCCGTTATCGTCGGCGATCACGCACATGGTCTCATCGACCGCATGCTCTTTGCCGTCGAGCCCAAGGAATGTCTCGCCAGCCTTGCCGAGCCGCGCGTGGATGGCGCCCGTCAACTTGTCGGCGTCATAGACATGCAGCGGCCGGCCGTGCTCGTTGGAGATGTAGTTCGTGACGTCGACGAGCGCGTTGATCGGGCGCAGGCCCACCGCCTTCAAGCGGTTCTGCAGCCAGTCCGGCGAGGGTCCGTTTTTCACCCCCGTAATAACGCGCGCGGCGAAAACCGGGCATGCACTTTCCGCGCCTGTCGGAAAGTCGAGCTTGACGTCGATCGGGCAGTCCTTGGCGCCTTCGACGCCGTGAATGCGGGTCTCGTGTTTCAACGTGCCGAGCCCGGCTGCCGCAAGGTCGCGGGCGATGCCGCGCACGCCGGTGCAATCCGGACGGTTCGGCGTCAGTTTCACCTCAAATACAGGATCATTGAGGCCAGCGACGTCGATGTAGCGGCTGCCCACTTTGTCGGCGAGCGTTGCGTCGAGTTCCAGAATTCCCTCGCTGTCCGTCGACAATTCCAGTTCCGCCGCCGAGCACATCATGCCGTTCGACACGACACCGCGAACCGGCTTCTTCTCCAGCGTGAGCTTAGAGCCCGGAATGTAAGTGCCAAGCGGTGCAAAGACCGAGACAAGTCCGACGCGCGCGTTTGGCGCGCCGCACACGACTTCCATCAGCGGCTGGCCCTTCGCGACCTCCACCTGCACGACCTGCAGTTTGTCGGCATTGGGATGCTTCTTTGCCTCCACAATGCGTGCGACGGTGAACGCGCCGAGTTTCGCGCCGGGATCTTCCACGCTCTCGACTTCAAGGCCGATGGCCGACAACGTCGTCGCGATCTCCTCGATCGTCGCCGTCGTCTTCAGGTGCTCTTTCAGCCAGGACAGCGTGAATTTCATCGCAATTGTTCCGTTCAGCGGGTCTTCTGGGCGTTGATCGCCATGATGTAGATCGAGCACCCACAGCAGCGCGGGCGCGAGCGTAAAGGCAAAACCGGACACGAAGCTTTGCCCGAGACGTTCACCGAGTGAACAGGGCGCGGCGGAGCCATCGAGCTGATAGCAGTTGCCATCGAAGATCATGGCGTCGTAGGCGAGCGGCAGCAGCATCAGCGCCGCAACGCCGAGCGCGCCGAAGACCTGCTGCTGCGCCAGCGGCCGCTGCCCCATGATCGAGCCAAGACCGAACGCGACGAGTAGCGCTACGGTCATGAGGATCAGCGGAATGGCCAGCGCCATGGTCGGATCTCCGCCCTACGTCATGACGATAGCCCGCCGCCGAGCGTCGGCTGGTCGAGCAGTGAGAAGCCGTAGTGGCGCAGCCAGCGCAGATCGGCGGAAAAAAATGCGCGCAGGTCCGGCAGCCCGTACTTGAGCATTGCGATGCGATCCAGACCCATGCCGAAGGCGAAGCCCTGGTATTTTTCGGGGTCGAGACCGCAGTTGGCAATGACGTTCGGGTGCACCATTCCGCAACCCAAAATCTCAAGCCACTGCCCCGGCTTGCCGATCGCCGAGGCGTCGATATCGACTTCCATCGACGGCTCGGTGAAAGGAAAGTGCGAGGCGCGAAACCGCATCGTGACGTTGTCGACCTCGAAGAAGGCCTTGGCGAATTCTTCCAGCACCCACTTCAGGTGGCCCATATGGGTGGTCTCATCGATGACGAGACCTTCGATCTGGTGAAACATTGGCGTGTGCGTCTGGTCGCTATCGCAGCGATAGACGCGGCCCGGTGCGATGATGCGGATGGGCGGCGTCTTGGTCTGCATCGTGCGGATTTGCACCGGGCTCGTATGCGTGCGCAGGAGGAGCCGCGAACCGTCCGGCTTCGGGTTGAAGTAGAACGTATCGTGCTCCTGTCGCGCTGGATGCTCGGCGGGCATATTGAGCTTTGTGAAGTTGAGGTCGTCCGTTTCGATATCCGGACCCTCGGCGACCTCGAACCCGAGATCTGCAAAAATTTCGATGCACTCGTCGAGGACTTGGCTGACGGGATGAATTCGGCCCTGCATCTCCGCGCCGGCGCACACCGGCAGTGTGATGTCTTCTCGCTCTTGCAGAAGCCGTGTCGGCGAGTGCCGCGGCTTCAAGCATCGACCGGCGCTCATCGAGCGCATCGGAAACCTTTGCCTTCACTGCGTTGACGGACGCACCGAACGTCTTGCGCTCATCCGGCGGTAGCTTGCCGAGCTGCGCCATAATTCCGACACACGCCCCTTCTTGCCGAGGCGGCAACGCGCACGACATCGAGCGCGGCGAGATCGGTCGCTGCGGCAATCTCTTGCAAGACGTCATGTTCGAGGTGGGCGAGATCAGTGCCAGATGACATGCGTGACGGCCTCCGGAAGGGGCAGGCGCCCGGCGTCCCGATCCGCGGGTCTCACGTGAGGCGCCGGCCCCCGGCGGAGGCACAGCGGCGCGGGCCCCGCAGGGCGCGACGGTCAGGCTAGGCAGAAAAATGGACCCGGGGGTACGAGCCCCCCGGGTGATCAATGGTGTTTGGCGCAAAATGCGCTAATTAGGCAGCTTTCGGTAGTGCGGCCTGCGCCTGATCGACCAGCGCCTTGAAAGCCGCGTTGTCCTTCACGGCAATGTCGGCAAGAACCTTGCGGTCGACCTCGATGCCGGCCTTTGTCAGGCCGTCGATGAAGCGGCCGTAGGTCAAGCCATGTTCGCGCGCGGCGGCGTTGATGCGCTGGATCCAGAGTGCGCGGAAGGTGCGCTTCTTGTTCTTCCGGTCGCGGAAGTTGTACTGCATGGCCTTTTCGACGGCCTGCTTCGCAACTCGGATCGTATTCTTGCGACGGCCGTAATAGCCCTTCGCGGCTTTGAGGACTTTCTTGTGCTTGGCGTGGGCGGTAACGCCACGCTTGACGCGTGCCATGAGACTTCTCCGTTTCGTTCACTGGGTCAGGGCTGAACCGGCTTTCGACAGCCGGAAACGATTAGCGGTTGTAGGGCATGTACTTCTTGACGATGTTCGCATCCGAGTCGTTCAGCACCATCGTGCCGCGCGCCTTCTGAATGAACTTTGTCGTCCGTTTGATCATGCCGTGCCGCTTGCCAGCGGCACCCGCCTTCACCTTGCCCGTCGCCGTAAAACGGAAACGCTTTTTGGCACCACTCTTGGTCTTCATCTTGGGCATTTGGCTTTCCTTTCTCACTGCCGGCCCAAAGGCCGACGGACAGCGATCGATCAGGGGCTCGAGCCCCATGGCGCGCTGCCGTTTTCGTTGATTGAAGCATGAAAGCCGCCACGGCATGCCCTGCCGGACGGCTCCGGGCCGGGTTATACGGGCAGCTTGGACGCGATGCAACGGGGTCGCCGTCCCAAATTTGACAGATAGCCGGGCGCAGGTTGTAGGCAGGACAATTCATGCAACTGCCGGCTGGAAGAGCGGCAAGCATCCGGCTGCGAACAATGCAACGGGTTGTGTCCCCAACCTACAAGCCGGATAGGCCACCATGGCAAGGACCGTTGATCGGGTTGCATTGAACCGATCTGCCAGCACGGCAAGCCAATGAAAAAAACGCGTGTTTCCATGAAATTGTATCGGTTGTCTATAGGCTTCGACCTTGCGCTCCGTGCGCTCTCGGGTCATATAGACGGCATCGAACACGCCTTGGCTTACTCTGCGACAGCTCTACCGAGTCTGACACTAGACGTCTCCAACGCGCGATTTGATGGCCCCCGAGGTCGTCGCTTCGGGGTATTTTACCTATGCTTTGGAGGCATAATCGATGTCGACTGGTACCGTGAAGTGGTTCAACGGACAGAAGGGTTACGGGTTTATTCAGCCGGACGAAGGTGGGAACGACGTTTTCGTTCATATCTCGGCTGTCGAGCGCGCCGGCCTTTCGTCTCTGCGTGAAGGTCAGAAGATCTCCTTCGAGACCGAGCGCGGCCGCAACGGCAAGATCGCTGCGATCAACCTGCGTCCCCTCTAATCAAGGGTCGGCCGCACGGATCGTTCTTGGGGAGCAGAGCCACTCTGCTCCCCATTTGATTGTGCGCTCGCCACGCGGCGAAGCGCATCGAAGTTTTAAGGGGCTACATGGCTAAAGAAGAAATGCTCGAGTTCGAAGGCGTGGTGGTGGAAGTGCTCCCCGATGCCCGCTGCCGTGTGAAACTCGACAATGGCCACGAGGTCGTCGCTTACACGTCGGGCCGCATGAAGAAGAACCGAATTCGGATCCTTGCAGGCGACAAGGTCACGATTGAGATGACGCCCTATGATTTGACCAAGGGCCGCATCAATTTTCGGCACAAGGATACGCGCGGCGGGCCTCCTCCAGGAGCAGGCGGACCTCCCGGCGGTCAGCAGCGCCGTCGCTGAACGAAGACGCGAATGATCAAAGTCACGAGGCCGGCGGCAGTGCGCGTCGGCCCGTTTTGTTTAGCCCATTTTCGGTTGGCTAGAACACGCGGTGCGGGAAGTAGCGCGAGACGAGTTCGTCAAATCGGCCCGACGCGCGGACTTTGTGCAAGGCTGCATTGAGCAGGGCCTTGATTTGCGGATCGTTGCGGGGCACGGCAATCGCCAAGCCGTCGCCGAAGTATCTCGGCTCGAAAAACGGCCCACCCCTTAATTCGCAGCAGCGTTTTGATAGCGTGCCGTTGATCCAGAACGCCAGTCCGATGCCGTCGTCGAACACATAATCCGTCTTGCCCTGCAGCATGGCTTCGCGCGCCAGCTCCGCCGTTTCAAATACCTGTACGCGGCTGTCGCGAAAAAACGTCTTCAAGAACGCTTCATGCGGAGTGCCGCGCGCTACCGCGATCGACCGTCCATCGAGAAGATCGGGAGCCACATCCCCTTTTTCCAGACTGGTTTTGGCAGCAAACCGGCCTGGAGTGTGGAAATAGCGGTCGGTAAAATCAACCTTGCGCAGTGCGTCCGACGTCACGGTATGGCCGGCGATAACTGCATCCGCTTCGCCACGCTGAAGTGCGACGAGAAGTTCGTCCCACGGCCGCACGCGAATATCGCACGCCGCCCCGATCTCGTTGCACAGCGTGCGCGCCAGATCGACGTTGAAGCCGTTTAAAACGCCGTCTTCGTCGAGGTAGTTGAAAGGTGGAAAGTCGCCTTCGGTCAGAAACCTCACCACAACGCGGCGTGGCTGCTGTCCTTCCGCCGCAGGCTCTTGAGCCTGTAGATCTGATGCAAAGACGACGGTTTGCACAATCGCCATCGCAACGACGATAGACAGAAAGCAGCTTTTGATAACGAACGGCATCATGTGTTCCGGCTGTTCTGCTCAAGTAAGCTACCGTAATCTGAACACCGTTGGTGTCCGGACTGCGGCTGCCGACTTGTCGTGCGGGCGCATCGCCGTGTCAAATCATCCTCGCGGTCAACCGACTTCGCTGGACGTGCCCTCCGGCGCCGCAGCCCGGCTATTGCAACCGTCAATTCCGTTATGGCCGGATGCGTTGCGCATTCAGGCCCCTCACTTTTCCGCGGCTGGACCGACGGCAGCCTGGCAACGCCGCCTTTTGTCAGTCCTGGTCACGTCAATCCTGATCGGCATGGTGGTTTCCCCCGATGCAACCGTCACCCTGTTCATGGCGGTGTTGACGCCCGTTTTTCTGTGCGTCGCGTTCTTGCGCGCAGCGGCTCTCTGGTTTTTTACCAGGATGCCGCCGGTTGCGAATGCCCCCGCCGTCCCGGCTGCCGAACCGCTGCCGATTTATTCAATCCTGGTGCCCCTCTACGCCGAAGCACACATGGCGGCGGCGCTCGTTGTCGCGCTCGAACGGATCGACTGGCCGCCCGATCGGCGAGACGTAATCTTTATTACAGAAACCGGCGATGACGCGACCCGGCTAGCCCTTGAGGCAGTCATCGGCGACCGCGTTGGAATGCGCATTATCGTCGTGCCGCCGGGGAACCCGCGCACCAAGCCGCGCGCCCTGATGTATGCTTTGCCCCACGCGATTGGCGAGTTGATTGTGGTCTTCGATGCTGAAGACGAACCCGAACCCGGCCAATTGAGGGAAGCCTTCCGGCGGTTTTATTTCTCTGGCCCCGATCTCGGCTGCCTGCAGGCACGGCTGAACATATATAACGTCCGCGCGAGCTTGATCACACGCCAGTTCACCCTGGAATATACGGCTCTTTTCGATGCGCTTCTGCCGGCCGTGGAGCACCTTCGGCTGCCGCTTCCCCTGGGCGGCACATCGAACCATTTCCGTCGCAACGTGCTCGAAAAGTGCGGCGGCTGGGACCCCTACAACGTCACCGAGGACGCGGACTTAGGGTTTCGCCTTGCACGGCTGGGCTATCGCGTCGCGATGCTCAACTCGACCACTTGGGAGGAAGCGCCTCCGACCATGCGCGGCTGGACCGGACAGCGGTCCCGCTGGCTCAAAGGCTGGATGCAGACGACACTCGTGCATCTTCGCGATCCGGCCCGCTTGCAGTCTGAACTCGGCACGCGCGGCTTTTTGGGTTTCAATATCCTTATGGGTGGCGTTATTTTGGCCGCTCTTGTCCATCCGTTGGTCTACGCTTATGCGCTTTGGAAGTTGGCAACCGGCGATCTCACCCTTTGGCCGCCGGACGGCTGGCCAGCCGTCGTCTGGTGGGCCGGTGCTGCAAACCTTATGTTCGCCTATGTGGTTGGAATAGCGCTGGCAATGATTTGCGGCTGGCGCCGGCATGGACCGCGTCTCGCCTTCCACGCGCTCCTGCTGCCGGTCTATTGGTTGATGATCTCCTTCGCCGCTTACCGAGCGGTGTTTGATCTCGCCCGTCAGCCATTTCACTGGCGCAAGACAGCGCATCAGGGACGAGCAGTTGCATACCGCCGCAACTCATCCGAATAGCAAATCAATCAAAAGCGGGCCGTGTGATTGACATTCCACTTCGCCGACTTAAGCGTATGGTCGACTGCGTGCTCTATTTAGAATTGTGAGGCGAACGTGGCGACGCTGGATCAGCTGATCGTTTGGGCGATCGTAGGCCTCATTGGCGGGAGTTTGGCCGGTCGTCTTTACACGTGGGATAAACAGGGTCTAGGGCGCGTTCGCAATCTCGCCCTCGGATTGGCCGGCGCGGTGATTGGCGGTCTTCTGTTTCGCATTTTTGGAATTCTGCCGGACCTCGACCGCATTTCGATATCGTTGCGCGATGTCGTCGCGGCTGTGGTCGGCGCCTTCCTCGTACTCGCTTCGCTCTGGCTTTGGACCAAGTATTCCGCCAAAGCGCTGTAGTCCGTTCGCCCGAGATTTTAGACAATGCAGCCGATCATCGATCCGCGTTCCGGTGACGTTGAGGATGATGCGTCGAGCACAAAAAGCCGTAAGCTGGCCGCCATCGCCGGCAGCATGCTCGCCGAGATCAGCTTGCCCAAGCTGATCGTTGCCTGGGTCTTGCTCATTGGCCTACCCGGATTGCTTCTGGGTTTGGCGCCACCTGTCGCGTGGGCCTGGCTGTCCCGTGTAACGGACAAATTCGCTGCCATTTCGGGAATCGGATCGCTGCTGATCTTCGCAGGAATTCTGCTCGTTGGCTGGTATGGAATCCGCCCGCTTTTCCAATTCATGGAACGAAGCTTCTGGTCGCTCCAAGCTCTCGCCGTTCAGCCCGTCTACGCGGCGTGCCGGGAAGGCCTTAGTCAGATCGCAGAGGGCTTTCTCGATCCGGAGGCCAAAGAACAGGACCGCTCTCGACGGCGGGCCAAAATGGCGGCAGTCGCCGGATTTCTGGCGGGCGCAATTGGCGTGGCGCTCGTGGCACTGGCTTGGCCCTACACACAGTGGACGGCAACCTGGGAAGCGCTCTCGACACCGTCGATACTCATCATTCCCGCCCTCGCCAACGCTGTCACCATCGTCGCCGGCTATCTTGCCGCTGCTTCGATCGTGTGGGGCTTGACCGATGCCGTCATGGAGCAACCCGAAAAGTTCGTGTCGTTCGAGGAGCCGAATGGCGACAGCAGGCGATTTCGCATCGCTCATCTGTCCGACCTGCATACCGTTGGCGAACGGTTTGGTTTCCGCATCGAGTTCTGGACGTCTGGGCCCGCAGGGCAACGGTCGTCTCGATGCGGTGCTCGAGCGATTGCAGGATCTCCACCTTCAAAAGCCGTTGGACGTCATACTGATAACCGGTGACATGACCGACGCCGGGCGATCGGCAGAATGGGCCGAGTTCTTCGATAGACTCGCTCGGTACCCGTGTCTTCTCGAACGAACACTCATTCTGCCGGGAAATCACGACTTGAACGTCGCCGATCGCGCCAATCCGGCCAGGCTGGAATTGCCAACCAGTCCGCGAAAGCAATTGCGGCAGATGCGCGTGTTATCGGCTATGGAGGCCGTTCAAGGACGTCGCGCATTTGTTTGCGACCGAGCCAAAGGCGAGGTTGGCCCGCTGCTGGCCGATGCAATTGCATCCGCTGGAACGCAAATGAGGTCGCTGGCCGATGTGGGCCGAATTGGACCGTCGTCGGAATTGTCCCGCCTTTGGTCCGACGTTTTTCCGCTTGTTGTTCCGCCGCGAGATCCCGGAGGGCTTGGCATCATTCTCATGAATTCCAATGCGCAAACGAATTTCTCGTTCACCAATGCATTGGGGTTGGTCTCAGCCGACGACGTTGCCATCGCCTGCAAGGTCATCGAACAGTATCCGGGGACAGCGTGGATCATTGCTCTCCACCATCATCTCGTCGAATACCCTCTGCCCGTTAAAGCGTTCTCGGAGCGCATCGGCACCGCCTTGATCAATGGCAGCTGGCTGGTCCGAAAGTTGAGGCCGGTCGCCACTCGCGTCGCCATGATGCACGGGCACCGGCATATCGATTGGATCGGGCGGATCGGACGTCTGACCGTCATCTCGGCGCCGTCACCCGTCATGGAAGCAAAGGACGGTGATGCCACGTGCTTCTATGTGCACACGATCGTTGTGCGGACGGAGGGAGATATCGCGCTGACAATCCCGGAAAAGGTTGCGGTTGCCGGTCGGGCGCTGTCTTAGTTTACTGGCAAGCTGGAGCGGGCGAAGGGAATCGAACCCTCGTATGCAGCTTGGGAAGCTGCCGTTCTACCATTGAACTACGCCCGCGGCCGGAGACCTCGATACCATAGCCAAGCGTGACTGAACAAGGCTCCGCCGCGAAACTGGTTTCGGGTATTCTCGGTGCACCTGACAAGGTGCTGGGGTAGCTAGACATGGGGCCACCAGGCCGAAGGATGATTGAGTGAAAGCAGAATTCGACATCGCGCCCGCAACAAAATTTTCCGATCCCGACCGCACTGCCAAGGGTGAGCTCCGCGCGCGTGTCGCCCTGCAACGGCTTGACACGCTGTGGATCAATACCGGCACGTTGTGCAACATCACGTGTCGTAACTGTTACATCGAATCCTCGCCCACCAACGACAGGTTGGCCTACATCACGGCTGCCGAGGTTGCGGTGTTTTTGGATGAGGCCCGTCAACGTGGCACTCGCGAAATCGGCTTCACGGGCGGCGAGCCGTTTCTCAATCCTGATTTTGAAACAATGCTCACGCAAGCATTGGAACAAGGCTTCGGCGCGCTCGTCTTGACCAACGCAATGTCCCCGATGCAGCGGCCCGGCGTGAAGATGTGGCTGCTTGCCTTGCGGCAACGGTTCCAGGCTCGGCTCACACTTCGCGTCAGTCTCGACCATTACAGCGAAGCCTTGCACGATGCGGAGCGTGGTTCGGGATCGTTTGCAAAGGTTGTCGAAGGAGTCGATTGGCTGGCAGATCACGCGTTTCGCATAACCGTTGCGGGCCGTACCTGCTGGGGTGAAACCGAAGCCGCCGGGCGGACCGGATACGCGGCTCTCGTTGCCGCTCGGCGCTGGCCGATCGATGCCGCGTCGGCCTCCGATCTCATCCTCTTCCCGGAAATGGACGCCTCCGCCGACGTCCCCGAAATCACGCCGTCGTGCTGGAGCATCCTGAAAGTAAATCCGGACGCGATGATGTGCGCCTCCTCGCGCATGGTGGTAAAACGCAAAGGTGCCGCCGGACCCTCCGTTCTGCCGTGCACGCTGCTGCCCTACGACAAACGCTTCGAAATGGGTGCTACGCTAGCGCAAGCGGACCACGCCGATGGCGGCGTATTCGACCGCGGTTCGGTGAAGCTTGCCCATCCACATTGTTCCCGCTTCTGTGTCCTGGGCGGCGGCAGCTGTTCGTGAAGAAGCCCGGCGCGTGTCCGCACCGGGCCTGCAGTTGGACGACAAAGAAGTGGCTTACTTCTTCATCACCAGCGCATCACGAATTTCCTTCAAGTAGACCTCCGACGGCGTCGGCTCGGGAGCAGCAGCAGCTGGTGCTGTTTTCTTCATTTTGTTGATGGCTTTGACCAGCAAGAAAATCGCAAACGCGGTGATGATGAATTTTATCAGCGCATTGAGAAAAACGCCGTACTTGATGAGCACTCCATCATCCGTCGGTGTTGGCAGCGTCACGGCGAGGGAGGAAAAGTCCACCCCGGCCATCATGTAACCGATCGGCGGCATGATGATGTTTTCGACCAACGTCGACACGATCGGTGCAAAAGCTGCTCCCATGATGACACCGATGGCAAGGTCGACGACATTGCCCCGCATCGCAAAGTCGCGAAATTCCTGAATGACACCCATACTGTTCTTCCCCGTTGTTGACCGGCCTGCGGTTCACCCCTGCCAACTTTTGGCCAAACGGCGCCGCCGCGCGTCCGCCGCCCAAGCGGGCGACTCGCCAGCCGGACGATAGGCAACCTGATCCGCCCGCACAATCCTGGCCGAACCGTTCATTTAATCGCGCATTGGAAATATGTTTCAGGGCGCCATGAACAATGCGATCGGTGGCCCCGCGACCGGCGGCGGGTCCGCACCGACAAACTTACGACGAAAACCTGCTGGCACTCTGTCGCCCGTGCGCTAGACAGACAGGAACGTATAAGGTCAGCCGCGCCGGGATTCGCTGCGGTAAGGGGGATGCCTGCATGATTGAACGAAGAGAACGCAAACCATATTGGCGCCATACCAAGTGGCAGATGTTTGCCAGCCTGATCCCGTTCTTTGCCGTCATCATCATTCTCCCGCTGTACGCCGAGCGGCTCAACTCCAACAAGTTTCTCGGCTTTCCGCTCGGCTACTTCCTGGCAGCCCACGGTCTTGTGTTGATCGCAGTGATCACGGTCGCAAGTTTCGTGCGCCAGCAAGACGCCATTGATCACTGGCACGGCGCCCACGAGGACAACTGAGGCGATGGCGGCAATTTCCCCATCCCGCGCCGTCAATCCGCGGCTCGGTTCCTACTTCGGCGTGTTCCTCAGCGGCTTTGCATCGATCGCGCTGCTGAGCCTCATCCTGCATGGTCTGGGGATCGACAACAGCCTCTTAAGCCTCGCCATGCTGCTGGGTCCAATCGCACTCTATGCCGGCATCGGCGCTGCAACCCATTCCTCCGACGCACTTGATTTTTTTGCTGCCGGACGCCGCGTTCCCGCTTTTTTCAACGGCCTCGTTCTCGCGATGTCGGCCTTCGGCGCGACCGGCCTCGTGGCCCTGACTGGACTTTTCTTTCTTGTTGGCTTCGACGCGCTCTTCATCGCCATCGGTGCGCTGGGCGGCTTCGTCATCATGGCCGTAATGCTGGCGCCGTTTCTACGCAAGTTTGGAGCGTTCACGATCCCAAGTTATCTCGGCCGGAGGTTCGAGAGCCGGCCGCTGCGACTGGCCGCGGCATTGGTCGTCGTCGTGCCATTGTTGATGATCCTGTCCGCCGAACTGCGGTTCGCCGCCGAAGCCGCCGTCCTGCTGTCGGGCTGGAGTCACGGCCAGGCTTTTCTCGCGTTGTTCCTCGTTCTCATCGCCACGCTGATCCCCGGCGGCATGCGCTCCATGACCTGGACAGGCGTGGCGCAAAGCTTGGCCGCGTTTTTTGCCATCATGGTGCCGGTCATTATCGTAGCCGCGATTGTGACCACCATGCCGGTGCCGCAGTTGACCCACGGGCCCGTTCTGCGCGCTATCGGCCGCAACGAAGCCATCCAGGGCTTGCCCATCATTTTACCGCCCGCCCTCGCATTCGACCTGCCCGGACCTGAAATGCAGCCGATCATGAAACGATTTGCCGATCCGTTCGGAGCGCTGGGACCGGCTGCATTCGTTCTCGGTACCCTCTCGATGATCGCCGGCATCGCCTCCGCACCCTGGCTCTTGCCGCGCCTCGCCGCGGCGCCGGGCGTCTATGAGGCTCGCAAGACGCTCGGCTGGGCCACATTCATCTTCGGCGTCGCGATGTTGACGACCGCCTCCGTCGCCGTGTTCATGCGGCATTTCCTGATGAATCTCATCGCGATCCCAGGTCCCGCCATTGTGCCGCCTTGGCTGGCCGAACTTGCCAAGCGCGGTTTTGCCAGCATCACCGAAACCGGCACCCAGTTCACGACGTCGAGCATCAGTTTTGCCCGCGACAGCGTCATCTTGAGCCTTCCGGTCGCAGCCGAACTGCCGCCTATGCTTCTCGATCTGACGCTCGCTGCGATTGTAGCCGGTGGGTTGGTGACGGCCAGTGCCGCCGTCACGTCGCTTGGCCATGTTCTTTCCGAAGATCTCCTGTTCGGCCGAACATGGGATCCTCCGCACGGGGCCTATCGCATTCACGCCGGCCGTGGCGGGATCGTGATGGCCGCAGCGGCAGGCATCCTCGCGGCCGCCTTCGTCACGACCGATCCGCTTCGCGTCGTCCTGTGCGCGCTGGCAATCAGCGGATCGGCATTATTTCCGGTTTTGCTGTTGTCCATCTGGTGGAAGCGGATGAATGCGTTCGGCGCCATGGCCGGCGTTTTGACCGGGGGCCTGGTTGCTGCTTTCGCCATCGCCGGGGGGCAGGGAGCCGATGCGACGCTGTCCAGCGCTCTGGCGTCCATCGTCGGCATACCGGCCGCCTTTGCGGCTGTCTTCGCGGTGACTTTCGCGACCCCGCCGCCAAGCCGTCATGTGCTCGAACTGGTCCGTGATCTCCGCGTCCCGGGCGGCGAAATTCTCTATGATCGCGAAATGCGCACTCAGCGGCTCAAGAAGCAGCGCCAACTTGGCTGATAACGCTGCCAAAGCGCAGTCTTTTCCGGTAGCTTCTGGACTGCGAACCTCCTACTTAGGTCGCACAGACACGCCTTTCGTTGCTGACGCAAGGCGTCGTCGTTCAACAGCGCGATGGATAGGCACGGCGATGCCGCCGGTCTGCCGAATGGTTCAACAGATGACGATCGATCGGCCGACTGTCGGACACATGCGGGAGACCCTGTCATGATGCCGGTCACGTCTGGCGCGCCCGTCCGCACGGCGGGTCAAAAGCCGCGCATCCTTGTTGCCGACAAAAATCCTGTTGTCCGCACCGGACTTGCCGAACTCATCGCGCGCGACGGCCGCTTCGACATCATCAGCACGGTCGCGACCGGCGGCGCGTTCATCGCCTCCTGTGTCGAGCAGCAAATTGATATCGGCCTGATCGGGTGGTCACTGCCCGACATGACCGGTGGCGATGTGCTTGAAGTTTTAAAGCGCCGCCAGATCTCCACGCGGGTGATCATTTACACCGGCGAATCGGTGTCCGATGTGCTGCGCCAAACGATCAAATCCGGAGCGTGGGGATTCATCTCGAAAAGCGACGAGCCGCCGGTCCTGCTCGATACTATCTCATGGGTCGCTCGCGGCCGGCTTTGCTTCCCCTATGTCGATCTCGAAACCCTATCGCAAGATCCGTTGGAAATGCTCACCTCGCGTGAGCGCGAACTTCTCGCAGCACTCGCCAACGGTTGGTCCAATCTTCAAATAGCCTCCCGCATCGGCATTTCGCGCAATACGGTCAAATACCACCTGAAAAATCTGTACGACAAACTGGGCGTCAACAATCGCGCAATGGCGGTTGCGCTCTACATGTCCAAGACCTCGCGCAGTCCGCTGCAGGATACGACAGCCGGGTAGGGTATTCGCTACCCAATCGGATGGTGATGAGCCACTCCTGCCCGGTTTGTGCCCCACCCATCTGAGCCGCGATTATCGCCGCGCGGGTATTGTGACGCCCTAAGCAATCGTGAATGTTGCGCGCCACCAACCGATGGTAAGCGAAGGGGCCTGATCGAGCCCCGGAGCAATGCCGCGGCCCGGCAGAATTTATCACCTGCAGCGAATGCCGCGCCTGAAAGCGTCCTTGAAGAGACGCTCGACTACGCGACCCCGCCGCGAGTTTCGAACGACCGACTGGAGGAAATATCATGTCCGTCACGCCGCATCTCTTTATCCCCGGCCCGACCACCATTCCCGACGCTGTCCGCATGGCCATGAACGTGCCCATGATCGACATGCGCTCGGCGGAGTATCCCAAGCTGACGCTGCCGATCTTCGAAGACATGAAGAAGGTCTTCAAGATGAAGGATGGCCGGGTCTTCATTTTCCCGTCATCGGGCACCGGCGCATGGGAATCGGCGATCCAGAACACTCTGAAGCCGGGCGACAAGGTTCTCATGAGCCGCTTCGGTCAGTTCTCGCTTCTCTGGGTGGACATGGCCGAACGTCTCGGTCTCAAGGTCGAATTGTGCGACGAAGAATGGGGCACAGGTGTTCCGCTCGAAAAGTATGCCGACATCCTCGCCAAGGATAAGGCGCACGAGATCAAGGCCGTCTTTGCAACGCATAACGAAACGGCAACCGGCGTTACCTCGGACATCGCCGGCGTCCGCAAGGCGCTCGATGCAGCTAAGCACCCGGCTCTGCTGTTTGTCGACAGCGTCTCCGGCCTGGGCTCGCTTGACATGCGCATGAGCGAGTGGGGCGTTGATTGCTGCGTTTCCGGTTCGCAGAAGGGCTTCATGCTGCCAACCGGCCTCGGCATCCTTGCCGTCAGCCAGAAGGCGCTCGACGCCAACAAGGCGAACGGTGGCATGGCCCGCTGCTTCTTTGCCTGGGAAGACCACATCAAGACGAACGATCTCGGCTACTTCCCCTACACGCCGGCCACGCAGCTTTTGCAGGGCCTTCGCTGCTCGCTCGATCTGATCTTCGCCGAAGGCCTCGACAACGTGTTCGCCCGCCATCACCGCCTTGCCACCGGCGTTCGCGCAGCAGTCGACGCCTGGGGCCTCAAGCTCTGCGCCAAGGAACCGAAGTGGCACTCCGACACCGTGTCGGCCATCCTCGCTCCCGAAGGCATCGATAGCGCCGGCATCGTGAAGACGGCCTACTACCGTTACAACACGTCGCTCGGTGTCGGCCTCAACAAGGTCGCCGGCCGCGTCTTCCGCATCGGTCATCTCGGTGCATTGGACGAGTTCATGGTTGGCGGCGTACTCTTCGCCGTCGAAATGACGCTGAAAGATTGCGGTGTTCCGGTGAAGTTCGGTTCGGGCACGGGTGCTGCAGCCGAATACTTCAACAAGACGGCCACCAAGGCCGCCGAGCTGCCGAAGGCCAAGGCTGCCTGATTGAATACGGCGGTGCCCGGTTGACGGGCGCCGCCGGTCTGCTTCCTGCGACCTGCCTCTCCGGCCCGGCTTGACCGGATCGTCGAATGGGGCGCGTCCATCGCTCTTATCAAAATTTGCAAGACAACGAGGAAACGTCCGATGAGCTTCACTCTTTATCCGCTCAAGCAGCAGCGCCTGCAGCGCTCCGAGCTCGCCGTCCCCGGCTCCAACCCGACGATGATCGAGAAGGCGCTCGTCAGCGCCGCCGACTATGTGTTCCTCGACTGCGAAGACGCTGTCGCGCCGCCGGATAAGGAACAGGCCCGCAAGAACATCATCCAGGCTCTGAACGATCTTGACTGGAAGGGCCACGGCAAGACGGTGTCGGTTCGCATCAACGGCCTCGACACCCACTACTGCTATCGCGACGTCGTCGACATCGTTGAGCAGGCCGGATCCAAGCTGGACACGATCCTGATCCCCAAGGTTGGCGTCCCGGCCGACGTCTATGCCATTGAAACGATCGTCAGCCAGATCGAGGAAGCCAAGAAGCTGCCGCACAAGATCGGCACCGAAGCACTTATCGAAACGCCGCTCGGCATGGCCAATGTCGAGGCCATCGCATCGGCCAACAGCCGCCTCGAAGCGATGCATTTCGGCGTCGCCGACTACGCCGCCTTCAACAAGGCCCGTACGGTTGTCATCGGCGGTTTGAACCCAGACTATCCTGGCGACCAGTGGCACTTCGCCCTGTCGCGCATGACGGTCGCTTGCCGCGCCTACGGCTTGCGCCCGATCGACGGACCGTTCGGTGACTTCTCCGATCCCGCCGGCTACACCGCCGGTGCCAAGCGCGCGGCCGCTCTGGGTATTGAAGGCAAGTGGGCCATTCATCCCACGCAGATCGAACTCGCCAACGCCGTGTTCTCGCCGACTGCCGCCGAGGTCGACAAAGCCAAGCGCATCATTGTCGCTTTGAAGGAAGCTGAAGCCCAGGGTAAGGGCGCGGCCTCGCTCGACGGCAAGATGATCGACGCAGCGTCCGAGAAGATGGCAAAGAACATCCTCGTGGTGGCCGAAAAGATCGCTTCGAGCTCGAGCAAGTAAAACAGAAACGAACGGCTGAATTCGATCCAGGAGGTCCCGAACGATGGACATTCACGAATACCAAGCCAAGGAGCTGCTGTCGCGGTTCGGCGTCACCGTCCCGCGCGGCGGTCTGGCTTATAGCCCCGAACAGGCCGTCTATCGCGCCAACGAGATTGGTGGCGCGAAGTGGGCCGTGAAAGCGCAGATCCATTCCGGTGCCCGCGGTAAGGCCGGTGGCATCAAGCTGTGCCGTTCGGACAACGAAATCGAAGAAGCGGCCGAGTCTCTGCTCGGCCGCCGCCTCGTCACTAACCAGACGGGCCCGCAAGGTAAACTCGTTTCCCGCCTCTACATTGAAGAGGCGACCGACATCGACAAGGAGATCTACCTTTCCTTCGTCATGGACCGGGCGGCGGAGCGTATCGTGGTCGTTGCCTCCGCCGCGGGCGGTATGGACATCGAAGAGATCTCCCACAGCCGCCCCGATACTCTGATCAAGGTGGAGGTCGACCCCGCTGTCGGCATGCAGGCATTTCAAGCGCGTGAAGTCGCCTTCGGCCTCGGCATCGAACCCGAGCTGATCTCCAAGATGGAGCGCACCATCCTGGGCGCCTATCGCGCTTTCCGCGACCTGGACGCGTCCATGGTCGAAATCAACCCGCTCGTCATCACCAAGCAGAAGAATGTCGTGGCGCTCGACGCCAAGATGAGCTTCGACGAGAACGCGCTGTTCCGCCGCCCGCAGATCGCGGAATTGCGCGACAAGAGCCAGGAAGATCCGCGTGAAACCTACGCCTCGGATCGTGGGCTCGCTTACGTCGGTCTTGACGGCAATATCGGCTGCATCGTCAACGGCGCCGGTCTCGCCATGGCCACCCTCGATATGATTAAACTGGCCGGCGGCGAACCCGCTAACTTCCTCGACATTGGCGGCGGCGCATCACCCGAGCGCGTCACCAAGTCGTTCAAGGCGGTCCTGCGCGACAAAAACGTCAAGGCCATCCTGGTCAATGTATTCGCCGGCATTAATCGCTGCGACTGGGTCGCAAAGGGTGTCGTCGATGCGGTCAAGGAACTCGAGATCAAGATGCCCATCGTCGTCCGTCTCGCCGGCACCAACGTCGAGGAAGGCCGTCGCATCATCGATACCAGCGGTCTGACGGTGATCAGCGCCGAGTCACTGGCCGACGCGGCTGAGAAAGCCGTTGCCGCCGTGAAGTCCGCAGCTTGAGGGAAGAGGAGTAAGTCTCATGGCGATTTTCATCAACGAGAACACCCCGATTCTCATCCAAGGTTTCACGGGACGTATCGGTACCTTCCACGCGCAGGAAATGATCGACTACGGGTCGAACGTGGTCGGCGGCGTCACACCCGGAAAAGGCGGCTCCACGCATCTTGGCCGTCCGGTCTTCAACACCGTCAAAGGCGCGGTTCAGGAAACCGGCGCGGAAGCCTCCATTGTCTTCGTGCCACCGCCTTTCGCGGCCGACGCAATCATGGAAGCCGCCGACGCGGGTATCAAATATTGCGTCTGCATCACCGACGGTATTCCGGCCCAGGACATGATCCGCGTGAAGCGTTACATGCGCCGCTACAAAAAAGAAAACCGCATGGTTCTTACCGGTCCGAACTGCGCCGGTACGATCTCACCCGGCAAGGCGATGCTCGGCATTATGCCGGGCCACATCTACATGCCCGGTCGCGTTGGCATCGTCGGGCGGTCCGGCACGCTCGGCTATGAAGCCGCCGCGCAGCTCAAGGACCTTGGCATCGGCGTCTCGACCTCCGTCGGTATAGGCGGCGATCCGATCAACGGCTCGTCACACCGTGATATCCTCGAGTACTTCGAGAACGATCCAGAGACCGATGCCGTCTTGATGATTGGCGAGATCGGCGGCCCGCAGGAAGCCGAAGCCGGGCAATGGGCCCAGGCCAACATGAAAAAACCCGTTGTCGCCTACATCGCGGGTCTGTCGGCCCCGAAAGGTCGCCGTATGGGCCACGCCGGCGCCATCGTGTCGGCCTTCGGTGAATCGGCTGCCGAAAAGGTTGAATTGCTGAAGGGGTGTGGCGTCACCATCGCTGCGACACCCTCTGAAATGGGCGCCACGATTGCCAAGGTCTTGCAAGCCCGTAAGGCCGCTTGACCAACGGCGCGAAACGCGTCTGACACATCCGCTGTCCGCAACCCGCAAAGGGCTGCGGGCGGCCAATAATGAGCCAGCAGTCGGGCCAGCGAGCCGTTCAAGATCTTGCCGGTGCGGGAGTATCGACCTTACTCTCGGTGGCGAAGCCTGATCTGGCCTGTCCCCACTTGGAGGAATGTCGCGTGGATACCATCAATCCGCAGATCTCGGTTCTCGACGAGTTCAAGCTGCGCGACGAACTGAAGGCCATGCGGGCTCAGATCCCAGATGCGCCGGGCCTGAACCCGATCGTCAATATCGGGTTTTACCTTTCGCGCAGCCTGGAATCTGGAAAGATCAGCTTTGCCGATCTGAAAGCGCTCGCCGACCGTTTGATGGACCGGGCTTGCGTGCGCCGCGCCAAGCGTTTGCGCGAGCAAATAGGCTATGTCGACAATCAAACGACGATCCGAGACTTCACGCAATTCGTGGCCAAGACCGCGAGCAACAACGGCTTGAACACGGACGCGGCATTTGAAGCCTTCAAAGAGCGTTGGGGCCGCTCCCGCAACGGCATCGTGTTCACCGCCCATCCAACCTTTGGTCTGTCCGAGGCGCTGAGCCGCCGCATGGTGGAGATCGCATCGGGTGAAGTGGCGGGCGAACCTGCGATCGGTCTGCCCCATCGCCCCGACAGCAACATCACTCTCGATTACGAGCATCGTGCAGTGCAGGTCTGCATTCAGAATCTGCGTGACGCTTACGAGGAACTGTTGAACGGCTTCTACTCGGTTGCTGCTGCAGGTTTCGGCGAACGCGCCTACAAGTTCCGCCCCAAAATCGCGACGGTCGCCTCGTGGGTCGGCTACGATCTCGACGGCCGCACGGATATCAAGTGGACCCACTCCTTCGTTCTGAAGCTGCAGGAGAAGGTGGCCGCGCTACAGGACATTCGCACGCGGTTTATCATCCTGAAGCATCGCCTGACCGATGAGGTCGAGGCGCAGCGCATAGCACGCCAGATCGTTGCCAAGCTCGATCTCGCCATCGCCTCCGCTCAAAAGCAGCTCGATAGTTTGAACGCAGCCGTCAACGGCAAGCAGAAGCTGTCGGACGCGGCCAACATCATCACTGAAGCCGACGCTTACAATCTGACCTCGCCGCAGCCGGTCATCGCTCTGATCGACCACCTGATCGATCATATTCCCCAAACCCAGTCGAAGCGGGAACTGGCCGCGCTCGCCAGCCTGTTCGAACAAACCGGCATGGGGACATCGCACATCCATCTGCGCGTCAATGCCGTGCAGCTGAATAACGCCTTTCGCGCCTTCGTGCACGAGCCCTGGACGCGCGATCTAACCGAGCGTCAGGCGCTCGCCCGCATCGTGGAAATGATCCGCACCGCCGGCAAGGAAACCGTCAACTTCGAAACACTCGATCTCGAAACGGCAACCGCCATTCGCCAATTCGCGCTAGCGGCCCAATTCCACAAGCACGTCGATCGCGACACACCGATCCGCTACCTCATCGCCGAGTGCGAGAGCCCGGCCACGATGTTGATCGCGCTGTTCTTTGCCAAACTGTTTGGCGTCGAGCACGTCGTTGACATCTCGCCGCTGTTCGAAACGCCAGCCGCACTAGAAACCGGCGCCCGCCTCATCGAGCGCCTGTTGGAAGAAGAGGCTTACAAAAACTATGTTCGCGGCCGCAAGCGCCTGTGCATACAGACCGGCTTTTCCGACGCCGGCCGGTTTATTGGCCAGATCGCGGCAACGTTGTCGATCGAGCGTCTACATCAGGGCCTGGCCGAAGTCCTTGACGCCAAAGAACTCGGCGGGGCCGAGGTATTGATCTATTCGACGCACGGCGAGTCTATGGGGCGCGGTACGCACCCTGGCCACATGTCGTCGCGTTTGCAGTATGTGTTTTCACCCAACGCCCGCCGCCGCTTCGCCGAAGCCGGGATACCGCTGAAGCACGAGACGAGCTGGCAAGGTGGTGACGGCTATCTGTATTTCGCGACCAAGCCGCTCGCCATGCGTGCGCTCGCCACGGTGATTATGGACGGAGAAACGCCGGAAGCCGTCGAGGATGAATTCTACGACGATACCAATCTGGCGCTCGACTTCCTGCTCCGCCTGCGCGCCTACCAGCAGGATCTTTTCGCCCACCCCGGTTACCGGGCCGTTCTCGGGGCCTTCGGTCCCAACCTGCTGTTTAAAACCGGGTCGCGCCCTGTGAAGCGGCAGATGGAGGGCGCCTCCACGGCCGATCGCGGCGATCCTGCTCGTATGCGCGCTATTCCCAACAACGCGATTTTGCAGCAGTTTGGATATGTCGCCAACGTCGTCGCCGGCCTCGGCGCGGCTGTCGGCTCAGAACGCGAGCGCTTTGTCGAAGTCGCGAAAACATCCGCCCGCTTGCGTCCGTTGATCGAAATGGTCGCCCGCGGCAAACAAATTTCAAGCCTCAACGCCATGGGCGCCAACGCGACCATTTTTGATCCCGGATTCTGGGCGATGCGCGCCTCATGGGGTCGCGAGCCGCATTTGACCGCGGCCTTCAAGAACTTGTCGACGTTCCTGCTTGAAGATGGGCGCAACGCCGCGATCAATGGTCTCGTCCATGAACTGCGTCTCGATGCGATCGATCTGCACGCGCTCCTGGAAGACATTGGCATAGACGGCGGCAAGGTCCCTGATGACGATCGTCTGGAACTCGACCTGCTGCAGGCCATCCGCCTGGCCCTCATCATGCGGGTGTTTATTTTATCCGGACAATTGCCCCGCTTTACCACGCGCGACGTGAGCCACGCCCAGATTGTCGCTTCGGCATTGACGCTCGAGGTTCCCGAAGTCATCAACGTGATGCGCCAAGCGTTTCCAAAGCGTACCGGGACGGTCGAAGAGACCACGGCATTCCGCGAGACGGCCACGTATTTGCCTCAAGGCATCGACGATTACGGCCGCATCGAAACGGAAATCTTGGAGCCGATGGAGGAGGCCTACGAGGCAATCCGCGAGATTGGAACCGGCATCTCGCACCATTTCGGCGCCTTCGGCTAAATGAGCCGAATGAGAATTTCTAGGGAAGAGCGGCCGGCCGCTCGGGGGCGCCATTGGCGCCCCTTCGTTTTTGTGGCTCCGACCTATAGCAATCCCAGGGCCCGCGGCAGCGTCAGCGACAGCGCCGGCCAGTACGTAACCAGGATCAAAAATCCAAGCATTGCGACGAGCCAAGGCCCGACCGCCCGCGACGTCTCCGTCAATCCGAGTTTGGAAATTCCGCTCGTCACGTAGATGTTCAGCCCCACGGGAGGCGTGATCATTCCAATTTCCATGTTGACGACCAGGATAATGCCAAAGTGAACTGGATCGATACCGAGCTTGGCCGCCACCGGAAACAGAATTGGCGCCAGGATCAGCATGATCGATGCCGGCTCCATCACGGTGCCTGCGATGAGCAGCATAACATTGACGACGATCAGAAACGTAATCCAGTTGAATCCCTGCGCCACGATCCAATCGGCAATCGCCTGCGGCAGATGCTCGTGCGTGAGAAGAAACGAGAACAGCATTGCATTGGTGATGATGTAGAGGAGCATTGCGCTCATGTTCGCCGCCGTGAGGAGCACCTTGGGAACATCGCCCCAATCGATGTCGCGGTAGACGAACTTCGCGACGGCAAATGCATAAACCGCACTGAGTGCTGCGGCCTCGGTTGGCGTGACAAAACCTCCATAGATGCCGCCGAGCACAACCGCGATCAGCGCCAACCCCCAGCTACAGTCCCGAAAGGCGGCAAACGCCTCGCCCCACGTTGCGCGCTGTGCGCGAGGATAGCCCTCCCTTTTCGCAATCCACCACGTCACCGTCCCGAGTACGATGGCAAGCAGGATGCCGGGCACGACCCCTGCCATGAAAAGATCATCAACGGACGGCGCGGGAACGCGTTCTCCATTCGGACCCTTGGCGCTCATCCCGGAGGTGGCGAGTGCATACAGTACCATCACGATCGACGGCGGAATGAGGATGCCGAGCGTTCCCGATGACGCGATAACCCCGGCTCCGAACCGTGGTGGATACCCTTGCGCCACCATGGCCGGAATGAGGATCGATCCGATCGCGATCACGGTGGCCGGTGAAGAACCGGAAATCGCGGCGAAGATGGCGCAAGCCAGAACAGATGCAATACCGAGCCCGCCGGGCCAGTGACCTGTCATTGCAGTCGCGAACCGGATCATGCGCTTGGCGACCCCGCCGTGCGTCAGGAATGTCCCGGCAAGAATGAAAAACGGCACCGACATGATTTCAAACTTTTCCATGCCGGTAAAAAGTTTAAGCGCTACTGCATCAAGCGGTACCTCAGTGACGGCGAACAACACCGTCAGTACCGTAAGCCCTAGTGCGATTGAGACGGGTGTTCCCGTCAACAGCAGTGCGATGAGCAGACCGAAGATCAGCAATGAGGTCACGGTCGGACCTCTTTCGACATCACTTCGCTCGCGGGATCATAGTGCGGCAACATCCCGGTCTTGGAAAAGTGCGCTGCAACTTGAAGGAAACGGAAGCACATCAAAAATGAACCCAGCGGCAAGCACAGGTAGATGAGCCACATCGGCACTTCCAGCACGGCCGAGACTTGCCCGGATAGAAACAGATGCGTGACGAGGCGTGTTCCGAGCCAACCGACGAACGCGGTAAAGATGACGCCGCATAAGAGCCCAAACAGAATCATGCCGGTGTCGCGCACGGGGTGGCAGCCGGTTGACGAGAACATCGACGCCGACATGGATGCCGGTGCGCACGCCGTAAGCCGCGCCGAATTTGGCCATCCAGACGAATAGATAAATGCACAGTTCCTGTGCCCAGGTGAGCCGGATCGACAGCAGCCAGAAGTAGATCGTCCGCAACACTTCCGATAAATCGGCGTAGCCGGCATCATGGGTCCACACCACTAGACCGCCCAGATGCGACAGGAGATAGCGGTGCAAGACCGCAACGAAGATGACCAGTGTTGCAAGCCCCATCAGCGTTGCGATGAGATTTTCTTCCAAACGGTCAAGCCACCGCAGTCGCGGACCGGACGTCATGGCGCTGACCTCGCTAGCTCGGCTTCGATGCGCTCAAGGAGCTCCCTGCCGACCCGATCGGCGATACGGCTCCGGACCGGCAGTAGTGCAGCCTCCCAGGATTTGCGTTCGTCGGGCGTCGGGTCATGCATCACCGTCTTGCCGGACTTGGTCACCGCAGCAAGCGCGTCTGCGTTCTCCTTTGCCGCCTCCGCGTTTGCAAATGGGGTGGCGTCCCGAAGCGCACGCTCGAGCGCCGAGCGGATATCATCGGGCAGCCCGTTCCAGAATTTTCGATTGGTGATCACCGCGTAGCCGAGAAAGCCGTGATAGGTGAGGGTCGCGTGGCGCTGAACCTGAAACATGTTCTGGTTGAAGAAATTGGCGGGGGGATTTTCCGTCCCGTCGACTACGCCCGAAGATAGAGCTTGATACGCCTCTGAGAAGGCCAACACTTGCGGCAGAGCGCCAAGCGCGGTCATCTGCTCTTCGATGACCCTTGACGATTGAATCCGAACCTTGAGGCCCAGCAGATCGTCAGGCCGTATCAATGGTTGGTTCGCCGATAAAATTTTGAAGCCATTGTTCCAATAAACTAACCCGGTGATCCCCTTGGCTTCCAGCTTATCAAGAATTTCACGGCCAATGGGCCCTTCGGTGATTCGCGCCAGCTCCGTCGTGTCGCGGAAGAGGTAGGGCACATCGAACACCTCGAACGCCTTGATGCCGAGTGGCCCGAACTTCGACAGTGATGGCGCTAGCATCTCGACCGCGCCGAGCTGCAAGGCCTCCAACTCTTCTTTGTCCTTGTAGAGCTGTGAATTCGGGAAAAGATCGATACGAACGCGACCGCCGGTGTACGCCTCCGCCAGTTTTTTGAAACGCTCCGCGCCTTTGCTCTTATGGGCCTGGGGGGCTGCCACGTGGCTGAACTTGATGACGATTTTCGGAGCGGTCTGAGTTGCCGCGTGCGCGGAACCGGCGCAAAACAACCCCGCGATGAACAGAACGATGGCGCGGCGCATAGGGTCCGTCGGCTCGAGGTTGAGGCGGGCAATACTATCAGGGCCGAGTAGAGGGCACTGTCAAGAGCGGGAAAATTCGGCTTGCATCCGCCGGGCCTCGGTCCAGTCCTTCATGATTGCGCGCACAAAGCGCAGAACGCGACGAGTTCGCTGGGCATCTTGTCGTGACACACACCAGCAACAGCAACAAAAGCCGGGTCTTTTAGCCAACCACAAGGTCAATGCGTAATTCGCCGTAGCCATGTCCTCTCCGAATTTTTTTACCGCTGTCGGCGGCCCCCCTCGTTTCGCGAGGCCACCTGCAGTTCCGCGGCTGTCAGTGCAAACACTTCACCTGAGCTATCTTCAGTCTCAAGCCACAGAAACGGCAGGTTCGGAAACTCGTCCTCCAGCAGGTCGAGTCCGGCACCTACTTCAACGACGAGCACACCGTCGCGTTCCAGATGCCGGGGGGCTTCGGCCAGAATTCGGCGCACGAGGTCGAGGCCATCCGCACCGCCTGCATGAGCCAGAAGTGGTTCGGCCTTGTACTCAGGTGGAAATGCCGCGACGGCGGCGGCCGAGACGTAGGGCGGATTGGAAATGATGAGATCGTATCGCCGCGAACCGAGTGCTGCGAAAAGATCCGACTGCTGGAGCGTAACGCGCCCCTCCAAGCTATAGTCGGAGACGTTGCGACGGGCCACGGCCAGGGCATCGGTCGACAATTCCACCGCGTCGACGATCGCGTTAGGATAAGTAAGTGCTGCCAAAATCGCGAGGCAGCCTGAACCGGTGCATAAATCGAGCACCGAGGTCACGGCTTCCGGATCGGGGACAACGGTTGCCAGCTCACCGTCGAGGAGTTCACCGATATAGGAGCGCGGCACGATCACCCGCTCATCAACATAGAACTCGTGCCCGCGGATGTAAGCCCGGTTGATGAGATAGGGTGCCGGCTTGCGTGTTGTGACGCGTTGTTCGATGAGCTCGGCAATGCGACCGCGCTCACTCGCCGTCAATCGGCAATCGAGCCACGGATCAAGCTGGTCGATAGGCAAATCCAGCGACGAGAGAATGAGGAACGCCGCCTCGTCGAGAGCGCTCGAAGTTCCGTGTCCGTAAACCAGCTTGCCGGCTCGGAACCGCGACACACCATAGCGTAGCCAGTCACGCACCGTCGTGAGGTCAGCGAAGCGGGTTTGTGTGTCGTCGGTAGCCATGGGTCATCGACTCCGCGGGCGATCACGCACCCTAACGCGTCCATATGTCGGCCAACAGCGGCCTGCGCAACTGTTCAGCCCTTGAATTCCTCGATCTTGCCGAAGGCTTCCCTGAGAGCTGAAGCCCAGGACCCCGAAAGTTTCTTGAAATACTCGTCATCCTGGTAAATGCGCCGGTAGCGCTGCACGTCGAGGCTATCGCGCTCATAGAGCAGCAGGTCGATCGGCATTCCCACCGACAGGTTCGAGCGCAAGGTCGAGTTAAAGGAGAGCAACACCAGCTTGGCCGCCTCACCCAGGCGCATGCTGGATTGTGCGACGCGATCGAGGATCGGCTTGCCGTATTTATGTTCGCCGATCTGCAGGAATGGCGCATCGTCGGACGCTTCGATGAAATTACCTTCGGAATAGATCTGGAAAATACGCGGCGGTTCCGAACCGATCTGACCGCCCAGGATGAATGAAGCGAAAAACCCGCTCCGCGTCGCTTCCAGGGCCTCCCCATCCACGCGCCGCACCTCCCTCACCGCATCGCCGACAAGGCGGGCCGCACGGTACATGGATGTCACTGTCATCAAGGTGTGTTCGACGCCGGAGCCGTCGGCAAGCTGTTCGTTGAGAATGCTGACAACCGACTGGCTGACGCCGAGGTTGCCCGCCGTCAACAGAACGATGACCCGGTCCCCCGGTTGTCGCCAAAAGTGCAACTTGCGAAACTGCGAAATATTATCGACGCCGGCATTGGTACGGGTATCGGCGGCAAAGACGATGCCGCAGTCAAGACGCAAGGCAACGCCGTAGGTCATAAAATGAGGGCTCGCGCTATTGCTGTTGTTGAGCGCTTTGCTGCTGGACTTCGACTACCACGTCAAGTGTCTCGTTCTCACCGCCCCGGCGATTGCCGCGAATTGGCGCGGCCGTTGCAGCATCAAGGCCCGTTGCAAGGCGCACATAACGCTCGGTCGGGCAAATCAGGTTTGCCGGGTCGAACCCCACCCAGCCAAGCCCGTCCACCCAGGCTTCCGCCCACGCATGATGTGCATCAGACGGTTCGGGCGTGCCGGAAAGAAAATAGCCGTTGACGTAGCGGGCCGGGATACCGATCACCCGCGCACCGGCGATGAAGATGTGCGCGTAGTCCTGGCACACGCCCCGGCCATCGGCCAGGGCCTCTGCCGCGCTGGTGTGCGAGTGCGTGCTGCCGACTTCGAAGGCAACCTCATCGCGCACGGCGTGCATCAACCGGTGCAACTTATCGAGCGTGCACCCGGCTTTGCATTTAGCGGCAATGTCGCGGATAGAATCGTCTGGTGCTGTTCGTGGGGTCTCCCGCAGGAACACCCGCAGCGGCGTTGGCTCCGACAGGCCTTTCGCCACCCCGATGCGGTCTTCCGTATCGACAATGCCGCTGGCTTCGATGGTAATGCAGTCATGCTCGTCCTGCAGCGCCGTCAGATGCACGACGTTGCCAAATCCATCTTGAAAGCGCGCCGCCTTTTCGATGCCGGGAGCATTCACCTGCCAAGACAAAACCTTCTGGCCATCGAAACTGGGCGGGGTCAGTCGTAGACTTTCGATCGCATACCGCGCCAATGTTTCGTAGCGGTAGGTCGTCGTATGTTTGACGCTCAACAGCATGACAGCCTCAACCGTTGAAGTGATAGGCCTCGGAGATCTCCCGGCCAAGTCGGTTGTTGCGGCCAAGGAAATCGGTCAGGAATTCGTGCAGCCCCGACTGGAATATGGTGTCGATGTCACCTTTTTCCAGCATCGACAGCGTTTCGCGCGCCGTCGGTACGCAATTGTCGGTCTGTCCGTAGAACTTTTTCAGGCCGGCAACAGCTTGGTCGATCTCGATATAGCTGGCCGTCAGAGAGCGCGGCATCTCGGCGTTGAGGATCAGATAGTCGGCTATGTTCCACGGCTTGTAAGCCTGCCGGTAGACCCAGCGATAGCTCCGGTGGGCTGAAACCGACCGCAGGATCGATGCCCACTGAAGATTGTCGACGCTGGACCCGATCATCTCATAGCTGGGCAACAGTACGAAGTACTTGACGTCGAGGATGCGCGCCGTGTTGTCGCCGCGTTCGAGGAACGTTCCGAGTTGGCTGAAGTAGAACGTATCGTTGCGTAAAATGGTGTTGAGCAGAGCGCCGCGATAGGTCGCCGAACGCTCTTTGATCCAATCGAGCAGGGCCGGCAGCCGGTCGGAAGTCACGTCACGTGGATTGATGGCTTGAAAATCGATCCAGGCCCCGTTGAGGCTTTCCCACATTTCGCGTGTCAGTGCGGTTCTCTGGGCCCGTGCGTTGCGTCGCGCAACGGAAAAGCAAGTTCTGACGCTCGACGGGTTGTCGGCATCAAACAGCAGATAATCGATCACGTTCGTTGTTGTCGGTGTTTCGTGTTTGGCAAGAAAGCCGCTCTCGCAGCCCGCGCTTTGCAGCGTCGAACGCCACTCCTCGTTGTAGCCCTCACCTTCGCGCGGGAGGAGCGCGATGCGGTAGCCGACTTCGATGAGACGCGCCATGTTCTCTGCGCGCTCGAGATAGCGCGAGAGCCAGAATAGATCGTTTGCCGTGCGGCCAAGCATGAAATTGAACCAGAGTTCGTGTTGTCGTCAGAGCGCCTATTTTTTCTTCAGTCTTGTAAGATCCAGGTATCTTTCGTTCCCCCGCCCTGGCTGGAGTTGACGACAAGTGAGCCCTCTCTGAGAGCCACGCGCGTCAAGCCGCCGGGCACGAGCCGCACCCGGTCGCCGACAAGAACGAATGGACGCAAATCGAGATGCCGTGGTGCCAGGCCGCCGTCCACCAACGTCGGGCAGGTCGACAAGGCAAGCGTCGGCTGCGCAATGTAGTTGTGCGGCCGGGCCTTCAACTTCTCGCGAAATGCCTCGATCTCTTTTTTCGATGCCGTCGGTCCCACCAGCATGCCGTAGCCGCCCGAGCCGTGGACTTCCTTCACGACGAGTTCCTCCAGATGCTCCAGCACGTACGCCAGATCGCCGGCGTTGCGGCAGTTGCGGGTCGGCACGTTGTTCAAGATCGGCGGCGATCCGGTGTAGAATTTCACAATCTCTGGAATGTAGCTGTAGATCGCTTTGTCGTCCGCGATTCCGGCACCCGGCGCATTGACGATAGTTACCCGGCCAGAGCGGTAGACGTCAAAGAGCCCCGGCACGCCGAGCAGCGAGGTTGGATCGAACACGAGGGGATCGAGAAAATCGTCGTCGATGCGGCGATACAAAACGTCGACTTGATGCAACCCCTGCGTCGTCTTCATGTACAGCGCCCCGTCGACGACAACGAGGTCCTGTCCCTCTACGAGTTCCACACCCATCTGATCGGCGAGGAACGAATGTTCATAGTAGGCGCTGTTGTAGAGTCCGGGCGTCAACAGTGCGATATTCGGATCGCGGTCGAGATTTTTATCGGCGACGCTCTCCAACGTTTTGAGAAGATTATCGGGATAGGTCTCGATCGGTGCGACGCGGTTCTTTGCGAAGAGATCGGGGAACATGTGCATCATCGTCTCCCGGTTCTCCAGCATGTAGGAGACGCCGGACGGCGTGCGCGTGTTGTCTTCCAAAACGTAGAATTCGTTCGGCCCCGTTCGGACGATGTCGATGCCCAGGATATGGGAGTAAACCCCCAGCGGCGGATCAACTCCGATCATCTCTGGAACGAAGGCGCTGTTCTGGACGACGAGCTCTTCCGGAATCCGCCCGGCTCTCAGGATCTCCTGCCGGTGGTAGATGTCGTACATGAAGGCGTTCAGCGCCTTCACGCGCTGTTCGATCCCGGCCGCGAGCCGCCGCCATTCGGACGCGGAAATGATGCGCGGGATGATGTCGAACGGGATCAGCCGCTCGGCGGCCTCCCCGTCGCCGTAAACGGCAAACGTGATGCCGGTCCGGCGAAACAAGGCCTCGGCCTCACTTCGCTTCTTCTTCAGGTCGTCGATTTTCTGGGTTTCTAGCCACTCGGCCACGGCTCGGTAGGGCTCACGCACACCACCGCCAAAGCCATTCATCTCGTCGAAGGCTTTCGACACGTCAGACGTTCCCCCAGGTCATACATTGTTGCTGACGATAAGCGCAAAGAGCGGGCCAACTAAAAAACTTCAATTTTTCAGTAAGTTGCTTGGAGAGATGACAGTTTTTGGCAGCTTGAAAGGCGGTCTTTGCCTGTATTTTAATCATACGCTCTACATTCGGCAGCTTACGGGATCGAATGCTCAAACAATAGCCGCGCGACCAAGAACGCTGTTCCCGACCCTGCCATCTTTGCCCGTGATACTCGCAAATATGGTCGGCGTCGCGGGCGATGCCACGGTCGATGACGGATAGGGGAGCATGACGCGCGGCTTGGGGGACGGGTGTCCGGATGCGTCAGAGGGCCCCGCGGCGGCAGGGGCCGAGCGTGTTGGCGTGATCGTCATTCACGGGGTGGGCGAAACCGAGGCCGGCTGGATCAACGACAGTCTGCTGCCCCGTCTGGCCCAGCACGAGGGTCATCCGGAATTCGAAGCCCATAGCGAGGTCTATGATCTTCCAGACCGCGGACGCAATCGCCCAGGACTTCGCTTCAAAGCCTATGTCCGTCGGGGTCGAACGTCTGCGGGCGAACCGTTGGCCCTGATGGAGATGACGTGGGCCGACCTTTCGCGCTTCGGGACTGGCTCGTTGGCGAATTGGCTGATGTTGCTGAAATTGTTTTACGAGGCCCCCCAGGTTCTCGGGGAATGTTTCTTCGATAAGACCCGCAATGGTTTTGCGACAGTCATCGAAAGTCTCGTCGGTGTCGCGAATTGGATACTGCGCTGGCCGATTACCGGCTTGAACATCGTGGCTTTGGTTTGCGCCGTCGTACTTCTGATGCGCCAGAAGTTACTTGATATGCCCGATCTGCAATCGCTCATGCCGGTTGCGCTGCCTACCGTCATGATCTGTTTGCTGCTGCTCCTCGCCGCCATATCGCTATGGTTCGCCCGATGGCGCGTCTATCGCGACATCGCCTTGACCGATATCGGCATGTCGACGCTGATGTTTTCACTTCTGTCGGCGGCCGCCATTCTCGCCACGCAAAACTTGATCTCCGCCGATATTTTGGCAAACCCAGCCGTTTACCTCATGGCTGCGGGCGTGACGATCTTCGGCTTTTGGCTCATCTGGAATTACGCGATTTTTCTTGCCATTCTAGTTCTGACCGCTCTCGCCATTCAGCAATGGATCGGCGGACGCAACGTGACGCGCATTCCCGTCATTCGGCCAGCCGCCGCAGTCAGTCTGAGCGTCGCTCAGGGCGTCATCTACAAAATCGCAATCGCGTTGCTGTGGATCTTCATTTTTGTCACGCTGGATTTCAACGAACGAACCCAAACGGCCTGCCAGCACGACCCGATGCAGGCCTGCAGTTACTTGGCCGAAGTCCAAAAGAACCTCGTCGGCATTGTCGTTTTTAACCTAATCATGGTCTCGATCCTCGCCGTCACGTTCTTCCTTATCGCCATAACGAGATCATTCCTGCGTGTTCCTGCCCGCCGCACGAGGTCGCTGGCGTCCTTCTGGATGCCGCGCATGATCGTGAATCCGTTTGCGATCCTCGTCCTACTGGGCGGCACGCTGTTTAATTTGGTCATCTTCTACTGGCGTGACTACATCCCGGTCGATTTCTACCGCCAGATCGACGTGCGCCTCTTGCCCTGGCAGGAGGTCGTCAAGGTGATGGTCGGCGGCGGATCGGCGCTGTCTGTCGCATTCTATGCGTTTCGTGCGTTGCAGCACGCAGCCAGTGGCATCCTCCACATTGGCCGCGACATCGTCGATCACCAGTTCACACCGCGTTTCTCGTTGTCGCGCTATCTGCTGCCGCGGCCCGCTCATAAAGAGCTGGCACATCCGCGCCGCGCCCGTATCGAGGCCCGCCTCGATGTTTTGCTGAAGGAGATCGTTGAGCGAGAGCAATTCGACCGGCTGGTGTTCATCGCGCACTCTCAAGGCAGCGTGATCTTGCATGACTATCTGTCTGGCAGCCAAGACGAACAAGTTCTGTCGCGAGCGCGCCGGATTGATGTGTTGACGCTCGGCTCCCCGCTTTCGCACCTTTACCAGTTCTACTTTGCCAAGTACGAGGCGCGCAGCGCCCAGCCTGCCGCTCTCAATCCACGGCTCACGTCATGGATCAATCTGTGGCGGGTCGACGATCCAATCGGAAATCGCATCGAATTGTTCGACGGGACGTTCGTGCGCAACGCGCCGCTGCGTCCGGGTGGCCACGTTGACTACTGGAAAGATCCAGAGGTCATCCGCGCAATCATCGATTTGATCGACGGACGCCCGGTCGCGACGGTACGCTCCGAAGCCGACGCGGTTACGCAACCCGCACGGACACCGCTTGTCGTTGGCGCCTAGACATCAGAATGTCGAACGGGCGCTGGAAATCTCCGGCGCCCGCTGCACGTCAGCTGTGCAAATTGAAGATTAAAACAGTCCTTCAATCTGACCTTGATCATTGAGCCGGATCGTGTCGGCGGAGGGAACCTTCGGCAATCCAGGCATGGTCATGACGTCGCCGGTGATAACGACGATGAACTCAGCGCCTGCCGATAGCCGCAATTCGCGCACCGGCACGATATGTCCCGTGGGCGCACCGCGTTTGTTCGGATCGGTCGAGAACGAGTACTGTGTCTTGGCCATGCACACCGGCAGATGGCCAAAGCCCATCGCTTCCAGTTCCTTGAAGCGGGTTTCGACGGATGAATCGCACGAGATATCTCCGGCGCGGTAGATCTCGGTGGCAATAGCTTTCACCTTGTCCCGCAATGGGAGTTCGTCTGCATACAGCGTCTTGAAGCTGGATTTGCCGCTGTCGCAGATGCCGGCGACGTGCTGCGCAAGTGCCTCCGTGCCCTTGCCGCCGTCGGCCCAATGGGTGCACAGGAACGCCCGCGTCCCCATGCTTTCGGCGGCCTTCATGACCTCCTGGATCTCGGCTTCCGTGTCGGTGATGAAGCGATTGACCGCCACGACTGCAGGAACGCCGAACTTGGCCACGTTCTCGATGTGCCGCTTCAGGTTCTCGCAACCCTTGGCGACGGCGGCGACGTTCTCGGTTTTCAAGTCTTCCTTCTTCACGCCCCCATGCATCTTGAGCGCGCGAACAGTCGCGACGATCACCGCTGCCGACGGAGCAAGTCCGGCCTTGCGGCACTTGATGTCGAAGAACTTCTCAGCGCCGAGGTCAGCCCCGAATCCCGCTTCCGTCACGACGTAGTCGGCAAGCTTGAGTGCCGTCTTTGTGGCCAACACCGAATTGCAGCCGTGTGCGATGTTGGCGAACGGGCCGCCGTGAATGAATACTGGGTTGTTTTCGAGTGTCTGCACCAGGTTCGGCATCAGCGCGTCCTTGAGCAGCACGGTCATCGCACCGTCGGCCTTCACGTCCCGCGCACGGATCGGCTTCTTGTCCCGCGTGTAAGCAACAATGATGTTGCCAAGCCGCTTTTCAAGGTCCTTGAGATCACTCGACAGGCAAAGAATGGCCATGACTTCAGATGCGACAGTGATGTCGAAACCGTCTTCGCGCGGAAATCCATTCGAGACGCCGCCCAGAGAATTGACGATGGACCGCAACGCCCGGTCGTTCATGTCGAGCACGCGCCGCCATTCAACGCGGCGGCTGTCGATGCCGAGGCTATTGCCCCAGTAGATGTGGTTGTCGATGAGCGCGGAAAGCAGGTTGTGTGCGCTGGTGATGGCGTGGAAGTCACCCGTGAAATGCAGGTTGATATCTTCCATCGGCACGACTTGCGCATAGCCACCGCCGGCGGCGCCGCCCTTGACGCCGAAGCACGGCCCGAGCGAGGGCTCGCGCAGCGCCATGATCGCCTTTTTTCCAATCCGATTGAGTCCATCGCCGAGGCCGACTGTTGTCGTGGTCTTGCCTTCGCCCGCAGGCGTCGGGTTGATCGCCGTCACGAGGATCAGTTTCCCATCCGGCCGGCCCTTGAGACTGTCGATGAAATCCGCGGTGACCTTGGCTTTGGTCGGGCCGTACTGCAGCAGCGCGTCGGATGGGATGCCGACCTTTGCGGCCACCTCCGTGATCGGCTTCATGGAAGCTTCGCGGGCAATCTCGATATCGGTCTTTACAGTCACGGCGTATCCCTCGGATGGAGTTTCTTATGCGAGTTGGATCAACGGAATTGCGCTTGCCAGGTCGTTCCGGCGGAGCCGCAGGGGGGTGCGGCGTTCGGCGGCGAATATGTCGGCTAAAGTCGAGATCGCCAAGCTTGATGTTGTCCCCGCCCCGGTTATTGCGGTGCGGCTTTGGTTCGCACATGCGAAGGCCCGTCGCAGGGGTGCAACGGGCCTTAAATGAGCGGCTTCTGTCGGCGAAGCGAGGCGCTCAGCGTTCGCGGAAAGCCCGATTGATCTGATCGGCCATCGGCTTCACCAGATAGGACAGCGCCGTTCGCTCCTGCGTGGTGATATGGACCTCGACCGGAATGCCAGGTTGCAGCTTGTTTGGGCCCAGTTTTGCCAATTCGACCTCCGGAATGGAGATCCGTGCGGTGAAGAACGTCTCGCCCGTGGTGGGATCGCGGGTCAGGTCGGGCGAAATGCTGACGACATGGCCGCCGATCTGCGGCGTCGTCTGCTGGTTAAAGGCACTAAACCGCAGCCGTGCATCCATGCCCGGCCGGACCTGATCGATGTCCCGCGGGGAAATCCGCAATTCGACGAACAGCCGGTCGTTCTGCGGCACGATGAGCATGATCTGCTCGCCCGGCTCGATAACGCCGCCGATGGTAAATGCGTTGAGCTGGTGCACCATGCCGCTCTGCGGTGCGCGGATCTCGACGCGGCGCAGCTGATCTTCCGCGGCAATTTTGCGCTCGGACAATTCCGCAATCTTGGTCTGCGCCTCGCGCAAGTCATTGACCACCTCGGTGCGCATGTCTTGGTCGAGACGGGCCATTTGCAGCGTAACCTCGGTCTTGCGCCCGCTCGCCTGCGCCAATGATGCCTCGTATTGACCCAGTTCACCCTCAAGCCGTGCTTTCTCGCGCTTTAGCGAAGCGACCTTGGTCGTGGTGACGAGCTGCTTGGCCTCCAAGCTCGCCAAACCCTCGAGTTCGTCGGCAATAAGTTTGATTTCGCGGCTTTTGGCCTGAATCTGCGCGCTGACGCCTTCCGCCTCCTTGATCAGCTGCCCCGCGCGCTCATTGAGCTGCGCCAGCTGGCCTTGCTTGGCCTCGCGGCGTGAGGCAAAGAGGCTGCGCTCGCCACCGATGATTTCGGTGACGTCGGGGTGTGCGGCTCGGCGAGCGAGATCGTCCGGGACTTTGATTTGGTCGGCGCCGTCGCGTTCCGCCTTGAGCCGCGCTTCGCGCATCAGAAGCTGATCGAGTTGCTTGGCGATCACCTGTTCGTTGGTGCGTGTCAGGGTTTCGTCGAGTCGAAGCAGTAGATCACCCGCCGCCACGGTCGAACCGTTTTTCACCAGGATCTCGCCAACGACGCCTCCAGTCGGATGCTGGACTTTCTTGACGTTGCTCTCGACGACGATAAGGCCGGGACCCACAACCGCGCCGGCGATATTTGTGGTCGCCGCCCACACGCCGATGCCGCCGACGATGAAGAACACCACGGCAAGTCCGCAGGCCAGATAGGTCTTCACGCTGGCATCGACTTCGATGCTGGTGCGATGGGCTGGTTTCACTGCACGCCTCCCGTGTTACGAGCGGCCACTGAACTGGAAACGTCTTCGGCCATCGGCGTCGGGACGGCAGCTTGCGCCGATCGCGCCATTGCGGTGCCGCCAACCGGCCGCAATGAAGCGGTCGGACGGACATTCGACTTGGCTCGGGCCGGGCGCGGCTCAGCGCCTCGCACCGCCACCGTTTGTTCCTCTGGCGTGGACTGCGCGGGTACGGCCGATGAAGCGCGCTCAGCGGGCGCCTGCGCGGCTAACGGCGGCTGGCTGAGAACGTCTCGGAGCACTTCGGACTTTGGACCGAATGCCGCGACTTGGCCGCGCGCCATTGCCAGAACTTTGTCCACAGCGGCCAAAGCGGATGGACGATGGGCGATGACGATGGCGATGCCGCCGCGAGCGCGAACGGATGCAATCGCCGCGGTCAATGCATTGTCGCCAGCTGAATCGAGGTTTGAGTTCGGCTCGTCGAGTACGACAAGGAAGGGGTCGCCGTAAAGCGCGCGTGCCAGGGCAATTCGCTGCCGCTGACCGGCCGAAAGTCCGGCGCCGCCTTCGCCGACCTTGGTCTGATATCCATCGGCCAGATTGACGATCATCTCGTGAACGCCGGCCGCCTCGGCAGCCTTGACGATGAGGTCGCTGGTGGCGTTGGGGTCGAAGCGCGAGATGTTGTCCGCAACGGTGCCGGTAAAAAGAGCCACCTCTTGCGGCAGATATCCAACGTGCAATCCAAGCGTTTCCGGCGTCCACTGGTCGAGCGCTGCGCCATCGAGACGAACACTACCGCTGGTCGATACAGGCTGCCAGATGCCGGTCAAAGCCCTCGCCAGCGTGGACTTGCCCGAAGCACTCGGACCAATGATGCCGAGCCCGTCGCCGGCATTCAGCGCGAAACTGACTCCGTGAATAATTGCCGTACGTTCGCCTGGAGCGGCGATAGATAGGTTTTTCACGACCAGCGTCTCGTGCGGCTTGGGCAAAGCGACAAGTTCCGGCTCGTCCTCACCGATTTTCATCATCTCGAACATCTTGCCGAGCCGGTCATAGCTCTGTCGCGCGGCCACAAATCCCCGCCAATGCGCGATCGCAGATTCGATCGGTGCGAGCGCACGGGCCATAATGATCGACGCCGCGACGATGGTTCCGGGCGAAACCCGTCCTTCGATGACAAGCCAAGCGCCGAGCCCAAGGATGCCTGACTGTAAAAACAGTCGCATGACTTTCGACACGCTCCCGATGCCGGATGCAGCATCATTGGCGGTCATCTGATCGGTGACGTGCCGGGCGGTAAGGTTTTCCCACCGCGCCAGCATCCGTTCGCCGAGTCCGAGGGCATGGATGACCTCGGCATTGCGCCGGGTTTCCTCGCCAAAAGCAAAGCGTGCGGAAGCGCTTGTTACCGCCGACAGCGTCGGCTCGCGTGTTTGCCGCTCGGTCAAAAGTGTCAGCGTCACCAGAAGTACGGCGCCGAACGTCGCAAACAGTCCCAGGATGGGGTGCAGTAGAAACACAATGATCAAATAGACCGGCACCCACGGCAGATCGAACAAGGCCGTCGGACCAAGACCGCTGAAAAAACCGCGGATGGTATCGAGGTCGCGAACCGGCTGCAGGCCATCGCCGGCCTTGCGGTATTTGAGTGGCATCATACGAATGGCGCGAAAGACGCTGGCCCGGACATCGTTGTCGACCCGGACGCCGACCCGGCTCATCACGCGGACGCGGATGAAGTCGAGCATCCCGTTGGCGATGTAAAGCAGCGCCATCAGCACCGTCAGTCCCACCAGCGTGGAAATGCTGTTGGACGGCAGGACACGGTCGTAGACCTGCAGCATGTAGAAGGAGCCGGTCAGCGCCAGCAGATTGATCACGCCCGAGAACAGCCCGACCGCAATAAAGAGGTCTTTCGAGCGGGCGAGCGTCCGGCGGAGAGGGTTGGCGGACTGGATGGCTGACTTTGAGAGCGGACTCATTACGCGACTGGCGCTCCGGTGATGCGCCGGGGCGCCCGGCCGAAAGCCGCTCACGTCCTCAACGCAGTTTTACCGGAATATTTGTGCCACAGAACTCTTCATAGATGGCTAACTCTGAGCAGAATTATCCATATAGGTGAGTAGCTTAACGCGACACATGTTCATATCTTGTCAAGAAGCGGTCTTTGGTTTGTGTTCCAGCCGCCCGATAAACGCCTTGCCACCCTCGCCTCGCGCCCTGAGCTTGGCTGGTTGTTTGTTGAAAACAGATTTAGAGAGTTGTTCGAACAACTGTCCCACGACCTTCATGTCGCCGAAAGCGGCAATGATCCAGGGAATGTCGCCCGAACGCCAATCCGCGGGTTCGAGCTTGAACGGCCGGTCGATGTTTGCCGACAGTCGCTTGTCGACGGCTTCCGAGACCATCGCCCAAAGGACCACGCCCATCGGCGCGACGATGCCGGTGTCTTTGGACTGCGCTTCCGCAACCGCGAACTGCCCGGTTTGCATCGCCGGAACGACCATCCATTCCAGGTCCGCCAGCGTCCGGCCTCTTTCTGACTCCGAGCGCATCAGCAACGTAACGATGTCGCCGAACGAGCTGGACACCTGCTTGGCCAGCGCCGCCCGTTGACGCAGTTCATCCTTGGACAGTCCGCCGCCGGTCGAGCCAGCCTTGTTGTCGTTGTCGCTCTGGGCCATGGGATCGTCCCTGTGAATGGATGAGTAAACGTATGAAATAGTCGGCGACGGTTGGCGAAGGGATCGTGACCGGCCGTCGGTCCTCAATGTTGCTGTTTGCCATAAACCGGTGAATTTTCACCTTTGCTTGCCAACTTTCGTGTTGCAATGGGGTTGGGCGCCCAGAAAGCGGATCGTATGGAGACCGTTGATAACGCCTGCGACCGCGTTCGCACATCGCCAACTTAGGATTCGTGTTCCGCATGACGGACGTAATCGACCTAGCTGATTACCTGGCGCGCTGGGTCGATCGGAACCCAGAACGAGAAGCCGTGGCCGTCACTGTGTCAGCGCTCGCCCGGGCCACGATATTGATCGCGGCGATGGTCGGTAAAGGACCGCTGGCCGGAGCGATGAACGCGACGACCGGTAAACAGAGCGGTATCGACCAGCAAAAGAAAATCGACGTCCTGGCCAATGACATTTTGATTCAGTCGCTGCGAGACTGTCCGGTCTCGTGTTTCGCGTCGGAGGAAATGGACAACCCACTGCAAATTCATGCCGGTGGCAGCCTGGCCGTGGCCGTCGATCCGATCGATGGGTCCTCCAACATCGACGCGAACGTTCCCGTCGGCACGATTTTTTCGATCCTGCCTGCTCTTGCCGGCGGCGGCGACGGCTCGAGCTTCCTGCAGCCGGGCCGCAACCAACGCGCAGCAGGGTTCGCCGTGTATGGGCCCTACACCACGTTCGTCGTCAGCGTCGGAGCCGGCACCCAGATTTTCACGCTCGACCCGGAGACCAAAAAATTCATCCGCACGAGCTACAGCGTCGCCATCCCCGCGATCACGACCGAATTCGCGATCAACAGTTCCAACTACCGACACTGGGAAGATTGCGTCCGCATTTACGTCGACGACCTTCTGCAGGGTCGCGACGGCCCGCGCGGCAAAGACTTCAACATGCGCTGGACGGCAACGCCCGTCAGCGACATCTATCGCATTCTCGCTCGCGGTGGCATTTTCCTTTACCCAGCCGACCTGCGCGACGGTTACACGGCCGGTCGCCTCCGTCTGGTCTACGAAGCCAACCCGCTGGCGTTCGTGATTGAGCAAGCAGGCGGCGGCGCCTCGACCGGCCGTACCCGTATTCTCGACGTCGAGCCGCGATCGCTGCATCAGCACACGCCGATCGTCGCCGGCTCCAAAGCCGAAGTTGATTACGTCGTCCGCCTGCACCACGAACCGCATGGTCCAGGCGAGCGCTCGCCCCTCTTCGGCCGCCGCGGCCTCTTTAGAACCTGATCGCCAAGGAACACCCAGAGATGTCCGCCAAACATCCGATCATTTCCGTCACGGGCTCATCGGGAGCCGGGACGACTTCGGTCAAGCGCACGTTCGAACAGATCTTCCGCCGCGAAGGTTTGAATGCCGCCTTTATCGAAGGCGACGCATTCCACCGCTATAACCGCGACGAGATGCTGTCCGCGATGAAGGCAGCTGAGGACGCCGGCAATCAGCACTTCAGCCATTTCGGCCTCGAAGCAAATCTACTCAAGGAATTGGAGCAGGCATTCCGGTCCTACGGCGAAATTGGCACTGCCAAGACCCGACATTACGTCCACAATCACGTCGAGGCCGAGAAGTACGGCGCCGAGTCGGGAAGTTTCACCCCGTGGCAAGAAATTTCCTACGGAACCGATTTGATGTTCTACGAGGGACTGCATGGCGCCACGGTCACCGACAAGGTGAACATCGCCAAACTCGCGGATCTGAAAATCGGCGTCGTGCCGGTGATCAATCTCGAATGGATCCAAAAGATCCATCGCGACCGGGACGATCGCGGGTACACGACCGACGACGTGACAACGACCATCCTCCGGCGCATGCCCGATTATATCAAGTTTATCTGTCCGCAGTTCACCGAAACCGACATCAACTTCCAGCGCATCCCGACCGTCGATACGTCGAACCCGTTCGTTGCCCGTTGGATTCCAACGCCCGACGAATCCATGGTCGTCATCCGCTTTCGATCGCCGCGCGGGATCGATTTTTCCTACCTGTGTTCCATGATCAAGGACAGCTTCATGTCGCGGGCCAACTCGATCGTCGTCCCGGGTTCAAAGCTCGACCTCGCCATGCAGCTGATCCTGACCCCGATGATACTCCAGCTCATGGAGCGCAAGCGCCGCACCTTCTTCTAAAGCCGCCGCGATCGGCTTTTGCGTTGCTATTCGAGCTGAATTGCTTGCTCGCCCGCGCCCGCGCGTGTACCCGTTGGCCGTGCCGGTTTCGCGCACCAGCCCGCCCGCCCAATTCAACGGAGGTTTCCATGACCCGGCCGCTGATCATTGCCCCGTCAATCCTCTCGGCCGACTTCTCCAGGCTCGGCGCCGAGGTCAGCGACGTTGATAAAGCCGGCGCCGACTGGATTCATCTCGACGTGATGGATGGCCACTTCGTGCCCAACATCACCTTCGGTCCGCCCGTCATCAAGGCGATCCGCCAGGCCTCGCCGAAGGTGTTCGACTGCCACCTGATGATCGCGCCGTGCGATCCCTTTATCGCGGCGTTCGCCGATGCCGGTGCCGATATCATCACGGTGCATGCGGAAGCAGGGCCGCATCTGGACCGCTCGCTGCAAGCGATCAAGGGGCTTGGCAAGAAGGCCGGCGTGTCGCTCAACCCATCGACACCAGCCAGCGTCATCGAATATGTGCTCGACCGTCTTGATCTCGTACTGCTGATGACCGTCAACCCCGGCTTCGGCGGTCAGGCCTTCATTCCCTCGGTGATCGATAAGGTTCGCCAAGTGAAAGCGCTTGTCGGCCAACGTCCGATTGATATCGAAATCGACGGCGGCGTCACACCTGACACGGCCCCCCTCGTGGTGGCAGCCGGGGCTAACGTGTTGGTCGCTGGGTCAGCGGTGTTCAAGGGTGGCACCCAAGCCGCCTACGCCGACAACATCCGCGCACTACGCAATGCTGCAGCATCGGCCGTCGCGTGCGCCGCCTAGATGCGTCCGTTCCCGTGATGCGGTTCGACACGCCGCTGCCGATCGACGACGTGCTGGATGAACTGAGCGCGGTGCTTGTGGGCGGCACAGCCGCAGTTCTCGTTGCCCCTCCGGGCGCCGGCAAGACAACGCGCGTGCCGCTCGCTCTTCTTGATGCGCCCTGGCTCGGACGACAGAAAATCCTTGTCCTCGAACCTCGCCGTATCGCGGCCCGCGGCGCCGCCGACCGCATGGCGAAGTCGCTGACAGAACGGGTTGGTGACACCATTGGACTGCGCGCGCGCATGGTCTCGAAAAGTGGTCCCAAGACCCGCATCGAGGTCATCACCGAAGGCGTGTTCACGCGCATGGTCCTCGACGATCCCTCACTCGAGGGAATTGGCGCGGTCTTGTTCGACGAATTTCACGAGCGCTCGCTCGATGCCGACCTCGGCTTGGCGTTGGCTCTCGATACGCAGAAAGCGCTGCGCAATGATCTGCGGATCATCGTGATGTCCGCCACTCTCGACGGCGCACGGGTTGCATCGCTGCTCGATGATGCGCCCGTCATTGCCAGCCAGGGCCGGGCTTTTCCGGTCGAGACCCGTTATCTTGGCCGCGATACCAGCCGCCGCATCGAAGATCAGGTGGTCGATGCCGTCGGTCGCGCGCTCCGCGCTGAAACCGGATCTCTTCTCGTGTTTCTTCCCGGCCAAGGCGAGATCAGGCGCGTCGAGGATCGATTGCGGGACAGCATCAAAGATCCGGCGGTCAGTCTCGCGCCGCTCTACGGTGCCATGGACGTCGCGGCTCAGGATCGCGCTGTCGAGCCGGCACCGGCCGGAACGCGCAAGATCGTGCTTGCAACCGCAATCGCCGAAACATCCCTCACCATTGAAGGCGTGCGTGTCGTCATCGACAGCGGCTTGCAGCGCGTCCCCCGCTTCGAACCGGACGCCGGTGTCACCCGGCTCGAAACCGTGCGCGTATCGCGGGCCTCTGCCGATCAGCGACGTGGCCGCGCCGGACGCACCCAATCGGGTGTCTGCTACCGCCTGTGGGACGAGCCTCAGACCGCGAGCCTCAAGCCGTTCACCGAGCCCGAGATCCGCTCAGCCGATCTGTCCGGATTGATCCTCGACCTAGCCGAATGGGGCGTAACTGATCCAGCGGTACTCTCCTGGCTTGACCCGCCGCCTGCGTCGGCAGTTGCCGCCGCCCGTACCGATCTGCAAGCGATTGGCGCGCTTGCCCAAGACGGACGCATCACACCCGAGGGACGCCGCGTCCGCGCATTGCCTCTGCCGCCACGGCTCGCGCGCATGGTGCTCGCCGCCCGTTCACTGCAAGCCGCAGAACTGGCCGCCGTCCTCGTCGAACGCGGCTTGGGAGGCACTGAAACCGACCTCGACCACCGTCTCGCCAATTTCCGCCGCGATCGGTCGCGCCGAGCCGATGATATGCGCCGGCTGGCAGCCGGATGGGCCAAGGATGCCGGTGCATCGAAGGATGTGTCCGCACAGCCGCTTGCAGCCCTTCTGGCGCTTGCCTATCCCGACCGGCTGGCCAAAGCGCGCGGAACGGCGGGACAATTCTTGCTTGCCAGCGGTCGCGGCGCCTATCTCGATCCGGCCGACACGCTTTCTCAATCGCCGTATTTGGTCGTGGCCGAATTGCAGGGGACGGCGGCAGCAACGCGCATACTCGCCGCGGCGCGCGCCAGCGAAGCTGAGATGACCGCCATCGCGGCCGATCGCATCAAGGACTGCGAGGAACTCGTTTTCGACGCTGAATCAGGTGCCGTACGCGCCCGGCGCGTCCGCCGGCTGGATGCCATCGCCCTGACCACCGAGGCGCGTCCCGTTACTCCGTCCGCGAAAACGGCGGCCCTTCTTGCTCGCGGTGCGGCACAAAGGGGCCTCGATCGGTTGCCGTGGACCAAATCTCTCCAGCAATTGCGTCACCGCGTGTCGTTTCTGCGGACAGCCGAAGGACCGTCGAACCCGTGGCCCGACGTAACTGACGAGGCACTTGCCGAAACCGCAGAAGGCTGGTTGGCACCGTTCCTGTCACAGGCCATCAAATTGTCGGACATCGACGCCGGCGCACTGGCCGCCGCACTGGACGTTCTGCTGCCTTGGGATTTGAAAAAGAAGCTCGACACCGACGCGCCAACGCACTTCCAGGCGCCAACAGGCAATGCGCACCCAATTGATTACGACGGACCTGGCGCCCCGGCGCTCTCGGTCCGGGTGCAGGAACTTTATGGTTTGCGCCAGCATCCTTCCATTGCGGGCGGCCGACTTCCGCTGACGCTCAACCTGCTATCGCCGGCTCACCGTCCGATCCAGATCACGCGCGACCTGCCGGGATTCTGGTCCGGCTCCTGGGCCGAAGTTAAGTCGGAAATGAAAGGCCGCTACCCACGCCACCTCTGGCCGGATGACCCGGCTGGCGCGCAGCCAACCGCGCGCGCCAAGCCCCGCGGCACATGACCGGCTAACGCAATCGGCTCAACGATAACAGGGGCGGGCCTCGACGCTGGCACTCCAGCCATTCGATTCTTTCGAGTAGCTGACGTTCTTTCCTGCCGCATTGGCAAAGCTCGACCAGCGCCCACCGTATTCCAGATCAGTAAAATCCATCCACGATCGGATTGCGGATTTCTGGGCAGCAGCCTTGCTCGCACCCACTCCACTGCCGGAGTGCCAATGGTCACTCATGCACAGCTTGCCCTTTTCGCGGCGCAAGTCATGCATGGCTGCGAGACCGGAGACCTCCTGAGCAATAGCTGCAACTGGAGCAGCGGAGAAGATGAGTGCAACGGCAAAAGTGCGAAAGCGCATGAGGTAACTCCCCGGGGCAATATTGCCGCCCGGCTGCCCGGGACGGCCTACGAATCATACTTGAGCCTAACGGTGGCTCACGCCGTCTTCAATCAGATCAGGCGGAGCGTGCGCATGCTGACATGGCCCGTCCGTCCAACGATGATGTGATCGTGCACGGCGACGCCCAATAGCCGCCCTGCATCGATCACCAGTTTGGACATTTCAATATCGGCTCGCGACGGTGTTGGATCACCGGAAGGGTGGTTGTGCACCAAAATAATGGCCGTCGCCGAGAGTTCGAGCGCACGCTTGACGACTTCCCGGACGTACACCGGCGTATGATCGACCGTCCCTTCACCCTGCACTTCGTCGGCAATGAGCCGGTTTTTTTTATCCAGAAACAGGATTCGAAATTGTTCTCGGTGGGCATAGGCTTGCGCCATCGTGAGATAGGCGATCACGTCGGGTCCGGAGGTCAGTAGCGGCCGTTGAGCGAGACCGGTGCGGGAAAGCCGCATCGCAGCCGCATGAATGAGCTTCAACTCCGTGACGACCGCTTCTCCGACCCCGGTTACTTCCTTTAGGCGGCCTTCGGGAGCGTTGATCACCTCGGCGAAGGAGCCGAACCGCGCCAGCAGTCGCTTGGCGAGATCTTTTGTGTCCCGCCGGGGAATGGCGCGGAACAGGACCAGTTCGAGAAGTTCATAATCCGGAAGCGCACCGGCTCCACCCTTGCGGAAGCGCTCCCGCAAACGCTCGCGGTGGCCCATGTTCAGAGCGGCACCGGCTGCCGGGGCCTCGAAGAGGCCGGATTGAGCCGGCCGATCGTCGTCGTTCCCCCGGTCCGTCATCGACGCCCGCCCGCGTTTTTTTGACCGCCTTATTCGCCCATCACGTATGGAGGCTGGTGCAGTCCGGCCGGCGAAGTCGTGAAGATTTCGCAGCCCGTCTCCGTCACGCCGATCGTGTGTTCGAACTGCGCTGAGAGTTCTCGGTCGCGCGTCACCGCCGTCCAGCCGTCGGGCAGCACCTTCACCGCCGGCCGGCCGAGGTTGATCATCGGCTCGATCGTGAAGAACATGCCGGGCTGCATCAGTACGCCCTCATGTTCTTCCCCGTAGTGGAGAATGTTCGGACGATCGTGGAAAACACGGCCAAGACCATGCCCACAGAAATCGCGCACCACGCTGCACCGCTCGGCTTCGGCGAATTCCTGGATTACAGCGCCGATCTTGCCGGTCGAGACGCCAGGCTTGACCGCCGCCACCCCGCGCATCAGGCACTCGTAGGTCACCTCGATCAGCCGCTCCGCTCGTCGTGAAATTTCACCCACGGCATACATGCGGCTCGTGTCGCCATGCCATCCATCGACGATCAGCGTCACGTCGATGTTGACGATGTCGCCCTCACGCAGCGGTTTCGGCCCCGGAATGCCGTGGCAAACCACGTGGTTGATCGACGTGCAGATCCCTTTCGGAAAGCCGCGGTAATTGAGGGGCGCTGGAATGGCATTGTGGTCGTGCGCAAAGGCCATCACGAGCGCATCCAGGTGGTCGGTCGCGACACCCGGTTTCACATGCGGGGTAATCATGTCGAGCGCGGCGGCGGCCAGTTGCCCTGCCCGCCGCATACCCTCAAATCCTTCAGGACCGTGGAGCTTGATGGCGTTATCGCGCTGGGCCGCGCGGGAGACTTCGACATTCGACATGGATGAAGACGCTCATGATGGGCTGACGGGTGCACATTAGCCGAAAGGTTTGTTTTAGCCAACGCGCGGCGGGCTTCGATCCGTCGCTCTAGTAGTCCTATAAAGTAAAACGGCGGCCCATCGGACCGCCGTCATTTTGTTCCGAACGTCCAGAGGCCAAGAACTTAAGACTGAACTTCGCCTTCGGCCGGAGCTTCGGCAGCCGTCAGCAGCGTACGGGCCTGACCAATCCAGTCCTGCTTTTCGATGCGGCCGTCGATGCTCAGCGCTGCTTCGACATTCCCGATGTCCTCATCCGAGAAGTTGGCGATCTGCTCGAATTTGTAGAGGTTGATCTGCTTCAGGCGGGCCGCCAGATTGGCGTCGATGCCGTTGATCTGCGCCAGATCGTCAGCCTCGCCCTTCGGCTTCTTGAACCCCTTCCACGCTGCGTTGAGCTTGCGCGCCCGAGCATCAGTACGTTCAAAGATGCGGGCTGCCTTGCCGCGCAGACCGCGCAGATAATAAAGCTTGGCGCGCCGAACGCGGCCGCGGCGCAAAACCTCGATCTCGGCGATATGCGGCGAGTAGATGGGGAACACGCGCTCCACGCCTTCGCCATACGAAATCTTGCGCACCGTGAAGCTCTCGTTGATGCCCGCTCCCGCGCGCGCAATCACGATGCCTTCATAAGCCTGAAGACGTTCGACGTTGGCTTTTGCCTGGGCGGCCTTTTTCTTTTTATCTTTAGGATCAACGTCGGCGGCTTCCACCACCCGCACCATCACCTTGACCGTATCACCCGGCTGAAATTCAGGAACGCCGCGCTTGGCGAGCACGGCATCCATCTGCTCGCGCTCGATTTGCTGAATAATGTTCATTTTCGCACCTTTTTGTTATTTTTTATCAATGCAGAGGAGCGTCGCCGCCCGCCGAAATGACGGGGGAGGTGGCTCGTGCGGCCCTTAAGGGCACCCTTAATCGGGAAATTCGTTGGGCGCGTGATACCGGAAAGCCCCAAAGTTGTCGAGGGGGTGTTTCCACCCGCCGCACTACGGGACGGAGCCCTCCGCGGGCGGGGCCGGGATGGCCTCCGGTGCCATTCCCAGGCCCTTCAAGGTTGTAAAGCGGGGATCGTCTCTGAATTTGGGCTCGAGACCGCCAGTGGCGGTATCCTTGGGGTCAGGAGCAAAAAACGTCGGCGCGGGCAAGGCAACGAGGGGCGCGGGCGGTTTCAAAGGTTTCGCGCCGGCTGGTCCTGGCAGCGGGTCACCGGGATAAACGGGCGCGGACTTGACCACTGCCGGCTTCACAGCCCGACTTGCTGCGGGCTTTCCGCCTTTCACCGGCAGCTGCGAAGCTTTAACCGGCCGGACTTTCGCCTTGCTAGCCGAAGGCCGGTTGCCGTTCCGAATGGCCTTCGTCTCTGCCGGCCGCTCGCGAATTTCTAGCGTCAGCGACGTGATCTTGAGGCCGGCCCGTGTTCTCAGATCTAGTCGCGTCCGCAGAACGGCTGCGCGTTCGCGCGGCAGCTCGATTACGAGATTGTCGAGTTCCCCGAAAGCTACAGCCCAATCTGGGCTCGCCGTTCCGGACGGCAACAATTTAGTTCCCGCCGACAGCCGGCTCTGCGTCGGTAGACCGCTGACAATAAGCGAGCCCAAGGGATCGAAGTTCGGGTCAGCCATCAGCGCATGTTGCTCGACCAAGCCGGTGGCTGAGACACTGGGTACGGTCGGTTCGACCCGTAACGGCGTCGGCTCGACCTGTAACTCGGTTGGTCCGGAACGGGTCTCGGCCGGCGTCTCCGCAGGCATCGCCGGTACAAGTCGTTCGCGCGCCGTTGCGCTGACGAGTTGAAACGGCCCGCCGGGCGGCAAACCATCGGCGGAGAGATGGCCAGCAGGGCCCAAATCTACTTCGCCGGTCTCGATGGCCGGTCGGGAGGAAAAAACAAACCAAGCGCTGAGCGCGATAAGCACTCCCCAAAGCAAGGCCAATTCCAGGTCGTAGACAAGGCTCGTGATGAAACGGCGCCATGGACCGTCGTTGGCATGACCGCTTCCAGGTAGCGGCTGGGGTTCGCTAGCGTAGCCGTCGTGTACGTGGTCGACCGCTGGTTTTCCGCGCGCGAACAAGCCGGTCAGTCGTTTCGGCCGGGGCATTGGTGTGACCTCGAAAGAGCAAACCGTGAACCGGATCCACGAGGATGAACTATGTGGTGATGAGGCCGCCGCGATTTTTTTTCAAACTCGAATTGATTTATTAAAAGGTAGACCGCTGAAACGGTAAAGAACGCGGTAACGAATGCCATTTATTGACGCGCCGTTAAGACGAAGCGTCGACGGACCAAGCCGTCAAATTTTGTAAAAAAGTTGAGTAATTTTAGATGCTTAGATGCTTGTAAAGGCGCAGACAAATATTCCGCCTAATTCTCATTTAGGTGTTTTGTGAATTATTGCCGTTGAATTGGGATCAATCATTCAAAAATTAAAATCAGCGAACAAATGCTCAGCGTGAAAGAATTCAGTTTGTATGAAATTAAGTCGGCATTAACTGCTTATTAACCAGTTTTTTACAACATAAAGCCAATTCACGTTGGGGGTCACGATGATTCGGCAGCTGTACGAACTGGAAGATTGGCTGTTTTATCGATCGCGGACCTGCGATCCGTTCGCCGCCCGCCTGATCGAGAGCTTGTCGCTGCGCATTGGGGAATGGGCCGACAAGCTGCAGACCGGGCGAGAAAGTCTAGGCTGACCGGTTGGCATTAGCGTTTGGTTCCTCGCAACTCCGGCCGCCGCTCAGCCGTGATCCGCTCCGCTTCTGCCCGCCTCCACGTTTCGATGGCCTGGTGATCGCCCGACAAGAGAATGTCGGGGATGCGACGGCCTTCCCACTCACGTGGGCGGGTGTATTGAGGATACTCCAACAGCCCGTTCTCGAAACTTTCGCGGGCCAGGCTTTCCGGCGCACCGATGACGCCTGGTAAGAGCCGAACGCAGGCATCGATCACGACCATGGCGGCCAGTTCTCCGCCCGATAGCACGTAGTCGCCGATTGAAACCTCGGTGAGGCCGCGCGCGGCGATCACGCGTTCGTCGATGCCCTCGAACCGCCCCGCCAGCAAGACCACTCCGGGCCCCGCCGCTAGCGACCGGGCCATCGCCTGATCGAATGGGCGACCGCGTGGCGACAGATAGATCAGGGGGCTTTCGGAATTGCCTGCGCGCGCCGCATCGATGGCCGGCCCCAAGACATCCGCCCTGAGCACCATCCCGGCGCCGCCACCCGCAGGTGTATCGTCGACCTGACGGTGGCGTCCCAGGCCAAACTCCCGAATCTGGTGCGTCGTCAGTGACCACAGCCCGGCGTCAAGCGCTTGTCCCACCAGCGACACATGAAGCGGGCCTGGAAACATATCCGCAAAGAGCGTCAGCACACTCGCTCGCCACGCTGTCCGCCCATCGCTTGTCGGAATGTGCGCCATCAAGCGGCTCAGACGCCTTCGACAATGGTGATGTCGATCGAGCCTGCACCCTGGCGCAGCGCTTTCGCTTCCGCATATTCGGGGCTTGTTGCATAACCGATTGCGTGCTCGTAGCTCGGAAATTCCAGGACGACGTTGCGCGCGACGCCGTTGCCCTCGACGATCTGGCATTTGCCTCCGCGGACGATCGGCTTACCCTCGAACTTGTCGAGCGCAATTTTCGACTTGGCGACGTACTGGCCCCATTTTTCCGTATCCGTCACAGTCGCGTGCGCGATCACATATCCCTTCGGCATTCGTGGCCTACCCTCTTGCTGTAAATTGATAGTGGTCAAGGCTTAAGCCGGGCGCGCCGCGGCCGCAAGCGAGCCGGACGTCCGCAGCGGTAGCTCTTGGCCCGTTAGGCTTGGCGGATATGGTTGTGAAAGGTCAGGGCCGCCTGGACTGGATCATCGGCCTGCGTGATCGGCCGCCCGACGACGATGTGATTGGCGCCCGCACCGATGGCATGTTCCGGGGTCATGACCCGTTCCTGATCGTCGGTCGTGCCACCGGCGAGCCGAATGCCGGGCGTAACGATGAGAAAATCCGGTCCGGTCGCCGCGCGAATAGCTGCGGCTTCCTGCCCCGACGCGATGACGCCGTCAAAGCCGGACTCATGAGCAAGTCGCGCGCGATGCAGTACGAGGTCGGAGGCGCTGAACCGGCTGCCCTGCTGTTTGAGATCGTCTTCTGTCAGGTTGGTCATCACGGTCACGGCGAGCAATTTCAGATGGCTGGACCCCCGACCCGCCACGGCGGCGCGCAGGGTCTTCAGGTCATGCCCATGGACGGTCAGGAAATCGACGCCGAGTTCTCGGGCATTCAAAACGGCGCGCTCGACCGTGTTGCCGATGTCGAGCAGCTTCATGTCGAGAAACACGCGCTTGCCCTGTGCCTTCAGACTCTCGGCTAACTCGAGCCCGCCCGCAAACAGCAGCTCAAGACCCACTTTATAAAACGAGACCGCATCATCCAGTTTGGCGACGAGCCGCTGCGCTTCCTCGACAGTCGGCATGTCGAGTGCAACAATCAGTCGATCTTTGATACGGTGAGGACTCATAAAAAGGTTCCAGCATCCAGGGCGGGCGGGATGCGGTTGCCAGCTGCCGCCTACCGGCCGCCGGAGCACGCGCTATCCATGCAGCACATGGGCGGCACGGGCAAGCTTCTGGATCAAGCCTTTGAACTGTTCCTGACTGTCTTTGTTCTTCAAGTGCCCATGTTCGTCGTAGGCGTCCATCGCCCGCGGCACGGCGAACTGCTCCGGCAGAACGAGAGCGCTAAGACCAAGTTCCAGAACTGTTCGCACGGTGTTCAGCCCGCGCAACCCACCCATGCCGCCGGGCGATGAAGAGCCCAGGCCGAAGACGCGCGTCTTGAACACGGCGAGAGGCTCTTCGCCCTCATTGCGGATGCGGCTGATCCAATCGAGCGTGTTCTTCAACAGCGGTGTGATTGATGCGTTGTATTCAGGACAGGCAATAAAGATGCCCGTATGCACGCGCATCAGAGCTTCAAACTTCTGCGCGTTATCCGGAACGCCGCCGCTGTTCTGCAGGTCCTGATCATAAAGCGGTAGCGGATAGTCGCCGAGATCGGCGAATGTCGCCGCGATGCCGTTGGCTTCCGCAATCGTTGCCCCCAACTTCGCCAGCCGCATGTTGTGAGAGCCGCTCCGCGCTGACCCTGCAAAAAACAGAAGTCGAGGAGCGTTGGGCGTCGTGGACATACAAACTTTCCTTCCAGATTGCAGAGAGGTTTGATCACCCGGACAAGCGCGCCGGTTCCGGACGCCGGGAGGCACACCGCTCAGCTGTCGCCGCCAAACAAATCCTTCATGCGCGCGAAGAACCCGGTGCTTTCCGGACTTGTTTCCTTGCGCGAGAGTTTTTCAAATTCCTCGAGAAGTTCGCGCTGCTTGCGCGTTAGGTTCTTGGGCGTCTCGACATCGACCTGAATGTAAAGATCACCCGCTGTTGTCGATCGCAGCACCGGCATCCCCTTGCCCTTGAGACGGAATTGCTTGCCGGTCTCGGTGCCGTCCGGAACCTTGACCCGGCTCACCGTACCGTCGAGTGTTGGAACCTCGATCTGTCCACCAAGAGCAGCCGTCGTCATCGAGATCGGCACGCGGCAAAACACATCCGCCCCGTCGCGCTGGAAGTATTCGTGCGCCTGAATTGACAGAAAAATATACAGATCGCCGGCCGGTCCCCCACGTAACCCCGCCTCGCCTTCGCCGCTAAGGCGGATGCGCGTGCCGTCCTCGACACCGGCTGGAATGTTCACAGACAGCGTGCGCTCCTTGACCATCCGCCCGGCGCCATTGCACGCGCTGCAAGGGTCCGCGATCGTCTCACCACGGCCTTGGCACGTCGGACACGTCCGCTCGATCGTGAAGAACCCCTGGCTGGCGCGCACTTTGCCCATCCCGCCGCACGTGGCGCAGGTCGCAGGTTTCGTGCCGGCCTTGGCGCCTGAGCCGGCGCACGTCTCGCAAGTGACGCTGGTCGGCACGCGAACTTGCGCAGTTTTGCCGGCAAACGCATCGTTGAGGGTGATTTCCATATTATAGCGAAGGTCGGCACCGCGCTCGCGACCCGAACGGCGCTGCTGGCCGCCCGCACCGCGGCGGCCACCCATGAATTCGCCGAACAGATCGTCGAAAATATCTGACATCGAGGATGCAAAGTCTGGCCCGAAGCCCGCACCACCCGCGCCCCGCCCGCCCATGCCTCCCTCAAACGCCGCATGCCCGAAGCGATCGTAGGCCGCGCGCTTCTGAGGGTCCTTCAAGACCTCATAGGCCTCGTTCAATTCTTTGAATTTCTGCTCAGCGTCTTTGTCGCCGGGATTTCGATCTGGGTGATGATCCTTGGCCAGCTTGCGAAAAGCGGACTTCAGATCCTGCTCGCTGGCGTTCCGCTCTACCGCGAGGATTTCGTAGTAATCGCGCTTGGCCATGGTGGGCGTTCTATCCGAGGCGGGCTATGTGCCGTAGAGGCTGCTGTCGCATCCTGCCTAGCATGACGTCCGAATGGAGCCTGCCGTCACGTCGCCGCAACGGCGGGTGTACTGGGAGGCCGCAATGAAGCCCGCCCTGCCGCGAAGTGCGGCGGGGCGGGAAAACAAATCAACCGGCTTTCTTCTTGTCGTCCTTGACCTCTTCGAAGTCGGCATCGACGACGTTGTCGTCGGCGGACTGGCTGGCCGAGGCATCACCATCGCCGGCGTCACCGCCGCCGGCTCCCGCCGACGCGCTGTAGATCGCCTCGCCGATCTTCATGGCGACCTGCGCCAGAGCATTCGTCGCCGCCTTGATCTTTTCGGCATCTTCCGACGAAAGCGATTCCCTCACGTTGGCGATCGCGGTCTCAATGTCGCCCTTCACGGCTGAAACGGCCGCGTTCGAGGCATTATCGGCCAGCTGCTTCTCGGTCGAATGAACAAGTGCCTCGGCCTGGTTTCTGCGATTCGACAAGCTCGCGCTTCTTCTTGTCGTCCGAAGCGTGCGCCTCGGCATCCTTGACCATCTTCTCGATTTCGTTCTCCGACAATCCGCCCGAAGCCTGGATACGGATCGACTGTTCCTTGCCAGTCGCCTTATCCTTGGCCGAGACGTGAACGATGCCGTTGGCATCGATATCGAAGGTGACCTCAACCTGCGGCACGCCACGCGGTGCCGGCGGCAGCCCGACGAGATCGAACTGACCGAGCAGCTTGTTGTCGCCTGCCATTTCGCGCTCGCCTTGGCCAACGCGAATGGTCACCGCCGTCTGTCCATCCTCCGCCGTGGAGAACACTTGGCTCTTCTTGGTCGGAATGGTCGTGTTGCGATCGATCAGGCGCGTGAAAACGCCGCCCAGCGTTTCAATGCCCAGCGACAGCGGCGTCACGTCCAGAAGTAGAACATCCTTGACCTCGCCCTTCAGCACGCCCGCTTGAATTGCGGCGCCGACGGCCACGACTTCATCCGGATTAACGCCCTTGTGCGGCTCCTTGCCGAACAACTCTTTCACGGTCTGCTGGACCTTCGGCATGCGGGTCATGCCGCCGACGAGAACCACTTCATCGATTTCAGCCGCCTTGAGGCCGGCGTCCTTGATCGCCTGCAGGCACGGCCCTTTTGTCTTCTCGATCAGGTCTTCAACAAGGCTCTCAAGCTTGGCGCGCGTCAGCTTCATCGTCAGATGCTTTGGACCGGTCGCATCCGCCGTAATGAACGGCAGATTGATCTCGGTCTGCGCCGCCGACGACAATTCAATTTTTGCCTTTTCGGCCGCTTCCTTGAGACGCTGCAGGGCAAGCTTGTCGCCGCGCAGGTCGATGCCGTTCGACTTTTTGAACTCGTCCGCGAGGTACGCGACGAGCTTCATGTCGAAATCTTCACCGCCCAGGAAAGTGTCGCCGTTCGTCGACTTCACTTCGAAGACTCCGTCGCCGATTTCCAAAATGGAAATATCGAAGGTGCCGCCGCCGAGATCGTAGACCGCGATCGTCTGAGCTTCCTTTTTCTTGTCGAGGCCATAGGCCAGCGCTGCTGCCGTCGGCTCGTTGATGATGCGCAGAACTTCAAGACCCGCGATGCGGCCGGCATCCTTCGTCGCCTGACGCTGGGCGTCGTTGAAGTAGGCCGGAACCGTGATCACGGCCTGTGTGATCGTTTCGCCGAGCTTGGCTTCAGCGGTCTCCTTCATTTTCTGCAAAATGAACGCCGAGACCTGCTGCGGAGAATAATCCTTGCCATCGATTTCGACCCAGGCGTCGCCATTCGGGCCTTTGACGATTTTGTAAGGGACAAGTTTTTTGTCCTTCTCGACCATCGGCTCATCGAAGCGGCGTCCGATGAGGCGCTTGATCGCGAACAAAGTGCCGGTTGGATTTGTGACAGCCTGACGCTTGGCCGGCAGGCCGACAAGACGCTCGCCGTCATCGGAAAAGGCAACGATGGACGGGGTCGTATTGGCGCCCTCGGCGTTTTCCAGAACGCGCGGCTTGCCACCTTCCATGACGGCAACGCACGAGTTCGTGGTGCCGAGGTCGATGCCGATCACTTTAGCCATGGTGAACTTCCTTTTGTGTTGTGGCGGACCGCCAGGACCCAAGTCATGGCATCCGATACCGCCCCGTGCCCGTTTGAGAGGGCCGGAGCCGCTGCGGTCCCCAGGGAGTTATTGAAACGTCGTGATGATCTATATAGGGCGCTTTTAGAGGGGTGCAACGGGAGTGGATCACGCCGCCGTGACTAAAATCTGTCGTAGCCAGGATGCCGCATGCGAAAGCCAGCCATGACTGCACCACCCGATAAAAAGAAGCCAGCCTCAAAAACTTCGCAACAGGCGCTAATTACAATTCCGGCCGGCTTTCGCGTCTTGTCCGGGGCTCTTTCGGCGGCCGCGCAAAAGGCCCTGTTGACCGATATTGAGAATATTATTCTGGCAGCACCACTCTTCCAGCCCACCATGCCGCGCACGGGCAAGCCGTTCTCGGTCATGATGACCAACTGTGGCCAGCTCGGTTGGGTCTCCGACAAGTTGGGTGGCTATCGCTATCAGCCCACCCATCTCATAACCGGAAGCACTTGGCCGCCTATGCCGCAGATTCTGCTCGATCTCTGGACCGATCTAGCCGGCTGCGAGGGGCCACCAGAAGCTTGTCTGATCAACTATTACCCGGCTGGGGCTAAGATGGGTTCTCACCAGGATCGCGACGAGAACGAACCGCGCGCCCCAGTGTTGTCGGTGTCGCTTGGCGACGATGCAGTGTTCCACGTTGGCGGTCTTAAGCGGGCCGACCCCAAGGTGCGCGTGACATTACGCTCGGGCGACGTCTGCCTCCTCGGCGGCCCCGCCCGCTTTGCGTTCCACGGGATCGACCGCGTTCTGCCCGGCACCTCGGATCTCGTTCCGGGCGGCGGCCGTCTCAACCTGACGCTTCGCCGCGTGACGCGCTTCGACTGAGCCATGGCCCCAGTTGTACGAGAAGGACGGCGGCAATCATCAAACCCGCCCCCGACCACGAGAGACCGCTGAGCCGCTCCCCCAGGAACGCTGCCCCGGCACCGGCAGCAAACAGGCTTTCAGCCGACAGCAACACGGCCGCCTCGGGTGGCGTTGTATGCCGGATCGCAATGCTGAAAATGGTGTACGTCAGCGCGGTTGAAACGAGGCCAACGAACAGGATCGGCACGCTGGCAGCGCTGATAGCCTCCAACGTTGGGCTCTCTGACAGCGCGGCCCCCGCCGCGGCCGCCAAGGCGACGGCCGCAAACTGGAGCGCCGTGTAGGTGAGCGGCCGTTCGAACAGGCTGGCCCTTGCGGTAATGACGCAGTGGATCGCCCAGAACAGCGATCCGGCCATAACCAGCACGTCGCCAGACCCGAGGCCGCCTGCGGTGCCGCCACCGAGCAGCCAGCTACCTAAAAACGATAGCGCAATAGCCGGCCACACGATCCGCGCCGGTTGATTGGCCGATGCAATCCATGCAACGAGCGGCGTCAGCACAACGTAAAGCGAGGTCAGAAACCCCGTGTTGGTGACCGATGCCGTTCGTAACCCCTCTTGCTGCAGAAAAGCTGCCAGCAGAAAAGCCGTCCCGCTCGCGAGGGCCACTTTTACAAGGCCAACTGATACAAGCGATGCAGCCGGCTTGATACGATGTTCAAAAAACGCCAGCGGCATCAGCACGATGGCCGCCAAGCCCGCGCGTGCCGCAATGAAAGTCAGCGGCCCCACGTGCTGCATGGCGTCTTTCTGGAATAGGAAGGCGACGCCCCACAGTGCGGCGGCAAATAGTAAAACTCCATCAGCCTGAAGCCGCGTCATTGCGCTGGAATGTGGTGGACTTGGCGCGCTTCCGACGCACTACTCGCTATTCGACGGATCATCTGCCGCCCGCTGTTGTGCCGTCTGAGCAGCACTCTCAGCACCGTTGCCGGCTTCTGCTTTGCCGGGCTTGGGTCCACCGCGTGCCGTCGCCACCATGGCCGGTCTGATCACACGTTCTTCGATGACGTAGCCGGCCTGGAATACATGCAAGATCGTCCCATTCGGCACGTCAGGATTGTCGACCTGCTGCATGGGCTGGTGAAGGTGTGGGTTGAAAATCTCCCCTTCCGGCCAGATCCGCTTCACCCCGTGCCGCTCCAATACGCTTTTCAACTGTCCGTCGATCATGCCGACGCCCTCGACAAGGCTTTGCAGAGCGGGGTCGGCCTCAGCCGCACCGGGAGGCACCGCCTGCATCGCCCGCTCGAAGTTATCCGTCACGCCGATGATGTCGACGCGCAAACTTGGAAATGGCGAATCTTGACGTCTCCTGCTTTTCGCGTTCCGTTCGTTTGCGCAGGTTGTCCATGTCCGCAACGAGACGCAGGATTTCCGCTTTCGACGTCTCCAGATCGGTCTGGAGCACACTGATAATCGCCTTGAGCTGCTCGGCCGCGGGTTCGGTAGTTTCCGGCTGAGGCGGGGTCGCGCCGTGAGCGGGCTGCGATGCGGCGTCGTTGGGATCTGGCGTGGCATTCGGATCGGACATGAGGGCTCGACGCTCTCTTTTTGATAAGCTTTCGGATGTGACGCGGGTATCGGCTGAAGGGCCAAAAAAATCAAGAGATCAGGCGCGATATGATCTTGGCGGTGTAGTCGACCATGGGAATGATGCGGGCATAATTGAGACGTGTGGGTCCGATGACACCTAAAACGCCAACGACCTTGCGTGTGTGGTTATGAAAAGGAGCCACGATCAGCGATGAGCCGGACATCGAAAACAACTTGTTCTCTGAACCGATAAAGATGCGGACACCTTCACCACCTTCGGCGAGACCGAGGATCTGGGAAAGTTCTTGTTTGGATTCCAAATCGTTAAAAAGCTGCCGGATGCGCTCAAGGTCGTCGAACGCGGTCAGGTCCTTGAGCAAGTTTGATTGGCCGCGCACGATCAGGCTCTGCCGGTCGTCCAGCGCACCCGACCATTCTGCAAGCCCCGCGGTCACGACCTTTTGCGTCAGGTCATCGAGTTCGGCACGAGCCGTGGCCAATTCCGCTTCCATTCGGTGCCGCGCTTCGGAAATTGTCAGCCCCCGAATGTTCGCATTGAGATAATTTGCCGCCTCGATAAGAGCCGTGGCCGTTACTCCCGGCGGCAGCTGGATGATGCGGTTCTCAACGTCACCGTCTTCGCTGACGAGGATCGCCAGCGCTTTCGTCGGCTCCAGCGGCACGAATTCGATCTGCTTCAGCCGGGAGACTTGTTTTTCCGCCAGCACAACGCCGGCACAGTGCGACAGACCGGAAATCATTTCACCCGCTTCGCCCAGAACTTTGTCCAGAGACGTCGAGCGGCTGGCAGCGATCTGCGCTTCGATTTGCTTGCGCTCGTCTTCGCTGAGCGAGCCGGTCTCTAGTAGTCCGTCAACGAACATGCGCAAGCCGGTCTGCGTCGGCAAACGTCCGGCGGACGTGTGCGGCGCGTAGATCAGCCCCAGCTCCTCCAAATCCGCCATGACATTACGGATCGACGCCGGCGAAAGGTGCAGAGGCAGAACGCGGGACAGGTTGCGCGAACCCACAGGATCCCCCGTAGAGAGATAACTCTCCACGATCTGTCTCAGGATTGCGCGCGAACGATCGTTGAGTTTGACGATTTCGGACATCGAACTCCGGTGCGAGGCCACTGGGGCGGGACCAGTCTGCGTTACGTATGTAGGGACTGTGGGTGCCGTCCGTCAAATTGGCCCATCGCCGCTCCTGATGCTAGGCGGGCAGAGGTTCGGGCACGGGGCGGCATTCACGCTCCGAAAGCCTTGCACCGTGGTTGCGCCGAACAAGGCGCGGGACTAGGGTCGCGCCGAATCCAAAGATATAAGGGTATAGACCACTCATGCGCCCCTCCAAACGCCAGCCCGATGAGCTCCGCCGCGTCTCGATCGAACGCGCCGTCTCGATGCACGCGGAGGGCTCCTGCCTGATCAAGTTCGGCAATACCCACGTCTTGTGCATGGCGAGCCTGGAAGAGCGCGTGCCGCCATGGCTGAAGGGCCAGGGTCGCGGATGGGTCACGGCGGAATATGCCATGTTGCCACGCGCCACATCGGAACGTACCCGTCGCGAGGTCACCGCCGGTCATCCGTCCGGCCGCACGCAGGAGATCCAGCGGCTCATTGGTCGTGCACTACGCGCGGTCATCGACCCGCAAAAGCTTGGCGAGCGCCAGATCTCGGTGGACTGCGATGTGATCCAGGCGGACGGCGGCACGCGCACGGCGGCCATCACCGGCGCTTGGGTCGCTCTCTATGACTGCATCCAGTGGATGAAAGTCCGGGACATGGTGAAGGACGGCGTGCTGCGCGACCACGTGGCTGCCGTTTCCTGCGGTCTTTATCGCGGCACTCCGGTACTCGATCTGGACTACGCCGAGGATTCCACCGCCGACGCTGATTCCAATTTTGTGATGACCGGCGCAGGCGGCATTGTCGAAGTGCAGGGCACCGCCGAGACGACAGCCTTCTCGCAGGAGAGTTTCGACAGCCTGATGTCTCTGGCTCGCAAAGGCATCTCCGAACTGGTCCAGCTGCAGAAGATCACGGTGGCCTAGGAGTGCACTAAAATGACGATCGCACTCGGGCCATTTGCACTCGCTGTGGCCGCCGTGTTTTTTGGAGCGGCGTTCTACATCAACGTGGCTGAGCAACCCGCCCGGTTGAAGCTGGACGATCGCGCATTGTTGGCTGAGTGGAAGCCAAGCTACGCCAGCGGCTTTGCGATGCAGGCTTCCCTCGCCGTGTTGGGTTTCGCATTCGGCGCGCTCGAATGGTGGCGGACAGGCGAACTCGCGTGGCTCGCAGGTGCACTGGTGCTCGTAGCCAACTGGCCCTACACGCTGATCGGGATCATGCCGACCAACCACGCGTTGAACGCCATTCCACTTGATCAAGCTGGCCCGGCGTCGCGTGCACTGATCGTGAAATGGGGCGGACTGCACGCCATTCGCACCGTTCTCGGGGGCGCTGCGACAGCCATATTTCTTTGGGCATCGATGTGATGCGCAGCCTGACACGCGGCACCAAGCTCGTCGTTGCGAGCCATAACAAAGGCAAGGTCTGGGAAATCAACCAGCTAATCGCGCCCTATGGCCTGGAAGCGATTTCGGCGGGCTCTCTGAACCTTGAAGAGCCCGACGAAACAGAGCCCACGTTCGAGGGCAACGCCAAGCTCAAGGCGGTAGCTGCGGCGCAAGCGTCCCGCCTTATAGCGCTTGCCGATGATAGCGGCTTGGAGGTCGATTGCCTCGGCGGCGCACCCGGCATCTTTTCGGCTCGCTGGGCCGGACCGCAAAAAGACTTCGGCCTCGCGATGAAGAAAGTCGCGGAGGAAATCACCGCCCGACACGGCTGGTCTGCGCCCGGTCCGCGCGCTAATTTCACCTCCGTTCTCTGCCTCGCCTGGCCTGACGGCGAGACAGCAACCTTCGCCGGCAAAGTCTTTGGTCATCTCGTCTGGCCGTCGCGCGGGGGTAATGGCTTTGGCTACGATCCCATGTTCGTGCCCGACGGACACGACGTGACTTTTGGCGAAATGGAACCGGCGGATAAGTACGCGATCTCGCATCGCACGCGTGCCTTCGACGCGTTCCGAAAGGCCGTGCTTGGCGACATTTCGGCAGAACCCTTGAAGCCCAATGCCGATCGCGACGCCGACGGCCTGCACGCAGCGGCGGCCAACATTTCCACCCGCGAGGAACTCAAGACGTTCGTCAAGTACCTGAGCGCCGATCTTGAGCGACGCGGCCAGCCTCGCGTCAATCTCGGCACCCTGATGGCGGCTTTGGAAAATTCTATTGCCGACAAGACCGATGAGCCGCGTTGGCGGGCATTGGCGAAAGCGCTGCTGGCTGCGACGGAGGCAGCGCAGCCGTGATGGCCAGTTCAATGTCGCCTGATGCAGATTCGCTATTTGGCATCTATGTTCACTGGCCCTTCTGCGCGCAGAAATGTCCCTACTGCGATTTCAACAGCCACGTTCGCTTTGGCGGCTGGGACGAAACCCGGTATCTGAGCGCCTACTTGCGCGAACTCGACAACGTAAAGGCCAGGGTCGGGCAGCAGGAGGTTTACTCGATCTTTTTTGGCGGTGGCACGCCGTCGCTCATGCAGCCGGCAACCGTCGCCGCAATATTGGATCACATTGCCAAGCTCTGGGTCGTGCAGCCCGGCGCGGAGATCACGTTAGAAGCCAATCCGAACAGCGTCGACGCAAACCGCTTCTTCGGATACCGCGCTTCGGGCGTCAATCGCGTCTCGATCGGTGTGCAATCCCTGCGCGACAACGAACTGAAGCGACTGGGCCGCTTGCATTCGGTCGCTGAAGCGAAGGCCGCGATTGAGGTCGCGCGTCGCGCCTTTGAGCGCTTTTCATTCGATCTGATCTACGCCCGGCCGGGCCAATCGTCCGAAGTCATGGCGCGCCGAACTTACAGAAGCGCTCAACTTGGCCAACGGCCATCTCTCGCTGTACCAGCTGACCATTGAACCTGACACGCCCTTCGCCGAACTCCACGCGCGTGGCCGCCTCGTCATCCCCGATGCCGACGCCGCGCTCGACCTTTACGCCATCACACAGGACATGACCGGAGCTGCCGGTCTTCCGGCTTACGAAATCTCCAATCATGCGGCAGCCGGCGACGAAAGCCGGCATAATCTGCTCTACTGGCGGTATGGGGCCTATGCCGGGATCGGCCCTGGCGCACATGGCCGTCTCGCGTTGCACGCCGGCACTCGCGCCGCAACCGTCACCGAGCGTAATCCGGAACGCTGGGTTGCCCACGTCGAGGCGGAAGGCCATGGCGTCGTCGAAGCCACGGACCTGTCAAATGAGGAGCAGGCCGACGAAATGCTGCTGATGGGCCTGCGGTTGACGGAAGGTATCGATCTGGAAGAAATGGCGCGCCGCTTTGGATTTGCGCCCGCACCCTCTGAGATTGCTGCGCTTCGTGCGCTTGGCGTCATTGAAATCATCGCTGACAGCGCCGTAGATGACAGCATCATTCGCGCCTGCATCGGACCTGGCATCGCGCCCACCGGCACATCCAGCCAGCTGGCCCGCCGTCCCACGGATCAGGGCCTGCCGCGAAGGCCGTTTTGTGCTCAACGAACTCGTCCGCCGGCTTTCTCTGAGCACCGCGCGCGTGACCACCCGCATCAACGCCCCTGCAACACTTCGCTCATAGACTAACTGGCAGATCCCCTTTAACTCCCGCGGCCATGATGAAACGGCTCTACGATTGGATTATGGCACTGGCCGCGAGCGACCGTGCTCCTGCAGCCCTGTTCGGGGTGTCGTTCGTCGAAAGCTCGTTCTTCCCGATCCCACCGGACGTAATGCTGGTCCCCATGGTGATCGCCCAGCGTGCGAAAGCGTGGTGGTACGCCACACTCGCCACCATGGGCTCGGTGATCGGCGGCGCCTTCGGCTACGCGATCGGCTTTTTTGCGTTCGAAAGCGTCGGCAAGCCGATCCTGGAATTCTACGGCAAGGCCGATAGCTTTGGTGAGTTCACGCAGTGGTTCAACGAGTGGGGCGTCTGGATTCTCATCGCCAAAGGTTGGACGCCGTTCCCTTACAAGGTGCTGACGATTACCGCCGGTGTGACACACATGCCGTTCTTCGAATTCATGCTGGCAAGCGTGATTACACGAGCCATGCGGTTCTTCCTCGTCGCGGGGCTCCTCTATTACTTCGGCGAACCGATCCGCGACTTTATCGAAAAGCGTCTGACGCTGGTCACGACTGTTTTCCTGGTCGTTCTCGTCAGTGGATTCGTAGCCGTGAGGTATCTGTTCTAGATTGACCATTCGGCCGGCCAGAGGTCTTGCGATGCTAGAAACGACAATCCGCCCCGACCATGCCAACGCATATCGCCTCGGCGGCCTCGCCCTCATTATGACGACCGGCATCATTCTTATGGCGCTGGGGTTCGAATATCTCGGCGGATACACGCCGTGCCCGCTATGCATAATGCAGCGCTACGCCTACTACGCCGGAATTCCATTGACCTTTCTCGCCATGGCGCTGGTGGCCGAACGGCCGCGCATTGCAGCACTCGTGTTCTTTGCGGTCGCTTTGGCATTTCTCGCGAATGCGGGTCTGGCGGGATATCATGCCGGCGTCGAATGGCAGTTCTGGCCTGGCCCTGACACCTGTACCGCTGCCCAAGCTCTCCCCGCCAATCCCGCCGATCTGTTGAAGGGTCTTGAAAGTGCGCGCGTCGTCCGGTGCGATGAGGCGACGTGGCGCCTGTTCGGCCTGTCGTTCGCCGGCTGGAACGTGTTGATCTCGCTCGCTCTGTTCGCAATCTCGCTGCAAGCTGCCTTCGCGGCCAGAAGCTCGGACGAAAAAATTACTTAAATTCAGGCGCTTAGTAATTTCTCGATAGTCTTTGCACGAGCCCAGGCCCCTCAGGCCTCGGAGCGAACTATTCATGAACGGAATGCAAGCGTAATTCCTTGGATAGGACTAGCCTCCGCCATTTTTGCGCCTGAGTGTGGCAGTTAATTCACACCAAGCGCGGAACGCAAACGGAACACGAGGTCAATTGACCCAAAGTTTCGAGGTGTCCCGGGCGGGTAGAAGTGGGTCGCGTGAGGAAAGCTTGTTGCGTTCTTCCTCTCATCTGTCGGGCAGGAGTTGTTGCGTTGTGAGCGTCCTGCCGGCGTTCCTCAGATGGAATTGACCTGTTGTCCGCCAAACGTGTTCCGCCATTTCGCTTAGTAAGCGTTGAGTCCCTGTAGCGTCTGCGTTGCACACCCTCAGAGCGCGCTGCAAAGCACGTTCCAAAACCTGAAGCGAGCGGTCTGGCCTGAAACGTCTTCGCGTCTGGCCAGACTGCTCCCCCGCAGTTTCACTTTTCCACACTTCAGAATTGGAGACGTGGGACCCCGGTGCGCGCAGTCGCATTGTTCATTGAGTAGGTCTTGCGCACCGTTCGGCGATTGATGGCTAGGCTATCGTGAGCGTGTGTTCCGTCGCGTTTCTGTTGCGTTTGTGTTGTGTCCGTCGCGTCAGTTGCGTCCGAAGTTAGCGTGAGGAAAGCGATGTCGTCCCTGATTATCAGAGTAGTTCCGTCTGCGTTGGTCGAAGAAGAGGCTGTCATTTTCAGTGCCTGGCGGCCGCTATCTGACGTTGTTTTGAATATTGTGCGTCACGTCGAACGCCAGTCTGCGGTGCCGCCCGGCGTATCTGGCGGCGCTGCGTTGTCGAAGGCCGCGTGACGGCCAATCACTGAATTCGCAGATGAGCCATCGCGGCTGATCTGCAACGAAACGGCAGGCACTTCGAGTGCGGGACCAGCAGTCCAGAACGGCACTGCATCACACAGTTCTGCGTAGTGGTGCCATCGTACTCTTTGTGTCTGCCACTTACTTCGTCGCGTAGTCCAGTATCTCCATGGAGAGTCCAATGGTCCATCTTTCGAACCCCGATCACGTCAATCCTGTGCAGTGGCAGCAGGCGCAAGGCGTCGCTCGACAGACGTGCGCCCGCTTTTTTCGCGACGGCGGCACGCCGGAAGACGCACTGAAAGCCTTCGGAGTTTCGGCCGGTGAAATCACGGGGCTGGACTGGAGCCGGGCGGTCGACGCGATCGCGCAGACGTTGTGCTACGCGCCGCAACGGCGCGCCGCTTGAATTTGACCGCCCTGCAGGCGGTCAGCGATTGTTGTGAGTTCGTCCCAATCAAACTTCGGCCCCGCTGCCTCGAGCATGCGGGGCCTTTTTTAAATACTGCTCTGAACTGGCTGTTTTGTTGACGGCGGCGCAACGGTTTTCCGTTGCTTGCGCTTCAGCGTCCAACTGGAGAACATTTTCGGCATCCACGGTCCCTCGCTTGCGGTGGCCGGTACTTTTCACACGAGGTTTGTAGACGAGCGGTGGTGGTTCAGCTGTCACGGTTGGAACACGGGGAGTGGTCACGCTGAACCGGCCGCAAATTGCATGCCGACGGGAAGACACGGCCTTCTTGCCACGGAGGGTCGGATCGGCTCCGCAAACAGGAGCGACATCCGGCCGGAACTGTTGCGACCTTTGCCGGTTAAAGGGGCTCACAGGCAATGGAGGAAAACATGAAAAGACTGCTATGGACCATTCCGGCCCTCGTCATTGGTTCCGTATCGGTGCTTGCCGGCGCAAGCAGCGAAAATCGGCTGGACGACAAGGCCCTCAAGGGCCCGGGTGACGGCGGCGCACATTCGACGGATCCGAACATTGATCGCTCTGGCAGCACCGGTCCTGCCGGGCCGTCGAATTCGCAAAAGCCATCTTACAATTATAACAACCCAAGTTCCGGTTCGTCAGGCTCTTCCAGTTCAACAGATTCTGGATCTGATGGATCGAGCGGCAACAGCGGCTCTATGGGATCGAGTTCAGGCAAGTCGCAGGTAGCGCCAAATACGACGAAACCTAACAGCACGCGCTAACGAAAGCGTTAGCGTTTGATCAAGTGGGGCAGAGCGTTAAGCTCTGCCCTTTTTTCCTCTATCGGTCAGCTGGACGACAGTGTGCTCGCGGTCACTTCATACACTTGACCATTAGCAAAGCTTGCATCGGCGGCAGCGAGTTGAACGTATATTGACGCCAACTCAGCCGGCTGACCCGGACGGCCAAGCGTTGTGTGCGATCCGAATTCCTCAAGTTTTTCCATCGTGGCGCCGCCTGACACCTGCAGCGGCGTCCAGATCGGTCCCGGTGCAACCGCATTGACGCGAATGCCTTTGGGTCCAAATTGCTTGGCCAGCGAAATTGTCCAATTGGATATCGTCGCTTTGGTCTGCGCGTAATCATAGAGCTCCGCCGACGGCTCGCGTGCCTGGATCGACGATGTTCCGATAATTGCAGAGCCGGGTTTCAAATGCGGTACAGCGGCTTTGATGGTCCAAAACGGCGCATAAACATTTGTCTTCATCGTTGCATCAAAGTCTTCCGTCGACACATCCATAATGGAGGGCCGTGTTTGCTGGCGTGCGGCGTTGAGCACAAGAATATCTAGTCCGCCTAAATCTCGCACGGCATGCTCGATGAGCTGGCGGCAAAACTGTTCGGTCATGATGTCGCCCGGAATCGCCACGCCTTTGCCGCCGGCCTCTTCGATGAGCGAGATCACTTCTCGCGCATCCTCCTCTTCCGCTGGTAGATAGTTGATTGCAACGTCGGCGCCTTCACGCGCGAAGGCGATGGCCGCTGCCCTCCCCATGCCGGAATCGCCGCCCGTAATCAGTGCGCGGCGGCCTCTTAGCCGTCCAGAGCCGCGATAGCTTTTCTCACCGTGATCGGGAGGCGGATCCATACGACTTGCGAGCCCCGGCCACGGCTGCTCCTGCCGCTTGAACGGCGGTCTTGGATATTTGGTGGTCGGGTTCTCGAGTTCGGCGTTGGGCGGAGACTGGCTCGGTTGTGGTGTCGCTTGCGCTTGCGCACCGCTCGACATCGACAGCGCCATGCCGCCCATAAGGCCGTAAGCCGTTCCCATGACATCGCGTCGTGAAACATCGTCGTTGTTGGTCATCTAATCCTCTCGCAAAGCTTCCGGCCCTAACCGGAAGAGGATGCGAGAGTTCCCCTTGATGGCCAATCATCGTGCGTGAGCAGCGCCGCGGCTCATTCTTCCAGTTCCGTATCCCAATAAAGATAGTCCATCCAACTATCGTGCAGATAGTTGGGCGGGAACAGGCGGCCGTTGCGGTGCAATTCAAATACAGTTGGGCGGTAGGGAGGCTGGAACGGCTTCATGCCGGCCGCCTGTAGCGACTGACTGCCCTTTTTGAGATTGCACGGCGCGCACGCTGTAAGAACGTTTTCCCACCGCGTCATCCCACCCCGCGCGCGGGGCACCACGTGATCGAATGTTAGGTCGTGTTTATCGCCGCAATATTGGCAGCTGAACCGATCGCGCAGAAAAACGTTGAAGCGCGTGAATGCGGGATAAAGTGCTGGTTTGACGTAGGTTTTCAGCGAAACGACGCTGGGCAGCCTGATCTCGAAACTGGGACTTCGAACAGTCGTGTCATATTCGGAGACGATGTTGACGCGGTCCAAAAACACCGCCTTCACCGTCTCCTGCCAACTCCAGAGCGACAAAGGATAGTAGCTCAGGGGGCGGAAGTCGGCGTTCAGAACCAGGGCCGGACACGAGTCCGGAAGGGAGGCATGAGCATTCACAAGCTTGCATCCAGTCGGTTCGCCGTTGCGAATCGGTTCGTCAAACCGCTTCGACGGGCGGGATACTAACCGGGCATGTCAGGGATGTGAAGCGTTGCGATCGCCCCACGCAAATGACACACAAGTTTATGAGCCGATTGGATTTTTTGTTGTTTTGAATGATCTGTGAGGACAAGCACTGGTCCCCTATTGTGACCCTGCGGTGATCGGTGCGACTGATCGAGCCACGCCCCATGCCCCTCGCGAGTGTCGGTTGATGAACGCAAAAAAGACCACCAAAACTGTTCCGAGCACGCCTACCCACACGCTGGCCAAGAAGAGCGCCGGCAAATCCGGCGTCAGCAAGCCCGCGCCAGCGCCCATCGTGTCGACGGGATATTGGCTCTTCAAGTCGGAGCCGGACGTTTTCTCTTATGAAATGCTCAAGACGAAGGCGGCGACGGGCGAGCCTTGGACGGGCGTGCGCAATTTCCTTGCGCGCAACAACATGCGTGCCATGTCTGTAGGCGATCTAGGCTTCTTCTATCATTCCAACATCGGCAAAGAGATCGTCGGCATCTGCCGCGTGATCGCGCCCGCCCATCCTGATCCCGATGACGACACGGGCACATGGGAATGCGTCGACGTCGAAGCCGTGGCTGCATTTGAAAAACCGGTGACGCTGCAGGAGGCGAAGGACAATCCGAAGCTTCAAAAAATGAGTCTCGTCACGTCGATGCGCCTCTCCGTGCAACCGGTGACGTCGGACGAGTGGGCCGAGGTGTGCCGGATGGCCAAGTTCAATCCTAAAAGCCTCGGTTCCATGAAGCGCAAGCGATGATGCGAATGCCCACGGATGAGCTTGGAGACATCGATTTTATCGTTGCGAACACGCGACTGCAGTCACCTCCGCATGTGCCGGAAATTCGACTGCATCTCGCCGAAGAATCGCTGCCAATCTGGCAGAAAACGGAAGAACAGTTGGGCGCGATGAACGTGCCGCCACCGTTCTGGGCATTTGCTTGGGCCGGCGGTCAGGCCCTGGCGCGCTATCTTCTCGACAATCGTCGCGAGGTTGCAGGCAAGAGTGTGCTCGATTTGGGTACAGGCTCGGGCCTGACCGCCATCGCCGCCATGCAGGCCGGAGCCCGCTCGGTCCTAGCGGCCGATATCGATCCCATGGCTCTCGTCGCGGCTCAGCTGAACGCCGCCGCAAATGGCGTCCTGATCACCACCACGACAGACGATCTCCTCGACCAACCGACTGCCGGCCATGACACGGTTCTCGTTGGCGACCTCTTTTATGAGCGCCAAGTCGCCGACCGCGTCCTGGTCTATTTGACAAAAGCGCAGGCGGCTGGTGGCCACATTCTCGTCGGCGACCCGCAGCGCAGCTATTTCCCGGCCGATCGCTTCGTGTGCCTAGCCGAATATCAAGTCGAGGTGACGCGCGAACTGGAAGATTCCCTGATTAAGAAAACGGCCGTGTGGGCCCTGCGCTGAACAAGATTAACGGGCGCCTTCACATCTCTATTGCGCTGCAAAATGCGACCTTCTGTTTCGTACCTTCTATCAGTTGTGCGCCGCCGCACGTCCTCTCATAATGCGCTCAAAAATAAGCTCGGGAGGAGAAGCGAATGTCAGACAAGGTGTACCCGGTCAAACCTGACTGGGCCAAGGCTGCTTGGCTGGACGAGGCCCAGTACAAGGAACTCTATAGTCGCTCGGTAAACGATCCCGACGGTTTCTGGGGTGAAGCCGGTCTGCGGCTCGACTGGATCACCCCGTATACGAAGGTCAAAAACACCTCGTTCGCTCCAGAAAACGTATCGATCAAATGGTTCGAGGACGGCACTCTTAATGTGTCCGCCAACTGCATCGACCGCCATCTTGCGACACGGGGCGATCAGGTCGCTATCATTTGGGAAAGCGATGATCCGACGCTTGACGAGCAGATCACTTATAAACAGCTGCACGAGCGCGTCTGCCGTTTTGCCAATGTCCTGAAGGCTCACGGCGTAAAAAGGGGCGATCGCGTCACGATCTACCTGCCGATGATTCCCGAGGCTGCGTACGCCATGCTCGCTTGTACGCGGATCGGCGCTATCCACTCGATCGTCTTCGGCGGTTTCTCACCCGACAGTTTAAAAAACCGCGTCGACGATGCGCAATCGCGCGTCATCATCACCGCCGATGAAAGCGTGCGCGGCGGCAAAAACGTGCCGTTGAAGAAAAACGCCGACATCGCCCTCGACGGCGCCGCATCCGGAACCAAGCTTCTCGTTGTTCGCCGTACCGGCAATCCGATCAACTGGGTGCCGGGACGCGATTTCTGGATGCACGAAGAAACCGCCAAGGTCTCGGCGGACTGTCCGCCTGAGGCAATGAACGCGGAAGATCCGCTGTTCGTCCTTTACACGTCGGGCTCGACCGGCAAGCCGAAAGGTGTCGTGCACACCACCGGCGGTTACCTGCGTCTATGCCGCGATGACGCATCAATACGTGTTCGACTACCATGACGGCGACATCTACTGGTGCACGGCCGATGTCGGCTGGGTCACGGGCCACAGCTACATCGTCTATGGACCGCTGGCCAACGGCGCCACGACCCTGATGTTCGAAGGAATCCCGAACTATCCCACAGCCTCCCGCTTCTGGCACGTCGTCGACAAGTGGAAGGTCAACATTTTCTACACCGCGCCGACCGCGATTCGCTCACTGATGGGCCAGGGCGATGATTTTGTGCAGCGCACCAGCCGCTCTTCGCTTGCGCATTCTGGGTTCGGTCGGCGAGCCGATCAATCCGGAAGCCTGGGAGTGGTACTATAATGTCGTGGAGATAGCCGCTGTCCCATCGTCGATACGTGGTGGCAGACGGAAACCGGCGGCATTCTCATTACGCCGCTGCCAGGCGCTACGGCGTTGAAGCCCGGTTCGGCAACGCATCCATTTTTTGGCGTGCAACCGGCTCTGGTTGACGACAAGGGTACCCGCCTTGAAGGAGCCGCTCCGGCAATCTCGTCATTTTAGACAGCTGGCCGGGGCAAAGCCGAACCATTTACGGCGATCATGAACGGTTCGTGCAAACGTACTTTTCCGCCTATCCCGGCCAATACTTCACCGGCGACGGCTGCCGGCGCGACGAAGACGGCTACTATTGGATTACCGGTCGCGTCGATGACGTGATCAACGTCTCCGGTCACCGCATGGGAACGGCCGAAGTCGAGAGCGCACTCGTTGCGCATCCCAAAGTGGCCGAGGCCGCGGTAGTCGGTTACCCGCATGATCTCAAGGGTCAAGGCATCTACTGCTACGTGACGCTCAACAACGGCATCGAGCCAAGCGATGCCTTGCGCAAGGAATTGGTCGCTCACGTGCGCCGCGAAATCGGGCCAATAGCCTCGCCGGATTTGATCCAGTTCTCTCCTGGCCTTCCCAAGACGAGATCTGGCAAGATCATGCGCCGCATCTTGCGTAAGATCGCCGAGGATGAATTCGGCAGTTTGGGAGACACGTCGACGCTCGCCGATCCCGGCCGTTGTCGACGACCTCATCGAAAATCGCCAGAACAAGCGCGCTGTCTGATCTCGGTTTAAAGAATGGCAGAAGAGGCGGAGGAGCTGAGCTGACTCCTCCGCACTTTACTTGCAGCGCGAGAACGCGCCGCGGTCGAGGTGGAAGTGATTTTTATGCGCAGCGTTGTAGTCGGGTCCGAGCGTCACGCGAAAATACTTGCACGCCCGCCGGTGGGCTTCTCTCAGAAAAACGGCCTCCGTTCCATTGCCGGGCCAGTCACGCAGAATGTTGATCTGCTTGCCGCCTTGAAGAGTGAAGCCAGAAATGTCGATAGCATTGGCCGTTGCATGCTGGCTGCGGATGTCTTTCATCATCGGATTGCCGACGATGTTGCGGCAGTCATAGATGCCCATGTCACCGATAGAGGTAACGCGCGCGCCGAATGTGGTTTGCGCCAGCGGCTGCACCTCATGCTCAATCCACAAGGCCAGCGCGGCGGCCATTTCGCAGGTCAGTTTTTCCGCTCCGATCTGCGCTCCGCCGGCGTGGGTAAACTTCACGGCGTTTTGCCAGCCGCAGCCATTTTTGTACGGCTGGTCGACGATCGCGGCGGCGTCGATGTGAGGCTCTTTTAAAATTGCATCGCATAGCGGCCGGTCTAGGCGCAGCGCCGCCAGCCGGCTGTCGACAAACCAGGTCGGCTGCGTATCAAGAGCGATCGGCGGGAACGGACTGAAGCGTTGCGGAATGTAGCCTAGCCGCAAGGCAATAAACGCTACTCCGGCGAGGAGAAGAAGCAGCAGTGTGCGCGCCAGAAAGCGGCGCTTCGGTCGGTCGGGCGATGTCATAAGCACTCCAATGAGAGCCGTGACTTTAGCGAAACGCCAGCAGGCCTCCTAGACCCGCAACGCCACACTTTCCTGCCCAAACCAAGTTTTCGCTTGTCATGCCACAACGAAAAATAGGTCCGCACGGCGGCGGACCTTTTCCATTTTCTGTTTTTGAGGCCGTTATTGCGTCAGTCGCAAGTCATTGAGCGAGTTCGCGATCGATAAGAACGCCTGGCGAAGTTCTTCGCCATCGGCCGCATCATGAAACTCGCCACCGGCCCGCGTGGCGCAGTTTTGCAGCATGGTTTTCGCCGACGCCGGCGCATCGAAGGCCACTGTGTGAACTTTGATGCCCTTTGCGCCGAGAGCCGAGCAGACCGACAACGCCTGCGCACTGGAGTTGCCGTTGGCATAGGCCATGTTGAAAATGCCATCGGTCATGATGATCACGGCCTTCGTCGTCCGCCCGTCATTGTAGGCGGCCGGTTCGCTGTCGGACGGCCATAGGGTCGCATAGTTCGGTGAAATGAGGTTCCAGGCCCACTGGGCACCAATATGCCCGGCCGTCGCGCCGGACGCGGCGTAGCGGTCGATCGAACCGGTCAATGTGTCTTTGTCCTCGGTCAGCGGTACGATCTGGGCCGATGGGCAGAAATAGCCTTGGCGGCCCTCGGTGAGATCGATGTCGGTAAACCGGCCATTGCCGCGGTAACTTCCACCATCGCCGATACTGTCGTCCGTGTATGCGCTGGCACCGGCGCGCTCCCGCACACAGCCATCAACGCTGGTGCCGTTCGATGCCTCGGCGGCGTACGGACCGAGTTGAACCGCCGCAGAGTAAGGGGCCAGACCGATGCGCACCTTGTTTGGGCGATCGCCATCGGGCAACAAAGATTCGACGAGATCAGTAGCAGCGGCTTTGAGATCGGCCAGCTTTTGACCACTCATCGAACCGGTAATGTCGAGGGCCATGCCCAATTCCAGATCCGAAGCCTGAAACGTCGTCACTGTATCGAACGGCGCGGCGACATTCTCGATGCCGGCGACACGCATGAACGTCGTTGGAACGCCCGCATCGACCTTGACTTCAATGGTGCTGTTGGCGCGATTGGGAATGACCTGCACGCGACTGACGTTGGCGAAGTCGCGACTGGTGGCCATGTTCAAATTGAAATATCGCTCGCCGAGTGCGGAAATTTCGGCGTTCGTCATGGCTCCGTCCATCAGCGCCCGTCCAGCTGCCAGCGCGGCGGCATCTGCTGCCGCTGCGATCTTCGAAGCCGTGTGATAAACCCGTGCTTGATCGACAGCGAGGCCGATGAACACCATCAGGACCATGGCCAAGATGCCAAACAGGATCGCTACCGCGCCGCGCTCGTCGCGAGCAATTTTGGCTGTAGTCGGATAGGGTGCCGTCGGCATCGTGTGTCTCCATGAAACAACCCGGCAGGGTTTGGAGACGAAGGGAGCAACGCAGATGCCGTCGCGATACAGGGGCAGGACAGGATTGCGCAGTTCGTCAATGGTGGTTGAAAAAGTGTTAACGCTGACTAGCAAGCTTTCGACCACGTCGAGCAAAACAGCCAGATCGATCGCTAGCCTGCGAAGTCGGTAGCGCACGCAAGGTGCGAAATCTGCCTCGTTTACCGTGCCGCCGGATGTCCTTCCGACAGGTTTGATCGTCCGTTCACCGGTCAATGTTCCATCATGATACGCAGTTGGCCAGTTGGGGTTTAAAAGTCGGAGATGATGCCGTCTTTTTCCCAATCACCGTAGCGCACAGGGTCCGGTCCGGAGCGGCCGCCCAATTCGGCAGGTGCATCTTTCGCGGCTTTTTCCCGTAACCGGCGGCGCTCATCCGCCTCGGCCAAAGCCCGATTGGCGGCGTCCGACAGGATGCGCGGCGTGATTCCAGTCCCGTCAGTGGTTCCCGTCCCAACGGTGGCGCCATTCCCTTGGGCCGCGCCGGTATTGAACTTCGTGTCGTCTTTGTCCGTCATGGTAAGTCCTTCGTCCGCTGCCGGCTGGACCAGTTCCACCCGCAAAGCCGGGTGGCTGGTTGTCGGCCAGCGTCATTCCCATATACTAAACGCATTCGATATCGGATGCCTGCCCCGCGTCGTTATACGGCCCGTGGCATCGCCAATTGAGGGGAGTTTCGTCCCGCCATGCCGATGAACTACGCCAAGACCGGTTTGTTGCTGATTGTATTGACGGGTATTTTTGTTGCGATGGGGGCTCTCGTCGGCGGCAAGTCAGGTCTCGTCATCGCCTTCGTCATGGCGCTCGGTATGAACGCCATCAGCCTGTGGAAGTCCGACACCATGGTGCTGAAAATGTTTCGCGCCCATGAGGTCGATGAGCGGACAGCTCCGGACTATGTCGGCCTCGTTCGGGATTTGGCGGCACGTGCTGAATTGCCGATGCCTCGCGTTTACGTCATCGACAATCCGCAACCCAATGCGTTTGCCACCGGCCGCAGCCCCACACGCGCCGCCGTCGCCGCTTCGACGGGGTTGTTGGATACCCTGTCACGCGAGGAATTGGCCGGCGTCATGGCCCACGAACTCGCCCATATCAAGAACCTCGATACGCTGACCATGGGAGTCGCCGCGACCATTGGCGGAGCAATTTCCATGTTTGCGCAGTACCTCCAGTTCGGAATGCTGTTTGGCGGCAATCGCGAAAACGGCAACGGTCCGGGTTTTCTCGCGGGCCTCGCTGCCATGCTGATCGCACCCATGGCCGCCATGATGGTCCAGATGGCCATCAGCCGTTCACGCGAGTATCAGGCCGACCGCATGGGGGCCATGCTCTGCGGCAACCCGCTTTGGCTGGCGTCCGCACTGCAGCGCATCCACGCTGCGGTCCAGCGCATCCCCAATGAAGATGCCGAACGAGTCCCCGCCGCCGCTCATGTCTTCATCATGAACCCGCTCAGTGGGCGCGGTGTTGACAACTTGTTCTCGACCCACCCCAACGTCGAAAACCGCATCCGCGCTTTGAACGAGCTGGCGGTGGAGATGGGCCAATTGCCGTCTTCACTCGATAGGGATGTTGCCTCCGCTGCCAACGAGGATGCGCCGCAGCTGGCATCCGGGCCTTGGTCGCGCACCGGCTCCACGCCGGGTCCCTGGGGCTGAACGGCTGCGACACTGATTGTGCGGCATTGACCCCGCGCCGCCGACACCTTAGCGATGGCGAATGACAGTCACCCGTCCGCCGCGCGACCTGACACCGTCCAGCCGGCCGTCTCCGATCTCTGGTCGGCCGCACCGCGCCCCCGTCAAGACAGACAAAAAGAAAAGCCCGGCCGCGCTACCGCCCGGCTTTGAAGCCCGTCAGGCCGCGGTCGAAACGCTCTGGCGTGTGATGAAGCGCGGGACCTTCTTCGAAGAGGCGTTCGCCGAGGCCTTCTCCAAGCCCGAGCGTGCCAAGGTCGAACCGCGCGACCGCGCTTTCGCCCGCCTCGTCGTCACGATCGTTTTGCGCCGCCACGGCGAATTGACCGCGGTCATCGGCTCGCACTTGCAAAAGCCGTTGCCCGAGCCGCACGGCTGGATTTGGCAAATCCTCCTCGCTGGTGCTGCTCAATTGCTGTTCCTCGATACCCCGCCGCACGCAGCCATCGGCCTCGCCGTCGAGCAGGCCAAGGCCGATCCCAATGCCCGGCGTTTCGACAAGCTGGTCAATGCCGTGCTGCGGCGGGTGGCCGAGGGCGGCCGCGCCGCCCTAGAGCCCCTCGACGCGGTGGCGCTGAATGTACCGGCTTGGCTGCTGCAAGGCTGGGTGAAGACGTATGGCCCGGATCTGGCCCGTCGCATTGCTGCCGCCAGCCTCGAGGAGCCGCCGCTCGACGTCACGGTGAAGGGCGATCCCGCTGAATGGGCCGCAAAACTCCAGGGCGTTCCTCTGCCGACCGGCACCGTGCGCATCCTGCAGGCCGGCCGTGTCACCGATCTGCCGGGTTTCGACGACGGGTCCTGGTGGGTCCAGGACGCAGCCGCCGCTCTTCCTGCCCGCTTGCTGGGCCCCAAGCCTGGTCAGCGCATTGCTGATCTGTGTGCCGCGCCCGGTGGCAAGACCGCCGAACTCGCTTTCGCCGGCGCCCACGTCACGGCTGTCGATATCTCCGCAGCTCGCCTGCGCCGCGTCAAAGACAACTTGGATCGCCTGCATCTCGACGCGGAATCTGTCACCGCCGATGTTCTCACTTGGCAACCCGCCGCCCCATTCGATGCCGTGCTTCTCGACGCACCCTGCTCGGCGACAGGCACGATCCGCCGACATCCCGATATTCTTCATGTTCGACAGAGCCGCGGTTTCGAAAAGTATATCGATCTGCAGGGTAAGCTGCTCGAACGGGCGGCCCGTCTGGTACGTCCGGGCGGACTGCTGATGTACTGCACCTGTTCTCTTGAACCGGAAGAAGGCGAACAGCAGATCATCCGCTTCCTAGCAGCCAGAGACGATTACGAGCGAGTGCCGGTAACAGGCAGCGAGATCGGCGGACTGACCGCCGCGATCACCTCCGACGGCGACCTGCGGACGCTGCCTTGCCACCGCTTTCCCGGCGACGACGCGGGCTTGGGACTGGATGGCTTTTATGCCGCGCGCTTGCGACGCAAAGTCGGCTGACGCCGCGCCGTCATTTCTGCGCACAACTTCTGCTCAGCCTCGCCTTGCCACCGACCAGACGCTGCGCTACCGACCCCGAAGAGCCATGGCGGGGTGCAACTCCGGCATGGTGCGACTTGCGAGTGGAGGCAATCGGCCCATGGCTGGATTGAGTTTGGCCGAAAGATCGTGGATCGCATTGATCGCTGCCAAGCGCTCGCAGCGTGCATCAATGGCCCGTCTTCAGTTCTCCCCGTTGCTGCGCTGGCGCTTTGGCACGAGTAGCCTGGGCAATCTTTTGATTGTTCCGCAAACTTTGCGTAACGCCGACCCGAGCTTTTGGCCGGAATTGAAACTCGGACACATGGGGCTTGCCGGCATCGGCGTTGACCTGCGCGGCCACTCGCCATTTGCCATTCGCGCGCCGAACGAGGCCTGGGCTCGGGCGCTGCATGGCTTTGGCTGGCTGCGCCATCTCGAAGCCGCCGGCGATGACGAGGCACGCGACCTGGCACGCGCTCTCACGGTGCAATGGACGCAGCATCAGAACAGTACTGGTATCGCCTGGGAACCCGGAGTGATGGGCCGGCGCATTATTTCCTGGCTGAGCCACGCTAATTTCCTGCTCGAAGACGGCGGCGTGGAAACATACGACGTCATATCGGCGAGCCTTGGTTCCGAGATCATTCGTCTTGCTGCCTGCTGGCGCGATGGACCGGACGGATACTCGCGGCTTCTCGCGATCACCGGGCTCACCCTTGCGAACCTGTGCGTCTCTGGCCACGACCGCCAGCTTGAAGAGGTCGAGAAACTGTTCTCTGCCGAAATCGATCGCCAATTGCTTGACGACGGCGGCCACGTCAGCCGAAACCCCGCGGTACTGGTTGATGTCCTTCTCGATCTACTGCCGGCACGCCAATGCTTTGCGGCACGCGGCCGCAAACCACCGGAAAAGCTGCTCCAGGCGCTAGTCGATGCGGTTGCCTTTTTGCGCTTTATGCGGCTGGGAGATGGTCGATTGGCTCGCTTCAATGGTGTCGCCGTCGCAAGCCCCGCGGGTCTGGCCACCGTGCTTGCTTACGACGATCTGTTTGCCAAGCCACTCACCGCTGCGAGCGCATCGGGTTACGTTCATCTCGCGTGTGGTGCCACGACGATCATCAGCGATGCCGGCGCGGCCCCGCCATTCGAGTTTGCAGCCGAAGCCCACGCCGGTTGCCTCTCGTTTGAAATGAGTGCCGGACACCGGCTGATTTTTGTTAACGGCGGCGCGCCGGCCGCGGCCGACAATGACTGGCGGGCCCAGGCCCGTGCGACAGCGTCTCACAACACGCTCTGCGTCAATGAGATGTCATCGGCCAAACTTGTCCGTAACCGCAGCCTGGAAACGATGATCGGCGGAGCACCCATCCGCGGGCCTGGGCACGTCAACAGCCGGCTGGAAGAGCTGAACGGCGATCTCGTGTGGACGGCCTCGCACGACGGCTATTTAAGTCGCTACGGTATCATACATCACCGCACGATCAGGCTCAGTGCTTCTGGTTCCGCGATACACGGCGTTGACCGGATCGGTGGCGCCGAGACAGCTCTACGCTTGAAGGCAGATTTACCCTATGCCGTCCATTTCCATCTGCACCCTGATGTGACGTGTCGATTGACGGATGAGCCAGGAACCGCGGAAATCATCACGCCAGAAGGCCAAGTATGGCTGTTCTCGGCCGAGGTCGCGGATCTCTCCATCGAGGAGAGCACCTATTTTGCCGATAGCTCGGGCCCTCGCCGCGCCTTGCAGTTCGTTCTGCGCGGATCGACCTTTGGGGAAACGGAAATATCTTGGCGCGCTGAAATCCGGGCGTGACGTTCTGCGTGCGCCGCCTCTTGGCCGGACGGTACCCTGTCGCAGGACTTCGTGCTAAGGCCCGACCAGCGAAACATCGAGGACGCGATCTTGCCCAACGACGCCATCAAAATCCGCCGCGCACTTATCTCCGTCTCGGACAAGACCGGCCTCATCGACCTGGCCCGCGATCTCGCGGGGCTGGGCGTGGAGATTCTTTCGACGGGCGGCACGGCTTCCGTCCTCAAGGCCGCCGGCGTGACGGTGGTCGACGTGTCCGATCATACCGGCTTTCCCGAAATGATGGACGGCCGTTTGAAAACACTGCATCCAAAACTGCACGGCGGCCTTTTGGCGGTGCGCGGCAATCTGGAGCACGAACAATCCGCTGCGCAGCACGGTATCGCTCCGATCGATCTTCTCGTGGTCAATCTCTATCCCTTCGAAGCCACTTTGGCGAAGGGCGGCACTTACGACGACTGTGTCGAAAACATCGATATTGGCGGCCCGGCCCTGATCAGAGCGGCAGCTAAGAACCACGCCGGCGTTACCGTCGTCGTCGATCCCGCCGATTACGATCTGCTGCGCGCTGAACTCGATGCGACCAAAGGCGCTACGACGATCCTCTTTCGTAAAGCCATGGCCGCGCGGGCTCTGGCGCGCACCGCCGCCTATGACGGTGCCATTTCCAACTGGCTGACGGCGGATCCCGATGCGACAGGCCGTCCTGCCCGCGCCTTTCCAAACACCTATACGATGCAGCTCACCAAATCGGTGGACCTGCGTTACGGCGAAAATCCACACCAATCGGCCGCGTTCTATCGCGAGGTTGGCGCACCTGAGGGCACAGTCGCAACAGCCCGGCAGCTCGGCGGCAAGGAACTTTCTTACAACAACATTGCCGACACTGATGCGGCACTCGAATGCGTCAAGGAATTCGAGCCCGATGTACCGGCCTGCGTCATCGTCAAGCATGCCAATCCGAGCGGCGTTGCTCTCGCCGCTTCGCTCAAGGACGCTTATGACCTCGCCTACATGACCGACACCGAATCCGCATTTGGCGGCATCATCGCGTTCAATCGGCCTCTAGATGCCGAGACAGCGGCGGCGATTGTCACCCGTCAGTTCGTCGAAGTGATCATCGCTCCAGGTGCATCGCCAGAGGCCGTCGAGACGGTAGCGACGAAGAAGAATGTACGTCTCCTTGTAACCGGGCAATGGTCCGGAACGCCGGGCCCCCGCCGCGACTACAAGAAGGTCAATGGCGGCCTTCTCATCCAGGATGCCGACCTTGGGCTCACGGAAAAACTAGAGGTGGTCACGAAGCGGCAGCCGTCGCCGTCGGAACTCGCCGATCTCGTGTTTGCAATGAAGGTCGCCAAATTCGTCAAGTCGAACGCCGTCGTCTATGTGCGCGGGCTGGCCACGATCGGTATCGGCGCCGGCCAGATGAGCCGGGTCAACTCCACTCGCATTGCTGTTGAGAAAGCCAAACAGGCAGGTCTGGAGATCACCGGCTCCGTCGTCGCGTCCGACGCTTTTTTTCCCTTCGCTGACGGCCTCATCACCGCGGCCGAGGCTGGTGCAACAGCCTTCATTCAGCCCGGCGGCTCCATGCGCGACGATGAAGTGATCAAGGCTGCAGACGAGCGCAACCTGGCCATGGTGTTCACTGGCATGCGCCACTTTCGCCACTAGTTAGCGCCGTAATGTCAAAGTCAACTCTGGCGTTTCAGTTTCTTCAGTCCGTAGAGCGCCTCGAGAGCCGCCTTCGGAGTCATCTCATCAGGATTGAGTTTGGCGAGCGCTTCTTCCACCACGGATGCTGCAAGCTTCGGCGTCGAACTCTTTGGCCGAGCCGCCGCAAACAGCGGCAGATCGTCGAGCGGCTTGTCAGCACCCGTCGCGCGGCGGTCGTTTTTTTCCAGTAAATCGAGAACCTGCCGTGCGCGATCAATAACCGGCTGCGGGAGACCGGCTAACTTCGCCACTTGAATGCCATAGGAGCGATCAGCCGCGCCCGGTCGGACTTTGTGCAGGAATACAATGTCATCCTGCCACTCCTTTACATCCATCGTCACATTGCCGACGTCACTCAACCGCCCGGCAAGTGCTGTCATTTCATGATAGTGCGTCGCAAACAGGGCCCGGCACTTCGCAACGTCATGCAAATACTCCACGGTCGCCCAAGCAATCGACAGGCCGTCGAATGTGGCCGTGCCACGCCCGATCTCATCGAGGATCACCAATGACCGGTCGGTCGCCTGGTTGAGGATGCCTGCCGTTTCCACCATCTCGACCATGAATGTCGAACGGCCGCGTGCCAAATCGTCGGAAGCGCCAACGCGCGAGAACAGTCGATCCACAATTCCAATCCGCGCCACCCGTGCCGGCACGAACGACCCCATCTGCGCCATCACGACGAACAGAGCATTTTGGCGAAGAAACGTTGATTTGCCCGCCATGTTTGGCCCAGTCACGAGCCAAATACGCGCCGTGACGTCCTCATCAAAGCCGGTCGGCTTAATGGCTTCAAGACCGAGGATGCAATCGTTCTCTATAAATGCTCCAACTTTAGTTTGCCGAAGCGCTTGTTCGACGACCGGATGCCGCCCGCCGCGAATCTCGAAACCGGAGCTGTCGGAAATCTCCGGCCGCACATAATTTTCCGTCACCGCAAGTTCTGCCAGTGCGGCCAGATGATCGACTTCGGCAATCGCAGCGGCAACGGATGCGAGCGCCTGCTCGTTGCGCGCAACAGCCTGCGTCAGGTCCTGGAATACGTCGTCCTCAAGCGCCAGCGCCCGTTCCCCGGCGGACGCGATGCGCCCTTCGATGTCGGCCAGTTCGGCCGTCGTGAAACGCATGGCGTTGGCCAGGCTCTGCCGGTGCCGGAAAATGTTGTCGAGCGGCGGCGTGGTCAGCGCCTTGGCATTGAGAGCGGTGACCTCAATGAAATAACCGAGAATATTGTTGTACCGGATCTTTAGCGTTTTGACGCCGGTCTGGGCGATGTAGTGTCCTTCGAGCTTGGCGACGACCTGGCGGCTGTCGTCTTTCAGTTGCCGCTCCGTATCGAGCGCCCTGCTATAGCCCGCTCGCACAAATCCACCATCACGTTTGAGATGCGGCGGATCATCGACCAGCGCCGTCTGCAAGGCAGCCGCAAATTTCTGATCGGCCGCGGTGAGTTCGCGCCGCACCCGATCAAGTCCCGGCGGTAGTCCCATGGCCGCACCGGCCTGTCCCAAAAATGCTGCACCGGCCTGCCCCAGCAACGCGGCACAAACCTGCGCCGCATTGAGACCATCTCTCAGCGCTGCAAGATCTCGCGGCCCACCCCGCCCAAAAGCCAGCCGCGCCACCGCGCGTGCGATATCGGGCGCACCCCGCAAGCCATCGCGCAGGCCGTCGCGCAAAGTCGCATCCGACACCAAATAAGCCACGGCATCGAGCCGCTGTTCGATGGCCGCCACATCGCGCAGCGGGCTCGCCAGTCGGTTGGCCAATTCACGAGCGCCCGCAGCCGTCACTGTTCGGTCGATCGCGGACAGCAGGCTGCCGGTTTTGTCTCCCGATGCCGATCGGGTCAATTCGAGACTTGCGCGGGTCGCAGCATCAATAGTGAGAACCCCCGCATCGCCTGTGCGTTTAGGCGGCCGGATGACAGGCCGCCGCCCGATCTGCGTGAGTTCGACATAGCGCAACAGCGCACCTATGGCCGCCAGTTCGGTTCGCGTGAAGCCGCCAAAACCGCCGAGCTCCGATACGCCAAGTTGCGTTTTCAGTCCGCGCTCGCCCGATAAGCTGTCGAATGAGGCGGCGGGCACCGGCGTTGTGGCCGCCCCGGCAACGCCAATCCAGCGCATCAATTCAGCTTCTGCCAGCACCGCGTCGGTCGTGATGATTTCACCGGGTGACAGTCGAACAAGTTCGCCGGGCAAGTCGGAACCGTTCACCTCTCCCGTTTCCATCTCGCCCGTTGAGATGTCGAGCGAGGCGAGAGCATAGCTGCTGCCCGAATGCAGAGCTCCGGTCTCGCCAGAGTTCGGCGCGCGAAACAAAGCCGTCAGATAGTTGCGCGATTTTGCATCGAGCAGTGTGTCTTCCGTCAGAGTGCCGGGCGTTACGAGCCGCACGACATCGCGCCTGACCACTGACTTAGCGCCGCGCTTTTTGGCTTGCGCTGGATCTTCCATTTGTTCGCAGACGGCCACCCGGTAACCGTGGCGGATCAGCCGCTGCAGGTATTCGTCAGCGCGGTGGATCGGAACGCCGCACATTGGGATTTCGGCGCCCTGGTGCCGTCCACGCTTCGTCAGCACGATACCGAGCGCAGCAGATGCCACGATCGCATCGTCAAAGAACAGTTCGTAGAAATCTCCCATCCGGTACCACAGGAGGCTGTCCGGGTTGGCGGCCTTGATCTCGAGAAACTGCGCCATGGACGGAGTGGCTTCAACGGCAGGTGCTGCTGCAGCAGCACTTTCAGCCGGCACCGCGGAGGCCCGGTCCGCTTCAGCGGCCGCATGGTCCGCCTCGTCCTTCGTGTTCCGCCGCGCGGCCATCCTCGCCCCATCGCTAATCCACGCCTGACATAGCGGCTCCCAACGAGTACGGCTAGCCAATCTCGGCACAAACGGCTGTCAGGCCGAAAGTAGCAGTCTGGTCGCGTTGAGAAATTCGCTGCCAGCGCCTACGGTGCGCCCATGCCGCGCTTCCGGCCGTCTCCCGTCGGAAAGGAGTTGGAAGCACTGACCCCACCGCGCTTCCGGCCGTCTCCCGTCGGAAAGGAGTTGGAAGCACTGACTCCACCGCGCTTCCGGCCGGCTCCCCGCCGAGGGGAGTCGGAAGCGCCATCAAAAAATCCTCGGAAGCGCCAACAAAGAAACATAGCGATAATGGCCCACAAGAACGCACCGGCCCGCATCACAGCACAGGAAGCCTTGCAGTTTCATGCTCAGGGCAAACCCGGCAAGCTTGAGATTACTCCGACCAAGCCGCTCGCGACACAGCGCGATCTCTCACTGGCCTATTCGCCAGGCGTGGCCGCACCCGTCGAAGCAATCGCCGAGAACCCTGCTCTTGCTTACGATTACACAAACAAGGGCAATCTCGTTGCGGTCGTCTCGAATGGCACCGCAATTCTGGGGCTTGGCAATCTCGGCGCTCTGGCGTCCAAGCCCGTGATGGAGGGCAAGGGCGCTCTGTTCAAACGCTTCGCCGACATCGATGCCATGGACCTTCTGGTCGATACGGAAGATGTCGACGCCTTCATCAATTGCGTCCGCTATCTCGGCCCCTCATTCGGCGGCATCAATCTGGAAGACATCAAGGCGCCGGACTGTTTCATCATCGAAGAAAAACTGAAAGCGCTGCTCGATATTCCCGTCTTTCACGACGATCAGCACGGCACCGCAATCATCGCTGCAGCAGGTCTTTTAAATGCCCTCGAGTTGACCGGCCGCACGATCGAGAACTTCAAGCTTGTTGTGAACGGCGCCGGTGCCGCCGGAATTGCCTGTCTTGAGCTTCTGGGCTCACTCGGCATGCCCCGTCAGAACGTCATTTTCTGCGATACCAAGGGGGTAATTTACCAGGGCCGCAAGGAGGGAATGAATCAGTGGAAATCCGGCTTTGCCGCGAAGACGAAAGCGCGCACACTCGCCGAAGCTCTCGTCGGCGCCGATGCTTTTTTCGGGCTTTCCGCCAAAGGTGCGGTCACGCCGGAAATGGTCCGTTCGATGGCGGCGAGGCCAATCATTTTCGCCATGGCCAACCCCGATCCTGAGATCACGCCCGAGGACGTGGCAGCCGTGCGCTCCGACGCCATCATGGCAACGGGCCGCTCCGACTATCCCAATCAGGTCAACAACGTCTTGGGCTTCCCCTTCATCTTTCGCGGGGCACTCGACGTTCAAGCCAAGACCATCAATGACGCGATGAAGATTGCAGCGACACGGGCGCTGGCCGAACTTGCACGCCAGGAAGTTCCCGATCAGGTCGCCGCCGCCTTCCACGGCCGCCGTCCGACCTTTGGTCCAGAATACATCATACCCGCGCCGTTCGACCCTCGCCTGATCAGCCACGTTCCCCCGGCCGTCGCCAAAGCCGCCATGGACAGCGGCGTCGCCCGGCGTCCGATTGTCGACATGGAAGCCTATATCGCGCGCCTGAAAGGCCGACTGGATCCAGTAACAGGCTGGCTGCAAGCGACATTCGACAGCGTGCGTCAAGATCCCAAGCGCGTGATCTTTGCCGAGGGTGAGGATCCTGCCGTGATCCGCGCGGCCAATACGTATTTCGCGCAAGGCTTCGGTCAACCCATTCTCGTCGGCACAAAGGAGCGGATCAGGAAGCAGTTCACCGAACTGGGCATTCAAATGCGCGCGGAGTTCGAGATTATCGACACGACCCTATCCGCACATGCCGACGAGTTCACCGATTTTCTCTATCAGCGACTGCAGCGGCGCGGCCACTTGAAGCGCGACTGTGAACGCATCGTTCGCAACGAACGCAATGTCTTCGCAGCCCTGATGGTCGTGCACGGGTACGCAGAACTCCATGGTCTCCGGCGTCACGCGCAACTGGACAAGCGTCTTCCAGGACGTGCGCAGGGTTATGGATGCAAAGCCGGGTCGCAACATTATCGGTGTATCACTTGCGCTCTGCCGCGGCCGCGCGGTTCTTATCGCCGACACGAGCGTGCACGACATGCCAACATCCGATCAATTGGCCAATATTGCGATCGAGGCTGCCATGGCCGCACGCAACTTCGGCCTGGAACCACGTGTCGCTATGTTGGCTTACTCGACGTTCGGCCAACCGCGTGGGGAACGCTCCGACGTGGTTCGCGAAGCAGTCGCAATTCTCGATGAGCGGAAGGTTGATTTCGAATACGACGGCGATATGGCCGCTGATGTGGCTCTCAACGCCGATTTGATGAAGCTCTATCCGTTCTGCCGTCTCTCCGACACGGCCAACGTGTTGATCATGCCGGCGTTCCACGCAGCCTCGATCGCAACAAAGACTCTGAAGGAATTGGGCGGTGCGATGGTCATCGGCCCATTGCTTGTCGGCCTTCAACACTCTGTGCAGATTTGCACGTTGGGCGCGCAGGATTCCGACATCGTCAATGTTGCAGCCCTCGCGGCCTACGATTTAACTTCCTGAGACATTGCGAAATTTGATCTTAAACCTTGATACTATCAATTTGTATGATTGCCTAGGATTGGTCATTTACCGCTCCGCAACTGCGGAGCATCGCCATGTCTTACAATCCATTCTCGACACTTCTGGACCCCGCGATCCTGTTCTTCTTCTTCGGACTGTTTGCGGGAGCAGTCCGCTCTAACCTGTCCATTCCACCGCCAATCGCGAAATTCCTGTCGCTCTATCTGTTGATGGCCATCGGCTTCAAGGGCGGCGTGAGCATGGCGTCGGCCGGCCTCACGTGGGGCATGGTCGCGGCACTCGGGGTAGCCCTCTTCATGGCATTCTTTGTGCCAGCCTATACGTACTGGTTCTTGCGGTCGCGACTGAGCACTTACGATGCCGCAGCTATCGCTGCGACCTACGGCTCGGTCAGCGCCGTCACGTTCATTGCCGCCGTCGCCTTCCTCGAACAGCAAGGCATCACCTTTGGCGGATACATGGCCGTCGCGCTTGTGCTTATGGAATCGCCGTCGATCATCATGGCGGTTTTGCTCGCCAACATGGCGCGCAGCCGCAATCCGGCAAACACCGGGGACGCGGTCGCGATGCCATCAGCCGGGAAGATATTGCATGAGGCGTTCACCGACGGCGCCCACCTTCTTCTGCTTGGAAGCCTCGCCATTGGCTTCATCACCGGCGACGCAGGCAAGAAGGTCATGGACCCGTTCACGGGTAACATTCTGAAGGGGATGCTCGCATTCTTCCTCATGGATATGGGTCTCCTTGTCGCCAGCCGCGTCCGCGAATTGCGGCTGAATGCCAAGGTGCTCGCTGCCTTCGCCTTGGTCGCACCGCTCGTTAACGCGAGCGTCGCTATAGGGCTTGCCTATGCTCTTGGCCTCGGGGCGGGAGACGCCTTCCTGCTCGCTGTCTTAAGCGCCAGCGCATCCTACATCGTCGTGCCCGCCGTCATTCGCTACGCCATACCTGAAGCCAACCCATCACTCTACTTCAGCATGTCGATTGCGATGACATTCCCCTTCAACATTACGCTAGGGCTGCCGCTTTACTTCGCAGCCGTCACCACGCTCTGGAGCTGAAACATGGAACCGGTAAAGCGCATTGAAATCGTCGTCGCCGAGTTCGTTCTTCCCGACCTCTTCGACATTCTGAAAAGGCGTCAGACGGGTGGCTACACGGTTACCACCGGCTTGTCAGGGCGCGGGGATCGCGGCGTCCAGACAGGTGAAGGCACGGCGGGCGAATTCGCCAATGCCTGCGTGGTCATCGCCTGCACTGAAACGGCGATCGCCGGGCTGCTGGATGACGTGCGTAAACTGCTGAAGAGTTACGGCGGAATGTGCCTCGTCAGCGACGCGATGTGGCTGAAGCACTGACGAACGAGGCGGAACCGGCGGCTTGCCGGTTCCGCTTCATGTTTTGCGGGATTTTTGCTGATCCCGCTGCGCTTGTCGTGCCCGGCCCTCGTCCGATAGGCGCTCAAGAAAATCCGCGAGCCGGCGCGACCGTGCAACCGTCAACAATGTCAGCGCGGCCGCCGCGGCCGTCACGGCGGCGAACACGCCGGCCCTCCACGTGCCGTCTTGCGCCGCCCAGTCGAACAGATTCATGCCAAGGAAGCCCGTCGCCACCGTTGCGATGAGACCGAACGTTGTAACGACGGTCAGCCTCGTCATCGTCTCGTTTTGCCGCCGCATGGCCTCGTTTTCGAGGAACTCGCTCATCTCCTTCAATTCCTCGCGCACATCGTCATAGAGACGGTCGACTTCCAGATGTTTGCGGCACAGCGCAAAGAGATCGTGAACGTGGACCTGATTGCTTATGACGTGAAACCAATATCGGTGCGTAAAGCGCAGGAACGTCTCCAGCGCTTGCCGGGTCTCGAGGCGGAACGACCGCACAGCCGCAATATCTGCCGTGTCCAGCCGGCTCACTGCCTTGGCCAGCCGGTCCGAGAACATGAGCAGGGCCGCCTTGTGAAAATGGGCGATAAGAAACAACAGAAAATTTTCATGCCGAAAGCTGTTGAGGCAGCCATGGTCAAGATTGACGAAGAAATCGTCATCGGCCGAACCACTGACCACGAGCGTATGTCCGCAGGTCATGTAACGGCTTTCCGGCCATTCCATTGGCGTGCTCTGCCGGAAGTACCGATCGTAGCAGTACTTGCGTTCGAACTTGGCCAGTTCCGTATCCGAGAACGGCAAGCTGTCGCTGTTGCCAGGTCCCGTCGATAGCGCCAGCCGGACGTAGTCCGCGCGACTGAGAGACATCTTGCCCGTGGCCACAAATACCATTTGCGGCATCCGGTAGTATTCAAGCTGACGGTAACGCATTGCTCCCGGCGCGTTTGAATGATGCAGTACCAGTGGCTTCAGGATGTAATCCCAGTGTGCCGTCGTCAGCGGCGACCGGTTAAGACAAGCGAACGACAGAAACTTTTGCCGGTCCCCGTAATCGGATACCGCCAGAACCGTACCCTCCGGCGACAAGAGCTCAACCTTCTCCGGACAATGTCCTGCTTTGCCGTCGGTATGCCAGAAGGCAGGATAAGCGCGGCCGAGCTGGAACATCACGTTCTGCACGGTCGAAAGCGGCAGGTCGGATGCGAAAAGTTCGACGGCAAGGATTGCGATGTCGAGATCGTAGAAGAAATAAAGATCAACGTGTGCAACGCGAAGCGTGATCACATCCGTCTCGCCAAGCAGTTTGACGCGGAACGCAGCGATGTCGTGCCGCCGCAGAACGGTCATCGGGCCGCGGCCGGCAGCGGTCCGCGCATTGCGCCCGGAACCGTAGAGGAATCTTTGCACGGGCGGCAGAAACGTGACGAACTCGTTGTAATGCCGCTCCTGGAATTCCGTTGGATTGCCTGTGAACTCATCGACGACTTCCTGCCACGGACAGTCTGGGCCGAGGCTGGCCATACGTGCGGCATGGTTCTGCGGCATTCCCGCTTCGCCTGATGCCATCAGCTGCACGGGCCACAGCAGGATCTCGCGAAAGTGCGAGACGATTGCCCCGCGATCATCGTCGGAGCGAGCGTGAGCATCGGGGACGAGCGCATCCATGATCCGGTCCCTTTGTCATTGTCAGTGGAAGTGAGCCTTACAGTTCGACACAAATTTTGCCGAAGTGCGTTGCGCCTTCTTCATGACGGAAGGCGTCGGCAAGCGCGGCGAGTGGAAATGTTCTGTCGATAACGGGCCGAATGTCGGGGTTGGCGTCGAGCGCACGGATCAAGGCTTCCTGATGCCTCCTGCTACCGACGATGATGCCCTGCAGCTTGATCTGTTTGGCCATCATCAGCATTGTCGGAACTGGCCCGGCAATACCGGTCAGAATGCCGATCAGCGAGATGTGTCCCCCCACGCGCACCGCTGCAATTGATTGCGGCAACGTGCCGGGCCCGCCGATTTCGAGCACATGATCGACCCCGCGCCCGTCGGTCCACTGGCGCACAGCCTCGCCCCACTTTGGTTCCGTTTTGTAGTTGATCGTGTGGTCAGCGCCGAGTGCTTTGGCCTTCTCAAGCTTGGCATCCGACGACGACGTGATGATCGCCGTCGCACCCATGGCTTTGGCCAACTGCAGCGCGAACACGGCGACGCCGCCCGTGCCGAGAATGAGAACACTGTCGCCGGCTTTGATGCCGCCTTCGACGACGAGCGCCCGCCACGCGGTCACCGCTGCGCAAGGTAGCGTCGCGGCCTGTGTGTGTGAATAGCCCTTCGGCGCCTTAGTGAACCAGTCCGCCGGCGTGACAACGATCTCGCGCGCATATCCGTCTATCCCATCGCCGGGCACGTGACTGAAGTTGCCATGCGGCGGAACTCCGTCCTGCCAATATGGAAAGAAGACCGACACCACATGATCGCCAACCGCGAACTCCGTGACATCAGAACCGATGGCCTCGACGACGCCGGCCCCGTCAGACATGAGGATCCGCTTGTCCTCAGCAGGGATAGCGCCAATGGCCACGGCGTAATCATGGTAGTTCAGAGAATTGGCGTGGATGCGAACCCGAATTTGCCCCGGCCCCGGTGCGCCAGGGTCGGGTAGATCGACAGACTCCAGCGTGTCGAGTCTCGAGGGTTTGCGGGCGGCGAGTGCTTTCATCTGCGCGATCAATCCTATTCGTAGAATGCGTAATGCTTGCGCACGGTCTCAACGACGTCCCACGTCCCGGTGAAGCCGGCTGGGGATACAAAGGCATCCCCCGCGCGATAGGTCGCCGTTTGTCCATCGTCGCCGGTGACGACGAGAACGCCCGACAGGATTTGGCAGAACTCGTTCTCGGTGAAGACACAGCGCCATTTTCCGGGCTTCGATTCCCAGATGCCGGAGCTAAAACGTCCGTCCGCGCTGGTAAACAGGTTCCACGCCGTTTGCAGCGGATCTCCAGACAGAATGCGATCGGCAGCCGGCCGGTACGTTTCACCCTTTGGCAGCGGCGCGCCGAACGAGACGAGCGGTGGCAAGGACAACTCAGTATTTGCTTGGGTCATGGTTCTCGCGATCAAGTTGATGCATCGCGAACAGGATAGTCATCCGCTGGATGAGCGGCAACTCCGGCGTGCACCCAACACCTCGCTGACACCGTCAAAGTGCGGGCGCTACCCGGCTCTTCAGTTCGTCCGGCGCCCCGAAGTGCTCGAAATAGCGCGGATCAATCTTTTCAACCGGCAGCACGATCATGACATCGGTCGTCCCGAATTGCCGGTCTATGACCGCACCGTTGCCGACAAACGCGCCAAGACGCAGGTAGCCCTTGATCAACGGCGGCATGGCCTTCAGCGCCTGCTTCAGATCGACCTTGTCCTTTGGCAGCAGGTCCATACGCTGATGCAAATGCGCATGAGCGTTGCAACGCCAGTCCTGCGGCGCCATCGCGTAATGATGGAGATAGGACAACGCCATTGCGTGAGCGGCGGGGTCCGTGCCTTCGAAGCTGGCGCATCCGATCATCACATCGACTTTGTGCTCGCGGATGTAGGTCCAAAGCCCGTGCCATAACAATTCGACCGAGCGCTTCGAGCGGTAGGGCTTCATGACGCAGGAGCGGCCCAGTTCCATGAAGCGGTAGTCCCGCTTGGCGCGGAGCAACGCCCCGATGTCGTACTCGCCCTGTGTATAAAAACCGAGCGATGATCGATCGGCGATCTCCTGGCGCAGAACGCGATAGGTACCCACGACACGCGGCCGGCGACGGTGTGCCCACCGTTCCGCTCCATGCAGTCCTGGCGAGGTATCAACGACCAGTAGATGCTCACAGACGGCGTCGTAGGGATCCTGGTCGAGGCGGCGCATGGCGGCGACCGCATTCGGTTTGGCCGACATTTCTTCATAAAAAACTTCGTAGCGAAGTCGTTGCGCCTGAAGGATGTCGGACCGGCCCGATGCGAGCCGCACTTCAAGATCGCCAATGCGGCCGTAAATCTTGGGTTGGGGCGCGCGCACGAACGACCTGGCCTTGGCGCGCGCTTTTTCATTCAGTGCGCGCATGTCGAGAGCGCGCTTTGCAAGAAGGCCTGAGGGAGGAGCGGTCAATCGAACAATGCGCTTCAAACGTCCCGACAGGCCTTGGCCTTGCTTCATCTGGTCAAACTCCGGCGCCGTGCAGAGCAGGCGCGTGTCTCATGCGACCCCTGAGGCCGCTGTCGGCAGGATATTGCACGATTCCGAGACAAATTTGCGACATGCAACAGCCCATCACCGGCTGCTTTCTGGCCGGCGTTGCCAGCCAGCCCACAGGCTTACCACTGCATCGCCCCGGCTTACGCGGCCGACGTCTCGCCTCGCCTGTCCGGCCGCAGCCAGCGCGATAAAAGGCTACTCAGTGCCCGCCCATCGAACGGTTTAGCGAGATAATCGTCCATTCCAGCCGCAAGATAGCGTTTCCGGTCTTCAGCAAAGGCGTTGGCAGTCACAGCAACAATTGGCAGAGCGGCAGCTCCCGCCTCGCCGGATGTCTCCAGTAGCCGGCGAATGGCCCGCGTGGCCTCGATCCCGTCTAGGCGCGGCATGTAGATGTCCATCAGTACGAGATCGAAGTCCGGCGCTTGACCCGACAGTGTCCGCGCCACCGCCGCTACCGCCTGATCGCCGGTTTGAACGCGGGTGACCTCGCAGCCTTCACGTTGCAGGAGGCGCGTGGCCAATAAAGCATTGACGGCATTGTCCTCAGCCAGAAGAACCCGCGCAGTTGCACGTTTCGGGCTGCTGGCGCCAGAGCCGGTGTCCGGCATCGCCTTGCAGTCCGTCGTCTTCGCCGTTTCGCACGTTGCAGTGCCCGGCGACAAATTCAGTTCCGCCGTAAAAGTGGAGCCCTGTCCCGGCACTGAAGTCACAGTAATGTCGCCGCCCATCGCGCGCGCAATCTGCCGTGCGATGGCCAGCCCCAGCCCTGAGCCGCCATCTTGCCGTCGAACGGCTTCGTCCGCTTGCTCGAATTCGCTGAAAATGCCCTCTCTATCCGCAGCATCGAGCCCGATGCCCGTGTCGGCGACAGAAAGTTCAATCCTAAGCTGAGCGGTCGCAAGACCCGTGTTGATCGGGCGAACGAGCACCGTGATCGATCCTACATCGGTGAACTTGACAGCGTTGGACAACAGATTGAGCAATATCTGTCGTACGCGGGGCTCATCCCCCATAAGCTGCTTCGGCGTCGTCGGCTCGATCACGGACCGCAGGATAAGACCCTTCGCCGACGCTTTTGGCTCAAGCAGCGCAACACAGTTTTCAACGGTATCGCTGATGGAAAAGGCCGCGTTCGCCAACACCAGTTTGCCGGCTTCAATGCGCGAAAAGTCGAGGATCTCGTCAATGAGCGACATCAGCGCTCTTGCCGACTGCTCGATCGCTTGCACGTAGGTCATCTGCTCGGCGGTGAGCGCTTCGCTAAGCAAGAGATCCGACATACCGATAATGCCATTCATGGGCGTTCGAATTTCATGGCTCATGGAGGCAAGAAAGCGCGACTTTGCGCGGCTGGCATCGAGCGCCGCGTCACGCGCTAGGCGCAGCTCTTCTGCAATTCGCCGATCTTCGGTAATATCGCGACCTATGCGCTGCGTCTCGGTCGAACTGTTTCGCGCGATGTCGCCGACGGCATCATCCCATTCGATCCAGCGCGGGCCAGCGATGGTGGCGACCCGTTCGATCGCCCGCGGGCCGTTCGACCGACAATCGGTCTCGATCACATGCGGCTCGTGCAAGCTGCCAGCGATCTCGTCGTCGCTGAGACCGAAAACGCGAAGATATGCGCGGTTGGCAAAGACGACTCGGCCTTGGCCGTCGCGGCGGACGATCAAACCCGCCTGCGCATCAAGAAGATCGCGATATCGCCGTGCGTTGTCTGTAATTTGCCACTGCAGATCATGCAGCCGTTCCAATTCATCATCGCGCGGCTTGTCCGGTGTGTGGTTGGTGAAGCGCGTCAAACCATTCCACACAGATTTCGCTGTGGCGGCGAAACTCCACACCGGCCTCGGCAGAAAGCTCGAATTATTGTTTTTGTCTTCGCTCACGCGCCACCTGTTAGGCGCACACCACGGTTCGCGCGCCTCAGGTCACCTAAGCGGCGTGCGATTTAATAAAAACTGAAGCGAAAAGGTTAATTGCGTTAGCGCGAAACAATGCCTTCCGGCATGCTTAAAGCTTCTCGATCTCTGCATCGGTGAGCGCGCGCGCTGCCTCTACCGTCAGCAGCGGCACGCCATTGCGGATCGGAAAGGCAAGGCCGGCCTTGCGACTGAGAAGTTCTTGCCGACCGGCATCGTAAACGAGTGCCGACTTACTTACCGGACACACGAGCACCTCCAATAGGCGCGGGTCGATCCGCGGCCCCGTCGAGGGTTCGTCTGTCGCACTCGCCGTCATGAAGGGGCGCTCATTGAATGGTCCCGCCGGAGCCACCGTTCGCGGCAATTTCCATCTCGGCGAGCGCAACAAGAACTTCCGCCCGCGTTTTCAAATCGCGGGCTTCAAGCAAAGCCTGCTTTTCTTCCGAACCGTACGGCGCCATAATTGACAGGGCATTGACGAGGCTTTCGCTGGATGCCTGTTCGATCGCCTTCCAATCCGCATCAAGGCGGTTTTGCTCAAGGTACGACTTGAGCACGCGCAGCAGCCCGGCCCGGTCCACGTCATTTTCGCCGAGCCCTTGCGTCAGGTCAGGCACGAATTTGTCATAACTGACACTGGCGACGCGGTAGGCGGTGGATGTCGCCGCCTCAGACACCACTTCAAATCGGCATACCCCGGTCAACGTGATCGCAAGCCGGCCGTCGTCGAGTTCTTGATAGCTCGAAACCCGGCCCGCGCAGCCGACGCTGCGCAGCGGCGTCGCCTTACCGGGCGGGCTTTCCATCTCGGCTGTGCCGCCGGACCGCCCCGGTTGAATGATCCCCATGAGCCGCGATCCCGCGAGCGTGTCGTGCAGCATGGCCAGATAGCGCGGCTCGAAGATATTCAACGGCAGCGTCGAACGCGGCAGCAGAATGGCCCCGCGCAGCGGAAAGACCGCCAGACGAGGCGGCAGATCCTGCGCTCTTTGATATTGATCGGTCCAGCCCAACGGGCATCCTTTCTATGCGTGAGATGTCACGCGAACAAGATCGACGAAAGCCGTTTGCGCCCGTCAATCGTGAACTCGTCTTTGGGTCCCCAAACTTCGAAAAGCTGCACCAACTGCTTGCGGGCTGCCTCTTCATTCCAAGTCCGGTTGCGGCGCACGATGGTCAGAAGATGATCGAGCGCTTCGCCTTTTTGGCCAGCGGCAGCCAAAACAACCGCCAGATCATAACGTGCCTGATGGTCCGCCGGATCCTTCTCGACTTGCGCTTCCAGCGCGGCCGTTTCACTCGCACCCGCAGCTTTGGCGGCAAGGTCGATCGCTGCCTTCACTGCTTGGACCGACGCGGTATTTTCTTTGTCGGGCGGCACCAAGGCGAGCATCTGCATAGCCCGTTCTGTATCGCCGGATTTCAGGTAACAGCGAGCCACGCCCGCGAGTGCTTCGACGTTGGTTTGCTCCTCCTGCAGCACGATGGCATAGGCTTCCGCCGCCCCCTGCAGATCACCTGCGTCGAAGGCTTCAGCTGCGGCCGCTAGAATGTCCTCGATGCTCGGGCCGGTATCGGCGGCGACCGCGTCGTCTCCGAGCAGCCGGTCGACGAACTCCCGCAGCATGCTCTCCGGCTGCACGCCCACAAAACCGTCGAGTGGCCGGCCATCCCGGAAGGCATACACGGTTGGCAGCGACTGCACGCGAAGCTGCGCTGCAATGGAGGGATGGGCATCCGTATCGAGCTTCACGAGCCGGACCTTGCCGCCGTAGCTCTTGACCACTTTTTCCAGGACCGGCGCCAGCTGCTTGCACGGTGCGCACCAATTGGCCCAGAAGTCGACGATCACGAGCGCCGTCTGCGACGCCTCGATGACATCCTTCATGAAATTGGCCGTGGTCGTGTCCTTGACGAGGTCCCCGGCCGGGGGTGTCGCCGATCCAATAACCATTTCCCGTGTCTCTCCTTGGTGCCTGCCTCAAGCGGCAATCCGCTCGGCACGGCAGTCCCTGCAATTAAGGCCGCCTTGCCGTGCAAGGTCGGATTAGCTTTCCCCAGGGGCGTCTTCCAATGTCAGCGCCGCGATCCAGGGTGTGTGGCCGGTCGCGCGAATGAACCGCAAAAGGTCGTCCCGCGCAATGCTCGTAGTGGCCGTATTCTCCATCGGATGCAGGTTGATTGTCTCGAAATCCATCAGGTTGCGGTCGATCACAACCCGAACCCGATTATCCGTATCGTACATCAGCGCAAAAGCCGTGACCGAGCCCGGTTCGACACCCAAAACCTCGCGCAAAAGCCCCGGCGCGCCGAAGCTGAGCCGACCCGACCCGATGACCGGCGGTAGCCGTTTCAAGTCAATCCGGGTTCCATGATGGGCTACTAAGAGAAAAAGCTGTCCCTTGGCGTCCTTCAAAAACAGGTTCTTGGTGTGACCGCCGGGAATTCTCTCATATAACTCCCCGCTGTCCTGGACTGTGAACACAGGTCGGTGTTCGACGTCCCGCGTCTCAATTCTAAGCGCGCTGAGCCGTTCCATCAGGCGCTGGCGGAGGGAGTGGATCAACGGCCGATCTCGGATCTGCAACGCGCGTCTCTTGCATATTCGCAGGTAACCTACGTGACCCCCGGCTGCAAGCCCGGTAACCTGCCGCCTTGCGTCTGTCGCCTTTTGAGTTGACGGCTCCGGGGCGTCCTGTTATCCGCCTGCCTCCGGTTGAGGGCAACTTGATCGGAACACCGATGTCGCCTAAACAAGAGCGGCTTCGACATGGTAAGCGGGTGTAGCTCAGCGGTAGAGCATCACGTTGCCAACGTGAGGGTCGAGGGTTCGATCCCCTTCGCCCGCTCCATGCGATCTTCTGATTGTTTCGATGACTGGGCGTCGGCTTAAGCCGCGCTCGCCGCCGATGTTTCGGTCGCCATCCGCTGCAACAGCTCCTCCGTCAACGAGCGCACGGCTTGACCGACGTGACCGGGATACTTTGCGAAATACGAGCGGTCCTGAGTTCTAAATCGCGCCGCGTCCTGGAGCGATTGAGCTCTAGGCACCAAGCCGTTGAACAAATTGTTGTCGGGGTTCTCAGCGAGCCATCTTTGATACTCGATCTCCGTCGGTGAAGTGGCATCGAACATGTTGACGATGACGCCCATGTTCTCGGCAAACCCCATTTCCGGATTGAGTGTCTTGAACCGCCGGAACACATCGAGGCCGCAGACGGAAACGTAATCTGCCTTCGTCGGAGACACATGGAAGTCTGATTCGCGTAACCAGCTCTCGGTCAGAACCGACAATCCCGGCGGGCAGTCGATCAGAACGACGTCAAAAACGCTGCGCACTTCCGCCAGCAGCTGCGCAATCGCAGACCTCAGTCGGGCGTGCAGCTGCTCTTTGGAAACTTCGCGTTCAAACAGCGTCAGCTGCATGTCGCTCGGGATGAGAAACACCGTCCGCGCATCATCGACGTCTCCGACGTCGCGGATGACGACGCGCGACCAGTCCGGTGCGCCGCCCTGGAGGACGCGCCCGACCAGATGATCGACGAGCGTCAGCCCCTCCGACTGGAGCCGGTGCAGATTGGCCACCGACGTCAACATGCTGGAAACGCTCGCCTGAGCGTCACTGTCGATCACAAGGACGTTCTTGCCGTGATAGCAAGACAGCGTCTCGGCAAGCGCCAGCACGAGCGTCGACTTGCCGACCCCGCCCTTCGTATTCATTACCGCAATGGTATTGCGCGGCATTGCGCGTGAACCCCACCCGTATTCGTCCCGGCCAAGCAGGCCAGGACACTCGCGCCCCTTTACCACATCTGCGTGCCGATTGTGGCGGTCTCGGGGTCGCGCTGACCTGCCATACCCCTTGCCTTCCCGCGCACCGGCGCTATGACCTGTTGGATCAACCACTCGGAGGCCCCGTTGCGTCATGGCTGTCTTATCGTTCGCCGGCTCTGCTCGGTCGTTGGTCTTGGCTTGCGCCCTCGCCCTTACGCTGCCGCTCGCCGGTTGCGGGGTGAACAACATCCCGACCTACGAGCAGAATGCCAAAGCCGCATGGTCGGAAGTCTTGAACACGTACAAGACGCGTAACGATCTCATTCCCAACCTTGTCGAGACGGTGAAGGGCTTCGCCGAGCAGGAAAAGAGCGTCCTGACCGAAGTCGTGGAGGCCCGTGCCAAGGCAACCAGCGTGCAGGTCCCGCCAGACATTCTCACCAATCCGGAAGCGATGAAGAATTTCCAGGACGCGCAGCAGCAGCTTGGCGGCGCTCTCGGTCGGCTTCTAGCCGTCGTGGAACGTTATCCGGACATCAAGTCGGGACAGAACTTCCTCGCACTGCAAAGCCAGATCGAAGGCGTCGAAAACAAGATCCGCATCGCCCGCAGCGACTACATACAGGCTGTCCGCCAGTACAACACCGAAATCAGCACGATTCCAGGACGCTGGTGGCGCGCATTCGTGTATCCAGACAAGGTCGAGATGGCGTCGTTCGATGTTCCAGCGGAAGAGCAAAAAGTTCCGAAGGTGGATTTCGGCACCAAGAAGTGAACGGGCAAGTCCCGTTCCCTTGATCCATTTTGACGGACGAGCGGGCGTCTTAGCCTCCCCGATGGAGCCCATCCGGTGCGCGCGATCCTGACAGCGCTGGCGCTCGTCCTGACGGTGCTGATCACCGGCATCACACCGGGCCATGCCGCCGATCCTGTCTTTCCCGCGCTGACGGGTCGCATCGTTGATGATGCCAACCTGCTCACGCCGGAAGAGGAAGCCGAACTCAGCGCCACACTCGCGGCCCTGGAAGGCACATCCTCCGATCAGCTCGCGATTGTCACGCTGTCCTCGCTGCAGGGCTTTCCCATCGAAGATTTCGGTTACAAACTCGGCCGCCACTGGGGCATCGGCCAGCAAGGCAAAGACAACGGCGTCCTCCTCATCGTCGCACCCAATGAACGCAAGGTGCGTATCGAAGTCGGCAAGCGGCTTGAGCCGCTGCTCACCGACGCCATGAGCCGACTTATTATAGAAAACGCCATACTGCCAGGCTTTCGCCGAGGCGACTTCGCGGGCGGCATCCGCGCCGGCGTGCGTGATATCAAGGACGTTCTGCTGGGCGATACCGAAGCGGTGAAAAAGCGCGCCCTCGGCATGCATCAAGCTCCTGAGGTCGATTGGGTCGCCATCCTGATCATCGCGATCTGGATCGCCATCGTCCTCTATTCGATCTACCAGCAGCACCAGCAGGCCGCGCAGTATCCCCAATCCGCCGGACGCCGTCGGGCCGGTCGCGACAGAGGCATCGTGATCCTCCCAGGCGGTTCGGGTGGCTGGAGTGGAAGCGGCGGTGGCGGAGGCGGAGGCTGGTCAGGCGGCGGTGGAACATTTAGTGGCGGCGGCGCCTCCGGCGGCTGGTAATCGAACAACGGAACGGACGGTCATGGCCTTCATCTCGGACAAAGATCGCGCGCGGATCGGACAGGCTATCGCCGCGGCGGAGAGCAAAACCTCTGGCGAAATCGTTGCCATCCTGTGCGGTGAAAGTGCCAGCTATTTGCATGTGCCGTTTCTATGGGCGGCCCTGATCGCGCTGATCGTCCCGTGGCCGCTCATCTACTTCACCTGGCTCGCCGTCCAATGGATTTACATCCTCCAATTGGCCGTGTTCGCTCTGATCTTGTTGTTGGCTTTGCCACGTCGCGTGCGCTACGCGCTGGTGCCGCAAACCATCAAACGCGAGCGCGCCCACCGCCGCGCGGTCGAACAGTTCCTCGTCCAGAACCTGCACACGACCGCTGGGCGAACCGGGGTTCTGATCTATGTCTCCGTCGCGGAGCGCTATGCGGAAATCATCGCTGACACGGGCATCGATGCGAAGGTCGACAAAGGCACCTGGCAGGCGGTGATCGACGACCTGACTTCCAACATCGCGGCCGGCAACGTGGGAGAAGGTTTCGTACATGCCGTTGATCGCATCGGTGATCTCCTGGCCAAGCATTTCCCGCCCGGTTCAAGCGATCCCAACGAACTGCCTAATCATCTGATCATCATCGATTAGCGCCGCAATGTGAAACCGGTATGTGAGCAGAAATGACGATGGCCACTCAACAAACCGTCGCCACGACTGGCGGGGCGGTTTCCCGTTCCGCGCCGATGCGCGCCCTGGTCTCCTGGACGCTCTATGATTTCGCCTCCCAGCCCTACTACACGCTCGTGCTGACGTTCCTCTTCGCGCCTTACTTCGCAGCATATGTCGTCGGTGACGTTGCCCGGGGACAAACGATCTGGGGCTATGGGGCCGCCGCCGCCAGTCTTTTGATCGCTACCGGTAGCCCCTTTTTAGGGGCACTTGCCGACGGACGCGGCCGCCGTAAACCCTGGATTGCACTGTTCTCCATCGTCCTCATCGCAGGACTTGCAACGCTGTGGCTGGCCGTTCCCGGCGCACCAAACGAGATAATCGCGCTCATCGTCGTCGCATTTATCGCCGCGACGGCGGCTGCCGAATTCTCCTCGGTCTTCACCAACAGCATGATGCCAAGTTTGGTGCCGCCGTCCGCGCTCGGGCGCCTGTCGGGTATCGGCTGGGGCGTCGGCTATCTCGGCGGACTTTTGAGCCTTGCCCTCGTCGCCGGCTTGATCGTTTCCAGTGCGACGACGGGCAAAACCCTGTTCGGTTTGGAGCCCATCCTGACGCTTGACCGTTCAGCTCACGAAGCCGACCGCCTCGTTGGGCCCATTGCCGCGCTGTGGTTTGCGCTGTTCATGATTCCGTTCTTCCTATTCGTGCCGGATCCGAAGCCCCACCCCCTAGCCGCCGGCCAAACGCGACCCTCGCCTGCCGCCCAACTCTGGAGCACGCTGAAGCAGTTGCCGCATAACCGCGACATGCTGTTCTTCCTCATCGCGCGCATGATCTATTCGGACGGTCTTTCCGCCATTTTCGCCTTCGGCGGCATTTACGGCACGGCTGTATTCGGCTGGACGGCACTGGAACTCGGCCTCTTCGGCATCATTCTGACGGCGACCGGCATGGTCGGCGCCATCATCGGCGGATTTCTTGACGACAGGGCCGGAGCAAAAACCGTCATCCTTTTCGCGCTCGGGTTTCTGCTCGTCGGCGCGGTCGGCATCCTGTCGGTCGACAAAACGCACGTCCTGTTCACGCTCGAAGTGGCGGAAAAGCCAGCCGGATCGGCGCCATTCTCATCCGCCGGCGAGCAGGTCTTCCTCGCTTTTGCGCTCCTTGTGGGCTTGGTTGCAGCCCCAGTTCAGGCCGCCAGCCGCTCGTTGCTGGCCCGCCTCGCGCCGCCAGATCAGATTACCCAGTATTTCGGCCTCTTTGCCTTTTCCGGCAAAGTCACCGCCTTTCTGGCTCCATTCATGGTGGCAACGGTCACACTGGCCAGTGGCAGTCAGCGGCTCGGAATGGCGTCGATCACGCTCTTCCTGCTGGCCGGTATCGCATTAATGCTCCCCGTTCGTGAACCGCGAGCCCTCTGACAACAAAAGGAAATTTCTGCCCAGCGGAGGTCAGGCCCGATATCCGGTGCGCCCTCTGCGAGCCTTGACAGCCGTGTGACGCCGCGCGCATCGTCCGCGCAAATTTGCATCTCGGGTCGCGTGCGGCGTCGTCAATCGCCCAGCAGCCCGCAGGAATGAGGCGACAAGCAGTGGAATCAATGACCGAGCGACCGGCCCCGAACATCGTGCGCACCTACCTCAAGTTCGAAACACCCATCGCGGAACTCGAGCGCAAGGTGCAGGAACTGCGCGCCCTCGAAGGCTCGGAGACCGCCGTCAACATTGCCGACGAGATCAAAAAGCTCGAGCAGAAAGCGCACGCGGCTCTGGCTGAAACTTACGCCAAGCTGACGCCATGGCAGAAGACGGAAGTGGCCCGTCACCCCGAGCGTCCACACTGCCTGGACTACGTCAGCGGCTTGATTGAGGATTTCACCCCCCTTGCTGGCGACCGCTATTTCGGCGAGGACGAAGCGATTGTTGGCGGACTCGGCACGTTTCGCGGACGCTCCATCATGCTCATCGGCCATGAAAAGGGTTCCGACACGGAAAGCCGACTGCGCCATAACTTCGGCATGGCCAAGCCTGAGGGCTATCGTAAGGCCGTCCGACTTATGGAAACAGCTGAGCGATTCCAGCTTCCCGTCATCACGCTGTGCGACACGGCAGGCGCCTATCCCGGCGTTGATGCCGAACAACGCGGCCAAGCCGAAGCCATCGCCCGTTCGACCGATACCTGTCTGGCAATTGGCGTTCCGCTCATTGCCGTCATCATCGGCGAAGGCGGCTCGGGAGGCGCTGTCGCGATCGCCACCGCCAATCGCATTTTGATGCTTGAGCATTCGATTTACACGGTCGCCTCGCCCGAGGCCGCAGCGTCCATCCTGTGGCGCGACAGTTCCAAAGCGATCGATGCCGCAACCAGTATGAAGATCACCGCGCAGGATCTCGAAGCCCTTGGCGTGATCGACACAGTCGTCAAGGAACCGGTCGGCGGCGCCCACCGCGATCCGGCGCTGATGATGAAGCGTGTCGGTGATGCCGTCGCCAAGGCTATTGCCGAATTTGACGGAAAGAGCCCGGCGGAAATTCGCCGCCAGCGACAAGATCGCTTCCTCGAAATTGGCCGCTCGCTCTAGCGCACAATGGGCTGATATGCCCAAGTCGTTGGGAACGCTGGGGTCTCGCGCCTCACAGGTGCCGTATTCCCGGTGCCACATCGGCTGTCGTTGTGGAGGGATCATGCAGGCTCCACTACGGAAATGGTTTCCGTCTGTTAGGGAATAGTTAACCTTCTCGAATGGATGGTGATTCGCCGGCGCGCCAGCACGTCAAACGCTCGCTGCGGCGGAAGGTGGGGAAGCGTTTGAAGACGAGGTTCGGAGCCATGATTGCAGCTGCGGCGCTGGCGCTCGCCGGCTGCGGCAGTGCGCCCGAACTCATTCCCGCCGAGCAGCCGCTCCCGAAAGAAACCCTCGACCTTATCGGCAAAAAGGGCATGCAGCCCGGCATGCCGATCTTCGTGCGCATATTCAAAGAGGAATCCGAACTTGAAGTTTGGAAGGCGCGAGACGACGGCCGTTTCTACCATTTTAAAACGTATCCAATCTGCAATTGGTCCGGCGAAATCGGCCCGAAAATAAAGATGGGCGACAAGCAGGCACCGGAAGGTTTCTATGCTGTGGGTCCAAAGCAGATGAAGCCCGACAGTAACTACCACGTCGCGTTCAATCTCGGATTTCCCAACACTTACGACCGTGCCAACGACCGCACGGGTGAGTTCCTCATGATCCACGGCAAATGCAAATCCGCCGGCTGCTATGCCATGACGGATGCGCTTGCCGAAGAAATTTACGCTCTCGCCCGCGAAGCTTTCAAGAATGGCCAGACGGCCTTCGAGGTGCACGCTTATCCGTTCCGGATGACGGATGAGAAGATGGTGCGTTTCAAGGGTCACAAAAACTACGCGTTCTGGGCCATGATCAAACCGGGCTATGATTTCTTCGAAACCTATCGCGTGCCGCCGACCATTGCAGTTTGCAACCGCAAATACGTGGTCGGTGTGACCATCCCCACTGCCGCACGCATCGATCCCGAGGGCGTTTGCCCTCGCTTCAAAAAGCAGGAATTGACACCCTTCGTACCCAATCTGTTGGATCAGCAGATCGCCGGCCAGCAAGGCTCCATAGTGCCGGGCCCGAAGACACGCGAAGCAACGGCCTTGGCATGGTCGGACGGTGAAGCCCCCGCGGCGTCGACGGCCCCTGCCAAGCCCGCCGCACCAGCGAGCGCCACAACACCTGCCGCCGCAACCGGTTCGATTAGCGACACCCAAAAGCAATTACCGAAGGCATCGCATCTGACCGATGATCCTGTGCCAGCGGCCCTGGTCCGCAAGCCCGTTGCAAAGTCATACGAAGTTCCAGCATCACTCGGGTTGAACGCGCCCTGATCGACGCTATCTCTGGCGTCTGTGGTCAAGCGATCGACACGCCGCTGGCCCTGTCCATCGAGGAACCGACGTCAAATGCGGCTTGTGAGCGTGACACTTCTAGCGCTTGCCGTCGTGGGTGCAGCCGCCTTCGTGTTTTTGCCGGCTCCGATCCGCGATGGATATGTCATCGCGCTGCGGCGTCATTACAATGTCTGGCTCGCATCCACGGGCCAACCTATGTCCGGAACGCCTGACCTTGCGCGCCTTGACGATCGCCTTCGCGAGAAAGGTCTGGCGCTCGGCTCGCCTATCCTGATGCGCATTTTCAAGCGCGACTTCGAACTTGAAGTGTGGATGCTGAAGAACGGCCGCTACGAACTCTTCGCAACGTATCCGATCTGCAAATGGTCCGGTCGTCTTGGACCAAAGCTTGCAAGCGGCGACCGCCAGGCACCCGAGGGGTTCTATAGCGTTGATCGCGGCGCGCTCAATCCGAACAGCCGCTGGCACCGATCGTTCAATCTCGGTTTTCCCAACCCCTATGACCGTTCGCATGATCGCAGTGGCTCATTCCTGATGGTTCACGGGGGGTGCGGTTCGATTGGCTGTTACGCCATGACCAATCCGGTGATCGACGAAATCTGGACCATCCTCAACCGTGCCTTCGACGGCGGTCAGAAGCGATTTCAAGCGCAGGTATTCCCTTTTCGCATGACCGAAGCAAACCTCGCCCGCTACGACGGTGCCCAGTGGTCGCAATTCTGGACCGACTTGAAGTCCGGCCACGATCTCTTTGAAAAAGATCGGCTGCCGCCGGCCGTCGGGGTCTGTAATAAGCGGTACACATTTGTGTCCGGGCTGAAGACCAGCGATGTCACCGGCCCGGTGTCGGCCGAATGCCCAGCTGCCAACACCACGGCTGCGCTAAGCCAAGTTCCGTCACAAGGTTTACCGCCGAACCCTGTGCCCAAACGGTAGCGCTGCAGTCACGAAGCACGGTCCGCCGGTTGCCAGGGCCGCCCTCGACCGTCTAGGGTACGACCGTCATCGAGGCTCAGTGAGATGAGTGGTCCGTTGTCTTCAGCGTTTAAATCCGGAATAGGACGTCGTCGAGTTGTTGAGGTGGCAGCCAGTCTGGCTCTGGCCTGTGCCGTCTCAGCCAGCGGTGCCTACGCGCTTTCGATCGAATTGAAGGATGCCGCGCCGGATCGTGTCGAACGGCAGCGTGCCGCGGCCGCGGGCCGTTTGCCTCTCCCCGGAACACCGGATGTTTCCAAGACTGCGGAACGTCTCTCGGCCAAGGGCTTCGCAGCCGGCGCGCCGCTCCTGATTCGTATTTTCAAGGCCGAGTCTGAACTTGAGCTTTGGATGGAGAAGGATGGCCGCTACGAACTCTTCGCGACATATCCCATATGCCATTGGTCTGGAACGCTCGGACCAAAGCAGCGCGAAGGCGATAAGCAAACGCCGGAAGGCTTTTACACGATCACCTCGCGTCAGTTGCATCATGTCGGTCGCTGGCCACGAGCACTCAACTTAGGCTTCCCCAACGCCTTTGATCAGGCAATGGGACGGTCGGGCTCCTACATCCTGGTACATGGCGGCTGTTCGTCGGTGGGATGTTTCGCAATGACCAACCCGGTCATAAGTGAGGTTTATGCCCTCGCCGCCGCCTCTTTGCGCGGCGGACAGCGGCACATTCCGGCGCACGTTTTCCCGTTTCGATTGACGAACGAGAACCTGGCCAAGAACGCGCAAAGCGAATGGTCCGGCTTCTGGGCCAACTTGAAGGAAGGCTACGATAGCTTCGAACGAACGCGGCAGCCGCCGCGCGTCAGCGTGTGCGAGAACCGGTATCACATTCAGGATGCAAGCCCGCGGGAGGCGGGCGTACAAAACCCTTTAGCCGTGTGCGGCGTGACAGCCGCCGCACTTCGCTCATCACACCCGTCAGTGTCGCTTGTCCCAATCGAAAGCCTGCCGGCGATAGTCTCACCGCCGGCATTCGATCCGCTCCCACCACCACCGGCAGCCTCGGCACCGGCGCAGCAGCAGGTATTGAACAATCAGGTCCTAACGGATCTGATGTTCGAACTGGTCCCCAACCTCAACCCGCCGCCCCTGCCGCGGGAGACAGTGGCGGCTCGAACAGCCGAACGCCCGCCGTGCAGCTTGGCGCGACCAAGTTGCCGGAAGTTCGTCGCGCTGAAGAACGATAAGCCTGCGCGCGTCGCCGACGCCCGCGGTCGTAAGCCCCCACGTAGTAACACGAGTACGCGCTGACGCGACGTTCACGAACTTGCGGGCTAAATCGGCCGCGTGTCATAGGAACCGGAGGGGCTCTAATCCGGGGACAACAGATGGCCGATAACGTAATGCCGCCGCCAACCACCTCTGCGGCAAAGATTGAACGCTTGTTGGAAAGTGCAATCTTCGCCAGCCGCTGGCTTTTAGCCCCATTTTACCTGGGGTTGGCTCTGGCCATCATCGTCGTGCTGATCAAGTTTATCGGCGAGTTCATCCACCTCGCGATGATTGCCTTCACGGCAACGGAGTCCGACGTCATCCTCGGCATTCTCGCGCTTGTCGATTTGGCGCTGATGGGCTCGCTGTTGATCATCGTAATCTTTTCAGGCTACGAGAACTTCGTCTCCAAGATCGATCACACCGGCCACAAGGACTGGCCAGAGTGGATGGGAACGATTGATTTCAGCGCTTTGAAGCTGAAACTTCTGTCTTCCATCGTTGCAATCTCCGCAATCCATCTCTTGAAGTCGTTCATGGCTTTGAAAACGATCACGCCAGAAATGGAAAAATCGCTCTTCTGGTTAGTCGTTATTCATCTGGTCTTCGTTTCATCCAGCGTTCTACTAGCCCTTTCCGATCGCATCGCCGGCAAAAAAGGGGGGTACTAATTGTCGGGTGATCCCGCAGCGAAGCGTTCAAGTTTGTCATTGCATGCACTCCAAACCCGGGCCCTGCGGCTTCGAAAGGCAGTTGCTGCTCGACTGAAGCGCTTTGCTGACCGCGGCGAGCCATTCAAAGGCCGTCAATGGCCCCGCATTGTCGCGTCGCCCGATCGTGGCAACCGGATGGGACTGGTCTGTATCGTCAAGAACGAGCGCGATTACATCGGCGAATGGCTGCAATTCCATATCATGCAGGGCGTTACCGATATTGTGATCTACGACAACGGCTGCTCGGACGACACCCTTTCTGAAGCCCAAAGTCATGCGGCCGGCGCCAACTGCACTATTGTTCCCTGGCGCACATTTATCGATGCAGACAATTTGCCGTTCAGCATTCAATCACTCGCGTATGCGCACGCGATCGTAAACTTTGGTCCGGCCCTGCGCTGGATGGCCTTCATCGATGTCGACGAGTTTCTGTTCGCGCCGTCGGGTCGGTCCTTGCCGGATATTCTCGACGAACTCCGGTTGCCGGCAATTGCGGTACCGTGGACAAACTTCGGAACCGGCGGGCACAAGTCTAGGCCGCCGGGCCTCGTGACCGAAAACTATACTGAGTGCGCAGCCCATCCGTTGCATCCGGGCCAGCGCTCCCTGCTGCGCTACAAGTCGGTCGTCGATCCCGCCGAAGTTTGCGCCATGGGCTCACATATTTTTCCCCTTCATGAAAAGGGCGCTGTGGCCATTAACGAACGCGGCGAAGTCGTGCCGGGATACAATGTGACCGATGCGACATTCGTTGCCACGCAAGCGCTGCGCCTCAACCACTATTTCACGAGATCCGAGGAGGAAATTGCCGATCGCATCGCCAAAGGTCGGGTCAGCCGCAATGGCGAGGTTGTCAAAAACTATCTCGAACGTCGCCTGAAAGTTTATTCGTTGCAGACGAGCCGCGACGAAGCGATCCTTCAGTTCGTCCCTGAACTGAAGCGCCGCCTGTCCAAGATCGAGGCAAGGCTATGAGCGCCTTTGAAAATGCGCGAATCTATGCCTGGTACAAGCTTCGCCGCAAAACGCGCAAGTACCGCAATAGACGTGTGCTTCGGCTTTTCGATGCCGCAGTTGCAAAACTGCAGCCGGGTGATGTTTGCTTCGATTGCGGTGCGAATGTCGGTGTCATCACGTCAAGGCTTGCTGCGACTGGCGCGACGGTTCACGCGTTCGAGCCCGATCCCGACGCTTATAGAACCCTTGAAGCCAACGTCGGTCGATTGGCCAACGTTGTGCTCCACAAGGCAGCTGTCGGTGTGTGCCCCGGGCAACTCGCACTTTATCGCGGCGCAGCCGATCCGAAATCAAGCGTCAGCGTCTCGGTCGGCTCGACGCTCATCGGTTCGAAGAAAAACGTAACGTCAGCCGAGACCGTACTTGTCGACGTCATTGACCTGGGCACAATGATCGCCGACTTCCCCCAGCGGATATCACTTCTCAAGATCGATATCGAAGGGGCTGAAGTCGATGTAATGAACAGCCTTTTGGATCGCGGAGTTGACGCCAAAGTCAGCGAGATTTTTGTTGAAACGCACGAAAAGCAGATCCCCGAACTGCGCGGAGCAACAATGAAGTTACTCAAGCGCTGCCGGCCCTACCCCAATCTGCATCTGGATTGGTGGTGACGAAGTACGGCGCACGGCGCCGCATCAGCGAAGGGGCCGTGCGCCATCGCGCATCAATCAAACTTACCGTGGCACTGTTTGTACTTCTTGCCTGATCCGCACGGGCACGGCGCATTGCGGGCAACTTTGCCCCATGTGGCAGGCGTTTCCGGATCGACGCCATCTGACTTGCGGGTTTGCAGCGGCATCCGCCGTGGAGCCTCAGCGACGTCAGCGCCTCCACGTCCCCGTGCAGCGATGGCCTTGTCGATCATCCGAATCTCGTCACGCAGTTCCTCGGGGATCTCGGCCAGTTCATCGCGGCCGGTCGTTGCGTCGATATGATGAGCTTCCATCGGCGGCAGCTCGACAGGCTTAAGCATGGGCTGCTCGTCGGCGGGAACGAGCGCAACGTTCATCAACTGGCCGGTCACGGCTTCGCGCAGGCGGGCGAGGAGCGACTCAAACAGCGTGAAGGCCTCGCTCTTGTATTCGTTCAGCGGATCACGCTGGCCATAGGCGCGGAAGCCGATGACCTGTCTGAGGTGTTCGAGTGAGACGATGTGTTCGCGCCACAGCCCATCGAGCGTGCGCAAAAGAACTTCCTTCTCGATCTGGCGATAGAGCTCGGGACCGAGTTCTGCTTCCTTCTCGGCTGCCCGCTTGTCGACCGCTTCCAGCAGCCGCTCGGAGATTTCCTGCTCCGCAATCCCTTCTTCGGCTGCCCACTCGGTGATCGGAAGCTCAAGATCGAATATGCCGGCAACGGCCGCCTGCAGCGTCTTGGTATCCCACTGCTCGGCGTAGGCCTTCTCGGGGATGTTCTTTGACACAAGGTCCTGCACCACCTGATGGCGCAGTTCCTTCACGGTGTCCGACACGACCTCTTCCGCCATGATGTCGATGCGCTGGTCGAAGATGACCTTGCGCTGATCGTTCATGACGTCGTCGTATTTGAGTATCTGCTTGCGGATATCGAAGTTGCGCGCTTCCACCTTCTTCTGCGCCATCTCCAGCGACTTGTTCATCCACGGATGAGTGATGGCTTCGCCCTCCTGGAGACCAAGCGTCTTCAGAATGCTTTCCATCTTGTCAGAACCGAAAATGCGCATCAGGTCGTCATCGAGCGCGAGGTAGAACTTCGACCGGCCCGGATCGCCCTGGCGACCGGAGCGACCGCGTAACTGATTGTCGATGCGGCGGCTTTCGTGCCGTTCTGTGCCGATAACGAAAAGCCCACCTGCATCGAGCGCCAGTCGCTTTTTCTCGGCCACGTCGGTTATGATTTGCTCACGCTGCGCGGCAGTCATCGCCGCGTCGGGTTCGCGGCCCGCTGCCTGCTCTTCTTTCACCCAGTCGCGGATTCGATAATCGACATTTCCGCCAAGCTGAATGTCCGTGCCGCGGCCCGCCATGTTCGTGGCGATGGTGATCGCTCCCGGCACGCCGGCCTGTGCAACGATGGACGCTTCTTGCTCGTGAAAGCGCGCGTTGAGCACTTGATGCGGAATGGGGTGGCCCGACTTCACCTTGGCTGCGACATCGGTGAGGTAGGCGCCGATGTCCTCGAAGTAGGCCTTGATCTCGCCTTCCTTGGCGCTCGTGAAACGCTGCGCCTGTTCCTTGAACCGCTGGCCAAGTTCGGCGATGTATTTCTTGTCCTTCAGGAGCGCTGAGAGCTGCTCGGATTTTTCAATCGACGTCGTACCGACGAGGCACGGCTGGCTCTTGCGATGCGCATCCGCGATCGTGGCGACGATAGCGTCGTATTTTTCCTTCTGCGTCCGGTAGATCTCATCGTCTTCATCGATGCGCGAGACCTGTACGTTTGTTGGAATTTCGAGCACTTCAAGACCGTAGATGTCGCCGAATTCCTGCGCTTCGGTCGACGCTGTTCCCGTCATGCCGGCAAGCTTGTCATACAGGCGGAAATAGTTCTGGAATGTGATTGAAGCGAGCGTCTGGTTCTCGGGTTGTATTTCGACCGATTCTTTTGCTTCCAGCGCCTGATGCAAACCTTCCGAATAGCGTCGACCCGGCATCATACGGCCGGTAAACTCGTCGATGATGATCACCTCGCCGGCCTTGACGATGTAATCCTTATCGCGCTGGAACAGCTTGTGTGCCTTGAGGGCCTGATTGACGTGGTGCACGATGGTGACGTTTTCCACGTCGTACAGCGAACCCTCGCGCAGCAGCTCCGCTTCACTCAGCAACTGCTCCATGCGCTCGTTGCCGGTTTCGGTCAGCGAGACCTGACGCTGCTTTTCGTCCAGCTCGAAATCTTCCGCGACAAGCAGCGGGATCAGCTTATCGACGGCGTTGTAGAGATCGGCCTTGTCGTCGAGCGGCCCGGAGATGATCAGCGGTGTACGCGCTTCGTCGATCAAAATACTGTCGACTTCGTCCACAATCGCGAACGCATGGCCGCGCTGGACCATATCGTCCTTACGCATCTTCATGTTGTCGCGCAGATAATCGAAGCCGAGTTCGTTGTTCGTGGCGTAGGTTACATCCGAGTCGTACGCCGCTTTGCGCTGCTCGTCGTCGAGCCCGTGGACGATGACGCCCACAGTCAGGCCCAAAAAGCGGTATACCTGACCCATCCATTCCGCGTCGCGCCGGGCGAGGTAGTCGTTGACGGTCACAACGTGGACGCCAGTGCTGGCGATGGCGTTCAGGTAAACGGGCGCGGTCGCGACCAGCGTCTTTCCTTCACCCGTTTTCATTTCCGCGATGTTGCCGTCGTGCAGAACCATGCCGCCGATCAGCTGCACGTCGAAATGGCGCTGCCCGAGCGCGCGTTTGGCAGCTTCCCGCACGGTCGCGAACGCCGGCACGAGCAGGTCGTCGAGGCTGCTGCCGTTCTGGAACTGCTCACGCAGCATCACGGTCCGCGCCCGAAGGTCTTCGTCGCTAAGCTTTATGAGCTCTGGTTCGAGCGCGTTGATCTCTTCCACTCGGGCTCTGTATCCCTTGACCCGTCGGTCGTTGGACGTGCCGAATATCTTCGCGGCGAGCGACGTGATGGACAGCATGGGAGAACAATTTCCTTGAATAATGAGCGGCGAGCGCTCCGGAAAACTGCGCTGCGCTTGCGGCACACTCCCCCGCACCGGGCAAGGGTCGACGACCTTTCTAAGATACGTCGCGCGAAGACAGCTCGGTTGGGAGAAGCTGCGCGTGCGCGGCTCTCCGGTTCACTGGCGAGACATAAGGATCGCGCCCCCTGATTGTCAACGCGCCACGGGGGCATGCACGCCGACTGTCAGCCTACTTATGCGCTTATCTCAAAAACTTAACTTGGCACACCTTGCGGCGGCGGCTATCCAGGCCCCGTCAATGGAACGGCGCGGCAGGGGCCGGCCGGGGTCCGCTCTCGCGGCCTTTTGAAATCACAGTCGAGAAGGACCCGTCTTGGTGAAGGTTTCTCAAGTTTTTCATGTGGTTGCCGTCAGTTTGGCCATGCTTGGCGTGGTGCCTTTGGCGGCATCCGCCGAAGAAAAGGTGGTGGCAACGGTCAACGGTCACGTCATTTCAGAATCAGATCTGGCGTTTGCCGAAGCTGAAATCGGCAACGAACTCGGCAATCTGCCAGAGGCGACGCGCCGCCGTGTGCTGGTCGAATTCATGATCGAGAACCAGCTCTTTGCGGAAGCGGCCGAGGCCGAAAAGCTCGGCACCGGACCCGAGTTCGACAGGCGGATGGCGTTTTGGCGCCAGCGCGCCCTGCGCGACGCCTATTTCGACAAGACCGTGAAGTCCAGCATCGGCGAGGCCTCAGCGCGGGCGATCTATGAAGACAAGGTCAAGCAGATAAAGCCCGAGGATGAGGTGCAGGCCCGTCATATCCTCGTCTCGAGCGAGGCTGCGGCTCAGAAACTTGCCGAACGCGTCGCCGCCGGCGAGGATTTTGCACAATTGGCGAAGGAGAATTCCGGCGACGCCGGTTCCAAGGAGCAGGGCGGAATGCTCGGCTTTTTTGGTAAGGGACAGATGGTGCCTCAGTTCGAGGAAGCTGCATTTGCATTGAAGAAGGGCGAAGTGTCGAAGCCCGTGCAGAGCCAGTTCGGCTGGCACATCATAAAGGTTGAGGATCGCCGTCAGAAGCCGCCGCCGACCTTTGACGAAGTGAAAGATCGTTTGATCGGCTCGATGGTTCAATCCAAGGCGCAGAACATTGCCGGAGAACTGCGCAGCAAGGCCAAGATCGATTACGTCGATCCTGAAATCAAGAAGATGGCCGATGAGGAAGCCAAAAAGCAGGCTGAAGCTCAGGCAGCGGTAAAGAAGCAGATTGATGACGCCGCCGCAGCAGCATCGGGCAAGGCTGCAACTGAAGAGAAAAAGTAACCGCTCTATCGACTGTCATCGTAGATTTCTCATCAGGCCGCTTGCATCCAAGCGGCCTGATTGTTTTAAGCGCCACATGGACTGCTCAGTCTAATCCCGCTCCACCAGGACGGGGTCTTCCGTGAACTCTCCTGCCGGTGTCCTCATGGCCAAAACTGTCAAGCCCTCGCCTTTCGCTCCGGACGTGCTGCCCCGTGTGGAGCCGCTGCCCGGCGTCCGCTTTGCGACCGCCGAAGCCGGCATTCGCTACCAGAACCGCACGGACCTCATGGTTGCCGTCATGGACCAAGGCACGGTCGCGGCGGGCGTCCTGACGCAGTCGAAGACGTGCTCGGCCCCTGTGCTGTGGTGCCGTAAAAGCCTGAAACACGGTAAGGCGCGTGTGCTGGTCGTGAATTCCGGCAATGCCAATGCATTCACCGGCGTGAAGGGCCGCGCCGCTGTTGAGGCCACTGCCAAGGCAGCCGCCGCGGCTGCCGCTTGTGACGAAAAGGAAATCTACATTGCCTCGACGGGGGTCATCGGCGAGCCGCTCGATCCAGGCAAGTTCACGCATCTTCTCGAACAGCTGACGTCCACCGCCGTTCCTGATGCCTTTGACGCTGCTGCCCGCGCGATCATGACCACCGACACCTACCCCAAACTCGCCACGCGTAAGACGCGGATCGGCGACGTTGAGGTGACGATCAGCGGCTTCTGCAAGGGTGCGGGCATGATTGCGCCCGATATGGCAACCATGCTTTGCTTCATCTTCACCGATGCCGCCGTCTCCGCCGATGCGCTGCAGGACCTCCTCGACGAGCATGTCAAGTCGACCTTCAATTCCATGACGGTCGACGGCGATACGTCCACATCCGACACCTGCCTTATCTTCGCGACCGGAGCGGCCGAAGCCCGTGGCCAGAAACCCGTGTCGAAGGCGAAGTCGAAGCGTCTGCAGGAATTCAGCGCCGCATTGCAGGACCTGATGCGCGATCTCGCCATCCAGGTGGCCAAGGACGGCGAGGGCATCTCCAAATTCGTGACATTCATCGTTGAAGGCGCCGAGAGCGAAAGCGCCGCGCGTAAAATTGCGCTCTCCTGCGCCAACTCACCGATTCTAAAGACGGCCATTGCAGGCGAAGATCCCAATTGGGGTCGGGTCGTCATGGCGGTCGGCAAGTCAGGCGAGGCCGCTAATCGCGACCGCCTGGCGATCTGGTTTGGCGATCACTGCGTGGCCCGCGATGGCGAGCGCGCCGATGAGTATGAGGAGACCGCCGTCGCCGCCTATATGCAGAACCGCGAGATCACGATCCGGATCGATGCCGGTGTCGGAGGGTCGACAGCGACGGTATGGACCTGCGATCTCACCCATGATTACGTATCGATCAACGCCGACTACCGCAGCTAGGGCGTCGATGGATCACAAGTTCTGGCTTGAGCGCTGGCAGACCGCCGACATCGGCTTCCATCAGGAGGCCGCACACGACAGTCTTGTGCGTCACTGGTCGGCAATCGGTGTGCCAAAGTCTGCGCAAGTGCTTGTGCCCTTGTGCGGCAAGAGCCTGGACATGGTCTGGCTCGCAGACCAAGGCTACGCCGTGATCGGGACCGAATTGGCGAAGGCAGCGGTCGACCAATTCTTTGCCGAGCGAAGCCGGACGCCGGCGACCGTCACCCATGGCGCATTTGTCGTGAAGCGCGCCGGGCCATTCGAAATCTGGTGCGGTGATCATTTGCAGCTCGACCCGGCCGTAACGCGCCGGATCGGCGGTGTCTTCGATCGTGCGGCGCTCGTCGCTATGCCGCGCGTGATGCAGCAAGCCTACGCCGATCAACTGGCCGCTCTGGCGCCCGCCGGCATACCGGTTCTCCTCGTGGCACTCGATTACGACCCGTCGGAAATGGACGGCCCGCCGTTCCCGCTTACGCCGCAGCGGATCGAGGAACTGTTTGGTGCTCACTTCCGCATCACGCTGTTGGAACGTCGCGAAGGGCTGTCCTTCAGTCGCAACCTGCAAAAACGCGGACTGTCTTGGCTTGACGAGGCTACATATAAATTGGTGCGGCGGTGATCGATCAAGTCGCGTCGGCCGCTCGACCGCTCCTGTTTGTCGTTGCAGCCGCCCTGGTCGATCGCGACAATCGCGTGCTGATCGCCGAGCGGCCGCCCGGCAAATCCTTGGCAGGTCTGTGGGAGTTTCCAGGCGGCAAGCTTGCACTAGGAGAAACGCCGGAAGAGGCGCTCGTGCGCGAATTGCACGAAGAATTGGGGATCGACGTCTGCCTCGATTGCTTGGCGCCGTTCACGTTCGCGAGCCACACCTACGAGACGTTCCACTTGATGATGCCGCTCTATCTCTGCCGCAACTGGGACGGCGAGATAACTCCCCGGGAGGGCCAGCGCGTCAAATGGGTCAGGGCATCCAAGTTGACCGATTACCCGATGCCGCCGGCTGACCTGCCTTTGATCCCATTCTTGCGCGATCTTCTGGGCTGAAAGGGTACGACAGGCGGCGCCAACGCGCTCGACATCGCATCACCCGCAGGCCGCTCTGGTGCCGGAGCCGCAGCAGCCGCTGCAACACAATCTAGGGCCGTCGAGCGATCATGAACCAGCTTGGCCCGAGCGCGCGATCGTTCCAGATCCGCTGCCAGCTGAAACCGGCTTTCTCGTAGGCCCTGACGGCTGCTTCGTTGCGAATCGAGGCAAACACGCACACCGCCGTCGCCAGCGTGGTTGTAAAAACCTCTTCTTTCAACAGTTCCAAAGCCTTGAGGCCAACTCCCCGACCTCGGTACGCGGCTGAGGCGATGAACACGTCGAGATCCCAGGTCCCCGCCTCCAGATCTTCAGGTAAGTCGTCGCCCCACAGCGATGCGTCGATGGCGTGGCAATAACCGATCGGCTCGCCGCCAGCCTCAATCACCCGGCAAATTGCCAGTGTCGATTGCTGCGCCATGAGCACTTCTGCGGACGTCGCCGACGATGGGCCCCACCAGGCCTCGATGTCGGGCTGGCGAAGCCAGGTCCGGATGCGGTCCAGGTCGCTACGGAGCACTAGTCTCAGGATGACGTCGTCCACGGGACCTCGACCGCCGATGAGCATAAACTCCCGTTTTCCACCAACGACCGGTGAAAGGGGAACTCGGCCGCAGGACGCGACCTCCCACTGACGATGCAAAGCAGTTAAGTTGCGCCCGCTCAAGCCCATCGCGCTTGGGACAACCGCGTTCTCCGGCCGTTCGCCAGACGCTTGTAGGACTAAGTACGTCGCATATGGATACCACGACCTTCCGCGCCGCGCCTTATTTCGACCCCAAGGAATTGCGGGTCGAGCTAACGGCACTGTTCAACGCCCACGGCACGTCCGCCGAAGCGCGCTCCTCCGTGCTCGATCGGTGCAAAAAGCTGGTCAAGTCGGCTCGCCGCCAAGCTCAGGAACAACTCGAGGTCGACGGTAAGGGGCGCAAGTGCGCGCATGGCCTCGCGCGGTTTCAAGACGAATTGATTGCCCTGCTCTTCGACTACACTGTCGCCCATGTCTACCGCGCGACCAACCCCTCCGACGCCGAGCGCATGTCCGTCGTCGCCACCGGCGGCTATGGCCGCGGCCTTCTCGCGCCCGGCTCCGACATCGATATCCTGTTTTTGCTCCCCTACAAGCAGACGCCCTGGGGCGAGAGCGTCGCCGAGTACATGCTCTACCTGCTCTGGGATCTAGGCTTCAAGGTCGGCCACGCGACGCGAACCGTCGATCAGTGCCTGAAGATGGCGACGCAGGACATGACGATCCGCACCTCATTGTTGGACGTTTGGCTGGTTCATGGCGACGCCCAGCTCTTCGCAGAACTGACCGATCGACTGCGCCGCGAAGTTTTCGCGGGCACTGCGCGTACGTTCATCGATGCCAAAATGGTCGAGCGCGACGAACGCCACCGACGTGCCGGCGAGAGCCGTTACAAGGTCGAGCCGAATGTGAAGGACGGCAAGGGCGGATTGCGCGATCTGCACACGCTGCACTGGCTATCGAAGTATCTCTACGGCAAAGAGGTCGGGCCCGAGACAATCGAAGAAAAAATCTTCACGCCGGAAGAGTACACGACGTTCCGCCGTGCCGAGGATTTTCTGTGGAGCGTGCGCTGTCACCTGCACTTCCTGACCGGCCGCGCCGAAGAGCGGCTCGCGTTCGAATTGCAACCGCTGATGGCCGAACGTCTCGGCTACCGCAACAAATCGGGTCAACGCCCCGTCGAGCGCTTCATGAAGCACTACTTCCTGGTAACGAAGAGCGTCGGTGATCTCACCGCCATTCTTTGCGCCGCACTGGAAATGCAACAGGCGAAAACGACACCGGGATTGCCGGGGATCTTTTCCGGTTGGAAGATGCGCCGCCAGGTTCGTGCGCTCACCGACTTTCGCATCGAAAACGACCGGCTGAACGTCGCCGATGCGGACGTGTTCAAGCGCGATCCCGTCAACTTGATCCGCTTCTTTTCCCAGGCCGAACTCACCGACGCCCACCTTCACCCAAATGCCATCCGTCGGCTGCGACAGTCCCTGCGGCTCATCGATGATCGGCTGCGCGCAGATCCGGAAGCCAATCGTATTTTTCTTGAGCTGATCGCTGCCAAATCCAATCCGGAAAACACCCTGCGGCGAATGAACGAGGCGGGCGTGCTTGGTCGGTTCCTGCCTGAATTCGGGCATGTCGTGGCGATGATGCAGTTCAACATGTATCACCATTATACGGTCGACGAGCATCTGTTGCGTACGGTCGGTGAACTTGCCCTGATCGAACATGGCGAAAGTGTCGACGAACTTCCGCTATCGACCCAGATCGTCAAGTCGATCCAGAATCGCCGCGCACTTTACGTCGCAGCCTTCCTGCATGACATCGGTAAGGGTCGGCCCGAAGATCATTCGATCCTTGGCGGCAAAATCGCACGCAGTGTATGTCCGCGCCTTGGTCTGACACCGGCCGAAACTGAGACCGTGATTTGGCTCGTCGAACAGCATTTGACGATGAGCAACATCGCCCAGAGCCGTGATCTTTCCGATCCTAAAACCGCACAGGATTTTGCAGCCGTTGTGCAAAGTCCCGAGCGCCTGAAGCTGCTGACGCTTCTAACCGTAGCCGACATCCGAGCCGTCGGACCCGGCGTCTGGAATGGCTGGAAGGGCCAGCTTATTCGCACGCTTTATCACGAGACCGAACCACTCGTGGCCGGTGGCCATACGCAAGTCGAACGTCGCCATCGCGTCGAAGACGCAAAGGAACAACTATCCGCGGCGCTCGCCGATTGGCCGCGCGCGGAGGTCGAACGGTTCATCGACCGGCACTATCCCGATTACTGGCTGCGCACCGAAACCTCCAAGCAGGCAAGTCACGCCCGCCTCGTGCGCCGTGCCGAGGAGGAGGGGCGCAAGCTCATCACCGATGCCGTGACCGATGCCTTCACGGCCATCACCGAACTCACTGTCTTCGCGCCCAATCACCCGCGGCTGCTCGCTCTGTTCGCAGGAGCCTGTGCCGCCAATGGCGCCAATATCGTCGGGGCACATATCACCACGACGCGAGACGGCTTCGCACTCGATGCCTTCCTCTTGGCCCGCGAGTTTGCGCAAGACGAGGACGAATTGCGCCGTGCGCACCGCATAGAGACCACGATCGAACGTCTGTTGCGCGGTGAAGTCCGCCTGAAGTCGCTGCTTGAGAAACGCGCGATCGGCGCCAATCGCCTTGAGGCCTTCACGGTGTCGCCGGAGGTGATCATCAACAACCAGTTGTCCGAGCGCTTCACTGTGATCGAGGTCGCTGGCCGCGACCGCACCGGGCTGCTCTATGACCTGACCAGCACCATCTCCAATCTGTCGCTCGACATCGCATCGGCCCACATCACGACATTCGGTGAAAAAGCGGTCGACGTGTTCTACGTCACGGATCTAACCGGCAAGAAGGTCGATAGCGAAACCCGGCAGAAGACAATTGCCGGCCGGCTGACAAAGGTTCTGGCCGGGGCCGAACCGGCCACCTCCAACGCGATTGGCGACACATGAAACTCTATCGTTCCTTCTTTACTGTCGGCGGGCTGACGTTGCTCAGCCGCATCATGGGTTTCTTGCGCGATATTCTGGCCGCCGCGGTGCTGGGCACGGGGCCTGTCGCCGATGCCTTCTATGTCGCCTTCCGCTTTCCAAATCTATTCCGCCGCCTGTTCGGTGAGGGCGCCTTCAACTCTGCCTTCGTCCCGTTGTTTGCATCGAAGTTCGAAGGCGAAGGTCCCGATCAGGCGCGCGCCTTTGCCTCTCAAGCCATGTCCGGTCTCGCTTTCGTACTTATCCTGCTATCGGCCGTGGCCATGATTGCCATGCCTTGGCTGATGTATTTGCTGGCGCCCGGCTTCTCCGGCACACCCGATAAGTTCGAACTCGCAGTCCGTCTCACGCAGATCACGTTTCCCTATCTCCTGTGCATGTCGCTGGTCGCGCTGATGTCGGGCGTGTTGAATACCGTCGGCCGCTTTGCTGAAAGCTCGTCTGTCTCGATCGTGCTGAATGCTGTTCTGACGATGTCCATGCTCATCTCGATTTGGCTCGGGTTCAAAGCTGAGCCGGCCGCAGGCTATATCCAGGCGTGGGGTGTGTTTATCGCCGGATTTTTACAGCTGGCACTTCTGATGTGGGGCCTTCAGCGCGCTGGTTTGACGTTGAAGATCGGCCGGCCCCGATGGAACGTTGACATGAAGAAGCTCGTCGCGCTCGGCATCCCGGGCGTGATCGCCGGCGGCATTACACAAGTCAACATCGCGATCGGCACTGTCATTGCCTCCCTGCAGGATGGTGCTGTTTCTCATCTCTACTACGCCGATCGCTTGTATGAATTGCCGCTCGCGATTGTCGGCATTGCCATCGGCGTGGTGCTGTTGCCGGACGTCTCACGCCACCTGCGCGCGGGCAACCACACAGCCGTCATGGACAGCCAGAACCGTTCGCTAGAATTTGCCATGTTGCTGACGGTTCCGGCCGCAGTGGCGCTCTTTGTCGTCCCGGCGGAGATCGTGCGCGTGTTGTTCGAGCGCGGCGCCTTCACGGCCACTGACACCCCCTATACCGCTGAGGCGCTACGCATCTTCGCACTCGGCTTGCCGGCGTTCGTGCTGATTAAGGTTTTTTCGCCTGCCTTTTTCGCCCGCCAGGATACCCGGACGCCGATGCGCTTCGCTGCATGGAGCCTCACAGCCAACACGCTGGGCTCGGTTGGGCTGTTCTTCCTCTTCCGGCATCTTGGCTGGATGCCGCATCTGGGCATTGCAGTAGCGACCACGCTCGGCGGCTGGATGAATGCGCTGCTCCTTTATCGCGGACTGAAAACACACGGGCACTTTGAAAGCGATGCCCGCTTGCGCCGCGCCCTGCCGCGCATCTTGTTCTCCGCCGTCGTCATGGGAGCCGCGCTGATCGCAGCCGCGTATGGTCTCGATCCTTGGCTCAATAAGGCCCAGGGAGTCGTCGTCCGCTTCACGGCGCTCGCCGTCCTGATGAGTGTCGGCTTCATCGCCTACTTTGCCGCCACACAGGTGACCGGGGCGGCGACCTTCGGTCAACTCCGCTCGGCCGTGGGCAGGAAATAGCCGCCGCGAACGCGAAACGTCAGGCGGCGTCCCCTTGCCTCCCCGCGCCACACCGGCCATAACCCGCGCCGGTTCGAAGGAATAAGAGCAATGGCATTCAAGACCCGCGTCTTCTCCGGCATGCAGCCGACTGGCAGCCTCCACCTGGGCAACTACCTGGGCGCGATGGTGAACTGGATCCGCATGCAAGATGAGCACGAGTGCATCTACTGCGTGGTCGATCTGCACGCCATCACGGTCTGGCAGGACCCGGTCGAGCTGCGCGCCGCCATTCGCGGCGTCACGGCAGCCTACATCGCCGCCGGCCTCGATCCCAAAAAGAGCATCCTGTTCAACCAGAGTCAGGTGCCAGAACATGCCGAACTGGCTTGGGTCTTCAACTGCATCGCCCGCCTCGGCTGGCTGAATCGCATGACGCAGTTCAAGGAAAAAGCCGGCAAGGATCGCGAGAATGCGTCGGTTGGCCTTTATGCCTACCCCAACCTCATGGCGGCCGACATCCTCGCCTACCGCGCCACGCAAGTCCCCGTTGGCGAGGATCAAAAGCAGCATCTCGAACTCGCCCGCGATATCGCGCAGAAGTTCAACAATGATTATCGCAAGGAAATCGACGCCCGCGGCTATGCCGACGGCATCTTCTTCCCGCAGCCCGAACCTGTGATCACCGGGCCGGCCACGCGGGTCATGAGCTTGCGCGATGGCAGCAAAAAAATGTCAAAATCCGATCCCTCCGACTTGTCGCGCATCAACATCACGGACGATGCCGATACGGTCGCCAAGAAGATTCAAAAGGCTAAGACCGACGCCGAACCGTTACCCTCCGATGAAAAGGGCTTCGTGGGTCGCCCCGAGGCGGAAAACCTGGTTGGAATTTATGCGGCCCTGACAGGGCAGACCGTGGCACACGTCTTGGGCACCTTCGGCGGCCAGCAGTTTTCCGCTTTCAAGAAAGCGCTGGCCGAGGTCGCGACTGAAACCATGGGCCGCATCGGCGCCGAGACAAAGCGGCTGGCGGCCGATCCAGCCTATATCGACAGCGTGCTCGCCGACGGCACGCGCCGTGCCCGCGCCATTGCCACCCCGATCATGGACGAAGTGAAAGACCTCGTCGGCCTTTTGCGGTCCTAATAAAAAAATCTACAACTAAAAAACTTTTCGTTCACAGCTCGGCATGGCAGCATCAACATCATGCCGACGACCAAGAAACGCCGCTCGTTTGAAGCGGGCCATGCCCGCAAATTCCTGCTCGTCGTCGACGAGAGCCAGGAGGTTGAGAGCGCGCTTTTTTATGCCGCGAGCCGCATCCTGCGCTCGTCGGGCATTTTGGTTATGCTCTACGTCATCGAACCCCAGGAATTCCAGCACTGGGTCGGCGTGCGTCAAGTGCAGCTCGAAGAAGAAACAAACCGCGCTCGGGCTCTCTTTCGTCTACTGAGGCGCAAATTGCACAATGTCGGCTTTGAGAACATCCCGGTCGAAGAGATCGTCCGTGAGGGGAACAATAAGGTCGACGAACTGCTCCGCCTTATCGACGAAGATGAGGACATCGCCATCCTCGTACTGGGCGCTTCAACGGACGCCAAAGGCCCAGGTCCGCTCGTGTCATCGCTGGCAAGCGGCCATGCCGCCGGGTCATTTCCGATCCCGATCACGATCGTCCCCGGCAACCTCGCCCTGGAAGACATCCTGACCCTCGCCTGACCCACCCCTCGACTTTTCGAACGATGTCGCCTATATGTTGGAACAATTCTAAAATTGACATCCAGCCACCTTTTACGCTGGTAGTCTGTGCGAGGTCCCATGTTCATCCAGACCGAAGCAACGCCCAACCCGGTGACGCTCAAATTCATTCCAGGCAAGCCGGTCCTGTCCGGCGGCACCGCGGAGTATCGCTCGAAGTCTGACGCCGAGGGCTCTCCCCTCGCAAGCCGGCTGTTCGAGATCGACGGTGTGAGCGGTGTCTTCCTCGGCTCCGACTTCATTTCCGTGACCAAGACGGACACCGAATGGCAGCACCTGAAGCCGATGGTGCTGGGAGCGATCATGGACCACTATATGTCCGGCGCTGAAGTGGCCGATGCTGCCAATGACGAGGGGCACGAAAACTTCGATCCCGCCGATGCGGAAGTTGTCGGCACGATCAAGGAATTGCTTGAGACCCGCGTCCGCCCGGCCGTCGCTCAGGACGGTGGCGATATCACCTTTGCCGGCTTCCGCGAAGGCGTCGTCTACCTCCACATGCGCGGTGCCTGCTCGGGCTGTCCGAGTTCAACCGCGACGTTGCGTCATGGCATCGAAAACCTTCTGAAGCACTTCTGCCCAGAGGTTCAGGAAGTCCAAGCAGCATGATGCTGCGTTAGATCATGTCGTAGGCACGACGGAAGAACCCCGCGATCCGGTCGCGGGGTTTTTGCTGCGGCCGATCGGCCACGCCGGGCTGAAATAACATTGTCATCGAACAGGAGCATTCGCCTATGACGTCGCGCATTGATCCCACCGCGCTGGCCACTCTTTTTACCGACGCCAGAACCCATAATGCCTGGACACCGGTGGACGTACCCGACAGCCTGTTGCGTGACGTAGTCGAGGTGATGCGCTGGGCGCCGACCAGTGTGAACATGAGTCCCGCCCGCTTCGTGTTCGTCAAATCGCCGGAAGCAAAAGCCAAATTGAAGCCGCTGCTGATGGAGGGCAACGTCGATAAGACGATGGCTGCGCCCGCGACTGCGATCATCGGCTACGATTTGAAATTTTATGAGCATCTTCCGAAGCTTTTCCCGGCCGCCGATGCCAAGAGCTGGTTCGCTGGAAATGAAGAGTTTGCCAACGTCTCCGCCTTCCGCAACGGAACACTTCAGGCGGCTTACTTCATACTGGCGGCTCGGGCCCTCGGCCTTGACTGCGGCCCCATGTCGGGCTTCGACAACGCCGGCGTCGACGCCGCGTTTTTTGCCGGCGGCACTGTAAAGTCCAACATCCTTGTCAATCTGGGCTACGGTGATCCCAAGGGCCTGTACCCGCGTTCGCCGCGCTTCACGTTCGAGGAAATCGCGCGCATCGCGTAAGGCCGTGGCGCTGCGGCCTGCTGATGTTTTGGGCTGGCGAACGGTCTTCAACCGCGTGTAGGCTGCGGCGTCATGAATGTGCTCGCTTTGGATACCTGTTTTCCCGCGCTCAGCGTTGCCGTGGGATCAAGCCTTGCTTCGCCGCGTGCGCGTGTTCTGTCGCGCACCGAACCCATGGCGACCGGACATGCCGAACGCTTGCTGCCACTGATTGGTGAACTCCTCGATGAGGCGCGACTCGCAGTTGCGGACATCGATCGCGTGGTGGTGACCGTCGGCCCCGGGTCATTCACCGGAACGCGCATCGGCATCGCTGCCGCCCGAGCCTTCAGGCTGGCGCGCAATATGGCTCTGGTGCCGATCACGAGCCTTGAGGCGATCGCGCTTTCACCCTTGATTGCAGCTGCGCCGGGAGAGGACGTGGTCGTCGCCGTGGACGCTCATCGCGGCGAAGCCTATGTCCAGGTCTTCGAAACCGAGGCACACCAATCTTCGGGCCCACCGCGCCTCCTCGCTCTGTCTGATTTGGCCAGTCTTCAGCGCGACCGCCCGGTTTTGGCTATCGGCACGGCGGCTGTCGCCGTCGCTGAGGCAATCAATGCAGCCGGCGGCCACGCGCGCGCCCAGTCTGACATCATTTTTCCCGACATGGCGGCCGCCGCAATGTGGGCGGCGGTCCGCGAACCGGCCACCGCACCTATCGAACCGCTGTATCTGAGACCGCCCGACGCCAAGCCGCAAGAGGGCAAATCGCTGGAGAGGGCGGGCGCATGACCGGCAACGCAGACCTACTCGACGGCAAGCGCGTCAGTTTGCTATGGGCGGGGCCCGAGCGCGCCGCTGAGATTACTCGCGTACACGCCAAAGTCTTTGTGCCGGCGTGGGATGAAGCAAGCGTACTCAAAATGCTGGACCATCCCGCCGCCACTTCGTTCGTGGCGACGTTGGGTGGGCCGACCGATGTGATCGGATTCATCATTGGCCAAATCGCCGCCGACGAATCCGAAATCCTGACGATTGGTGTCGACCCGGAACGTCAGCGGCACGGTGTCGGCAGGCTCCTCGTTCAAGGCCTGATGCGCGCTGTCCAGCGGGCCGAGGTACGTCGCATGTTTTTGGACGTTGCAACCGACAACATGCCCGCCCTCACGCTCTACAGCAAAATGGGCTTCGTTCCCGCAGGCGTTCGCAAAGCCTACTACCAGCGACCGGGAGCGCCCGCCGTCGACGCCGTGACGATGGCTCGAAGTGTAACTATATAGGGTCCATGAGCCGATTGCGTGCCGCCGGAGTCCTAGCCGGCTTCATGGTCTTGACCCTGCCACTGATGCCGGTGCAAGCGCTGCTGCTGCGCGTGTCAACGTCCGCTGCGCGCCGCTTTCCGCATTGGTATCACCGCAAGGTATGCACCATCCTCGGCGTCCGTCTTGAAATCGAGGGCGCCGTCACGCCCGGCACGCCGACCTTGCTCGTTTCCAATCACACGTCCTGGCTCGACATCCCGGTGCTCTCCGCCGTCGCCCCGGTTTCGTTCATCGCCAAATCCGAAGTCGGCCGCTGGCCGTTCGTCTCCGCTTTGGCCCGCCTGCAGCGAACGGTCTTCGTGGATCGCACAAAGCGCGTCAGCATTGGTGACACGGCGACCGAAATGACCCGCCGCCTCGCCGAAGGCGACGCACTCGTCCTCTTTGCCGAAGGCACATCCACGGACGGCAACCGCGTCCTACCCTTCAAATCGTCGCTGTTTGCCGCCGCAAAACCCACTGTTCCAACAAGCTCTGGCAAGCACTCGCCGGTCGTCGTTCAAACGGTGTCGATTGTCTATTCTCGCTTGCACGGTATCCCGCTCGGTCGCGCCGACCGCACTCTGGTTGGCTGGTATGGCGACATGGACATGCAGAGCCACGCCTGGGAACTGCTGCAAGCCGGTCCGCTTGACGTCATCGTGCGCATCGGCCCGCCCATGTCCCTTGATGACTTTGCTAATCGCAAGGAACTGGCCGATCGCACCGAACTGGCCGTCCGCGAAAGCGTAGTCCGAACTCTGCGCGCCCGATCTCCCAGTGAACCGATTATGTTAGTCAAACCGGTGCGGACCGGGTCGAGTAAATCGCCGCTGCCCTCATCCGATACATGGCGATGAAACGCTTCGGCGAAGTGTCCTCTCGACAGAACATGTCAAAAATGCTGCACTGCAAAATCAACGCCTCTCCGTCCTCGTGGGAATGGGGCCGCGTCGGCAGCGTTAACGGCTTCCACAGTTTCGCTGGGATAACATGCGCAGCCATCGTCCGAACGACGGAGACCGGTCCATGACGGCCGAAGCCGCAACGAAGAAAGTCTTTATCAAGACTTTCGGCTGTCAAATGAACGTTTACGATAGCGAACGCATGGCCGAAGCGCTGGCCGGGGATGGCTATCGCGAAACAACTGATATCGAAGACGCCGATCTTGTCGTGCTCAACACCTGTCACATCCGTGAAAAGGCCGTCGAAAAGGTCTATTCCGATCTCGGCCGCATCCGCGACCTGCGCGATCATCGCCGCCGTGCGGGCAAGGAAACACTGGTCGCAGTGACCGGCTGCGTTGCCCAGGCCGAAGGTACCGAGATTGCGCGCCGCGCACCGGCCGTCGACCTGATCGTGGGACCGCAAAGCTACCATCGCTTACCTGAGCTTTTGCGCAAGACCCGGTCCACAGGGGAATGCATCGTCGAGACAACCTTTCCCGACGAAGAAAAATTCGAGCATCTCTCGCCGCAGCGGCAGGTTCGATCGGCCACGGCCTTTCTCACCATCCAGGAAGGTTGCGACAAGTTTTGCACTTTTTGCGTCGTGCCCTACACCCGCGGGATGGAGTATTCGCGCTCCGTCGCCGACATTGAAAAAGAAGCCCGGACACTGGTCGACAACGGCGTGCGAGAATTGACTCTGCTGGGCCAGAACGTCAACGCCTACCACGGTGTCGGTGCGACCGGGATTGAGGTTTCGCTCGCTGTCCTGATCCGCAAACTCGCCGGCATCGATGGACTTGAGCGGATCCGCTACATGACAAGTCATCCGCGCAACATGACCGATGATCTGATTGCTGCGCATGCCGAAGAAAAGAAATTGATGCCGTATCTGCATCTGCCGGTGCAGTCGGGCTCTAATCGCATGCTTGCTGCGATGAACAGGAAACACACGGCGGAAGACTACGTTCGTGTGATCGAGAAAGTGCGCGCCGCGCGTCCCGACATCGCACTGTCGACCGACATGATCGTAGGTTTCCCCGGCGAAACTGACGCCGACTTCGATGCGACACTCGAACTCGTCAAGGCGGTTGGTTTTGCACAATCGTACTCGTTCAAGTACTCCTCGCGACCGGGAACTCCTGCAGCCAATATGGAAGATCAGGTGTCCGACGCTCTGAAATCGGAACGTCTCGCGCGCCTGCAATATCTGCTCACAAATCAGCATGAGCGGTTTAACGCCCGGACTGTTGGCTTGACCGTCCCAGTTCTGTTTGAGCGTTTGGGGCGCAACTCCCGTATCCTGGTCGGTCGTTCACCCCACCTGCAGCTTGTGCAGGCTGAGGCCGATGCCGGCCTTCTGGGCAAAATTCTTCCCGTTGCCATCCGCGGCCACGGTCCCGGCAGTCTTTCCGGTGTCGTAGCGGCCTGATAGCCCGATTTACGTGGGCGAATGGTGCCGCTTCGTTGATTCTGATCCAGCTGGCACTATGATGGTTGTTGGAGCCACCGTCCGAATCGTCGGCGGAAGGCCTTCAGGAGATCGTATTTGAGCGGATATCGCGGGCAACCCGTGCCAGGCGCGCAACGCGCCTCCAAGACGCAGGCCGCCGACGCGCGCCTCGTCATTCCCTTCGAAGACAATCGCGCGTTGACGCGAGCGCTGGGCGAATTCGACGCCCATCTGGCCATGCTGGAGGATCGCCTCGGAATCGAAGCGCATCCCCACGGCAATGTCGTGATCCTCAAGGGCGCGGATGCGGCCTGCAAACTCGGTCGAGAAGTGCTCGAAGCCGTTTATAAGCGGGCACTGACCGGCGAAACCATTACGCCGGGCGATTTCGAGGGCCTGATCCGTCATGCGCGCCAGGAAAACATTGCACCGACGAGCGATGGACAGGCGCAGATCTCCACGCGCCGCCGGGTCGTCAAAGCCCGGACGCTAGCGCAAAGCACCTACATTCGCGCTCTCGACAAAACCGATCTCGTCTTCGGCATCGGCCCCGCCGGCACCGGCAAAACTTATCTCGCCGTGGCCTACGCCGCCCAGTGTCTTGAACGCGGCATCATCGAGCGCATTATCCTGTCGCGTCCCGCGGTCGAGGCGGGCGAGCGGCTCGGGTTCTTGCCCGGCGATATGCGCGAGAAAGTCGATCCGTATTTGCGCCCACTCTACGATGCGCTGGACGATGTGCTACCGCCCGACAAAGTCGAAAAGGACATTGAGTTCGGGCGTTATCGAAATTGCACCGTTGGCGTTCATGCGCGGCCGCACGCTGGCCAACGCCTTCGTCATTCTCGACGAAGCACAAAATACCACGCCGATGCAGATGAAAATGTTTCTGACCCGTCTCGGCGAGAATTCGAAGATGGTCATCACCGGCGATCCCTCGCAGATCGACCTTCCGCCCGGCGTGAAATCGGGTCTCGACGAGGCCGTCGCGCTGCTGCACGGCGTAACCGGCATAGAAACGGTGCGTTTTACACAGACCGATGTTGTGCGCCGCGATCTCGTCGCGCGCATCGTTGAAGCTTACGACCGCGCTTCCAGCAAGAAACCTTGATGCCCGCGTCCGACCCAGGCCCGCGAAGTCGCGCGCCGCAAGGCGCGCAATCCGCATGGCTGACCATCGACGTCGTATTCGAGAACGACGACTGGCCAGAACCGGCTCAGGCCGAAGCGCTGATCCGCCACGCCGCCACTGCGCTGGCCAGTCACGCCGATATGTCGGGGTTGGCCGCCAGCGAAGCCTGTGTCGCCCTGTCGAGTGACGCGCACGTTAAGACACTCAACGCCGGCTTCCGCGGTCAGGACAAGCCGACCAACGTCCTGTCGTTTCCCGCTGCAGATCAACCAGGGTCGCCGCCGGTCCGGTTACTTGGCGACGTCGTGATCGCCCGCGAAACCGTCGCGCGTGAAGCCGCCGAGAGAGGCATCTCCTTTGCCGACCATCTGCGCCACTTGACCATTCATGGTCTGTTGCATCTCCTCGGATATGACCATGAAACAGACGAGGAAGCCGTCATCATGGAACGCCTGGAGACGGACATTCTGGCCTCAATCGACATTGCCGATCCCTACGGCGACCGTGACGACGACGCGTTCGCGCGCTAAATGAAGTCGCCCACTGAAACGAACCGGAACAACATGTCCATCGACGAAAAGGCAGCCAAACCGATCTCCACCGAGGCCTCTGGTGAAGATCGCAAGGCGCCGTCTGCCCATGGTTGGATTTCCGCCTTGCTGACCCGTCTGGGTCTGCAGGGGGGGCCGACCCTCCGCGATACGCTCGAAGATGCCTTGAAGTCGGGCGGCGATGCGGAGCAGAATTTCAGCGCCGAAGAGCGCGAGATGTTGATCCGCTTGCTTCGCTTTGGAGCAAGCCGCGTCGATGACATCATGGTGCCGCGCGCCGACATCATCGCGGTTGAGGAGAGCGTGCCGATCGGTGAAGTCGTCCGCCTGTTCGAGGAAGCGGGAATTTCACGCATTCCCCTCTATCATGAGACGCTCGATGATCCGCGCGGGATGGTCCACATCAAGGATCTCTTCCGCTGGCTGTCCGCTGAAGCCGCCGGCCGGCCATTGGTCGAACAGCGGCTGAAGGGCGAGGAGCGCGCCCGGGCCGTACGCAAAGTCGCCGAAGATCATGTCGCTGAAAACGGTGAACGCCAGCACAACCTTGCAGCCATCGATCTGAAGCGCCCGATTTCGGCCGCCAAGATCCGCCGCCCCGTGCTCTATGTGCCGCCGTCCATGCCCGCGATGAGCCTGCTCATTCGGATGCAAACGTCGCGCGTTCACATGGCTCTTGTCGTCGACGAATACGGCGGAACGGACGGTCTCGTCACGATTGAAGACCTCGTCGAACAGATCGTCGGTGAGATCGAAGACGAGCACGACGAAGCGGAAGCCGAGCACATCGTGGAAGATGCCAAGCTCGGTACGATTGCATCCGGGCGCACGCCGGTGAGCGAATTGGAAGCGCTGGTCGGCAACAAGCTTCTCACTGAGGACGAAGAAGAAGATATCGATACGCTCGGTGGTCTCGTGTTTCAGATCGTCGGCCGCGTTCCGACGCGCGGCGAAATCATAAGACATGCGTCCGGTTTGGAATTCGAAATTCTTGAAGCAGATCCGCGCCGGGTCAAGCGGCTGAAGATTTTGCGCCAGAAGCCGGCGTCTCCGGAATCGCCGGACAGCGGGACAATGGGCGCAACGTGACGCCGGCGGCGCGTGTCAAACAAGTTCGAGATCGCTTACGCCAATTGACTGGCTGGCGCCGCGCCGCCGTACTCTTCACGGCCGGTCTGGCGAGCGTACTGGCCTTCGCACCCTTCCAGGCCTTTCCGGTTTTGTTTCTGACGCTGCCGGTTCTTATCTGGCTAATTACGCCCGTAGCGCCCTACCAATACGGTCGCGCCAGTCTCGTCCGGGCCTTTGCGGATGGATGGTGGTTTGGCTTCGGCTACTTCTTCGCCGGGCTGTTCTGGGTCGGCGAAGCATTTCTCGTTGAGGCCGACGTATTCGGATGGCTGCTACCATTTGCCGTCACACTGCTCCCGGCCGGGCTCGCAATATTTTTCGGCGCCGCATCCGCCGTATCCCATTGGCTATGGCGGCCAGGTGTTGCCGGGTTGCTCACCACGTCGGTCGTCTTCGCATTCGCCGAATGGCTTCGTGGCCACATTCTCACAGGCTTTCCATGGAACGTGCTCGGCTACGCGCTGACCGGGCCGGAAATCTTGATGCAGTCGGCTGGCCTTGTAGGCATCTACGGCCTGACACTATGGACGATGCTCATCTTCACAGCGCCGTTGGTGCTCGCAGCGGATGCCGACATCAACTCGCCGCCAGTCCAGGCATGGGCCCCTGGAATTGCCCTGGCCGCGTTACCGCTCGCCGCAGCCTCGCTCTACGGCGCAATTGTCCTGGCCTCAGCGCCGGTGACCCCCGCCGATGCAAAACGCGTTCGCATCGTTCAGCCGAGTGTGCCGCAGCGCGAAAAATGGATGCCGGAAAAGCAGGGCGAGATTTTCCGCCTCCACCTTGATCTCACCCGGCGCAACCCGGCCGGCGACGAGGACGACTTCTCCAACATCGCTTTGATTGTCTGGCCGGAAGCCGCAATGCCTTTCCGGCCGCTCGAACATCCCGAAGCCTTGACCGCCATTGCCGATCTCTTGCCCGACGGTGGCCCGAGTCTACTGTCGGGTGGCCTCCGGGTCGAGCGAGGCGGAAATGCGGACCAACCGACACTCAAAGCGTTTAATAGCTTGCTCGCAATCGATCCCGCCGGCCGGCCAACTGCGATCTATGATAAAATTCATTTGGTGCCTTTTGGCGAATACTTGCCGTTCCAGCCACTGCTCGAAGCCATCGGATTGCAGCAATTGACTAGAATGCGCGGCGGCTTCGCGTCCGGCCCTGAACCGCGCCCCTTGATCACGCTGGCCGGCCTTCCATCTATCGCGGCTCTCATTTGTTATGAGGCGATCTTTCCCTCTGCCGTCATCCAAGGTTCAGAACGACCTGGCCTGATCGTTAACGTCACTAATGACGGCTGGTTTGGCAACACCACCGGCCCACGCCAGCACCTGCATCAGGCCCGGATACGAGCGGTGGAAGAAGGCCTCCCCCTCATTCGGGCAGCCAATAACGGCATCTCCGCCATGATTGACGCCCACGGCCGCATTACAGCGTCTCTCGACATGAACGTGCGCGGCGTCATCGATCAGCCGTTGCCGCCCGTTGCAGCGCCACCGCCTTATTCGCGCTGGGGAGACAAGCTGTTTCTCCTGAATGCTGTTATATTCTTCGCATACGCCATTTTTATTCTTCCCCTACGCAAAAACTGAACGAATGATTATAATCCAGGCGAGCATCCCTAGGTTGACGCCCGCAGTTTACGCACGTAGGAATTGCCGTTCCACTATAAGGAAATATACGTTCGGGACGGGAAAACGTGAACGAAAAGATCAAAGACGCAGTTCCGTCCGATGACAGCGAAGAACGCGGAAACTCGCGACGCGCCAATCCGATCGACAAACATGTCGGGGAGCGCGTTCGCATGCGCCGCATGCTGCTCGGGATGAGCCAGGAACGATTGGGTGAGCAGCTGGGGCTGACCTTCCAGCAGGTCCAGAAATACGAAAAAGGCGTCAATCGTATTGGCGCCAGCCGGTTATTCGATTTGGCGCAGGTCTTGAGCGTGCCGATCCAATACTTTTACGAAAATATGTCGGCCGCCGTGTCGGGAATTGCAGTAGCCCCTGGCTTGGCTGACAACGCAGGCGAACCGTATGTCGCCGACTTCCTCTCCAGCCGCGATAACGTCGAACTGCATAAGGCCTTTGCCCGCATCACCGATCCTCGTGTTCGCCGCTCTATCGTGGACATGGTCCGCTCGATCGCCGGCGAGGATCCGCCCGGTTCCGGCGGCCAATAAAGGTCACTGAGGTGCGCCGTCACCGCGCTTGACCGTGTCGGCAAAGGCTGCAACACAGCCGCCGATCGGCGCAGTCATGTGCTGTTTAATCATTTGATACGGGGGCCTCAGTGGCGCGCAAGTCTTTCCTCTTCACGAGCGAGTCGGTGTCGGAGGGGCATCCCGACAAGGTTTGCGATCGGATCTCCGACGAAGTCGTGGATGCATTCTACCGCGAAAGCCTTGCCGCAGGTCTCGATCCATGGGCCATCCGAGCCGCCTGCGAAACCATGGCAACAACACAGCGTGTCATCATTGCCGGCGAATATTCCAACACGCCCAAAACCGTGACTGTCGCCATGATCCAGGATATCGCCCGACAGGCGATCAAGGATATTGGGTATGAGCAGGACGGGTTCCATTGGGCCAATTGCAACATTGAAGTGCTGCTTCATGGCCAGTCCGCCGACATCGCAGCCGGCGTGGACGCCAAGCAGCCGACGAACAAGGAAGAAGGCGCTGGCGACCAAGGCATTATGTTCGGCTATGCCTGCACCGACACACCGGAACTCATGCCCGCCCCCATCTACTACAGTCACAAAATTCTGCATGATCTAGCGACCGCGCGGAAAGCAAAGACTGGGGACGCAGCCAAGCTCGGCCCCGACAGCAAGAGCCAAGTCACGGTTCGCTACGAAGACGGCAAACCCGTCGGGGTGACGCAGATCGTCGTGTCTCACCAGCACATCGTGGAAGACCTGTCCTCCAAGCAGGTGCGAGACATTATCGAACCATATGTTCACAAGGCGCTGCCGTCCGGCTGGATCGGCAAAGACACAGTTTGGCACATCAATCCGACGGGTAAATTCTTTATCGGCGGTCCAGACGGCGACTGCGGCTTGACTGGCCGGAAAATCATTGTCGACACCTACGGTGGCATGGCTCCGCACGGAGGTGGCGCGTTCTCCGGTAAGGATCCGACCAAGGTCGACCGCTCGGCCGCGTACGCTGCCCGCTATCTGGCCAAGAACGTCGTGGCCGCTGGCCTCGCCGAACGGTGCACGATCCAGGTCTCGTACGCCATCGGCGTCGCCAAGCCATTGTCGATCTACGTCGACACGCATGGAACGGGGAAAGTGGACGAGGCGGCCCTCGAAGTAGCGCTCGGCGAGGTGATGGACCTCTCCCCACGTGGTATCCGGACCCAGCTCGACCTGAACAAGCCGATATATGCCCGCACCTCCGCCTACGGCCATTTCGGTCGCATGCCCGATGCGCAGGGCGGCTTCTCCTGGGAGCGCACCGACCTCGCCGATAAGATCAAGGCGGCGGTATAACTCAGCCGACCGGCCGGCTCGCCGCAGGCGTGTCGGTCGGCGCAATTGTCGTCCCCGCGCCGACCGGCCGGCTCGCCGCAGGCGTGTCGGTCGGCGCAATTGTCGTCCCCGCGCCGACCGGCCGGCTCGCCGCAGGCGTGTCGGTCGGCGCAATTGTCGTCCCCGCGCCGACCGGCCGGCTCGCCGCAGGCGTGTCGGTCGGCGCAATTAAAAAGTGACGCGCATGGCTTCCGGCGACACTTGTATTCCGCCGCGCGACGAACTTCGCTCCTTCGGCCGCAAGCGAGGCCGTAAGCCCAGTCCGCGACAAGAGTCGTTGCTGGCGGACATGCTGCCGCGCCTCCGGATTGACCTGACAGCCGTGCCACTCGATCTGACGCGCCTTTTTCCGGTCTCCGTCAGCGATATCTGGCTTGAGGTCGGGTTTGGCGGCGCCGAGCATTTGGTCCATCAGGCGCGCCTGAATCCCGCCGTTGGCCTTATCGGCTGCGAACCTTTTGAGGATGGCGTGGTCAAAGCCGTAGCGGCGGTGGCCGACCGCGAACTGGACAATATCCGTCTCCACCCGGACGACGTTCGCCCGTTGTTGCGCGTGCTCCCGGAGGCATCCCTCGCCAAGGTCTTTATCCTTTTTCCCGATCCGTGGCCGAAAACGCGCCATGCCAAGCGCCGCCTCGTCTCGAAACCTTTGCTGGATCAACTGGCTCGCGTCATGCGCCCCGGCGCCGAATTGAGGATCGCGAGCGACATCGCAGCTTACGTCCGCACGGTCTTGACGGCGGCGCTCCCGCACGCGGCATTCCGCTGGACCGCGACCCAAGCTTCCGACTGGCGGACACCCTGGCCTGACTGGCCGGGCACGCGCTATGAAGCCAAAGCGCTGCGCGAGGGCCGCCGCCCAATGTTCTTGACGTTCACCCGCATCTGAACGGCCGCTCGGCAAAAAAGTTCGGTAAACGCGCTCAAACTGTCCAGATCGGCCTTGCCAGAAACGATGCCTTTGCGTACTTTCCAGTCGCTCATGATCATCTCAACTCTTGAGAGTGGGCCCGCAAGGGTCCGCTCTTTTTGTTTTGACGACTGGCATGAGGCTCATGGGTCAACAACAACGGGCGGTTCCAAGGCAGCGGAATGCAGGCCGAAGCGCGCATCAGCGATCAGAGATTTTACAGCGAAACCGGCCTTGCCGCGACGCTAGCCGGGCTAGTGGAGCCCGTGCTTGAAAACGTCGGCTTTCGCCTTGTGCGCGTGAAGATTTCGGGCCGCGACGGGCAGACGGTGCAGATCATGACCGAGCGTCCCGACGGCTCGATGTCGATCGATGACTGTGAAATGGTTTCACGTGAACTCTCGCCGCTGCTCGATGCCCACGACTTGATTTCCGACGCCTATCGCCTGGAGATTTCCTCGCCCGGTATCGATCGTCCGCTCGTCCGCGCCTCCGACTTCGAGAATTGGGCCGGGCACATGGCCAAGATCGAACTGCGCGAACCGGTCGACGGGCGCCGCCGCTTTCAAGGCAAGCTCGAGGGATTTGAGGATGGCGAAGTTCGCGTCGAACTCGAACTACCCGTCGCTGGCCCGACAACGATTGGATTTCCGCTGCGCCTCGTCGCCGAGGCGCGGCTGGTGATGACCGATGAACTGATCCGCGAGGCACTCACTCGCGCAAAGAAACAGGGACGGTCCGGACTCGCGGATGGCGCGGAGCCGGACGACTTCGAGGTGGAGAACTGAGCATGGCCGGCATTGCAGGTATCAGCGCCAACAGGCTCGAGCTGTTGCAGATTGCGGACGCAGTCGCACGCGAAAAGTCGATCGACCGCAAGATCGTCATCCAGGCAATGGAGAACGCGATCCAGAAGGCGGCAAAGTCCCGCTACGGGACCGAGAACGACATCCGCTGCGAGATCGATCCCAAGACCGGTGAAACGCGCCTGACCCGCGTGCTCGCCGTGGTCGAGAGCGTCGAGAATGACGCCACCGAGATCCGCCTCGCTGAGGCGCAGCGCCGCAACCCGGAAGCCAAGATCGGCGATCTGATCGCGGAAAGCCTGCCGCCGCTCGAGTTTGGCCGTGTCGCGGCTCAAAACGCCAAGCAGGTTATAGTCCAGCAGGTCCGCGAAGCTGAGCGTGACCGCCAATTCGGCGAATACAAAGATCGCATCGGCGAGATCATCAACGGTACTGTTAAGCGCGCCGAATACGGCAACGTCATCGTCGATCTGGGCCGCGCCGAAGGCATTATCCGCCGCGATGAAATGATCCCGCGCGAAACGCCTAAGTACGGCGACCGCGTCCGCGCCTACATCTACGACGTTCGCCGCGAGCAGCGTGGTCCGCAAATCTTTCTGTCTCGCGCGAGGCCCGAGTTCATGGCCCGCCTGTTCGCGCAGGAAGTTCCGGAAATCTACGACGGTGTCGTCGAGATCAAGTCGGTCGCTCGTGACCCGGGATCCCGGGCCAAGATCGCCGTGGTGTCGAAGGACACCTCCATCGATCCCGTCGGCGCTTGCGTCGGTATGCGCGGCGCGCGCGTGCAGGCGGTGGTTAACGAACTCCAGGGTGAGAAGGTCGACATCATCCAGTGGAACCCCGATGCGGCGAGCTTCATCGTCAATGCATTGGCCCCGGCCGAAGTGTCGAAGGTCGTGCTCGATGAAGACACCGCCCGCATCGAAGTCGTCGTGCCAGAATCGCAGTTGTCGCTCGCAATTGGTCGCCGTGGCCAGAACGTGCGCCTCGCCTCTCAGCTTACCGGCTGGGATATCGATATCATGACCGAACAAGAAGAGAGCGAGCGCCGTCAGAAGGAATTCACCGAGCGGACCCAGTTGCTCATGGATTCGCTCGACGTGGACGAAGTCATCGCCCAGCTGCTCGTCACCGAAGGTTTCGCGACCGTTGAGGAAGTTGCGTTCGTCGAACTTTCAGAAATTGCCAACATCGAAGGTTTCGACGAAGGCACTGCCGAACAGATCCAGACCCGAGCCCGCGAATATCTCGAACAGCAGGAATCCGAGCGCGATGCCAAGCGTCGCGAATTGGGTGTCGCAGACGAATTGGCCGAAGTTCAGGGCGTGACCTCATCAATGATGGTGGCGTTCGGTGAGAAGGGCATCAAATCGCTGGAAGACCTTGCCGATTGCGCCACGGACGATCTCATTGGCTGGACCGAGCGCAAGAAAGAAAAAGAATCGGAGTCCGTCCGCCACAAGGGCGTGCTCGATGGCTTTGACGTCGGCCGCAAGGAAGCTGAAGAGATGATCCTTTCGGCGCGCGTTCTAGCTGGCTGGATCACGGCCGATGAAGCGGCTCCCGAAGCGGTTGAGGAAACCGGTGACGACGACGGCGCCGTGAATGACGACGTCGCGTCCGATGCTTGAGCAATGAAGCGGGAGGTCCATAGCATTGGCGCGCAGCCGTCGAGCCATCGATGCTGACGACGATGGAGCGGGCGAAGGCCCGCTGCGTCTGTGCGCGCTGACGCGGGCCTCGCTGCCTAAAGACGAGTTGATCCGCTTCGTCCGCGGTCCCGATGGCGCTATCTACCCCGATCCAGGCATGAAACTGCCCGGCCGCGGGGTTTGGGTTACGGCGACGGCCGTCAGGATCGCCGAAGCGGTTAAGGCAAAAGTGTTCGCCCGTTCCTTGAAGGCCGACGTCAAAGTGCCGCCCGACCTTGCCGAGCGCGTGAGCGTCCTGATGGAACGACGCGCCCTCGACGCGCTTTCTATCGCTAACAAGGCAGGCCTATGCACCACAGGCTTCGATAAGCTCGACACGCTGGTCGCAAAAGGCACGGTTAAGGTTCTCCTGCACGCCAGTGATGCGGCCGCCGGCGGCTCAGAAAAGTTGGACAAAAAATACATCGCTGTGTCCCGCGCATCCCTCCGGGATGCACGGATTCTGCGACTTTTCACGATTGAACAAATGAGCTTGGCCATCGGCCGGTCAAATGTGGTACATGCTGCCCTCACACAGGGCGGAGCGACTGAGAAGTTCTTGAGCGAGGCCGGGCGCGTTGAGCGCTACCGGCCTGCTCTAGTTGAACAAATTGGCATCCCGGACGCACCAGGCGCCTAAGGAAATCTGCGGAAAGACCGAATGGATACGAAGGACACGACCGACAAAACCGCCCGCCCCGGTGCCGCTGGCACAACGGGGTCGGGGACAGCCGGTGCAGGCACGCGAAAACCGCTGTCGCTGCAACGGACGGTCGAGTCTGGCCACGTGCGGCAGAACTTCAGCCATGGCCGATCGAAGCCGGTGATCGTAGAGACGCGCAAGTCGCGCAAGTTGGGTGGCACTGACGCACCGGCCCCTGCTGCGCCAGCCCCCGCTTCGGTCAAGCCGCCCTCAGAAGCGCCGCAACAAGCACGCGCGCCGGAACGGACCGATGCCACGCGATCGCTGCGTCCCGAAGAGCGCGACGCTCGCGCCCGAGCACTGGCCGAAGCGCGCCGGCAGAACGTGATTGAAGAAGCCGAAGAGGCCGACCGCCGCCGCACCGAAACTGAAGCGTCGCCTCCGGCCGCCAAGGCGCCGGAACCTGCAGCCCCCGTATCGGCCGCAGTCCCGCAGTCTGCAACACCGCCCGCCGACGTCCCGGTCGCCACATCGCCGGCAGCCACCGCGTCGGCTCCGGTCCAGTCCCGCGCTCCCGCCGGTGCGCCCGGTCCCGCACGTCGTGACGGTCCCGCCCCGCGTCGCGACGGTCCCCCGCCGCGCTCCGACCAGGGCCCGCGCCCCGCCGGCCGCTTTGATGGCCGCGGTGGTCCCCGCGCGCCCGGCCAGGGCTACAACACCGCGTTCATGCCGCGCGAAGGCGGTCGCCCGAAGGAAATCAATATTCCCTCCGCGCGCGTCCCCGCCGCTCCCGAGCGCCCCGCCGTAGAACCTCCGAAGGGCAAAGAAATTCGCACGGAAACGCGTGCGCGCCCTGAGATGGTGGAAGACGAGGAAACGCGCGTTATCAAGCGCGGCGGCAAGATTGTCCGCACGCCGGTCAAGACGACGCCCGAACCGCAGAAAGAGCGCGTCAAGCTCACCATCAACAATGCCTTCGATCAGGAGCAGCGTGAGCGCTCGCTTGCTTCCTTGAAGCGCAAGCGGGAACGCGAGCGCCTGAAGGCCATGGGCGTGCAGCAGCCGCGCGACAAGATCGTGCGCGAAGTGATCATTCCTGAAGCGATTACCATTCAGGAACTGTCGAACCGCATGGCCGAGCGCGCCGTCGATCTCATCAAGCTCATGATGAAGCAGGGCGCGATGCACAAGATCACGGACGTGATCGACGCCGACACCGCCGAGCTGATCGTGCAGGAATTCGGTCACAGCTCTAAGCGGGTGTCGGAGTCGGATGTCGAAACGGGCTTCATCGGTGCAAAGGACGACGATCAGAACCTGCGCGCCCGTGCCCCCGTCGTGACCATCATGGGCCACGTCGACCACGGCAAGACGTCGTTGCTTGACGCCATCCGGCAGACCAATGTTGTTTCCGGCGAAGCCGGCGGTATTACGCAACACATCGGCGCGTATCAGGTCACCCTGCCGTCAGGCGACAAGATCACGTTTATCGACACGCCCGGCCACGCTGCCTTCACCGCCATGCGCGCCCGCGGTGCCAAGGTGACGGACATTGTCGTGCTCGTGGTTGCCGCCGATGACGGTGTCATGCCGCAAACGGTTGAAGCCATTAATCACGCCAAAGCGGCCGGCGTTCCGATCATCGTTGCAATCAACAAGATCGATAAGCCGCAAGCCGATCCGAACCGCGTCAAAACCGATCTCTTGAGCCATGAAGTCGTGGTCGAGAGCATGGGCGGCGACACACTCGAAGTGCCGGTCTCCGCATTGAAGCGGACCAATCTCGACAAACTGCTGGAAGCAATCCATCTGCAGTCTGAAGTGCTCGATCTCAAGGCCAATCCCGATCGCACCGCGGAAGGCATCGTCATTGAAGCCAAGCTCGAACGCGGCCGCGGTCCCGTCGGCACCGTACTGGTGCAGCGCGGTTCGCTCAAGGTCGGCGATATCGTAGTTGCCGGCACCGCGTGGGGCCGCGTGCGCGCACTCATCAACGATAAGGGCCAAAACATCGCCGAGGCCGGTCCGTCCGTTCCGGTCGAGATCTTGGGCTTCGACAGCGCGCCCGAAGCTGGCGACCAGATTGCTGTCGTCGAAAATGATGCCCGCGCCCGCGAAATCACCGACTACCGCATCCGCAAGCGCCGTGAAACTCTCGGAGCCGCCGGTTCCAAGAGCACGCTTGAGCAGATGATGCAGCAGCTCAAGGAAGCCGGGAAGAAGGACTTCAATCTACTCATCAAGGGCGACGTTCAGGGCTCCGTCGAAGCCATCATGGGCGCTCTGAAGAAGCTCGGCACCGATGAAGTCGAAGCCCGCATCGTCCACTCCGGTGTCGGCGGCATCACCGAATCCGACATTGCCCTGTCCAACGCCTCCAAGGCCGTTGTCATCGGCTTTAACGTGCGCGCCAATACGCAGGCCAAGCAGGCAGCTGACGCTGCCGGCATCGAAATCCGTTATTACAATATCATCTACGACCTGCTCGATGATGTGAAGGCGGCCATGTCGGGCCTGCTCGCGCCGACCATTCGCGAAATCTTCCTCGGCAACGCGGAAGTCTTGCAGGTTTTCAACATCTCGAAGATCGGCAAAGTCGCCGGTTGTCGCGTCACCGACGGCAAGGTCATGCGTGGCGGCAAGGTGCGCCTCATCCGTGACAACGTCGTTATTCACGAAGGCTCGCTGTCGGTGCTGAAACGCTTCAAGGACGACGTCAAGGAAGTGCCGGTCGGACAGGAATGCGGCATGTCCTTTGCCAATTATCAGGACCTGCGCGTCGGTGACGTCATCGAGTGTTTCAACGTCGAGACGGTTACCCGCTCGCTGTAATCTGAACCAGCCGACCGGGCTCGCGCATGATCCGCGCCAGCCCGGTTCGACGTCCTCCGTCACATCCGCTTGAAGGACGCGCGCGGTTCGATCCCGCCGCGGTAACGAAATGACTCGCAAGAAATCTTCTTCCACGGGCAAAGGCCCGTCGCAGCGAATGCTGCGCATTGGCGAAATGGTCCGCCACAAGTTGTCGGAACTCCTGATCCGCGGTGAAATCCATGACGATGTGCTGGCCTCGCACGTGATCTCCATCTCGGAAGTGCGGATCTCGTCCGACTTGAAGCTGGCGACTGCCTATGTGCTTCCGCTCGGAGGCAAGGACACCGCGGCCGTTCTCGCCGCGCTCGAAAAGCATAAAAAATTCATCCGCGCCGAAGTCGCACAAACGCTCGATCTGCGTTATGCGCCCGATATCCGCTTTCGCGAAGACGAGACCTTCGACGAAGTGAGCCGTATCGATCGCCTGCTCTATTCAGACAAAGTCCGCCGCGACGTCGAGAAGAAGTAATCATGGCCCGCCGCAAGAAAGGCCAGCCCATCAACGGCTGGCTCATCCTCGACAAACCGCTGGGCCTGACGAGCACGCATGCGCTGGCCCGCGTAAAGCGACTGTTCGATGCGCAGAAGGCCGGCCACGCCGGCACACTCGATCCGCTCGCCACCGGCATTCTTCCGATCGCATTCGGTGAGGCGACCAAGACCGTTTCATTTGCCGTCGACGGGGCAAAATCCTACGCCTTCGCCGTGCGCTGGGGCGCCGAGACCACCACCGACGATAAGGAAGGAGCGGTGACGGAAGCAAGCCCATCCCGCCCGTCCGAGGGTGACATCCGTGCGCTACTGCCGCGCTTTATCGGCGAGGTCATGCAAACGCCGCCTGCCTTCTCAGCCGTTAAGATCGAGGGCGAGCGCGCCTACGATCTGGCCCGCGACGGCGAAGAGGTGACGCTTAAACCCCGTCCGGTGCGCATCGATGACCTGCGTCTCATCGAGATGCCGAATGCCGAAACCGCCGTGTTCGAGGCCGACTGCGGCAAGGGCACCTACGTTCGCGCGATAGCAAGGGACATGGGCCGCGCATTGGGCTGCTTTGGCCATGTCATCGAGTTGCGTCGAACCCGCGTCGGCCCATTCGAGGAAGGCGACGCTTGGGGTCTCGAGGAATTGGAAGGCGAAGCCAACGGCGGCCGCTTGCTCAACGCTGATGGTCCGCTGCTACCGGTCGAGATGCCATTACGAGGATTGCCGGAATTGATGGTCACGGCGTCGGACGCTTCGAAATTGGTCCGCGGCATGGCGGTCCTGATCCGCGGCCGCGACGCGCCGGTTCTCGCAGGGCTGATGTATGCGACATGCCAGGGTCGCATCGTCGCGCTGGGTGAAGTTGAAAAAGGCGCGCTGCACCCTATCCGCGTGTTCAATCTGGGCTGACGGCCACACCTCATTCGAAAAACGCAGCAGCCCGTGCGCCGTGCGTTGACCGCACCAGAGCCGCTTCCATAATAGGCCCTCGCTTGGCCTTGCGGCCGGTTCCGTCGCAAGGCCCATCACACGAGTCCGGCCTTGTGGCCGGCTCCCCGGCAGGGGAGTCGCAAGGCCAACTACAAAGCCTTGTGGCCGGCTCCCCGGCAGGGGAGTCGCAAGGCCCATCAATAAAGCCTTGCGGCCGGCTCCCCGCAGGGGAGTCGCAAGGCCCAGCACACGAGTTCGGCCTTGCGGCCGGCTCCCCGATAGGGGAGTCGCAAGGCCCATCAGAGGAGTATTTTCGATGAAGGTCCTGAAGGGTCTTTTTGCCATTACGGCAATGACGGTGGCGCTGGGCGCACCCCTCGCCCACGCTGAATGCGTGAAGAAGGGCGCCGTCGCTACCGCGGGCTCTGAAGAGTCGGCCAAGTGGTACGCGCTTGAAACCACCGTCCAGGCGGTCAGTTGGGGTCTCTGGCCCGGCTTTCTCGCCAACGGCAAAGTCGAGGGCTACAACGTCTCCGACAGATACTCCTGCAAGCCTGATGGTGGTCAGGTGACCTGCCGCGCCGCCGTGACCTTCTGCAAAAAGTAAGGTTCTCAGGCCTGCCCCGGCTGCTGGCGGCGAAAAATCACTTCGCTGCCATCGTTGGTCCATGTATAACGCCTCAGTCGCGGGCTCCCCGAGGGTCCGCGACTTTATTTTGCGACCCGGCTGGACGACATCCCGGCCGTGGCCGAATACGGGGCCTCAGACTGCCCCTGCAACTCCAGATTGAAAGGAGCACCCGATGTCGGAAGTAGCACCGCACCGTAAAGCGGCGAAGGCCGATGTTATCAAGGCCAACGCGACCAAAGCCAATGACACCGGCTCGCCTGAGGTCCAGATCGCCGTTCTGACCCACCGGATCAACGAGTTGACCGACCACTTCAAGGCCCATAAAAAAGACAACCACTCGCGTCGCGGCCTTCTGAAAATGGTAAGCCAGCGCCGGCAGTTGCTTGATTATGTTAAGCGCAAGGATGAAGCGCGCTACCAGGGCATCATCGAGAAGCTCGGCATCCGCCGTTGATCGGCCGCGCCGAAGGCGACGGCGCTTGCTTCTATCACCCTAAAACCACCGCGCCGGGGGCTGGAAACGCTACCCGGCGCGATGCGCATTCGTGCTAAACACCGCAGCGCAATCAAAGACCGAAGAACCGAAACGAAAGCTGAAAAACATGTTTGATATCCACCGCGTCGAGATCGAATGGGGCGGGCGCAAGCTCAAGCTCGAGACCGGGCACATGGCCCGCCAAGCCGACGCCGCTGTTTATGCCCAGTACGGTGAGACCAGCGTTCTTGCCACCGTCGTCGGCGCCAAGTCCGTCAAACCCGGCATCGATTTCTTTCCTTTGACCGTGAACTATCAGGAGCGAACCTACGCGGCCGGCAAAATCCCAGGCGGTTACTTTAAGCGCGAAGGCCGTCCGACCGAGAAGGAGACGCTTGTCTCACGCCTCATCGACCGCCCGATCCGCCCGCTGTTCGTCGAGGGCTTCAAGAATGAAGTCCAGGTCGTCGTCACGGTTCTCTCGCATGATCTCGAAAACGATCCCGATGTTGTCGGCATGGTCGCAGCGTCCGCCGCTCTGACCTTGTCCGGCCTCCCCTTCCTTGGGCCGATCGGTGCTGCCCGCGTCGGCTACATCAGCGGCCAGTATGTCTTGAACCCGCTGGTCGACGAAATGGCCGAGACCAATCTCGATCTCGTCGTTGCCGGCACGCACGACGCTGTCATGATGGTCGAATCTGAAGCCAAGGAACTGTCTGAAGAGATCATGCTCGGTGCCGTTATGTTCGGCCACAAGCACTTCCAGCCGGTCATCCAGGCAATCATCAAGTTGGCAGAAACCGCTGCCAAGGAGCCGTGGGACATCAAGATTGCCGACAAGGCGAAGTACGCCGAACAGGTCAAGGCGATTGCCGGCGAAACCCTGACGCAGGCTTTCTCGACCAAGGAGAAGGGCAAGCGGAACGATCTCGTTTCCGAAGCCAAGAAGCGCGTCTTTTCCGAAATCAAGATCCCCGAAGATGCGAGCGAGAAAGTGCTGCTCGGTGACGCCTTCAAAGCGCTCGAGATGGACATCATGCGCGGCGACGTTCTGAAAACGAAGAAGCGCATTGACGGCCGCGATCTCGTCACCGTCCGCCCGATCGTGTCGGAAGTGCACGTGCTGCCGCGCGCGCACGGTTCGGCACTCTTTACCCGCGGCGAAACGCAGGCCCTTGTTGTTGCAACGCTCGGCACCGGCGAAGACGAGCAGTATGTCGACAGCTTGGAAGGCACCCGCAAAGAACGCTTTCTGCTGCATTACAACTTCCCACCCTTCTCCGTTGGTGAAACGGGTCGCATGGGTTCACCCGGTCGCCGCGAAATCGGCCACGGCAAGCTTGCATGGCGCGCCGTGCGTCCGCTGCTGCCCAAGCACGAGGAATTTCCCTACACGTTGCGCGTGGTCTCCGAAATTCTCGAGTTCGAACGGGTCGTCCTCAATGGCCACCGTATGTGGCGCCTCGCTGTCGCTCATGGATGCAGGCGTCCCACTGAAGGCGCCGGTCGCTGGTATTGCCATGGGTCTCATCAAGGAAGGCAGCGACTATGTCGTGCTGTCCGACATCCTGGGCGATGAAGACCACCTCGGCGACATGGACTTCAAGGTCGCGGGTACGGCCAATGGCGTTACCGCACTGCAGATGGACATCAAGATCACCGGCATCACCGAAGAGATCATGAAGGTCGCGCTGCGGCAGGCGAATGAAGGCCGACTGCACATCCTCAATGAAATGTCGAAATCGATCACCGGCGCGCGCGAGGAACTTGGCGAGTTCGCACCGCGCATCGAGACGATCAAGATCCCGACCGACAAGATCCGCGAAGTGATCGGTTCTGGCGGTTCGGTGATCCGCGAAATCGTCGCGGAATCGGGCGCCAAGATCGATATTTCCGACGACGGCACCGTCAAGATCGCATCTGCAAATCGCGAGTCGATTGAGAAGGCGTTGGCCCGCATCAAGGGCATCACGTCGGAACCCGAGATCGGCCAGATTTACAAGGGCAAGGTTGTCAAGATCATGGAGTTCGGCGCTTTCGTGAACTTCTTTGGCGCCAAAGATGGTCTGGTCCACATTTCACAACTCACTCAGGGTCGTCCGGAAACGGTCGGTGAGGTTGTCAAGGAAGGCCAGGAAGTTTTCGTGAAACTTTTGGGCTTCGATGACCGCGGCAAGGTGCGGTTGTCGATGAAGATCATCGATCAGGCGACGGGTCTGGAAATTCCGCGCGCTCCCGGCGAGCCGGAAGAAGTCTTCTCGGCTGAGCGTCCGCCGCGTCGCGAACGCGAAGGCGGTGGCGGCGGTCGTGGCCGGTCCGGCCCGCGCCGCGAGCGGGATTGAGCCCGCGCCGCGAGCAAACCGCAGCAGAATAGGGGCGGTCCAATCGGGCCGCCCTTTTCGTTTGCGATGCGCACTTATCCCCGTACTCGCGTGCTCTCCTATCCTTTGCCTCAACGCACCGAGCGAAGGATCACGCCGTGGACGAAACGTCGAATCTGTTTCTGCCCTATATTCTCGCCGCCCAGGCGCAAAAGCACGTGACGCACAACGAGGCGCTGCGCAAACTCGATGCCCTGGTCCAGATTTCCGTCACGGATCGCGATCTCGCAGCGGCCCCCGCGGCGCCGCTCGAAGGCGCCCGCTATATCGTAGCTGCGGCTCCTACGGGTGTTTGGGCAGGTCACGCCGGCAAGATCGCGGCCTGGCAGGACGGCGCTTGGGCCTTTTATCAGCCGCGCCAAGGCTGGCTTGCTTGGATCGAAGACGAAGGCATAGCGGTCGTATTCAACGGAACGGCTTGGACCGCGATCGGTGGCGGCAGCGTCAATCCCACCCCGCTGGTCGGGATCAATGCAACCGCCGACACCACCAACCGTCTTTCGCTTTCCTCTCCCGCCTCGCTCTTCAATCACGCCGGTGCTGGCCATCAGGCCAAAATCAACAAGAACGCCGCCGCCGACACCGCCTCGCTCCTTTTTCAGACCAATTTTTCCGGCCGCGCCGAACTGGGCACCTCCGGTACCGACGATTTCTCGTTCAAGGTCTCGGCCGACGGGTCGACGTGGTTCAACGCGATACTCATCAACCGCGCCAATGGAGCCGTCTCATTCCCCAACACGTCGATCGGCGGCGGCATCGCCGACGGTGACAAGGGCGACATTACCGTCTCGGGCTCTGGCTTGATCTGGAGCATCGACGCCGACGCCGTGACCAACGCGGACCTCGCCAACATGGCAGCGCTCACCGTGAAAGGGAACGCGACCAACGCAGTTGCTGACCCCTCCGACATCGCCGCCTCTGCCGACGGCCAAGTGCTGCGCCGTTCCGGCACCGCGCTTGGTTTTGGCGCCATCGCCACGGCCGGTATCACGGACGATGCGGTGACGAACGCCAAGCTGGCCAATGTCGCAACCGCGACGTTCAAGGGTCGCACGACGGCCGGAACCGGTGATCCGGAGGATTTGACGGCGACGCAGGCAACGGCCCTGCTCAATGCCTTCACATCCTCGCTCAAGGGCCTTGCGCCAGCGTCCGGTGGCGGCACGGCAAACTTCCTTCGCGCTGATGGCACTTGGGCCGCACCGGCCGGCGGTGGCGGTGGCAGCACGCTGACAACGCCGGGCGGACGCTTGACGCTGACCGCCAGCACGCCGGTCATGACCTCCGGCATTTCAGCACAAACGACAATCCGATATACGCCCTACGTTCATCGGTTCGTACCGATCTACGACGGCACGTCCTTTGCGATGATGGACACCCTGGCGGAACTTACGCAGGCTACGACGGACACGACCAAGAGCCCCGCAGCCGTCGCGAACAATTCGAATTACGATCTGTTCGTGTGGAACGACGCTGGAACAATGCGCTGCACGCGCGGCCCGGCCTGGACATCCGACACGGCACGCGGAACGGGAGCCGGCACGACCGAGCTTGCAACCGTTCAGGGTATCCGGGTCAACGCTGCCGCCATCACCAACGGCCCCGCAGCAAATCGCGGCACATACGTCGGCACAGTTCGCTCGAACGGAACAGCGTCGATAGATTTTACCTTTGGCAGTTTGACCGCTGGCGGCGGTGCGTCTGTGCTCGGTGTGTGGAATATGTATAACCGCGCCCAGGTCTCGGCATCTGTCGAGGAGGACACCAACGGATACACTTACAACTCCGCAACCGTTCGATCTGCCAACGGCAGCACCACGAACCGAATTTCATTTATCGTCGGCATGGCCGATGGTTCGGAGCTAGTTCAATACCAGCAACGATGTACGACAGGGGCGAACGCTGCTGAGTACTGCTCAGTCGGCGTCGGCTTCGACAGCACTACGGCGATGTTTTCGGGCGCATCGCAAAACGTCGTTGCTGGCAATTCCGTTTTGGGATTTCCAAACGTCGTTCTTCCCGTGGCGTCGTCTCTCGGCTGGCATTTCTGGCAAGCGCTTGAACAAACGGGCGGCCTCGCTCCGGGCACGTTCAACCAGTTTAACGATTTTGCAGCACTGCGGAGGCAAGCATGGATGTAGCTCGTTTGCACGCGGCGATTGCCGCAGTCTGTCCCATCGACGGCGTTTCAATTGCTGACCCCGGCGACCGTTCAGCGTGGCGCATCGACATCCATCCTAACGCAACGTCAGAGCAAATTGCCGCCGCAAAATCGGTTGTGGCCGCGTTTGATTTGGATGCTCCGCCTACCTTGACACAATCCGATTACGAGGCCGCCATCGACAGGAACCTCGCGAACGTCGCAGCCGAACGCGGCTATAAGAGCGAAGCATCGATCCTCAGCTACCTCAACAGCAGCAACGCGGCATGGGCCGAGGAGGCAAAAGCCTACACCCTTTGGCGCGATGCCGTTTGGGCGGCAGCGTATGCGGTCCTGGCTGACGTCCAATCGGGACACATCAAGGCACCGTCCCCGAACGAACTCCTGAGCAACCTTCCCGCCATTTCGTGGCCCCCACCTGAACAGATCGCCATGGGCTGAGACAGGGCGCTACCGCGCGGTCAGAGGGCGATGAGGCTGTCGCTGGGTGCCAGCGAAACATCAAAGCTGACCCCGGCGGAACTTCCCGTGATCCACGCAACGGTGCCATGCAGCTGGCGGCCGCTGGCCAGTTCAATGCGCACCTGATCGCCGCGCTTCAATCCGGCGATCCGGCCGAGCCCCAAGCCGCCGGCAGACGCATCCCGAATAAAGCCGGTCTGCGACGACGCCGGTCCATGCACGATACAATTTTGCAGCACAGATCGCCGCGGGGCGCGCCGCCGTTGCGGCAACGGCGGTACATAGAGCCGGCCGTTTTCGTCGAGGCATGGCTTCAGGCCATTGCCCGCACCGGTTAGCAGCGCCGATAGGATGCGAGTATTCTGTTGGTAAAGTTCAGGCAACTCTGCGCCACCGCGTTCCAATTCGAGAATGAATTGCTTTGCGCGCAACGATGTCACTTTCCATTGAGTGCGCAGCAGCCGCGCATGGACCAGACTGGCGCGGCTCGCCGAGATCGCATCGCAGTCGTCGAGAAAGTTGTCGAGAATTGCGCGAGCGGCGTCGACCTCAGCCATAAAGGAATGAAGCTCGACCGTTGTCTGCCCGTCCAGGGCGTGGTTGCTCTCGAGCACCGGCAGCAGCGCGCGCAACATGGAGCTGTGTGGAGCAAACCGCGCGACATCAACAGGGTCGATCGGCGTGCGCCAATCGTTCAAAGCATTGACTGCGGTCGTCGCTACCGCGATGTCGACACCGACGGCGTGCACCTCTGAAACGAGATGTTCAAAAAGCCGATTTTGACCTTCGCCAACCTCCGCCTGCAGCCCCTGCGTGAAGAGCGATGACGGCATGTACCGGGAAATGCGCGACCGCAACATAACTGTCAGCTCATACCTGAGATTGCAAAATAACAACCTATAGTAGAAATATGAATGAGCCGTAACCGCGAACAGTGCAATTTCCCATCAGGTGTCAGCTACAAATTCTGTGTCGATACTTGATCGGATCAAGTCCACCACCCGCGGGGATCGCCCGATTGAACCAGCGTAAACTGCGTGAGCGGCCGTGGTCGCGATGGCCTCGGGAACATCTTCCGCCGCGTGCAGTCCATCGCCGGAAAAGAAACCAAGCACGATCGTCGGTATGTGTAGCGCGCGCTGCAAGGCGTCCGTTAGAAACTCCGCTTCCTCCAAAAACGCCGTTTCGACTTGCGCGAAGCGCCGCTCATTCGCAATCTCGGCCGCGACCGCACGCGTCGCTTCCGCCGACGCCGGTCCAAGCTTCGAACCATGTCCGACGATTAAAAGACGCGCAGCAGCTGGTTCGTACCCGCTCGCATCTGCTGTTGCGATGGCTTGCGCTAACATGAGTGCCGGCATGCGCGGATCGGCACCAAGCGGCGTCATCACATGCACATCGATTGCTATTTCGAGGGCCGCCAACCGCTGCACCAGAACCTTGCGTGTAAAGTATCCCTCGGCCATGAACATTGGGTAGACCACGAGGCTCTTGGCCGCCGCCGCGATGGCCGCTTGCACGCTGTCCTCCAATGATGGCTCGCCCCGCAGGATACCGGCGGCCACGCTGTGATAGCCGCCCTCGGTTGCCAGTGTCGAACAATGACGGCGTAGGCTGGCATTGGGATCCTCGCCGCCCCGATCTCCGTGCGCTGCGAGAACGACAGCGAGATCGTGCCGGGAAACCCGCTGCCGTGCCGGTTGCCCAGCAACGGCCAGCGCTTCCTTAACCAGTGCGCGGACGCCCACTTCGAGCGGCAGAGCAAGCGCTGCCTGCTGGCCTTCGTCCGACATTTTCTTCCATGTCTTCTGAACGATGCCGATCATCTTTTCATGGTCGTGCTTTGCTGCAAAATCGGCCGCGTAGTGCTGCAGGAACACGAGACACGCGATGTCCTCTAGCGTCTGCGATAAAAGGTCGGTCTTGAGGTTCTCTTTGCGGATGAGGCTTGCCACCTTAGCCGTCGTCTCGGCATCGATTCCACACTCTGAAAGAATCTCCGTCGCCCACTCCGCGTGTCGCCGCTTGAGTTCTCCCCGCCAACGGTGATAGCCCGCGCGATCCTTTGCATAGCACTCGCGCGGAATCGTCCAACGCCGCAGGTGCTGCGCCCGCGCTGCGAGTTGCAATGCGTCCGGTGCGTCGGGAACCATGCGCGCCAGCATCGCGCTCATGCGCTCCGAATAGACCAGTTCTGCTGGGCGGGACAGGCCCTCGACGATGACCGTGTTTGGATCTGCTGCGTTGGCGGCATCGATGCGCTTGAAGGCAAGTTCGAACGGCGTCATTGCAACGTGGCCTCATGATCTGGAGCACGTATATGATGCACCATGGCAAAGATGCGCAAGAAATCCGATCTGCCGACGAAAGACTGCCCCACCTGCGGTCGTCCATTCGTTTGGCGTAAAGCGTGGGAACGCATTTGGGACGAGGTCCGCTACTGCTCCGATCGCTGCCGCAAAGCGAAAAGCCGGCCGGCCCGCAGCGTCAATACGTCCAAGGCGTGAGTGTCTCAAGAAATGCGCGCGCATCCCGCCGCACCGCATCCTGGTCCGTCTTCGCCATCCGCCGCCACGTGGCATACATCTGCGCCATGCGTGGATTGCCGGCGAGCTTATCCGCATTGCGGTCGAGAAAATCCCAATAAAGCGCATTGAACGGGCAGGCGCCCGCACCCGTCCGCTTCTTCACGTCGTATCGGCAGGTCCCGCAATAGTCCGACATTTTGTTGATGTAATTGCCGCTGGCCGCATAGGGTTTTGAGCCAAGCAGCCCTCCATCCGCAAACAAGCTCATGCCGACCGTGTTGGGCAACTCGACCCATTCATAGGCATCGGCGTAGACCGCCAGATACCATTCGTGAACCTGTTTGGGATCAAAACCGCACAGCAGCGCAAAATTGCCAGTCACCATCAGGCGCTGGATATGATGCGCGTACGCCTCCGCTTTCGTTTGCCCGATAGCAGCCCTGAGACAGGCCATGTCCGTCTCACCCGTCCAGTAAAAACTCGGCAGTGGACGTACCGCGTTGAGGTGGTTTCCATTCACGTAAGTGGGCATCTTCAGCCAGTAGATACCGCGGACGTACTCGCGCCAACCGATGATCTGGCGAATGAAACCCTCGACGGCATTCAGTGGCGCCCGGCCTTCGTGATATTCCGTTTCGACCCGCCGGCATAGATCGAGCGGATTAATCAAACCACAGTTGATGTAGAGCGACAGGATGGAGTGATACAGAAACGGCTCCGACAAAAGCATTGCGTCCTGGTAGTCGCCAAACTGCGCCAGACCCGTTTTCAAAAAATGCCGGAGCTGTTTCTCCGCGTCGTTCCGCGTCACCGCAAACCAGAACGGCTCCAGATCCCCGAACTGATCGCCGAACCGTTCAGATATCAGGCCCAAAACGTCCCGCGTGATGGCATCGGGCGCAAACCGTAACGGTTGCGGAATAAAAAGATCGGATTTCGCAGGTTTGCGATTGTCCGTATCGAAGTTCCAGCGCCCGCCTTCTGGTTCCTCGCCATCCATCAGAAGACCGGTTTTGCGCCGCATCTCGCGATAGAAATATTCCATTCGAAGAGATTTGCGTCCCTCAGCCCAGGATGCGAATTCGGCGCGTGAAGCAATAAATCGGTCATCCGGCACCATTCGGACCGGCAGACCGGTGACACTTTCCCAGGTGCCGATCATTTCCCGCACCCGCCACTCGCCGGGCTCGGTCACCACAATACCGGTGGCCTTTAATTGGCGGGCCATCCGCGCAACTTCGCTCGTCAGACTTCCGCCGTTGGTTTTGTCGTCGAAGCGCACATACCGTACCTGCCAGCCACTGGCCTGAAGCTCGGCAGCGAAATGGCGCATGGCGGAAAACAGAAACGCAATTTTCTTTTTGTGGTGGCGGACGTACGACGCCTCATCCGCGACCTCGGCCATCACAACGACATCGCGAGACTTGTCGGCAATCTGCAGGCTGGACAGGTTCAGGCTGAGTTGATCGCCCAGAACGGCGATGAGCGTCGGGCCGGCGGTAAGTGTCCGTGACGGGGGCATTGGATTTCTTGAGTGGCGTCTAGAGCGGTGCTTTGAATACGAAGAACGCGCCCGCGACGATCAATGTGAACCCGATGAGATGGTTCACCGTGAGCGCCTCCTTCAAAACCACCACGGAGAATATTGCGAACACGATCAGCGTGATCACTTCCTGGATGGTTTTAAGCTCCGCCGCCGAATATGTTCCGTGTCCGATCCTATTGGCCGGCACCGCAAAGCAGTATTCGACGAACGCTATCCCCCAGCTAACGAGGATGACTGTCACCAGCGGCGCCGATTTGAACTTCAAGTGGCCATACCACGCGAGTGTCATGAACACGTTCGACAGTGTGAGGAGTAGGATGGGGGTCAACCACGCCGGCGGCAAGAATGATGGCAATGCCCTCTCCCGAAAAAGCCCACTGGTAACAATATCCGGGACTTAACGGCAGGTTGGGTTCGAAAGCAACGTCCCCGCACTCGACATAGCGCGCCCGACCGGTCTAACACTGGCCGGAACACCGCTCAATCTGCCAACAATGAGAACCAATGCCCCCGCGCGCCCAGAACCTCGAAATCTTGCTCTCGGGCGTCGCCAAAGGTGACGAGGCGGCATTCGCGGAGCTTTATCAAGCAACCGCTTCGAAACTTCTCGGCGTAGCCCTACGTATCCTCAGAAGTCGCGAGGTTGCAGAGGAAGTTTTGCAGGAGGCTTTTTTCAAAGTTTGGGAGCGGGCGGGAGATTACAATTCGGATATTGCCGCACCAGTCACCTGGATGGCCACCATCGTCCGCAATCGCGCGCTGGATGAAGCTCGTCGCCGTGTCAACCGCCCGACCGGCGATGAGAGTGAATTGGAAAACATCGAAAGTAACGATGAGCATCCGATCGCGGGCCTGGAAAGGGCCGAAGATGTCGAACGTCTCTTACGTTGTCTCGACGGTTTAGAGTCCGAGAAGAAAGAAATTGTCCGCCTCGCCTACCTCGACGGCATGAGCCGCGAAGCTCTCGCCAAGCGTTTCGACCGCCCGGAAGGAACGATCAAAACCTGGCTCCACCGGAGCCTCGCCCAATTGAAAGGTTGCCTCGAGCAATGACTGAGCTCGACGACATCGATGGCCTTGCTGCCGAGTACGTGCTCGGCACGCTGACGCGCGAGGAACGCGTGTCGGTGGCCGAGCGCCGCATTGCCGAACGCCCACTTGACCGCGCCATTGAGGCCTGGGAACGCCGCCTCGGACCGCTCGTGGAAACCGTGGCACCCGTCGCGCCGTCTGCGAACCTTTACAATAAGATCCGCGCCCAGATAGGGCTGTCCCAGCATATCGTGTCGCTGAAGGCCCGCGAACAGCAATTGGCGCGTCGCGCCGCGCGCTGGCGCAATGCTTTCGTTGGCGCAACGGCCATTGCCGCATCGCTGGTCGGCATCCTCGGTTACCGCGAAAGTTTCGAGCGCAAGGATGCACGGCAATACGTGGCCGTGCTTGATACCGGCAGCGACATGCCGGGGTTTCTGCTCACCGTGGATACACGAACCAACATGGCGGTCATCACCGCCGTGAACCCACCGAAACAGAGCAATAAGACCTATCAGGTTTGGATGGTTTCGGACAAAATGCCAGGACCCAAGTCGCTCGGAATGGTCGACAGGCCGGGCGAGATGAAAAAGATGCCCATGCAGTCAGGTCCCGAAATGGACCTCTTCATGAACGCTTCGTTCGCCGTCAGCGTCGAGCCCATGGGCGGCTCGCCAACCGGCGCGCCGACCGGGCCGGTGCTGTTCACCGGTAAGCTCGTCCAGGCCACGCCCTGAGGCCCGATGCTTGGCGCACAGATGCGTCTCCGCCAAGCCTCTGGTATAAGACGCTCGGCCATCATGGTCCGGTCCCGTAGCTCAGCTGGATAGAGCGACAGTTTCCTAAACTGTAGGTCGCAGGTTCGAGACCTGCCGGGATCGCCAAGCAGCAGCACGTTCGTCGCTTCTCCGACCGTCCTTCGCCTGTATTGACTGCCCGCTAAGGCAACATCATGCTGACTTTGCGGGCGGAGGAGCCAATTGACTCTAAGTGGTTTCCCGTAACACTGTGCGGTCAGAGGTGACGTCCGCCACTTCTGATGACTGCAAAGTTCCATCAGTTGGAGGGTTGGATGCTTCGTTTTCTCACCAGTCGCCGGGTTGCGACCGGCGCCGGTCTCGCCGTATCCGCGGCCTTACTTTCGCTACCCGCCCGCGCCGCCGTTCCGGAATCGCCGGATCCGATCAAGATCGCGCTCTTCGATTGGACGAGCGTCAATCTCAATGCCAAGATCATCGGCGGGATTCTCTCAAAGCTCGGCTATAACGTCGAATATACCACCGCCGATTACCTCTCCAGCGTCACCACCGGCTTGACGACGGGCGACCTCACGCTCGGCGTTGAATATTGGGATACGACAGCCGGCGAGGCGATGAAGGCCTCCGACGCCACCGGCAAAACCGAGCGCCTCGGACCGCTCGGCCCGAAGGCCAAGGAAGAGTGGTGGTACCCGCTCTACATGAAGGAAAAGTGCCCCGGTCTTCCCAACTGGGAAGCGTTGAAGGACCCCAAGTGCGCGGCAGCCTTCGCAACGCCTGAAACGGCGCCGAAGGGCCGCTACCTCGGCGCTCCTGTCACCTGGGAAGGCTTTGACGACGAGCGCGTCGTATCATTGGGTCTGCCGTTCACGGTCATCCACGCCGGCACTGACGGCGCAATGTTCGCCGAACTCGACAGCGCCTATCAGCGCAAGGCGCCGATGATGCTGTGGATCTATTCGCCGCATTGGGCCAATGCAAAATACAAGGGCGAATGGGTCGAATTCCCCAAGCACACCAAGGAGTGCTACACGGACCCCAAATGGGGCGTAAATCCCGATCAGGCTTACGACTGCGGCAAGCCCACCGGCGAAATCTGGAAATACTCCTGGGCCGGCATGAAAGATAAGTGGCCGGTCGCCCACAAGCTCGCCAAGAACTACACCATCGATACCGACGAGTTGAACAAGCTTGCCGGCCAGGTTGATCTTGAAAACAAGACGATGGAAGAAGTCGCCGACGCCTGGATTGCGGCCAACGAAGCCAAGTGGAAGGAATGGGTGAAGTAGCCCAACGGTGACGATACTCGCCGTGGCCGGTTGCCCGCTCGGCAACCGGCCTTCTCGGAACTGGCCGGAGATGGCATGAGCATACCGTCACTGAAAACGCTTAGCGCCGCAGCAACCGTGGACCAGCGCCCGGTTAAAATCGCCTGCGAAAGCCTATGGAAAATCTACGGCGAGAATGCACGTTCGCTTCTTGCGTCAAAAGGGGCGGCGGCAACGCCCGAAGACATCGCGGCGGCCAACGTCGTCGTCGCTGTCAGAAACGTAAATTTGAAGGTCCGCGAGGGCGAGACGTTCATCGTCATGGGCTTGTCGGGTTCGGGCAAGTCGACGCTCGTGCGCTGTCTGTCGCGTCTCGTTGAACCGACGTCCGGTCAGGTCCTGCTGGACGGCAAGGATCTTTTGCAGGCGACGGACGCAGAGCTGATCGACATCCGCCGCCACAAGATGGGAATGGTTTTCCAGAACTTCGCCCTGTTGCCTCATCTGACGGTACTGGACAATGTCGCGTTTCCCCTCTCCGTCCAGGGTGTCGCGCGAAGCGAGCGCGAGAACCGGGCCCGTGAGGTTATCGAACTGGTCTCGCTGACCGGTCGCGAGAATTTTTACCCACGTGAACTGTCCGGCGGCCAGCAACAGCGGGTCGGCATTGCCCGCAGTCTCGCCGTCCGCCCCGAAGTCTGGTTCCTCGACGAACCGTTTTCCGCGCTCGATCCGCTGATCCGCCGCGAAATGCAGGCCGAGATCGCCCGCTTGCAGAGCGTCTTGAAGAAAACCGTCGTTTTCATCACCCATGATATCGACGAAGCGATCCGTCTCGGTGACCGCATTGCAATTATGAAAGACGGTGAGGTCATTCAGGTCGGCACGCCTGAAGATCTCGTGATCGAACCGGCCACGCCCTACGTCGCCGACTTCACACGCGATGTTCCGCGTGCCAAGGTCATGTCCGCAAGCCAACTCATGAAGCCGGTCGTTCACTCGCCCGAACACTACGGCGGCATCGTCCGGACGACCGACAAAATCGCCGCCTTTGCGCCGGCCATCGTTCGCGCCAAGAAGCCATTCGGTGTCGCTGACGAAGGCGGCGCCGTGGTCGGCGAAATCGCCTTTGAAGATGTCATTGATCTCCTTGCCGGCGTGTCGGATCGCGAGTCGGCTGGAGGTCCTGTATGAGCCGTGCGATCAGCATCGACGGCACGGGGTCTGAGCCCGTTTCTTTGCAGGCACTCGCCTGGGCCGCGGCGCTGCTCGGCACCGTTCTGCTTTTTGTCTTCCCAGGTGCCCTACCTTGGGCAGTCAAATATCCGACCTGGGCCGTGGTGCCGTTCGCCGACGCCATGTCGGCCATGATGAATTTTCTAAAGACCTACTTCTCGTGGCTGACACGCGGCATCACGGATGTGCTCAGTGTGCCGCTCGGCTTCGTCACCGGCCTTCTGGCCAAAGGCTGGAAGTTCGGCAGCGGCCCCGACACTTGGATGATCCCGCGCGTGTCATGGGTTGGAATTGTCGCCGCATTTACGATCGCCGGATACGCGCTCGGCGGCGCCCGGCTTGCCGCCCTCGCCGCCGGCTGCATGCTCTACGTCGCGATCTTCGGCCAGTGGGACAGCACCATGCTGACCCTCTCGTTGATCATCGTTGCGGTCCCGCTTTGCATTTTGATCGGTGCGGCGATCGGCATCCTCGGATATCGCCGTCCCGGCGTCGACGCGCTCGTTATCAACCCGGCGCTCGACTTCATGCAAACGGTCCCGACGTTCGCATACTTGCTCCCGATGCTGCTGTTGTTCGGCACCAATCCCGTTGCCGCCGTCATCGCGACCGCGATCTTCTCCATCCCGCCGATGGTTCGCGCTACGACGCTCGCCTTGCAACGCGTTCCCGCCGAGATTGATGATCTAGGCTCGATGGTCGGTTGTTCGCCGCGGCAGAAACTCTATCGCGTGCTGTTACCCTCGGGGCGTCCGTTGCTGATGGTCGGCGTCAATCAGGTCATCATGCTGGCGCTCAATATGGTGATCATCGCTTCGATGATCGGCGCCGGCGGGCTGGGATATGACGTGCTGCTGGCGTTGCGTGCACTCAAAATCGGTCCGGGCATGGAAGCCGGCCTCGCGATTGTCGTTATCGCCATTGTGCTCGACCGGTTGAGCCAGGCCGCAGCAACCTATCGCCCGGCCGCCGTGATTCCTGGTGCACCCGTCTGGCAGAACCATCCGTTCTTGTCGCTTGCGCTCGTCGCTTTGGTCGTCACGACGCTCCTCAGTCTGGTTTTTCCGCCGCTGGGGTCGCTGCCCAGGGCGTGGACGATATCAACCGGTCCGATGTGGAAGGCGGCGGTCGACTGGATCAATGTCAATTACTTCGATGCCATCGATGCCTTCCGCACGTCGCTGATCGTGTGGGTCTTGAACCCGGTGCGAAACTTTCTCGAAGGTTTCCCGTGGCTCGCCGCCGTCACGCTGCTCAGCCTCGCGGGATACACCCTCGGCGGGTTCCGGCTCGTGCTCGTCGTGCTGCCGTTGACGCTCTTCTGCGCCGTTACCGGCTTGTGGGAGAAAAGCATGGCGACGCTTTACCTTTGTGGCGTTGCGACAGCCATCTCCCTCCTCATTGGCGTGCCGATCGGCCTCTATGCCTCGCGGAGCGACCGCTTCCAGGGCTTCATCACGCCGATCCTCGACACGCTGCAGACCCTGCCGTCGTTCTGTTTCATCATTCCCGTGGTCATGCTGTTTCGCGTCGGCGATGTGACAGCTCTGATCGCAACCGTTCTTTTCGCCATCGTGCCGGCTATCCGCTACACCAACCACGGCATCCGCCAGATCCCGGTCTCCCTGATCGAAGCGGCAAAAGTGTCCGGCTGCACGCCGCGGCAGACGTTCTGGCGGGTCCAGTTACCTCTCGCCCTGCCCGAGATCATGCTCGGCCTCAATCAGACGGTTCTGCTGGCGCTGAGTATGATCATCATCTGCGCTATGATCGGTACCCGCGATCTTGGCCAGGAAGTTTTCATCGCGCTGGCCAAGGCCGATGCAGGCCGAGGCATAACCGCGGGTATCGCTATTGCCTTCATCGGTATCGTGGCCGACCGGCTGCTCCGGGCAGTTGCGCGCAGGGCCCAATCAAATCTTGGTCTGGCTTAAAGCCGACCTTCTCCGCCTTGTGCCGGCGTCGGCAACGGTGTCGGGGTGCAATGCTTATCCCGCAGGCAATCGCCCGTCTTCTTCGCACGCTCGTGATGTCATCCGATGCGCCCGCCCGCACTATTGGGTGGTCATCGGTGGGCGGTGAACACGATTTTCGTCAACGACTGTAGTCACTTCTGATCCTGCTCAAGTCAAACACTGCCATTCGTTTCATGACTGGCACAAAGGTTGCCCTATAGGAAACGAGGCGCGTTCGCAACCAAGGCTCTAGGGGGAGCCGCGGATGGGGAAACGATCCTGTGTACCGGCCAGCAGGGGAGACTGCGTATGACCGATCAAGCTACTGCACTGACAACGATTTTTACGGAATTCTACTTCTTTATAACCATCGTTCTGATGTTCTTCATCCACGTTGGCTTCTGCATGTATGAAGTGGGCGTCGCTCGCACAAAAAACGTGCAGCACACGCTCCTCAAGAACGCGATGGCCATTCCAGTCGTCGGATTGGCTTTCTTCCTTTTCGGCATGTGGCTCTACATCGCTCCGCAGGGTTGGCCGGTGGCCACCTCAGAAGTCAGCTTCGCGACCGGCTTCGAACCATGGTCCGAGAAGCTCGCACCGAATCTTTCCGACCGCATCTCCGGCGTATTCTGGGGCGCCTTTGCGCTCTTCGGTATGACCGCGGCGTCGATCGTCTCCGGCTCCATTATCGAGCGCTCTAAGACGACCGGCTTTTTCATCATCGCCGTCTGGGTCGGTGCCGTGGCGTGGGTCATCCCCGCTGCTTGGGGCTGGTCTGGCAACGGCTGGATGACGCAGTACTTCGGCTTCCACGATCAATACTGTTCCGCCGTTCTGCACGGCGTCGCAGGCTTTGCGGCCCTGGGCATCCTTCTCCACCTCGGCCCACGCATCGGAAAGTTCGGACCAGACGGCACGCCGCGTGAAATCCCGGCTCACAATCCGTGGATGGTCACCGTCGGCCTCTTCATGATCTACATCGGCTTCTTCGGCTTCTATGCCGCCTGCCACATTCCGATTGCGAATGTTGCTGCCGAAGGTCAGCCCGCCTACTGGACCGCCACCAACATCTACGGCGTTCCGATCACGCTCTCCGGCGTGACGATGAACTTCCTGCTCGCTCTCTTCGGCGGCATGATGACGGCCTATATCGTCTCTGGCGGCAATGCCTACTGGACGTTCTCGGGCGGTCTGACGGGCCTTATCTCGGCATCGGCCGGTAACGACCTCTATCACCCCGCCGTTGCTCTGGGGATAGCCGCGGTCGGCACCGCCATGGCCTACAAAATGCACAACTGGGTCGAAGAGAAATTCAAGCTCGACGACGCGGTCGGTGCCGTGGCGGTGCACGGCTATTGCGGTCTCTTCGGCGGCATCGCGGCCGGCTTCGCATTGTGGGGCTATCCCGCAATCTATCCGTCCGCCGGCACGCTAGTCGCTCTGTCGGAAGGCGCTGGCTGGTTTGGCACCAACGCGGAAGGTCTCCCGATCATCACCCCGATGGGCAACACGATCGTTTCGCTCATCTTCTGCATCGGTTTCGGCTTCATCCCGGGATACATCCTGGGCGGAATTCTGAAGGCCGTTGGCCTCCTGCGCGTCGACCCACGCGTCGAACTCACGGGCCTTGATGGCGAAGTGTCTTCCACGACGTACCCGAACATCTCGGGCGCGGAAGCCGCCTTCGAAGCTCTGCAGCGCAAGGAAAGCAAGATTTAATCTCACTCAATCAATCAACAGGAGAACACCATGAATACGGGTGTCACCAGCCTCGCCAAGATCCCGGAACTCACCGCGGTCTATCCCTTCCACGGTGCCGAGTACGCCTTCGCCGGCTTCATCGCCGCCTTCTTCGTGATCTTCATCGTTCGTCAGCTCGTGATGGAATCGCGGCACCACAAGGACATCATCGGCTCGTTCACAGCGAGCCCGGCTGAATAATACGACGACGACGACGTTCCGCACCTGCCGGGGAGAGGCACCCCAGCCGGCGGGCGCGACAACCGAGGCCTCGGGAGCGGACGCCCGGGGCCTCGTCTTTTTGACCGCTAAATTCAGCCCACGTCTTTCCTGAGAAGAAAAGTATTTTGACAACGTAAAATCCCCATGCATCCTTTCGCCGCACGCTGGTTGAGGGGCATCAAAGGCCAACGGCCAACGCGACAACAGGAAGGCTCGCGCAAAAGCGGGCGGCCAAGGGGAGACACCGATTATGACGGTAACGACGGTAGGTGCCGAAGCTGGCGCCGGTGAGAAGACGCTTTTGCGCACGATTGATTGGCGCGGCGCATTCTGGATTGCGAGCGGCGTACCCGCTCTCGTTCTTATTTCGATCGGCGGCATGGGAGCAACGGCGGGGAAAGTCGCGTTTCTCGTTTGGTTTATTTCCGTGATCATGGGATTTCTGCAAGCATTCAGCTACGCAGAAATTGCCGGTCTGTTCCACAGCAAATCTGGCGGCGCCGCCGTTTATGGAGCGGCCGCTTGGCTGCGCTATAGCAAGGTCATCGCCCCCTTATCCGTCTGGTGCAATTGGTTTGCCTGGACACCTGTGCTCTCGCTCGGTTGCGCAATTGCCGCTGGATATATCCTGAATGCCATTGCGCCCATTCCGACGTTTGGGCTCGAAAGTCCCGACGTGCAGGCCTGGCTCAAGGATGCGGCCAACGCTGCGACCATCGCCGGGAAATCGGGTGAAGAGGCTGCCACGCTCGCAGCAGCAGCGCTGAGCGAAGCCGCCACGCCGTGGATACGCTCGTTCAAGCTGCTCCAGTTCTCGTTCTTCGGGCTCGCCAATATTGAAGTCGGCGCCACGTTCTTTATCGGCGCCGTCCTGATGCTTGTGACGTTCGCGATCCAGCATCGTGGCGTCCTCGGCACCGCTCGCGTGCAACAGTACATCGGGCTTCTCGTCCTCATCCCGATGACGATTGTCGGCGTCGTTCCGTTCTTCAACGGCGGCATCAACTACGACAATTTCTCGCCGATCGTTCCGCCCACCGGCGATTGGAGCAATCCGGGATGGACCTACGTCCTCGGCGCGCTTTTCATCGCGGCTTGGTCGACCTACGCGTTTGAAACGGCGGTCTGCTATACGCGTGAATTCAAGAACCCTGCGACCGACACCATCAAAGCCATTTTCTGGGCCGGTATCGTCTCCGTTGCACTCTACACGCTGGTAGCGGCAGCTTTTCAGGGCCATTTGGGCCTTGAAGGCATGACGACGCCCGGCATCGTCGACGGAACCGGCGTCGCCGCGGCCATGGGCGAGATGGTCGGCGGCGGCAACGTCTACGTCACCCATCTGCTCGAGATGATGATGATCCTGGCCCTGGTCCTCGCCATCATGATGGCCATGGCCGGTTCGTCGCGCACGCTCTACCAGGGCTCGCGTCGACGGCTGGCTGCCGAAGTATCTGAGCCACGTGAACGAACACGGTGCGCCGACGCGCGCCATGTGGACTGACCTTGTCTTCAACCTGGGTCTGCTGACGTTCGCGGCCTCCGATGCGACCGCCTACTACTTGATCCTCGCCATCTCGAACGTCGGCTACATCATCTTTATCTTCCTGAACCTGCAGGCGACGTGGATCCATCGCATCGACAGTCCCGACATTCCCGCGCCCGTATCGCGCACCGACGCTGCTCGTCGGCTTCAATGCGCTGCTCGGTTTCGTCAACCTCGTCTTCATGGGCGCCGGAGCCAAGGTATGGGGCAATCCGAACGTGCTCTGGTACGGTCTTGGCTTTGCGGCGCTGATCATTCCGGTGTTTTTCTTCCGCCACTACATTCAGGATAAGGGAAAGTTCCCGGCTGAAATGCTGGCCGAATTGAATTTGAAGGGACAAGATCTCGGTGAGCGGAAAGCGGGCATATTGCCTTATGCCACGCTTATTCTCGCAGCACTGGTCGTTGTGACATCGCACTATTACTTCCAGCTTCCACCGCCGGCTTAAATCGATTTTGAAATTGAAGGGTCGCGCGTGTTTTCGCGCGGCCCTCTCTGCATTAAGCCACAGCCGAATTGACGTGAAGCAGTTGCGCTCCGGATTCGCTTTGCATATAGTGGTGAGAATAAAACTTCACTGGCGAGCAACGTGCGGATCGTAGAACGGAGTGGGCCCGCGTTAGCCCCTCGTTTCATTCTTCTGCCGCATCCGGCGAGCCATTGTCCTTGACTTGCGACGTACGAAGCCGAGGGAGCGCGATGCTAAGTCCAGGAATGCCGAGCCGCCCTGTTTACAAGGGCTTGGTGCCTGACGGCCACGCCAAACACAACTTGATCGTGGCCGAAGGTGAGGGGGCCGTGGCCATTCTTGAGATGGCCCCCAAGGCTCCGCCCGGGTTCTTCTCCAAGACCACGATCCTCTTTTGCCCCGCCTCGTCGGCCGGCAAAGACTACGAAAAACAACTGACCGCGCTGGCGCCAAAGGCCTTGTGGACGTTCCCGACGCCGGCCACGACGATGTTTCGGCTCAAAGGCGTTCTGCAAACCGCGACCATGGGCACGCGGTTATACTTCACTGGCACCGAACCCTTCATGGGTCTTGCGCTGCAAGACGCGCTGGACGCCGGCATCGATCACAAATCGATCGTCACCGAACATCGCGGCTCCGCGAAACGTCGCGTGCAATGCGTCCATTGCAAGGGCTTCACTGACGATGTGACCACCAGTCCCGTCATCTGCCGCCACTGCGGCTTGAAGCTGCTGGTGCGCGATCACTATTCGCGCCGTCTCGGCGCCTTCCAGGGCGTCTGCATCGATGCCGAAGTCCCCGGCGAGGCCCCGGCTCCCGAGGAGATCTTCCCATGAGCGTCGAGGAATTCCGCGTCCGCGTGGCGGAAACCGAAGCGGTCGCGGACGGCATCCGCCGCTTGCGACTCGTGCCCATCGGCCGCGAAACATTGCCGATCTTTTCCGGCGGCGCCCACACGGTTCTCACCATGCACGATGGCGACCGTGTCCTGCGCAATCCGTACTCGCTCATGGGCTCGCCGTTCGACGATACCAGCTATCAGATCAGCGTTTTGAAAACCGTCGATAGCCGTGGCGGTTCGATTTTCGTCCACGACAAACTGCAGAAGGGCAGCGAACTCGCCATCAGCGCGCCCGATGAACCTGTTTCCCGTCGACCGCCGTGCGCGCCGCCACCTTCTGATCGCCGGCGGCATCGGCATCACACCATTCATTGCTATGATGGAGCAGCTCGAGCGCGAAGAACTGCCGTTCGAACTGCATTACGGCATGCGGTCCAAAGCAGGTGGCGCTTACTGGAGCCAGCTCGCTAACCGCTACGGACGCCGCATCAATACTTACTTTGACGACGCGCAGCAGAAAATCCCGCTCGATCGCCTGCTCGACAACCAGCCGCTCGGAACGCACCTCTACGTCTGCGGCCCATCGGGAATGATTGACTGGGTCTTAAAGGAAGCGCGCGAGGCCGGCTGGCCTGAGGAAAACGTGCACTACGAGCGCTTCGCAGCGCCCCCGGCCGGAAAGCCCTTTACCATAGAACTCGCCAAAGCCGGCCGCAGTATAGAGGTCAAGCCGACCCAGAGCATTCTGGAAGCTGTTGAGCAGGCCGGTCTCGAACCGCCATATCTCTGCCGCGGCGGTGCCTGCGGTCAATGCGAAACCGCCGTTGTTTCGAGCAGCGGTGCCATCGAGCACAACGATCATTTCCTGACCGACGCCGAGAAAGCGTCGGGCCAAAAGATCATGATATGCGTGTCGCGTCTTCAGACGGCCGGTGGCCGTCTGGTGCTCGACCTCTAGAGCGGGAGCACTTTCGGTATGGGCCTTGTCTTCAAGAACGAGACGTTCCGCGACGACTTCACGTTCTCAAACAGCCCCGAGGCGATGCGGCGCTTCCCGTTTCCGTTCGCCGAAGACCGCTACATGTACACGGTCAACATCGAGCCGCATGTGCCCGGTCCGAAGGGATCGGTCTACGAATTCCCGATCGATATCGACGAACACTATCTCTCCGACATGCGCGACCGCGCCCTCGTCCTGCAGGACGATCCGCTGCGCTGCCAGTCGCTACCGCATATGTTGACGGCCGAATGGGATCTTGTTGAATTGCTCATGACGTCCATGGCGCGCGACTATCCCGAGCACTTTTCTTTGACCCGTGACGGCGACAACTGGCACTGGATCAACCGCCCGATGGGCATCGACCAGGCCTTCGTCTTCGGCGACGTCGCAACGCTTCCCTACCGCCCCATGGAGTACATCACCCGCCAGTGTCAGGGCGACTTCTGCCTCTTGGATCAGCGCGACGGCGATCTGTGGATGGATTCCGGCATTGTCACGTCGCAAGCCGACTGGTCGCTCGATTTCGATGTCGGTATGAGCTTCAAGGAATGGCATGCGCCGGTGCCGATGGCGCACGAAGCCGGTGTTTTCGATCGCGCGCTGAAATTCCTCCTCAATCTTCAACTTGAGAAGCCGGTCCGCCGCCTCAACTGGACGATGACGATCAATCCACGGCTCGATACGAGCCCTGAGAACTATCATAAGTGGGGCACGGATCGCACGACCGTCACGCCGGAAAACGTTGGCGACAAAGTCCATCTCCGCGTCGAACTACAGGGGCTGTGGAGGCTGCCGCGATCCAACGCCATCGTCTTCTCGATCCGTGCCTACCTCATCAAAATGGATGAACTCGTCACGGTCCCCAAGTGGGGCCGGCGCCTGCATCGCGTACTGAAATCGCTGCCTGACGTCATCGCCGACTACAAGGGCACCACCCGCTATCGCCAGAACACCATCGAATGGCTCGCCAAGTACGACGATGGTGCCCCGACGTCGAAGGGCTGCTGGCCCGACTGAGTATTCGAATGATCCCCCTTTGCAGTTCATGATCAAAAGGACGTGAGTGACATGAAACAGCGTATCGCCATTATCGGTGCAGGTCCGAGCGGCATGGCCGCATTGCGCGCGTTCGAAAGCGCCCGCCAGAAAGGCGCCGAAATTCCCGAACTTGTTTGTTACGAAAAACAGGAAGAGTGGGGCGGTATCTGGAATTACACGTGGCGCACCGGTACCGATGAATTCGGCGAACCCGTGCACGGCAGCATGTATCGTTATCTGTGGTCGAACGGTCCCAAGGAATGCCTTGAGTTTGCCGACTACTCATTCGAAGAGCACTTCGGCCGCCCCATCCCGTCCTATCCGCCGCGAGCCGTACTGCACGACTACATCAAAGGCCGCGTCGAGAAGAGTGGCGTGCGCAAATACATGAAGTTCCGCACGCCTGTTAGGATGGTGACGTATAACGACAAGACGCAGAAGTTCACCGTCACCGTTAAAGACCTCAATGACGACGCCGTCACGTCGTCTGAGTTTGATTGGGTCATTTGCTCAAGCGGCCACTTCTCGACACCCAACATCCCCGAGTTTCCCGGCCTCGCCCAGTTTCCGGGCCGCGTCATGCACGCTCATGATTTCCGCTCGGCCGACGAGTTCGCCGGCAAGAACGTGCTCTGCATCGGCTCTAGCTATTCCTCGGAAGACATTGGTATCCAGTGCCACAAGTACGGCGCCAAATCGGTCACCTTCAGCCACCGCACGCGGCCGATGGGGTTCAAGTGGCCCGAGTCGATGACGGAAGTGCCTCTCCTATTGAAGGTCGAAGGCAAGACCGCCTACTTCAAGGACGGCTCGTCAAAAGAAGTCGATGCGATCGTGCTCTGCACCGGCTACCTCCACCACTATCCGTTCCTCGAAGACAGCCTCCGTCTCAAGTCGCGCAACCGGCTCTACCCGCCGTCTCTGTACAAGGGCATCTTTTGGTGGCCGAACAACAAGTTCATCTATCTCGGCGCCCAGGACCAGTACTACACCTTCAACATGTTCGACGCGCAGGCCTGGTATGCCCGCGACGTCATCCTCGGCCGCATCAAGTTGCCGGGCTTCGAGGAGCAGGCGAAGGATATCAACGCCTGGATTCAACGCGAGGAAGCACTTGCGGACGCCTTTGAAGCGATCGATTTCCAAACCGAATACGTGCGCGATCTCATCGCACCAACGGACTATCCGCGCCTCGACGTTGACATGGTCGCCCGTCTCTTCAAGGAATGGGAGCACCACAAGAGCGAGAACATCCTGACCTATCGGGATCGCAGCTATCCTTCCACGCTGACGGGTAATGTCGCCCCCGTCCATCACACACCATGGATGCAGGCGCTCGACGACAGCATGCAGGCCTTCCTTAATCAGCCCAACTCCGCCGCAGCCAAGGTTGCGTGAGACATGTCACCTCCCGCGGTCATCACGCCCATGAGCCCGGAAATTGTTGTTCCGGGTAAACGGGCTCTCGCAGCCGGCGTCGAGCGCTACACTGTCGCCGGCGGCGGCTCGGCGGTGATGGCACTCGACCGCGACGACCGCGTCGACATCGTTTGCATCGAAGGCGGTCAGTCTGTAGAGCTGCTCGCCTTCGGCAAAGGCGGCAAGCCCGATCTTGCGGCCCTCGGCCTCAAAGGCAAAGCGCGCAGCAAAGGTCTGGAGGCAATCCTCGCCTCCGACCGCGAAGACGCGGCCCGTGTCCGCTTCGGCCTCTTTCGCCGCGGCATCGATATTGGCCGCGCTACGGCTGCCACGATTTTCAATAGCGGCACGCCCGCTGGCGAAGGCGTCAGCCTCGTTGCCGAGCGCCCCGTCGTGCTCGTCATCGGCGCACCGGCGGCCGGTGGCCTCGTCTGGGAACAGACCCCTGCGACCGACACGCTGATTCTCGTCACCCGCGCCAATGTTTTGCCGGCCCAACTGCGCCAGCCGCCTGATCCGCTGGCCGAACCCCGCCTCGATCTGCGCATCAACATCGCCTCGGCCATCGGCTTTGAAGTCTACGAAGGCGAGTACATCCAGATCGTCGACATCGCAGGCCGGCAGTGCTCCGACTTCCTCGCCTTCGAGCGCCGCGCATTGGATAACGGCCGTCCACTTGGCCTCGATAGCACCACGACGCGAACGATGTCGGGCCTCGCCTATCCAAAGCCCGGCCTCGCTTCGCGCTTCTACGATCGCGATCGCAATCCGCTGGTTGAAGTCGTGCAGGATACCGTCGGCCGTCATGACACGTTCGGGCTGGCCTGCACCGCCCGAACCTACGAAGACGCAGGCTATTTCGGCCACGCCAACTGTTCCGACAACCTCAACGTGACCATGGCGCCCTACGGCATCGACGCCCGCCGCGGCTGGCCGGCGATCAACTATTTCTACAACACCAACGTCGATCATCTGAATCAGATCTGGTTCGACGAGCCTTGGTCCAAGCCAGGCGACTACGTGCTGATGCGCGCCCTCTCGGATCTCGTCTGCGCCGCCACGTCCTGCCCCGATGACATCGATCCCGCGAACGGCTGGGAACTCTCCGAGATACAGGTGCGCGTATACCCCAAGACCGCCACCTTCAAGCGCGCGATTGGATACCGCATGACCCCCGACGCTCCGCTGCAGATGACGAAGGAAACCGGCTTCCACCCGCGCACCTCCGCGCTCACGCGCGCCTTCGGTGAATATCGCGGCTACTGGGTCCCGCACCGCTTCACCACAGCCGGTCCCATCGAAGAGTATTGGGCCTGTCGCGAGAAGGTCGTGGTCATGGACCTCTCGCCCTTGCGAAAACTGGAGATCGTCGGTCCGGACGCGGAAACCTTCCTGCAATCCGTTTTCCCGCGTGACATTCGCAAACTTGCTGTCGGCCAGATCTTCTATACCGCGCTGTGTTACGAACACGGCGGCATGATTGACGACGGAACGCTGTTCCGCCTTTGCCAGAACAATTTCCGTTGGATCGGCGGCGACGACGCCAGCCTCCTCTGGCTGCGCGAGCAGGCAGCCAAGAGTGGCGCCAACGTACACCTGAAGTCGGCGTCAAACGACATCCACAACATCGCCGTTCAAGGTCCGAAGTCGCGCGACACGCTCCGCCCCTTGCTCTGGACGCCCGGCGGACGTCCGACGCTCGATGAACTTGGCGTCTTTCGTTTCACCATCGGCCGTATCGGCGGCTTCGACGGTATCCCCGTCATCGTCTCGCGCACCGGCTATACCGGCGAACTTGGCTACGAGATCTTCTGCCACCCCAAAGATGCCCCTGCGGTCTGGGACGCAATCATGGCATCGGGCCAAGAGCACGGTATTCGCCCCTTCGGCTTTGACGCGCTCGATATGGTTCGCATTGAAGCTGGCCTGGCTTTCGGCGGCTACGAGTTCGACAGCACCACCGATCCTTTCGAGGCCGGTATCGGCTTCACGGTGCCGACCAAGAAAGAAGAGGACTATATCGGCAAGGTAGCGCTCGAACGCCGCCGCGCCACGCCTTCGCGAAAGCTTGTCGGTCTTGAGATCAACGGTAATGAAACAGCCGTCCACGGCGACAAGATCTACGCCGGTCGCGCCGAAGTTGGCGTCATCACCAGCGGCATGCGTTCGCCAGTCTTGAAGAAGACCATCGCCCTCGCACGTGTCGATGTCGCCCACTGCGCCATCGGTCAAACGCTGGCTGTTGGAAAACTCGATGGCCACTTGAAGCGCCTGGATGCCACCGTCGTTCGCTTCCCCTTCTACGACCCCGAAAAGACGCGGGTCCGATCCTAGACAAGTGCTTGATCCAACCCATGGGAGTAAAACAATGGCGGCTTTTCCGCGCGTCACGGCACTCTATGACCGGCATACGGCCCTCGGCTCCGACATGTCGACGGCCTGGAACGACATGGCAATCGCGCAGAACTATGCCTCGGATCCTTACGTCGAGACGACCATCACTCGCACCAAGGCCGGTATGATCGAAGTCACCGCCCTCAACCTTCTCATGGTCAAGGGCCCCGGCGCCCTAGACCTTCTGAACTACGCGCTGACATCAGACGTCTCGAAAGCGGCCACTGGTGACAGCCACATCTCAAACATCGTGAACGAGAACGGCGGCCTCATCGACGACGTGCTCGTCTATGCGCTGGAGCCGAACGTATATCGCATCTCGCACGGCAGCGGCACAACGGCGGCGGCGTTGAAGGCACTCGCACCCAAGTATGACGTCACGATCGAACCCGATGACACCCATGTCCTCTCCCTTCAGGGTCCCGTCTCGCGCGAAATCCTGGCACCGCACACGCCGTTGAAAATTGCAGACCTGGGTTATTTCAAGCACGCACCGACGACGCTGTTCGGCAAGGACATCCGTCTCGCCCGCGGCGGCTACTCGGGCGAGCGTGGCTACGAAGTGTTCTGCAAGCGCGAGGATGCCGTGTTCCTCTGGGATGCGATCCTTGAGGCCGGCAAGCCGTACGGCATCATGCCGACCTCATGGACCTGCCTTGATACCGTCCGTGTCGAAGGCGGACTTCTGTTTTTTCCCTTCGACATGCCCCACCCCGACACCACGCCCTGGGAAGTCAAAGCCGACTGGACCGTCGATCTGTCGAAGCCTGACTTCGTCGGCAAGGCAGCCTTGGTGGCCAGCAAGGGGAAGGAGCGTTCTGTCATCACCGGCCTTGACGTCTGGCACTCAGCCGCCATCACGCCGGGAGCAAGGGTCAAGAGCGGTGGCCGCGACGTCGGCGTTGTTACCTCCACCGTGTACAGTCAGCACCTGATGAAATCGCTTGCCATGGCGCAGATCGAGAAGGGCTCGACGGCCCTCGGCACGGCGCTCGAAATCGAGGAAGACGGCAAGGCATATCCCGCCACTGTCGTGCTGATGCCGTTCTACGATCCCATGCGCCTGCGCACGAGTACCTGATCCCTGCTGTGGCCGAGCTCTGGAGCCGACCGGTTCCAGAGCTGTTGGCTCAAACCGCTAGGGCGATGCGGCGGCTGGAGGAATGATGGCCGCTGGAATTTTCATGAGGTTCTCGCCCGCACTCGTCACAGCTGTCACGACACCAACTTCCGTCTGTGGGCCCGAAGGAGTACCTTTCAAACCCTTGCCGATCGCATCGATGACCGCTGCGGATTTCGAATATTTGCTGTGATGATTGCCGTTACCATCGTCAACAGCGGTCAGATCCACGACCCTTAAATTGTATTTCTCCGCGGCGGCGATCGCGCGCGCGTCGTCAGCCGTCACGCGGCCGGCCCGATCGACGTCGCCCGCCAGCATGGTTGAAAGCGCCAGCGCCTTGTCATCGCCCGATACAAGGATAGTCATGGGCCGTGGCAACTTGCCGATGACATCAAGCTGGGTGCGGAACACGTTGACGTCGAGATCTGGCGACGCGAGAATCACATCTCCCAGTTTGCCGTTGAAGTCGCCATGCCCGTTCATCTTGGCCTGACGCATCGTCTCGACCGCAAGCCAATTGCCCATACTATGCGCGAGAATATTGATTTCCTTGACCTCGGGTAGCTTGGCCATCTTCAGCAGAGCCTGCTCAAAGTAGTCACGCGAATAGGTGCTGGCTTCACGATCGGCAAGATACAGCGGGGCCTTGCCGCGCGACGGCCAGGCAAACAACACCGCTGTCCCCTTGAAGCCGGAATCGTGAACGATCTGCGCTAGCCAGTATACGGCTTCCTCGTAAAGCGTGTTGTAGCCATGGACGAAGACCAGCACATCGTTGGCTTCGGGACCGCCCTTGCGGGCCCGTGCTCGGATCTGATTGAGGAATCCGTCGGCATCGAGGAAGTCGCGCTCTGTTGTAATGAAGTGCCGCGCAGGGTCAGGTGGCGTCGTATCCGGCCATTCGATATTGCCAATCGCGTGCTGCGTTGGAATGGAAATCGTAAGTGCGGAAAAATTTAAGTTTTTCGCACGCTCGGCGGTGAAGGCGTTGGGATCCTGCTCACTCCCCCGCTCGCGCGTCGTGGCCACAAGGACGCGTACCTTTTCTGTCGACTGAGGCACGTCGGCAATGGGCGTCAGCACTTCGCTGCCAGGCCGATACGCGCAACCTGCGACCGGCAGCAACAGCAGAACGAATGCGGCGATGCGCAGGACCCGGATCACAGCCAATAAGTTAACCCCCGTGCTCCATTGGCGTATATTCCCACCGGAGTAGAATACAACAGACGCATTTAATTGTGGCGCGCTTGACGTTGCCATTTCGCAACCGTCTAAGGGCTAACCCCTCAATCCGACGGTATTTTCTTCCAAGTCTGATCGGGATCGAATGTCCGAATCCGCGCAGCAGCGCGGCTGCTGTCAGGCCCCAAATCCTTCTCGAACACGACTCCATCCTGATTGACGATGAATGTCATGACGCCGGAGTTGCCGTAATCCGACGGCGTGGCGATGAGACCGAACCCGCCGATCATGCGGTTGTTGACGATGTAGTCCCGCGCGCCATCGGTGGCGTTTTTCCCCTGGCCATAAAGCATGCGATAGACATAGCCATGGTATCCGGCTTCGCCGCCCTCGCGCGATGCTTTGGTTTGGTAGCCTTCGAATTGTGCCTTGGCGATGAGCGGCCCGATCGGGCTTTCCGGTTCTCCGTCCGCGGTTGGCCAGAAGAGCCCGTCTTTGCGACCCTCCCTGCTCATCAGACGCCTGGCGTACTGAATGCTGTTTCCGTCGCGCGGCCGTTCGGCATATTCGAGCTGGGCTGCAACGAACGTGCGCATCACCTCGATGGCCGACAATTCATTGTCGCCAATGCGACGCGTGAGAATCTGGTCGAGACCGGCCGCAGTGTCCCACTGCCACTTGCTATCAACTTTCACGATCGGGATCGGGAACGGATACTCGTCCTTACCGACCAGGAGGGTTGTCTGGCTCTCGCTATCCGGTTTGAGGGCATGGGCCTCATCGAAGGATGAAAGGAACCGCGAACGCCGTGCTTCATCTTGAACCGGATCGCCGGAGGCGGCTATGTCAGCGCCATCTTTTCCAAGAACTTTCACGATCGCGACTTTCGCGTCCGTGGATTTGAGCGCTTCGACCAGGGCTGTCATTGCCTCATCTGGTGAAGCGAAAGCTGCCGCCTTTTGCGCAACAGCAGGTGAGACAACGGCCGAACCGATAATGGCTGCGGTCAAAATGGCTTTCAGTGGGTGGGCAACTGAGCGGCGCATTGTTTGAGCTCCGATATTTGTTGGGATAACGTCGACGGCTATGGCTGGCGGCAAAGACCGCTCACCGCCTTCGTCCGCCACCCCCACCACCTCGTTTGGCACCACCTCCGCCGCCGCCCGCTCTGGCTTGCGGATGCGACCGCGCAGCAGCCCGGCTCGCGCCGCCACGGTCAACCTGTTTCTGAACCTTCGCTCTGGGCTGAACGTCGAGTGCCTTGGCTTGTGGTCTCGACGCAGCCTTCGGAAGGTCGCGCGTTGGCGCCTTCGCCTTGAGATCCTTGGTTGCAGGCCGATCAATGGACTTATCCTTGACCTTGTCGCCGATGCGGTCCCCGCCCTTATCCTTCAACTTGTCACCGGTTCGATCTCCCGCCTTATCTTTGAAGTTATCTCCTGAAATGCCGCCGGCTTTGTCCTTGAATTTGTCGCCGCCGCCTTCGCCAAGCTTGTCCTTCACCCGGTCAACGTCACGGGTCTTGTCGAGCCCACCTTTGTCCAGATTGGACTTGTCGAAGCCGCTGAAGTCTTTGTTCTTGTCGCGCAGTTTGTCGTTCTTCGCATACTTTTCGCGCGTAGCCTTGTCGCGATAGGGCACCGCCCCGCGATGCGCCGCGTTGTGTTCCCAGCGGTTGTTGCTGATCGGCGGACGGTTGATGTTGATGTTGTTGTAGCGGTTCACGTCGATATCGATATGACCGCCGCGCCAATTGAAATTGTTCCAGCCCCAGATCTGATTGGCGACTGCAAATCCAGCGCCCCAGTACAGCCCGTTGACGAAAGTCGCACCTGGATAATAGTTCCAATAATAGGGCGGATAGGCCGGGTACCACCACGGCCCATAGACAACCGTGGGCTGATATACGGGCACATAAACGTACTGCGGGCTCGCCGGCTGGATGACGATGTATTCCGTTCGCGTTTCGGTGTTGGTCTCTCTCTTGACGGTCTGCTGCTTATTGCTCTTCAGGTTGCCCGCCGCTTCCGCTTTCTGCCGCAGAAACTGGACGCGCGCGAAAACATCGCTTTCTTGTGCCAGGAACGCGTCACCGAGGCTTTGCGTCCAGTCGAGCTTGTCGCTCATCGTATCGAGGACATCGGGAAACTGCGTCAGGGCCTTCACGCTCGGATCCCACGCCTTTTGCTCAAGCGCCTTGGCCAGCGCGTCTCCCGTAATTTTTTTGTTGGCTGCCTCTTTGCGCCACCGAGCCGCCTGCACGACATCGAGCGGATAGGTCGCTGCCATCAGCACGTTAGCCAGCAACTCATCCGGATAGAGCGCCACCGGAGCCAGCATTTGATCAAGTTGTTCGGTGCTGAAGGTTTTTGCCGCGTCGTCCTGAGCATTGGCTGCCGGCACGAAGCCTTGCGTGAAAACCGTGAGTACCAAGAGAAGTCTGACGACAGCTTTGAGCAGCACTTTGCCCTCCATGAAGATGTGTCGCGAATGCCTACCCGTCGCGGTTACCCGACGGGTTGATCGAAAACAAATTCTCTACTTGGGAGAAAATCAGTTTCCTGATTACGGGAGCACTGACTTTCAATCCTCTGTTAACCTCGCCGTAGGCTTAACTTTGTATATTGGCAAGCTCGATTTCGTAACGAACCGGCAACCCGCGTGGCGGACATTCGAGCTTCTGCCACACTTGTGTGCGACCGATGTCCCGGTCGATCCGCCCATCAATGAACTAAGGTGTCGCTTTGCTGCGTCGCATCCTCGCCATCTCAGTCCTTCTCGTTCCGGCCGCGCTTGCGGCCGAACCGACGAAGCTTGGCGGCAGCGACATCAAGGACACGTTTACCGGTTCGCGCATCGAACTCGATACGCCGCTGGGCACAACAATACCGATCCAATTTACCGGGGACGGCCTAATGACCGGCAATGCCGGAAGCCTCGCATCAGTCCTGGGTGCCCAGAACGACCGCGGCCGCTGGTGGGTAAAAGGCGACCGCCTTTGCTACAAATGGTTTCGCTGGTTTGATGCCGAAGAGCAGTGCCTGTCGATCCACATGAACGACGAGCGCGTCTTCTGGCGCAGCGACGACGGCAAAAAAGGTACCGCCACCATTGTCGAGCGCCCGGCCGCCGTCGTTGCTGAAGCAGGCAATCGTGCGGTGCCAAGGGCCAAGCCGTCGCTGCGCACCGAGCTGGCGAGCCTGGCGCCATCCACGCGAGGCGAAATACGTGCCCCGGTTTTGAAATCCCCTCCCAGACTTGTTGTCCGCCAGAAGTCGGCCGCTGAACAACTTAACATTCCAGACGAGGCGCCCACCGACCGCAGCCTCTTTTTCGTCGGCCTTGGCTTATCCCATGCCCTACAGTCGCAATTTGGAATTGCAACCGCGCAAGCGGCCGAAATAGCGCCCGCCGCAAAGCCTCTCAAGAAGGCCGCTGCGAAACCGCAGGCTGCCCCGCTTAAGAAAGTGGTCTCGGCGTCCGCCACTATGCCGCCATCGCCGCCGGCGCCGGCCAATTCCTATCCGGAACCGAATGATAAGGCGCGATTACCGACCGCGTCTCTGCCGGTATCTTTCAGCGTCTATGGCGTCGGCCAGGACGATGTCTTGAACATGCGTAGCGGGCCATCCGAAGATTATGCGATCGTCGGGGTCATCCCGCCAAACGGTAGCAGCGTTCGCATGATCGGCGGCTGCATTGCCCTGTGGTGCGAAATTCAGTTTCGCAATACACGCGGATGGGTCAATCGCTACTATCTCTCCCAGAACTAAGACCGCTCCGAAGCTGAGTGCTTTAAATCGTCAACTCAGTGCGCTTTTGCGGCACTCGACCCGCCGAAAAACGACGCGTTCAATTTAAGCATAAGACAATAAATCACCACATAAAAGTCACAGTTTGACGCAATGCAAAAAATGACAATTCAGAGATTGTCAATCACAAAATGAAGTTCTCGCTTTTTAATAAGTAAAAAAGATGCTAATGAGCAACAATTAACGGTCATGGCGTTGGTCATGGCGTTCTGATGTGATTGTGAGTTGTTGTGAGTACCAGTGCGATGGATTTAGCCCCTTCGGATACACCGTCAGCGCACGCTGTCGAATTTGCCAATGTTTGCGAACCGTTTGTCGTGCCTCTCGCCAGAGGCTTGCAGGCTCCCGCCGATATTGATGGCAACGAAATAGCGCTGGAGCGTGGGGCAGTCCTGTTTCGTGAAGGTGCCCTGAAGGACAGTGTTTATCGGCTGGAATCCGGTATTTTGTGCATTACGGCTCGCCGTCCCAGCGGTCCGCCCCGCGTTCTTGAAATGGTCTTCCCTGGCACACTGATCGGGCTCGGGTTCCTGGAGCGCCATATCCATAGCGCCATGGCCGTCGTCGCGAGCCGTCTCACGGTGTTTCCGCTGAGCGCCGTCGCTGAACTTTGCAGCGCTTCCCCTGAGGCGCGGGACCGGCAAGCGCTGTCCACCGAGCGCGAATTTGCGGCTCGCCGCCGTGAACTGGTGCCTGACAGCAATGAACTGCCGGTCCGCCGCGTCGCGGCCTTCCTGGCCTCCATGCACTTCATGAACAAGCGCGAAGGCCGGAACCCCGACCTGATTGATGAGTTCTTGAAAACGGGCGACGTTGCCGCGTTTCTCGACCTCGATGTGGAGGCTCTTGCCCGCGCCCTGAGCGATCTCTTCGATCGTGGTTTGGTCGTGCGCGCTGAGAATGGTGGGCTCATTCTGCTTGATGCCCAAGCTCTGGACGAACTCTCCAGCTAAACCTGAGGTCCGGAATTGGTATCGGTGTCATGCGTCGCTTGTCCCAACTATGCCTTGCGCTGATCGGCGTTTGCGTTCTTGCCGCTGACCCGGCGAGTGCTCAGTCGTTGAATTTGTTCGGTGGCTGGGACGACGACCCTTCGTGGCCCGGTGACGCACGCCGTGCGCCGCAGTCTGCGCCTAAAGCCAACACCTATGGCGGTGGTGGTTCCTTTTTCGGCTTTGGCCCCGGACCGGGCGATCCCTTTCCAGCACTCATGGAAGGTGGCGGCCGGCCTATGATTGTTGGTCACGCGCCGCCGATCGTCGCATTTTATTCGGGCGAGAAACCCGGAACGATCCTCGTCGACAATTCCAAGCGTCGCCTGTACCTCGTACTTGATCAGGACGAGGCTTACGAATATCCGATCTCCGTCGGCCGGGACGGATTCACATGGACCGGCACTGAAACGATCAGCCGTGTCGCGGATTGGCCGGATTGGATTCCACCTCCCGAAATGCGCCAGCGCGACCCGCGCCTGCCGGAGCGCATGTATGGCGGTATTAAAAATCCGCTGGGCGTCAAAGCACTCTTTCTTGGCAATTCGCTGTACCGCATTCACGGCACCAACGACCCCAAAACGATCGGCTACGCGGCCTCGTCCGGCTGCTTTCGCATGATGAACGAACACGTCGTCCATCTAGCCGCGCTGGTCAATGTTGGTACCGTAGTGAAGGTCATGGAACACGTGCCGCAGATCGATCAGGTTGCCGACGTCCCTTGGCGCGCGCAACCGTCCGCATTGGGCGCAGGCGCGGCAAAAATCTATCGCGACCGATAATCCGAAATCTCGCTAGGCGCACGCGAATGCTGGGGCTTCCGGCCAGAACACACGCGCGCGCTTGCTGATCAGCGCCGCGTCCGACGCAGAGGTCAAAAGCTGCAGCGCTCCGGTATTCCCGGCAACGAAGTGCGGGTGGCGGTGAAGGTAGTCTTCCAGACTGTCCGCCACGATTTCCGGCTGTGAAAGAATGCGCGTCGCCGCCGGCAGGTGGCGCCGGAAAAGATGCTCCACAAGTGGAAAATGGGTGCAGCCGAGGATCGCGCGATCCGGCGTTTTTCCAGCCGTTTGAGCCATAATTCCGGCAATGCCGTCAGCGACAAGGCGCTCCAGGTCCACGTCCGGTGCCGCCTCCTCAATGGCGCCCGCAAGGTCCGAGCAGATCTGCTGCACAACCGTCACCTTCGGCGTCCGCTTGCGGATCTCTTCGGGATAAACACCGGCCATGACCGTGCGCGTTGTTCCGAATACGGCAATCGTATCGGTCAGGTTCTTTTGCGGATATTGCGGTGTCGTGACCGACCATGGCGTCTGCGTCGCTGCTTCCACCGTCGGCGCTACGATACCGAGCACGTTGTGGCCCTGAGCCTTCCAAGCCGATCCTGGCAGCCAGCCCTGCTGCAACTGCCGTGCTGCGACCGCCGTCGCCGTATTGCACCCGAGCACGACGAGACGTGCGCCGCGTTCGAAAAGCGCTTCCGTTGCCGCCCGCGTCAGGTCCACGATCTCGGCCGACGACCGGTTGCCGTACGGCACATTTTTATGGTCGCCATAATATGTGAAGGATGCCGCAGGAAAGCGCGAAACGAGCGCCTTCAGCACGGTCAGTCCGCCCAGTCCGGAATCGAACACCCCAATCATGGCCGACTGAATGCGCTGGTCGGCGTGGCGCCGTCAAGGCAGCGCCGCTCGCTACCTCGGCCTATTCGGCAGCTTCACCCGGTGTGCGGCCCTTGGCGGCGACCGACTGCTCCTGCTCGGCCGCCTTCAACTGCTCCAGCGTCGGCATCGAAACGGTATTATAGCCGCAGTCGACGAAATGCACTTCGCCCGTCACGGCTCCAGACATCGGCGACAGCAGGTAGAGGGCCGAACCCCCGACTTCATCCAGCGTTGGCGTCCGCCGCAGCGGCGAATTCTCTTTCTGATAATTGAAAATTACGCGCGCGTCCCCAACTCCGGCGCCCGAAAGTGTCCGCATTGGACCCGCCGACACGGCGTTGACGCGAATACCCTGGGGGCCGAGGTCCGCCGCGAGGTAGCGGACGGAAGCTTCCAATGCCGCCTTGGCGACGCCCATCACGTTGTACGAGGGGACCCACCGCGTCGCGCCGCCATAGGTGAGGGTAATGAGAGAGCCGCCGTTCGGCATCACATCTGCCGCTCGCTTGGCGATCTCGGTGAATGAGAAGCACGAAATCACCATGGTATTGGTGAAGTTCTCACGCGTTGTGTCCGCATAGCGCCCCGAAAGTTCGCGAGGATCGGAAAAGGCGAGTGCGTGGACGACGAAATCGAGGCCGCCCCACTCGGTCTTGATGCGATTGAAGACGCGGTCGACACTCTCCAGGTCGAGGACGTTGCATTCCTCGATCAGCTTCGACCCCAAGCTTTCCGCCAGCGGCACCGCCCGGCGCCCGAACGCGCCACCCTGATATGTGAAAGCGAGTTCTGCACCCTGCCCAGACAGGATGCGCGCGATGCCCCACGCGATTGACCGGTCGTTGGCGACGCCCATGATCAGTCCGCGCTTGCCGGCCATCAGTGGCTGCGGCTTGGTGAGGTCGATGTCGGACATGGGAGGCCTCGTTTTGGCGCCTGGCGCGCGGCCGCGGATCTCGAACCAGCCGGCGCCTTGCTTGTAGAGTTTCATCGGCACGACCTTCGGACAATCGAGCGCGGGACACCGTCGTCCCGCCCCCGAACTGCCGTTAGAGGGTCGCGTCTTTAACCATCATGCCGGCGGAACACGAGAGTTGCATTTGTTCCACCAAATCCGAAGCTGTTCGACATCACACAGTTAAGTGCAATATCGTCGATACGTTTGCGTGCGATCGGCACATCGGCGAAGGCCGGATCGATCTCTTCGATATTCGCGCTCTCGCAGACGAAGCCGTTCTTCATCATGAGCAGGCAGAATATCGCTTCCTGCACGCCGATTGCGCCAAGCGAATGGCCCGAGAGGGCCTTCGTCGCCGCGATGTGGGGAATGTTGGCGCCGAATACGTCGCGGATCGCCGCGATTTCGCGCTCGTCCCCGACCGGCGTGCCGGTGCCGTGCGGATTGATGTAATCGACAGCTGGAACACCTTTGCCGTCCAAGCCCTTCAAGGCGAGCTTCATGCAGCGCGCGGCTCCTTCGCCGGATGGCGCCACCATGTCAAATCCATCCGAAGTGGCGCCATAACCGGCGACCTCTCCGTAGATTTTCGCACCGCGGGCTTGCGCATGTTCCAGTTCTTCAAGGACCACCACACCGGCGCCGCCGGCGATCACGAAGCCATCGCGGTTCTTGTCATAAGCCCGCGATGCTTTCGCGGGCGTATCATTGTAGCGGGTCGACATCGCGCCCATGGCATCGAACAGGTTCGACAGCGTCCAATCGAGCTCTTCGCAGCCGCCCGCGAAGATGATGTCCTGCTTGCCCCATTGAATGAGTTCGGCGGCGTTTCCGATGCAGTGCGCGCTCGTCGCGCAGGCCGACGAAATCGAATAGTTGACGCCCTTGATCTGGAACGCGGTCGCCAGCGCCGCCGACGGCCCTGAACACATGGCCTTGGGAACTTCAAACGGACCGATTTTTTTCGGACCGCCGAATTTCAGCGTCGTTTCCGCTGCTTCAACGATGGCGCGTGTCGACGGTCCACCGGAACCAACAATAATGCCGGTCCGCTCGTGAACGACATCACCCGCGTCCAGCCCTGCGTCGCGAATAGCTTGATCCATCGCGATATAATTCCACGCCACGCCCGCATTCATAAAGCGCTTCGGTTTGCGCGGCACCAAGCCTTCCCAGTCGAGGACCGGCGCTCCGTGGACCTGGCACTTGAAGCCAAGTTCGGCGTATTTCTCAGCCCGCGAAATGCCGGATTTGGCCTCGCGCAGGTTCGCCACGACCTCCTGGGTGTTGTTCCCGATCGAGGAGACGATTCCCATCCCGGTGACGACCACGCGCCGCATGCGCTCAATACCCCTCGTTGATGTCGACTAGTCTCGCCGCGCTTGTCGCGCAGGTTGGTCTCGCTGGCAACCGGCTAGCTCTCAGATGCTTTGAGCAGAACCCGCAGGTTCCGGGCGGTGTAGATGACTTCGCCATCGGCAATCAATTCGCCTTCGGCTTCCGCCAGCTTGAGTTTGCGTGTGTTGATGACCCGCTTGACGTTGACGACGTACTGCACATGTTTGGTTTGCGGGGTAATTTCCTTCTTGAAATTGACTTCGCCCACGCCTGCCGCGCGGCCACGGCCGGTCAGTCCCAACCAGCCCAGATAAAACCCCGTGAGCTGCCAGAGTGCGTCAAGACCCAGGCAACCCGGCATCACCGGGTCGCCCTGGAAGTGGCAATCGAAAAACCAATTGAGCCGGTCGCTGCCCGCCACTTTCAACTCGGCGACGACATGCCCCTTACCGTGCGATCCGCCCTCCTCGCCGATGTGCGATATGCGATCGAACATCAACATGGGTGGCAGCGGCAACTGAGCATTGCCGGGTCCGAACAGTTCGCCCCGGCCGCACGCCAGCAGGTCTTCGAATTCATAACTCGCCCGGCGTTCGGCCATTTCTGCAATGCCCCCTTCTCGTCAACGGGCCCGTTCGGGCATCGCCCGCGGTTTTCCTTTTATTAATCTCCAGCCGTTCAAACGGGAAACGGTGTCGAGGTCAAGCACGGTGGGTCTGCCGGACCCGATGCCGCGTCCAGGACAACGAGGGTCGACCCCCAGTTGCAGCCGGATGGCGACACACCTATACTATATCGAGACATCGGGCAGGCTCGGGCGTGCTTCGATCATTGTTGCAGCCCGCGTTAGGCCGTTTTCGTGTGTAAACTTGGCAATTCAACCAAGTGCGGGAGAATAGTGGAAAACGAAGCCGATATCAGCACGATCCCGATTGTCGAACGCCTCCGGGTTGCCGGTTTGCGGCCAACTCGGCAACGGGTGTTGTTGGCCGAGTTGCTCTTCTCTAAGGGCGATCGCCACGTTTCGGCGGAAATGCTGCACTGTGAGGTCATTGGCGTCGGCGAGCAGGTGTCGCTGGCGACCGTCTACAACACGTTGCACCAGTTCACGCATGCCGGTTTACTGCGCGAACTCGCCATCGACGGTTCAAAGGCCTTTTTCGACACCAACGTTTCAAACCATAATCATTTCTTTGTCGAGGATCGCGGCGAACTCATCGACATTTCCGGCGAGCAGATTCGCGTCGATGGCTTACCCGAGCCGCCGCCCGGTATGCGCATTTCACACATCGATGTGGTCGTGCGCCTCGTGCCCGACAAGAAAAAGTAGGCCGCCGTATCCGGTCTGCTACTTGATGATCTCGCCAGGATAAATGCCCCAGAGCTTGCTCTGCGCGACATAGCCCTTGAAGGTTTCGACCGTCACATAGCACCAGCGGCTATCGCAGCTCTGCAGATTGGCGATGACGCCGGCTTCGATGAGCGCGGTCGCCGTCGCCCGTTCACTGTCGTCAGCTTTTAACTCGAGTTTGGGCGGCGCGGTGCCTGGCTTGACATCCCACGGCAACACCTGTGCGGTGCGCCGGCCCGAGAGGAGAGTTCTGGCTCACCCAGCCCGTCACTCCCTCCGCGTCGCGAACTTCCCGCCAACTTTCGTATTCTTTGATAATCTCCACCGGCAGCCCGGCACGCCGGAAAACCCACTGAGTGGGGTAGTCCTTGCCTGGCCCGGCTCGTAAGTTCACTTCGTCCGCTTTAAGACTGACGAAGCGCGGCAACGGCAATCCGCTGACAGGCCCTTTCTGCGCATCGGGAGTTTGCGCCAGCCCCGCCCCCGCGACTGCCGAAATGGCGCAAACAAACAATGCCGCGCCCGCGAACCGAGATCCCCACCCCACACCTAGTCCTCCATGCTGCGCTGCGGTTGCCATAGCGCTGTGACCACCGCAAGGCGGGCGCAGCTCAAATCAGCGCCAGAGCACTTTGTTTTCCCGTCATCCTTCTGTTAGACACGGGGTCATCGAGGGACCAGCGCGCACCATGGCCGGTCGAACGGGCGCACATGCATCCGGTCGGCCGCGGCGGCGGGCCCTCTGACCTGCCCTGGCCACGGATCATTTCATGCCCGCAAGCACCAAGAAGCCGATTGTCATCGTCACGCGCAAGCTCCCCGACATCGTGGAAACGCGAATGCGCGAGCTGTTCGACGCCCGCCTCAATGTCGACGACCGCCCGCTGTCGCATGCCGACCTTGTCGAAGCAGCCAAGATCGCCGACGTCATCGTGCCGACCGTGACCGACCGCATCGATCGCGGCATTCTCTCCCAGGCCGGTCCCCAGCTCCGTCTGATCGCCAATTTCGGCACCGGCGTTGACAACATCGATCTCGATACCGCGCGCAACCGCGCCATCACCGTCACCAACACGCCAGGCGTATTGACGGAAGACACAGCCGACATGACCATGGCGCTGATCCTCGCGGTGCCGCGCCGTGTGGCGGAAGGTGCGACCTACCTGAAAGATGCAAAGTCGAGCTGGCCCGGCTGGTCGCCGACGTGGATGCTCGGTCACCGCATCTTCGGCAAGCGCCTCGGTATTATCGGCATGGGCCGCATCGGCACAGCCGTCGCCCAACGGGCCAAGGCTTTCGGTCTGCAGATTCACTATCACAACCGCAAGCGCGTCTCCCCCGCCATCGAGCAGGAACTGGAGGCAACCTACTGGGAAAGCCTCGACCAGATGCTGATCCGCATGGATATCGTCTCGGTCAATTGCCCGCATACCCCGGCCACCTATCACCTGCTCTCTGCCCGGCGCCTGAAGCTCTTGAAGCCGACGTCCTATATCGTCAACACAGCGCGTGGCGAAGTCATCGATGAAAACGAACTTGCGCGCATGATCGAGGCCGGTTCGATCGCCGGCGCCGGTCTCGACGTGTTCGAGCACGAGCCGTCGATCAATCCCAAGCTGCTGGCGTCCGACCGCGTCGTCGCCCTCCCGCACATGAGTTCGGCGACGATCGAAGGCCGCATCGAAATGGGTGAGAAAGTCATTATCAACGTCAAGGCCTTCCTCGACGGCCACGCGCCGCCGGACAAGGTCCACCCCGCAATGTTCTAGAGGTCAAGGCCCTCGCCGGCGGTCTGATGGCCTATCTCAGATAAGCCTAAACGCCGGCAGAAAACGTCGACGAGCCTTTGCCCAGATAGGCGTCAAAGCATGATGCGATGGCGCGCACGAACGGCTGGCCAAGCGGCGTGACGCGGAAGCCGTCCGGTGTCCTCTCTACGAGGCCTTCCGCGTCGGCCGCAACGAGTTCGTCGGCTTTTTCGATCACCGGCTTTGCTAAATCGCCAAACACCGATTGCAATGACGATTTGGAAAACTCAAAATCGCACATCAACCGCTCGATGACGCCGGCGCGCATCCGGTCGTCCTGTGAGAGTAGAATGCCTTTCACAGTCGCCAAACCGGTATCGGTTACACGCCGTTCGTAATCGGCCCGCGGCACGGCATTTTGATAGTACCCCGTCGGCAGTTGCGAAATCGACGACGCGCCCACCCCGATCAGCGCTTCAGCGCTGTCGGTCGTGTAACCCTGGAAGTTGCGCTTGATCGCTCCCGACGCCATCGGATCATCCGGCCGGGCGAAATGATCGAGCCCGACGGTCACGTAGCCCGCTTCGATCAGCAGTTGCTCGGCCCGACGCGACTGGCGATAGCGCTCCATCGTGCCGGGCAGGGTCGTTTCGTCGATCATGCTCTGGTGCTTGGCGCGTGACGGCAGATGCGCGTAGCCAAACAGCGCGATCCGGTCCGGTGCCAGCCGGATCACTTCATCGATCGTACTGGCAACGCTGTCTTCTGTCTGATGCGGCAATCCATAAACGAGATCGATATTCACGCCCTTGACGCCCGCGGCCCGCATGCCATCAACGGCAGTGCGGGTCATCTCGACGGATTGCACGCGGTTGATCGCAGACTGGACGTCGGGGTTGAAATCCTGGACCCCGATCGATGCGCGGGTCACGCCGGCCGCAGCGAACGCCTCGATCTGACTTTCGTCGAGCCAGCGGGGATCAATTTCGACCGCAAACTCCGTCTCGCTGCCGAACGTGAAAGAAGAATGCAGCGTCGCGCTGAGTTCGCGGATTTGGTCGGCTGACAGTGAATTCGGCGAGCCTCCGCCCCAGTGGATGTGAGCCAGCGGCTTATCCCCGGGTACGAGCGCCGCCACCATGAGGATCTCTGTTTTGAGATGCTGCACGTAATGCGCGATGGTCGCGGTGTTTCGCGTCGCCTTGGTATTGCAACCGCAGTACCAGCAGAGCTGCGAACAGAACGGGATGTGCATGTAGAGCGACAAGGCCTGCGATGGCGGCAGGCAGCGCAGGCCGTCGGCGAAATCCATGGCGCCGACTTTAGCCGAAAAATGTGGTGCGGTTGGATAGCTCGTGTAGCGCGGGACGGGCGCGGACATGCGCTGGACGAGTTCGGGAGTCATCGCTGTTACTCAACTCTTGGTATTGAAAGGCAGGACGTTGCCGCTTGCAGCGGAATGTTCCCAAACGGAAAGCACGGGACCGGAATTGGGACACGCCTCGCACACGCTGCGTGCCGACCGCGCGCTACGGATTGCGAGAATTGATTGATGCGAGCAGCGGGGATGGTCGCTCGTCATGATCCAAGCTTGCAGCGCCGCAAGATCCGCCGCCGTCAGGGCCTGCCGCGCCCTGGGCATCACCACGCGGTCCTCCCACGCAATATGACGGCGTTGACTGTCAAAATAGCCGCGCAGCATATAGCCAAGCATGTTTGGATTGCTGGCAAAACCGTCGGTCGCCGCGGTGCGCAACGCGTCGATCAGTTCGACGCTTGTTGCTCCGTCACGATCATGCTCTTCCTCAAGACACGCCAGTGCCGCGTTGAGTGGATCGTCTTCGCCAACGTTGAGGCGCAGTCGGGGAAACAGCGCCTCCTCCTCTAGTCGCACATGCCGAGGAACACTGCCTTCGAGAATTGACACGGCGATCAGTGCCAGGGCCTTATCGAAATTGTGCGGCAAACCATCCGCCAGCGCTTCGAGGAGATCGCATAGTTCGCGCTGCAAGGCATGTTCCTCTGCGATCAGCCCTATGGGATCGGGTGTCCGACAGGCGGAACCTTCAGCTTGGCTGAGGTCCGGCGCGTGCGGTGGGTCGTTTGACTTTGACATGGTGTGCCCCGTGTTGACCTGGCTGGTGTTAACCGGCGGTCGCGGTGCGACGATCTCAACCGTTGTTGGCGGGGGCGTCGTTGATCCAGGTCAACGCTGAACGGGCGCTCTTGCACGACTAAATTAAAAAGGACCACAATGCACTCCGACGAGGGCGCCGGACGTGCAAGATAGGTCGAGCAAATTGATGACTCGCGAAATGCAGTATCGCGAAATGAAGGAGGGGAAATCGTGTCAGGCATAACGGCCGAAAAGCCGGCTCTTGGTAATGCGCTCGCCATGGGCAGCGCGGCCGTGTTTGCAGCTCTTGGGCTGTTCCTGGCGCTACAAGGCGTTGATCCCGTAATGAACCTGCACGGCGTCTTCCTGGCGCTGGCCAGTGTTCTGGCGCTGATTTACATTTTTACGCATCCCTCCGATGACCGCAGCGGCTACTTCGATGGTCCAATCCGCGTCGCGACGCTTGCCGCCGTCTTCTGGGGCGTCATCGGTTTCACGGCCGGCGACTTCATCGCCTGGCAGCTCGCCTTTCCGGCTCTCAACTTCGATCTCCCGTGGACGACGTTCGGCCGCCTGCGTCCTCTGCATACCTCCGCCGTCATCTTTGCTTTCGGTGGCAATGTGCTTCTGGCTACGTCGTTCTACGTTGTCCAGCGCACCTGCCGCGCGCGCATGCCGGGCCGCTGGGGGCCATGGTTCGTCATCTGGGGCTATCAACTCTTTATCGTCCTCGCCGCCACGAGCTACATCCTCGGCGCCACGCAGGGCAAGGAGTACGCCGAGCCCGAATGGCATGTCGATTTGTGGCTGACGATCGTTTGGGTCACCTACCTGCTCGTCTTCCTCGGAACGCTATGGAAGCGCGAGGAGCCGCATATCTATGTGGCCAACTGGTTCTATCTCGCCTTCATCGTGACCGTTGCGATGCTCCATATCGTCAATAACATGGCGGTCCCCGTCTCGTTCCTGGGCGTCCAGAGCTATCCGGTGTTTGCCGGCGTGCAAGGTGCCATGACGCAATGGTGGTACGGCCACAACGCGGTCGGCTTCTTCCTCACCGCCGGCTTCCTCGGCATCATGTATTATTTCGTGCCCAAGCGCGTGGAACGGCCGGTCTACTCTTACCGCCTGTCGATTGTTCACTTCTGGTCCCTGATCTTTCTCTACATTTGGGCTGGTCCGCACCACTTGCACTACACCGCGCTTCCTGAATGGGCGCAGACCCTCGGCATGACCTTCTCGATCATGCTCTGGATGCCGTCATGGGGTGGCATGATCAACGGCCTGATGAGCTTTCTCGGGAGCCTGGGACCGCCTGCGCACCGATCCCGTCGTGCGTCTCCTCGTGGTGTCGATCGCCTTCTACGGTATGTCGACCTTCGAAGGCCCGCTGATGTCGATCAAGGCCGTCAACTCGCTCTCCCACTACACCGATTGGACGATCGGCCACGTGCACTCAGGCGCGCTGGGCTGGGTCGGCATGGTCTCCTTTGGCGCCATCTACTGCCTCGTACCCTGGCTGTGGAAGCGTGAAGGCCTTTACTCCATCAAACTGGTGGAATGGCACTTCTGGCTCTCGACCATCGGCATCGTCCTCTACATCACCTCGATGTGGGTCGCCGGTATCACGCAGGGCTTGATGTGGCGCGCCTACGACAACCTGGGCTTCCTTAAATACTCCTTCATCGAGACCGTTGAAGCCCTGCACTGGCCCTACATCATCCGCGCTGTCGGCGGCCTTCTGTTCGTCATCGGTGGATTTGTGATGGCCTACAACGTCTGGCGCACCGTGCGCGGTGATCAACCGGTCGATCTCAAGGATCAGCCGCGCGTCGCAGCCGCCCCCGAACTTCGTCACGGCGTCGCTGCAGTGCCGGCCGAGTAAGAAGGATATCGATCCATGAACCATGGTATTTTCGAAAAGAACTCACTGATCCTTCTCATTGGCATCCTGATCGTCGTGTCGATCGGCGGCATCGTCCAGATCGCGCCGCTGTTCATGCTTTCCTCGACCATCGAAAAGGTCGAAGGCATGCGGCCCTATTCACCTCTGGAGCAGGCCGGGCGTGACATCTACATCCGCGAAGGATGCTACAACTGCCACAGTCAGATGATCCGTTCGCTCCGCGATGAAGTGGAGCGCTACGGTCATTACTCGCTGGCCGCCGAGAGCATGTACGACCACCCGTTCCAGTGGTCGTCGAAGCGTACTGGTCCCGACCTCGCACGCATTGGCGGCAAGTATTCCGATGCCTGGCATACCGATCACTTGCGCCATCCCAAGTCGGTCGTCCCGGCCTCGATCATGCCGGCCTATCCGCACTTGGAAAAAACTCCGCTCGATTATGCCAATATCCAGGCCAAGCTGAAAACGCTGCAGATTGTTGGCGTCCCCTATTCGGAAGAAATGATTGCCAAGGCGGCAGCCGACGTTGACGCGCAGATCGCGCCCGACACCCCTGCCGCTGCCGAACTCCTGGCACGCTATCCCAAGGCCCAGGTGCGCAAGTTCGACGGTCAATCTCCCGGCGACGGTGTTAAGCCGACTGAACTTGATGCCCTCGTCGCTTATCTCCAGATGCTCGGTACTCTCGTCGACTTCACCAAGTTCGACGCCAGCGGTCCGAACCTACGCTGAGGAGAAGCAACTATGACCTATCAGGACGCGCAAGTTTGGTCGCAGTTGGCTGCACTCGTTATCTTCATGGGGCTCGCCATCGGCATCGCGATCTACACGTTTCGGCCCGCGAACAAACCCAAATTCGAACGAGCGGCCCGCCTGCCGCTTCAGTCCGACGACAACGATGAAACGGTGAAATAACCATGGCTGGGCATAAGCACATTGACGAGGTAACCGGCGTCGAGACCACCGGGCACGTCTGGGACGGCGATCTGCAAGAGTTGAACAAGCCGCTGCCGCGTTGGTGGCTGTATGTTTTCTATGCCTGCGTCGTCTGGGCATTTGGCTACTGGATGGTCTACCCGGCGTGGCCGACGCTCTCCGGCTATACCCACGGCTACCTGGGTTACAGTCAGCGCGCTCAGGTGGCCAAGGACGTGCAGGCCGCGAAAGTCGCGCAGGAAACTTTTCGCCAGGGCATCGCCGCTACGCCCATCACCGACGTCAAAGGTAAGGAAGAGCTGTTTCAGTTTGCCCTTGCCGGCGGCGCTGCGGCCTTCGGCGACAATTGTTCGGGCTGTCATGGTCGCGGCGCGCAAGGCGCCATAGGCTATCCGAACTTGAACGATGACGACTGGATCTGGGGCGGTACACTCGAACAGGTCGAACACACCATCGCCTACGGTATCCGCAACGGTCATGATCAGGCGCGCAACACTCCGATGCCGCGTTTCGGTCTCGACGGCGTTCTAGAACCCGCAGCGATCGCCGACGCCGCCAATTACGTTCGTTCGCTGTCGGGCTCCGACGGCGTCGACAAGGCAGCCGTCGAACGCGGCAAGGCAACCTTTGCCGAGCAGTGCGCCGCCTGTCATGGCGAAAACGGCCAGGGCAATTTGGAACTTGGCGCACCCAACCTCTCCGACGGCATCTGGCTGTACGGCGGCTCGCAGGAAGCGGTAACGCAGAGCATTGTCACCGGCCGTGGCGGCGCTATGCCCGCTTGGTCGCTGCGTCTCGATCCGGTCACCGTGAAGATGCTTGCCGTCTATGTTCATTCACTGGGTGGCGGCAAATAGACCCGCCGCCCGGCTGTCTCGCCGCATTGCCGAGACGAGGATCGCTTCGGATATGAACACCATGGAACCTCCAGGCCCGTTCAAGCCCGAAGATTTTCTCGTCGAGGCAGCGCCCGGCGTTGCTCGCCTCGATATCGACGCCGTGCGACAGCCAAAGGCCCACCGCGGCAAGGCAGCCGATGAGGCTGTCGGAAGCTGGGCTGGCAAGCCCGCGATTTATCCCAAACTAGCGCGGGGCAGCTTCCGAAACGTCAAGTGGATCGTGATGGCGGTCACGCTTGGTATTTATTACCTGTTGCCGTGGATCCGCTTTGATCGCGGCTCAGGCCTTCCCGACCAGTTTTTCCTCGTCGATTTCGCCAACCAGCGCCTGCTCCTCGGCCCGCTCGAAATCTGGGCCCAGGAATTCTATTACGTCACCGGACTGCTCATCATCTCCGCCCTCGGTCTCTTTCTCGTCACGTCCATCGCCGGTCGCGTCTGGTGCGGCTACACGTGCCCGCAAACCGTCTGGACCGACCTGATGATCGCCGTCGAACGGTTTTGGCAGGGCGATCGAAACACCCACATGCGTCGCGACCAGAACGGCTGGACCTTTGACCGCATCTGGCGCAAGGCCATCACGCACGTGTCGTGGCTGCTCATCGGTCTTTTCACGGGTGGCGCGCTGGTCTTCTACTTCCGCGACGCGCCGACGCTGGCCAATGAACTGCTCACCGGCACCGCCCCGATGGTGGCCTACGCCTTCGTCGGCATCTTCACGCTGACGACCTACCTGCTGGGCGGCATCGCCCGCGAGCAGGTCTGCATTTACATGTGCCCCTGGCCACGCATCCAGGGCGCCATGCTCGATCATCATAGCCTGCTGCATATCCTACCGCGACGTGCGCGGCGAGCCACGTGCCCCGCATAAAAAGGGCGACACCTGGGACGACCGGGGCGACTGCGTCGATTGCAAAGCCTGCGTTGCCGTCTGCCCGATGGGCATCGATATCCGCAACGGACCACAGCTTGAATGCATTCAGTGCGCGCTATGCATCGACGCCTGCAATGACATCATGGACAAGATCGACCGTCCGCGCGGCCTCATTGCCTACACCACCGAGCGCAACCAGGAGAGCAAGACGTCGGGGCCGCGCGATGGACTTCGCATCGTTCGTCCGCGCACCATTCTTTATTCCGTAGCTATCGCCATTGTCGGTTCGGTCATGCTTTGGGCGCTGCTCAATCGCTCAAGCGTCGATGTGAGCGGTCATTCCCGACCGTAATCCGCTGTTCGTGCAACTCTCAGATGGCGGCATTCGCAACGGCTACACGGTGAAGATCGTCAACAAGCATCAGACGCCGCGCCGGTTCAAGATCGACGTCGCTGGCATCGACGGTCTCGCCACCACGATCATCGGTCATGACGACCAAAGCATTCCGATCGAAGTCGGGCCGTCCAACGTCAAGGCGCTCAAAGTGTTCGCCGCCCTGCCGCGCGATAAAGTCAAGACACTGACGTCGGATTCGACGCCCCTGACAGTCACCGTCACCGAGATCGACGGCGACGCCATCGTCAAGCCGTGATACAAGCTTCCGGAGCCCTGGCCCATGAGTACAGCCATCTCGAATGCCGGCCCTCAAGTCATCGCAACCACAACCGCGGCCCACCAAACAGCGCATGCGCAAGGAAATCACCGGACGCCATGTTCTCTTTCTGATGCTCGGCTTCTTCGCCGTCATCATCGCGACGGACTCCTTCCTGGTCTACAAAGCCATCTCCACGTTCGGCGGTATCGAAACCGCACGACGCTTACCGAAAAGGTCTGGCCTATAACGATCGCATCGCCGAAGAGCGCGCCCAAGCTGCCCTTGGCTGGACAAAGGACGCGCGCCTCGATGCCGAGCGTGGCGAACTGCGCCTGACCGTCCGCGACAAAGATCAGAAAGGTGTCAGCGACTGCAGATCACGGCGTTGTTCGGCCGGCCGGCCACCAATACGCAACGATCGCATCCTCAAGCTGACGCAAATAGCGGCGATGGAGAATACATGGCAATCGTAGGCACCTCGAAGCCGGGCAACTGGGTGGCGACGATTGCAGCACGTGAGGCGCTGAGCGGCACTGATCGCGTCGTCTACCAGTCGAAGGTACGTCTATGGAAGGCGCCGTAAGGGCGACGGCCCAATCGCGACGTCACCGCGAGCGCCCGCCACATCGCTGCCGGCGCGCGAAACGCAGGTTTTTACTGCACCTGAGATCATGTGCGGCGGTTGTCTTGAAGACGATCGAAACCACACTCGCCGACACACCAGGCGTCGTCAACGGCCCGCGCCAATCTCTAGCGCTCGTCGCGTCACCGTCACGTTCGATCCTGCGGTCACCTCGCCCGGAACTCGTGGTCGCGGCCATAAAACGCGCCGGCTTCTCGGCGGCCCCGCTGATCGATGGCGGCGATGAAATCCATGCTGCCCGCGTCGGTGAATTGTTGCCGCGCGTCGGCGTAGCCGGATTTGCCGCCGCCAACATCATGCTGCTCTCGGTTTCCGTCTGGTCGGGCCATGCCTCCGACATGGACGACAGCATGAAGACGCTATTTCACTGGATTTCCGCTCTCATCGCGTCTGCCGGCGATCGCCTATGCGGCGCAGCCGTTCTTCAAGTCGGCCTATGCCGCCCTGTCCGCGCGCCGCCTCAATATGGACGTGCCGATCTCTCTCGGCATTACGCTCGCCACCGCGATGAGCTTCGTCCAGACCATGCGCGGGACCGACCACGTCTATTTTGACGCGGCCGCGATGCTGGTTTTCTTCCTGCTGATCGGCCGTCTGCTCGATGAGCAGCATGCGCGCCCGCACGCGCAGCGCGGCAGAAAATCTGATGAGCCTTGAAAGCGCTGACGGCGACGTCCTCGATCCGGACGGAACCGTTCGCCAGATCCCATCACGCAATCTAACTCCCGGCATGACGATGATCGTCGCGGCCGGCGAACGGATTGCCGCCGATGGCATTGTCGGATGGCGACAGCGAGATCGACGAAAGTCTGCTCAGCGGCGAAACGCTACCGAAGGCGGTTCGCGCGGCGAGCGCGTTCACGCTGGCACGCTCAATACCGCCGCCCCTTGCGCGGTCACGACCACCGCCACGGAAGACAACACGCTGCTGGCGGAACTGTCTCGTCTAATGCTGGCCGGAGAGCAGACGCGAGGCCGCTACGTGCGCCTCGCCGATCGCGCCGCGCGGCTCTATGCTCCCGCCGTCCATCTCCTCGGCCTCGGCGACGCTGATCGGCTGGCTCGTCACGGGCCACGGCTGGGAAATGGCGCTGACCAATGCCATCGCGGTTCTCATCATCACCTGCCCATGCGCTCTGGCGCTGGCCGTGCCGGCCGTCCAGGTCGCCGCCATCAGCCGCCTCTTCGGGCAAGGCGTTCTCGTCAAGGCAGCTGACGGGCTCGAACGGCTTTCGGAAGTCGATACCATCGTCTTCGACAAGACCGGCACGCTCAGCATCGGCGAACCTTCTCTTACTCTCGACCAGCCGATCGACGCTGATGTTCTCGCTCGCGCCGCCGGTCTCGCCGTTGTCAGCCGGCACCCTACGCTCAGGCCTGGTCCGCGCCGCTCGCGCCCGCGGCATCGCTTTTGAGCCCCAGCTCGGTGTCACGGGAATTCCCAGGCTCCGGCCTCTCGCTGGCCACGCCGGACGGCGAAGAGCGACTCGGCTCCGCCTTGTTCACGGGCGCAGCCGTCACCGATCCGCGCCACATCGCGTCGCTGTGGTATGCCCGCCCGGGCCGCGCGCTGGTCGGATTCCGCTTCGAAGATCGTCTGCGCAGCGATGCGCCCGAGACCATCGCCGCACTGCAAGCCGCCGGCTACCGCATCGAGATTCTGTCCGGAGATCGCCCCGACGCGGTCGCTGATGCCGCCACACGCACTGGGCGTCACGGCCTACCAAGGGCGGGGTTCGCCCGGATGAGAAACTCAACCGTCTCGCGCGTTGAAGCGCACGGTCGGACCACTCTGATGGTCGGCGACGGACTGAATGACGCCCCCGCACTCGCGGCCGGTCATGCGTCCCTGTCCCCGTCCGCCGCGGCCGACATTGCTCAGAACGCGGCCGACGCCGTCTTCCAGGGCGAGAAGCTCGGGTGCCGTGGTCGAAATGCTGAAGGTCGCGCGCCGCGCCCATCGCATGGCGCTCGAAAATTTCGGTATCGCCTTCTTTACAACATTGCGTTCGTACCGATGGCCGTGCTGGGCTACGTTACGCCACTGTTGGCTGCGATCGCGATGTCCACCTCGTCGATCCTCGTGACCGGCAATGCACTGCGCCTGCGTACGATGAAGCTGTCGCTCGACCGTGTGCCGCAAACAGGAGTAGGCAGTCATGACATCGCTCTGGCCTGGCTCATTCCCGCCGCGTTGTTTCTCGGGCTCCTCGGTCTGGCAGCGTTTCTGTGGGCTCTGAAGAACGGACAGTACGAGGATCTCGAAGGCGCCGGTTGGCGAGCGCTCGAAGACGATCCACCCGGCCCGCAGAAAAAATCCAAACCGACAGCCAAGTGACCGCACGGCGATGGACGGCACCGAGATCACATTCCTGGGCGGCTTGGTGTTGGGTCTCGCAAGTACCCTCCACTGCAGCGCCATGTGCGGAGCGATTTCCTGCAGCGCGCTCTCTCGCTCGGACCCGCAACTGGGTGGCGTCGCGTCGGTTACGCCGTTCTTCTGAACGTCGGCCGTATCGTCGCCTACGGGGTCCTTGGCATCGTCGCCTCGCTTGTCGGCTCGGCCAGTCATCCGGCCGCAGACGACGTCAATTATCGCGTCTGCTGCAGTACATCGGTGCTGCTGTGCTCATGTTCACAGGCCTATCGATGGCCGGCATGATGCCGCGGGTCGCCTTTCTTGATGGCGCCATGACACGTCTCTCCAGTGCCGTGGCGCGCCTCACGCGTCCATTGCATGGCACGGCGGCAGCTCCGCTGGGCTCGGGGTGATTTGGGGCCTGAATCCCTGCCCGATGGTCTACGCCGCCCTCTTCACCGCGACGCTCACGGCTTCACCTTGGGGCGGCCTCTCGGTCATGGCGGGCTTCGGCCTCGGTACGCTGCCGGGCGTGCTCGTCGCAGGTTTGGGTCTCGCGTCGCTGCGCGGTTTGGAAGCCAGCCGCGCGATTCAGATCGCCACCGGAGTGTTCATTGCCGTCCTTGGCTTTGCCTCACTCTACGTCCCCGCCGCCCATATCGCCGCGTGGTGCCTGACCTGACCATCATGCCCCGGACGGGGCCCAACCGAAAAAGTGGAACTTATCGTCGGCCCAACCCATATTGCAGGCATGGACGCATCACACCCACTGCTGATCCCTTTCGACAATTCCTATGCTCGCTTGCCGGAACGCTTCTACGCGCGCCAGCGCCCGACCCCGGTGGTGGCCCCCGCCCTTGTGCGCGTCAATACGGGGCTCGCCCGCGAACTGGGCCTCGACCCCGCCGCGCTCGCCTCGCCCGAAGGCGTCGCCGTTCTTGCAGGTAACTGATTGCGGACGGCAGCGATCCCATCGCCATGGCCTACGCCGGGCACCAGTTCGGAAGTTTCGTTCCCGCAACTCGGTGACGGCCGCGCCATACTGATCGGAGAACTCGTCGGTCGTGACGGCACTCGTCGCGACATCCACCTCAAAGGCGCCGGTCCCACCCCTATTCGCGCAGGGGCGATGGCCGTGCGGCGCTCGGTCCGGTGCTACGCGAATACATCGTCAGCGAAGCCTTCGCCGCTCTCGGCATCCCGACGACGCGCGCACTGGCCGCGGTGACGACCGGCGAACACGTCTATCGCGAAGACGCCGCTCCCCGGTGCCATTCTCGCCCGCGTCGCATCGAGCCACCTCCGCGTCGGCACGTTTCAGTACTTCGCCGCCCGTAAAGATACTGACGCGATCCGCACGCTCGCCGATTACGCCATCGCCCGTCATTTCCCTGACATGGTAGAGGGTCCGGAAAAATATCGCGGCCTGCTCTCGGCCGTCATCGCCCGCCAGGCGAAACTTGATTGCGTGCTGGATGCACGTTGGCTTCATTCACGGCGTCATGAACACCGACAACACGTCGATTGCCGGTGAGACCATTGACTTCGGTCCCTGCGCGTTCATGGACACCTATCATCCCTCGACCGTCTACAGTTCTGTCGATTACGCGGGCCGATACGCCTTCGCCAATCAACCGGCGATTGCCAACTGGAACCTTGTCCGGTTCGCTGAAACGCTTCTGCCCCTGCTGGGCGACACGCAAGAAGAAGCCGTTGCTGCCGCGCAGGAGCGCATCGACGCCTATCCGGCCCTTTTCCAGTCCGCCATCGCTGATGGATATGCGGCCAAGCTCGGCTTGTCACGAACGAACGGCCGACGACACCCCTCTGATCCAGGACGTGCTCACGGTCATGGCCGACGGTGGGCTGACTTCACGCTGACGTTCCGTGCCCTCGCGGATGCAGCCGAAGACCCGGCGCATGAAGCAGCTCTTCGCACGCTCTTCACCGACGCCTCGGCACTCGATGACTGGCTCGCTCGCTGGCGATTGAGACTTGCGAAGGAAAACCACACACCGTCCCAAATTGCAGCCCGAATGCGCGCGGTGAATCCTATCATCATCCCGCGCAACCATTTGGTCGAAGCTGCAATAAAGGCCGCGGTCTCGCGCGGTGATTTAGCCCCGTTCCACCGTCTCGTCGAGGAATTGGCCCGCCCGTTCGAAGACCGCCCCGGTATCGACGACCTGAAGCGCCCGCCCCAACCCGATGAGGTCGTGCACGCGACGTTCTGCGGAACCTGACCCTCAGCCGCTCCGCGCGACAGCTCGCCGCCATTTGCGAGGAGCAATCAGATAGCCGACCTGTCCGCGCCCTCGCCAACGCACATCTTCCAGATAGTCAAACACCTCGCGCGGATGCAGCGGCTGCCCGTCGATGGCAATCCGCACGCGGTCCTGGTGCTGCAACTCCGTCAACAACGGCTGTGCCGTCTTCTCCAGCATCACGATGGTCGCGATGGTCCGGCGCGGCATATGCGGCGGGATACGCGCGAATAGGCTGGCGACGAGATCCTGCACCCGCCGCGATAATCGTGTCGAAAGCCGCCCGAGCCATGCGATCAGCCGGATCGAAGTGTCTTCGCGAAAGCGCCAGCCGTGCACCTCCATCCATTCAAACAGCTTTGTCATGATGAAATCCTGGTGCCGGATCTGCGCGGTATAGCGATAGTCCTGCCACTCCGCCACGAGGTCGAGCGACGGCTCGATCTCCAAGTCGCCGGGCGCAAACGACACGTCCGCTGTCACACCGATTCTCTTGTAGAACGCCGCGTTCGATGCGTTGAACCGTGTCGGGAACGCCGGCAATCTCAGCCGTCCTTCGCTGGCGTCGTCGAAGGCGATCCGCACCAGCTTGGAGCAGAACAACCTGTTCGACGGCCCAAGCTGCATGGAAAAATCATAAAGGATCGGCGAGCCCGCATCGAGCGACCGCTTCACATGATCGTGGATCAGCTTCGCCGCCCGCGACGCCAGTTCCGCATCGCGATGTCGAAACAGCATGGCTCGTGCGATGCCGTGGTCGAGGGCCTCCTTGAGTGGCGTGATCACCGCACCAGCCTCGATCAGCGCCTCAACCAGAACGCTGCGCCCCGCGTCATCGACGTACACAATCGCCGTATGACTGAACTGGCTATCGACGTCCCCGATGCGTGCGATGGCGGCACTGTTGGTTCGCGTGCCACGGACAAGAACGACATCGCCGGAGCGGAAGGCAATCGGCTGGCCGGTATCGAATGCCGGATGAACGAACGTGTTGAATGAGAGTTCGCTGAATGCCCGCTGCGGCGCGTCGGTCGCGGTCCCGAAGGCATGGTCCCAATGCGCTTCTCCCGCCATATCCGAAGCGTACCGAAGAACGCGCAGCGTATCGCGCGCAGCATGTTGAGCCTCTCGCGTCATGAGCCCTTGAGCGTGCCACTCTGCAATCCGGTCGCGAATGCGGGTGCGCAGAAGAAACATTTCGGACATGACGGCGGGAGCAACGGCCTTCCGGTCCGCGCGTGCGTATCGCGTCAGATCGCGCTCATAGACATTGATGTAAATCCGTCTGAGGTTGCGCACGATATCGTCGGCCTGCGCGACCGGCGCCTCTGCCAGCGACGTGAGTTCCGCGAAGTCGCGCACGATCTCGTTTTCGAAAGTGTCTGACAGCACGGCATCCCCCGCCCGTCGCAGCACTCGCAAGCACTTGGAGCGCACGACACAGCCGCCCACTAAGTGGCCTTGAACGCTGCGGAAGGCAAGCTTGAGTTGACCCGATCAGGTCGCACACCAGTCCGCCAGCCGGTCCATGAACGTCATACATTTGTCGAGTTCGGCGGCCGCAATCCACTCGTTCGCGGTATGGGCCTGCGCAATATTGCCCGGCCCGCACACAACCGATGCCGCGCCGGCGTCCTGGAACAGCCCCGCCTCCGTCGCATAGGAGACAGCAAATGTTTCATTCTGCCCGGCCAATGCCAGCGCGAGTTCGACGGCCTCGGAGCCGTCACCCGCGCTGAACGGAGGTACATAGTTTTTCCGCGTGAGAGCAATACCGGCGTTCGGTGCCCGTGCCTTCATGGCCGGCAAGCACTGCGTTGCAATGAAGCGCTGCAGCCGGGTTTCGATCGCGCCGATGTCGAGCCCGGGCATCGAACGGATTTCGAACCCGAAGCGACATGACACCGGTACGATGTTCGATGCCGTGCCGCCTTCGATCGTTGTCACTTGCAAGGTTGGATAAGGCGGTTCGAAACGCGCGTCGGGCACAATTGCGGCAAGCTCGCTCTCGATCCGCGTCAGCTCACCAATGATGAGCCCGGCATACGTGATCGCATTGACACCCAGGTGCGCCATGCTTGAATGCGCCGCCAGCCCCGCAATGTCGATTTGCCACCGCACCGGCCCCTTATGCGCATCGACAACTCGCATGTCCGTCGGTTCCCCGACAATGACGACGCGAGGCAGCGGCAGTTTCGTGCCCATCTCGGCAATCATCGGGCGGACTCCGATGCAGCCGATTTCCTCGTCATAGGAAAACGCGATATGGACCGGCTTTTTGAGATTTGCGGCCTTGAAGCGTGGCACTGCGGCGAGCACGCAGGCCAGAAAACCTTTCATGTCGCTGGTGCCGCGTCCCCAATAGCGTCCGTCGCGGCTGATCAGAGTGAATGGATCAGTGTCCCACGCCTGACCATCGACGGGGACCACATCCGTGTGGCCCGATAGCGCAACGCCCGGCACGTCGTGTGGGCCGATGGTGGCAAACAGCGACGCCTTCTGTCCATCGGCCGTCGGCACAAGAAACGACGCAACGCCGAGACCCCGCAGGTAATCTTCCACGTAAAGGATCAGCGCAATATTGGTTTTGTGGCTTGTCGTGTCGAAGCTGATGAGGCGTTCGAGAATGGCAGCCACGGTGTCGCCGGGCCTGTGCATATCAGTTCACGCTTTTGACGGTGAAGGGGCTGTCGAGCGAAAACGCCGGCACCGCGACATCGAACAGCCGCCCGCCGTCGCCTGCCATCTGGTAGCTGCCAACCATGATGCCCGACGGCGTTTGCAGCGGGCAGCCAGACGTATAGGTAAACGATTGCCCCGGATCGATCACCGGCGTTTGCCCCACAACACCCGGACCGCGAACTTCTTCCGTCCGCCCGGCGGCATCTGTGATGCGCCAGGATCGCGTCTTCAACTGCACAGGAACGCTGCCGTTGTTCTGGATCTCGATCGTGTAGCTCCAGAAGTAATAACCCTCGTCGGGTGAGGATTGCTCCGACTGATACTCCGGTCGGACCCGCACCGTTACGTCTTGGGTTTTGGCCTCGTAAAGAAAGTCGCCGCTCACAATCGTGTGTCCCTCTGCAGGTTGCAGCGAAGTTTAGGCGGCCTGAAGCAGCGGTCAACCCGCTGCTCAGCCGCCACGGGCCGCCGCCAGTCCGCGCTCGACGTCGGCGATCAGGTCGCCCGCGTTCTCAAGCCCGACCGACAGCCGCAGCATGCCGTCTCCGATGCCCAGTTCCGCCCGCGCCACCGGACCGATACGCTGGTGCGTCGTCGTCGGCGGATGGGTGATCAGGCTCTTGGCATCACCCAGATTGTTGGAAATTTTGATCAGCCGCAGCGCGTTCTGGAACCGGAACGCAGCGTCCTTGCCGCCGTCCAGTTCGAACGCGATCATCTGCCCGCCGCCCGTCATCTGCTTGGTTACGATTGCCGCCTGCGGGTGATCCTTGCGCCCGCAATAAAGGACGCGCACAACCCCCGGCTTGCCGGCCAGATGGTCCGCGACCACCGCTGCATTGGCACACTGCGCCGCGATCCGGAGCGGCATGGTCTCCAGGCTCTTCAGCATGACCCAGGCATTGAAAGGGCTGAGCGACGGTCCCGTCTGGCGGAAATAGTCCTGCAGATGATCGACAAGGAACTTGTCCGAGCACAGAACCGCGCCTCCCAGGCATCGCCCCTGACCGTCGATATGCTTGGTCGCCGAATAGATGACGACATCCGCGCCGTGCTTTAGCGGCCGCTGTAGCATCGGCGTTGCAAACACGTTGTCGACCATGACGAGCGCGCCGATCTCCTTCGCGATCTTCGACACCGCGGCGATGTCGACGAGATCGAGCGTAGGGTTCGCCGGCGTCTCGAAGAAGAAAGCCTTTGTGTTTGGCCGCACGGCCTTGCGCCACTCAGCGAGGTCGCGACCGTCGATCAGCGTCGGCGTGATCCCGAAACGCGGACACAGCGTCTCGACGATATAGCGGCAAGAGCCGAACATGGCGCGTGCCGCAACGATGTGGTCGCCCGCGCGCAGGTAAGACATGATCGCTGCGTTGACGGCGGCCATCCCCGTCGCCGTCGCCCGGCAGGCTTCCGCGCCCTCGAAAATACGCAGCCGTTCCTCGAGCATTGAGACGGTCGGGTTGGCAAAACGCGAATATTGATATCCGGGGTCTTCGTTTTTGAAGCGCGCTTCGGCCTGCTCGGCCGAGGTGTAGACGAACCCTTGCGTCAGGAAGATCGCCTCGGACGTCTCGCCAAACTGCGATCTCAACGTACCGCCGTGTACCAGTTGCGTTTCCGGTGCCCAACCCGCCGCGATATCGGCGTCCGTCCTGTCCACGGTCATATCCGTCAGCTCCTTTGCGGACGCGTCGCCACGCCGCGCAACAAAAAAACCCGGTGCCCTGCGGCACTCTCCTTCATGCTAAGGAGCCGTGCGCCGGGAATTCCGGGTCCGCGCGGCCCTTTAGCGAGTTCTTTAACGTGGCTGCAAGCCGGCCGGCCAAATCACCACGACGATGGCGGCGGGAATACCGCCCCCTCCCCTTGGCGTCAAGCCAGCCATGCTTTAGAGGCGAGGAGACAGAGGGTCCGGACATATGGCGAAGAAGACGGCATTGAAGGCGAAACCGGGGCGCACGCGGCGCATCGGCGTTGCCGTGATCGACGGCATTCTCCCCGCGCAGGCGATCCGGGCGCTGATCTCGGGCGGCGCCGTCAAGCTGGCCGAACCTTTGGCGCCGGGCCAACTCCAGCCGGCCAGTCTGGATTTGCGCCTTGGCAGCGAGGCCTACCGTGTTCGCGCCAGTTTCCTGCCGGGTCCCGGCACGAAGGTCATGGACAAGCTCGGCGACCTTAAGCTGCACACGATCGACCTCACCAAAGGTGCCGTGCTCGAGACCGGCTGTGTCTACATCGTACCCTTGTTAGAGAGCCTCGGCCTGCCCGGCACGATCGCCGCCTCCGCCAACCCGAAAAGCTCCACTGGCCGTCTCGACGTCTTCACCCGTGTCATCGCCGATGGCGTTGCCGCATTCGACCAGATCCCGACCGGATATAAAGGCCCGCTCTACGCCGAGATCTGCCCGCAGACGTTCCCCATACTCGCTCGCACCGGATCGAAGCTCAGCCAGCTGCGCTTCCGCGTGGGCAATCCACGCGAAGACGACATCGCGCTGGCTCGCCTGCACAAGCAACAAACCCTGGTCTCCGGCGGCTCAGGCGATATCAGCGACGGCATCGCATTGTCGGTCGATCTCACGGGCGGACCCTCTGGGCTCGTCGGGTATCGCGCCAAACGCCATACGGGTGTTGTCGATGTGGACGCGCCCAAGAGCTGTGCGACGGAAGACTTCTGGGAACAAATCGACGTGCGCGGCGCCCGCCGTCTGATCCTCGATCCGGATCAATTCTACATCTTGGCGTCTAAGGAAGCGGTTCACATTCCACCGACTCACGCCGCCGAGATGATGCCGTTCAATCCGCTTGTCGGCGAATTCCGGGTCCATTATGCCGGCTTCATGGACCCCGGCTTCGGCCATGAAGCGGCCGGCGGCCACGGCTCCCGGGTCGTCCTAGAAGTGCGGTCACACAAGGTACCGTTCATTCTCGAAGACGGTCAGATCATCGGCCGCCTGGTTTACGAGCGCATGGTCGAAGTTCCAGAAATGCTCTACGGCCGCGACTTGGGCTCCAACTACCAGGCGCAGGGCCTCAAACTCTCCAAACATTTCCGCTGACGCCAAAGAGTTTCGCTCACAGATGCCGGCGCGCCGCGCGTTTACCGCCAATTAACCAAACTCAGGCACCTTCGACCACGTCGCGTTTGTCGTGGAGTTGGTCGCGTGTTCGAATATCCGGTTCTCCTGCTGTTTCCCGCAGTGTTGGCCTATGCCGCGGTGATGGACGTCTTCACGATGACCATCCCGAACCGGATTTCTCTGGCGTTGATCGCCGGCTTTCCGTTGGCCGTTCTGCTGGCCGGCGTTCCCATGCATACGGCTCTGATGCATCTTGCCGCCTTCGCGATCGTGCTCGCATTCGGCATCGGCCTTTTCGCGCTCAATCTACTCGGCGGCGGAGATGCCAAGCTGCTAGCCACTGCGGCGCTCTGGATTGGCTTTGACCAGCTTTTGCCGTTCGTCACGACGGTCACCGTCGCGGGCGGCGTCCTGGCTGTGCTCTTTCTCGCGGTTCGCAGCGTTCCTTTAGGCGGCTTCGCGCTGCCTGAATGGGCCGCCCGCCTGCACAAAGGCGGCAACGGGATCCCTTACGGTCTCGCCATTTGTGCCGGTGGCCTTTTGGTCTACCCCAAAACCGAACTCTTCCGGGCCTTGATCTCCTGACAGACCACCACGAACGAATTTTGAAAACATTGATAAGAGGTAAACGCCTTCGCTGGGCCTTCGCGCCGATTTACGACGGTAATTAACCTCGCATTGACGAATGTCGCGCAAAACTGAGTCCGACGACGGGAAGAGGGGTCTTTCCGCCGCAAAGGGACTGCAGTGGCGCAATGAAACGAGCACAGTTGATCGGCATTTCCATCGCGGGCGTTTCCGCACTCCTGGCCTTCGTCATGGTCAAGGGTATGTTGAACAAGCCGGCGGAAGAAAAGCGGGTCGAAGTCAAAATCAACTCGGTCCGCGTGCTGGTGGCGAGCGCCGATATCGGTCTCGGCCAGATCACCAACGAGGGCAGCTTCCGCTGGCAGGAATGGCCCGCCGAAGCCGCCAAGGGCTTCATCACCGATAAGAGCAATCGCGAGGCGATGCGCCAGTTGTCCGGTGCTATCGCACGCTCTCCGATTCTGTCCGGCGAACCGATCACGCCGGCCAAACTCGTCAAGGCTGGCCAGGGCGGCGTCCTTGCCGCCATTCTGCCGGCCGGCATGCGCGCTGTCTCCACCCGCATCAAGGAAGAAACTGCGGTAGGCCGCCTCATCCTTCCCAACGACCATGTCGACGTCATTCTCATCCGCCGCATGCGCAGCAAGGCCGGCGGCGACGAGTTTGTCAGCGACACCCTGTTCACGAATGTTCGGGTCCTCGCCCTCGGCCAGCAGATCGAGACCAAGGAAGGCAAGAAGTCGACCGAAGGCTCGGCCAATACCGCCACGCTCGAACTGACGCCGAAGCAAACCGAAATGCTCCTGCTCGCCAATGCTATGGGCGACATCAGTCTGTCGCTGCGCTCCATTGCCGACGTCGACCCGTCCGGTAAGGGCCCAGGTGTCGGCGAAGCTCTCGAAAAACCGAAAGACGGAAACGCCATCCGAGTCCTGCGTTACGGCGTCAGATCACGTGCCGTTGGTGTGAACTGATCAACACGAATTTGCAGCTCGTCGGAAGGCAGATATACGATGTCCTATAAGTTGATCAGACGGCTCGCGGGTGTCGCAGCACTACTGCTGGCCGCAGCGGCCGTGAGCCCCACGCATGCGGGCAACGACGTCGAAAAGCGCTTTGGCAGCCAGGAAGCCGTGGGCTTCTCCGATCGGCTCGACGCCGGCCGCGTTGGTCAGCACCAGTCGCTGATCCAGTTGACGGAGGCCGATGCCGGCAAGCGCCGCATGGTCAATATCGGCCTCGGTAAATCGGTCCTCGTGGAGCTGCCGCGCGCCGCGCGCGATGTCATGGTGTCGAACCCGCAGGTCGTCGATGCGGTCGTGCAGAGTTCCAACCGAATCTTCCTTGTTGCCCGCCGCTTCGGCGAATCGAACGCCTTCATCTTCGATGAAAACGGCGACCAGTTCGCCACGCTCGAAGTCTTCGTAGAGCGCGAAACCGCAGGTCTTGAAGATCTTTTGCGCCGGCTCATTCCGGGTTCGAACATCAAGGTCGAAATGCTCAACCGGTCGGCGATTCTGACCGGCACGGTGCGCACGCCAGTCGACGCCAACCGCGCCACGGCGCTCGCCAAGCAATTTGTCACTGTTGAATTCGAATCCAAAGTCGTCGGGGAAAGCCAAGGCGTGTGGACCAAGGACAGCGCGAAGGACCCGAATGATCTCGTGATCAACCTCCTCGCCGTCGAAGGCGAAGAGCAGGTCATGCTCAAGGTGACCGTCGCCGAAGTCCAGCGCACGCTTTTGAAGCAGTTTGGCATCAACATCGGCGCCACAGTCAATGCAGGCAATTTCGCCACGGCACTGCTGACGAGCAACGCGCTGCCGCTGACGGCAGCAGCCGGTCTCGGCACCCTGCCACTTCCAGGCGTGCAGACTTCTGGCGCCGATGCGGGCAATCTTGCGAACTTTAACCCGGGTCCGGTCGGCGCGGGCGATCCATTTGGCAACTCCGGCCTCGCCGGTAAGCTGGAGCAATGGCAACAGCTCAGGTCACCCATGCGATCCGTGCTCTGGAACGCGCCGGCCTGATGCGCACGCTGGCCGAACCGACGCTGACGGCGATCTCGGGCGAGTCGGCAAAGTTTCTGGCCGGCGGTGAATTCCCGATCCCGGTCGCGGACGGTCAGGGCGGCATCTCGGTCACATTCAAGGAATTCGGCGTCGGTGTCGCCTTCACTCCGACGGTCATGTCGGAGGGCCGCATCAGCTTGAAGATCGAGACCGAGGTCAGCGAACTCTCGACGCAAGGTTCGGTGACGATCTCCGGCTTCTCCATCCCCGCCCTTTCAAAGCGCGAAGCCAAGTCCACCGTTGAGCTTCCCTCGGGCGGTTCGATCGCTCTTGCCGGTCTGATCTCCGACGACGTGCGCCAGAACATCGACGGTCTGCCCGGCCTCAAGGACCTGCCGGTGCTCGGCACGCTGTTCCGCAGCCGTGATTTCATCAAGGAAGAAACGGAACTCGTCGTCATCGTCACGCCCTACCTCGTCCAACCGGTCGCCCGCCAGCAGCTTGGCGCACCCAGCGACGGATTGGCGGAAGCGACCGACCTCAAGGGCATCTTCCTCGGACATTTCAACCGCATCTACGGACACGACCCGGCAGCTCAGCCAGTCGGCGATCTAAAGGGCGATTACGGCTTCATCGTCGAGTGACGGCACAGGCTGGAGAGAACACCATGATCACGAATACCTCGACCTCCTGCCCCGTTTCTGACCGGCCTTTGGCCGTGTCGATCCGGATCGCGGTCGCCGCCGCCCTCGCCCTCACGCTGGCCGGCTGCAAGACCATTGAAGATCAAACGCGAGTCGCCGGCTGGGAACTGACCGATCCACTGCAGCGCCATCCGATCATGGTCTCCCAGCAGCCCGAGACGCTCAACCTACAGGTGCCCCGCGGAGCTAACGGGCTATCGTCTTCGCAGCGCGCTGACGTGATCGGCTTCGCCCGCTCTGCCCGCATGAGCGATACCGGCAATACGCGCCTCATCGTTTCCGCGCCGTCGGGCTCGTCGAACGAGACCGCCGCCATCGCCACCGTTCACGAGACGGCGGCGCTGCTGCGCGATAACGGCTTCACCGATGCGACCATCAACATTGAGCCCTTCGACGCGGCCGGCCAGTCGACTCCGCCGGTTAAGGTGACGTTCATGCGTTACGTCGCTGAGGGACCGGAGTGCAGCAACTTTCAAACCAATCTGGCCCGCAACCCGCGCAACCTTCCCGCACCGAACTTCGGTTGTTCTTCGCAGAAGAATTTGGCCGCCATGGTGCAAAATCCGGCCGATCTGCTCGGCCCGCGCAAGCTGGACAGCCGCACCGCCGAACGCCGTCAGGAAACCTGGCAGAAGTACATCAAGGGCGAAGCTAGCGGCGCCGCGAAGGGCGAAGACGAAAAAGTTGATACCAATGGTAACTAAGAGCGAGGTTGTCGTCACATGAACAGACAAGCCAACACCAACTTCGCGGCATCGGACGCAAGCCTGGACGTTCAGGACATCGAGATCCCCCTCGACGATGCCGGCCCGGCAAGCCTGGAGCGTGCGCGGCCAATTCCGCGCATCTCCATTCAGGCGTTCTGCGAGAGCAGTCACATGGCCAGCGTCGTCCAGGATGCATCCGAGGACCGGCGGCTAAGCAAGGCGCACGTCAGCGTCCACATGGGTGGCGCTACGGCAGCCGTGCAGCACTATCAGGAAAGTCCGACGCCAAACTTGATCGTGGTTGAAAGTTCCCTGCACCGCCAGCAGCTCCTCGGAGAACTCGACAAGCTTGCCGAATGTTGCGATCCGGGGACCAAGGTGGTCGTCGTCGGCCGCGTCAACGACGTCATTCTCTACCGCGAACTTCTCAAGCGTGGCGTCAGCGAATATCTCGTCGCGCCGATCGGCCCGCCGCAGCTCATGGAGAGCCTGTCGAACCTTTATAACGACCCCGAATCCGATCCTGTCGGCCACGTCTATGCCTTCATTGGCGCCAAGGGCGGTGTCGGCTCGTCGACCATTTGCCACAACGCCGCTTGGACGCTGTCCGAAGCTTTGAAATCGAACGTCATCATTGCCGACCTCGATCTCGCCTTCGGCACCACTGGTCTTGATTTCAACCAAGACCCCGTCCAGGGCATCGCCGACGCGCTCGCCTCACCCGAGCGCCTCGACGAGGTGCTGCTTGACCGCCTGTTGACCAAGTGTTCCGAACACCTCTCCATTTTTGCAGCTCCCGTCGTTCTTGACCGCGACTACGACATCACGCCCGGCGGCTGCGATATGGTCATCGACGTTGCGCGCCAGAACGTGCCGTACGTCGTCGTCGATTTGCCGCACGGTTGGTCGGCCTGGACAAAGCGTGTGCTGTTGCAGGCCGACGAGGTGGTGATCACCGCCGCCCCCGATCTCGCCAACCTGCGCAATGCCAAGAACATCGTCGAGCTCTTGAAACAGTCGCGCAAGAACGACAGCGCGCCCCAGCTCGTCATCAACATGGCGAACATGCCCAAGCGACCTGAAATCGGGATCAAGGAATTCGAGGAGGCGCTTGGCATCAAGTCGCTCGCAGTCATCGATTTCGACCCGGAGAACTTCGGTCAGGCCTCCAACAACGGCCAGATGATCGAAGAATTGGGGGGGCGCGCCAAGTCGGCGCCGATTTTCCGCGACATCGCGATGACGCTGGCGCACCGCAAGGAAGTGAAGGTCGAGAAGAAATCGGCCCTCGCACCCCTCCTCGAAAAGTTCAAGCTGAAGCGCTAAGGAAAAAAAGTCATGTTCGGCAGGCGTTCGACCGAGGGCGCGCAACCGCGCCGTGTCACTCCCCAGACCCAGCCGGCTCCAGTGCCGGCGGCATCCGCTGCCCCGCGCTCTTCCGAGGCCGCGGCTCCCGCTGCGCGGCCGGCACCCGAACCTATGGAACCGCAACGGCGCCATTCGGAAGAGTATTACGACGTCAAAACGACTGTCTTTAATGCCCTGATCGACACCATCGACCTGACGCAGCTCGCCAAGCTCGATGCGGCAGCGGCACGCGAAGAGATTCGCGACATCGTCAGCGAGATCATTCAAGTCAAAAACGTCGTGATGTCGATCGCCGAGCAGGAAGAGCTGCTCGAAGACATCTGCAATGACGTTCTTGGCTACGGTCCGCTCGAACCCCTGCTGGCGCGCGACGACATCGCCGACATCATGGTCAACGGTTCGACCACGACATTCATTGAAGTCAACGGCAAGGTGCAGAAAACCTCCGTTCGCTTCGCCGACAATCAGCAGCTGATGAACATCTGTCAGCGCATCGTCAGCCAGGTTGGCCGCCGCGTCGACGAATCGAGCCCAATCTGCGACGCCCGTCTTCCCGACGGCTCACGCGTCAACGTCATTGCCCCGCCTCTCGCCATTGACGGTCCGGCACTGACCATTCGTAAGTTCAAGAAGGACCGCCTCAAGCTCGATAACCTTGTTAAATTCGGCTCGATCACTCCGGCCGGCAAGGTCATTCTTGAAATCATCGGCCGCGTCCGCTGCAACGTTCTCATCTCCGGCGGCACCGGTTCGGGCAAGACCACGCTCCTCAACTGCATGACCGGCTGCGTCGACCACGACGAACGCATCATCACCTGCGAAGACTCGGCCGAACTCCAGCTTCAGCAACCCCACGTCGTTCGTCTCGAAACCCGCCCGCCCAACCTCGAAGGCGAGGGCGAAATCACGATGCGCGACCTGGTCAAGAACTGCCTGCGTATGCGTCCCGAGCGGATCATCGTCGGCGAAGTCCGCGGCCCCGAAGCTTTCGACCTCCTACAGGCGATGAACACGGGCCACGACGGGTCGATGGGTACGCTCCACGCCAACAGCCCGCGCGAAGCCATCAGCCGATTGGAATCAATGATCATGATGGGCGGCTACGCCCTGCCGGTGAAGACCATCCGTGAAATGATCTGCGGCTCGATCGACGTCATTGTTCAAGCTTCGCGCCTGCGCGACGGCTCGCGCAAGATCACGCACATCACCGAAGTCCTCGGGATGGAAGAAGAGACCGTCACGTTGCAGAACTTGCTCGTCTATGAAGTGACGGGTGAAGATGCCAACGGCAAGCTCATCGGCCGCCACCGCTCGACAGGCATCGCCCGTCCCCGTTTCTGGGACCGCGCCGAGTACTACAAGGAAGAAGGCCGCCTCGCCACGGCACTGGCTTCGGCCGAAGTCCTCGACAGCAACGGTAACCCCCTCGGTGAGTCCCATGGGTGAGGGTGATAACATAGTCTTGCTGGTGGCCTTGCTCGCGGCCTTGGCCTTCGCCGGCATCGTCTTTACGTTGCTCTACCCGTATCTGTCGGGCGAGAAGCAAGCCGAAAAGCGCGTTGCCAGTGTCACGGAAAGCCGCGCTAAGAAGACATCTAGCGGGCGCACCGTGGCCGACATTGCGGCGCAACGCAAAAAGCAAGTTTCCGAATCACTGAAGGACATGGAAGCGCGCGCGAAGTCGCGTGAAAAAGTATCTCTCAGAACCCGCCTCGAACGAGCCGGCCTCGACGCCGAGCCGCGCGCCTTCTGGATCGCAAGTATCATCTGCGGCCTCGTCAGTTGCGTTACGACTTACATCTTCGTCAGCGGCAACGCAGCTCCGATTGCTGCGGGCGCTGCACTCCTCATCGGCACGCTCGGCCTGCCGCGCTGGTTCTTGTCGAAGCTCATCCAGCGTCGTCAGCGCAAGTTCCAATCGGAACTCGCCAATGCCATCGACGTCATCGTCCGTGGCGTCAAGTCAGGTCTGCCGCTCAACGAGTGCTTGCAGATCATTGCCCGCGAAAGCCCTGAACCAATCTGCGGCGAATTCCGCTACGTTGTCGAACAGATGCGCGTCGGTGTGCCGCTTTCCGAAGCGCTCGACCGCCTCATCACCCGCATGCCGCTCTCGGAGGTGAAATTCCTCGCGATCGTCATCAACATTCAGCAGCAGGCGGGTGGCAACCTTTCGGAAGCGCTGGGTAACTTGTCCGGCGTGCTGCGTGACCGCTTCCGCATGGAAATGAAGGTCAAGGCGCTGTCGGCCGAAGCCAAATCTTCCGCCGCCGTACTGGGATCGCTGCCGCCGGGCGTCATGTTCATGACCTACGCATCCTCGCCCGATTACATCATGCCGCTCTTCGTGACGACGGCCGGAAACCTCATCATGGTCGCCGGCGGGTTCTGGATGTTTTGCGGCATCATGGTCATGAAGAAGATGATCAACTTCAAATTCTAGCACGTCGCGGACCCTTAAGGGGTCGGCAAGCAGGATAGAAAGCAAACGACATGCAGGGCATCATCGACGCCATCATGAATCCGCAGATGCTTGCGACTATGTTCGCGGCCGTCGCGGCTTTCGCTACGGTGCTGTCGGTGGCATTGCCGCTCCTGCAGCGCGACCGCCTCAATCAGCGCATGAAGGTGATGGCGGTCGAGCGCGATAAGATGCGCTCGCAGCGCCTGCAGGAATTGGCCGCCAAGGATCGTCAGATCAGCCAAGCCAAGCTGCGCCAAAGCCCCAAGGGATACATGCAGGAGATTGTCGATCGTTTCGATCTGCGCGCCCAGTTCGACAACGAGGATGTCCGCAATAAACTGAAAACCGCCGGCTTGCGCGGTCAGGCTCCACTCGTCGCCTATATCTTTTTTCGCGTCGCTATACCGCCGCTCATTTTCCTGTTCGCGCTTTTCTACATCTTCTTGGTGATGAAGCTCGAATATCCTCCGATGATCAAATTCGCGATGGCGGTCTGTGCCGGTGTTATCGGCTTTTACCTGCCGAACGTCTTTATCGAGAACCTCGCACAGAAGCGCCAGCAATCGATCCGTCAGGCATTTCCCGACGCCCTCGACATGCTTCTCATTTGCGTTCAGTCAGGCATGTCGGTTGAAGCCGCATTCGGCAAGGTTGCCAAGGAAATCACCCAGCAGTCTCTCGAATTGGGCGAGGAACTGGCGCTGACCACCGCCGAACTTTCCTACCTTGGCGAACGCCGCCTGGCTTTCGAAAATCTTGGCAAGCGCACCGGCATTCCAGGCGTCAAGGCGGTCGCAACCGCCCTTATTCAGGCGGAGCGGTACGGCACGCCTGTCAGCCAGGCGCTGCGCGTCATGGCCAAGGAAAACCGCGACATCCGCATGGGTGAAGCCGAAAAGAAAGCTGCTGCCCTGCCTCCGAAGCTCACCGTTCCGATGATTCTCTTCTTCCTGCCGGTGCTCTTCATGGTCATTCTCGGCCCCGCTGCCATACGCTATCTCGGCTATAGCTGAGCCCAGCGACATCCTCGTTCGTGCCGCGTTGCACCGTTCCCAGTTCTGCGTCGTCCCGGCCGCGACCACCGTCGGCCGGGACTTTATTTGGTTTGTTCTCGAAGAGGGGTTGACGCCGGACCGCCCCGACCACACGTGCAGGCAGCGATCGCAAGACCCTACCGACCTCCTGCAAACAATCGGAACGCCCATGACCGCCGCGCAACTGACGCCCCCGGAAGCTCTGATATTTGCAATGATCACGATTTCCGCCGTCGATCGCGAAATTTCCGACGAGGAATTGCGCCGCATCGGATCGATTGTCGCCGAATTGCCGCCCTTCGAAAGCTACAACCGAGATTGGCTGGTTGACGAGGCCCAATCCTGCGGCCGCATGCTCGTCAAGCCGAACGGTTTGCGCACGGTGCTGGAGTTGGTGAAGGGTTCGCTGCCCACACGTCTTTACGAGACGGCCTATGTGCTCGCCGCCGAAGTGGCCGCCAGTGACCTTGAAGTCCGCTCCGAAGAGATACGCTGTCTCGAAATTTTGGCCGACGTGCTCGGCCTCGACAAGTTGACCTGCGCGGCGCTCGAACGAGCCGCGCGTGCGCGTCATCAACGCATCTGACCATCTCGGTCATCCTCCGCCGCGCAGAACGCCGCTATCGCGCGCGAGGCCTCTTGCAGCGCCTCGTCGTGTGTTCGCCCGCTGGCTTTGCGCGGCCGCAAATCGTGATCTCCGTCCTCGATGAAGTGCGGCTGGACGAATGGCGGCAATCGCAACGACTGAAATGCATCCTGACCGCCGAAGGTGTCGCGGGTCCCCTGTACGATCAACGTGCGCTGGGTCAGCGCCTCTAGGATCGCGCCCCGGGTCGCTTGCGGCTTACCCGGCGGCGTGAGCGGAAAACCAATCACCACGACTCCGGCGATCTCGGGCAGCCCTTTTTGCAAGGCTGCAAGACAAGCGACCCGCCCGCCCATCGATTTTCCGCCGATGAAGAGGCGTGCCCTGCTCCCGATACGGGTCCGGCACTCAGAAAGAGCGTCCTCGTAATCGGCGACCATTGTCTCCGCGCGAGGCGCTGGACGTCGCCCACCGCCCGCGCTGCGTTCCGCCATGTACGGAAATTCAAATCGGTGCACGGTCAAATGTTCTGAATTGAGCAGGGCGGCGATCCGGTCCAGAAACGGGCTCGTCATCGGCGCGCCGGCTCCATGCGCGAAAATGAGATGCGCCGGCCGCGTCAGCGGACCATCCACGAGCCATTGCCTTTCACTTCCTGCGAACTGGGCCTTAGCTGGGTGTTTGCTCTTTTTCACTGCGCGATTAGTCATTTTTTCCGCTTTTGAGGCCTGGTTTCTGCCATCCAAGGCGCCCCCCGGGCATGAGGGTCGCATTTTCGCCCTCACCCGGGTTAAACTGCTGCGGATGATTTGATGGGGCAAGATGCGGGTTTGCGGAACCAATTTCGGATTGCTTGTGACGGTGCTGTTCGCCGCGACGGTTCCCGCATGGGCTGCCGATAACCCGCCGTTTTTTTTCTCCAATCCCGCCGCTAAAGCCGCTGCCGCCGCCGCCGCCGCACCCGCGCCGCCGCCTGCACCAGGGACCGACTCGACCACCGCCAACGCGAAAGTCGATTCGGTCGACGCGGATGCACCATCGGGTGACGCGGCCCCGCCGGCGGTCGATGCCAACGCCAATTCGCAACCAGAGGTCGCGCCCGCCAAGCCCGCAACTGCGGACAAAGCCAAGGCTTCAGCTCCCATTGCGGCCAAGAAGCTGTTCGGCGCTGTGAAGGCGCCCGCCGCGATCAAGGCGCGCGCCATCGGTGCCTATTCGCGTGGCTGCCTTGCCGGCGCAACGGCCTTGCCGATCGATGGCCCCGCTTGGCAAGCCATGCGCCTCTCGCGCAATCGCAATTGGGGCCATCCGAAGCTCATCGCGCTGCTGGAAAAATACGCCAGTGACGTAAAGCAGAAGGATCGCTGGCCGGGGCTGCTTGTCGGCGACATCTCCCAGCCTCGCGGCGGTCCCATGTTGACCGGCCACGCTTCCCACCAGTTGGGCCTCGACGCCGACATCTGGTTCACGCCAATGCCATCACGCCGCTTGTCCAATTCCGAACGTGAAAACCTGGCCGCCACGTCGATGCTGGCTTCGGACAATCTGTCAGTGAACAAGAAGGTCTGGGGCGAAGGCCAGATCAATATTGTCCGCCGCGCCGCATTATATCCGGAAGTGGAGCGGGTCCTCGTCCACCCCGCCATCAAGAAAGCGCTGTGCGAGGCCGGCGGCACGGACCGCAACTGGCTGTCGAAAGTGCGCCCCTACTGGGGCCACTTCTACCATTTTCATGTTCGCATCGGCTGCCCGGCCGACAGCCCGACATGCACCAAACAGGCGCCAATACCCGGCGACGATGGGTGCGGCAAGGAGCTGGACGACTGGTTCAAACTCCTCACCGCCCCACCGAAACCAAAACCCAAGCCCCAGATCGCGCAACCGGCCAAGCCCGTGAAGCCGAAACCGCCGCTCTCCCTTGCCGATTTGCCGGCCGAGTGTTCAGCAGTGTTGGCCAGCGCCGGGCGCATTGAAACCGCTTCGCCGCCCCCGGTCGCCGCCAAGCCGGTGAAGGCGACGACAAAGCCGCGCAAGCCGGCGGAGCACAAGGCCACCGCCGACGCGCAGTGAGGTCTACGCGGCCGTTGTCACGCCCGTCGGAAGTGCGCAAGCGACTCCCGTGCCGCGCAACCCGCAGTAGCCGTGCGGAACCTTCGCCAGATACTGCTGATGATAGTCCTCGGCCCAGTAGAAGGTTGGCGCCGGCACGATCTCGGTCGTAATGCGACCAAAGCCCGCCGCGGTTAGTCCGGACTGGAACACATCCCGCGAGGCCTCTGCCTCGGTCTGCTGTTGGGCGCCGAAAGTGTAAATTCCGGAGCGATACTGCGTGCCGACGTCGTTGCCCTGTCTGTAGCCCTGCGTCGGATCGTGGTTCTCCCAGAACAGCCGCAGCAAATCGCCGTAGCTGATCTTGGCCGGGTCGAACACGACAAACACCACCTCGTTGTGCCCGGTGCGGCCCGTGCAGACCTCGTCGTATGTCGGGTTTTGCGTCAAGCCGCCGGCATATCCGGCACCGGTGACGATGATGCCTTCGCCCAGCTGCCAGAACTTGCGCTCAGCGCCCCAGAAGCAGCCGATGCCGAACATCGCCATCTGGCTGCCGGCCGGGTAGGGTCCCTTGAGCGGATTGCCGTTTACAAAGTGATGCGTCGCTGTCGGCAGCGCTTCGGCCCGTCCGGGCAGAGCCGTTTCGGCGGTCGGCATATCGGTTTTCTTCTGCTTGAAAAACATGGGCGTTATCCTCGCTGAATTGGGTGCCCCGCCCGACCGTGGCCTGCGGAACTCTCGGCAGGTAATACTGGTCGCGGGCGCTGGCGGTTTCGCTCAGCCTTGCTAAACTCTTGTCAATGTCGGAGCAAATGGGGTCGGGAGGCTTGACAATGCTGGAGAGCGCAACGCCGGCCACGACGGCCCCCGATATCGGCCCGAAGGAGCAGCCGGCTGTGGAACCGGTTACTCCGCCCGCCGCTGCCGAAAGTGCGGCCCCCGCGGACCCGTATGCCTACGAGCCCGAGGACTATGCTGCCAGCACGGTCCGCACGACGATCTTCTGCCTCGTCTTCCTTCTCCTCCTGCCATTCTTCGCCAGCCTTCCCGCGATGATCGGCATGCGTGCCGCCGCCGGCCATCTCACGGATAACTTAGGCCTGCTGGTGCTCGCCGCCATCTTTTCCGCCGTCATGTTCCTCGTCTTCGTCGAGATGATGTTTTCAATTCGCACGCGCGTTCATCTCGGCCGCGATAAAGTGCGCATGACGCTGCCGTCGGGTCGTGGCCCAACCCCCATGCTGCGCTACCGCAGCTATGAATTTCCCTACGATCAGGTTGAATCCGTCGAGACGCGCCGTGAGATTTACGGGGGCGGATTGGTGCCTGTGCTCATGAAAGGTGCGCGCGTTAATCTGAAGGACGGCTCCATCGTGCGCCTTGGCTACGTCAGCGAAGCCGACGACGATGCCGTATTCCCGTATCCGGAAATCGCTCGCAAAATCGCCGAACGGGCCCGTCTTCCGCTGATCGACCGCGGATCTGTGCGCCGGTCGGTGCGCAGCAAGATGCTGGGCGTCAAGGCCAGCGACGCGGAGAACACGCTCGTCGACGAGGCACAAATCGCCAAGCTCAATGCTTCGCACAACACGTTCATGCTGGCCGTCATCGGCGTGGTGCTGCTGTTGATGCTGATCGGCATCGTGGAAGACTTCGCCAATGGCAGCCCCATCGGCCAGACCGCCGCACTTTTCGCGCGGCCACTCGCATAACTAATTTACATACACGTTTACGCGGTGACGTCGGCGTCCGATAAGGCCCGAAATCAAGGCCAGCACACCGAAGACGCCCCAAGTCGGACGACGCAGCGCGATTGCCTCCAGTGCGGTCCACGACCCCCGGCGCGAGCCCCTCTGAAACATTGCTTTGCGCGCCCTTGAGCGAATTGGGCGACGTCCGCTCCCACTGTGCCTCAAGCGTCGTCGGCACAAAAGGTCCCGTCCCGGTGATCTGCGGCGTCGCATCCGACATGAAGGCAATAATCGCGATGAGCGCGAACAGCGCGGCAAGGAACCTGAAAACGGACATGGCGGACGGCTCCGGTCGGACGAGGCGAATTGACGACGAGGCATGCCGCGCTTTGACGCCGCCGACAAGGTCTCGATCTCGCCAGACCCCCCAAGTTTGGCTGCGGAATGTGGATCGGCAGGTTTGCTTGCCTGAGCAACGTGGCCGCGGAGTGACGTGTTGCTATCAACCCGCAGTTCGGGTTAAGTGCGCCGCTCCAAAGCGGGGAGAGGTGGCCGAGTGGTTTAAGGCGCACGCCTGGAACGCGTGTGTAGGGGAAACTCTACCGTGGGTTCGAATCCCACTCTCTCCGCCACGGCCTACGTTCCAAGGAAATCCAAAACAGTCCGCCGTGTTCCTGTAACCGCTTATTTTGCGGTTGAACACGGCTGCTTGCATGGTCGGCAACGAACTCCCACATACGCTAGGTTGCAAGAGTTGCGGCGCAGCACGGTAGGCTATGATGTTCTTCCAAGTCGTTCAGATGACATAAAATTGTTCGACACGAACAGAGACCTTGGCGCGTTGAATTGGCCATAGCATTGAGCCACCCGGAGGTTTGAGAATGAAGCTGTCGATCAATGGTCGCGACGTCGATGTCGCCGCAGATCCAGATACACCGTTGCTCTGGGTCGTCCGCGACGAACTCGGCCTCACCGGTGCGAAATTCGGCTGCGGCCAGGCCCTCTGCGGAGCCTGCACGATGTATGCGGACGACACGCCGATCCGAGCCTGTGTGACGCCGATTGAAAGCCTCGCCGGTCAGAAGATCACCACGCCCGAGGGACTTGAGGGTCGCACTGCAGAGGCGGTCCGCGCAGCCTGGGAAAAACACGACGTCGCCCAATGCGGCTACTGCCAGCCCGGTCAAATTATGGCCGCCGTCGCGCTTCTCAACGGTAAGCCAGTCCCTACCGATGCCGATATTGTCGAAGCGATGACAGGCAATCTCTGTCGCTGCGCCACCTACGGTCGAATTCGCACCGCGATTTTGACCGCATCCGAAACGTTGAAGGGCTGAGGGGGGACGCACACATGTTCAAAGACAATATCGCCGGCGCCGTCCGTGCCCTATCGGCTAACGATAACACCACGAAGCATCGAACGACCGCGGTCGACCGCCGCAACTTTTTGCGCCTTTCTGCCGGCACAGGCGCCGGCCTTGTCATTGGTGCCTATCTCCCGGCCGCCTCCTCCACGCCGGCGACAGCCGCCGCGGGATCGGCAGGCGACACCGTATTCAACCCGTTTGTCACCATTACGCCGGCCAATAAAGTGATCGTGCTGTCGAAGCACCTCGACAAAGGTCAAGGAACCGCCACCGGCTTGGCAACGCTGGTCGCCGATGAACTCGACGCCGACTGGTCGCAGATGGTTGCCGAATTCGCGCCCGCCAATGCGGCCGTCTACAAAAACTTCCAGTTCGGTGTACAGGGCACAGGCGGCTCCACCGCGATGGCCAATTCGTTTGAGCAGTACCGTAAGGCAGGTGCGGCCGCAAAGGCGATGCTCGTCGCTGCCGCGGCTCAGACTTGGAAAATCGACGCGTCTAAGATCACGGTTGCGAAGGGCGTCGTGACGGACGGCACCAATAAGGCCACCTTTGGTGAGTTGGCGGCCGCCGCGGCCAAAATGCCGGTGCCCGAAAATCCGATGCTCAAGGACCCGAAGGATTTTGTCTATATCGGCAAGTCGTTCCCGCGCCTCGATCAGAAGGCGAAGGTGAGCGCCGCTCCTGTCTTCACACAGGATATTCAACTTCCCGGCATGCGCGTTGCGGTAATCGCGCGTTCACCGAGGTTTGGCGGTAAGCCCGCCGCCGTCGATACCGCCAAGGCCAAAGCTGTGAAGGGCGTGAGCGATGTGGTCGCCATTCCCGGCGGCGTCGCCGTCGTGGCCTCCTCGACGTGGGCAGCCATCAAAGGCCGCGACGCCCTGCAGATCACGTGGGACGAGGCAGCCGCCGAAAAGCGCGGCACCGCCGAACTTATCGCCGAGTACCAGGCACTCGCCGACAAGCCGGGTCTTTCGGTCCGCAAGGATGGTGATGCTGCAAAGGCCGTAGCCGGCGCCAAGACCGTGATCGAAGCCGAATTCGTCTTCCCCTTCCTGGCGCACGCGCCCATGGAACCGTTGAATGCAATCCTCGCCTTTAAGGACGGTAAGGCAACCATCTGGTCGGGATCGCAGCTGCAGACAATCGATCAAGCCGTCGCATCGGCAATTCTGGGTATCAAGCCGGAAGATGTTGCGATCAAAACGCAGTGGGCCGGGGGCTCATTCGGCCGGCGCGCCGTCTATAATGCCGACTACGTTGCCGAAGTTGCTCACATCGTGAAGGCGCTTGGCACTGATAAGCCGGTCAAGCTTGTTTGGACCCGTGAGGACGACATCAAAGGCGGGTACTACCGGCCGCTCTACGTCCACAAGGTCAAGGTGGGCCTGACGGCAGACGGCGAGATTGCAGGCTGGCAGCATCGCATTGTCGGCCAGTCGATCATGGACGGCACCGCTTTCGCCTCGACGTCAATCAAGGACGGGGTCGATAGCACCTCGGTCGAAGGCGTCCACGATACCCCCTACGCCATCCCGAATTTCGAGGTCGAACTGCACAGCCAGAAGTTTGGCGCACCGCCGCTATGGTGGCGCTCGGTCGGCCACACGCACACGGCCTACGTGATGGAAACTCTCATCGATGAAATTGCTGTCCGTACCGGTAAGGACCCCGTCGCGTTCCGGCTGTCGATGTTGGAGAAGCACCCGCGTCATGCCGCCGTCCTGAAGCTTGCGGCGGAAAAAGCCGGTTGGGGCACGCCCCTTCCCGCCGGTGTCTCGCGCGGCGTTGCGGTCCACGAAAGCTTCAAGAGCTTTGTCGCGCAAGTGGCCGAGGTCCGAATTGTCGATGGTCAGGCCAAGGTCGATCGCGTCGTTTGCGCGGTGGATTGCGGCTTGCCGATCAATCCCGACAATATCGTCGCGCAGGTTGAAGGCGGCATCGGTTATGGACTGGGCGCGGTGCTCCACTCGCACATCACGCTCACGGATGGCGTCGTCGACCAGACCAACTTCGGCGACTATGAAGTGCTGCGCTTCAACGAAATGCCGAAAGTCGAAGTGCACATCGTGCCGTCTACCGAGCCGCCGACTGGCATCGGCGAACCCGGCGTGCCGCCGCTCGGCCCAGCGGTTGCCAACGCGATCGCAGGATTGACCGGTCAGCGCATTCGTCAACTTCCGTTTGCCATGCACAAGCTCGCGGCCAGCTAAGCCCCTCACTCCGCGCCATCCGGCGGCTCCGCGCAAGCGGAGTCGGATGGCGCATTCATACTTCGCGCCATCCGGCCGGCTCCACGCAAGCGGAGTCGGATGGCGCATTCATACTTCCGCGCCATCCGGCCGGCTCCGCGCAAGCGGAGTCGGATGGCGCATTCATACTTCCGCGCCATCCGGCCGGCTCCGCGCAAGCGGAGTCGGATGGCGCATTAATCAGTGCCGCAATTCTTGCGCGGCCTCTTCTAGACTGTCGCGGAATGCAGCCAGTGTCTCGCCCGCGACCTGCTGGTTGAGACGCGTCAGTGCGGCCGCTTCCACACGCGCTTCGCGCTGCGCCGTGTCGACGACATCGCGGCAGACCGTTACGACTTCGTTGACATTGCGGCACGCCATCATTCTTTGCGTCGCCGCGATCTCCTGCTCGACGCAGCGGACCATGAGGTTGAGCCACGCCTGATTGACACGAAACGCTTGATCAATGAGCCGCCCATTGATCTCCGTCATCATCGAGAAGACCGGCCTCTGCATGGCCATCCACAATTCCAACGTCGCCTTGGCCCGCGCTTCGAGGGCTTGATAATCCTTATCGGGCTGATTGTGTGACTGCATAATCGTTCTCCCAGTGGAAGGTGAGAAACGCGACGCGGCCTTCGGATTGGGTGCAAAGCAAGCTTTAAGACACGCGCGACCTGCTGCTGTAATGCATGGATATTCTAGTCCTTCTCGAAACACTCGACCTGTGACGGCTCAAGTTATCCCGTGACATTTCCGTGATTGAACGGCGGATAGGAGATATTCCGTCTTGCCAAGCTTTCGACCGTCGCCAGAAAAATTCTTCAGACGACTGGATGACGTTGGTGAAACATCGCCCTCACGCGGTCCAGCGCCGCACGGTCGTCGATATCCATTAGCTCGGCGTCGTCGCGAGCCACCACCGTCACGGCGTCGGAGATAAGCGCTTTACCACCGCGGTCTCCCTCAAGGGACGCAAGCTTTGCAAACGTATTGCGCGGCCACAGCACAGGGTTGCGCTGATCGCCGGCGCGATCGACGGCATGAACGATGCGTAGTCCTTCGTGCGCTGCGAAAGCGTCCACCACCTCGCGCAGGGTGTGAGGCGTCACCAGCGGCATATCTCCCGGCAAGATGAGTGCACCGTCGCATTCAGCCGCTAACTCCCGCACACCCGCCGCGATGGAAAACCCCAGACCATCCTGATCACCGGCACACCGCACCAATCGCATCGCAAATGCGCAAAGGACCTGAGCAATGGCCGCGTGATCGGGACCCGTCACCACGATGGGGTTGTCAAAAACGGCCGTGATCGATGCCATCGTCCGCACAATCACGGCCTCGCCGTCGAGGTCGGCAAGTAGCTTGTTCTCTATTCCAAATCGCCGCGACCGGCCCGCCGCAAGTACGATCGCAGTCAGCCGCATCTCAGCAGCAGGCCCCGCTGGTGCCTTTCGGATCGTCGGTTGACGTGAAAGGTATTGACGTTCCGCAGCCGGGGAAAATCCCAAAATGCGTGTCGAAGTTGCCGACGAATGTGAAGTGCGGGGCAAAGCGCGTATCAGCCAGCATCCGCCACGTGTTGCCGCACACGGGGAAGATGCGTCCCTTGACGATGTGATGATGACCGTCGAGGACGAACACGTCGGGTTCGTCTTCGATCGTACCGTTGTAAATCACGGCTTGACCGTAATCCTCGCAGGCCGGCTCAAGTCCATCGAGCTTGAACAAGCGGTATGTTGCTGAGAAGAATTGCGCCGTGCCGAGTTTCTTGCGGATCGCGTCATTGTTGACAGCAACCGACCGGCTGGTGACCAGTCGCGGATCGTGAAAGCCTGCGCGCTTGGCAAGCGACAGGAAATCGTTCCAGTAAAGCGCGCCGCCAAGGCACTCGCCGTAAATCTCCGGGTCTTTCACCAGATCGAAGCTCAAGCGCCGATCCGCATAGACATCGGAAAAGTAGAGTTCGCCGCCGGGTTTCAACAAGTCGAAAGCGCCCTTCAGTACGGCCGGCTTGTCGATCGACAGATTGATCACGCAATTCGAAATGATCACGTCGAATGAGCCTGGCTCGAGCCCGAGATCGCTGAGCCTCTCGATGTAACCTTGCAGAAAGCGCGTGTTTGGCTGCGCGTATCCGAACTTCTGCGCGTGCCAATCCACGTGCCGGCGCGCCACGTCGAGTTGCTCTTCCGTCATATCGACGCCGACGACCTCGCCGGTCTCGCCAACAAGCTGCGCCAGCATGTAGGCATCCCGTCCCGATCCCGCTCCAAGGTCGAGCACGCGCCGCCCCTTTAAATCGGATGGATGAACCAGTCCGCAGCCGTAGTATTTGGCCGCCACGTCCGAATGGACATTGGCGGCAAGCACCCTCAAATGCGCCGGCATATCACCCGCCGTACAGCAAGCCGACGTTTTCAGATCTTCGGACGATTTCAAAACCTTGCCATAATAAAGTTTGACGCTGTCGTGATCCATTCTGTCCTCCGCGGTCGTCCCCTGGGGACGCTACGATTACCACGATGATCCAGTTTCACCGCGGGTTGAAACTCACGCAAGCCATTCCACGAAAGCGTCCGGCTATGACCACTGCCGGACCGGCAGCGCCCGCCAGTCGGTCCACGATATATCACGTCCGGGGTATGCGACCGCAGCGAACGGCCAATCCTCTGCAAGCCACGACCGGACGAGGCGGCCCAAGTCCGCATCGCGCGCCTCAACATCGGGCCCGCTGCGCACCCAATAATAAACGGCGGCTTCGAAGCCGCGCCGATCGCTCGGGAAAATATAAAGGCAGCCAAGGCAACGGCTCTCGTCCGCTGCCATCATCGTGTAGGCGAACGAGTGCCGGATCGTAAACTCGCGCTGGTGCCACGCCAAGTCGATCAGGTCCTCACTCTTCGTTAGCCCCTTGGGCCAAGGGCTGTCCGGATCGAGCAGCCCACGTAACCGCTCGGCACTCGCGACAACCGCTTCGAAGTCTTTTTCTAGGTCATCAACAGACAGCATTCTCAAATAAAACCCCGGCCCATCGAGCCGCGGGGGAACAACAAAATCGGGGGATACGAGCATTCGTCCGTACATGCGGAACTTTCAAGCGCAAGCCTAATCAGCGCCGATCATCGCGCGCAGGTGGGGCGCCCACAATGCGCCATCCTGCAGCGCCGCGCCCGCTTCAGGCGCCAGCACCAATCCGCCTTACGTTGCGACGAATTCCGATCAGCCCTGTGCGGACGCCTTCGCGATGATCTCGGAAATCTCGTCCAGCACCACAAGCCGCTTCTTGCGCTCGTTTTCCACCGTTTCGTCCGACACCGGCTCCACGTTCGTCTCCATCCGGTGGATTTCGCGATTGAGCTCGTGGTAGCGGTCGGCAAGCTTGGCAAAGTGTGGATCTGATAGTTTCAGCCCGTGAATGATGGTTTTGGCGGCCGGGAACATTTCATCGAGTTCATTCGGCGTGTTGCGGTTGTCGAGCATGTCGTCAGCCTTTCGCAAGATTTTGGATTATTGGCACGTCTGCTCCAGCCGCCAGCCGACGACACGACAACGTTCGCGTCCACGCTTGTCACCCGAGCAGACCCGCTTCGGGTAACGCTTGTAAGAGCAGTAGTAGTCAGGAAATAAGAACCCCTCATAACCGCGCGCCGGACCGCGCGTGTCATAGTCCTCCTGATAGTACGGCTTGACGAAGCGCCGCTGCGCCTCTGCCGGAACAGCAGTGAACAGACCAAAGCCTGCAAGGCCCGCCGCGATCGCTACTATCGTGCCGCGAGTCATCGGAACCTCCTGTCCAGCTGACCCGATGGGAAACCTTTGCCACGGTCCAAACCCGCTAAACTTGAGCTGCCTCAAGGCCGGCTGAAAGATAACACCGGTGCACGACATCTGGTTCGCCGGCCGTGATCGTGTATAGGGGCGCAGGAATCGTTTCTGGAGCCGCCCATGATCGCGCGCATCGGTATTGTTACCGTCTCGGACCGCGCCAGCAAAGGCGAATACGAGGATAAAGGCGGCCCCGCGATCCGCGATGTGCTGGCCGAATTGCTCACTTCGCCGTGGGAGCCGGTCGCCCGCGTCATTCCCGACGACCGAGCAGGTATCGAAGCCACATTGCGGGATCTTGCCGACACCAAAGGCTGTTGCCTGATCTTGACCACCGGCGGCACCGGCCCCGCGGTTCGCGACGTGACGCCCGAAGCGACGCAAGCAGTTTGTCAAAAGATGATGCCGGGTTTCGGCGAATTGATGCGGGCGGAAAGCTTGAAGCAGGTTCCAACAGCGATCCTCTCGCGTCAGACAGCCGGCATTCGCGGAGCTTGCCTCATCGTCAATCTGCCCGGCAAGCCGGCCTCAATCCGGCTGTGCATGTTGGCGGTATTTCCTGCCGCCCCTTATTGTATCGACCTCATCGGCGGTCCCCGGCTTGAAACCAACCCCGCCCTCTGCCGGGCCTTCCGACCCGTGGGTGCTTAACTTCGCTTCCGGCCGGCTGCACGATCGCGCGGTCGGGAACGACAATCTAAAACTTCAGTGGAGCCGGAACTCGCCGTCAATGACCTTGAGTTCGGCCGGTCCAATGAGCGCCTTGTGGCAGACTGTGACGCGGAACAGGAGCCCCTCGAGCTGAGCCTGCCAGAACATCAAAAACCGGTTTAACTCAGGAAAACCCGGCGCCTTATCGTACTCCTGCCAGACGTACTGTTGCAGGATCGCGGGATGGTCGGGAAGGCGATAGAGGATGTCGGCGGTCGTCAATCCGAGGCCGTCGATTTGGCGTTGGAAATCTGTTGTGATCATGCGCGGCTGGTCCTTCGTGATGGGTTGGCGCCTGATCTCAATTCTGTCGTCGAGCAGCCGTTCCCGTAAAGTGACTTTTCCGCATAACGACTGCAAAATCAGACGCTTATCACTCACTCCAAATTAGTGCTGCCAATAATGCGAAGCTTGAGCGCGCCAACCGATAATGCTGCGCAGCCCGATCCAATGGCGCCGACGCAAATTTGCATTCAAACCGCCGGTTTTCGAGCGACATGCCCACTGGCGAGGCACCATCTTCACAGAAAGCGGCCGGTTGTCGGGCGCAGCGTGCTCTGGCGTTGCAGCCAGATGCCGTTGTGAGCCGTATCAGGCGCCGGCCACCATACCGCCAGAACCCCGATTAACCTTGTAATCGGCGCATCGCATGGCCAAATATGACCGATGGACATGTTCAATTATGAAGTCCCGGCCGAGATTTATGCCAGCCGCGGTCGTGGGGCCACCAAGCGCCCGATGACATTTTACCGCTTCGACAATGCGGCCGAGGCAATCCGGTTCGTGATGGAGAAATTGCCGCCCGAAATGCTCCTCGGCACCACGATGGAAATCGGCGAAGAACGGTTTGTCGGCAATGACATCAAGCGGTTGTATACGAGTGACAGTTATCCTCTGAACCGCGCCGCATCCTAGCCTCGCCTATGCACCTCAAACGCTCTTTTCCGTCGATACATGGACCTGTCGCATCGGCTACAGTGTGCTGCGCACGATGATGGTTTACACCAACGGCAACGGTGGGTCAGACCTCACGCACTTTGTTTACGCCGCAGCGGGCATAACGCCTCCTGCATAGGAGAGCACGATGCAGCACCCGGGTTTTTTCCATCGGGCCGGGCCGTTCACGCTCAAGGAAATTGCCGCCGCCTCTGGCTCGGTTTTGATTGGCGAAGACGCGCGCACCATCGATGATGTGCGCCCGCTGCAAACAGCCTGCGAGCGCGATCTTTCCTTCTTCGAAAATCGTAAATATGCAGCCCTTCTCGGCACCACCCGCGCCGGCGCATGCATCCTCTCCGCCCGCGACGCGCCCAAGGCACCCGGCGGAATCTCGATCCTGACCAGCGATGCGCCCTATCATTCCTTTGCGCGTGTATTGACGTTGTTTTACGCCGATGCCCTGCGCAGCAAGGCCGCGGCCACAGCCGCCGACAGCAACGGCGCGCTGGTCCACGCAAGTGCCGCGATTTCCGCCGGTGCCACCGTAGAACCTGGGGCCGTGATCGGCCGCGAAGCGCAGATCGGCGATGGCTCCATCGTCGCCGCCGGCGCCGTCGTAGGCTATCGCGTCGTCGTCGGACGTAATTGTTACATCGGCCCCGGCGCCACCGTAACGCACGCGATCCTCGGCGACGGTGTCATCATTCACGCCGGGGTACGCATCGGTCAGGACGGTTTCGGTTTCGCCATGAGCGCCAAGGGTCACCTGAAGGTCCCGCAGATCGGTCGCGTGGTGATCGGCGATGACGTGGAAATCGGCGCCAATTCCACGATCGATCGTGGCTCGCTGGCCGACACCGTCATCGGCGAGGGCACAAAAATCGATAACCTCGTGCAGATCGCCCATAATGTCGTCATCGGCAAGCATTGTGTCATCGTTGCACAAAGCGGCATCGCGGGATCAGCCGAGATCGGCGACTTCGTCGTCATGGGCGCCCATTCCGGTGTCATCGGCCATGTGAAAGTCGGTTCGGGCGCTCAGATTGCTGGCAGCGCTCATGTGAAGAACGACGTCGAACCTGGAGCGCGCATGGGGGGAACGCCCGCACGTCCGTTCAAGGAATGGGCCCGTGAAATCGCCGCTATTCGCCAGCTCGCGAAGAAATCCTGACCGGCCAATACCCGCCGGCAAAAACAAAATCGCAAATGGCCTTGTAAAAAGTGCAAACTACCTCTACATAGCCATTATCGACTTTTGGCCGGACAACCAGGCCGCAGCTTCCCTCACGCTTAGGCGTTGCCGGAAGCGCGTTCAGACCCCACCAAATCATCGAGAATGAGAGCTAGTGGGTGCGTTCGCGTGCTTGCTAGCTCGTGAGATTCTTTTTGCCTGACTGAAAAAGGAAAACCCATGACCCCGGGTACTGTTAAGTTCTACAACTATCAAAAAGGCTTCGGCTTCATCACGCCGGATGCTGGTGGCAAGGATGTCTTCGTGCACGCGACGGCTCTTGAGCGCGCTGGCCTGCAGGGCCTCGCCGAAGGCCAGAAGGTTCGCTTCGATACCGAAGAGGATCGTCGTTCGGGCAAGATCGCTGTCGGCCGGATCGAGGCTGCTTAATAAGCCGCCTCTCCTGCTTACTGCAATTGGAAAGCCGCTCCGCAAGGGGCGGCTTTTTCTTGTGGCGAAGTCTGCGCTTGGCATGCGGGCCGCGCCACCGCGCCAACAAACCGCCATCCCATCGCCACGACTCGGGGACTTGGGCCTGTTAAATGATTCCCGACTTGGGGCGGCGGAGAATGAGCGGCATGCGGGCGCAAGCATTGACGAGTTTCGTTGCGACCCTGGTGGCAGCCAGTGCTGCGATCATGAGCAGCACTGCTCATTCCGCGGCTATCGAATCGGCGGAAGCTGCCACGAAGCCGCCGCTGAACGTCTCGGTCTTTGTCTCCACGCGCAACGACCTTTGCTACGACCGTGGCGACGTCAACGCGATCCGGCATTTCGCGCTCGTTGAGGCCGATCGCATCAATGCGCAGGGCGGCATTGCCGGCCACAAGCTGAACGTCCGCATCCTGGACGACAACCGCGATGCCAAGCAGTCGATTGTCAGCGTCCGCGACGCACTTACCGATCCCGACACGGTTGCCATGATCGGCCTGTCGAGTTCCGACCGGTCCAAAGCCGTGTTCGACGCGGTTGGCAAAGAAATCAAACAGAAAAACATTCCGTTTCTTTCCGCGATCTCCGTCAACAGCATCTTTGCCGACTATCCCAACGTCTTTTCGATGCGCGCGTCACAAGATGACGAGCGCCTGCCGGTACTGGCGCAATTCGTTCGCCGGACGGGTTTTCAGCGACCGGCTTTCATTGGTATGCGCGATACGCTCTTTTCGACCACCCTCGCCGACGGTCTGAACCGCATCATGGGCGCATATCTGGTTGCCGATCATCGTCTCGCCTCGAAAGACGAAAAAGCCGATCCGGCCGATTTTCCTGCAGTGATCGAAGATCTGAAGACCAAAAACCCCGATCTCGTCTTCCTCGCCATCGGCAACGATCGCAACGGCGAGTTCATCGCTCAGCTGAAGGCAGCCGGTCTGTCGCCTGCGATCATGCTGACCGGCCGCATTAGTTCCGTCTCGAAAGACATTTCACGCGATTATGCCGGCACACTGTATGAACTGGTCTGGGACCGGCTGCCCGATCTTTACAATGCCCGCCTGATGCGTCGTATGGCCGGACAGCCGCCGGAAGATTGGATCTTTCTCGGCGGCAAAATCGGCATTGCGCCGGGCTGGGCCAACGGCGAGTGCAAGGAACGCGCGGCGAGCCTTGCCAGCGATCCGCTCTCCGACGACAACCTCCGTGCCATTGGCATCGGCACGCAGTATGCCGATATGCTAGGCCTCATCGCCGCCGCGGCCCGAACAGCCCCGCGCGAAATCGAGGTCAAGGACCTGCGCGCGCATATTCTGGATCAGTTGACGAAAACCTACGCTGCAGGCCGCAGTGTGTATCAAGGTCAGTTCGAGAATTGGTCCTTTGATCCCCGTGCACGCACTGCCACCCGTACACCGTTCCTCGTCCAGCTCGCGCCCGGCATGGGACGCACGCAATTGGCACCGCTGCAGTTTGCACGCCTGAAGAACGAGAATTTGCGCTCCATCGGCACGCAGTATCTGGATATCGACCTGATCCGCGTTTTCTCCGTCGACGACAACGCCAAGACCTTTCAGGCCGAGTTCTATGTCGCGATGCGCGACGACGGGCAGGAGAACTCCCTCGACCTGATCGAATTCGCCAACGCCGCCATCAACCCGCAGACCAACGATCGGCAGATAACCGTCCGCACGCTCGCCACCGGCGAAAAGAGCGACGCCTATCCCGATGGTATGAAGATTTATCACGTGTCGGGCCGGTTCCTCTTCCAGCCTCAACTCTCGACATATCCGTTCGATACGCAGCGCTTTGCCATCAACATCCGGCCCAAGCGCGGTGACAAACCATTCATCGTGCAACCGCCCCCGATGGACCTTCGCGATACAGCCGTCGATGCTGATGGATGGGAGCCGCAGAGCCAATACGTTGGTTATGACGAAGATTTCGTCACCACGATCGACGCCAAAACCCACCAGTCAAGTATTGTGCCCTTCTACAAAGGCGCCTTTGTCTGGGTTATGTCGCGCGAGACCAACGATTATTTCCTGCGCGTGGTGGTGCCGCTGCTCTTCATCATGGCGGTCGCCTACGTTTCGATTTTTATTCCGCTCTCGCACTTCGAAGCGATCGTGACGATCCAGGTGACCGCGCTGCTCTCTGCGGTCGCGCTCTATTTATCGCTGCCAGCAGTCGACAGCGATGCAACGACGCTGTCGGACCGCATCTTCCTGTTTGCCTACCTGTCGGTGACGATGATGATCGTCATTTCGGTACTGCGCATGAACCCGTTGTTCGCGGAGCGGCCTAGAGCCCTTAAGGCGCTTGCGGCCACTCACGCCGTTCTGATCCCGCTCCTCGCTCTTGTCATGGCGCTCTACGTCCAGCGCGCAAGTCTCGGCCTCGGCTAAACTGTCTAGTTCTCATCCATCTTGAGTGCGGCGATGAAGGCTTCCTGCGGGATTTCGACTTTCCCGAATTCGCGCATCTTCTTCTTGCCGGCCTTCTGCTTGTCGAGCAGCTTGCGCTTGCGTGAGATATCGCCGCCGTAACATTTGGCAAGCACGTCCTTGCGCAGCGCCTTGATCGTTTCGCGCGCAATCACCTTGGCGCCAATCGCCGCCTGGAGCGGAATTTGGAACAGGTGCGGCGGGATCAGTTCCTTGAGCTTCTCGCACATGGATCGACCGCGGCTTTCTGCCCGCGCCCGGTGCACGACGATCGACAGAGCATCCACCGGCTCGCTATTGACGAGGATCGAAAGCTTGACGAGATCGCCTTCTTCGTAGCCCTGGATGTGGTAGTCGAAAGATGCGTAACCGCGCGAGACGCTCTTCAGCCGGTCATAGAAATCAAACACCACTTCGTTGAGCGGCAATTCGTAAACGAGCATGGCTCGCGCGCCGACGTAGGTCAGCGTCTTCTGCCGACCGCGCCGGTCCTGGCAGAGTTTCAGAACGGCGCCGAGATAGTCGTCGGGCACCAGGATCGTTGCCTCGATCCACGGCTCTTCGATGTGGTCGATTTTGACAACGTCCGGCATGTCGGCCGGATTGTGCATTTCGATGACGCCGCCATCCTTCATGTGCAAGTGGTAGATGACCGACGGCGCCGTGGTGATGAGTTCGAGGTTGAACTCACGCACGAGACGCTCGGTGATGATCTCCAAGTGTAGAAGGCCAAGAAAGCCGCAACGGAAGCCGAACCCGAGCGCGGCGGAGCTTTCTGTCTCGAACGAGAAACTTGCATCGTTGAGACGCAGCCTGGACATGGCCTCGCGCAGATCTTCAAAGTCGGCGGCGTCGACCGGGAAGAGACCGCAGAACACCACGGGTTGCGCCGGCTTGAAGCCCGGCAACGCCTGGGCCGTCGGATTTTTTTCATCCGTGATGGTGTCGCCGACCCGCGTATCGGCAACTTCCTTGATTGCACCGGTGAAAAACCCGATCTCCCCCGGCCCGAGTTCAGCGAGCATCTCCTGCTTAGGCCGGAAGATGCCGACGCGTTCGACGGGGTACGCTCCGTCAGTCGACATCATCTTGACCCGCTGGCCCTTCTTGAGCGTGCCTTCGATCACCCGCACGAGAACCACCACGCCGAGGTAGGCGTCATACCAGCTGTCGATCAACATGGCTTTCAGCGGCTTGTTGCGGTCCCCCTTTGGCGGCGGCAGACGTTCGACAATCGCCTCGAGCACGGCCGCGACATTGAGACCCGTCTTGGCCGAAACGCCAATGGCATCCGACGCATCAATGCCGATGACATCCTCGATCTGCTGCTTGACCCGGTCGGCGTCGGCCGACGGCAAGTCGATCTTGTTCAGGACGGGGAGTATTTCGAGTTTATTGTCGAGCGCCTGATAGACGTTGGCGAGCGTCTGGGCTTCAACGCCCTGACTTGCGTCAACGACGAGAACCGCGCCCTCGCATGCCGCCAGCGAGCGCGAAACTTCGTAGGCGAAGTCGACGTGGCCGGGCGTGTCCATCAGATTGAGCTGGTAGGTCTTGCCGTCCTTGTATTTGTAGTCGAGGCGAACCGTCTGAGCTTTGATCGTAATGCCGCGCTCTCGCTCGATGTCCATGCTGTCGAGGATTTGCGCCTTCATCTCGCGATCTGAGACGTTGCCGCACAGCTGGATCAGCCGGTCGGACAGCGTCGACTTGCCGTGGTCGATATGGGCGATGATCGAAAAATTGCGGATCAGGGAAGTATCTGTCATGGGCGGCTGATAGCACTTGGGTTTCTCGGGCAAAAGGGCCTTGTCCGGTCACCGTCGAACCGTCGCACGTTGAAGCTGGCAGACATCGGACGACCGGCAAAGCTGGCCACCTGCGACGGCGTGTGCAACAATGCTGGAAACCAATAGATTAACTGGAGGAAATGACATGGCAGGGATGGCGAATTCGCGCGGCAAAGGTTTCAAGGACGCGTTGAGCGCGACCGGTGTCAACGAGGAAGTGCAGTCGGCTCTGACCTCGGCCTTCGAATCGATGTGTGATTGGCGCCAGGAGGCTGCCAATCAGGCCGAGCGGCATGGGAACAAGGTGTTTGACAAAATGAGCACCGCCGCCAAGGCGATGGGATGGCCCCCTGAACTGGTCGACATGACCCGCCAGCAGATGCAGCAGGCGTCTCGGATGCAGATCCAGGTTCTCGATCAGGTGATGGATGCGTGGGAAGGCCAGGTAAAAAATCCAGGCACGGGAATTCAGATGCCCGGCGTCGCCGGGTCGCCATTCCAGTTTCCAAACTTCGGCGGCATGCCTGGAATGACCGGCATGCCTGGGATGCCAGGAATGCCCGGCATGCCGGGAATGCCCGATTTCAGCAGCCTGCCCGCAGCGCCATTGCAATTCTGGATGCAGGCTGCCGAGATGTGGCAGAAGAATTGGCAGCAGGCGATGTCGTCGTGGATGGAAGCGCAGTCGAACATGATGAGCGGTGGGTCGGACAAAGGCCGGCCAGGTAAGCGCTGACTTCACACATGCAACGCGCGAATTCACACGCGCGCCCAGGATTGAGCAAACCGGCCGCACCCCGCGGCCGGTTTTCTAATATCGCCGAGTGCAGCGCACGGGATTTCCGCCTCGTGTTGAGCATTGCTGCGTAAGGTCAACCCAACTAACGTCTTGATCAAGCTCGGCGGCCGGCTCCCCGACAGAAGCATGACGCCATCCGGCCGGCTCCGCGTAGGCGGAGTCGGATGGCGCCACAAAAACTCGCCGGGCGCGCACGTCACTAATCAAGCCCGGCGGCCGGCTCCCGCGCCAGGGGATTAGCCGGGCGCACCAATAAAGAGGGGACGACATGACGAGCATGGAATCGAGCGGCACGCCGGCGTCAGCGATACCGGCGTCGTCCACGGTCGGCGCGGATGTCCTCGCCTCGATCGTCGTTTTCCTCGTCGCGCTGCCATTGTGCATGGGCATTTCGCTCGCCTCAGGTCTGCCGCCAACCGCCGGCATCGTGACTGGCATTATCGGTGGCATCATCGTCGGCGCGATTGCCGGTTCACCGCTGCAGGTCAGCGGCCCAGCCGCCGGCCTGGCTGTTCTCGTTTATGAACTTGTTCAGGCGCACGGCGTGGAAATGCTTGGCACCATCGTGCTTTTCGCAGGTCTCCTGCAATTTGCCGCCGGCTCGTTCAAACTGGGCCAATGGTTTCGCGCCGTCTCCCCCGCCGTCATCCACGGCATGCTGGCCGGAATTGGCATTCTGATCTTTGCCGCTCAATTCCATGTCATGCTCGACGGCAAACCGATCGGTAACGGCATCCAAAATTTGCTGGCGATCCCAGGCGCAATCATGACTGCGGTCCAGGCTGGCGATAGTCGCATGACCGCTGGCGAAGTCGGCGCCCTCACGATTGCGGCGATCTTTGCATGGGCCTCGCTAGCGCCCAAGCGACTTGCGGGTCGTACCCGCGCCGCTCGTGGGCGTCGTCGTCGGGATGACGGCCGCCGCCATTTTCCAGCTTGATTCGATCAAGTTCGTCAGCGTCCCGGAAAACTTCTGGTCCACGCTTATCTTCCCAACGCCGGAGCGGATCGGCACGTTTTTCACCAATCCACATCTGCTGATCGGTGCCGTGGCCATTGCATTCATCGCGTCGGCCGAAACGCTACTTTGCGCCACTGCCATTGATCAGATGCATTCCGGCACGCGAACGCAATATGATCGCGAACTGACCGCGCAAGGCATAGGCAATACAATCTGCGGCGCCCTGGGCGCGCTGCCGATGACCGGGGTCATCGTCCGCTCGGGTGCCAATGTCGAAGCAGGCGCCAAGACGCGGCTGTCGGCAATCCTGCACGGCGTCTGGCTGCTGCTCTTTGCCAGCCTTCTGCCTTGGACGCTGACCTACATCCCGCTGTCTTCTCTGGCCGCGGTTCTGGTTTATACCGGCTACAAGCTCGCCTACCCCAAGATCGTGCCGACGCTGCTCCAGTATGGCACGACGAAAGTCTTCATTTACGCTGCAACCATCGTGATGATTGTCGCCACGGATCTTCTCAAGGGCGTGCTGACCGGTGTCGTGCTCTCGCTCGCTCGCATCCTCTATGCGCTGTCCAAACTTGAAATTCGCACCGAAAGTGCCCCGTCTTCAAAGCGTATCGACATGCACCTGTCGGGCACGGCGACGGTGATCGGCCTCCCCAAGCTTGCCCAGGCGCTGGAAGCATTGCCGTCGGGATCGGATATTGTCATCCACATCAACGACCTCGACTACATCGACCATTCGTGTCTCGACCTGCTTGCCAACTGGGAAAAGCAGCACAAGACGACCGGCGGCACATTGAACATCGAGTGGCACCAGTTGGCTCAAAAGTACCATCGCCGCCATGGAACACCGTCCGCTGAGCCCACCGGGGTGCCCTGAGGCGGCCGCCGCCGCACTTTGGCCTACTCCCGTCTTGACGCCGCCATAACGCTCGGCATGAGTGACCCGGCCCAACAACCGAAGGAAACGGCCGGGGATGTTCCGCTACCGCTTTTGTGTCGCCGTGCTCACGGCGCTGACCACACTGATGGCCGCCGCCGCCGTTAAGGCCCAAGGGATTGAATTCGGCCCGCCTCTAACGAAGCCCTCCAAAGCGCCGTCTGTCCAGCATCTGGAGCCTGGCGCCGCGCCGGCCCCGACCGCCGCCACGCCTGTGGCCGGCGCCGCCAAACGGCAGGTTCCAGGTCCCGGAACGCCCAACCCGCTGGCCGAAAAATATTTGACGTCCGGCCTGCCGCCAAAACCCAATCCGGCCAACTGCAAAAACTCCGAGAGCTTCGACACCTGGCTCGCCCACTTCCGCAAAGAAGCCGCGGCCAATGGCGTATCGGCGCGCACTATTTCGCGGGCCCTCGATGGCCGCACGCTAGAAACCGGCGTCATCGCCCGCGATCGAAAGCAAGGCTTCTTTGCGCAAAGCTATACCGACTTTGCCGCCAAGCTCGCGACCAACAACCGCGTCCAGAATGGCCGCGCGCAGGTCAAGAAGAACGCCGATGCGTTCGCCCGCGTCGCCCGCGACTATGGCGTCCCCGCCTCGGTGATCACCGGCTTCTGGGCCCTCGAAAGCGATTTCGGCGCCGGCATGGGCAAGCTGCCGATCATGAATTCTCTGACGACGCTCGCCTACGATTGCCGACGCGGCGCCATGTTCCGCACGGAGTTGATGGCGGCGCTCGACATTATCGATCGAGGAGATATGTCGCCCGACACGATGATCGGTTCCTGGGCCGGTGAAATCGGCCAAACTCAGTTTCTGCCAACACGGTATCTCGCGCATGCCATCGATTACGACGGCGACGGCGACATCAACCTGTTCGCCAACCCGACCGACATCATCGGCTCGACAGCGAACTACATGACCCATCTCGGCTGGCGGCGCGACGAACCCTGGCTGGAAGAAGTCATTGTGACGAAGGATCTAGCCTGGGATAAAGCCGATCTCTCCATCAAGCTGCCGCGCTCGCAGTGGTCCGCCTGGGGCGTGGTGAATGTCGACGGCTCGCCCTTGTCGAGCGACGCAATGCCGGCCTCGCTCGTGCTTCCCATGGGCCGCTTCGGCCCGGCCTTCCTCGCCTACGAGAATTTCAATGTATACCTGCAGTGGAACCAGTCGCTGAACTACGCGATCACCGCGGCTTGGCTCTCGACGCGGATCGACGGCGCTCCGCCGATGCAGAAGCCGAAGCGCGCGATCATCGTCCTAGCGCCTGATGAAGCCAAGGAACTGCAACGGCAACTCAAGCGGCGCGGATTCGAAGTCGGGGAAATCGACGGCAAGATTGGCGCCTCGACGCGCGCTGCCGTGAAGGCCATGCAAGTGAAACTCGGGTTTCCAGCCGACAGCTATCCGACGCCGGAACTGCTTGCGGCATTGCGTGGCGAAAGCTGACCGAACGCAGCCTACAAACGACTTGGCTGCCGTCCGTTGAGACGGCAGCCAGTTATTTCACAAGATCGGGTCGGCTGCTCAGAGCTTGCAGATCGTCGCCGCGCCACGGCACGTCCAACCCAGCGTTCCACCCGGCGAGCAGCTATACTTGCGCGGCCCAAACGAGTAACCGGGCGTCGAACCGTTGGCCATCCACGCCGCCCAAGCACCCCAGTCGACCGCCTGCAACAGCGCTTCATCGACTTGGAATTTTGCGTCCTTTTCCGATCCGGCCGACCCGACCGCGCCCTTGCGGACGCACTCCTTGGCTTCAGCGGACACGGCAGCCCCCATCATGAACGCCACGGCGGCAAGAGCGCCCGCCATGCACTTCAGTGCTTTCGTCATTGTCTGTCTCCACCCGTTGTTCGAGGAATCAACGATCGCAATCCTGGCCCTAGAAATTGCCAATGCCTATTGGCTGCATTCGTAAAACGTGGGGATCGCCGTAAGCTCATGGTGCATAAATGCGGTCAGACCGAACGAACAGGCGGGTTCGCTACACTCGCAAGGATGATAACGGTGACCCTTAGACCGGCTCGGCTCTTTGCGGTCACGGCCCTCGGACTGTTGCTTACTTGGGCATCAGTGTCGTCGGCTGGCAGCGGTCAACCGGGAATCATCGGCGACGACGACCGTCAACTCATTGATTCCGTTAGCTCACCCTGGACTGCGATCGGGCAGGTAAACATCGGAGGGTATCGTGCGATCGGCCAGTGCACGGGCACGCTCGTGCGGCCGGATCTCGTCATCACTGCCGCTCACTGCGTGATGGACGACGCCAAATCACAGCCCTTTCCGCTGCATAACATTCATTTCCTTGCCGGCGTACGGGGTGGTGAACGCAAGGGCAACGCCGACGCAAAATGCCTGCGCTTTCTAGCCGGTTACACCTATATCGCGCAGCGCACCGCCAGAGGTGTTCCTCTCAGTGCGCTGTTTCAAGACGTCGTCGCCATCGTGCTTGACAGACCAATCGACGTTCCACCCGCCCGCATGGCCGATCCGCGCCCACGGGAAACAGCTCAGGCTCTCGTTCATGCGGCCTATCCAGCCGATCAGCGCTTCCGCCTGTCCGCCCATGTCGGCTGTCGCCTGTTGCAGCCCAACCGGCCCCTGCCTGTCTGGCTGACCGACTGCGACACCCACCCGGCAAGTTCCGGCGGCCCGGTCTTTGTCGACGAAGACGGCGAACTGCGCCTCGCAGCCGTCATGGTCGGCGCCGGCTCCCGCAACAGCACGGCGGTCCCTCTCGCCCAATGGCAAGATTTGCTCGACGGCCACGGATGCGAGTGAGCGTATCGGCGCTGTCAGGCCTTCTCATCGCCGGTCAGAACCTTGCCCATCCAGTCGTCGATCGTGATCTGGCCGACTTTTTCCACGACGGCCGTCTCATGCGGGCGCAGGACATCCTGCACGCCATCGATGCGTTTCCACTCGCAAAACGGTGTCTCAGCACTGTCCACCGGCGCATAGCGAGAGGCCTGCACCTTCTGATAGCGGTGGACATAGCGCGGGCAGTTCATGAACACTTCGCTGACCGTCACGATCACGGCCAATTCGGCTTCCTTGAAGTTCGCCAGAACCTGCGGGTCACGCGACAGCCGCGCCCGGCCCTGCAAACGCAACCGGAACGGCTTTTCAAAATCGATGAACAGCAGCCCCACGTCCGGATTGCCGGCGATGTTGCCCATTGAAAGGTACATGCCGTTGCCGTCGTAGCTTGGAAAAGCGATCGTCTGCGCATCCAGAACACGCACGAAGCCGGCCGTTCCGCCTTTATAGGATACCGTCGGCCGGCCGCGATCGTCGACCGACGAGAGGAAAAACATGTCGCGCGCTTCGATGAATGCCTTCTCGAGATCGCCGACCTCAGTCTTGACGGCGATCACTTCGATACGGTCGGCCATTGGCCGCGACTGGAACTCGTCCTGAAGGGCGCGGTGCTCGGGTCCATAAAGACGGCTCATGTCGTTTGCTCTCCCGTCGTTTTGGTGTTGTGGTTGGCCACCGCTTATAGCATTGCCGTCTGACGCCGCTGCCGAAAGGCCACGGCCTTTCTTGGCCTGACATCACAATTCGAGGCCCCTGTTGCGCCGCGACCCGAGATCATTCGGAGCCATCACCGTCCCGACGCCGCCTTCGCCGCGCGGACGCCGGATCGGCATCATGGGAGGCTCGTTCAACCCCCCGCACGCCGGACATCTTCTGGCGGCGGAGGAGGCGCTGAAGCGCCTTCGCCTCGATGAGGTGTGGTGGATCGTGACGCCCGGAAATCCGCTCAAATCGCTCGGAGCGTTGCAGCCCCTGTCCGAGCGCATGGCCGCCGTTCGCGCTCTGGCCACACACCCGCGCATGCGGGTGACGGCGTTCGAAGCAGCCCTCGGTTCGCCCTTCACGGCCGTCACCCTACAGTTCCTCGTTCGGCGCTTTCCTAGCGTCGCGTTTGTCTGGGTGATGGGAGCCGACAACCTGGCCACTTTCGATCGCTGGCAAAACTGGCGCGGTATCGCCGCAACAATGCCGATCGCTGTCGTCGATCGCCCGGGCTACCGGCTGAAGGCGCTGGCATCTCCGGCCGCCAAATCGCTGGCCGACAGCCGCCGGCCCGAATCCGCGGCAGCCGTTTTGGCCGGCCTGTCTCCGCCAGCCTGGGTTTTTCTAACCAATCGCTTGCTTCCGCAGTCCTCAACGCAAATTCGCCAAGCATCTGAAGACTAACAATTAAATGACGCCATAGAGTAAGTCGCTAAATAGCAATGCAGCGGCGCCGGTTGCCGAGCAGGCCGCGGGGCCTTATCTTTCACGGCGTTGGTATCGGGCCAACCCGGAAGCTGGCAGTGCCGGTTCTTCGCGACGGCAACCGAAAGGATAATAGACCCACACATGCCAATCTCCACCGGAGCCGCCCCGAAGGGCGCTTCTAGCGCCGCCAAGCCGCTCGATGGCCAGGCCGCGACCGCATCGGCTGAGCTGCTCAAGGACGTCGTTGAGTGGCTCGACGAAGCCAAAGCCGAAGAGATCGTAACGGTCAATCTCGCCGGCAAATCGTCCATCGGCGATTACATGGTCATCGCCTCGGGACGCTCGGACCGCCATGTTGGCGCGATTGCCGAACAGCTGCGTACAAAATTAAAGGACGCCGGGTGCCCGACGGTTCGCGTCGAAGGCCAGGAAACCTGCGACTGGGTGCTGATCGACAGCGGCGACATCATCGTCCATGTCTTCCGGCCCGAAGTTCGCGAATTCTACAATCTCGAAAAGATGTGGTCACTCGACCGTCCGGCCGACGCGGCGCACTGATCGGGTCATCGAGGCGGCGCGAGCCACCGTGCGAAGGGCGGCATGCGCATCGAAATACTGGCCGTCGGCCGTCTCAAGGACGAAGCCGAATCGTCGATAGTCGCGCGCTATCAGAAGCGCTTCGACCAAACTGGCCGCGCTTGCGGTCTGGGTCCCCTCCTTATCACCGAATTTGCTGAAAGCCGTGCCGCCTCTGCGGCCGAGCGCAAGTCCGATGAATCGGCTCGCCTTTTGAAGGCGGCGGGCTCCGCGGCGCTGGTCGTATTGGACGTGGCCGGCCGTTCCCTGACGAGCGAAGATTTCGCCGCGCGTCTACGAACCTGGGCTGATGGCGGCACCAAATCATGTGCTTTTCTGATCGGCGGACCTGATGGGCATGGCCCCGATGTCCGGTCCACCCCATTGCTCCAACTGTCGCTTGGAGCCCTCACCCTCCCCCATGGGCTGGCCCGCGTAATCCTCGCCGAGCAACTTTACCGTGCCGCTACAATTCTGACGGGGCACCCTTATCACCGCGCCTAGAAGCTGTTTGTGGCTTGGCGACGATGCGCCATCCGGCTATTGCCTGTCACAGACGGGCAGCAAGCCCGCATAGCACGGCCTGACGATGATACGGGAAAGCCGGGGGGTTCCGACACGGCCCGAACGTCGGTGGGGAACAAGCGCTCAAATTGCGTCAGTTGCGTCAGTCGAGGAGAACGTCCATGTCGACCAGTGTCATCGAGATCCTGAAAGGTCTTGTCACGCCCAGCCTGCTCAACTCCGTAGGACCGGCAATCGGATTGTCGGGCGATATTGCAGGCCGCGGCCTCAACGACATGATCGGTCAATATCTCGGAGCACTCGTCCATCAGACCGGTGATCGCGATGCGATGTCCAACATCGCCGATATGGCCAATTCCGTCGCGCGCGACAGCTCTGGCATCAATGATCTTAAGGGTCTGCTGGCTGGCGGCATTCCAAGCACGATGGCCGTGCTCGCCGGCAACCGCTTCATGGGTTCGCTATTCGGCGTGTGGCAGGCCTCAATCGTCCACAAGGTCGCCGCTGCTGCTGGCATGAAACCGGAAGCGTCCTCCTCGCTCTTCAATCTCGCCGCTCCGCTCGTGCTGTCCGCCATTTCCAAGCGTCTCGGCGGCGGTGCCCTGACCGGTGCGGCGCTGGCTGCGCTCCTCGGCCAGGAGAAGGGCGCGCTTTTGGGTGGTTTGGGGTCCGCAGCCGCTGCAGTCATGTCGCCGGTCAAAGCGGCAGCGACCGCCGCAGCCGCACCTGCCACCCGCGCAGCGGCACCCGCAATGGCAGCTGCTGCCGCAGCTCCCGTCGCAACGGCCTATGCTGGCCGCGACAATGGATTGTTCACGTCGTTCCTTTGGCTTCTGGTGCCACTCGCGTTCATCGGCTGGTTAGCATGGCAGAAACTCCATGAACCGCCCGCTGAGCCACCTGCACCGGCGGCTGCCGCCGAACCCGCACCAGCGGCGGCTGCGGCCGCAGCGCCGCAAGCTGCGGCCGCCCCGGCTCCCGCTCTGGCGCGCATTGCCCTCGCCGGTGGCCCTCAGATTGAGGCCGCCGCCGACGGCGTCGAGACCAAGATCGTCAACTTCATCAACGACGCCAACGCGCCGATCGACAATAAGACCTGGTTCAATTTCGATCGGCTGACCTTCGAAACCGGCTCAACGAGCCTCACATCAGAATCGAAGGCGCAGATCGACAACGTGGTCGCGATCCTCAATGCCTATCCGGCGGTGAAGATCAAGATTGGCGGCTACACCGACAATACCGGTGATGCACAAGCCAATCTGGAACTTTCCGGTAAACGCGCGGTCAAGGTCATGGAAGCCATTGTCGCCGCCGGAATTGCAGCCGATCGTGTCGAGGCCGAAGGCTATGGCGATCAGTTTCAGATCGCCGACAATGGGACGGAAGAAGGCCGCGCCCAAAATCGCCGCACCGCTGTCAGCGTGCGCGCGAAGTAGTGGCCGGCATCGAGATGGACTGCATCGAGCGGGACGCAAGTTCCGCTCTTTTCACATCTTCTGCACGAACCAGTCGACGGTTCTCTGCGGCGCCACGCGTTTCAGTATCGCGGTGATGTAGGTCGGCGTGGTGACGTAGTAGCGCATCTTGGGCCGCTGGCTCTCGACAGCGTGCACGAGCTTTTCCGCGACGGCTTCCGGCTCCAGCTTGAACGTATCGTTTCCACCTTGTTTCATGCGTTCCAGCCGGGCTTCGTACAGCACCCGATGCGGCGAATTCTGGATGTCGACGGTATTGAGAAAATTCTCCAGCGCGTGCTCCACAAAGCGCGTGCGGATCGGTCCCGGCTCAATCAGCGAAACGTGTACGCCGCTTCCCGCAAGTTCCATACGCATGCTGTCGCTCAGAGCTTCCATGGCAAATTTGGTCGCGCAGTAGGCTCCCCGGAACGGCGCGGCCACCAGACCAAGAACCGACGAGCATTGGACAATCCGCCCGTGCCCCTGCCCTCGCATGACCGGGAGAACGCGCCGGGTCAGTTCGTGCTGCGCAAAAAGATTGACCTCGAACTGACGCCGCAGGACCTCGACCGTCAGATCCTCGATCGCGCCGACTTGCCCATAAGCCGCGTTGTTGAACAGCGCGTCGATGCGCCCGCCCGACAGCGACATGGCGCGATCAAAGCAGGCCGCAACGGATGCCGGATTTGCCAGATCAAGCTGCACTGCGTCGACGCCGATGTCCGCGCGCAGAGTTGCCAGATCCGCATCCTTGCGCGCCGTCGCGATCACCGACCAGCCGCGCGCTTTCATCATGCGCGCTGCCGCCAGCCCGATGCCTGACGAGCAACCGGTGATCAGGATGGTGCGCGCGCTCATGCAGATCTCCAGGAGAAAAGGGCATAAAGATCAGGTCGGCCAGACGATGTAGGCCTCACCGAGGTGGCCGTAGGTGCGCACGTCGGGGTGCAAAATCTCGGCAAGAATTTCAGCACTTTCTACAAGTCGCGGCCCCGGCCGGTTGAAAAATGCATTACCGTCGGCAACGAAGACACGGCCCTCCCGCACGGCCCGAAGCGACATGAAAAGCGGATTGTTCCGCAAGGCCGTCATTTCCGGCAGCGACGTCGCGATGTCGTACCCGCAAGGGGCGACGAGAAGGATGTCGGGATCGGCCGTCGCCACGTCGTCCCAGGTAATCCAGGGCGAATTCTCGCCGGGAACCCCGAACGGACTGATGCCACCGGCGATCGTGATGAGTTCCGGCATCCAGTGTCCGCCCGACATCGGCGGCTCGATCCATTCGACAAAGCCGAGCTTCGGTCGCATCCGACCTTCGACGGTTCGGGCGACATCCGCGATACGACTCTGCATCGTCGCAACAAGGTCTCTGCCTGCATCCGGCCGGCCGATGGCAGCAGCGACGGCCTCGATGTCGGTGTAGACGTCATCCATGGTGTGCGGGCGCAGCGACACTATTCGCGCCCGGCTGTCGGTCCAGGTGCACAGCGCCTGCTCGACGTCGGCCAATGACACCGCGCAGACCTCGCATTGGTCCTGAGTGAGAATGATATCGGGCCGGAGACCGCGCATCCGGTCCGCATCGACCTCATAAACGGCAAGGCCCTGTTCGAGCAGACCCTTCACCGACCGGTCAATCTCGGCGCTTGTTGCGCCATGCACCTTGAATTTGGCGCGCGTCAGCTGCGGCAATTCATGAATGGTGGCGGGATAATCGCACTCGTGCGAACGGGCGACCTGCAGCGACCCGGCCCCCAGGCCGTGCAGGATTTCCGTGGCGCTAGCGATCAGCGAGATGACTCGCGGCTGATCGTCGGGACAGTGCTTGCTCATGCCCGCGTCATGACATCAGCGGACGTGATTCACAAGGCCTGCGCCCCGAACGGGCGGTTCACTGCAGCTTGTCTGCCATGACCGCGATTGTCCGTGCATAGACGTCGGCCTTGTTCCAATCTTTGATGACGCCATAGTTCGCCGATCCGGGCTCCCACGAGCCGCCCGGTTGCCAGCCGTGACCCTTCATGAAATTGGCGGTCGAAGCGAGGATGTCGGGCACGGAATGAAGCAAGTCGCGCCGGCCGTCACCGTCGAAATCGACGGCGTACTTGTCGTAGGAGCCGGGCAAGAACTGAACCTGCCCGATTTCTCCAGCCCATCCGCCGCGCATCTCGGCTGGGTTCATGTCACCTTTCTGCACGATGCGCAGCGCCGCCATGAGGTGGCCGGTGAAAAACTCGGAGCGGCGGCAATCATAGGCCAATGTCGCGATCGATTGGATGATCGAATATTTGCCGGCTCCGTCGCGACCGAAATTGGTTTCAAGGCCCCAGATCGAGACCAGGATCTCCTTCGGCACGCCATACCGTTTTTCGATCCGCGCCAGCACACCTGCGTGCGTCTTCATTTTTGATCGCGCACTGGCAACGAGCCCCCCGCCTACGCGTCGCGCGTAGAAGTCTTCGAAGCTGAGTTTGAATGATTTCTGCGAGCGATCGCGCCGAATGACGTTGCGATCGTACGTGACACCTGAAAGCGCTCGATTGAGTGTCGCCTGTGAAATTCCTGCTGATTGGGCCTGCCCTTCGAAACTCGAAAGCCAGGCAGAAAAGCCGCTGCCGTCGTTCCCGCATGATTTGGCGACTGCCGGGGCGGCGTAGGTGACTGCCAGCAATGCGGCGATAGAAGCGGCGGCGGCGCGCATGAGATACTCCCGAATTTGAACCACGAGCGTCTTGCGACGAGACTGTGGCAACTTATCGAGATCGGCGCGATGCGTCGCAGTTACTAAAAGGCGGCAGCCTTGCGGCCACCGCCTTCGTAGATAGATCAGCGTTAAGCGTTACTTACAGAACCAGATCGCCCCGACGGATACGCAGCCGCGCGAACGGTAGTTATAGGGACGCGAATTATACCGGTTGTACGACCGATAACGGTAGTAACGGCGATCTCGGCGCCAATCGTTGCGACGCAACTCGCGGCGGTCATTCACGCCATCGCGGTCGCGATCTCGATACTGCACGTCGATGACCTGTTTGACAGGCTGTGCAACACTGGCTGGGTTCGAGAGCGGTGCAGCTGACGCCTGCGTGCTCATGATGCCACTAACGGCCAGAACGGCCATCGTCAGTACTGATTTTTTCACGTGTGTCTCCTTACTCATGATTTGTCTTCGAAAGCTCTTCCCGGCGTGACCCTGGGCGTGCGGCTCTCGTTTGAACCAGACACATGAAAAACAACGCTCGGAAGTTCCAGTTCCGTCGCGACCGCCGCAATAATAATTTGAATGTGCAGGAACTTTCAGCTCAGAGCCCGTCAGCAGGCGTCACTTCAAATTCAATCAGAAATGATCTTGAGTTCAATGAACACGTCGCCGTCCGCCATCTTCAATTTCAGCACGTCGCTGTCGCGCGTATAGCTTTCGATGGTTTCGAGCGATGCCAAATAGGCGCGCTCCATACTCATCGCACCCAAGCAGTAGAAGCGCTTGCTCTGCGGTGCTCCAATATCGATCGCGGCTGCATCGCGGTAGCTGACGGGCGCCCAGAACTGATTGCAGCCGGTGCTGCCAACGACGCGATCGGCCGCGAATGTCAACGTCAGCCCCGGCGGAACATCGACGCCTTGAACTTTCACGACCTTCCAACTTGTCCCTGCGAGCAGCGACTGTGCGCAAGCGGCGCCGTTGAACATCAACGGCGCCGCGACTGTACAGATCAAAGCGACAAGTAGAACCCGCACTCTTAATTCGCGCCTTCGAGGAGGCGGCGCGCAATAACCTGCGCTTGGATCTCCGCGGCGCCTTCAAAGATGTTGAGAATGCGTGCATCGCACAGGACGCGCGACACCGGATATTCGAGTGCGAAGCCGTTACCGCCGTGAATCTGTAAGGCGTTGTCGGCGTTCGCCCAGGCAACGCGCGCGCCGAGCAGTTTTGCCATCCCGGCTTCGAGGTCGCAGCGGCGGCCTTGATCTTTCTCCCGTGCAGCGAAGTACGTCAGCTGACGCGCGACCATGGTTTCGACCGCCATCATCACGACCTTGTTCGCGACCCGTGGGAATTTGTAGATCGGGCTTCCGAACTGAACTCGATCGAGCGCATACTTCAGCGCCAGGTCCATCGCGCACTGGGCCACGCCGACGGCGCGGGCCGCGGTCTGGATGCGCGCGCCCTCGAAGGTTGCCATCAGCTGCTTGAAGCCCTGCCCCTCGACCCCGCCAAGTAGGCTTTCCGCCGGCACTTCGAAAGCGTCGAAAGAAATGTCGTATTCTTTCATGCCGCGATAGCCGAGGACTTCGATCTCGCCACCCGACATACCCTTCGCCGGGAACGGGATCTCGTCCGAGCCGCGCGGCTTCTCGGCGAGAAACATCGAAAGGCCTTTGTAGCCCTTCTCGTTCGGATTGGTGCGCGCCAGAACGGTCATGACATCGGCGCGGACGGGATGCGTGATCCAGGTTTTCTGGCCGGTGATCTTCCAGACGTCGCCGTCCTTCACTGCGCGTGTCTTGAGCGAAGCGAGGTCCGAACCGGTGTTGGGTTCGGTGAAGACGGCCGTGGGGAGGACCTCTCCGGCAGCGATAGCGGGCAGGTACTTCGACTTCTGTTCCGGCGTTCCGTTGTGAAGAATGAGTTCGCCGGCAATTTCGGCGCGCGTGCCCAACGACCCGACGCCAATGTAGCCGCGCGACAGTTCTTCCGACACCACGCACATCGCCAGCTTGCCGAGGCCCATGCCGCCGTATTCTTCCGGCAGCGAGATCGCAAACACGCCGAGTTCGGCGAGGCTCTGGTAGGTATCGAGTGGAATGTATTCGTTTTTCAAATGCCACTCGTGCGCATGTGGCACGACTTCCGCATCCGAAAACGTCTTCATCTGCTCGGCGATCTCGGCGTGCGTCTCATCGAGACCGCTCGCACCATAGGTCGTCGCGCCCTGCATGGCTTCGATCAACTCAGCAAGGCGATGCTTGACCGGCTCCGAGCCACCTTCAGCGATAAGATCGGCAACAGCGTCTTCAAACTTACGCACATCGGCGCGGGGGATGCCCAGAGCATCAGGCCGAATAATCTCGACTTGGCTCATGGGGATGCCGCCGGCAATCTGAGCGCAATATTCAGCGAATGACGCAGCGAGAAGCAGTTGCTCGAATTCCCCGAACTTTGCCTCACTCTGCAGGTTCGCCGCCCACACGTTCATCTGCCGGAGCGCTTCGACCGTGGTTGCGAGCCAGGCGAGACCATGCGCGGCATGCTGCGCGGCATCGATTCCGCCGGCCTCCTGGATGCGTTGCCGCACGCCGGTCTTGGCAAGAGCGAGCATCCGATCAGCCGCGCCCACTGCCTCGGCCGTCCGTTCGATGAGGTTCTGAGGATCGGAGACGAGACTGCCGGACTTGGGCTTCAACTGAGCGATGGTCATGGGTCGTCGTCCTCCAAAATGCCGTTCAGGTTAAAGCCCGGTTGAGGGGCTGCCCGGGTTGACCACCGGCGTGGTCGCACTGGGCGTCACAATTAGCCGTCCTGCAGGGGCTGGCAATCGCAACCTTGCGCGACACGCGAGCGCGGCCATATGAAGCTTGTCAGAAGCCAGGAGTGAAACAAGCTCAACGGCTTGAAGTTTCACTGGCTCGCCTGGGCCAACCCCCGTAATGCAACAAGCTGGTGACGCTTTGCCATGCACAACGGCAAGCTTACGTCGCGAAATCGTCTCCGGATCGTTGCTGTCGACCGTTCCCTACAGGTTCCCGCTGCGGCGCCACACCTGCGCGCGGTTCGACGCATCCGCACGGGGCTGCTTCCATGCAACATGCCCCGCATTAAGGATAGCCGACGTCTTGGAGACCTCGACCTCCCTCAACGAGGGGGCTAGCTTTCGGCGTCTGGCTTAAATAGATCGTCCGCAGCATGAACCGTTATCGCACCTTCCTCGGCGCCCTCTACAGGCTTTACGAGCATTCCGGCTTCTCCCTTGCGGGAGCTGTGGCCTTTTCGTTTGTCGTATCGCTCTTTCCGTTCTGCATCTTTGTCGGCGCCCTGTCGGGTATCTTCGGCGGACGCGAATTGGCCGTGCGCGCCGTGGCCCAGTTGTTCGACATCTTGCCCGAGGCTGTCGCATCGGCACTTGCTCCGCAGGTCGAAATCGATCATGGGTTCGAGCCGCATCGATTTGTTGACGGTTTCGGGGTTTCTCGCTCTGTTCTTTGCGACCAGTGCCATCGAGACCATGCGGGCCGCCCTGAACGGCGCTTACCGCGTGCGCGAAACTCGTCCCTACCCGCTCTGCCTCGCCATCAGTATGTGCTTCGTGTTCGTCAGCGCCGTATCGATGCTTGTGTTGACCTGGGCCGTGGTTTTTGGCCCAGCGATTGCCGCCAAGCTGGCCGAATTCGAACCAGCCTGGGCCAAGCAAATCCTGGAATCGAATTGGGTCGACACGTTTCAGCGCTACGCCCTAGCCATCGCCGTGATCACGTCTCTGCTGCTCGCCTTCCATCTTTGGCTGGCAGCGGGCCGGCGCCGCCTCACCGATGTCTTGCCGGGCGTTCTGGTGTCCGTGTCTCTCTGGATCGTTGTCGCCGCGCTGTACTCCTACTACCTCGACCTCAGCGACTACACGCGCTTTTATGCTGGCCTTTCTCAGCTCATGATTGCGCTCATTTTCTTCCAATTCACCGCGATGATCATCATCCTCGGTGCCGAGATCAATCGCGGCATCATGGAACTGAAGAAGCTGGGCAATGGCATGCATCTGGACGAAGGCGAACCGGAAGGCGCGTGAGGCGATCGGGTCGCCAATCAACCGGCATGAAAAAAGGAGCGGTCAATTCACCGCTCCTTTCCGCGTCTCAAGGCTTCGTCGGGTTCATCAAGCGCCCCGTTGCTGGCTCGCTTCAATGGTGTCTTCCAGCGTCTTCAAGCCCGTTGTCGGAGCCGAGACGAGCACGGCCATGTTGCCCGGCTTATGTTCGTTGCGCATCATAACCATGTGCGCCTTAGGGATGTGCTCCCACGAAAAGACTTCCGACATGCACGGGTCGATGCGTCGTTCGACAACGAGCTTGTTGGCTTGCGATGCCTGTTGCAGGTTGGCGAAGTGCGACCCCTGAACGCGCTTCTGGTGCATCCAGAGATAGCGCGCGTCCATGGTCAGATTGTAGCCGGTTGTGCCGGCACAGATAACGACCATGCCGCCGCGCTTGACGATCTGCACCGAGACCGGGATCGTTGTTTCGCCAGGATGCTCGAACACGCAGTCGACGTTGACGCCCTTGCCTGTAATGTCCCAGATCGCCTTGCCGAAGCCGCGCATTTCCTTCAACCAGGTATTGTATTCCGGTGATCCCACCTTCGGTAGTTGCCCCCAGCATTTGAAGTTTTTGCGGTTGATGACGCCCTTGGCGCCGAGCTGCATGACGAAGTCGCGCTTGTCGTCGTCGGAGATGACGCCAATGGCGTTGGCGCCCGACGTGGCGCACAGCTGGACCGCGAAGGCGCCAAGACCGCCGGCCGCTCCCCAAACCAGAACGTTATGACCCGGCCGAAGCACATGCGGGCGGTGGCCGAACAGCATGCGATAGGCGGTGGCGAGGGTGAGCGTGTAGCAGGCGCTCTCTTCCCAGGAGAGATGCTTGGGCCGCTCCAGCAATTGGCGGTCCTGTACGCGGCAGAACTGCGCGAACGAGCCGTCCGGCGTTTCATAGCCCCAAATGCGCTGTGAGGGAGAGAACATCGGGTCGCCGCCGTTGCACTCCTCGTCGTCGCCGTCATCCTGATTACAGTGAACGACGACTTCATCGCCGACTTTCCACCGCTTCACCTTGGACCCGACCGCCCAAACGATGCCCGAGGCGTCTGATCCGCAGATGTGGTACGGAAATTTGTGCACGTCGTTAATCGGTGAGATCGGCACGCCCAGCGAAGCCCAGACGCCATTATAATTGACGCCGGCCGCCATCACGAGAACGAGCACGTCGTGGCTGTCGAGTTCCCAGGTCGGCACCACCTCCACCTGCATGGCCTTATCCGGTTCGCCGTGCCGGTCGGCGCGGATGGCCCAGGCGTACATGTTCTTCGGCACGTGGCCGAGCGGCGGGATCTCGCCAATTTCATAAAGATCCTTTTTGACCGCCATAATGGTGGGCGCGCCAACCGCTGCACCTGCTTGACCGTCTATGGCGGTTTTCTGGCTCGACATGCTGTCGTCTCTCCTTGACCGACGTCGGATCCCCTAAGACCGGGCGCCCCCACGAAAGCCGGCCCTGCCTCTTTTTGTGACGGCTGTGTTTCAAGCACTTTTTCGCGCCGCAATAAAGGGCTTGTTTCGCGGCCTCGGCCGCCTGTCAACGCGACGTTAACGGCATGCCGATACCCTGTGCTCGCGCGCTCACCCGGACACCTGCGACGACTTATCCGTCGCCGTCGGAGGATCGGGTCGAATTGAGGCCAAAGCCATGCTTGAAATCATCACGGCTTTCATCCGGGACTTTGCCCAGATCGATAGCGAATCGATGACCATTTTGTTGGTCATGGTCGGTTGGTCGGCACTGCTGATCCAACTCGCAGTCGATAGTAAAACTTACACCACCGTGTTCATCCCCGGAATGCTGCTTGGCGGCATGGCGTCGTTCTATTTGGCGCGCGTGGTCCCGTTTTTCATCGTCAGCGGCAAAGAGATCAACGCGATTATCCTGAGCATCCTTGGCATCGTTGTCGGGTTTCTGGCGACCGTTCTCGTCATCAGCCTCATCCACTGGATCGGCGAGATCCGCCGCCCCTTGACGCTCGACAGCCGCACCTGATCCCGGCCAAACCGCCCATTCCACTTCACCGTAAGGGTGCCTTGCGACAGCAGGGTGCTTTGCGTTGCCAAGACGTGCGGATAGTTTAAACAACGGCGCACTGGCGAAAGCTTGAACCATCGTGGGATCGACCATGGCTGAGAAGGACAAGACGGCGGCGGCAACAGCGGGTGGGCGCGACAAGCCCTGGCTCTTCCGCACCTATGCCGGTCACTCGACGGCAGCCAAATCCAACGAGCTTTATAAAAAGAATTTGTCCAAGGGACAGACCGGCCTGTCGATCGCCTTCGACCTGCCGACCCAGACCGGCTACGACAGCGATCATGAACTGGCGCGCGGCGAAGTCGGCAAGGTCGGCGTTCCTGTCTCGCACCTGGGCGATATGCGCACGCTGCTCGGCGGCATTCCGCTGGACCAGATGAACACGTCGATGACGATCAACGCCACCGCCGCGTGGCTGCTGTCGCTCTACGTGGCCGTCGCCGATGAAACCGGCGCTTCCCGCCAGAAGCTCACCGGCACGATCCAGAACGACATTATCAAGGAATACTTGTCGCGCGGAACGTATGTGTTCCCGCCGGAGCCGTCGCTGCGGCTCATCAAGGACACGATCGTCTTTTCCACGAAAGAGGTTCCTAAGTGGAACCCGACCAACGTGTGCTCCTACCACTTGCAGGAAGCCGGGGCGACGCCGGTTCAGGAGCTTGCCTTCGCCCTCGCCACCGCCCTCGCCGTGCTCGACACCGTGAAGGCATCCGGCGAAGTGCCGGCTGCGGAATTCGGCAATGTCGTCGGTCGTGTCTCGTTCTTCGTCAACGCCGGCATGCGCTTCATCACAGAGCTGTGTAAGATGCGCGCGTTCACCGAGCTATGGGACGAGATCACGCGCGAACGCTACGGCGTAACGGATGCCAAGAACCGCTACTTCCGCTACGGCGTGCAGGTCAATTCGCTCGGCCTCACCGAGCCGCAGCCTGAAAACAACGTATACCGCATCCTCCTCGAAATGCTGGCCGTTACGCTGTCGAAGAACGCCCGCGCCCGCGCCGTGCAGTTGCCCGCCTGGAACGAAGCGTTGGGCCTGCCGCGTCCGTGGGACCAGCAGTGGTCGCTGCGCATGCAGCAGATCCTGGCCTACGAAACCGACCTTCTCGAATACGGCGACATCTTCGACGGCTCGACCGAGATCAAGCGCAAGGTCGACGAACTGAAGGAGCAGGCCAAGTCCGAACTGAAGACCATCGAGGCCATGGGCGGTGCGGTCTCGGCCATCGACTATATGAAGCGCCGTCTGGTCGAAAGCGGGACCAACCGGTTCTCCGGAATCGAAAGCGGCGAACAGATTGTGGTTGGCGTCAACAAGTGGCTCGAGACCGAACCCTCCCCGCTCACCACCGGTGAGGGCTCGATCATGGTTGTCGATCCTGCGGTCGAAGCCCAGCAGGTTGAGAAACTGCAGGCCTGGAAGGCCGAGCGCGACAACAAGACCGCCGCCGCGGCGCTCGCCGAAGTGGAACGCGCCGCCAAGGAAGGCCGAAACATCATGGAATCGTCCATCGCTGCCGCGAAAGCCGGCGTAACGACCGGCGAATGGGGCACCGCGCTGCGCAAGATCTTCGGCGAATACCGTGCCCCGACCGGCGTCGCCCAGGCCGCCGCGCAGCGCGATGGCGCGGGCCTCGATGTGGTCCGGGCATCCGTTGAAGCAGTGTCGGCCAAACTCGGCCGCCGCATCAAGTTCCTGGTCGGCAAGCCCGGCCTCGACGGACATTCGAACGGGGCCGAACAGATTGCCGTCCGTGCCCGCGATGTTGGCATGGAAGTGGTGTATGAAGGCATTCGCCTGACGCCCGCCCAGATTGTGCGCGCTGCTGGAGACGAGGCCGTGCACGTCGTCGGTCTGTCAATTTTGTCCGGTAGCCATGTGCCGCTCGTGAAAGAAGTCATGGAGCGCATGCGCAAGGACGGTTTGCACGACATCCCGCTCATCGTCGGCGGAATCATTCCGCCGGAAGACGCCAAGACCCTGAAAGCTTTCGGTGTTGCCGCCGTCTACACGCCCAAGGACTTCCAGCTGAACGACATCATGGCCGACATCGTCCGCCTTGTGGACACCAACGCCAAGGCGGCGTGATCATCGGAGAAGTGCATCGAATGCGCGAAGAAGTCCGTCAAAAATTCGAACGGGAAGTCCGCAAGCAGTGGATCAAGCGTGGTGCCTACGCTGCCGCGGCGCTGGTCGTTGTGGCGGCGCTGGCGTGGTTCACCGACCTGGATGCCCATGTCGAGAAGCGCGAGGTCGCCGGCGTTGTCGAGAAGGTCTTGCCCATCCAGGGCGGCTCGACACAGGCGATCCAGAACGGCCTCAACGTCGACGTCAGGCTCGACGATGGGCGCCATGCCCGCGTCCTGGTGCTGAAGACCACCCACCCGGAAGTCGGGTCACACGTGGCCATCGTCGAACACGTCCACTGGTCCGGCCGCACCACGTTCAGCTGGAAATAATCCAACTGCCGTCGTTGACGCTGCGGACGCTGTGCGGTTAAGTGCGCCGCTCGCGAGCCCGGATCGGACCTCGCGGTGCGAAATGAGCGTTATGCGGGTGTGGTGGAATTGGTAGACGCGCCGGACTCAAAATCCGGTTCCGAGAGGAGTGTCGGTTCAACTCCGACCACCCGCACCACCTTCTCGTCGTTTGTCCGAGTATAGCCGCGCACCGAGAGGTACGGCCACTTCTGGCGCGACGTGACACGACCGGACTTCCCCTCAAGTTGCGGTGCTTTCCAGGAATGTGGTACCGGAAGGGTCCGCGGAGGGTCCTGATGCGCTTGAAGCCCCTTATGGTCGTTGCCTTGTTCGCCATTGTCGTCGCCGTGCGGCCCGCCACCGCCGGTCCCGCGCTGCTGTTTGATGCCTCTGACGGCAAGGTTCTTTATGCCGAGGAAATGGACGACCAGTGGCACCCCGCGTCACTGACCAAGATCATGACCGCCTACATGGCCTTCAAGGCCATCAAGGATGGCAAACTTCATCTCGATGACAAGGTCATTTGCTCCGATTTGGCCAATCAGCAGCCACCGTCAAAAATCGGCCTTCCCGTCGGCGGCGAGATGACCGTCGAACTCGCCCTTCAGGCACTCATCATCAAGTCTGCCAACGACGTCGCCGTTATGCTGGCCGAAAAAATTTCCGGCAATGAACTCCAATTCGTAGCCGACATGAATGCCACCGCGCGCGATCTGGGCATGACACGCACGACGTTCGCCAATCCGAATGGCCTGCCGGCGTTCGATCAGGTGACGACCGCTCGCGATCTGGCCAAACTTGCCCGCGCCGTATCGGCCGAATTTCCCCAGTACGCGCCCTATTGGGCTATGACCCAGATGCGTATCGGCAAGATAAGGCTCGCTTCGCACAATGGCCTGCTGAAAACCTTCGAAGGCGCCGACGGGCTCAAGACCGGCTTCATCTGCGACAGCGGTTTCAACGTCGTGGCCAGCGCCACTCGCGACGGTCGCCGCCTCATGGCGGTGGTCTTGGGCGAACCGTCCGGCGGCGACCGAAACATTCGGGCCGCAAGCCTGCTTGAGCATGGCTTCCAGCAACTGGGATGGAAGCAACTCTTCAACACGACGACCATCGACAACCAGCCGATCGCTCCCGATGCCCGCGGCCCGATCAGCGTCCGCTCGACGATCCAATCCTGGGACTGTGGCAATGGCCGTCGCAACCCCGCCGTCGAGGCCCGTCGCGAGCGCATCAAGGCGGCCAAGGCCAAGCGCGAAAAGGCCAAGCAAGCCGCCGTCAATGAAACGGCCGAAACCGGCACTGGCGAAAAACCCGCTGCAACTGGGACACCGGCGAAGAAAAAGCCGTCCGCCGCTGGCACACCGGAAGGCTCCACGTCCACCAAACCGTCGTCCCCGAGCCCCGCATCTGTTCCGGCCGCTAAAGATTAAATATCTGAAATCAATACGCTTTTTCTCTTCATTGACCGCCTTCTGCCGGTGAAGCGTGGACTGGCGTCGTTTTTGCTGATCCTCCGGCAACACAAGGCAGAAACGACTGAGAAAGAGCCGACGCATGCCAACCGCATGGCATCCCGACGAGGATCCAACCCCCACGCCCCGCGATGTGGAATTCATGGCCGCCGTTTTGGAGGGGCGGCACGGCTGGCTGGCCGCCGACGTGGCCGAATTCTTCGCCACCTACCACAGCCAGCATGGCGACACCGGGCGCTCCTGGGCCTGGGCAGGCGTCGCTGAAGTCGTCCGCCAACGCGCCGTCGAACGCATCGAGCGGGCCGAGGCGTTCTAATCGGTTCCTAATCTGACCCGATCTCGTCCCTTGACCTTCGTTCCGCGTGTCGCCGCACCACGGCGCACCGATACTCACAACACCTCTCGCCACGGATCGACGCTGTGCTCGCGCAAGCCCGCCAACTTATCCTCGATTTCACACAGCGGCGGGACGACCGCGCGCGCGCGCAGCACGATGCGGTAGTCGCCTTTAGCCTGCGCGTTGCGAGCGCGGCATTGCTCTATCTCACCCAGGTCGTCATGGCCCGCTGGATTGGCAGCCACGATTATGGGATCTACGTTTTTGTCTGGACTTGGGTGCTGGTGCTCGGCGGAGTTACGCATCTGGGCCTGAATGCAGCCATGATGCGCCTACTGCCCGAGTACAAGGAGCACGGGCAACCAGACCGCTTTCGCGCCTTGGTTCGCGGCGGACGTATTTTTGCACTGTCTGCTGGCACGTTGCTCGCAGCCGCCGGCATGACCGGCCTCTACCTTTTCGGCGATCATCTCACCAAGTCTTACATCCTGCCCGCGTATCTTGCGCTCATCTGCGTACCGCTCTTCGCGCTGACCGAAGTGCAGGATGGCATCGGCCGCGGACAGGCTTGGATCTGGATTGGTCTGCTGCCGCCCTACGTCCTGCGCCCGGCTCTTGTACTCGTCGCGATGACTGGCGCCTGGGCCGCCGAACTGCCGATGAACGCCACCACCGCGGCAGGTGCGGCCATCGGTGCGACGTGGGGTGCGGCCCTCGCGCAAACGCTCATGCTCAATCGCAAACTGAAGCATGAAGTGGGCCCCGGCGGGCACGACTATGAATTCAAGAAATGGTTGGCGGTGTCGATACCCCTCGTCGTCGTCGCCGCCGCCGAACTGATGCTGCAGAACACCGATATCCTCGTGGTGTCGAGCTTCATGACACCGACGGATGTCGCGATCTACTTCGCCTCCGCCAAGACGATGAGCCTCATCATGTTCGTGCACTATGCGGTCGGCAGCGCGGTCGCCAACCGCTTCGCATCGCTCAACGCCCGCGGCGACAGGGAACAACTGCGCGCTTTCGTTCGCGACGCCGTGAACTGGACATTCTGGCCGTCGCTGGCGAGCGCTGTGTTCATCCTCGCGCTGGGCAAACCGCTGCTCTGGTTGTTTGGGCCACAGTTCGAAGCCGGCTATCCGGTCATGTTCATTTTAGTCGTAGGCTTTCTTTTCCGGTCGTCGTTCGGCCCGGCGGAAGTCTTACTGTCGATGCTTGGCGAACATCAGGTCTGCGCCGCGGTCCTCATTGTCTCGGCGCTGTTGAACGTCGCATTGAACTTTGCGCTCGTCCCGCCGTTCGGTCTCCTCGGCGCGGCGGCGGCCACGTCGATCTCGCTCGCAACGGCCGCGTTGATGAACTATGTCGCCGCCCGCCGCCGGCTGGAGATCGAGATCGCGATCTGGCGCAATTTGCCGGCCGGCGTGCTCACGCCGAAGCCGCTGGCCTGACGCCATCGCTCACATCGGCGCGGCGAGTACCAGTGTCCAGAATGATTTGAATTCCGTTTTGGGGTCCTGGACCAGCGCCAAGCCCATTTCGGACGCATCCGCCAGCAACAGGTTCTTGTTGTGCCCCGGGCTTGCCTTCCAGCCGCGCATCACTTCCTGGAAATCAATTTGGCCGGTACCGACGTTTTCGGCAGCAAGCCGCGCCTTATATCCGGTGCGCTTAACCCGGTCCCACGGATTGGAGCCGTCCGACCCATAGTGCGAAATACGGTCCCACTTCGACAGGTCGCGCGAATGGCCTTTGGCGGCTTCCGTCAGCTCGGCATTGAGTTTGACCGGCTTCAGTTTGTTGTCGCGACGATACTGATTGATGATGTCGCGTGCCTTCTCCGGGTCGAGCGCGGTCGAGGAGTAATCGCGATCGGCCAGCATCCCTTTGGTGGCATTTTCATAGCTGCCTTTGGGGGCTTGGTCATTCAAGCGGGCGAGCTGCACCGGCCGATTGACGGACGGTTCGCCTCCCAGTCCGACGCTCGGCGTCGGCCGCTTGGAAACGGCGGACGTCTGGTCCTCGGCAAATCCGGAAGAGATCGATCCGCTGTTGAGACTGCAGGCGGTCAGGCCAATGGCGGCACAAACCGCAACGGCAACGCGATACATGATGCTTACTCCCGCCAGATGACGCGCGGTATTCCGTTTGACCATCGCAGAGACCCGTTAACTGCCCGTTAATGGTAAATCGGTTGCAAAAGCCAATCGCGGTATATCCGCTACTGGGCTCCGCTCCAGTCCGCACGCTCCGGCGCGACCTATCCCTCGACGCCTCAACGATATTTACGCCTGCGATGGTGTCGTGATTTGGGCGCGGTGGCGGCAAACTCCGGACAAGCGCCAATTCCCGGCGGCGAGATTCATCAGCAACTCGCATCCACCACCGTGGCCGGACGGACTCAGGCCGTCCTGTTGCCGCGCGCATTCGGCTGCGACCCCTTTCAACTGTTTCATTTCTCTCGCAGTCTCGGCTGTCAAAGTGCCGGTGATTCGCGCGTCCGGACTGCATGAGGGAGGCCCAACCCATGCCCGCACGTGCCGGCGAGGCGGTCATCGAAACCGCCCGCGACGCTGTTGTCGGACCCGTTGAAACTTTGCTGCTCGCCCGCATTGCGTGCGATGGCGGAGCCACACGTAGCGATTTGATGCGCGATGCCGGCGTGCTAATGCAGCACAAAATGTCGCCCGCAGAAGTGCGCACGACCATTGATAACGGGGTTGCAGCGCTCATTGCAGCCGGACTTGCAGGCGAAACGCGCGGCCGCTTTGCGGCAACGCCGACGGGGACAAAAGCCGCCAGCCTGTTCTCCCAGACCGCGGTATACCCTGCCGATTGGGATCAGGTCCGCGATATCGCACTGGTCGCCAAAGCGCTGGGCCTTGGCGCCGAGCCCCAGTCACGCAAGACAGCGCTCGCCAGACCGGACGGTCTGCGTACCGCAATTCTGCAGCAGACCTATGGGCTGAAGGGCAAGAAGAACATTCCCGATGCCAAACTGCGCGCGCAGTTGGCGCTAGTGGCGTTGGAGCGAGCATTCGGCAACAAGATCAAGGCCGGGTTCTCCAAGGGGTCGGGTCTACCGTCGAAGGCTGCCCGCACTCTGGCCGGTCAGCTAGCCGCTTCGCCCCGTGATTTTCCAACCGACGCCAAGCTGATCGCGCAACTGGCAGCTGATGCCGTCGGCGCCGCGCAGGTCGATTGCGATGTCGTCCGTCTTGCTATTTTACGCCGGATGATCACGCAGTTTCTCGATGCTGGTCCTCCCGTTCGTCAAGCGCCGGCGGCTGGAAGCTCCAAATCCGAGGCGCCAGCTGATCTCATCAGTTTAGCCGCCAATGACACAAAGCCGGCAAAAGGCCCGCCGCCGCGCCCTGGTCTGGAGCAGTTCTCATCCGCCGTTCGTCACGCGGCACAAAAAAGTGCTCAAGGGTGGCCGGCGAAAGCGTTTATCTCTCAGGTCTGGGAAGCGATTCGCATCGAGAATGAGATCTGGGCGCTGTCCGAGATCGAGTTCAAGTCCATGCTTGTCGAAGCCAACCGTCGCGGCGCCGTAAGCCTGGTGACCGCCGACTTGAAGAACCGAGATCTCCGCCAGGACATTGAACGGTCGGCGACGCCCGACCGCAACACCGTCTGGCATTACGTCCGCATTGAAGATTGAAGTGCTGCCTTTCTGAAGGGTCGCATCGAGGCATGGGTCGCATGGGTTTGATTGCAAAAAGCACGCAGAACGAAGACGCAAAGGATTGGGCGGCCGATGAGCTGGCCCATGCCTTTGAGCATTCGATCACGTGGGAAGATGACATTTGGCGTGCCGACCCTGTCGATGTCGGTGAAGTCCATTCCAAGGCCCGGCTGAAGTTTGCCACAACGCTGCGCTCCATCACGGCCGGCAAGGGTGCAGCCAATCAGGCCCGTATTCTTCTGTTTCATGGCCAGTCTGGCGCCGGCAAGACGCATCTTCTGCGCGCCTTGCGCACGTCCTCTCACCGCACCGGAGAAGCGTATTTCGGCTACGCCCAGATGACGCCCGACATCGCCAACTATGCCGACTATTTTCTTCGCCGCCTCGTTCATTCACTCGAAAAATCCTACAATCCCGACGAGCCTGGCGAGAGCGGACTGACGCGGCTGACCACCAAGCTCGTCTCGGACAGTGCGGTCCTGCCGGCAAAGGATCTCGAACATCTGCGCGAAGCGGCACTCGATGAGGACGAACTCGCCCGCCTTGTTCTGCGTCTCGCCGATGACATCGTCGCAGCGCCGAAACTTGCCAATGAAGACCTCGACATCAACATCGTGCGCGCCTTGCTTTATATGGAGCGTCGCGATCCGCGCATCGACCAGCGCATCCGGCAGTATCTCAACGGCCGCCAACTCACGTCGCTGGCGCATCAAGCCGTTGCCGCCCTCGATCCCAACACCGGCGAGGACCGCGCATTCGAAATCATCACCTCGCTGGGCAAGCTGATCTGGACTGTCGAGAAGGCGTCCCTTGTCTTCGCCATTGATCAGGTCGAGGATCTGCGGTTCTTCGACGACGCCGAAGAACGCTTCCAAAAAGCCGTGCGCGATCTCATCCAAATCGCCAACCGGCTCAGCAACGCCATCGTCATCATCTCCTGCCTCGACGATTTCTACGGCCAGGTGCGCGGCGCGCTGCCCCAGTCCTATCTCGACCGCATCGAGAAGTCGGGTCCGGTTGCTCTGCTCGAAAGCCGCACGCCGGAAGAGGCCCGCCTGATCATCGCCCGGCGCCTGCAGCACGAAGCCGAAGCCAAGGCAGATGGCCTCGCCTATCCCGACCCGACGCAATTTTTCGGGCCGCAGTTTTTTGAGGAATTCGGCGGTCTCTCGACACGGCGGCTTCTCGAACACGCGCAGTCGCGACTGCGCGAGAAAGTCAACGGCGAACCCGAAGAGCGCGAACACCAATCCGGCGGCTGGGCCATCGACACTCGCCTCCGTTCTTGGCGGCATTTTCAGTGACGGCGACAGTACCGGTCAGCGCACCTCGTCGGCGGCGATGGACTATCGCGAGATGTGGGAGCGCTTCCAATCGGCGTCGGAAGCCGAGATCCCATCTGATGACCGTGAATTGCTGGACATCCTGACCGCGGGACTGACGCTCGCCAAGGACGAATGGGCCGGCGACGTCGTGCTTGCCACCAACCGCCTTGATCTGGCCGACGATCTGCCCGCGTTCGATCTCGTCATCCGGCACAAGAAGACGGGACACGCCGCTGAGGCCAGAGTGTTTCTGTGCAATCGCAAGACCCAAGGCGGCGGCCTGAAGCGCCAGCTGGACAAGGTGCTGTCGGCGATGGCCGGCAAAGCCTGCTTCATGCTGCGTGCATCCGATTTCCCGCCCAACGGCAAGAATCAAACGGCGCAGGCCATGCGCAAATTTCGCGAGAGCGGCGGCCGTCAGATCATCGTGCCAATTCCCGAGTGGGAGCGCATCATGACGGTGCGCGAATTCCACGCCCATTACCGCCAGGACCCGGGCTTCACCGCTTGGTTCGAAGATGCGCGTCTTCTGTCGAACATCATGGTCGTCATCCAGTTGCTTCGTCTCGACCTCCTCGGTCGCGGCTTACCGCGCACGGCCAAGCCCGATGACACGAAAGCCGTTGCTGCACCCGCACCGGCCGCTGAAACCTCAGGTGAGGCCGCCGCGCCGGCATCTGGCGGCTGGACGACGTCGTGGACGGACAGTGAAAGCGAACAGCTGCCCGCCAACGACGACGAACTTCCGCTCTCTGTCATCCTCGATGAAAACGGGAGCACCGGCTCGATCCTCGCGGGCCGGGAAAGCGGCGCGCGTTCAAAGCCGATAACCCTCAACAAGGATGTGCTGAAGCGCCATGCGGCGGTTCTTGGTGGTTCCGGTTCCGGCAAAACGACGCTCGCGCTCTGCCTCATCGAGCAATTACTTTTGCAAGGCATTCCGGCCGTGCTGCTCGATCGTAAGGGTGACTTGTGCTCCTACGCCAATCCGGATGTCTGGCGCGCTAACGATCATGAATTCACCGAACGTCGTGGCGACCGCGAAAAGCTTGCTGATGCCATCGACGTTGCGGTCTATACGCCCGGACGCGCATCCGGCCGCCCGATCTCGATTACGCTGCTGCCCAACGGCATCAATGAACTGCCCGAACACGAACAGCAATTGCTGGCCAATCTTTCGTCGGCCGCGCTGGGCGAAATGTTGCATTTGAAAAACTCTGCGACGCATCAAAAGCAGTCGGGCACACTGTCGGTCGCCCTGCGTATTCTCGGATCGCGCTACAGCCGTGAAGTGACGCTGGCCGATCTCATCGCGCTGCTCGAAGACGAAGACCCCGAACTGACCGATCTGACGCAGCGCATGGACCCGTCGGGCAAGATTCGCCGCGATCTCGTGGCCCAGCTCGACAGCTTGCGCCACCGCAACTCCGCCCTTTTCGAAGGCGGCGGCGAGAGCCTGCGCATGGAAAGCCTGCTCGGTATCGGCCCGTTCGCGCGCGAAGGCCGCACGCGGTTGTCGATCATTTACACGGGCTTTCTCGGCGACAATGAGAACATTCTGTTCTGGGTCGCGCAGTTCTTGTCGGAGGCCCTTCGCTTCTGCCAGCGCAACCCGAACGATGAATTGCAAGCCGTCGTCATGTTCGACGAGGCGGATCTCTACATTCCAGCCAACGCCAAGCCCGCGACCGCCGAACCGTTGCAAAGCCTTTTGAAACGCGCCCGCTCCGCCGGTCTCGGCCTGATGCTCGCCACGCAATCGCCGGGCGATCTCGATTACAAGAGCCGCGACCAGATCACGAGTTGGTTCATCGGTCGTGTGCGCGAGGATACCGCGCTGCGCAAGCTGAAGGCCGCCTTCCAAAGCGAAAGCGGTCTCGACCCTGCAGCCGTTCTGCCGCATCAGACCGTCGGTGAATTCCACCTCGTGCAGGAAGGCCACGTGCGGTCGATGAAAGCACAGCGGTCACTGATCGAAGCCGAGCAGGTGCCCTTCGATCGTATCGAGCAACTGGCCCACGAGACCAAAGGTCAGGACGAAAAACAGCTCAAGCTATTTGATGTGCGGTGATTTCAGTCGCTTTGACACCTAATTGAGCGTTGTTTTTTGTAGGGATATCAGAACGTTTGAGCCTGAATCGCTACATTTTGTGCAATGCGGCATCACGTTCGCCCTTGCGAGATCACATTGTGACAGAAATCCAATAGCCCCATGCGCGGAACTTTTTCCCGTGTAAAGAATTCGTGATCTGCAATGTGACAGGGCGTGGGCACAACGCAGATAAATGTCCCGAGGCGCCGAGGGGAAAAGCGTCGAAGGACACGTATCCGGCCGAGGACCGGAATTAGTGTGCGGGGTTGTGTGTGATGGCAGGTAAATCGTTTTTGATGCTGGTGCTGGCGTCGATGCTCGGGCCGGCTGTGGGCATTGGTCTCTTCGTTCTTTTGAACGCTTTTTAAGAGCGCTGATCGTCTTGCGAAGGCGCGCGCCTTCAAGGCACTGCGCAAAACACTTCGCGTAAAATCATGTCTTTCGGCAATCATTGCCGCGCGCGCAAAACGAATTGAGGCCCGTCCGCAATCCGGCCGGCAGCGGGGGCTTCCGGTTCAGCGCAGGCGGGCCTCGCATCGGGGAGCGGCCAGGAGGGCGGTTAGGCCAACCCCCATCCAGGTGTCACCCCAGCCAGAGCCCGTGCGGGAAAGCCCTGGCTGGAATGAGCACCAAGTCTCCTGTTCAACAGTCCGACGGTATTGATCCTTCGGGGCGGTCCGGATGTTTCACCGGCGGTCTGTCTCAGGGAGCAGTGAACTGAATAAGAACGGTGTCATGCGCCGGATATTCCAGCGCGTTCATCAATTTCCTGCGCCGCCTTCAACTGCGGGCGCAGCAGCCCAACCCTTCTGGATCAGGAACTCTTCTTCCACAGGCGTTAGTTCACTCCGGCCGGGAAGCGTTTTCACCACGCTCCCGACAACGCCCTCGAGCGCGTCGCTTTCGCCTTGGCTCGCATTGCGCGTCGTGGCGCTCTGGTCGGCTCCCCCCGTCAATACGCGGATCCGCCAATCGCCGTCGTTCTCGCGGCACGCGAAGTCCCTGCGGACCCTTGGTTCGGCCGACGATCTCATACTGCCGGCAAATGCGGCCATCGCGATCACGCACGGACAGGAGCGGACGGATATCGCCCTCCTTGTCGAGCTTCCTGGAGTTTGAGGGGATAGTGTCGAGCGCTACCTGCAGCCGGCCCGCGGCGACAAACCCGTCGCGATCGGCGCGCACAAGCGTGTCATCCGCAGGAGCTGTTGCCAGCAGCAATGATCCAACACCCACGCCGATGAGCAACGTGGCCGCATATCCTGCGGCTGGCAGGAAACTCAAACCACCCGGAAAAAGCCGGTCCATCAGTCCCTGCCGCGCGATCGGTTTTTTGGCTGTCGAAGTCGTAGCGCGAATGGTTTCGAGCAGGCGGTCGGGAATGGGTGCCGCAAGCACCGCATCGAACGCGGTCAGCTGGCCCGGCGCGGTCGCAAGAAAGGGCTGCAGCCGATTCCGCAACGCCGGATCGACGGCGAGCAGGCCTTCCAGCCAAGCCTTTTCCTCGGCCGAAACCCGGCCATCGGCGTAGCCCATGATGATTTCGTCAGGAACGTGTACCAAGGAGGCGCTCCTGTTGCTGAGGATTTGCGATGCCGGCATCGGCAGCGATATGCTGGAAAAGGGCCTGGCGGGCCCGTGAAAGGCGGCTCATGACGGTCCCGATCGGCACGTTCAGGATTGATGCGGCGTCTTTGTAGGAAAGCCCGTCGACGCAGACCATCGTGACCAGAACCTGTTGCTCCGGCGGCAGTTTATCCATGCCTTCGCTGACGGCGGCCAGCGTGAGCCTGGTCTCGGTCACGGTTCGACCGTCTTCGCCGGCAAGACCGACCGCCTCGTCGATATCGAGCACGGGACCGCGAACCTTTTCGGAGCGCTTGCGGTCAAGCCAGAGATTTTGCGCGATCCGGTACATCCAACTCTCGAGCTTCGTTCCAGGCTCCCACTGATCCAGACGCGAGAGCGCACGCTCGCACGTGTCCTGGACGAGATCGTCGGCCTGATCCATGTTTCTCGTGAGCGCGAATGCGAACCTGCGTAAACGCGGCAGGAACTCGATCATTCGGGCCCTTACATCTTCCGTCACGGACTGCCCTCTCCGCGGCGCTTCGCCATAAGAACGAGGTGGTTGCCCGGATATTCCATGCCTTTCCCATTGGTGGGAAGGCGCCATTCGGGCGCGATGCCGACACGGCCGAGCCGCAAACGGGCCGAGGCGGTGCCACAAACCAAGTCTACGTTCCGCTCAGGCCAAGCCCCGGGCCGCGGGCAGTGCGGGCCGCATTCGGCTAGGTGTATGGGAAGTATCATTAAATTCCTTACGGCCCTTGTCGAGACGGTGTCTCGCGTGCCGGTTCTGGTGTTGCGATTTTTGACCGAGTGGGTGGTCTTCAACCCGCGACTCGGTCCCTTGCGGCACGTTTTCACCGCCGCCATAGCCTATGTCGTCTTCGCATTGTGTCTCGTGTATGTCGTAGCGCCCATTCGTGCGGTCACCGGCGCCTACACGACCACCGACAAGCTGAAGTACGACGCTGAGCGCTGGATCGCGACCGCCATCTACGACCGTCGCGGCAGCTTTGTTGGCACATTCGATCCCCGCCTGGACAGCGTCCGGGACGTGAACTACACGGACCGATCCATTGAGATGGGCGATTACACCGCAAACCCGGATCATAAGTCGATCCCCGTGCGCGAGGTGCCGGAATTTTATTGGAAGTGTCTCGTCTACCACGAGGACCGCTACCTTGGCACGTGGCTCAATCCGTTTGGCATCGATCTCCTGGGCGTTCTGAAAATCCCACTTTCTTCCGTCCAGCGCACCATCGCCGCCCGCCGCCCGTCGATCGGGGTCGGCGGCTCGACACTGCCGATGCAGTTCGTCCGTGTCATCTACAAGACGCCGCCCGATGTCAGCGAAGGCGGCCTGACAAAGTTGAAGCGCAAGTTCGGTGAGTGGTGGCTGGCTCCGGTCGTCTACCGTGTCCTGACCCGGGACGGCGATACCGCACTCAGACAGTGGGCGGCCAACCACATCTGGCTGGCACAGCGCACCGGCGGTGCCCCGTTGCACGGTGTCGAGGTTACAAGCCGCATCGTATTCGGCAAGGAGGCGAGCCAGCTCAGCATTGCAGAGCAGATGGTGCTGGCCTCCGCCGTCAATAAGCCGATCATCCTGATGACTGGCAGCGACAAGCTCAATGAGGTGCGCCTCGACCGCTGGCGCTACATCACCGAGGTTCGCGCCCGCACCTGCGCCGAAAAGCTGCTGACAGATGAAAAAGAAAAGGCCGAGGTGGTCTTCGAATTGATCGGCCTTGCCGGCGGTCCGCCCGATCCCAAGGTCCGGCCGCGTCTGCAGGAAGCGCTGGACAAATTCGCCCCCACGCTTGCCGCGCGTGCCCAGGCCAATCCCGTCATTCGCGCCAACGCATTGCTGCCCTCGGCTCGCTTCGGTGTCCGAGAGGAAATGAAACAAACCTATGGCTTTTCCTGGCGCACCTACGTCCGCGGCGTGACCACCACACTCGATACGGTCGAGAACTTGGAATACGGCGCCAAAATCACGGCCGCGCTGGCACGCATTGACCAGAACGAGCGTGCCCGGATCTCATCCGGCTACACCCTCGATCCCGCTCGCGCCGATGCAGAAACCAAGGTGCCCAACGTTGTCGTCGTCGCCGCCGACCACAAAGGCGAGATCGTTCGCTATTACGAGACCGGCGAAACGGCCGCCTATTTCGGCGCGTCTGTCGCCCGCAGTCCGCGCACCGGTCGCTACGAGGCCGAACATGACCCGCGCATGATCGCGTCGACCGGCAAGATTATTGCGGCGATCGCCATTGCCAATACCATGCGCGATACCGTCGAAAGTCCCTATCTCGACACGCAAGCCCCGGAAGCTGGACTGGATACGTGCGCCCGAGGCGGCAGCGCACACCGTGCCCGCCGTGCCATCGTCGCCTTTGCCTGCTCACTCAACAATCCGCTCATGAACCGAACGGCGCTCGTTGGCCAGCCGCGCGTGCAAAAACTTATCGACCGGCTGGGCTTTACGATGCCGCCCGCCGACGCTTTTGGATCGGGCGTTCCGCCATCGACCGCAGTTGTCCTGGGGCAGATCTCCGGCAGTCCGCGCCGTGTGCACATGATGTCGTCAGTGGTGTTGTCGTCGCTTCTGCGGCGCGGCTCCGTGCCGGTCAAGTTGCCGACACTGGTGAAAGCCTACGACTACACAAGCACAGCTGCCGCCTCGGCCGCTGCCGGTCCCGTCGCCAACGGTGTCATCCCCTCCGACGTCATCAAGCCAGAAGCCGTGCCGCTCGTCCGAGCTTTGCTTCAAGCACCCCTTTGCTATGCCACCGGCAAAAAACCGGCTGGCACACTGCGCTCGCTGTCGCACTGGTGCGCCGCGCGCCGCAACGATCTGCGCTTTCACTTTGCCAAGACCGGCACCCAGGTGACCGAGGACCCTAACGCAACCGTCGATGTCTGGACGACCGGCGGCCTGCAATTCACCAATGGCGCGGCCTACAGCTACGTCGTTCTCGTCGGCACGGGGTCGGTCCGCGAACCCTGGGCGACGGCACTGCACGCTTCGCAGATCGCCGCACCGTTGCTTGAGGTGCTCCTCGAAGACTTGAAATCGTTGAGCCGCAACAACCCTCAACCCGGGCTGTTGCCGGCGCCTCCCGCCGCTGTGCCCGTCGCAGCCTTGCCCGCGCCCCGGCGCAGCACCGCCGACGAAATCTTGCGCAATCTCGTCCGGCCCTGATCGCGAGTGGCGGCTGGCCTGCGGCCAACATGCATCCCTCCACGCGCTTGCGCCGAACCAGCTTTTCGCGCATGCAAAGCGCGATTTGAGCAACGCGGGAGGCGACGGAGAGCCATGAAGCTGGTGCGGTTCGGGAACAGCGGCGCAGAAAAGCCAGGGCTCGTCGATGGCAGCGGGCAGATCCGCGATTTAACGGGCCATGTTGCCGACATTGGCGGCGCCACACTTGGCAAAGACACGCTGGACCGTCTCCGCGCCCTTGATCCGTCAAGCCTGCCGCTGGCACCCGCCGGCGTCCGCCTCGGCGCCCCCGTCGCCCGCCCGTGGAGCTTCATCGCTGTCGGCCTCAACTATGCCGACCATGCCCGCGAGACCGGTCAGGAAATTCCGTCCGAACCCATACTCTTCAACAAACTCGGCAACTCCATCTGCGGCCCCAACGACGACGTGATCTATCCCAAGAACGCCGATCGCATGGACTGGGAACTCGAATTCGCTTTCGTCATCGGCAAGCGCGCCCGCTACGTTGAAGAAAAAGATGCGATGGATTTCGTCGCTGGCTACGCCATCTGCAACGACGTTTCCGAACGCCGCTTTCAGATGAAGCGCAATGGCCAGTGGATGAAGGGCAAGTGCGCCGAGACGTTCGGTCCGCTCGGTCCGTGGTTGGTAACGACGGACGAGATCGATCCGTCCAATCTCGCCATGGAATTGAAGATCAACGGCGAGACGCGCCAGAAAGGCTCGACTTCGACCATGATCTTCTCCGTGCCCTATCTCGTCGCCTACATTACGCAGTTCTGCGTCCTCGAGCCCGGCGACGTCGTCACGACAGGGACTCCGCCGGGTGTAGGATCAGGCATGAAGCCGCCGCAATACTTGAAGGCCGGCGACGTGATGGAGTTGACGATCGAAGGCCTCGGCACGCAGCGTCAGACGGTCATTCCGTTTCCCGGCTGACGCCGCAGCGCGTTCATCAGGATGCAATGCGAAGGCCGCTGAGCCGCTGCGCGATGGTCCGGAAGGTCGCCGAAAGTTCGGCCCCGTTCGACGCGTCGAAGAAGTGCTTGGATGACGTGGCGCAGTGCTGAAGGATCGGCAGGACTTCCGGGGGAACCTGAAAGCCAACGGTGTAGACCGTCACGCCGGCCGCCTTCATGTTCGTACACACCAAGCGCGCTTGGGCCTCGGAGTTCCCGTTGCCGCTCTCGTAGAAGGTGTTGAACATGCCGTCGGTCATCAGGATGGCGACCTTCTGATACTCGTCGTCGTCATAGGCTACAGGTGCGCTTTCTGCCGGCCAAAGCGTGGACCAATTGGGCGACAACAAATACCACGCCCAGGCAGCACCGAGATGACCGGCCGTGTTGCCGCTCGCTATCAGTCCGTCGATGTGCGTCAGAATATCATCGCGAACATTCGTCAGCGGCAGAACCGAACTTGCCGGGCAGCTCGCCGACCGCATGATGAACGTACCGGTGGTGGGATCGGCATCGGTGAAGGCCGCCGTCCCAGAACGGTCCGTGAGGCACGTCGAATTAGCGCCCGCATAGGCCCGGCCACGACGGTCGAAGCGAGTGCCGATGCGCGTCGCAAAGCTTCCAGCATTCACGGACGTCGAAAAGGGCGCGATGGCGATCTTGTGATCGCTTCCATTTTCGTTCGCGTCCATGAGGATATCGACAAGATCACTCGCCGCTGACTTGAGATCGGCGATTTTGCTGCCCTGCATCGACCCGCTGACGTCCAGCATCATCGAAAGTTCGACATTGCGTACGTCGTAAATGGCCTGCGACTGCGTCCGGATCTGGATCGTATCCTGGCCGATGATTCCTGCCAGCGTTGAAGCAATGCTGAGATCGGCCGTCAGCGTCACGCCGTGATTAATGCGATCGATGGTTGCTGAGATGTTTCGTTCGCGCAACGGAAGGCCGTCGAAATTGGCGTCGAAGTATTGGTTGGCGAGCGTCACGAGGTCCGCATCGCCGGTGTTCTCCAGGCGCAGGCTCTTGGCAGCGGCGAGAGCGGCTGCATCGAGGGCCCCACCCGCGTCGATGGAAACGCGCGTTCCCCGCGCCATGTCCACCGACACGCCAACGGTGATGACGATGAAAAGAAGCATCATGCCGAAGAGCGGCGCAATCGACCCGCGGTCGGCAGTGACGAACTTGCGCAGGAAACGCGAACGGGGGATCACAGCTTTTCTCCCTGAAACTGGATAAGCGGTCGTGATGCTCACTAAGCAATTGCATCGAAAATTTTTAAAGGAGTTTAAGCAGCAAGACGTACACTGATAGTAAACTGCTGTGAATTACGAGTTAATGAGCGTCCGATAATTCAACGAAATATCGAATTGCAGCGCGGCCGTCCCGTATTGCTACGCGAGACTGAGCGTTAAATTGGCCGCCTTAACCTCAAGAAGAAATGCGAAGCCCATTCAGGCGATTGGCGATGGTCTTGAAAGTCTCGCGCAATTCCCCGCCGTCGGCGGCATTGAAGAAATGCTTGGGCGAGGTAGCGCAATAGCGCAACGTCGGAATCACATCGGCCGGAACTTGAAATCCGACGGTGTAAATCGAAATGCCCTTGGCCTTCATGCTGTCGCATAAGCTGCGAGCCTGATCGACCGAGTTTCCGATACCGGACTCGTAGTAGGAATTGAACATGCCGTCGGTCATCAGAATGGCGACCTTCTGGAAGCCCTTGTCCTCGTAGCTGACAGGTTCGCTGTCACTGGGCAGAACGTCGTCCCATTCTGGAGCAAGCATGTACCAGGCCCAAGCGATCCCAAGATGACCGGCGGTCATTCCGTCCGCTTGCATGCCATTGATGGCAGCCTTGATCGCATCGACATTCTTGGTCAGCGGAAGTACGGGCTGGGACGGGCAGAACGATGCCTTCTGGCCAAGCGGATAAGCGCCGCCGGATGCGTCGGTGAAGGCCACCGAGCCCGCGCGCTCAGTCACACAAGGTGTGTCGGCGTAGGACGTGACCTTCTTCTTACCCTTCGCCGGTGCCGGCTCGACCGTCACCAGGTCGACGAGCGATCCGGCGTTCACCGAAGTTGAAAACGGCGAAACAGCAATGCGATTGCCGGAGTTCTCCTCTCCGGCAGGGAGCAGTATGTCGACCAGGTCTTTCGCCGCCGATTTCAGATCGGCGAGTTTTGTTCCGTCCATCGACCCGCTGACGTCGAGCATCATCGACACTTCAACGTCCTTGACGTCGAAGACCGCCGTGGATGTGACGCGCACGTCCATATGGTCCTTGCCCATAACGGCCGAGACTGTGGTCGGCACCCTGAGATCGGCGACGATTTTGACGCTGTTGATCGTGCGATCGACGACCACCGAGAAATTCTCCAGTGATGCGTCCTTGTACATGTCGGGAAAGTTCAAATCGAAATATTGCTGAACGAGCAGGTTCAGCTCGGCATCTGTAGGGTTGGTCAGGCGAAGGCTCTTGGCCGCCGCGAGGGCTGCTGCGTCCAATGCATTGCTGGCGAAAGTCGAGATCCGGTTGCCGCGTGCACCGTCGATGCTGACGCCTACGACAAATATCATGACGAGCAAGGCCACGCCAAACAGTGGCGCAACCGCGCCCCGATCAGATGTGCAGAAGGTTGGCCAGAAGTGGCGCTTGATGGTCATGTTGTTTATCACCGCGAAACACTGCGCAAATCTACAAACGCGCGGGTAAACAGATTGCTGTATTATGAGTTTATTCCGGCTGCATGGGCGCTAAACGCATTTTTCCGGTTATTTTTGCAGAACCGAACTGACTTAAAATGATCTGCCGGTCGAAAGTAATTCGTAATTTTCCCGTTTCCGAAAATGGCAAGGCCCCGCGCAGTGCGCAGGGCCTTGCAGTCTCTCGATGATAGCCGATCTAGTTCGGACGGCGGCGATCCATGTCGGGCCTGTAATCACCAGGTGCCGCACCTTCGGCGAAGTCTTCAATGAGAACGGCGACCTTTTGCCAGTCCGCGCTGTCATTGCGGCCGATCTTGCTCAAAGCCGCTTCGTGCAACTTGAGCCGTTGCAAGAGTTGACGCTCTTTCATTTCCAGCTGGCCCTCTGCGTCGGCGGCCTCCAGGCTCTCGATCAGCTTGAACAGGATTTCCTGATAGCGTCCGCCCTGCAGAAGCAACAGCGCCGGCAGAATACTTTGCAGTTCGGCCAAGACCTTGTCGATGGCCTCCTTTGCGAATTCCTCGTGGCGCAATGCGTCGGCGGCGCGTTCGAGTTCCTCGCCGAACTCCTGTAGGTCGGTGTCGATGTGGACGCCGACGGAGCGCTGTTGTTGGCACAGCCGGCGCAATTGCTCGCCCAATGTGTTGGCTTGCGGCAGCGCACCACTGAGCACGAGATCGCGATAAGCCGACGGGGCAATGCCCATCGCCATCATGAGCCGCTGTCGAATGGTTGTCGGCTCCAAGTCGCCGCGACCAGCCGACGGAGCCGCAGACGGGAGCCGACCAACCTCTGCGGGGCGGTGTTCGAGGGCTGGCCTCTCGCCGTTCAGTGACCCGCCGAAAACAGGTACGTCGGCGTGCTGCCCATCGTCGAGACGGTACGCGCTCGATGTAAACAGAGCCCGCGCCCGCAGTCGCGCCAGCGTCTGATATAGATCCCGATGAATGAAATAGTGCGAGCCCGCTTCGTCCGCGCGCTGCACCCGCTGGTGGACCGCGCCGGCGTTGAGCACCTGCCGGACAACACGCTTGTCGGCGTCGACCTCGATGTCGCCGAGCTTCATCTCAGCCATGAAGCCGTGCTTCTCGGTAATTGGATGCATATAGGCGAGGACTGTATCGATGTTGCGCGCGACGTCCGGGAGCAAGGCCACCGAGACGGTCTTTTCCATTTCCGCGATGGTCGCGTGCTGGGTATTGGCCTGAAACGCCTTCTTCGAAACGTTCGACAAGAACTCGAACAACTCGGCTCGGACGAGGTAGCGATCATGCGTCGGGTCGTATTCGACGGCATGAATCGTGGCGCCGGCGTTCAGAACGCCGATGACGCGTTCTGCGCTCTGCGGATCCAGCCGGTCCGGGCGGACTTCGGCCATGAACCCCCGATCATTGGTGATCGGCCGCATTGATTGCAAAGTCACGCGCGCTGTTTCAAACGTGTCGGGCAGCAGGGCGTTCTCGATAATGCCTTCGAGCTGCTCTGCTGTGCGCGCCTTCGACGTCGGCACGTCCGACAGCGGCGAACGCACGGCGTTGGCCCCGAACAGGCCGGACATGAAAATCAGGCCGTCGATGGCGATCGCAATAGCGAGTGCCAGATAGGCCAGCCGATTGCCGTCCTGGAATGCATTGATCGACACGACGAAATTGTGCGCCTTGTCATCACGATTGAGTTCGATGAAGTTGATCTTGGTCCGCAGCGCGTCGGTATCTTGCGACGGCAAACCGCTATCGGCGAGGCAGCGTCGCGAAAAGCCGAGCAGTTCATCGGTCGATTTGTTGGCGTTGAGCTTCTCACCGCCGACGCAGCTGGCGGCGAAAACCTGGGCGCCGGCATCCAGCGTCAAAAGCAGAGCCGCTGCTTCCTGGGCTCGTTTGGGCTCGCAATCGATGCCGGCCACGCGATCCTTGGTCGAGGGCGTCGAAGTCATCGCATTGAGAAGCTGCGTGCATTGTTCATGCACGGCCTTGAGCCCATCGCCGCTCGGCTTCTGCCGGAACGCTGCACGCGCCGCTTCGAACTCCGGCAGAACTCGCCCCGGATCGACCTTGGGCGCAGCCTGTGCTGCTTGCTCAGGCTGCGACGCCGCAGTAATCCGCTGCTGGGCGGTATCGGCTTCGCCTTTTAATTTGGCGAGACCACCGTCGATGCCCGCCAATTCCCGCTTGATCGCATCGATCCGCCCGCTTGTTTCATCGACGCGCTTCTGGGCGTCCTTCACACGCTGTTCGCCGATCTTGTAATAGTCCTGCAGCTTGGCGAGTTCGGCCGTCCTCTCGCGATACATCTGGCCGCGGCCGATCTTCAGGGTGCCTTCAACTCCCTTTTCCTCTGCCATAGCCTCGACGCGCTTGGCGTCGACTTCCTTGGCCCGTGCATCGAGTTCGCTTTTCTTCGTCTGCAAGTCCGCGACAAGCGACGGACGGTCAGCTTCCAGACGAGACACCTCTTCGGTCAGCGTTATCTTCTTCGAGGCCAGACCGGACTGGCTGCTTTCCGCCGTTGCGATACGCTCCTGCTGTTCGGCAATTCCGCGCCGCCGTTCTTCCATCTGTTCGACATAATAGGCTTCGATCAGCTTTTCCGCGCCGCGTGAGGCGGTGGCGAGCTTGTCGAGTTCTGCCTCATACGCGCGCCAGCCATCCGACTTGAACAGTCCGTCGGCCGCCTCGATGCGGCGCGTCTCGATGGTCTGGCCAATGTCGGCGACGATGCCGCCAACCTGGTTTTGCGCGCGAAGCTCCGCAGCGCGCACCCGTTCGCCCTGTGGAAAGATGGCGTTGAAGCGGCTGTCGAACGAAAAGAATACAGATGAGGCCATGCAGGCCAGAAACATCACCCACAACATCGCGTTCTTGATGATGACGCGCGACGTTTGCAGATAGGGGCGCACCATGTCGCTGGCGGAATAGAGCGCCACCAGTCCCGCAATGAGAAGGCCCACGACCACGATCAGGACACTGTCGCTGACCTCCATCGGTGTGCCGCTGTTTGCTTCGCCACCGAATCCGCCGAGGACCGTGCGCACGAAAAGAAACGCCAGTATTACAAACAGAACGAGGCCAAGGAGCCCTCCGGCGACTGTCTGCAATGAGCGGGACAGCCCGCCGGACTGGGCGGCTGCCTTATGGCTCATCCCCGTCGCAAAACTCTCGCCGATCAGCCAGGCGATGATCAGCATGATCCCTTGAATGCCGAACGTCACCATGAACGACAGCACGGGCTCGTTGGTGAAATTCTTCATTCCGTCCCAGGTCGTCCAGCCGGATGCGAGGGACAGGACCAGGCCCGTGGTGCCGAGCAGGGCCAGCCGCCAGTTGGTAAAGAACACGTCTTCGACGGCCTTCCACAGGCGCGGCAGGACCCGGTACAGACCGGACAGAATGAGGAGCAGGGCAACGCCCACAAAAATCTTGCCCGCCAGCGATTGAAGAACGGCTGGATCTTGCAACGCCGACACATCCGGCCACGCCGTTCCAGCGGCCGGGGGTGTGATTGAAACGTCTGCAGCCATTTTCGCAAACCCCTGCTGTACGACCAGGCATCGCCGGCCAAGCTCGGCCGTTGCCATACCCCAACGCGATATCATCAACGGGGTTGCGCCTGCGATCCGTCGCGCGCGTTGCCAGTTCAAGGTCGTACGGCGTCTAAATTGCGGCACGCGAATGCAATTGCGAATTAAAGTTTATTCACAGCGCATGAAAGCGTTGGACATGGCTGCCTTCTGCTAGCGCCTTTCTGCATGGGACCTATGGCAAAGCCACGCGCAATCGTTATATTATAACGCTAGCAGCAGCGGGCCTCCGGCATCGAAGGGCCCGGTTGGGAGCAGGGCAGTCCCATGAGCGATACGCAAGTTCCCCCCAAAGTGGCTCCCGTCAAGGCGGAGGCCAAGCCAGATCCTCGTTCGCCATTCCCGAATCCCAGCCAGCAGACAGCAAAAAAGCTGGCTCAAACGGTCGAGCGGGCCACTCAGGTCTTTGCCGACCGCGGACTGCGGTTTACCAAGCTTCGCCAGCAGGTATTCGGCGAAATTGCCGCCACGCATGCCTCGATCGGCGCCTACGAAATCCTCGCGCGCCTTGGCGAAAAGGGCACGCGCGTTGCCCCCATTTCCATCTACCGCGCCATCGACGCCCTGCTCGACGCCGGCGTGATCCATCGCCTTGAGAGCAAAAACGCATTTTTTGCGTGCCGCCGTACCGATCACACGGTCAAGGGCAAGCGCCCGATTTTCCTGTCATGCGAAAAGTGCGGTGCCGTCGGCGAAGTTGACGGCCAGCACATCTTCGACCTCATCGGAGAAGCCGCAACGGGTGCCAAGTTCACCCCTCGCGTTAAGTTCGTCGAAGTATCGGGCTACTGCCCGCGCTGCGCCACCAGCGAAACCTGAGCCGATCCAGTTGATGACGGTTTTGCACCCGCCGGTGGTCAGAAGGAGAGACAAGACATGACCGGCGCTGAAGCTGAGGCCTCGGTCGCAAAACCGGTGGAACTCTTGCCCAACCAACATCACGGACACGACCACAGCGCGTGCGGCGGCTGCGGTCACGACCACGGCACCGCAACGGCCTTCGACACCTCAGCGCTGGTCAGCGCCCGCGGCATGTCCTTGCAACGCGGCAACCGCCTTGTCCTCGATCACGTCGATGTCGACATCCACCCCCGCGAAATCGTCACCCTGATCGGTCCGAACGGGTCCGGTAAGACCAGCCTCGTGCGTGCTCTCCTTGGCCTGGAGGAACTCTCCAGCGGAAATATAAGCCGCGTCGAAGGGCTCAAAGTCGGCTACGTCCCGCAGCGGTTCGACATCGACCGCGCGCTTCCCATGACGGTTGGCCGCTTTTTGTCGCTCGGCCGCCGGACCTCGCGCGAGGACGTCCGATTGATTTTGTCGGAGGTCGGTGCCGAACGCTGCATCGACCAGCAGCTGAGCGAATTATCGGGTGGAGAGCTGCAGCGCGTACTTCTCGCCCGGGCGCTGGCTGCCAATCCCGATCTCCTCGTGCTGGATGAACCGGTCCGCGGCGTCGACTACACCGGCGAGGCTGATCTCTACGCGCTCATCGGCCGATTGCGCGATGAGCGCGGTATGGGCGTGCTTCTGGTTTCCCACGATCTTCACGTCGTCATGGCGCAGGCCGACCGTGTTCTTTGTCTCAATCGGCACATCTGTTGCTCCGGCGTTCCCGAAACGGTGGCGCAGCATCCCGAATACATGCGCCTGTTTGGCCCCGAGACCGCGCGGGCATTCGGCGTTTATCGTCACCATCATGATCACGCCCATGGTCTCGACGGCCGTGAACTGCCGTCCGCCGCTGGCGAAAAATCCGCCCAGACGTCTGGGGAGACGCCGTGATCGAGCCCTTTCTGTTGCGGGCGCTAGCCGCAGGGATCGGTCTGGCGATCATTGCCGCCCCCTTGGGCGCCGTCCTGGTCTGGAACCGGATGGCCTATTTCGGCGAGACGGTCGCGCAGGCCAGCCTCGTCGGTGTGGCGCTCGGACTTCTACTCAACATCGACGTCACCGTTAGCGTGATCGTCACGACACTGGCCGTCGCAGCCCTCCTGATTGTGCTCGGTCGCCAGAAGCTCATCCCTCTTGATGCAATCCTGGGCCTCACGCACCACGGCACATTGGCGCTCGGCGTCATCGCAACGACGCTGTTGGCCGGCCCCTCCGTCGATCTCATGGGCTACCTGTTCGGGGATGTTTTTGCCGTCACCGGCGCCGATCTTTGGCTGATTTATGGTGGCGGTGCTGTTGTTTTGGCGGTCATGGCCTATCTCTGGCAGCAGCTGCTGCGCGTGGCGGTACATGAAGAATTGGCGTCTGCTGAAGGGGTGTCTTCCCGCTGGGTCCGGGCAGCATTCATCATCGTGCTGGCGCTGACCATCGCCATTGCGATCAAGATTGTCGGCGTGCTGCTCGCCATTGCTTTTCTGATCGTCCCCATCGTCGCCGCGCGGCCGTTCGCAACCACACCCGAAGGCCTCGTCGTCATCGCGGCGGCTGTCGGTGCGGCCAGTGTCGCGCTCGGCTTGACGTTATCTGCGAACGCCGATGCCCCAGGCGGGCCCTCGATTGTCTTGTGCATGTCGCTGATTGCCGGTGCATCCCTGTTCGTGTCCGCCCGCCGCTAACGCCACGCCTCGGCGCGACCCAACGATCTGGCGGTCGGCCCGCCTATGGGCTAGGTAAGAACGTATGCCGCAACCGGACCGCGAGATCGCACCATGAGTTCCGTAGTCAATCCGACCCTTGCGCCGCGCCGCCCGTCGGTCGCCGTAGCGGTTGGCGGTGTCATCGTGGGCGGCGGCGCGCCCATCGTCGTCCAGTCGATGACCAACACCGACACGGCCGACATCAAGGGCACCATCGACCAAGTCGCAGCCCTCGCACGCGCCGGTTCGGAGATCGTCCGCATCACGGTCGACCGCGACGAGGCGGCCAAAGCTGTCCCGCACATACGCGATGGGCTCCTGAAACGCGGCGTCACGGTCCCCCTGGTCGGCGATTTCCACTACATCGGTCACAAGCTGCTGGCCGAAAACCCCGCCTGTGCCGAAGCCCTCGACAAGTACCGCATCAATCCCGGCAACGTCGGTTTCAAAGACAAGCGCGACCGCCAGTTCTCCTCGATTGTGGAAATGGCGATCCGCTACGGCAAGCCGGTCCGCATCGGCGTCAACTGGGGTTCGCTCGACCAGGAGCTCCTCACGCACCTGATGGACGAAAACGCCGTCGCGCCGCAGCCCAAGGACGCTCGCGAAGTGATGCGCGAGGCGATGGTGCAGTCCGGTCTGTTGTCCGCCGCCCGCGCCGAAGAACTTGGGCTTGGCGCCGACAAGATCATCATCTCGGCGAAGGTGTCCGCCGTGCAGGACCTCATTGCCTGCTACGCCATGCTGGCCGGCCGCTGCAACTATGCCCTCCACCTCGGACTGACCGAGGCTGGCATGGGCTCGAAGGGCATCGTCGCGTCGTCGGCGGCGATGGGCATCCTTTTGCAGAAGGGCATCGGCGACACGATCCGCTTCTCGCTGACCCCTGAACCCGGCGGCGACCGGACACTCGAAGTCCGCGCCGCGCAGGAATTGCTGCAGACGATGGGGTTCCGCGCTTTCGTGCCCGTCGTCGCCGCCTGTCCCGGCTGCGGTCGCACGACGTCGACGACATTCCAGGAACTTGCGCGCGACGTGCAGGACATGATCCGCGACCGGATGCCGGTCTGGAAAACCCGCTACCCGGGTGTCGAAAATCTCAATCTTGCCGTCATGGGCTGCATCGTGAATGGTCCCGGCGAATCCAAACACGCCGATATCGGGATCTCGCTCCCCGGCACCGGCGAAGCCCCCGCCGCGCCGATCTTCGTCGATGGTGAAAAGTTCACGACACTGCGCGGCCCGCTGATCTCCGAAGAGTTCAAGATCCTGGTCGAGGAATATATTGAAAACCGCTACGCACACGGCGCGCCCAAAGGCCAGCGCCTGACCGCCAAAGCCAAACCTGAAGCCGTGGGTTGATCCGGCGACCGGCTACAAAAAAACAAAAGGCCGGACCTCTGGGCAGAGGGTCCGGCCTCGTTTGACCGCCTCGGGGGAGAGGCGGAGTGGCCGTCTCGCTCGGGTAACGGGAATATACGATCCCCGCGGGAGAGAGAGGCGAGACGGCGATTCGACTGGGCAGTCGAAGTTCAATCAGAGCTTGTTTAAACTCAGCACGCTTCGGCGAACGGCAGCTCGGGTTCGTCGGCACGCTCGCCGGCAAGCGGCGCGACCACCGGGAACGCGATGATGTTCGTGTGCTCGGAAACGTCGATACCGGCGCGGCGTTGACGGAACCAGCGCAGTGACGTGTTCGTCATCACCGCTTCTTCCTTCACCGGCTGAATCAGGAGACCGTCGTCGGTCTCGAGATACCGCCCGAGCCAGGCTTCGAGAGTGTCTTCGCTTTCGTCCGAGCGCACGTACCACGTGTTCTCCAAGGGGCGCGCCCAGCTTGAGCCAAGGCTCATGATAGCGTGGGCGACGACATGCTTGGAGACGTGGGGCTTGGCGAGATCGTAGGAGATGAGATACGTGCGCATCGGGGGGGAGCTCCTTGGGCTGGAGGAGAGGTCGGTCTCTATTCTACGAGGTACGCGGGGGGGACTCTATGGCCGTGAACATAGGAAGAACATGCCGTGAGTCGCGGGCTCCGTCCAGGCAAAGTTCTGATTTTGTTCTTCTCAGATGCGGCGAAATAAATAATGTTATATAAATCAAGGCGTTACACAGTTGTATGGTGTGCTTGTATCAACCAAACAGGTTCAGCTGGTCTGGACTGCGTGTCTTCAGCGGCAGCCGTTTGTGGCGGCTCGCATCGACATGTCCGACGAGCTGTGGATAGCGTGTGGAGAACTCGGCGAGCGCGATCTCTCTCGCACGCGGAAAGCGCACGCCTTCCCAGATTTCATAGATGCGGCGTGGATCGCATCGATAGCGTTCGAGAAGATCTTTGCGCCGCACACGCAACCAGCGTGCGATCCAAATATCGATGGCATCTTTCTCTGTCAGTGCGCGGGCCGTGTTGAAAGCGGGCGGCGCGACTTCGGGACGATGTGAGAACGGCAACGGCATCGGGCACTCGGACGAACGCTTGACGAAACGACCACAGACGCGATTGATCGCGCTGAACTTCAGCAATCTTATGACCGCAGCGGTGCGGCGAGCGAGAAAAAAGTGATCCTCTTCCCGGCCATCGACCTCAAGGACGGCCAATGCGTGCGACTGAAGCTTGGCGAGATGAGCCAGGCGACGGTTTTCAATGACGATCCGGCCGCGCAGGCTGCCGCATTCGAGGCTCAGGGCTTCACCTATTTGCACGTCGTCGACTTGAATGGCGCTTTCGCCGGAATGCCCGTCAATGGTGCAGCGGTCGACGCAATCCTCAAGCGCGTTCGGATGCCGGTTCAACTCGGCGGCGGCATTCGCGACCTCGCAACCATCGAAAACTGGCTCGTCAAAGGCATAAGCCGCGTGATCCTCGGAACGGTCGCGGTCCGCGATCCGGCGCTCGTCAACGAAGCCTGTCGAATGTTTCCCGGCCACATTGCTGTCGGCATCGATGCAAAAGGCGGCAAGGTTGCTGTCGAGGGTTGGGCGGAAACGTCGGAACTGACCGCCATCGATCTGGCGCGCCGCTTCGAGGACGCAGGCGTCGCCGCGATCATTTACACCGACATCGAGCGCGACGGCGTGCTCAAGGGCCTCAATCTGCCGGCCACGGCCGAACTCGCCCGCGCCACGTCGATCCCCGTGATCGCATCCGGCGGTCTGGCCTCTCTCGAAGACGTGAAGGCATTGATGACACCCGAGTATCGCTTGCTCGAAGGCGCCATCACCGGCCGCGCGCTCTATGACGGCCGTATCGACCCGAAGCAAGCTCTCGCCATTCTCGCGGCAGCCTAGTCGAGCAGCGATTACATCCGATCGCGGTCAGGTTTGCGCAGTTCCGGCGGCGGATCGCTTTTGCTGCCGCGCCACCATGTTTTGAAATTCTGCCGCCACAGCCGGACGCGCGGAATGTCGTAAGACAAAACCACCAGTCCGAGCGGGACCATCCAGAAGCCCAACACCGGAAGAAATCCCAGCAAGCCAAGCAGGATCAGGGCGATCCCAATGGCGATCCGCGCCGGCGCCCGATCGGGCAGATCGTAACTCCACTTGCCGATGCGGATGGTGCGGGCCACGAGGACATCCTTGTTGCACGGGCGAGAAACTAAATTCGCCACCCGCTATGGATGGCGGCGACGCCGCCGGTCAGATTACGATAGCTGACATTGTGGAAGCCCGCTGCCCGGATCATGGCCGCGAACGTCTCTTGCTTGGGAAACTTGCGGATCGACTCCACGAGGTACTGGTAAGGTTGCGCGTCGCCCGCAGCCAGCCGTCCCAGTCGCGGGATCACCTCAAACGAGTGGAAATCGTAGATCCGGTCGAGGATCGGCACCTGCACCTCCGAAAATTCGAGACACAGGAAATGACCGCCCGTCTTCAAGACGCGGCGGGCTTCCGACAGCGCCTTGTCGATGTGCGTCACGTTCCGGATTCCGAACGAAATCGTGTAGGCATCGAAACTCTTATCTTCGAACGGCAGCTCTTCCGCATTGCCTTCGACCAGTGTGATGCGCTCCGCCAGCCCCGCGTCGATCACGCGCCGCCGGCCAACTTCCAGCATCTCCGGGCTGATGTCGCAGATCACCGCCGAGGTATTTGGCCCCGCTGCCGCAAGGCTGCGCATGGCGATGTCGCCCGTCCCCCCCGCAACATCCAGGAGCCGGAATGCCGCGTCAGTCCGCGGCGGGTTGAGCGCGGCGACAAAATCCGATTTCCATAGCCGGTGAAGTCCGCCGGACATGAGGTCGTTCATCAAATCGTAGCGCTCGGCAACCTTGGAGAACACGTCGTTGACGAGACTCTGGCGCTCGCCTTCGGCGACGGTTCGAAAACCAAAAGATGTATTGGGGTCCGCAGCTGTAGGTTCGGGTGTGCTCATGACGCCGATCATATCGTCTGAGGTCACGCCCCGCTATGGGGCAATTGCATTAGGCCTGCAGCAAGGGATGCGGCAGGCCGCTCTCCAGGTAATCCGCCACCGCCTTAGCCAGCACCGGCGCCAGCAAAAATCCGTGCCGGTACGCGCCATTCACCATAACGCTGGCGCCGCCGTCGATGACCCGGGCGCGCGGCACATTATCGGCAAACGCCGGCCGCACACCGGCGCTCATTTCGAGCACCTCTGCCTCGCCGAATGCGGGATGCACCGTATAGGCCGCCCCCAGCAGTTCAAGCGCGGACCGCACCGAGACGGGACCTGAGTCCTCACTTTCGATCATCGTCGCGCCGACGAGGTACCGGTTCTCTCCCCACGGCACGATGTACAACGGATGCCGCGGATGCATGAGCCGCACCGGACGCTTCAAATTGATATCCGCCGTGCGCAGCAGGAGCCGCTCACCGCGCACGCCACGTAAATCCGCAAGCAGGTGCCGCGCGCCAAGTCCGCGGCAATCGACGATCAGACGCTCCCGGTCGGTTCCCTCCAGCGCGCGACCGAAATGAAGATCAACTCCCGCCTCTTGGCAGGCCCGCAAAAGAAATGCGAGCGCTGCGGGTGTGGCGACATGCGCTTCATCGGGAAAAAACAGGGCCGTCGCAAACCGGTCGGCGAGGTCCGGTTCGAGCGCGGCAAGCGCCGCGCGGTCCAGCGTGCGATGTTGCGTTGTCATCTTGGCGAAGCGCACCAGATCAGGCTGGTCGCGCGCCACTGCGACAACGAGACTGCCGTTGTCGATCGTCTCGGGATAAATCGCACGCCACAGCACCAATCCATCGGCGCCGAGGTCTCGCACGAGGTCCGGCGCCGATTCCGCTTCGGCCCACGGTGCCAGCATCGCCCCCGCATGGCGACTGGCCGATTGGCTCAGCGGCTGTACATGCTGGTCAACAAGCATGACCGGAAATCCGCGGCGGGCAAGCGTCAAGGCCTGCCACAGTCCGATGACACCGGCGCCGGCGACTGTGATGCGTTGGCGCGACATGGTTCAGTCCCCGAGTGCCGCGCCTTCGCGACGCGGATCGCTTCCACCTTCGATGACCCCGTCGCGCCGTGTCAGGATGTTGAGACCTGAATTCATGAGATCGACGTTGAGGCTTTGGCCATAGGATTTGAGCCGCAGACCCAGCAGGATCGATTGCCAATCGCTTTCCAGGTCAGCATCGGCTCCCATGCTGCCGAAGTTCGTGAGAGCCGCGGCCTGATAGGCATCGAGCTTCCAGTCCATTAGGCCGATCAGTGCTTTGGTCACGAACATGATGATCCGCCCGCCACCCGGCGAACCGGCGACCGCGAACACGCGACCTTTGTCGTCGAACACGATCGTCGGCGCCATGGTGCTGCGCGGCCGCTTGCCGGCCTCAACGCGGTTGGCGACCGCCCGCCCCTCCTTATCGGCGGGAACGAATGAGAAGTCCGTCAACTCGTTGTTGAGTAGAAACCCGGCTGCCATGACACCCGAACCAAAAACGCCTTCGATCGTCGTGGTCATGGCAACGGCGTTGCCGTCCGCATCGATCACCGAGATGTGGCTCGTCCCCGTTGTCTCGAGCGTGCCATCCACACCGAAAGTCCGCTGTGCAAGTCCCGGCGGTAATCCAGGCTCCGGCGCTGTCATGGCCTTGTTCGGATCGATAAGTTTGCGGCGATCATCGAGGTACGCGGGATCGATCAGCCCGGACGGGATCGTTACGTACGCAGGATCGGCCAAATAACGACCGCGGTCGGCATAGGCCAGTTTTTCGGCTTCAAGAATGAGATGCACACCTTCAGGCGGCAATCGGCCATTGGTGACACGTCCAAGATCAAACGGCGCCAGGAGTCCCAGGATCTGCGCGATGGCAATTCCGCCCGATGACGGTGGCCCCATGCTGCAGACCTTGTAACTGCGATAGGCGACACACACCGGATCGCGCATTTCGATTTTGTAGCCGGCAAGGTCGCCTGCCGAAAGATCACCCGCCACGTTGGGGGCGTTCGCAACCGCCGCGACGATGGCATCGGCGACCGGTCCCAGATAAAAACCGTCCGGCCCTTTGTCTGCGATGGTCTGCAGCGTCGCAGCGTACTCCGCGTTGCGGATCACCGATCCGGCGGTGCGGGCTGCTCCTGTTTCGTCGAAGTAGATGTTCTTGGCGGTCGCATCGAAAGCCCCCGCGCCAGTGATTTGCAGCAGAAGATGCAATCGCGGGGTCACGGTAAAGCCGTCCCTGGCCAGCTGAATCGCTGGCTGGAACAGTCGCGGCCACGGGAGTTTGCCGTGTACGTCGTGCGCAGCCTTCATGAGCCGCACAAGTCCTGGCGTTCCGATGCTCAGCCCCGAATGAACAGCGCGCTCAAACGGCATCGGCTTGCCGTCGGACAAGAACCTGTCCGCCTTGGCGGTCGCCGGCGCGGTCTCACGGCCGTCGTAGGCCGCGAGGGAGCCACTCGCCTCGTCCCAATGCAGCAGAAACGCGCCGCCGCCCAGGCCCGACGACTGCGGCTCCACGAGACCCAAAACCAATTGCGCGGCGATCGCCGCGTCAACCGCCGATCCTCCTGCGCGCAACATGTCCCGCCCAGCTTCCGAGGCGACCCTGCTCGACGTGGCGATCATGAATTTTTGGCTGCGGACAAGCGCGCCTTCGACCCGTGTCGTGGTGGCTTCGGGTTCGACAAGTTTGCGCTGCGCCAGACCGGCGTGCGGCGCCAGGACGATCGCCATCGATAGCGACGCCGCAAACAGCATGGCGATCGAACGACCTCGGTGGGTCGGGCATGGCAGTCTTGGGTGCGGGCTCATGCCGATTGGTTGCCCCGAAAGGCGGCCGCACGCAACCCTTCTGCGAGATGCGCCGCCCGCGGAACCAAAAAGGCAGGCGCACCGAGGGCGCCTGCCTTTTTATTGCGGACGAAGCGCCGTGTTACTTCTTCACCGTCACGATGAAGGTCACTTCGGCTTCTTTCTTTTCTTTGCCGGCGCGAACGATCTTCGAGCCGCACTTGTAGCTCGACGAGAAGCCTTCGATCTTGCACGTCTTGGTATTGACCGTGAAGTCGATGTCACGCTTGTTGTCGACGCGATTGATGTCGATCGGATCGTCGACGCTGACGTCCTTGTCGAACACGGCAAGGTTCACCTTGACGACACCGGCTTTGGCCTTCTTCGACAAAACCCAGTCGGGCGTGATCGAGGTTTCCTGCTTGACCGTCGGAGACGTCACCGTCTCGCCGCCAATGGTGGCCTTGGCGTAGAAATCGCCCTTCGAGAAGGCATCCGCCTGATCGAGAGCGCGCACGCGCGTGATCTTGATAATTACTTCAGGATCTTTGGCTGCTGCTGTCGTGGCCGTCGTGCCAAGGGCAATTGTGGAAAGTGGCAGCGTAGCAAGCGCACAAGCAAGGGCGCGGAACTTGGACATGGACAATCTCCAAACAACTTATGGGACACGCGAGATCACACCACATAAGGACGCCGCCCGAAGGCAAAGCGCAGCCTGAAGTGTCGATCGTGGCGGGACGCTATCAGGAACATGCGGGACTGTGATCGGACGACATCTGTTCCTCCGGCGATCCTCCGCCGGGCGTTGCCCTTGGGTGACAGGGCGGCTTGGCCAAAAGGGCGAAACTCCTAGTCTTATCAGTGAAAGTCACGGGATTTTGGAATGACGCGTTCGGCGCGGGGATGCATCGGCCGTGGGCGCACGGAAGCTGTTGGACGTGACCACCTGGGATGCGCGCCCTGTCCCGCTGCGTGCGGATCGGGACCGGGATTTCTGACCTCGTCGGCATTAGCGACTGGTAGCGGCATGTCGTTGGCCCACTCCGATAAATAAAGCAGCCAGTCACTGCGGTCCTCAATCGCTGTGGCCACCACATGAATAATGCTCTCGTGCCGCTGGACACGCCCGGTAACGAGCATCAGCCGCGCCTGCATCACTGTCTTGCGATAGCGCTCCAGCATTTTCGGCCACACGACGGAATTGGCGACGCCTGTTTCATCTTCAAGCGTCATGAACACCACACCCTTGGCTGATCCCGGCCGCTGCCGCACCAGAATGACGCCCGCGACTTTCACGGTTTGTCCATCCCGCATCTGGCGCAGGTCCTGGCAGGTCGAAACCCGCTCCGCTCTAAGCCGCTCGCGCAGAAAACTCATCGGATGCGCCTTCAAGGAAAGTCGCAGCGTTTGATAATCGTTCACCACATGCTCCGAGAGCGGCATCTGAGGCAGCGTCACGATCGGCTCGATGCCGACCTCTGCGGCGCCGTTCCACGAAAAAAGCGGCAGCGGCGGCGCGTTGGCGAGTGCGGTCACGTCCCAGAGCGCCTGCCGCCGGTCGAGGTCGATGGATCGGAAAGCGTCGGCCGCCGCCAGCTTTTCCAGTGTCGACAGCCGCAAACCCGCCCGCTGCCACAAATCATGCACAGAGCGGAAGGCACCGCGTGCCCGCGCGGTGACGAGCCGCCCGATCTCCTCTTCCTGCAATCCATCGATCTGGCGCAAGCCAAGCCGCAAGGCCGGGCCGCCGCTCTCCCGATCCTCAAGGGTCGAATCCCACCCGCTTTGATTGATGTCGGCCTCGCGCGCCTCCACCCCATGCTCGCGCGCATCGCGCACAATCTGGGCTGGGGCGTAAAAGCCCATCGGCTGCGAGTTCAAAAGTGCGCACGCGAACGCCGCCGGATAATGGCACTTCAGCCACGATGACACGTAGACCAGATGCGCAAAACTGGCGGCATGGCTTTCGGGAAAGCCGTATTCACCAAAGCCCTTGATCTGGTTGAAGCAGCGCTGCGCAAACTCCCGGTCGTAGCCGCGCCCCACCATTCGCTCGACCATCTTTTCTTCCAAAAGCCCAATGGTGCCGCGGCGGCGGAACGTCGCCATCGCCTTGCGCAGGTCGTTCACTTCGTGATCGGAAAACTTCGCAGCCTCCATGGCAATCCGCATCGCCTGCTCTTGGAATAGCGGCACGCCTTTCGTCTTGCCGAGAATTTGTTTGAGTTCATCCGCCGGCCCGTGCTCCGGCGATGGCGAGGGGTAGGTCTCGGGTTCCAGTCCGGAGCGGCGGCGCAGATAGGGATGCACCATGTCACCCTGGATCGGTCCCGGCCGCACGATTGCAACTTCGATGACCAGATCATAAAAGCAGCGCGGCTTCAGGCGCGGCAGCATGTTCATCTGCGCGCGGCTCTCTACTTGAAACACGCCGATGCTGTCGGCCCGGCACAGCATATCGTAGGTCGCAGGATCCTCGCGCGGCACCTTGGCCAGTGTCATGGGCAAACTGTGGTGGCCCTCTAAAAGCTCGAACGCGCGCCGGATGCACGACAGCATTCCGAGCGCCAGCACATCCACTTTCAACAACCCGAGTGCCGCGATGTCGTCCTTGTCCCATTCGATAAAGGTGCGGTCGTCCATCGCCGCGTTGCCGACCGGCACCATTTCTACGAGCGGTCCGCGCGTCAGCACGAATCCGCCGACGTGCTGCGACAGATGCCGCGGAAAACCGATAAGTTCCTCCGTCAACTCAAGTACGGTGGCGAGCAGCGGATCGCCGGGATCGAGCCCGGCCTCGCGCACTCGCGTATCGCCCAGAACGCCGCCCGAACTCGTGCCCCACACCATGCCGGCAAGCGCGGCCACCGTATCCTCCGACAGCCCCATTGCCTTGCCCACGTCGCGCACCGCCGAGCGCGCGCGATAGGAGATGACGGTGGCGGTAAGACCTGCGCGGTCACGGCCGTAGCGAGCATAGATGTATTGGATGACCTCCTCGCGCCGGTCATGTTCGAAGTCGACGTCGATATCGGGCGGTTCCTTGCGCGCGTGACTGACAAATCGTTCGAACAGAAGATTGACCTCTGTCGGGTTCACCGCCGTGATCCCGAGACAGTAGCAGACGACGGAGTTGGCCGCCGAGCCGCGCCCCTGGCAAAGAATGCCGCGCGAGCGAGCGAACGAGACGATATCGTGCACGGTGAGGAAGTAGGGCGCGTAGCCAAGTTCCGCCACAAGTTGCAACTCGCGCGTGATCGTCGCCCGCACCTTGTCAGGAATGCCTTCGGCAAAGCGCCACGCGGCCCCCTCCCAGGTCAGACATTCAAGATGTGCGTGCGCGGTTGTGCCCGCTGGCACCGGCTCGTTTGGATATTCGTACACGAGTTCATCGAGCGAAAAGCAGCACGCATCCATGATGTCGATGGTGCGTGCCAGCGCCTCTTCGTGGCCGCGAAAGAGGCGCATCATTTCCATCGGCCTTTTCAGGTGCCGCTCCGCATTCGCTGCAAGCCGATACCCGGCATCATGAATGGTTGTGTGTTCGCGCACGCAGGTGAGAACATCCTGCAGTGGACGCCGGTGCGGCGCATGATAAAGGACTGCATTTGTTGCAACGAGCGGCGTTCCGCATCGGCGCGCCATCGCCGCGAGCTGCCCGATCCGCACGCGGTCGTCGCCGCGATGAGCGTGAGCCGCCGCCAGATAGACCGTGCCGGAAGCAAGCCCGCTCCTGAAGCGCTGCAGATCAGCCGCAAAGCCGTCGCCGAGAAGTTCCGGCGGCACGGCGATGAAGATGTTGCCTTCGGCATGGGCAGCAACGTCGTCGAGTTGCAGGAAACATTGCCCCTTCTCCGCCCGCCCCTGTCCAAGCGAGATCAGTCGCGACAGCCGTCCATAAGCGGCCCTGTTCGTCGGCAGACACAGAAGGCTGGGCGCATCGTTGAGATCGAGGCGGGCGCCGGGAATGAAACGCAGACCCACCGCCTTTGCAGCCGTGTGCGCGCGCACGATGCCGGCCAGAGAATTGCGATCGGTAACCGCAATAGCCTCAAGTCCCAGCACCTTCGCCTGCGCCACGAGTTCGTCCGCGTGCGAGGCGCCGCGCAGGAACGAGAAATTCGTCGTGACGTCGAGTTCTGCGTAACGCATCACATCCTCGTCGCTAAAAAAATCCATGCAGAAACCAGCGCGGCGCGCCGCCAGCATCAGCCGCGCCGTAAAAGCCTTCCCTGAACATCCAGAAACGCGCCCCGTCTTCTGTTTCACAGATGTAATAGTCGCGCGTCTTCTCACGTGCCGCCGGATCGATGATCTCTCCCTCAAGCCCCACATCGCCAGGCGTCGAACGAGCCTCGTCAGGCTGCGTCAAATGCCGCCACCATTCGGGTGCGATGCGTTCGGGTCCTGTCGCCTTCCTCACCGCGTAGGCAACACGCCGCCATGTGAAGCGCATGGGCGGCCCATCCGGCACTTCGGCCATGACGCTGATCGGCTCGGGCGGCGACAACAAAAGGAACGGACGCTCGCCGGGACGAGCCCCCGCCAATATAAGCCCAGGATCGGAGACTAGCGGCGGCGCGCGCACGGCAACGCGTTCGGGAACGTGGCTTGCGTGCGGCGCGAGACGGAAAACGTTTTTGGAGCCGAGCCGGTTCGCGAGCCGGTCGACGAGCGATGCGATCGCCTGCTCGGGTGCTTGTCCGCCACGACCGAGTGTCGCTTGCTCTGCGTTGAGCGGCTCGGCCAGAACGGCATCGAGCACGGCGACATCGATGCCAAAGCCAGCATCAAGGGCCGCGAGCTTTTCATTGAGAAGCTGCATGAAATGCTCAGCCTCCGCACTTGCCAGCGCGAGCCCGGCACCGGCATGTGCGACCGACCCGTCCGCACGGTAGAGATGCAGTGCAATTCGGCGCGCCCCGAGTCCCGCCACCTTCAGCGAGCGCGAAAGATCCTGCGCCAGTCCGCCGATCTCGCAGACCAGCGCCTCTGATGAGATCAGTGGTTCGCTCCACGAGCGCCGCTCCGACAGCACCGGCGGTTCGCCGAGCGCGGCGCGCGGCTCCCCCGTTCGTCCCAACGCCTGATCAAGACGCACGAGAACCGCCTCCGCCAGTGCTTTCGCCTTCGTCTGTGTCACCTTGCTGCGCGAGGATGCCTCGGAGGAAAAGCGCCGTTCCAGAGACGTGCGCGGCAAATCCAGAAGTTGTCCGATGCGGGCAAGACCAAGCCGTTTGAGGAGGATTGCCGTTTCGGGCGCCAACCGCAGCGCGTCAACGGGGAGATACGCAAGCGCCGCCGCGGTTGCAGCTTCTCCATCCGGCGCCAGAACCGCTGCGCGCCGCTCAGTTGCAAAGCGGGCCAGCGCGTGCGCGGCTCCCGGTGTTCCGGCAAGACCGGCCCGCGCCGTGATGCTGAAGGCAGACAGCCGCCGCACGAGATCGTCGAGCAGCTTGGCCTCGCCGCCGAACAGATGCGCCACCCCCGTGGTATCGATCCAGACGCCGTCGCAACCCTCCACATTGCGGGCAGGCCCATAGCGTCCGAGCCAGAGAGCGAGGCGGTTCAGCGCCTGACGATCCCGCTCCGGCTCGGCGGGATGCGAAACGAGGATGGGCACCGCCGCCCGCGCATCTGCAAGACTTGAACCCACGCGCAACCCCTCCCGCGCCGCCTGCATGTTGAGGGCGCTGATGCGAATGCCATTCCCTCCGCCCGCGACAAGCGCGAACGGCTTGTCATCCGGCACGACGCCGGGCCGGTGCCGCTTCAGCCGTTCGATCGGCCACTGCGGAAGCCACACGGAAACGACACGCTTCATTGGACCATTCCAGAACGAGGGCCGCTTCGTTGGCGGGAGGAGCCGCACGGCAGCGTTCGAGCCGCACGGCAAGACGTGCAGTCCCTGGCGCCCGGGCATCAAAGGGATGAGCGGCACTGGTAACCGGATCGACGCGCCAGCGCGTAGCGGTGGCCCCGCTTGCCGGCGCCCGCGCCGACGTGAGCATCAGGAGCGGTGTAGCGCCATCGCGCGCGGCAAGACTGAGGCGCCGTGCCGGTGTCAATCCAATACGGTCGAGCATGCCAATGACCAGGGCGAGGCTGCCGGAGCGCAGGCTTTCTTCAAGGGTCCACAGCACCTCATCCTCGCGCCGCGCGTCGACGAAGAGGAATGTCCCGGCCTGAAGCCCGAAGCGGGCAAGGCCCGGCGGATAGAGTTGACCGGTGTCCAAAGTCGTGCCGGGCGAGCCACACCATAAAATACGCGGCAGATTCTTGCCGGTCCGTGGCGCGCCTTCGAGTCTGCGACGGGCGAGCGCGAGCGCAAAGGCGAGCGTCGCCGCCCGCGAAGCAGCCTTTGCCGACCCCGGCTTCACCTCATGGCAAGCTGCGGTTTCAAGGGCGTTGGCGCCCAAAAGCGCGTCCATCTCCGGCGCGCCCAGGGACCACGCGGCAGTTCGCTGTCCAATAAGTGACCCAGCAATTTCGTCGGCGATGCCGTGCCGGACTTCGAGCCGCGGCCGCTCGATGGCGAGCACTCGGTGGCGCAGCGTCTCGATTGTATCCGCGCGCGAGAGTAAAGGCGGGGGCGCCGGAGCAGCAACTGAGAGGGCGCTGCTCCGGCGCGGGGGCATCCCGGGAGACATAAACGCTACGCAACGCGTCTCCCTGGATACGGGGTTGCACGCCTTTGAACCGTTGTTCGGCGTAAGCTTTGGAAATGCGGATTGAAGATCGAGGGGAGGGGCCGCCTTGTCCATGAGATGAACGCTCTGCAACGGGTTGAGATAGGAACGCCACGCACTTTGTACATGTTTTGTTCTTATCTATTCCCAGCACGATGGTCAAGGAAAAAGAGAACGAGCAGAGAACGAAATCAGAGAACTCGAAACAAACAAATCAGCAAACCGCCCCAAAATTTACAAACAAATGACCTTCGCCTGATCTGCGATGCGTATGAAATTCAGCACAGAACCGGCCGCATCAACTGCAGTGCACAATCAACATTCATAAAACGCCTACGGAATGCTCAAGCCATGGACAACTTTGAGAGATTTCCGCCGACCGATGTCGCTTCAGCGCCAAGTGTGGCCCAAAAGCTCTCACGTCGAATACGAGTCTGAGATATACGAAGCCTTCACCAAACTTCCATTAACGATAGACGTCCGGGTACAGTCTTGAGGGTTTCTGGCTGACCCACGATCCATTGTTGAGCATAGGACTTGGAGTAGCAGAATGCGGGTTCGCTCCGTCATCAACCAGACGATGGCTACCATCGTTGCCAGCATCGTCCTCGCCACAGCCATGCCGGCTGTCGCCCACGCCCAGCTTGTCGACTTCCTTTGGGGCGGCGACCAGGAGTGGGGTGGTAAGCGGTCGTCAGTGTCGTTTGACCAGAAATATCGACCCGGTCAGGTCATCGTCTCGTTCGGCGATCGCCGGCTTTATCTCATCACCAAGCCGGGCACCGCGCTCAGCTATCCCATCGCCGTACCGCGCGAGCAGAGCCGTTGGCAAGGTCGCCTCAACGTCACTCAGAAGCGTGAGAACCCTTCGTGGACGCCGACGCCGGAGATGCTGACGGAAAATCCGCGCCTCCCGGCCTGGGTGCCCGGTGGCCATCCCATGAATCCGCTCGGCGTGCGCGCCCTCTATCTTGGCTCGAGCACCTACCGCATTCATGGCACGGACGCACCCTGGACGATTGGTCAGGCGGTTTCCAAGGGCTGCATCCGCATGTTCAACGAAGATGTGCTCGATCTCTATCCGCGCGTTCCTGTCGGCACTGTGGTGACAGTCACGTGGGAGCGCTTCAAAACCGGCGCCGCCATGGTCGACAGTGACACCGCCGCACCGCCGCCTTCCGCACGCCGCGTCGTCACCTATGGACGCAAGGGCGAAGTGGTGACCCGCACGGTCGCGGTCGAGTAAAGCCGAGCGCGCTCATCACACTGGAATGCAAATAAGGGCAGGTGCTAAACAGCGCCTGCCCTTATTGTCTGTCCCTATCCACCCGCCCCGTGCGGCTACGATCCGAGGCACGACGTCAGGCCACGAGCAAGGTTCTTGAGTAGCGTGGTGTAACCATGCGGCCCGGCCGCCACCGACGCGCCTTCCGGGTCGAGCGTCCCGGCTTTTGCCCCCGTCTCCTCCAGCACGGTCGCCACCAGCTTCGACTTGAACTGCGGCTCTGCAAAAACGCACCGAACGTTCAGCGCTTTAATCTTTTGTCGGATCTCCGCGAGGCGCTTGGCTGACGGCTGAACGTCGGGCGAAATGGTAATGGCCCCTGCCGCCGACACACCGAAACGCTCTTCGAAATACTGATAAGCATCGTGGAACACCACGAACGGCCGATCTTTAACCGGTGCCAGTTCCGCATCGATTTCTTTTGCTGCAGCCTCGATTTCGGCAATTGCAGCCGCAGCGTTTGCATCGAAGGTCGCTGCTTGATCGGGCAAGGCCTCCTTCAGTGCGCGCGCAATTTCGCGCACAATGGCAATCCCGTTGTTCGGATCGAGCCAGACGTGACCATCCCGCACGGGCTTCGCCTCGGCATGGTCGTCGTCGCCGTCCTCGTCGTGGTGCTCCCCGGCGTGATGGTGGGCTTCGAAGGTATTACCGCGGCGTTTCTCAAGGCGCACGACACCCGGCGCATCGGCTAGCGTGACCACTTTGACCGACGATGGCAGCGCGGCCACGATTTTGCGCGTGAACGGCTCGATGTCTTCGGAGACGCGGAACACCAGCCGGGCTCTATTCAGGGCTTGAGCGTCGGATGGCTTCAGCGAATACGTGTGTGGCGAACTGGTGCCACCAACCAGCAGCATGGGCTCTCCGACGGTGCCCATGACTTGTGCCACCAATGCGTGGATCGGCTTGATGGTGGTCACGACGGCCAAGTCCTCGGCCTGCACAGAGGTCACCCCAAAGCTCACGGCTGCAAGTATTGCTGCGACGCTCCAAGCAATGCGACCAGGGCTATGAAGAGAGCCGTAATCCGAAAATTGCAGACCTTGCTGCATCGAGAAGTGCTCCCTTCTGAACCGTGAATAACAAGTGGATATTATAACATCCAAGAAATGCCACAAGTCAAACTTAACTGGAGGAATATGGCACGTGGGATCACGCCAAACGCGCGCCTGCGTCCGCGCATTCTTGCGGTCTGGAAGTCGCGGTGATGGTATGTCACCGTCCGCTTCCCATATGTTGACGGTTGAGCCACCGTGGGAAAGGACACCGATGATGATCAAGCGATCGGGTTGGAGACAGACCGCCGCATGGTCCGCCATTGCGGTCGCTGTGGTCTTGTCGGCCATGTCTGTCGCTGTGCGACCGGCGGCAGCCCATCCGCATGTTTGGGTCAACGTCGAGACGACGGTTCTTTACAACAAGCGCGATGTCATCGGCTTGCAGCACCGCTGGACCTTTGACGACATGTATACGGCGATGGCGATTTAAGGTTTGGACAAAAATCGCGACGGTGTCTACACGCGCGAAGAGTTGGCCGAACTTGCTCAGGTCAACATGGATGGTCTGAAGGAATTCGGTTTTTTCACCGTCGCTCGCCTCAAGGGTCAACCGGTCAAGCTCGCCCCACCGAAAGACTATTGGTTAGAGCACAAGGACGGCGTTCTCTCACTGCACTTCACGTTGCCGCTCGCCGAACCGATTTCCGCGCAGACCGACGGCTTCGAGTTCGCAGTCTATGACGAGACATTTTTTATCGCCTTCGATTTGGCTAAAGACAATCCGATCCGCCTCAGCGATGCGCCAGCCGGCTGCACCGCCAAGGTCGGCGGGTCGGAAAAGGATTTGGCCGAACTGCAAAAACTCAATGATGCTTTCGGTGGACAGTTGACCGCAGGCAATGCCAATCAAGGTTCGGGACTGGGCTATGCATCGATGATCCACCTTTCATGCGCAAAAACATAAGTCTCCGCTCGGCGAGGTCGGGCCTCGCAGCCGCTCTGACACTTCTCGTTTCTGCATTTTTTTTACTGGGTCCGGCGGGCGCCACGCCGGTCACGTCCGGCAGCGCCGTTGTCGCGCAACTCTCTCCCGATAAAGCCCTGACGGCGGGTCGGCCAAATACCACCGGCGAAGCAACCGCTCCGCCAGGAGTTCTGGCCCAAGCCTATAACTGGCTGCTCACGCAACAGCAGCGGCTCAATCGCGAGCTTGCCCAGGCCGTCAAGAAACTCAAGGAAAGCCCGAGCGTATCGACCCTGTTGGTGCTGGGTTTCCTTAGCTTCGGTTATGGCGTTCTCCATGCCGCTGGTCCCGGCCATGGCAAGGCAATCATTTCGTCTTACGTGCTGGCCAATCACGAAACACTTCGGCGCGGCGTGATGTTGTCGTTCTTGTCGGCATTCATTCAGGCGCTATCGGCGATCGCGCTCGTCGGCGTTTTGGCAATCGTCCTCAACGCCACCAGTTTGCAGATGCGCGTGGCCGAAGGCTGGATCGAAACGATCAGTTGGGCTTTTGTGGCAGCAGTCGGCGCTTGGCTCCTATTCACGCAGATCCGCCGCATCATGCATCGCCGCAGCGTGACAGCCCCGGTCAAGACACACACCCACGCGCGCACCCAACCCGCACATCAGACCGCCCAATCCCACGCGCACAATCACACCCATGCTCCTGAAGCCGAACGTGATCGCGGCGACGACCGCGGACATTCACACGCACACTCCCACGAGCATGACGAGTGCTGCGGTCACGCCCATATGCCCGATCCCAAGGATCTCGGTGGTCATTTGACCTGGACGAAGGCCTTGGCCATCGCGTTCTCCGTTGGCATTCGCCCATGCACCAGTGCAATCCTCGTGCTCGTCTTCGCGCTGTCGCAAGGAGTGTTGTGGGCGGGTATTTATTCAACGTTCGCGATCGCCTTGGGGACGGCCGTGACGGTGGCGGTTCTGGCTGCCACGGCCGTCGGCTCGCGCGAACTCGCGACCCGTGTCGGCGGCGCCGGGAGCGGCTGGGCCGTCGCCGTTTCAAACGGAGTTGGACTGCTCGGCGCAAGTCTTGTGCTCTTGATGGGAACGGTGTTCTTTTTTACCTCGTTGCAGCCCGCCGCCCCATTCTGATTAACCACCACCATTGCGCGGCCGGTACCGCGGCCTACACTGGCTCGTGTCTTGGAAGGGAGACGATGTTGTCCCGTTTCCAGCCAGTTGGTTCCGCGTCATGTCGCCTAGCGCTCGTTTCATCTTCATTGTTGCTGTCTTGGCTCTAGGGGCGGCGCCGGTTCGGGCCGTCGTCGATTTGGAAACAGCGGCGATACCGGAAGGGCGAAAAGAACTCCTCGTGGTCGAAATCGACAACTGCATCTATTGCGGCCTGTTCCGCCGCGAAGTCGCTTTGGTCTACAAGTCGTCTGTTCGCGCCAGGGCGGTTCCCATGCGGTTCGTGAACATCAATGCCCCGGACGTCGACCGCCTGATCCTTGAGTTTCCCATCGACAGCGTGCCGACCGTTCTCGTCGTCGAAAATGGGCGGGAAGTGGGCCGTATCGCCGGTTATGTCGGGCCTGAGATCTTCTTCCATTCGTTGCAGCTCCTGCTCCCCGATCAAGGGCCCTGAGCAACCGCGAGTTGTCCGTGCGGCAACCGGCCGTTGAGTTTGGCCACGCATTCGGGTTTGATGCGCGCTGTGGCCAGTCACCCGCCAACATGGTCACCCGCCAGCATGTCACCCGCCCGGAGCCCAGACCATGGATCGCCGAGATTTCCTGAAAACGACTGGAGGATTAGCGGCCGCAGCGTCCGGGTGTGCGATGTCCTCCGCTCCGGCCGCCGCAGCCAGGCCCGATGCGACAGCAGGCGAGCCGCGCATGCTGACGTTCGCAACGCCATGGGCACAAAACCCGGCGGGCTTTGCCGATGACGCCCACCGCCTCGCACGCCAAATCGAAACGGCGTGTGGCGGTTCCATCGGCTTCACCATCGATCCCAGCCCGGCCGAACGCGGCGACCTCACCGTTGGTCCGATAAAATCCGAAACTCCGCGCCACCCCGCCTTCGCCTATTTCTCCGGCCTGCCTTCTCCCGATGCTCTCGCGCCGCGCGATCTGGATGCGTGGTTGACGGCGGGCGGCGGACAGGAATTGTGGGACGACTTGGCGGCCGCTCACGGAGTGAAACCCTTTCTCGCCGGTCATACGGGACCAAGCCCGGTTCTTTGGTCGAAAACACCCCTGACCAACCCGCAGGACTTTGCTGGCTTGACGATCGTCGCCCGCGGCCTTGATGCCGAGGTCGTTCGTGCGCTGGGGGCCATCGCCATCGACGCGGATGAAGCGACCCTGGCAAAACGGATCACCGACGGCAGCATCGACGCTGCCATGTGGGGCGATCTCGTCCATGCCAGTGCGGCGGGCATCCCCGCGCATCTGCCGCACGGTATTCGAGGCGCGCTTGGGTCTGCCGGTGCCGCTATCGCGCTCGAAATCGACCTGGCGGTTTGGGAAGCCCTACTGCCGTCTCAACAAACGGCCATGGCCGCGGCCGCCGGATCGCATTTCAAAGCCTCAATCGCCGACGCGATGGCAACGCAGCCGGCGGTGGAACATGCACTGAAGCAGCGCTTTGCCGCCAGCATCGAGCCGCCGTCGCCCAGCCTTGCCGCCGCCGTTTCGCGCATTGCCGCCGCCGTCGTCGCCCATCTGGCAGCGCAGAATGTCGCTTCGGCCCGCATCGACCGCAGCTATTCCGCCTTCCGTCGTGCCATGATCGCTCCCATCGCCTGATGCTGTTCCGCCTCAGACCGGCGATCTAAACCCTCCGGCCCGTTCAACATTATCTTGCCGGATAATCTGCTATAGATGTTTGACACCGCTGGCAGAAATAGAGGGTATTGCGGGCAACGGCATGAACGGACCGACAAACGAATTGAGACCGGCGTTGGAGCTAAAAGACGGCGCTGACGACCGCATGGAGCAAATCCGGGAGCTGCTTGTCGGCGAACACCTGCGCGTCCAAGAGGCCCGTTTGGCGGCGGTCGAAAGCCGGCTGCGCGACTTGGAGGGATTGGTATTCCGCCGGGTCGATGCGCTAACGGCCCGCCTTGAAGCGCTTGCCTCAGAGACCGGAACGGACCGCCGCGCTGCTTTTGACGAACTGTCGCACATGGTCCTCGACCTCTCCGAAAACATCCGCCGCCTATCGCGTGGCTGACCGGAGCAGTGGCCGTCATGGGTGAGGTTCCGGCAACGTCAGACAGCATTGTGCGCTTGAAGGAACTGCTGTTCGACGTCGAATTGCAGACGCTGGACGATCTCGCGCGCCGCATCGAAACGCTGACCGGCGAAACCTCTTCCGCCCACTCAGGTCTGGCTTCGTCCATTAAAGCCCTGGGCGACAGCGAAGGCCGCAGTCGCGCCGACCTGTCAGCGCGCATCGACGAGATCGCCGCCCGCGTCGGTCGCGACATTGATCTGGAAGCGAGCGTTGCCGCCGTCCTTGATGGCGCATTCCGGCGCGCTGATGTCGCCAAGCACGCCGATGTCGCCGATGCGGTGGCGCCGTTCGTCGTCAATACGGTCCGGACGGAAATCCGCAACAGCAAGGATGAACTGGTCGAGGCGCTTTATCCTGTCACCGGACGCATCGTCAGGGCCTACGTCGCCAGCGCGATGAAAGACATCGTCGACCAGATCAACCGTCGTCTCGAAAGCAATCCCGTGATGCTGCGCCTGCGCAGCCTGGCGACGGGCCGCTCTGTCGCCGAATTGGCGTTAGCCGACAGCCAGCGCCTCAACATCGAAGAACTCTACCTGATCCGACGCGGCACGGGTGAACTCGTCGAGAGATGGCCTGACGCCGACAGCGGCAATCGCGATCAGGTCATGAGTGGCGTGCTGACCGCTATCAACGAATTCGCCGCCGAAGCGTTCGACACTGACGGCAACGCGCTGCGTCAAATCGATCTCGGGGGTGATCGCGTGTATCTGCGCGAGTTGGTTGCCTACTTGCTCGCCGCGAAGTGCTCAGGCACGGCGCCGGTCGCTATCGAGCAAATCCTCGATGCCGCGTTTCTCGATGCGATTGCCAAACTGGGATCCGCGGCCCGCGATCATCGCCCACCCGTGCTGTCGGCGCTCGCCCGAGAACTCGACGCGTCGATCGAAGCCAAGCAGGCCGGTTTCGGTCGCGGGCGCAGTTTCAGCCCGCTCAAACTCATCGCGCTCGTTGTTGGACTTCCGCTGGCGGCGTTGATCGCGTGGTCGGTCTATTCCGGCTGGCGCGTCGCTGAAACTGAGCGCATCGCCCGCGATGTGCTGCAGCAAAGCGCGGAATTCAAAGGCTACCCATCGACAATTCGCGTCGGCCGGCTCGGTGAGAGCCTGACCCTCACGGGGCTCGCGCCGACCGAGGGCGCCAAGCGCGTGATTTCCGAACGTCTGACCATCTCCCTGCCGGGCGTTGCCATCACCAACGACTTGTCCGTCGTGCCAAATCCGTTGGCCGACGTCGAACCCGAACTCGACCGGTTGCGCGGTAAGGCTGAGGAGCTTGGCCGTACCATCGTAACCGAGGCCGAACGACGCGATCACGAACGCGCGTTGCGGCGTCTTGCACGCGCTAAAACAACACTTGCCGCGCTGGTTCCAGATTTGACCGGCGATCAAAAGCATCGTGCAACGGATGCCGTCGCGGCGGTCAACCGCGCATTGACCGAGCTTGCCAAGGCCGACCGCGCTGACGTCACAACCCTCCAGGCAATTGCCGAACAAACCCGCAATGTTGCGCGCAATCTGTCCACGCTGCTTGCGGCTCGGCCTCCGGATGCAACCGAGCAACCCGATCCGGCAGCGACGGCAACCGCATCGGTTCTGGCGGCGGCGGAAGAAATCGACATGGTGTCTGTGGCTCTTGCGCAGACCGTCGCGCTCAAGGCAGCGCTTCCTGGCCCAAATCCCCGCGAGAAACTCGAGGCCTGGACCCGCGCCCACGCCGTATTCTTCTCTGAAGAAGATTTGTATCGTGAACCCGAAGAAGCCGCCAAGAGCTTAGCCCAGCTCGCGGCCCTCCTATCCGACAACGACGCAGTTCTGCGCATCATCGGCTACACCGACGGTCTCGGCGGCGCCGAACGCAATTCGCCGTTGAGCCTTGCCCGCGCCAACCGGGTCGCCGCCGACCTCGCGGCTGCCGGCGTGCCCCTCTCGCGCCTGATCGTTCTAGGACGACCCAATCTGCGCGACATTTCCACCGACGACGGCGTCGGCAGCCCAAATCGGCGGGTCGAATTCGAGCTTGGATTTGAGGGCGAGGCGCGGCGATGATCGCCCGCAAAGTGATGCTGCTGGGTGAGATCGGAGTTGGCAAGTCTTCGATTGTGCAGCGGCTCGTGTTCGATCGCTTCGATATGCAGTACAAACCGACTATCGGCGTCGATGTTTATCGCTACGAACTTCCAGCCACCGCGACGCGCCCAGGCATGGTTCTGATCGTGTGGGATACCGATGGCAACTTCGGCGAACTGATTTTCCGGCATATCTACATGCGGGAAGCCGCCGCCGCCGTCATCGTGGCCGATGTCTCGCGGCCGCAAACCCTGGAAACGCTGGCTGCCCTGGAGCAGGGCTTCCGAGAGGCTTTCCCAGGCCGCGCCACATCGCTCGTCATCAACAAACTCGATCTCCTGGCAGAAGGTGACGAGATCATCCTACCCGAGGCGTTGGTCCGGCCGGGACTTCATCTTCACCGCACCAGTGCCAAGACAGGTAGCAATATCGGCACCGTTTTCGCAGATACCGCAGATGCCATTGACCGGCGACGCCTCTGACCGGAGCGGCCTTCTCCGGGCCGCACCGCTCCTCACTGCCGTGCGCCAACTCGCGGCTCGCGACATCTACGGGCTCGTCTGGATTGGCGCCGATCTCGTTGTTGAAAGCACATATGGTCCCCTGGTCGGTTTCGTGAGCATCGGTGAACCGGTGACCGCCAGCATCTATGCACTGACCGGTATGGAAGAAGCGATTTCAGCATTGCGAGAGAGCGACGGCGCTGCGCTGGAATGGCCTGACATCACACTTGTTATGCCCACCGGGCGACGGCCGCGGGCAACGCTGTCGATCTCCTGGTCTGCCGACGACAATGCCTATGTTCTGCTCGTTGCGCGCACCGAGACGCGCTCGGAGCTGGAAAGCGAACTCACCGCACAGATGCGAGCCCGGTTGATGGCGGAAGCCGAGCTTGCGGCCAAAACCCGCGAAGTGGAACGCATCAATCGCGATCTTGAGCGCGCCAACGCAGACCTGGAATCGTACGCCGCCGTCATCTCGCATGACCTGCAATCGCCGATGCGAGTTCTACGCTACACGCTGGACGATCTGGAGCGCGCACTGCCGGATGGCAGCGGCAGCCAATACGGGCCAGCAATCGTCAAGTTGCGGGATTTGTCGCGGCGCATGACGGGTATGCTTTCGGGCCTGCTCGATTATGCGAGTGTGATCCGAAAAAGCGAAATCATCGCGATTGTCGATACCGCGGCTCTGGTGCAGGCCATTGCCCGTTCCATCGATACGCCTCGACCAATCGCGATAGCAATCGAGGGAGAGTGGCCTGTTGTTGAGACCGCCGCCGCGCCGTTGGATCTGATCTTGCGCAATTTGATCGACAACGCGGTCAAGCACCATGATCGGGATAACGGCCGCGTCGTGGTTGCGGCCGCTGTCGAAGACGGCGCTCTTCTCTTGACCGTGTCCGACGATGGTCCGGGCATTGCCGCCGAGCATCAAGACGTAGCGTTCCTTCCCTTTCGGAAATTGCAGCCGGATCACGTGTCGCCGGGTGAGGGAATGGGGCTTGCGCTCGTGCGCAGAACCGTCGAAAGCGCTGGCGGTCGTTTTGCGCTCACAAGTCCATGCGCGGCGGGCCGCGGAACGTCGTTCACAGTACGTTGGCCATCACGGGGCCCAACCGGCCGCTCTCGATAATAAAACGAAAAGCCGCGTTAATCAGATATGAGGCTGGGACTGGGCGTTGCGGCGCAAAACCGCCACATATGAATCAGCCCAAGCATGCACTGGGGCTTGCCACCGCGACCGGCATCATGCTTGCTTCATCGAAGTGCCACACGCGACGTATGAAGACAGGTCGCAGGATTCGGGAACATGACGTGACCAGCGGCGGCACCGGCGGAGATTTCCTCGCCAGGAAAAGCGATATCACCAAGCTGCGCAAGGCGATGCCTGCGTTCCGCGACGTGCTTGTCGTCGATGACGAGGCGCCCGACGCAGACCGCATCAAGGCGACGTTGCGCGTGATGTTTGGCTACGATGTCGAAGTGCGTCGCGCGTCGACACTTGGCTCTGCCGTCGATTGTGTGCTGGCCAAGCGGCCCCAATTGATTTTCCTCGATGACATCCTGAAGCCGTCGGATCGCGCGACGGATACGATCCCCTTTTTGCGCCGTGCTGGCTACGATGGTCCGATCGTGGTCATCAGTGGGCAGGTCACCAAGAAACGGCGGAGTGAACTCACGTCAGCAGGTGCAACCGACGTGATCCACAAGGACGAACTCGACAGCGTTCGTCTTGCAGAATCCTTGCTGCGCGTGTTCGGCGCCGAGCCGCCGCTTTGAAACAGAACGGCAACTGTTTTCAACATCGCAGCGCACGCTTGCGTTGCATCGCCGCGGCCAAAGCTTGATCTGCCTCACTTTTTCACAAATGAACCGTGCGGTTAACTGTCGCCACAGTCCGCTTTCGCCTTTCTTCAAACGCGCATGCATGTTTTGGCAGGTTCAGAAAATAAAAAAATCGATGGATCGATGATATGAGCCTGAAAGCAATCATGACGGCCGGCCTGCTCCTCGGAGCAGTGGGTCAAGCTGCTGCCGAAGAATTTCAGATGCCGCCGGAAGTCACGCCGGCCCTGCGCGCTGCGTGCGAACCCGTTGTTCGCCGCCTCTGCGTTGGTGAAAGTCCGACAGTGCCGAAAGTGAAAAGTTGCGTGCGCGCAAACTTTCTCCGCCTTGGCCGCCGTTGCCAGATGCAGATCACGCTGGCGGGCTTGCGGCCCTGATCCTTCGTCTCGCATCAGATTGATAAAGCCGCCGAGTTTCTCGGCGGCTTTATCATTTCGAGTTTTTCGTCTGGTCAAGCTGCAGCAGCTTTGACCGGCTTCATCGCATCGGAAAGGAATGCCATGGCAGCGTCGACGCCGCCTTTCTTGTGCGGAACGCCTGCGATCTCAAGACCCATCTCGATGCCGGTCAACGCGCCCATCACGGTGAGTTCATTCGTGTCACCCAGATGCCCGATACGGAACGCCTTACCGGCCAGCTTATTCAGACCCGTTCCAAGCGACATGTTGAACGTGTCGAGCACGACCTTGCGGAATTGATCGGCGTTGTGGCCGTCGGGCATGAGGACGGTGGTCACCGCCGGTGAATAGTACTTCGCCTCGCGGCAGTTCAGGTCCAGCCCCCATGCGCGCACGGCCCGACGTGATGCTTCCGCCAATCTTTCGTGGCGGTCAAACACGCTTTGCAGGCCTTCTTCGTTGATGAGGTCAATGGCTTCCTGCAGCCCGTAGAGCAGGCTTGTCGCCGGCGTGTAGGGGAAGAAGCCGACTTCGTTCATGGTCAGCATGTCGTCCCAATTGAAGTACGACCGGTTCAGCTTGGCCGTCTTCATGGCAGCGATCGCCTTGTCGCTGATCGCCGTGAACGACAGCCCTGGCGGCAGCATCAGTCCTTTCTGAGAACCGGCGACCGTCACGTCGATGGCCCACTCGTCATGGCGCAGGTCGGCAGCCGCAAGACCCGAAATCGTATCGACCATGTAAAGCGCGGGATGGCCGGCAGCATCGATCGCTTTGCGCACTTCGTCGAGCCTCGTGCAGCAGCCGGTCGAGGTCTCATTATGAACGATGCAGACCGCCTTGATGCTGCGGTCCTTGTCTGCGCGCAGCTTGGCCTCGATCTGGTTGGCATCGACGGCAATCCGCCAATCGGTGGCGATCACGTCGGCAACGAGACCAAGCCGATCCGCCATCTGCTTCCAGAGCACGGCAAACTGGCCGGTCTCCACCATGAGAACTTTGTCGCCGGGCGACAGCGTGTTGCACAGCGCGGCTTCCCACGCGCCGGTCCCGGACGCCGGATAGATGATGACCGGGTTCTTCGTCTTGAAGAGACCTTTGACACCGGCCAGCACCGATTTTCCAAGCCGCTGAAAGTCTGGCCCGCGATGGTCGAGGATCTGCCGCGACATCGCCTGAAGCACGCGCTCCGGCACCGGCGTCGGGCCGGGGATCTGCAGAAAATGGCGGCCAGGGCGGCGAGGCTCTTTCGTCATAGCGAGTCCTTGCAACAGATGTCGGGAAGCGGTTCAGCGGTCTCGCCCGTCGCGTGACCGCCAATCGCAGATCGGCAGGGTACGGTGGCCGCTGAGCGATTATCCCTCTTGCTCAACAGTCGGGCAGCTATAGGAAGTGACACGGAAGGCCGTCAAGTGACTGAGTGGCCAAGCAGCTCGTCCAAACGTCGCGTCTCGTGACAAGTCAATCCGGAGTTTCTTTCCGCACAGGAATGAGTTGGCGTCGGATCGGTCAACGGCGCAACGCCGGAGCGGATGGGGGGAGGAATGAAAGATTTTTATCCACTGACGGCGGCCGCGTTGCGAACCGAGCTTAACGCCGGCCGCCTCAGCAGTGTTGATCTGGTGACAGCCTGTTTCAGCCGCATCGCCGAGCGAGATGATGCGATTGGCGCTTGGGCCCATCTTGAGCCTGAACTCGCCTTGGCGGAGGCCCGTGCCGCCGATGCCACGCGGGCGGCCGGCAAGTCACTCGGCGCCTTGCATGGCATTCCAGTGGGCATCAAGGACATCATCGATACGGCCGCCCTGCCAACCGAATATGGAACACCGGCCTTCGCCGGCCGCCGGCCTGGCACTGACGCGGAGGTCGTCCGCCGCCTGAAAGCCGCCGGAGCCGTCATCCTCGGCAAGACGGTCACGACGGAACTGGCGTTCTATGGGCCCGGTAAAACGCGCAACCCCGCCGATCTGGAGCGAACGCCCGGAGGCTCGTCGTCGGGTTCCGCCGCCGCTGTCGCCGATTTCCATGTGCCACTGGCGCTGGGCTCGCAAACGGCGGGCTCGATCATCCGCCCGGCGTCGTATTGCGGCGTCTTCGGCTTCAAACCGACGTTCGCAGCCGTGCCGCTGCATGGCGTTTTGGCCCAGTCGCCGCCGCTCGATACACTCGGCGGTTATGCCCGGTGTGCGGCTGATCTTGCGCTGCTCACGGCTGTGCTCTCAGGCCAGTCTTGCGACATGGAGCCGTTGCCGGACCGGCCGCTGCGGCTGGCATTCGTCAAAACGCCGACATGGCCGCAAGGCGACCTCGCCATGCGAGATGCATTCGAACGATTGGTGCTGCGCAACCCGACGCTCATTGCCGAGGTCGCCCTGCCTGCGGTTTTCGACGACACCGGCGGACTGCAGCGCGCGGTGCAGTTCCACGACATTGCCGCGAACTATGGCGGCATAATTGAAAAGCACGGCAGACTTATCTCGTCGAAACTCAAAGAGGTCGCGGCCGAAGGGCGGATGGTCTCGACGGCCGATTATGAAGCAGCGCTGGCCCGTCGCGAACCGCTCTATCGCGCGCTGGCACCAATCTTCGCAGACTTTGACGCTATCCTCACGCCGGCGTCGCAAGGCGTTGCCCCGCTCGGCCTCTCGGCCACCGGATCGCCGATGTTCAATTTCCTGTGGACCTATCTGGGTGTCCCGGCCGTCAGCGTGCCGCTGCTGCAAGTAGAGCGCCTGCCGCTCGGTGTGCAGCTCATCGGCCGTCGCGGCGACGACGGTCGCTTGCTCGCGATTGCCGACGCGGTCATGCGCTCCCTCAATTCAAACTGACGGCATCGCCGGGCTTCACGCGGCCCGCGTTTTTCACCGTCGCATACACGCCCATGTCGCTGTGGCCTCGGTTGCGAAGCAAAATGGCCGGAATATCGAGATCGCGCCGGCCGCTCGTTGGATCGACGTTTGTCGCCGCGCAGCGTGCGGTGCGCTCGAAAACCTCGAAGGCGACGTCACCAATTTTGATCAACTTTCCGACCCAGTCGAATTCCGACCACGCGGGCGCGCCCGTCACGATCAGGTTCGGCCGGAACCGAATCGGATCGAGCGGCTGCGCGACGATCCGCTCCAACTCCGCAACGCTGGCGAGATTGACGATATGAACGCTCTTTTCCGTCGAGTCCGATAGGAGATGCCCCTGGGCCTCGACAACGCGCGGCGGCCCCTTGACGCTGTCCTTCATGTATTCGGCAAAGAACTGCGCGATGATCGCGCGACCAGCCGGCGTCGCAAGCGAGCCCCTTGCCACTTCGCCTCCGTCGCGGCTGATGGTCAGCGTCGAAGTCTGAGGATCGAACCGGCTGGTCACGGTGGCGAGATCGGCATGCCGCATGAGCGTCAAAAAACTGATCTTGGGGACATGCATTGGCCGCAAGGGATCGAAACGCCCCGGCCCGTTCTCGATTGCAAAGGCACGGTCCCACGGCAGCGGCTCGTTGGGCTGCAGGTCAACCATGTCTAGAGGCTCGGCGGACAGACCTTTGACGGGATAGCGGTAAATGGCGGTCAGGGACACGCCGGGTAGGGGCTTTGCGGTCAAGGCGGCCGTCCGTCTGCTAATCGTGCCAAAACTCTATCAAGACTAACAGAATTGATATCCCACTACTACGCGGCGCCACCCTCGATGCCGCTGTCAGCCAATTGATCTCCGCCCCTTTTCCCGGCACGGACAATCACCATATATTTATCACTTACGGAACGGAGCCTTCGGGTCCGTTCCGGATGTTCCTACAATATAATACGGCGTCTGACCGGGCCTACGGGGCGGAGAGACGCGCGAGAAAGGTCATAAAGATGAATTTCGATCGCTACACCGATCGCGCCAAAGGCTTTGTCCAGTCGGCGCAGAGTCTTGCCCTCCGCGAGGGACACCAGCAGTTTTCGCCCGATCATCTGTTGAAAGTTTTGCTCGACGATGAGGAAGGCCTCGCCGCCGGCCTGATCGACCGTTCGGGCGGTCGCTCGCGCGAAGCGTTGTCAGCCGTCGAACGGGCACTCGCCAAACGACCGAAGGTTTCGGGCGGCGGCGCCGGTCAACTTTACATGGCGCCCGAATTGGCACGTGTGTTCGACAGCGCGGAGAAGATTGCGGACAAAGCCGGCGACAAGTTTGTCACCGCCGAGCGGCTACTGCTGGCGCTTGCTCTTGAAAAGGGCACCGACACGGCCAAGATCCTGGCCGATGCGGGCGTCTCGCCACAGGGCATCAACACGGCGATCAATGACATCCGCAAGGGCCGCACGGCCGACAGCGCCTCCGCCGAACAGGCCTACGACGCACTGAAGCGTTATTCCCGCGACCTGACCGAAGCGGCCGCGTCTGGCAAGCTCGATCCCGTGATCGGTCGCGACGAGGAAATCCGCCGCACGATCCAGGTGCTCTCGCGTCGCACGAAGAACAACCCCGTCCTCATTGGCGAACCCGGCGTTGGCAAGACGGCGATTGCCGAGGGCCTCGCCTTACGCATCGTCAAAGGCGACGTTCCCGAAAGCTTGAAGGACAAAAAGCTACTGGCGCTCGACATGGGGTCCCTCATTGCCGGCGCGAAGTATCGCGGTGAATTCGAAGAGCGGTTGAAGAGCGTACTGTCCGAGGTCCAGGCCGAGGAGGGCCGCATCATCCTGTTTATCGACGAACTGCATACCATTGTCGGTGCGGGCAAGTCGGAAGGCGCGATGGATGCGGGCAATCTTTTGAAACCGGCGCTCGCCCGCGGTGAACTTCACTGTGTCGGGGCGACCACGCTCGATGAGTACCGCAAGCACATCGAAAAGGACGCAGCCCTGGCCCGCCGCTTCCAATCGATCTTCGTCGACGAGCCGACGGTGGAGGATACGATCTCGATCTTGCGCGGCTTGAAGGAGAAGTACGAACTGCATCATGGCGTGCGCATTACCGACAGCGCACTCGTAGCTGCGGCAACCCTTTCCAATCGCTACATCACCGACCGGTTCCTCCCCGACAAAGCCATCGACCTTGTCGATGAGGCCTCCTCGCGACTGCGGATGCAGGTCGACAGCAAGCCCGAAGAACTCGATGCCATTGACCGCGATCTCATGCAGTTGATGATCGAGCGCGAAGCCCTGCGCAAGGAGACCGACCAGGCGTCGAAGGACCGCCTTGCCAAACTCGAAGGCGAAATCGCCAACCTCGAAGAGCAGTCACAGGCGATGACCGCACGCTGGGAAGCCGAGAAGCAGAAGCTCGGATCGGCGCAGAAGGTGAAGGAAGAACTCGACGCCGCCCGTAACGACCTCGAGCAGGCACAGCGCAAGGGCAACCTCGCGCGCGCCGGCGAGCTGACGTACGGCGTCATCCCGGATCTGGAAAAGAAGCTCGCTTCGATCGAAACCAATGACGGCAAGGGCGCCATGGTCGAAGAGGCCGTCGGCCCCGATCAGATCGCGGCCATTGTCTCGCGCTGGACCGGCGTGCCCGTCGACAAGATGCTGGAAGGCGAGCGCGACAAGCTTCTCAAGATGGAAGAGGCGCTGGGTCAGCGTGTCGTCGGCCAGAAGGAAGCCGTCATTGCGGTTTCAACAGCCGTGCGCCGCGCGCGGGCCGGCCTTCAGGACCCGAACCGGCCCATTGGCTCGTTCATGTTCTTGGGCCCGACCGGCGTCGGCAAGACCGAATTGACGAAGGCGCTTGCCGCCTACCTCTTCGACGACGACACGGCGATGCAGCGCATCGACATGTCGGAGTACATGGAGAAACACTCGGTCGCTCGTCTCATCGGCGCACCTCCCGGATATGTCGGATACGAGGAAGGTGGCGCACTGACCGAAGCCGTCCGCCGCCGGCCATATCAGGTCGTCCTCTTCGACGAGATCGAGAAGGCTCATCCCGATGTGTTCAACATCCTCCTGCAGGTGCTCGATGATGGCCGCTTGACGGACGGACAGGGCCGCACCGTGGACTTCAAGAATACGCTCATCATCCTGACGTCGAACATCGGCGCCCAGTACCTCGTCGAACAGAAGGAAGGCGAAGACACGGAGGCCGTCCGCGATGAAGTGATGGCTGAAGTCCGCGCCCGCTTCCGGCCGGAATTCCTCAACCGTCTCGACGAGATCATCCTGTTCCACCGTCTTCAACGGCAGGACATGGGCAAGATCGTCGACATCCAGATGGGCCGACTGCAAAAGCTCGTTGAGGATCGCAAGATTACCATCGAACTCGATGATGCGGCGCGCACATGGCTTGCCAACCGCGGCTACGACCCAGCCTACGGCGCGCGACCCTTGAAGCGCGTTATCCAGAAGCACGTGCAGGACCCGCTCGCCGAGCAGATTCTCGCCGGCGGCGTGAAGGACGGCGACACGGTCAAGGTCTCCGTCCGTGACGGCGCCATCACCATCAATGGCTGGCCCGTCAAGGCTGCGGCTTAAATTTAATATAGGCGGAGACCGGCGAGCCCGGCCTCCGCCTTTTCCAATCTTTGCAGATCAGATTGTCTTAGATTACTTGCACTTGTTGAAGTCGGGGCGGTTGGGGGCGCAGAAGCCGCCGCCGTAGGGGCCGGCCAGCGTTTTACCGTTAAACCGGGCCTTGACGACCTTGGACTTGGTGATGTCGAGGCGCTTGTTCGGGCAGTTCTCTTTCGCAGCCGCGATGCAGGCTGCTTCCGTGGCCGCCGGATAGTCCTTGTCGCAAGACTTCGAGCCACCGCACTTGCTGTAAGACTCGCTTTCCTTGCCAGCGCAGGCGGTGCGGTTGACGTTGACGACGCACTCGGCGAGTGCGCTCGATGCCAACGAAACACCGATTAATGCTGAGATTGCGATAGTTTTGATCATGGGCGTGCCCCTTAAATATTACTACAGAAGAGTTGCTGGCTTAGGCTCTAGCCCCCCGCAAACTCGGGCATTCTTCTGCGCAACTCGCATTACACGAATGTGACACCCCGGACTTTCAGCCGTCATAATAGCTTTATTCAGGGTGGTTAAAAGCGCCGACGAGCGCGCAAAATGGCTGGATCTAAGGCGCTCCCCAGCCACAACCAGGTGAAGTTTTCGAGGCTCCATGACATCCAATTCCATGAATGGTTTGACGCTGGCTGCGATTGCAATCGCTGCCACATCCGCTCTCTCCACCGCGGCTTTCGCGCGCGAAGAAATCCGTATCGTCGGATCGTCGACGGTGTACCCCTTCACCACCGCAGTCGCCGAGCAGTTCGGTAAGGCGAACGGTGGTAAAACGCCGGTTGTGGAATCGACCGGCACGGGCGGCGGCATGAAGCTGTTCTGCGCCGGTGTGGGTGAGACACATCCCGACATCGCAAACGCCTCCCGTCCCATGAAGAAAGCTGAATTCGAGCTCTGCCAGGCCAATGGCGTCAAGGACATCATCGAGATCAAGATCGGTCTCGACGGCATTGTGCTCGCACAATCCAAGAAAGCCCCGGACCTGAGCCTGCAACAGGAAGAGATTTTCTTGGCTCTCGCCAAGGAGATTCATGACGAAAACCTGAAATTCATTCCGAACCCCCACAAGACCTGGAAGAACGTTGACCCGTTGCTTCCCGATACCAAGATCGAAGTTCTCGGTCCCCCGCCAACCTCTGGCACGCGCGACGCTTTTCTTGAGCTTGTCATGGAGAAAGGCGCCAAGGGTTTCGGGGCTCTCGTTGAAATGAAAGAAGCCGACGAGAAAAATGGCACCAAAAACTACGAAAAGGTCTGGAAGTCGATCCGCCAAGATGGCGCCTTCGTGGAAGCTGGCGAGAACGACAACCTGATCGTGCAGAAGATCGAGAACAACCCAACAGCGATCGGTATCTTCGGCTACTCGTTCCTCGAAGAGAACGTCGACAAAATCAAGCCGGTCCTGATCGGCGGCATTGAACCGACTTACGAAAATATTGCGAAAGGCACATATCCAGCGTCGCGCGCGCTCTTCATCTACGTGAAGAAGGCCCATGTCGGCGTGATCCCCGGCATGAAGGAATTTCTTGCCGAATTCGTCTCGCCGAAGGCCGTTGGTGAAGACGGCTACCTCGTCGGTAAGGGTTTGATCGCGCAACCGAAGGAAGATCAGGAAAAGGCAGCCAAGATCGCTGCCGAACTCACCCCGATGGTTGCTCCGGAGAAGTAAGAATTCAAAGACACGGTCTTTCGTGGAAGTTGTCACCTATCTCGGCGGCAGGCAAAATTGGCCTGCCGCCTTTTTTTAAGAACTAAGTGCAGGTCTCCGACGTTGGTCGCCGCTAGCCAGCAACAATCGGCGCGACGAAAAAGGAGGTCATTATGATTCACAAATTTGCAATTTTTGACGCAACGTTAGAGCGCTCACCCGGCCAGGACGCAGACGTGGTCGTCGGCAATCTCATCGATCAACGTCATCGCGGTCCAATCACCATCGGCTATGGTCGCTATGGACCCAACGCAAGCCTTCAAGAAACTCTCAAAGTCGATGACGTCATGATTATCTTGGAGGGACAACTGTCCGTCGCTACAAGTTCCGGAACAGTCACCGGAGTATCCGGTGATATCATTTACATGCCCAAGGGCGAGGCGGTCACCATTCGCGCGCATGAACGCGGAGCCGTCACCGCTTACGTGACCTACCCGCATTGGCAGGCAGCGCTGACATAAGCTTCGGCGTGCTTAGCGCTACTTCACTTTACGCAACTCGGTTGGCTTGTGCGCCGCTCGCTTTCCCGACTTCTCGCTCTCGACGATGAACTGCGGGTTTTTCTTGCTCGCCGCCACCTTGTGACTTTTGATTTTCGTGGGCGTCGTTTGCTTTTTAATGACTTTACCCGTCGTCTCCCCTTGGCTCGTGGTCCATGTAACCTGATCGCCCGTCTTCAAATCCTTGGCCATCGCGTTTTCCCGTATTGCCTTTGCAATGAACGCTAACTGCCGTTGATCAATTCAGGTTCCAGTAGTCAACGGGACCGGACCTGCCCCTCACCAATCCTCATCATTCCGCACAGTCTTTCCGTTATCCATGCAAAGACGCGTCCATACTTGCCGGTGTGTGCATGTTTAGCGCGGGTCTTGCGGACATTTGCTCTGATTTGCGGACCCGCCGCCCTACTCCAGCCGCGCCACCTCGGCCAATCAACGGTGCAAGCAGCCGTTTTGATTGTCGATAGGCTGCAGGAGGTCAGGACTTGGATGTCGGAAATTTTTGTCGCCGCTCGCCGTGTGCTTCGAAGCCCGGCGTTCAAGCTTTGCTTGATCGGCATAATAATCGTGTTGCTGCTCTTGCCCACGGTATTGGCCGGCGCCCTGGTCTCGGAACGCGAAGACAGAGCGCGCGGCGTTCGCAGTGACGTGGCCCGCGTTTGGGGCCAGCCGCAGAATGTGAACGGGCCGTTCCTCGTCGTGCCTTACACCGTCAAGGTTGAAACCAAGGACGGTGACAAGCGCGTTGAGACCATCGTGGAGCGGCGAGCAGTGTTCACGCCGGAGACGCTGGAGATCACAGCCAAGAGTGCGTCACAGGTGCTGCATCGCGGCATTTACACGGTGAACGTTTACACAGCCAACGTCACGCTGGCCGGGCGCTTCGCCATGCCCGACATGAGCCTCGTGATTTCCGATCCGCACACTGTCCGCTGGAACGATGCCATTCTCGTCCTTGGCTTGAGCGACGTGTCCGGTCTCAAGGAGGCCGCCAGCGTCAAAATCGATCAGACACGCGATCTAGCCTTCGCGCCGAGTATCGGCATCGCTGGTGTCGAAGTGAACGGCATCCATGCCCGGCTAACGGGCCTGACCGCCGCTGCACCTGGAACCGTAGATACCTCGCTGAAGGAGTTCTCATTTCAAACATCGCTCACCTTCACCGGGTCCGGCCAGTTGTCGTTTGCTCCTGCTGCTCGCGAGACGAAAGTCGCGATGACCTCCGATTGGCCGAGCCCCAGTTTCTCCGGCGCCTTTCTGCCGGCAGACCGCAGCGTGACGACCGCTGGGTTCACCGCTGCATGGCGTGTCCCGCACCTTGCGCGCAGCGTTCCGCAGGCGTGGGATGGCAACAACCAGGGAATAGAACGCCTGCAACCTTACTTGTTCGGCGTCTCGTATTATCAGCCCGTTGAATTCTACGACCTCGTCAATAGATCCGTGAAGTACAGCGTCTTGTTTATTGCCGCTGCATTCATGGCGGTGTTCCTGCTCGAGGTTCAATCAGCCAAGCGCGTACACTGGGTGCAGTACCTGTTCACCGGCTTCGCCCTCACATTCTTCTACGTGTTGCTGCTGTCGCTGGCCGAGCACATCGGTTTCGGCTGGTCCTACCTCATCGCGTCAGCCGCCACGGGTGGCATGCTGGCCGTGTACGTGTCGCGCGCACTTGGGAGCGCCCCGGCAGGCTTCGCGATGGCCGGCATATTCGCCGTTCTCTACGGACTATTGTATCTAATCCTGCGTCTTGAAGATTACGCACTCCTCGCCGGAGCGCTGTTGGGCTTCGCCGGGCTGACCGTGCTCATGTTCGCCACCTTGCGCGTTGATTGGAGCGGCAACCAGCAACGATCAACTGTCCTGGAGTAAGCCAATGACCAGACGCCCCGCGTGGGAGACATCGATCCCGCTTGCTATTCGGCGGCGGCCTTCTGTGTCGGCGCGACAACCGGAGCCGGTACCTTCTTCGCGGCAGCCGGCTTCTTCTGCTTCGCCGATTTCGGTGGCGGCGACGCCGCTCCGAGGAAACCAAAATCGAACAGCGACGACAGCGGCGCATTCGGGCTCACGCCGCCGGCATAGGACTGCATCACGCTCACCTTCGCTCCGACTTTCGCGATCGATGCGAGATGCACGACATTCTCGTTGGTCAGCCGGAAGCACCCCGAGGAATTCGCTCGCCCCACGGTGCGATCGTTATTGGTGCCATGGATGCGATAAACGGTGTTGCCCAGATAAAGCGCGCGCGCTCCTTGCGGGTTCTTGATCCCACCCGAAACCGTGACGGGCAGCCCCGGCACGCGCTCCCGCATTTCCGGCGGCGGCGTCCACGACGGCCAAACGGCAATGCGGCTGATCCGCTCGGTGCCAGTCCATGTGAACCCGTCGCGGCCGACCGAGATCGGATACTCGTAAGCTTGTTTCTTCGGCAGCACGAAATACAACTTGCGGGCTTGCGTATCGATGATGATCGAGCCGACCTCCTCAGCCCGATTGAAATAGACGATCGGTGGCGCGACCGGCTTGAAATCCGGGCGCTCCCCACCTTCCATGTACTTCGGATAGACGGTCGGCTCATAAGTTTTGCGGTTCGCGGCGCGCTCGGCTGCCTCCTGCTCGGCTTGTTGGCGCAGGTCGCTTTCGAACATGGGGCCGCGGTCGGACCAATTGTCCGCCAGCATAACGGTGGAACCCATCATCAGACCGGCGGCAAACACCGGCACCATGACGCGCAACGGCCACATGCGCAGTCTCCCAGCTTCCTCCAGGCGCCGACCCTGCGACACCCCCGACAATCAAAACCGAGATAGGCGAGGCAGGCAAGCCGGCACAAGGTCATTTACTTGTGCGCAGCGAAAGCCAAAGTCGACTGTGGCCCCGTTGCGCCATCCCGCCCCCTAACATCGCGGAGGATCGCAAAGCAGAGAAAGCTGCGGTCTGCGAAAATGGGGCTAGCTCAGAAGCACAGCCACGCGCCGAGGCAGCTCTTGGGTGTGCCGCCTTTGCAGGCCATCTGCGAGGAGTGGCACGTCGTTGTCGCCCCTTCATCTTCGCACGTCGTCTTCACGGGTCCCTGCCCCACAAGGCCTTTCGAAGCGATGGTATTTTTGAGGGCGTTGTTGGAGAACAGCACGGCGGTATCGTGGGTCAACATTTGACCGAGGGCAGCGACCCTCGTGCATTCGGCGGCCTGAGCCGGTGCCCAAAGTGCGCACAACATCGCCGCTGCCACAAAACCGAATTTCAAGGATTGCATTGCCGCCTCCAAAAACTGGGAACCTCAGCCGGACGCTAGATGGCCGCATGGCGGTTGCCAAGAAATTCGATGTTGCAAGAAGAACTTATTCGCAACATGTGTCATCGGTGACACCGACAACATGACGCGCAAGTACGACATGCGCAGTCTCCCAGCTTCCTCCAGGCGCCAACCTTGCGACACCACCGACAATCAAAACCGAGATAGGCGAGGCAGGCAAGCCGGAACAAGGTTATTAAGTTGTGCGCAGCGAAAGCCAAAGTCGACTGTGGCTCCGTTGCGCCATCCTGCCCCATAACATCATGGACACCATCCGACCGATCCCCTTTCCCGAGCGGCATTCAGGTCCAAACCGCTGTCTGCTATGTCATGCTGGGCAAATCCGCGACGCCGCGTTCGCCTATCTCGCGAAATTTTCAGAGACGCCGGAGGGCCAGAGTGACCGTGACCGTCCGCGAAATCCAGGAGCAGGACAAGGCCGCATGGCTGGACCTCTGGCAGAGCTACCAGAGCTTCTACGATGTGGTCTTATCGGCCGAGGTCACAGAGACAACCTGGCAGCGCTTCTTTGAAACACATGAGCCCGTGCATGCCCGCATCGCCCTCGATGGAGACCGGATTGTCGGCATCGTCCACTACCTCTTCCATCGCTCGACTTGGATGATCGAGCCAACATGCTATCTGCAGGACGTGTTCGTAGATCCCGCCGCCCGCGGTCGTGGCGTTGCGCGCGCCCTCATCGAGGCTGTTTACGAAGAGGCGGACCGGCGCGGCGGCCGACAGGTCTACTGGCTCACGCACAACACCAACGCGGTAGCGAGAGGCCTGTACGACAAGCTCGCCATCAACGCGGGCTTCATCGTCTACGAACGTATCGCTGAGATGAACGGCTGAGGTTCACCCGCTGTGTGGAGTCTTCGCGGAGACGTGAGGACAGTGGACGTGTCGCGCTATCCGGCCCTGTTCCTATTATCGTCATAAAGCATTTGTGAGCGGAGATGTGACGTCCGCACTGCCGGCAGAAGTGGCCAAGTACGCAGCGGCGGCTATGGGCCAGTAAGCTGCCATATGGCGAGCAGCGGAAGGGTGTCAGTCAACTCGCCAGAACTCGTGCATCAACAGGTAGAGCATCCAGGACCCGGTCCAGATCTCGCCCATCAATCGACCTTCTAGAGCTTCAGCGCGGCAGTTCGAGTTTCGGGTCAGTTTACGCGACCATTCTGCCGACCTTTGCGAAAGTGCTAAAGCCGAACCATTTGGCCATGCCTCCCTCCAAGGTTCGATTGCCGGTGACGACCAGCCTGCCTGAACTCTTCGCCTTCGCGATCGGTAAATAGCCCATGTATACCTCGGTCATGGTTCTCAAATCAGTGGAAACGTAGAGGTCAACATCAAAGCCTGGATCGATCGAGCAGAGATCAGAACCAGTTAGAGGATCGACCAGTAGCCACCAGTTTTTTCGGGCCAGCGGCAGATCGGTGAAGATGATCTGAATGGTACTCCGCCCACGGGGCAGCGGTTCCGGATTTAGATTACGTCGCATGTCCCACATCAAGAGATCGACATCGAGGTTCTTGAGAGAAGACTTCGTTTCGATCCAGCGATGACCCCAGACACCGATCGCCTCGATAATCGGCTTTAACTCTCCACCTGACTTCGTGAGGCCGTACTGAAAAATGCCGCGCTCGCCCTTAACTGGCGTTCGTGAGACAAGGCCAGCGGCCTCAAGTTCTTTCAACCGCTTCGATAGAAGCGCCGGTGACATACGCGGCAATCCACGACGCAAATCGTTGAAGCGCGTTGCCCCTGCGATGAGTTCACGCAAGAGAACAAGCGTCCAGCGAGTACACAAGATTTCCGACGCCATGGCGACCGGACAGAATTGCTGATAGCTGCCTTTGGCCATCATTTGATCCTCCAGCTCAGGCCCGTGGCCTTCCCAAAACCAAACGGATTTTACCGCGCCGGCGTCCACACCACCAGTTCACTTCCTGTACTGGCCTAGTTCAATTCGAGAACTGGAGACTGGTAGCCCCATGTGCGACGAGGGATGCACGCACCACCACGCCGATGGTCGGGGCGTATATGTCAGCCATCTCACAATGAGGTTATCCCATGCCACTCGTTGATATCGAACTGATTGAAGGCGTCTTCGATGCCCGTCAGAAGCAGGACATGATCCGCCGGGTTACAGACGCCATGGTTGCGATCGAAGGCGAAGCCATGCGTCCAGTGACCTGGGTCCGCGTCAAAGAAATTCCCAGCGGACAGTGGGGTATTGCAGGCAAGGGCATCACGGCCGCTGACGTGAAGGCAATGCAGGCCAAGACGCCCCTACCGGCAGAGTAGTTCTACAAACCGGTCAAGAGTGGCCCGGACGCAAGAATGTCTGGGCCATCTTCCGCTTCGTTCACGACGATGACGGACAGTCTCGATGCTCAGCGTGAAATTGGCTTGCGCCATGCCCGCAGGAGCCTCGCGATCTACTCCGGCGCTCCGATTAGCCTTGTATCGCAGCCGCTCGCAGATGCGGATCTGAAGACCAAGAGCTAAGCCAGACAACCGCTCCAGCCGGTACTAGGGGCCTCAGGCATGGAACCTTGCGCCCCTGACTGTCATTCGACTTACGGAGGTCACAAGATGCAAACCAAGGAAACGCTGTTCCGCGCCATAGCGCTCGCTGCCGTTGCATTGTCACTCGCCGTGCTTAGCGGCCCTGCAACCGCAGCTAGCACTCGGTCGGTCGCTCTACTCGGCGCTCATTTCCAAAACGACAACGAGATGTACGAACCGACCAGCGACGCAGAGCGCGCGCGCCTGAAGAAGGTCGAAGAGGCCTTTACGCAGCAGCTCGCGAACTCCGGCCGGTTCGAGGTTACGCCAGTGCCTCAGGCCATGGCGGCCAAGATCACAGCTGGCCAGACGCTCGGCGAATGCGGCGGTTGCGAACTTGACTACGGCGCCGCGCTTGGCGTCGATGAAATCGCCTGGATCAACGTGCAAAAAGTCTCGAACCTCATCCTTAATCTGAACGTCTACATGGCTGACGTGAAGACGCAAAAGATGACGTTCGTTCGGAGCGTGGACATTCGCGGTAACACTGACGAGAGCTGGATGCGTAGCGTGACGTACCTCGTCAAGAACTACCTTTTACCTGGACAAGGATGAGGCCGGACCACTGGTGAAGTCTTCCCAGCTCGCGTCGGCTTCGACGCTGGGTCCGGCACGATGCCTGCAATCGCTTAGTCGCTGGCCTTCGAGCAGGTTCATCGATGTCACGTCGAACCCGCCAGCTCGCGTAGCCACTTGTGCGTTACCATTTGAAGCAGCGCATTTTGCATACGTAGGTGGTGCCGTCCGCCAGCGTATGAGGTGAGCATCGGCATGACCCGCGATTGTGGCTGACTTGCTCGTTCCACCATCGCCGCGCATGCCACAAGTCGCCGAAACCGGCGCGACTTCCTTCGCTAACTGCGCAAAGCGGTAACCTTCGGAGCCGTTCGCGCCTCGGTCTCACTCAACCCAAAATGCAGGTCCGCTGCCAGAGGTGATGCGGTCACTCGTCTGACGCATTCCTGCCACTGATTGCAGCCGGCGATCGATTGCCGGCGCTCTCTGGTGCGCATTACAGGCGTGCCACAGATGCTGCAATTGCTTACGACCGCTCCGGGTCACCTGCTGTCTTTTGGAAGGCAACGAGTCGGTCCGCTAAGCCTCTAAGACCGGACGCGATCGTGGAACATTCCCGACAGCTTTTTCCGATGATCGCTTCTGTATAACCGCGGCCACGGGCTCCGTTAGCCTAATCCCCTCTGCTTCCCAACCCACCCCACCACACCAGCCAACCCACCTCCGCTACACGCCCTGCTCATCCCCTACGCCGCGCTCTTCGGTTCGCCCGTCGGCGCCATCGGCTCCTCCACGAGCGCCATCGGCCTCGCTGGCCGCGTGGACAGCGCGTCCTTGACCAGCTTCGTTGCCGCAACAAAGTCGGGCTTGCCCGAGCCCAGGAGCGGAATGTGGTCCACCACGAGGATTTCCGCCGGCACGTTCAGGTCCGACACGCCCTTCGCCTTGACGAACTTCTGGAATGGCTCGCGGGTCAATGTCCTGTCCGTCGTCAGCAGCACGAGCTTCTCGCCCTTGCGCGCATCGGGCACGGACACCACGATGGTCACAAGGCTCGGCCACAGCTCGGCGGCGAGAGCCTCGACCGCCGACAGCGACACCATCTCGCCCGCGATCTTGGCGAACCGCTTGGCGCGGCCCTTGATCGTGATGAAGCCCTGCGCATCGATGGCGACGATATCGCCCGTGTCGTGCCAGCCCTCGTGCGGCGGCTCCAGCACGCCCGGATTTTCCGTGCGCATGTAGCCGAGCATCACGTTCGGGCCGCGCACGTAGAGCCGCCCGCCGTCCTCGATGCCGGGCACGGGTTCGAGCCGCGCTTCCATCAGTGGCGCCAGACGCCCGACGGTGCCGGACTTGTTCGACAGCGGCGTGTTGATCGCCAGCACCGGCGCCGTCTCCGTCACGCCGTAGCCTTCCAGAATGCGCACGCCGAACTTCTCCATGTAGGTCTGGCGCGTGCGATCCTTCACCGCTTCCGCACCCGAAACGATCAGGCGAATGCGATGGAAGTCGTAAGGGTGCGCCGAGCGCGCGTAGCCGGTGAGGAACGTATCGGTGCCGAACAGGATCGTCGCGTTCGAGCCGTAAACGAGTTCCGGCACGATGCGATAATGCAGCGGCGACGGATAGAGATAGACCGGCACGCCGCCGATCAGCGGCATGACAAGTCCGCCCGTCAAGCCCGAACGAGTGGAACACCGGCATCACGTTGAACACCTTGTCCTGCCCGTTCACCGCAATGCGATGCAGACACTGGAACGCGTTCGCGAGCAGGTTTCTGTGCGACAGGACGACGCCTTTTGGCGTCCCCTCCGAACCCGACGTGAACAGGATCGCCGCCGGATCGTCGGGCTGGCGCTGCGACTGCGGCGTGGAGCCCTGCCACAGACCCGCGAGCTTGTCCTTCGTGCCGATCGTCGCCTTGACGTCTTCCAGGTAGATGATCTGCACGACGGCCGACGAGCTTCTCCACCGCGTCGCCGAGCTTCGCCTTCTCGACGAAGGCGCGCGAGGTCAGCACCACGTCCACCTTCGCCGCCTGGCACGCGGAGATCATGTTCTGCGCGCCGGCCGAGAAGTTGAGCATCGCCGGCGACGCGCCCGATCGACTGCAGCGCAAAGAACGTGACGGCGACGCCGGCCGCATTCGGCAGCAGCACGCCGACGGCCGCGCCTTCCGGCGCCAGCGGCGCAATCTTGCGGCCGAGCACCTGCGCGCCGAGGATCAGCTTCTTGTAGGATAGCTTGGTGCCGAGCGGGTCTTCGATGGCCGGCTTGCCGGTGTCGCGCGTGGCCTTCGCTTCGACCAGCGCCGAAAACAGCGTCTGATCGAGGTTCGCCGTCAGCACCGCCGTGTTGACCATGATGTCCTGCAGCGCCGCACCGGCGGCCTGCCGCCGTGTCTTGCCGCGCAGCGTTTGGTCGACGGGCAGCTTCACCGGCGGCAGGATCGTCACCGTCGTTTTCGGGAACCACGTCTTCTTCGTCTGGAAGCGATTGAGATAGCCAAAGTGCGACCGCTCCAAGTCCGTCGATGCGCACCGGCACGACGATGGCGTCGGCCTTGTCGGCGATCATTGCCGTGCCGTCGTAGACCTTCATCAGGCCGCCGGTCGTCGTCAGGCGTCCTTCGGGGAAGATCACCAGCGTCTCGCCGGCCTTCACGTCATTGATCAGGTGGCGCGTCGAGAGCGGCTTGGTCGGATCGATCGGATGAGACCTTGGCGAGCTTCAGGAACGGCTTCACCCACCAGCGTTCGCGCGATGCCGGTGTCGATCGCATACGAGGCGAAGTCCGGCATGATCGCGTGCATCAGCGCCGCGTCGAGAAAGCTGACGTGGTTCGGCGCGATGATGGCGCGCGTGCCGGCGGCGGGCAGGTTCTCGGTGCCTTTGACCTCAAGACGCAGGAACGTCTTGAACAGGAACATGGCGAGATCCTTCAGCCCGTGCGCTCCCCACGCCTTCAGGACAAGGCCGAGCACCACGAGGTTGGCGACGCCCAGGATCAGGAACAGCCCCGAGACGCCGAAGCCCCGCCCACTGCAGCGCGGCCAGCATCAGGCTCGCCCCCACCATGAACGCGGCCGAGAGCACGTTGCACGCGGCGACCACGCGCGCCTTGTGATCGTCGCGGGCCCAAAGCTGCACGGCCGCAAACGACGGCACGATGAAGAGGCCGCCGGCCAGCGACAGCACGAACAGTCCGGTCGCCAGTCGCAGTCCCGTGAAGCTCGCGATGAAGCCCTGGACGCCGAGGGGGTCGGCGCTGCGCACGATGTCCGAAGTCGTCCAACCCAGGTCGAGGCAGGCGAGCGCCATGAGGAAAGCGCCGACCGGCACAAGGGCCATGTTCGGGCGTAATTTGCTGGCCCGCGCGGCGAGCATCGATCCGACCGCAATCCCGACCGTGAAGACGAGCAGCCCGAACGTGATTAAGGCCTGCGTCCCGTTCAATGCCGTCCTTGAGCATCACCGGCAGCAGCGACAGCGCCACCGCGCCGACGAGCCAGAACCAGCTCGTGATGAGACCGCCGGTCCACAGTTTCCGGTCGTCCCTGCAGTTCGCCGATCAGGGCGAAGGTCGAGGTCAGCGGGTTTTTCGTGATCGACCAGATTGGGCGCCGCGGCCCCCGTCTTCGGGATGAACCGCGCCGCAATCCAGCACAGCACCGACAAGACGACGACGACGACCGGCAACTCCCACGCCGTCCCTTCCGGATGCACCATCAGACCTCCGCCGATGGTGCCGATGAGAATGGCTGCAAACGTCGCGCTCTCGATTAGGGCGTTGCCGGAAGATATCTCCTTCTTATCGAGAATAGCGGGAAGGATGCCGTACTTGATCGGGCCAAACAGCGCCCCGATGATGCCGAAACCCGCAAGCGCTGCAAATAGAACGGGCACCGAGTTGAACCAGAAGCCAGCCGCTGCGATAAGAGCGACCGGAATCTCGATAGCGTTTCAGCCACTCGGCCAACTCCGCCTTGTCGTATTTGTCTGCCCATTCTCCGCCGAGCGCGGAGAGGAAGAAAAATGGGGCGACGAGCACCGCGCCGGCAAGCGCTACCAATGTTGCCCCCTCCGCCTCCCCGATCTTGAATAGGATCAGAATTACGAGCGCGTTTTTGACGAAGTTGTCGTTCAGCGCGGACAAAAATTGGCACCAGAACAAGCCGGCGAAACGGCGGGTACGCAGGAGCTCGGGAAACATCGGCGGATCCTTCAGGCGGAGGTGAAACAAAAAATGCAGCGAGCTATACGGCTGGATTGGCCCACGACCAGGGCCAACTATGGCGGTCAACGTGGTTAAAGAACGGCTCAATATCGCCGTGATTTGTCATGCCATTATGAAGCCTTAACTCTTCAATTCCGGCTCCGCTGATCGGTGGACCAACGAGCGGGAAGCTGTCGCTGGCAGACCCCAAATGTTGAGCAAAGTCGGCGTTGGGGCCGATAAGATACCGGGCCAAATAATCGAGCATTTCGCCCTCCAAACAAGTTGAACATTGTTCATAAGCTGCAACATACAGCTAAATGAACAAAGTTCAAGTGGAAAATGCAAATGGACCGCCTGGAAAGGTTAGCGATGTCTTGCAATCAATGATGCCGGGCCGTGATGGCGGCTCTAGCGGCTCGCGGTCATCACCGGTGCGCGGCGCATCAACTCTTCAATGCGCGCCCGCTCACGCTGGAAATCACCCAGGTCCTTGCCGGCGAGTTTGCGTTCCCGTGGCACCTGGATCGACAGTGGATCGACAAAGCGTGTGTTGATCAGCACTTCGTAATGCAGATGCGGACCAGATGACAGGCCCGTTGATCCCACATATCCAATGACCTGACCCTGTCGCACCTTTAGTCCCGGCTGCATGCCTGGAGCGATGCGGCTCATGTGACTGTAAGCGGTCTGATATCCGTTGGCGTGTTTGATGCGTACGTAATTGCCGTTGTAGCTCTTGTGCCGAGCCTCCTCCACGGTACCCGTGCCCGCAGCAAGAATAGGCGTGCCGACCGGCGCTGCCCAGTCGACACCCGTGTGCATCTTTCGAATGCCCAGCAAGGGATGGTAACGCACGCCAAAGCCGGATGTCAGGCGAAGATCTTCGCCGCGGATTGGCTTGCGCATAAGAAATTTGCGCGAGTTGTTACCCTCCTTATCGTAGTAATCGACAACGCCATCTGAGGAGCGAAAACGGAAGTAGCCCATCGCGTCGCCACCGCTTGAGATCGCCGTATATAGCAATTCTCCCGGCGGACCGTCGGCGCCGTTTTCTTGTTTCAAATCGAAAAAGAATTCGGCCGTGTCGTCGGCCCGCAACCGCCGGCGGAAGTCCGTTTCCGAAGCATGCACGCGCAGAATTTGCTGGATCGTATCTGTAGGCACCTGTTGCACGAGACTGGCGTGATAGAGACTGGCGTAGAGCGTTGAGCCTGGGCCGGCGTCGGACGATGCCAAACGGCCGGGCGTGAAATCTTGCTGCGGCAGGGTTGCCGACGCGACGAACTCGCCACTGGCGCTACGCGCAACCGTCACGAGATGCTCATGTCCGTCGCCGAAAACTGAGATGCGCGTCGGTTCAAGCTTGTTCGCGTCATCAAGCGAGGGGACAAGCGTCACGTGTACTTCTTGGCCAGAATTTAAATTTTCCTCGCGGAAAATCGTATCGGCTGAAGCAAGCATTTCGCGCACGACCCAGGTCTCGGCTCCGGTTGCAGCGAGTATTTTGGCAAGCGTATCTCGCGGACCCACCTTGACGACCCGCGTTTGCTGACCTTCCAACTCCGTCACCGTGTCGTCGGCGTCGACGACTGTTTTCGGCAGGATCGTTGTGTAGGGTTGCGATGCTTCCGCTGCTGGCTGCGCATTTGCCCCGGCTTCGATCAGAGGCGTGTCCGGCGAATCGTCGTCGTTGGGCACATCGAAGTTCGCGCGCTGAACAAGATCGTCGACTTCCCGGCTGTCGAGTTCTTGACCGTCTTCGCCGGGTAGAAAGCCACCCAGCAATTCAACGACGCGGACGGAAACATCGCTACGCGCAGCATTCGAATCCGCATCGCGATTGCTGGCGACCGGCTTGTTGTCCGCGTACAGTTTGAGTGGATTAAACGGAGGAATAACGTCGGCATAATTCGCCGGAACAGGCGCCAATCGAGAAACGATGCGCACATAAGGCTTGGCAAAAATATATTCGCGCCCATTGCGCCGCTGCTTCAGCGTTTCATGGATGATGAAGCGCATCGACGTGGCGCCGGGCGTGGTTTGCATCCGGTCGGTTTTCGCGATGGCCCAGTTCAGGCCGTCATCGGGACGGTGCGGCGCCGGCATCGGGACGACAGCGGCGTCCATGCGAATGCGCTCGAGTGTTGGCATTCGTCCCTCGGCAACGTCGCGCGGATCGGTCGAGCCGTAGATCACGACCACGATTGCGACCGCGCCAACCGCTGCGGCCAGGCACGTGCTCAAAAGCCAGCGGAACCGGCCACTTTGACGGCTGTCGGCGTGGTCGGCGGCATAGACGTCGGCCCGCGCCGCTCGTCCTCGCGACCCGCGGTAGAGGTGCGGTAGGCCTTTGGGCTGATCGGCGGAACGGACGCGGGCCGGGCGCATGCCCGGCCGCAAATACGGCCGATGTCTGAAGTGCTGAACCAAGTGGTTCCCCTCACCTCCGACAACGCACACCTGCGCCATTGTCGAAGACTTTGCCTTCTTGCCCCACCGCGAGCGCGCGCCCCGTACTCTGACTGTCGGTGGTTCGCTGTCCCTGGGTCAATCAAAACGGCTGCTTTTCGGGCTCTTTTGTGGCGGTTCCCGCATCCTGAGGTGAGCAACGGTGATTTGGGGCACCCGACGCCGATACGATTTTCAATCTACCCGCTCCCCATTTTCACCGCCGGGCCGTCCCGTTTGGACGTCGCCTAGGCCCACGGATAGCCCGAGACGGTCAAACTTTTGCCTCGCCGGCCGCGCCCGACGCCTCAGATCGCACCAAACGCGGCCCTGTGGATAACCACGAAAACTGTTGCAAATCAGCATGTTGACAAGTACGCAGCCGCAAATATCAAGAAATTTTAAAAACGCTTGTTGACACCGGAGCCCTGTTTCTATTTATTCGGTCTTCGTCGGGGCGCCACGGTGCTTCGCCGGCCCGCGACGGGCATCGCTCTTCTCGAACCCTCGGTTCTCTGCCGGGTCTAC
>CAVUMB010000007.1:670000-808568 GCA_963742405.1 uncultured Alphaproteobacteria bacterium
CAGAACGTCGCGAGACAGTTCGGTCCCTATCTGCCGTGGGTGTAGGAGAATTGAGAGGATCTGACTCTAGTACGAGAGGACCGAGTTGGACGCACCTCTGGTGGACCTGTTGTCGCGCCAGCGGCACAGCAGGGTAGCTATGTGCGGACGGGATAACCGCTGAAGGCATCTAAGCGGGAAACCCACCTCAAAACAAGTTCTCCCTTGAGAGCCGTGGAAGACCACCACGTTGATAGGCCGGGTGTGGAAGCGCTGCAAGGCGTGTAGCTTACCGGTACTAATAGCTCGATCGACTTGATTGCTCTCATTAAGCAATGCTCATCGAGAGCTGCACGGAAGACCAGAAATTTTCATCTCACAACTTCGCTGACCTGGTGGTTTTGGCGGGGTGGCTGCACCCGATCCCATTCCGAACTCGGCCGTGAAACGCCCCAGCGCCGATGGTACTTCGTCTTAAGACGCGGGAGAGTAGGTCGTTGCCAGGTCTGCAAAGTTGTGAGTAGAAATAAATTCATCAGGACGCACGGTTGTGCGGCTCCCCTTTTTCAACGGATTTCAAAACGGCCCGCTTCTCACGAAGCGGGCCGTTTTTCGTTGCGTGCAGCGTGGTGGTTTCGGAAATAGATATGGAAAACGCGATTGCAGTCGTTTTTTCGCGAATATCTTTTTGAACTAGAACAAGTCAAAAACATAGGGTTTGACGAACGCCCATCGGAGCCGCCAACTGGTAAGCGCACGCCGGTCCTGGCGGGCATCTGATCTCGAGACCTTGAATCTCGACTATTGGGAGCAACCATGAACTTGATGCGGTTTTTCGCGCGCGTTTGCGCGTCCCCATTCCATCCGGCCGGTATGGTCCTCGTGTCGCTTGGTTTGGCAGCCGGCCCGATTTCGCCGGCGTTCGCACAAACACCGACAACCTCCGCCGTGATCGCGACCTACGCCGACATCGCTGCCGCAAGTTTTTCCGACAGCTACACAGCCGCACTTGCGATGCAGGAAAAAATCGCCGGTCTTTTGTCAAAGCCAAGCCAAGCAACCCTCGCCGCCGCGCGCGAAGCCTGGATTGCCGCTCGAGTGCCCTACATGCAGACGGAAGTTTTTCGCTTTGGTAACAAGATCGTCGATGACTGGGAGGGCAAGGTCAATGCGTGGCCGCTCGACGAAGGACTGATCGATTATGTCTCGCGTGACTACACCGAGACCGACTACTCGGAAAACGAAGCGTACGCGATCAACGTGATCGCCAACAAAACACTGAAAATTGCTGGCGAAACGATTGACGCGTCCCAAATCACGCCGCAGCTCCTGGTCCGCAAACTACACGAGGCAGGTGGCGTCGAAGCCAACGTTGCGACGGGTTATCATGCCATCGAGTTCCTCCTCTGGGGCCAGGATCTGAATGGCACCGGAAAGGGTGCGGGAGCAAGGCCCGCAACCGACTACGACCTCACCAATTGCACCGGAGGCAATTGTGAGCGTCGCGCCGAATATTTGCGCGTCGCAACGAACCTTCTCGTCGAGCAGCTCAAGCTCATGGCGGCTCACTGGTCGTCGGCCGGCGTCGCGCGCCGTGACGGTCATGAAAGATGATGGCCGGGCCGGTCTCCTGGCACTATTTACTGGTCTAGGCAGCCTGACCTACGGCGAACTTGCCGGCGAGCGCATGAAGCTTGGCCTTATGATCCACGATCCGGAAGAGGAACATGACTGCTTCTCGGACAACACCCACAACTCCCACTTTTACGACGCGGTCGGCATCCGCAATGTCTACCTCGGAACTTACAAGCGTCTCGATGGCTCGATGATCAATGGCCCGAGCGTTTCAGATCTCGTCAAAGCAAAAAATCCGGCAATTGACACCGGCGTACGCGCCGCATTGGCAACGACGATGTCCCGCATGGGCGCGTTGAAAACTCGCGCCGAAACGATTGAGGCCTACGATCAAATGCTTGCGGAGGACAATCCGGAAGGAAATGCGGTCATTCAGTCGGCGGTTGATGCTCTGGCGGCGCAGGCGAAGACCTTCGAGATCCGCTATTGCTGTTTTGCAGCTGGAGGGCGTTGCCTTTGAGGGGTCCGACAGTCTCGATGCGCCTGAAAAAGTTCGTGCAGATGGCAAGGGTTAAGAATTGCCATGAAAACAACGACCAAATCCCAGGGGTGTTGCCGACGTGATCGGTATGCGCTGCCAGCAGCTTTCGCTGCCGTCGCCATCTGCCCATGCGCAACCATCGCTTTGGCGGCAGAACCGGTCACCGGCCTTCCCGACCCTTCGATCGCAACAAGTTTGCCGGCGCATCTGGCAGATCCCGGTGGCGCGCGCAAGGCTTTGGCCGAACGCGGCATCACAGGCGGCGCCAATTATATCGGCGAATACTTTGGCGTTGCATCCGGCGGCCTCAATCAGGATGGCCACTACGACGGCCGTCTCGAACTCTACATCGACGCCAATCTTGAAACGATGGTCGGCTGGAAGGGTCTGACATTCCACGCCAATGCCTATCAGATCCACGGCACTGGTATTACCGCCGAGAGCCTGGGAGCGTTGATGCCTGTCAGCTACATCGAAGCCACGCCCGCGACGCGCCTTTTTGAACTCTACCTTGAACAAAGTCTCATGGATGGGAAGGTCACGGTTCGCGTCGGCCAACTCGCCGCCGATTCCGAATTTATCATTTCCGATGGCGCGGCCGCGTTCCTCAACGGAACCTGGGGCTGGCCGTCGATCACGGCGGCCGACCTTCCGAACGGCGGCCCGGCCTATCCTTTGGCAACACCCGGTGTCCGCGTTGCCATCACCCCCAACGACAATTACGGCGTCATGGCCGCGGTCTTTAACGGCGACGATGTCGATGATTGTCCGCCTGACGCCGACCCTCAGCGCTGCAACGATCACGGCCTTGATTTTCCATTCGGCGATGGCGCTCTCTTGATGGCGGAAGGCTTCTACAAATATGACGCCGTCGGTCTGCCCGGACGCGTTAAAATCGGCGGGTGGGTCCACACCGAAGACACAGAAAACGTTGCCGACCCGACCAGAATCGAAAGCAACAATCACGGCCTCTATCTGATCTGGGATCAACAGGTCGCGAAACTGGGCGAGGATCGCAACATTGCAATTTTTGGCCGCCTCATCGGAGCCCCGTCGGATCGCAACGAGGTCGACCTTTACGTCGAAGGTGGCGTCACGGTCACTGGACCGTTTGCAACTCGGCCTCATGATGTGTTCGGGCTTGGCTACGCCTATACACGCATTTCGGATAGCGCACGCGAAGCCGATATCGACGCCGGCAACACAATCGTGCGCGACTACGAAGGTGTTCTCGAAGCCAGCTATACCGCTGAGATCTTGCCGGGGTTTACCATCCAGCCGGACCTCCAGTATTTCTGGAATCCCGGCGGACGTGTGCCTGACACAACCGGCACGCGCGCGGTGCAAAACGCGTTCGTGATCGGTATCCGCTCCAGCATCAATTACTGACCTCCATGAAATTCTGCCGCTCCGCTCCGATGATCGGGATTGCCGCGCTCGCGCCTATGGCCGCCGGCGCGGCCTTCGCCGTCACGGCATCGAACACGCCTTCGGATCAGCTCGTTCTCGAGCCCCCAAGTGCCCACATCCTCCAACTTGCGTCCCAAGCCGTACTCGAGCCAGGCGAGGAAAATCCCGGCGGCGGCGCCACCACGCGACGCAGTCGGATCAACCGCGATACATTTTCCCAGCCCTCGCAAGGCATCAGCTTCGAAAACGAAGGCCGCTTTCGCATCGGCAATTCGATTTTCCGCAAACTCTGGGTGACGCCGCCGTCGTCCACCGACAGCAGCGATGGCCTGGGTCCGATCTATAACGCGCGGGGCTGCCAGAATTGTCATCTGAAAGACGGACGAGGAAGTCCGCCCGTCGCGAACTTTCCGGACGACACGGCGGTCTCGATGTTCCTGCGGCTCTCCATCCCGCCGCAGACCGACGCGCAAAAACAGCTTCTGGCCGAAAAGCGCATCAACGTCGTCGCGGAGCCGACTTACGGCGGGCAATTGCAGAACTTTGCCGTTCAGGGTGTGCCGGTCGAAGGTCAGATGCGGATCGACTATACTGATAAGCCCGTGACACTCGGCGATGGCACGCGGGTGGTTCTGCGAGATCCGAAATATAGCATTGCAGATCTCGGCTACGGTCCCCTTCACCCCGGTACGATGATGTCGCCGCGTGTGGCCCCCCAGATGATCGGTTTGGGACTTCTCGAAGCGATCCCGGAAGCGCGCATCCGGGCACTCGCCGATCCCGAAGATGCAAACGGCGATGCCATTTCCGGACGCACGAACGAAGTTTGGTCGCACGCGCACGAAAAAATCCGCCTCGGCCGCTTCGGCTGGAAGGCCGGCAATCCGACAATCGAACAACAGAGTGCGGAAGCCTTTGCGGGCGATATCGGTATTTCCAATCCCGTGGTCGGAATCGCGTACGGCGATTGCACGGCCGCGCAAAAAAGCTGTATCGATGCGCCCGACGGCGAAAGCTCCCGGCAAGATGGCCACGAAGTCGGCCACGACTTATTCAATCTCGTCGTGTTCTACGCACAAAACCTCGCCGTACCGCCCCGCCGCCGCGTCGATGATCCACAGACGATGGCAGGAAAGGTGCTCTTTTCAGCCGCCGGCTGCGCGGCTTGTCATACGCCCTCGCACACCACTGGTGTCGTGCCAGGCCAACCACACCTCTCAAATCAAAAAATCTGGCCCTATACAGACCTACTGCTGCACGACATGGGCGAAGGCTTGGCCGATCATCGTCCGGAAGGCGATGCTTCGGGCCAGGAATGGCGCACGCCGCCGCTGTGGGGCATCGGGCTCACTGGAGCCGTCAGCCATCACACCAACTTTCTGCATGACGGACGCGCGCGCACGATTGAGGAGGCAATTCTTTGGCACGGCGGTGAAGCGCAATCGGCGCGCGATGCCTACGCCAGACTTGTCCAGGAAGAACGCGACGCCCTCCTTGCTTTCGTAAAGTCGCTTTAATCTGCTGCGCCGAAATTTGTTGCGGCCGAGCATCAGGATGGAACGAAATCTATTTCAACCCTTTCCAGCTACGCAATAGTGCGTGGATCAATAGGCTGTTTTGAACAATTAAAAATCATAGCATTTGACTTCATTTCCTTCCGACTATTTTTAAGTCGTGTGCCACACGACTGGCACACGTCCGGAAAAACCGGACGCCTGATTTCGAGACCTTGAATCTCGACCATTAGGAGATCGAATGACACGTTTCCCATATTGGGGGGCTTTGTCCCCTGTCGGCTCACTTGCGACATTCGCCTTGTCGGCCGTCACGCTTTCAACGGCAAACGCGCAGAACGCTGCGCCCTCCGAACCGCTGTTGCCTGAAATCGAAATCGTCGCGCCGTCAAAAGCCAAGCCCGCGTTGGCAAAGCCTAAGCCGAAATCGGCGCCGGCGCCGACACCTGTAGCTGGACCCGCCGCCACCGCCCCTGCAGCGCTTGAAACCATCTCCGATGCGCAGTCGGGTGGCGGGGCTTCCGGCACGGGCTCGGACGCACCGGGCAGCCCCGGAACGGGAACCACCGGCATCGATGGATATACCGCGCGCGCAACCTCCACGGCGACAAAAACCAATACTGCGATCAAAGATATCCCGCAGTCGATCACGATAATCACGGCTCAGCAGGCCGAGGACCGTGGCAGTGAAACCGTCGGCGAAGCTTTGCTTTACGTCCCAGGCGTTGCCGTTGCCCAAGGTGAAGGGCATCGCGACCAGATCTCAATTCGCGGCCAAGTCACAACTGCCGATTTTTTCGTCGACGGCGTCCGCGACGATGTCGAATATTTCCGCGATCTCTACAACGTCGAGGTGATCGAGGTCCTCAAGGGACCGGCCGCAATGACGTTCGGCCGCGGTGGCGGTGGGGGCGTCGTCAACCGTGTCACCAAGAAGGCCGATGGAGAACGCATCCGCGATGCGACCGTCAATGTCGGCTCTTTCGAACGCGCCCGCACAACGCTTGATGTTGGCGATAAAATTTCGCCTGACGCCGCCTTCCGCCTCAACGCCATGTACGAGAACTCGGAGAACTTCCGCGACTATTTCGATCTCGAGCGCTACGGCATCAACCCCACCTTGGCATTCCGGCCTGCTGACACCACGAAGGTGTCGCTGAGTTACGAATACTTCAAGGATGCTCGAACCGTCGACCGCGGCGTGCCTTCATTCAACGGACGGCCGTCGCGCGGCCCTATCGAAGCTTTTTTTGGTAATCCCGATGCCAGTACCGCGAACTTCGAGGGCCACACGGCGACCGCGACGATCGAGCATCGCTTCGACAGCGGTGTCAATTTCAGAAACCACACGTTCCTGGCCACTTATGACAAAATCTACGGGAACGTATTCGCCAATAGCGCGGTCACCTTCGGCGGACCATGTATTTTTGCGTCTGGGTGCGTGGCACTTAGCGGTTACGTCAACGCGACGGAACGCGACAGCATAATCAATCAGACCGATGTCACCTACCGTTGGGATATGGGCCAAGGCATTCGGCATACGCTATTGGCAGGGTCAGAATTTTCCCATCAAAAGACGGACAATGCGCGGAATAATGCGTCGTTTCCGGTCGCCGGCAGCAATGTCGTGCCGTTCGACAATCCGACCACATTCGCGCCTGTCCTCTTCAACGTGTTTCAGCGCGATTGGCATACCAATGTCGACACTTACAGCGGTTACATCCAGGATCAACTCGAAATTACGAAGTATTTCGAGTTGATCGGCGGCCTGCGCTTTGACCGCTTCGATGTGGCTTTCGACGGCCGCACGGCCGGCGTGAATGGCGGCAATCCGCAGAACCTCGCGCGTATTGACGACGTCTGGTCGCAGCGCATTGGAGCCGTATTCAAGCCGATCGAAACAGCCTCAATCTATATCGCCACGTCGAATTCGTTTCTGCCCGGTGCCGGAGATCAGTTCGCAAACCTGTCGACGCAAGGCGGAGTAACCGGCAATAATCTCGAACCGGAAGAATTCAAGAACACCGAAATCGGCTTCAAGTGGGAGGTGGCAAGGCGCTTGTTCTTCACGGGCGCTCTCTTTGAACTCGACCGCTCCAATCAAATCATCACGACGGGCCCGCAGACCGGCGAGCAGGTCGGACGGACACGCACCAGGGGCGGCGAACTTGCGCTCACCGGGTACGTGACCGATGAGTGGCAGATCTCTGCCGGATGGGGACATCAGATTGCGCGTGTCGTCGAAGGAAACCCGGCGAGTGTCGGCCACGAGGTACCGTTTGTGCCCAACAACATCTACTCTCTGTGGAATTGTTACCAGTTGACGCCGATGTTCGGTGCAGGTCTTGGCGTGATCCATCAGGATTCGAGTTTTGCAGCTCTCGATAACGCTGTTGAACTGCCATCGTTCACCCGCGTCGACGCTGCTTTCTTTTTCGAACTCAGTGAGACGTGGGCCGCGCAAATCAACGTGGAGAACATTTTCGACGAGCAATATTACGCCTCTGCACACAACAACAATAACATCAGCCCAGGCGCACCGCGCTCTGCCTACGTCACCGTCCGGGCCTCGTTTTGAAGGTAATGCCGACGTGTCTAACCGGCTCTCCGCAGGAGCGTCGGACGCGCCATTCAAGAAAGAGCAACCAAGGCGCGTGAGCTGATGTAGAATCGGCCCAGAGGGCCCAGGAGCAAGGCGAACCGGCGGAACGCCGCCCATGCGGAGCGCCGACGAGGCGCGTGAGCTGATGTGGAACCGGCCCTGAGGGCCAGGAGCAAGGCGAACCGGCGGAACGCCGCCCACGCGGAGCGCCGACGAGGCGCATGAGCTGATGTGGAATCGGCCCAGAGGGCCCAGGAGCAAAGCGAACCGGCGGAACGCCGCCCATGCGGAGCGCCGACGAGGCGCGTGAGCATCAATATGGTGGAGCCAAGCGGGGACCCCTCATGCACACCTAACCAAATGATTTAGCTGCATTTCTTAGGACTGCTACAGCCGCTTCTTGTAGCAGCACTCAGTAGCCGCAACAAGGCCTCACGGCCATTGGCAGGCTGCTCCCGGAAGCACTTGGCCGAGCGTTTATCGCGTTTGGACCTCACAGACCAAATCGTAATTCGGCCTTTAGGTCTGGGCCAAAAACCTCGCGTGGCATACGCAACGCGGTGCGGAAATTGTGCGCGGAAACGCCCCGAGGCACTATGCAAGACGCAATTATCAACCTCTGAAGAAGTCAGTTGGCGTACCGGTTTTTCCAGCACGGCACCGCCAAATGACTGCGGTTATTTTAATGGGTTGTCGGAGTTGCGTATGGCGTGCTTTGCGAATGGCATCCGGCGGGATGCGCTGCAAATTCTTTTGATCACCACGAGTTTCTCAGCCTTTGTGGTTTCAGCGCTGCCTGCGACGGCACAGTCGGTCTGTTCGGGCGGCGGCGGCACGGTATCTGGAATTAATTCCACGGCCTGCGGGGGCGGTTCGTTTGCCTCCACCAACGGCTCCAGCTACGGCAATAGTGCCGGTGTCGGCACTTCCGGCTCTGAAAACGCCTTTATTGGCGTAAGCGCTGGCCAGAATGGTGGCACGGTGTTCGGCAGCACGGCCATAGGCTATGGCGCCGGCGCCTCTGCATCAGGCGATTATAACATCGCAACAGGTTATTTTGCCGGCGGAGAGATGTCAGGCAGCCTCAACGAAGCGATCGGTTATCTCGCCGGCTACCAGATGTCGGGCTCGCAGAATGTCGCCATTGGGCGGTTTGCCGGCTCCGTATTCTACTGGGGGCGGCAGCGGTACTGGCAATGCGACCCAGGGCAGCAATAATATCGCCATCGGCACGGGGGCGAACACGCTCGGGACTCGGCACGAACCAGTCGGTCGCCATTGGCTATAGCGCGCTCGCCAACTTCGCCGGCTCGACCGCGCTCGGTAACGGCGCCGCAACCACCGCCGCGAACCAGATGATGTTCGGCACGCGCGTCGAACACCTACATTCTGCGCGGCCTCGCTAACGGCGGCGGCCCCGGCATGTACGTGACAGTTGACGCCAACGGCCAGCTCGGCGTCGCTTCGGCGAGCAGCGGTTCGAGCCTCGTTGAGGGTGAAGGCACCGGCACGCCCCCTTCCGCGACCGGCACGGCGTCGACCGCTGTCGGCTACAACAGCGCGGCCACCGGCGCCAACAGCTTCGCCGCGGGAAATGGGGCCCAAGCGCTGTCCACGGGCGCGGTGGCGATCGGCAATGGTACCGTGGCCAACGGTTCGACAGCGGTCGGCACAGGGGCCGCTGCGATCGGCGCGAACACCGCGGCTTACGGCGTTAATGCGCAGGCGGTCGGGGCCAACAACACCGCACTCGGCGAGCAGTCAGCCGCCAATATCGGCACGAACTCGACCGCGGTGGGTTCCAATGCTTCTGCCTCGGCGAACAACACGACGGCGCTCGGGCAGGGGGCAGACGCGCTCGCGACTGGTGCTGTCGCGGTGGGCCAAAACACAACGGCGTCGGGACTTTCGTCGTCGTGCTCGGCACGAATTCTTCGGCTGTTGGAATTGGCGCTACGGCATTAGGTGCAAATGCCACTGCAGGTAATGATAGTACGACCTCGGTGGGGCAATTCTCCAGTGCTACCGGGTTCGCTGCTACTGCGGTTGGCCGCGCTGCCAATGCGTCCGGGTTACAGGCGACGGCACTAGGTGGGAATTTCCCAGGCAACCGATACAAACTCTACGGCGCTCGGTCACGGGGCTGTATCGGGGTTTTCCGACGCGACGGCGCATCGGCGCGGGCGCCGCGACCACGCAAGCCAATCAGATCATGCTCGGCACGGGCTCCAACACCGGGTTCGCGCCCGGCGTGAACAATTCGCCGGCCGCGGCCGGCAACAATCTCGTCGGCATCACGGCGGCCGGACAGTTCGTGCAATCGGCCGTGACGGTCAATGCGACGGGCGGGCTCGACTTCGGCGGCACGGGCTCCATCACCGGCACAACCGACGTCACCGCCTCGGGGACGATCGCCGGCGGAACCCTGAGCGACGGCGCGGCGAGCCTCACGGGTGGCGGTGCTCAGCGGCGTGAGCACCGCGGCGATCGGCGTTCTCAACAGCAACACGATCAACAACACGGGCGCCACCAACACCGGCTCGCTCGCGGTAACGAACAACGCCACCGTCGGCGGCAATCTTGGGGTCACCGGCAACCAGACGGTCGCCGGCACGCTTGGCGTCACCGGCGATACGACGCTAAGCACGCTGACGACGACGGGTCTCGCCTCGCTGAGCTCGGCGTCTGTGACCAACAGACCTCGGCGTTGGGGGCGACCAGACGGTCGCCGGCACGCTTGGCGTCACCGGCGATACGACGCTAAGCACGCTGACGACGACGGGTCTTGCCTCGCTGAGCTCGGCGTCTGTGACCAACAACCTCGGCGTTGGGGGCAACCAGACGGTCGCCGGCACGCTTGGCGTCACCGGCGATACGACGCTAAGCACGCTGACGACGACGGGTTTCGCCCTCGCTGAGCTCGGCGTCTGTGACCAACAACCTCGGCGTTGGGGGCAACCAGACCGGTCGCCGGCACGCTTGGCGTCACCGGCGATACGACGCTAAGCACGCTGACGACGACGGGTCTTGCCCTCGCTGAGCTCGGCGTCTGTGACCAACAACCTCGGCGTTGGGGGCAACCAGACGGTCGCCGGCACGCTTGGCGTCACCGGCGATACGACGCTAAGCACGCTGACGACGACGGGTCTTGCCTCGCTGAGCTCGGCGTCTGTGACCAACAACCTCGGCGTTGGGGGCAACGCAGACGGTCGCCGGCACGCTTGGCGTCACCGGCGATACGACGCTAAGCACGCTGACGACGACGGGTCTTGCCTCGCTGAGCTCGGCGTCTGTGACCAACAACCTCGGCGTTGGGGGCAACCAGACGGTCGCCGGCACGCTTGGCGTCACCGGCGAGGAGATACGACGCTAAGCACGCTGACGACGACGGGTCTTGCCTCGCTGAGCTCGGCGTCTGTGACCAACAACCTCGGCGTTGGGGGCAACCAGACGGTCGCCGGCACGCTTGGCGTCACCGGCGATACGACGCTAAGCACGCTGACGACGACGGGTCTTGCAACCGTGGGTAACGGCCTCACGGTCTCGGCCGGCGGTGCGAACATCACCGGCAACTCCTCTGTCACGGGAAATCTTGGCGTAACCGGCAGCCTTTCTGCAGGAGCAACGACGCTTGCCTCCCTGGATGTGGCTGGGAACACGACGGTCGGCGGTAGCCTTGGCGTGACCGGCGCATCAAGCCTGAACGGGATCGACAACAACGGTGGCGGGATTGCTGATTTCGGTCTCGATCACCACCGGCGGCGCCGATGTGCGCACGCAGGGCGGTAATGTGAACACAGGCGGTGGCGCCGTTCGTACCCAAGGTGGCAACGTGAACCTCGATGGAACGGGCAACATCGTCGGCGCGAACAACGGATCGTTTGGGTGGCAACCTCAACGTGTCGGGTCAGTCGAACCTGAACGGGATCGACAATAATGGCCAAGGCATTCAGAACTCCGGTCTTATTCGGACAGGCGGCGCGGACGTCCGCACCCAGGGCGGGGACGTTAACACGGATGGCGGTGCGTTACGAACTCAAGGCGGCAACTTGAACCTTGGCGGGACGGGCAACATCGTCGGCGCAAACAACGGCACATTTTCTGGCGTCGTGATGGCCGCATCGGGCAACTTCTCGGTCCTCAACTCCACCACGATCAATAACAGTGGCAACGCCTCCGTCGGCGGCTCTCTGACCGTGACCGGCCCGTCTGCTCTCAACGGCGGGCGTAACGACGACCACCGTCGCGGCCACGACCGTGACGGCTTCCACGGCGGTCAATGCCCCAGTCGTCAATTCAACCACCGTGAATGCCGGGACCGCCAATGTCACGACAGCACTCGTCGTCTCGCCCGGCGCCTCCGTCAGTATGGGTGGTAATCTCGTGCGCGACGTCGCAACGCCGATCATTGCCGCCGACGCTGCCAGCAAGGGATATGTAGATGCGCAGGTCGCAGGCAGTCCCAATGCACTGCAGCCGCAGATCGACGCATTGTCAGCCCAAGACCGTGACCTCGCCGACGGCATTGCCACGGCTATAGCCCTGGACATGCCGCAGCTTCTTTCGGGTCAGACGTTCGCGATGCGGGCAGGCTGGGGTAACTTCGAAGGCGCCAACGCGCTCGGCATCACGGCGGCCGGACTGGTGGGCAGAGGCTTGCTCGGTTCCGGAAGCACGGTACTAGTCGATGCCGGCGTCGCTTCGGAACAGAAACGGGCTCGGCGTCCGGGCGCGCAGGCGTAACCTTTGGGTGGTAAGAACAACATTCGTTCAGTCCCCTGCGCGCCGCTACGGGCGCGCTAGCCGCTGGAGTCTGGCTTCTCGTCTTCGGCGGGTGCGCTCCCGTGTTCGCCCAAAGTGAACCCTCATCGAGCAAACCAGCCACAACAAAATCCCTCGGCGCCGTCACCCGCCTCTCCCGCGAAAAGTGTGACAGCCGGCGCTTCTCCCCAGAGCGGTGCAGCGGGCGCCTCCAACACGACGCAAGTCGTGATGCCTAGCGGAGAACTTGTGCTGATCATGGTTCGCACCAGTCTCTTGACGCTCAACGACGCCATCAAGAGCGGAAACTACACCGTGTTACGGGACAGCGCGGCACCAGCTTTCCGCGAGGCGACCTCTGCTGCAAGCTTGGCAGACACCTCAAGCCCCTGGCCCAGGGCGGTGTTGATTTGTCAGCCGTCGCGATCATAGGTCCCAAGCTGACCGACGGCCCGCTTCTCGACGAGAAGGCTGGCATCGTGCGCATGAAAGGCGTATTTCCTGGCACGCCCATCGAAATAAGGTTCGATCTCATCTTTCAGGCCGTCGCAGGGCGCTGGAGGTTGTTCGGCATCAGCGTCCAACCGGCCACGGTCGAACCTGCAACGGTTGGTACCCAGGTCGGACCTGCCGGATCCGAGAGTTCAGCCGGCGAGAAAACGTCGATTGCTGGCCAGGGCAAGCCGGCCGAGAACGCATCGAAAAAGGCGGACAAAAACATCGGGCCGGCGGTCGAGCCGAAACCATAGTCGTTGTGGGTCAAGGTTGATCCAGCAGTTGGCCCTTACTGCTGGTTTGACCCCCGTGTCATTATCGCTGTCTTGAACTTCTATTTTGTTCGCCTTGCGGGGCTAAAGTGCAGCGGGGGGAATCGCGCTGGCTGGGAGCGGCCTCACCTTCCTAGGTGCAAATCTCCTTTCTGGTCATTCAGCAACAGGTCAATTTTCGACCGCGTGATTCAGACAGCCAGGGCGGCCAAGGGTATGCCGTCCCGGATACCCGGCTTGGGTCCCCTACCCCCGGTTCGTTCAATGACACGTCGATGTTTCGGCCAATCACAGCGCTGGGTATCTTCCAGAAGCTACGGCTCCGAGGGTCCGGGATCGGGAAGTTTGACGGCCGCACGAAGCGAGCTTCAATCAAGCAGCCCTGGCTCGATGCACGCTCATGCGAGACACGTTGAAGCGTTTCGCAACTGCACTCGGCTTCTGGCCAGCCTCCAAGGCGGACCGGATGGCTTCGTAGTCCACAGTCTTGGGGCGACCGTTGTACTTACCGGCAGTTTTGGCCGCCGCGATCCCCTCAGCTTGGCGCTCCCGTCGGAGTTCGGTCTCGAACTGGGCGAACACACCGAGCATGCCAAGGAATGCCTTGCCGCTGGCCGTGGAGGTGTCCACGGGTTGCTCGATGGCTCGGAGGTGTACTCCACGGACTTGGAGATCGTCGACGATGGTCGCCAGATGCGCCAGCGAACGGGCGAGGCGGTCGATACGCGTTACGACAAGCGTATCCCCGGCACTGAGAATGCTCAGGAGCTTCGCCAGTTCGGGCCGGTCTGCTCGAGTGCCACTTATCTTCTCCGAGAAGACGAGAGCAGCGCCTGCAGCGGTTAGGGCTGCAATCTGAAGTTCGAGCGACTGGTCATCGGTGCTAACGCGGGCATAGCCGAGGATCTTGGGCATCAAAGCGGGTCCAACTGTAACAAAAGGGGGATCTGCGAGCTCGATGTAACAAAACTTATCTCTGGGCCTTTTGATACGCATTTTCCGCGTCACAAACAAGGGTCACGAACGGGTCTACCCACGTGTTACAGTTAGCTTTCGTAAGTGACGGTAAAGATTTGGATAATGGCTTTTTCTGCATTAAAAATTGAATATCATTTTAATTTCCAATTTTCTTTCCCTCGGGCTCGGCGGTCCTGGTGGTCTGGGTGCAAAGAGCCGACCAGGCTCGGATTGTCGCGATGATGGAAGTCGCGTCCTATGTCTGCATGGCAGCGTTGACCGACCCGACCGTGCGTGCGGGGCCTGGAAACGAATTTGAGACCGACTTGAGGATCAGCAACACAACCAAGACCCGAGCCCGTATCCGAAAGGGTTCTGCAACATCACTCGCCCTCAATCGGCACTTCCAAAATTGTTACCCGCGGGAGGCAGCCAGGTTTCTGATCGATGGTGATCAAGCCGGTTTGCTCGAGAGTTCTTAAGGCGCGCGACTTAGCGCTACGGCTGACACCAAGCGCCTCCACCTCTGAGTTGGCCAGGCGGACCGTCCTGGACTTCATGGCTCCAGCCAATCGCCACAAAGCGAGACCAACGAACAGCGACTTACCGGGCAGTCTCGCCGCAATCTGGATCCATGTCCAAGGGATCGGACCTTTCAGGAACTTCACAGGGCGCTGGGTCACTGGCACGTAGGCTTGTACTTTGCTGTCCCATGTGTGCGCCTTGATGCCAGTATCCATACCCATCTCCTTATAAGAGAGGAAAGAAAGAGATGAGCCTGCACTGTCTGTGGGAGCCTGTCCTACGACGACTGTTGCGGTGATGGCATGGTCGGTGGCCTCAGCCTCTGCGATCAGCGCCATCACCTCGTGCCACATCTTCTTGCCACGGTCGTCGATGTAGCGGTCGGGGTAACGAACGATCTCGACATCGGTCCTCAGGTTGAAGCCATCAAGAACGACTTCTGACGCCTCCGCCATGATGACTTGCATCTGGGCGATGTGCGCATCGAGCTGTGCCAGCGGGGCCTCGATCAGCACAGCATCATGGACAGGCGCACAGACTATGATTTCTTGCTCGGTCGCCATAGAGCAAGCGAGCCGAAGCATCTCAGCGCCGTTGGCCTGCATGGGGAAATTGGCCAGTGATCGCGGGTTGGCATCGGCGCCGACCCGGATCGTCCACCCGAATACCGTCTGCAGCTCACCGCCGAGCAGGGCGTGATCTACCAGAGCCTCCGACCAGGACCAGAAGGTCGGGTAGGTCGCGCGGTGGAGCCTTAACAGTTCCCGCGCCTCTACGACGGGGCATCCGATGCTGACGGCCGAAGCTCTCAGCTTGCATGCCGTACTGTACGGCCAGCACACACGCCTTGAAGCGGTCACGCTCGGCCTTGTGCGTCTTCTTGGTGCCGTCGGCCGGGATGGCACCCGCCTGCTTGCCGAACTCCAGGTAAGGGTCACCGCTGGCATAGGCTTGCTGCATCGCCTTGTCGCCACTCAAAGCCGCCGCGATGCCAACCTCCTGCTGGCAGTAGTCGATGTACGCGATGCCGTGGCCTGAGGGTGGCTGCGATCGAGACTCCGGTTCCAGGCTGGGCGGTGAAAGATGGCTCGGACGCTGCTCGGCTGGTTGAGACCCGTCTGCGAGCTGAAGGCAGATATGAGAGTACGGTTCCGCCCGTCGGCACCGACTGGCAGCGATGCGGATCGGTTCTCACCGAGGAAGGAGCGAAGCTGTCGCAACGGCGCGATCTTCAGGGATAAGCACGTTCCATCTGACGGAAGGTCTCGTCGTCAAGTCGCATGCGGCCGCGGTGATCATGCCGCCAGGGGATGCCACGCTCCTGGAGCCACGCCGCAAACCGCTGGCCGCGAAATGACATGCCCTCGTAGACACCGTAGGCCGCGTCGATCTTGCGGATGAGGCGTTCCTTGATATCTTCTCGGTGCGACTCGATCCGCTTTAACGTCTCGACGTCGACGGGCACACCGTTGTGCTCCATGTGCGCCGCTGCTGCCATGTAGCGGCCGCGAAGAAGCGCCAGCGGCAGTTCAATGTCGCGGAAGCATGGTCGGCAGGAGCCGGGCCAGCGCTTTCGTGTCGTCCTCGCAATAGTCGAGAATGGCGGTCCATTGTTCGTCCGACCAGGGGCCGCCGCCGAGGATGAGGTCCCGCATCGTCTGCTTCTCGTGGGAACCCATGTGGTCGAGACCATGATGAGCCAGCGCATCGATTAGACCAGCCGCGCGCGTAAGGCCGTTGGTCAGGTTCCGATGCTCGGTGTAGAGGTCCAAAATGCGGCTTGGAACGGGCCAGCCGAGCACCAAATGGCAGCCGATCTCGGCACTCGCGTAGTAGGCGACAAACAGGACACCGTCATCGGTCGGGTACGGTGGACAGCGCGACCAAGCTGTTCCTTGCGCAGCCGGATCGTTCGGCCGCTGCGCAGCTCGTGTGCCACGAGGCAGACCACGTCGGGCCGGCTGCCCTCCCGCCCACCGAGGGGACGGAACTCGAAATCGACGAGCCAAATATCGCGGTAGTGGGATAGGGGATCGTTGTGCATAGGGAACTCGTACTCAAACATTAGGAATGGGCGTCCCGCTCACGGGGACGCCCACTGATGGCGGGAGGCGTCACGCCTCGCCGCGCAGCTTCTTGATGACCAGGTGGTCCGGTTTGTCGATGATCTTGCCCTGGAAGGCGATCTTCAGAAGCCATCGAACGACGCCTCGGGCCACGTCGGCTCCGTGACGATGCCGGTCGCCTGGAACATGTCGTAGGCACCCAGGGCCGGGTTCCACTGAGGCCGCGTCCACGCTTTGGTCGCCAACTCGGCGGCTTCGTGGGATGACGTCCAAGCGTCGTGGTTCTTCCCATCCTCGCCCGGCAGACGCACAAACCAGAGCAGAACCGTGCCCTGGCGCGTGATCGCCGTGTAGATGGTGACGGGAACCATGAGATCGACCAGCTCCGCCTGCAGGTCCTGCGTCACCGCGTAGACGGCGTCGTCTTCCTCGAAGAGGATGACGCCGATGTCCATGCGGTAGGCCGCGTCGGCATGGATGCGGAACCACTCCTGCTTGGACGGCTTGCGGACCGGAACACGGGTCAAAAGCTTTTTGACCCCGGCCGGGCCGGCAAAGTCCTGCTTCAGGCGCAGATTCTTCGGATCGAAGGGATTGGGCGCTGGGTTAACCATGGCGCACCCCCTTCACCACCGGGAACACCGTGCGCGCGCCGAGCTTGACGTGCTTGGGGGCGGTACCGTCCTTCATCATCTGGTGAAGCTTGCGAAGGGAGATGCGCAGCTTCGCCGCCATCTCCTCCGGCGTCAGGAACGCCGTCGTTTCAGTGATGTGCATGGAAACGTTTCCTATTCTGCACGTTTCGAAGTCGCTGCACCACGCAGCGCTGTGCAGGAGGAACACTTTATTGAGAGGCGAATTAAGGGGTGTCTTTGTATTTCGCCTCAGAATTCCAATTGAGACATGAATTGCTTAAATTCGAATTGAGACATGAAAGCTCTCAACGCCGACACCGCCGCCGGCTCTCCTCTGCGCTATTGTCCGGCGCAACGTCGCTGTTCGGTCCAGCGCGCGCGACCCACGACAGAAGCGTCTTCGGATTCATACCGAAAGTACGGAATTCGGCGACTCCAGCGCCTAGGTCCAGCTTTCTGCTTCGAAAGCTTGGCGACGATCTCTCTCTTCGTGTAGCGCCGTCCACCCCGTGTTCGAAGCTTCTATTCTGGCGTGAATTATCCACAAGAGCGACGAGGTTGAGTTTCCCGACGTGGTTTCTGGTAGCGTCCGAGCGCGAAAGCGGAAGCCAATCTCACCCAGTGCGTCGTTCTGTTGTTTCTCGAGAGCACTCTCGCGGCCCGGCTTGGCTTTAGCCATGACGTTGGGAGGCAGACAATACTTCTCGGAAGCCAGGTACATGCCTCCTGGCCAGCGCCATCAAGGCGAGCTCGGCAGCGCTAGGCGCATCGGGATCAACTCCAAGATCCTTGCAGAGATCTTTGAGCTTGACCTGGGGGTCCTCACCTGGGGCTATCGGTCGAACCAGCGCGCCGTTGTAGCGATATCTCGGCATGAATTGCATCCGTTTGTGTAAGCTCAGTAGGAACGCAAGGAATCGACGTCTTGAGGTGACAAAGGTCGAGACCCTTAAAGCGCAGCTTCTGGATTTCTTCATCAAGGATCTCGAGATCAGTCTTGCCGTCCCCATAACGGGCCAAGGTGCCCTTGAGCGCCTCGCCTTTGAGAGCGTAGATAACATCCGATGAAATGCGGGAGTTGCGGCAGGCATCCGTCCACGTATGGCGGAAGGAGTGAAAGTCGATCTTGTCCCGCTTGATGCCGAGGGACTGCAGGAAACGGGCGAAGTGTTTCCCGAAACCGTCAGACAGCTTGCCGTAGCGCATCCGGCTTGAGTTCAGGAAACAAGCGCTCCTCGCCGTCAGCGCGGCGCTTCGAGACGTATGAAAAGAACCCATATTGGACAAGGTCGGGATGAATCGGCACCTGTCGCGATGAGGCCGCGGATTTCACTCGTGGATCAATCGTCTGATCGTTGTGCGGATCTCCGTTGATATCGATGATAGTGGACGCCCGTCAGCGTTTCTCACGTCGGCGACGCGCAATTTGCAGATCTCGTTCAGTCTGGCGCCCGTGTAGAGGCCGAGAATTGGGACCCAGAACTTCGCACTCTCGCGAAGGATGAGGGGCCCAGGGCACTTCCAGTGCAGTTCCAACTCGCAGCCTGTGAACACCGGCGCGTGAAAGATGGCGTCGAGTTCATCGGGGGTAAAAGGATCGCGCTCATCTCGAATGGATGCCCGCGTTGCAATCGTGGCCTTCGCTAATGGGTTTGAGGTCACGCTATCGAAGTGCGCGCCAAGCCAGCCGAACAAGCCCGAAATAATCATGATCTGCTTGTTGATGTTGACGACGGACATTCTCGAGAGCCCCAGCTCCCGAGACCTCTTGGCAGCCTCACGAGCAACAAGGTTGCGGGTTTCTCGCAGCTTGGATTTGTTGGGAGGCAGATCAGAAAGAACCGATTTAAAGTCGCGGGCGTCCGCTTTGGTGTAGGCTGATATCGGTTTGTCACCCACAATTTCCAGGAAGAGAGCCAGCGTCGCCTTGCAGGTGGCCGTCCGCCTCGGGCTCCAGCTGGACCGCGACTTCTCGGATATCCAGTCCACAGCACAAACGGACAGCAACGGGGTTAAGGTCTCATCGCGAGGTAGAGCGGGCACTTGAACGCGCCGCGCTCGAGCCGCTCAGTACGCTTCTGATGCCGCGGCGTATCGTTCTTCGTGATGTCGATTAACGCGTCGATCTCGGCCTCGATGATCGTGCGCGACAGGGTAAGACGATGCCTCCTGTGTGTGACGTGCAGGCGGAGCGACTCCGAATGCGTCTCGAGATCTTCAGGCCTTCAGAAACATCTCCCGCCGCCAGCGCGGCGCGAAGCTGGGCGATGCGCTGTTCGTGACGATGCCACCAGTAGTAGGCCAGGTAGGCACTGAGCGGAGTTTCCCCGTCCTCGAGCAGCATGTCGAAGTAGGGCGTCTGGGGGAGGGCGACGATGCGTCCGCCGAAGAAGGCTTTCTCATCAGCGCGGACTTTTTCGAAGAGATCAGCACGGTCGACAAAGTCGCGCTCACTGATCCAGAGCATAATGGAGTTCCGATAACTTTCGCGAGAGTTCGCCGACCGTGTCACCGGTCCAGGTCGATACGGTTGCGCTGGGCGCTACCATCTAACACGGCATGGCGCCTTCAAGCGGGCAGCCAGCTTGGCCTGTGCCCGCTTCATGGCATCAGGTAATGCGGTGATCGCTGCGGTCTTATCCGAGGTCCTCGGCGACTCCCAGATTTCCTTGCAGCCGGCGCGCTTCTGGTCCGCCAGCGGCACGGCATGACGATAGTACCAAGTCCGAGAGTTGTCTTCCCGTCTTGCGCGCAGTCAAACCTTCGATGTTGGCCACGTTCGCCATCCCGTTACCGTAGCAGTCTACCGTAACAGTCCGGTTAAGAATGGCCTGACTTGTCAGGCCGTTAGAGCTTTATCAAGGGGTTGTGGGAAGCTGGTGGAGCCAAGCGGGATCGAACCGCTGACCTCTTGCATGCCATGCAAGCGCTCTCCCAGCTGAGCTATGGCCCCGATAGTGGATCGGTCGAACCTGGGTCGTGCGGGCATAGCTTCGTTTAAACCGCGCCCGCGTAAGTTTCGCTCTCTATTCGCAACGGCGCCAAACTGCAAGTGCCAAAAAATCAACCGATCGTCGTGAACGTGCCGCGCGCTATTGTCGACTTAGACTTCTTCTTCGCCTTCCGCCACCGGACCGCCGATGATGTTGGAGACATCGCCGCCCTCTTCCTCTTCTTCTTCGAGGAAGGTCTCGTCGTCGTCGGCCGGGATGTCGGCGGCTTCTTCAATGTCGACCAACGCTTCGTCGCCTTCGACTTCCGCGGCCGCTTCCGGAGCCAGTTCCTTGTCGGCCACGAGCTCCTTCTTCGGCTTGCGCGGCTTTTCTTCAGGCGCGATCGTCACCGGTCCCGTCGAGTGCGCGATCTGATAAAGCGTCCCACAAATCGGACAAGCGATGGGTTCATGATTGAGATCATAGAAACGGGCGCCACACTCATTGCTCTGACAAGTGCGCTTGGTACCGCGCGCGGCTTTGGTCGACATGGACAACCCCGGAAATGAATTGGAAGGAAGGGGGGATGCCACAGCGGCAACCGCCTGTCAAAAGTAAAACCGACCGGTGGCCTTGCCGATAAATGGCGAGTACGGCGATTTGGTCGCAGAAGCGGGAGTTAGCTGGCCGGACACCGTTGACAAGCCCTTGCGGTAACGGCTCTATCCCGGCCCTGAAGCGAAAATATGGCTCCCAGCGTCAGGGGCCGCTCGGGGGCCCAGGTGTCGAAATCAATTGCTTATGGTGGCGGACCGCAGCCGCTGGCAGCAACCAAGGCCACGACGGGGCTCCGGGGCCATGTCCGCGTGCCTGGCGACAAGTCGATCTCGCATCGCGCTCTGATCTTCGGTGCGCTGGCGACGGGCAGCACAACAATCAAAGGGCTCCTCGAAGCGGAAGACGTTTTGAACACAGCCAAGGCTGTGACAGCGTTGGGGGCACCCGCCAAGAAGTCGGCCGATGGTAGGACTTGGACCGTGCAGGGGCGGGGCACGGGCGGCCTGAAGGAACCCTCCGCGCCGATCGACTTTGGCAATTCTGGCACCGGCACCCGCCTGATGATGGGTGTGGTTGCCGGCCACGACATTACCGTCTCCATGACGGGCGATGCTTCGCTTTCGCGACGACCCATGGCCCGCGTGTTGAAACCATTGCGTCAGATGGGATTGCTGACGCGGGAGGATAAGGACACGCTGCCGCTCACCGTCGAGGGTTCGGCCCACCTTGTACCAATCGAGTATGTGCTTCCAGTGCCGTCGGCACAGGTCAAGAGCGCGATACTGATTGCGGGGCTGATGGCCGCCGGCGAGACAACTGTCATTGAAAGGGAGCCGACACGCGATCACACCGAACGCATGTTGCGCTACTTCGGCGCCAATGTGACGACGGAGTTCAAGGACGGGCTCACACGCATTACGGTTTTCGGCGATGCCGAACTCGGCGGCCGCGAGGTCGTCGTGCCGGGAGACCCCTCCTCCGCCGCATTCCTCATTTGTGCAGCGCTTTTGGTGCCGGGGTCGGATATCACTGTTGAAGGCGTTCTCGTCAACGTTACCCGCACCGGCCTTTACACCACACTGATAGATATGGGGGCCGACATTTCATTCACGAATGAACGCGAAGAGGGCGGCGAACCAATTGCCGACATTCGCGTGCGGGCGTCGCCGCTGCGCGGCATCCACGTGCCCGCCGAACGCGCCCCGTCCATGATTGACGAATATCCCGTGCTGGCGGCCGTCGCTGCCTTCGCTGACGGCGACACGCGCATGGATGGCCTTGGAGAACTCAAGGTCAAGGAAAGCGACCGGCTTGCCGCCACCGCCGCCGGACTCGTTGCAAATGGCGTGTGCGCCACCGTCGAGGGCGACACGCTGATCGTCCACGGCTCGCGGCGAGTCCCCGGCGGTGGGACCGTCGCAACCCACCTCGATCACCGTATCGCCATGGCGTTTCTGACACTTGGGCTTGCCAGCGAGATGCCGATTGCCGTCGACGATACGGCGATGATCGCAACAAGTTTCCCGGAATTCCGCGAACTCATGCAAACGCTAGGTGCCACGTACTCAGAGTAAGTCGACCTTGGATGCGTCGATCGCGGACATCGCCTATTCGTTTGTTTGATCATCCGGACCCGGACGCAATGGATCTTCGGTATCCTGATCGGGCGTGACCGGCGACATCCACGATGATGTTCGCGACGCTGAGTTGCCGGCCGAATTCACGCTTGCAACTTGCGCTCCGCCGTAACAGCGCTTGACGTTGGCGCATCGCGTCGAGCCGGAGGGATGGGTATCAGTGGCGGGTCCTGAAAACGATCGGCAGACGGCATCAATGTCCGTTGGCTTCAACCAACCTTCTCGCTTGCCTGACTTCGCTGCGATGCAGTCTGCCCCCAATTCATCTGGCCCCGTCATCTCGTGTGCACACTCGTGTTCGAATATAAATAGGCGGACCGTCTGTGGCAGCCGCTGCATCAGGCGAGGGTTGAGATAGAGCGCTTCACCCGGGACCGACAATCCTTCCGTTGGGATATCAGAATCCATGACGACAGGTGTCTGTCCGCAGCGGAGGGAACGACCTGCGATTTTAACCGTTACGCCGTCCGCCCCCACCGACTGGGCCCACGCATCCCCACAAACAGGAATCATCAAAGAGAAAGTCGCTAGCGCGCAAGCACCCGAGAATTCCTTCCAGCTACCCACGGACCACCCTCCCGACTTTGAACATTTGCGTAAGGGAGGCGGCCAATGTGCGCACCGTGTGGCCCGGGCTGGGCAAGACCAAGACGTTTGCAGCAACGTTCAAGCTTGGTGTTGACGCAGCGGTTGGTGAAGGAGCCAAGGGACCGTGCGGCGGCAAACAATCGTGGAGCTGAAGCTATGAACTTCACAGAGGATATCCAATGACCTACGTCGATGGATTTGTCGCTGCCGTACCAACTGCGCACAAAGAGGATTTCTTGCGGCATTGCCACGTCGCTGCGCAGGTTTTCAAGGAATGCGGAGCACTGCAAATTGTGGAGTGTTGGGGTGACGATGTTCCGGAAGGAACGCTGACATCTTTTCCGCGAGCGGTTCAAAAACGCGACGATGAGACGGTAGTCTTTTCGTGGATCACGTGGCCTTCGCGTGAAACACGAAACGAAGGAATGAAAAAAGCTATGACGGATCATCGTCTAAACGACGAGAAAAATCCAATGCCCTTCGATGGAAAGCGGATGATTTACGGCGGGTTTGAAGTGATATCGACAACATGAATGACCGATCCGGCGAAAACATGATTTCGCCGGACCGTTTGGCATCGATTATTCAAAACGGGAAGATGTCGTTGATACAGGCGTCGTGCGCGACGAGCCGAGGCCGCTAAGAATGATCACGCCAACAATCGGCGCGATCAGCAACCAAGCCACGAGATAAATTCCGGGGTTGTCCATGTTGTCCTCCAGATTGAGACCCTGAAACAAAAACGGGTCCACAAGACAACAACGCAAGTCAACGCGAGGCGTTCCGATTTAAGAGGAGCTTATGCCGCAACGCGATCGCCAACAGCGAGTTCGGTTTTTACGCTGAAAACTTCAAGACTATGGGTTCCAAACGTCCGCAACATAGGAACGTCGGCCGCATCGCGCCCATAGGCAATCGGGATCCGGCCGATACGGCGGCAATTGTGCCGGGCATCGAATGTGTACCAGCCACCTTCCAGGAACACATCGAACCAAGCATTGAAATCCATCGGCGCCGGATCGGCCGGGACACCAATGTCGCCCATGTATCCGTTCACGTAGCGAGCCGGTATGTTGAGAGCGCGGCACAGTGCGATCGCCAGATGCGCGAAATCTCGACACACACCCACACGTTCGGCATTCGCTTCTGACGCCGTGCGCGTCGCGCGGGCCTGCGCATAATCAAACTTCAATTGATTATGGGCGTACGTGCATATCGCTTCGACAAGGGCGGTTGTCCGCGGTAAATGACCGAAGTTTTGCCACGCGAGCGGCGCGAGCAAGTCACTTTCGCAAAATCGGCTTGGCGCCAGATAGGCCAGACACTCTTGCGGCAATCGATCAACCGGCAGCGCGCGGGCGGTCGGATCACGTCGATCAACGGTACCGTCAGCTTTGTAAATGCCGTCTAGTGTCAGTCGAAGTTTGCCAGCGGGTGCTTTGAACCGCCGCGCGATATTTCCAAAATCGTCGACGAACGTATCAGTCGCCAGACCTGGGCTGGTTTCGAACGTCAACGTCGCCGGCAAAACATTTCGAGCATGGCTCGTGTGCACATCGACGAGGCAGACCGTCGGGGTAGGTTGAACAAACGACAGTTCGAATGCGCAGCCGTAGGAAATCAGCATGAATTTAACTCACGAGACAAAGGGTCAGCGATGACCGGTCAATTCCGCAATGATGCCATTCGGCACCGGCTTGGACACGAAGGAATGCGAAATGCGGCTGAGTTCGGGATGGACGAGCGTCGAGCCGCTCACGACAATGACCTTGCAGCCTTGCTCCACCAGATGCGTGGCCAGGGATAACCCACTCTCCCCGTCGGCAAGATGCAGATCGATAATGGCGATATCGGGTTTTAAAACATCTGCCGCATTCCAGGCGTCAAAGCTCGAATAGAACGTGCCGACAACTTGCGAACCCGCTGCCTCGACTTCGTGCGCCAGATCCATCGCCAGCAATAGATCATCTTCGCAAATCATAACGCGCTTCATGCGGGGGCCTCGCTTCACCGAGCAGATACGGGGAAATAACCCACAGTGCTCGGTAAAGTTCCCGCATGATGTTGCGCTGCAATCAGCTTAAAACTACGGCGCCACCGCAACAACGCGACAGTCAAAATCATGCGGCTTCAATATATTGCACAAACGTCCCGGTTCAATTTGGTTCGCATACGGTCCGATGCTCACGCGGTAGGCAGCACTCATGCTGCCGAACAGCACACCAGCAGTCTGCGGTTCCTCCACGACAGGTTGTAGCCCGCGCAAACTTTGACCGTGCTGTAAGATCAGCCGCGCCATGATTTGATCGGCCGCCTCGCGGGAATTCTCGGCCGCGATCTGCAATCGGTAAGGCCCCGGCAAAACCGCGATTGACGGCGCCGCATCAACCGCCGGCGCAGGCTCGGCTGCTGCGACCGCGACAGGGGTAACCGGGACAGCAGTGCCGGTCGTCTGTGATGACCACAACGCTGCTGGAGCGTCAGCAGTGGCGGCACGAGCAGCGACACTTGGCCCAGGATCGACGGAAGCGGTTTCAATTGGCGCAATGGCGGGGGGAGCCTCCGCGACCGCCGCAACGCCAAGCGGTGTGTTGACGGGGGGCGACGCAGGCGCACCGCCGAAGAACTTGGTCAGCGCCGCGCCGGCTGCCTTCCCTGCGTCAGCTAGCGCGCTGGGGACATTGGCGATCGCTGGCGGCAGGGCAGGTAAAGCGTCAACGGGTGTGGATGAAAGTGCGGCGACAGGCTGTTGCAGCGTGTTGGTCGCGGCCGGCTCACTCGGCTCGAGTGCGGCGGCAGGTGCGGTCGGTGCTTCTTTCGGCGCGGGTGACGCCGTGACCGTTGGCGCGGCCCAGGTCGAGGACTGCTCGGGTCGCGGCGCTGTGGCCTCGGTTTCAGCCATCTGCCACGGCAATGGCTTCGACATTGGCGCTGGCTCGGCTTCCACCGTCGCAATTGTCGCCCGGTCGACAGGTGCAATACTCGCCACAGGTTCGGCGATCGTGTCGGGAGCGGCAGCCGCCGCGGGTTGCGCGTCCGCGGCGACGGGCGGCGGTGAGGCTTGAACCGGAGCCGCGGGCAACGTCCATGGCAGAGCGCCAGAATGTTCGCTGGGTGGGATAACCGCGGGCGGCGTTGGCGATGATGCCGCGGGCTCGGGCAACGGCGCCGCTGTCGATTGCGCCACCGGCGATGGGCTCGTTTCGACAGCCGGCGGCGCAGCGATAGGCGCTTGTGTCAGCGCCGCCGTCGGGACCGGCGCGGCGGGTGTACCGTTGGCGGCGGCAACCTCGCGCAGCAGCGCCTGACGATGATCCTCAGCGACCGCCTTGTCGGTTGCAGATAGCCCGTCGCGAAGCCACACCGCCGCGTTGAGATCGGATAGGGCAGCCCCGGGCTTTTTCTGACCACGCAACGCAACGCCGCGATAAAACAGCGCCTTCGCCAACTGCGCATTGGTGACGCCGCCGGAGCCGATCGCCGCTGACAACGCCGTCACCGCTGCATCCGTTTTGCCGGCTTCGAACGCCTTTTGCCCCGCCTCGAAAGCCTTGGTTGCTGCGACGGTTTTATCTGGCACTTTGACGCTGGCGTCCGGCTTGCCGACCGTCTGGGCCGCAGAAGGCATCGCCCCTAGCGCGGCGGCGAGGACGAAAATCAAACCGATCGCTCGAAATCCAAGCATGCGCGCCTGCTGCCTTCCTTCAGACTGCCAGAACCGCGCGCATGCGCGCGACTCACGGAACGCCCAATCGTCCGGGATGCGATCAACGGGGGCAAGCCGGGCTCACGACTTGCCCCCAGCGACGAGACCCCAGACCTTCCTTTTCAACGGCTTTATCGTTGCCGTGCCCGCCGGCTTGACCTCGGCACGTCCCTCGGGCAGTGGCTGGATGCAGCGAAGGGGACAATGCGCATGATTATCGCCATAGACGGCCCGGCAGCGTCGGGCAAAGGCACGCTGGCCAAGCGCATCGCGGCACACTTGAATTATCACGTCCTGGATACAGGCTTGCTCTATCGCGCCGTGGCGCGAGATATCGAACGCAGTGGCTTTCGCCTGAATGATCGCTGGGCTGCACTCGCCGCCGCCCGCGCTCTTGATCCTGCAACCCTCGACGATCCACACCTGCGCGGTGTACCGGCCGGCGACAAGGCATCGGTTATCGCGAAGATCGCGGAAGTTCGCGCCGCATTGCTGAGCTATCAGCGCCATTTCGCCCGCCGGGTGCCCGGCGCCGTCCTCGATGGCCGCGACATCGGCACGGTCGTGTGCCCGCACGCTGACGTCAAAATCTATGTCACGGCAACGCCGGAAGAACGCGCCCGCCGCCGTCATCTCGAACACCAGGCCCGTGGCGAACCCGCTACTTACGAGGAGCTTTTTGCCGACATCCGCGCCCGCGACGCCCGCGATAGCGGTCGAGACATCGCACCGCTGACCGCCGCTGCCGATGCCGTCATCATCGATACGACCACCCTCGACGCCGATGCGGTCTTCATAGCTGCGCTAGCGATTATCCGACCATACGGCTCGTCAAAAGGCTCAGAACCCGATTGGGGTCTTACGCCTTGACGACCGACCCCATGCTAGCCCCACCCCTTGCCGTAGGCTGCCACATCCGCTAGAACCCGCGCATCTGACGCCGCTGTCGGATCGGCCGAGAGGTATGGCCGGGCCAACGGGGAAGCTCCAACGCGGGCTGCTCCAAACGTGTTGGCAGGGCAACTGAGAGCCCATCACGGCGGTATCGACCAGCAGCAAACATCACCGCCGGCAGTCCTGCCTCTGGTCGCGCACCCGCGCGCTCCGGGCATCTCCGGTTCATCGCATTAATCCCGTGCCGCGTCGGCGAAAAGCCAGCGCTGGCCGCAACCACTATCTTTTGAAGGAGAACGAATGTCAACCGCCGTGTCGAAAGAATTCAACCCCTCGCGTGACGAGTTTGCGGCCCTTCTTGCCGAGAGCCTCGCCAAGGACGACGTCTTCGAAGGTCAGGTCGTCAAGGGCAAGGTCGTCGGTATTGAGAAGGACCTCGCCATCATCGACGTCGGCCTCAAGATGGAAGGCCGCGTGGCGTTGAAGGAATTCGGTCTCGGCGGCAAGTCGGGCGACATCAAGATCGGCGACACGGTCGAAGTTTACCTGGAGCGCGTCGAGAACGCGCTCGGCGAAGCTGTTCTCTCACGTGACAAGGCGCGCCGCGAAGAAAGCTGGACGCGCCTCGAGCGCCTGCACGAGAAGGGCGAGAAGGTCACGGGCGTCATCTTCAACAAGGTCAAGGGCGGCTTCACGGTTGACCTCGATGGCGCCGTCGCATTCCTTCCCGGCTCCCAGGTCGATATTCGCCCCGTGCGCGATGTTGGCCCGCTGATGCATCAGCAGTTGCCATTCCAGATCCTCAAGATGGACCGCCGCCGCGGCAACATCGTTGTCTCTCGTCGGTCGGTTTTGGAAGAAACCCGCGCCGAACAGCGCGCCGACATCGTCTCGCGCCTCGCTGAAGGACAAGTCATCGACGGCCTCGTCAAGAATATCACGGACTACGGCGCGTTCATCGATCTGGGCGGCATCGACGGACTGCTTCACGTCACCGACATGGCTTGGCGCCGCGTCAATCATCCCTCTGAAATCCTCAACGTCGGCGATACGGTGAAGGTGCAGATCATCCGCATCAACCCGGAAACGCAGCGCATTTCGCTCGGTATGAAGCAGCTGCAGTCCGATCCGTGGTCGGCCATCGAGGCCAAGTATCCGGTCGGCGCCAAGCTGAAGGGCACCGTCACGAACATTGCAGATTATGGTGCGTTCGTTGAGCTCGAACCGGGTGTCGAAGGTCTGATCCACGTCTCCGAAATGAGCTGGACCAAGAAGAACGTACACCCCGGCAAGATTGTGTCGACGAGCCAGCAGGTCGACGTTCAAGTTCTCGAAGTTGATCCCACCAAGCGCCGCATTTCACTGGGCCTGAAGCAGACTCAGGACAACCCCTGGGATGCGTTCCTCACCGCCCATCCGAAGGGTACGATCGTCGAAGGCCCGATCCGCAACATCACGGAATTCGGCCTCTTCATCGGCCTCGACAACGGCATCGACGGCATGGTCCATCTGTCGGATCTCGACTGGTCGAAGCCCGGCGATGAGTTGATCAAGGAGTACAAGAAGGGCGACAACGTGAAGGCCATGGTGCTCGACGTTGACAGCTCCAAGGAGCGCATTTCGCTCGGCGTCAAGCAACTGGCCGGCGACCCTGCCGATACGCTCTCGCGCTACAAGAAGGGCGATACCGTCACGTGCGAAGTCGTCGCCGTGCAGGAGAATGGCATCGAGGTGAAGATCGCAGACAGCGACATCACCGCGTTCGTCAAGCGCTCCGATCTGTCGCGTGACCGTTCCGAGCAGCGCCCCGAGCGCTTCACGGTCGGCCAGAAGGTCGATGCCGCGGTTATCTCGTCCGACAAGGCAGCGCGCCGCATCACGGTGTCGATCAAGGCCCTGGAAATTGCCGAAGAGAAGCAGGCCGTGGCGCAATACGGTTCTTCCGACTCGGGCGCCTCGCTCGGCGACATCTTCAAGGCCGCCATTAAGAAGCGCAACGCCGATGACGATGAAGAGACCGAGTAATTCGGCCGGCTTCGCCAGGCGGAGTAGTTGAGCGCAAACTTACGACCCGTGCCGAAATGGAACGAATGAGAGCGCGGCGCCTTTCTGGTGCCGCGCTTTTTGCGTAACCCTATTCGTGAGTTCGATTTCCCCGCTCAGGATAAGCTGCTGCCTACGGATTCTTAGCGGATTGAAATCATAAAGACTGTTGGAATGTCCGGGCGGATCCGGCCGCCAGCCAAGCAGGGAGTTCTGACAGCAATGTCACTCGAAACCGAGATCGTTCTCGACCGCCGCCAGCTGCGCCGCCGCCTCAGCCTGTGGCGCGGCCTCGCCATTACAGGCCTCGTCATCGCAATCGGCGGCTATATGCTGTCTGCCGATGAAACCAGCGGCGTGTTTGCCCAAAAGCACGTCGCGCGCGTCTCCTTCACCGGCACCATCTCCGAAAATCGCGCCGAACTCGAATTGCTGCGCAAGGTTCGCGACGCAAAAAACGTGGCCGGCGTCATCGTTTTCGTTAACAGCCCCGGCGGCACGACCACCGGCGGGGAGGCGATCTACGAAGAACTGCGCCAAGTCGCAGCCAAAAAGCCGGTAGTTGCCCAGTTCGGCACGGTCGCCGCTTCGGCAGGCTACATCGTCGGGCTCGCCGCCGATCATATTGTCGCGCGCGGCAACACGATTACCGGCTCGGTCGGCGTGCTCATGCAGTGGCCTGAAGTCAGCGAACTTCTGAGCAAGGTCGGCGTCAAGATGAACGAGGTCAAGAGCGGTGAATTGAAAGCCTCGCCGTCCATTTTCGCCCCCGCCGACGAGCCGTCTCTGAGCGTCGTCCGCGAGATGATCGGCGACGGTTTCCGCTGGTTTGCGTCGCTCGTGGAAACCCGTCGCGGGATCAAAATCGCCGATGTGCCGGGCCTGGAAAAGGGCCGTATCTTCTCGGGTCGTGAGGCTGTCGCCAACAAACTTGTCGACGAAATCGGCGGCGAACCCGAAGCGCAGCGGTGGCTTGAAGAGAAGCGCGGTGTCGAGAAAGGCCTGAAAGTGATTGATTGGCGGCCGGCCACGGCGAGCAGCTGGGGACTGATGTCCTCCATCTCCTCGATGGCCGGTAACCTTTTCGGTGCTGAGGGCCGGGAAGTGGCCGAAATCCTGTCCCGCACCCGGGCCTTCGCCACTCTTGGTCTTGACGGCATGCTGTCGGTTTGGCAACCTTCCGAAAACTAAGGAAAAACAAACCGTTCGGGGGTTGCCGTGATTAAGTCGGAACTGATCCAGAAGATCGCGGGTGCAAATCCGCATCTCTATCATCGCGACGTCGAACGTATCGTCAATGTTATCTTCGACGAGATCGTCGATGCGCTGGCCCGCGGCGATCGGGTCGAATTACGCGGATTCGGCGCCTTCACGGTCAAACATCGCGCCGCTCGTCAGGGCCGCAATCCGCGCACGGGATCGCCGGTGCCGGTCGAAGAAAAGTTTGTGCCGTTCTTCAAAACCGGCAAGGAACTGCGCGACCGGCTCAATGGCGACGACGGCGCAACAAACAACTGAAGCGCTGACAGTCACTCCGATTGGACCGAACCCTGGCGAGACTCATTGTGTTGAAACGCATTGTCACGCTGCTGATCGCGTTTCCGGCCGCCGCCGCGCTAGTGACCTTGGCAATTGCTAATCGTCACGCCGTGACGCTCGTGCTCGATCCCTTTAATCCGACGGCGCCACTCGTCTCACTGTCATTGCCGTTCTATGCCTATCTCTTTGGGGCATTGATCGTTGGCGTCGGTCTGGGTGGTGTTGCGGCCTGGGCCAATCAAGCGCGCTGGCGCCGTCAAGCCCGTGCGCAAACGTCAGAAGCACGGCGATGGCAATCGGAAGCCGACCGCCTCGCGCGCGAGCGTGACGCCGGCGTGGCGCAACGCGGTCGCGAGTTGCCTCCACCCTCAATCGAGCGCACGGCAGCTTGAATTAGAGCCGCGCGCTCCTCAATCGTCCGGACAAAACCGTCCGTGGGATTTTACCTCATGACGACGGCCGTCAAGATCTGCGGCATCAATAATCGAACATGCCTCGACGCGGCCCTTGCGGGCGGCGCCGATTTTGTCGGTTTGGTCTTCTTTGCAAAAAGCCCGCGTCACCTCAGTCTGGCTGAAGCGCATGCTCTGCGCGAAACGGTACCGCGTCAGGGACTGTGCCGAACCGTGGCTCTCGTCGTCGATGCCGCCGACGATGCGCTGGCCGATGTCATGGCGGCTGTCGATCCCGACTACCTTCAGCTGCACGGACACGAAACGGTCGAGCGTGTTGCGCAGATACGGGCGATGTTCGGCAAACCGATCTTGAAGGCGGTCCCGGTCACCAGCGCCGCCGATGTCGAAAAGGCCCTGCGTTACTACGTGCCCGGCCAAGTTGCCGACATCCTGCTGTTTGATGCCAAGCCTGATCCGTCAGCAGCGCTTCCAGGAGGCAATGGACTGGCATTCGATTGGCATGTGCTCGATGGCCTGGCCGCGCGTATACCCTATGCGCTGGCTGGTGGCCTGACGCCGGCAAACGTTACCGAGGCCATCGAACGCACCGGGGCTTCGATCGTAGACGTCTCTTCGGGTGTCGAAAGCGCCCCGGGCGTAAAAGACCCCGATCTCATCCGCCGCTTTCTTCACAACGCGAAGGCGGCTAAGCAAGCAAGCTGAATTCCTCAACGCGCAAAAGTTCGACCGCGAGAGATCAACATGACGACGAACACGCCCAAGAGCCCCATCGCACAGCTCAATAGCTATCGCACAGGGCCCAATGACAAAGGTTTCTTCGGTCTGTTCGGTGGCCGCTTCGTCGCCGAAACGTTGATGCCGCTGATTCTTGATCTGGAGCGCGCCTACGAAGCCGCCAAAGCCGATCCGTCGTTCCAGGCCGAGATCGATTACCTCAACTTGCACTACGCCGGCCGGCCAAGCCCGCTCTATTTCGCCGAGCGCATGACGACCGAACTGGGCGGCGCAAAAATATACTTCAAGCGCGACGAACTCAATCATACCGGTTCGCACAAGATCAACAATTGCCTCGGCCAGATCCTTCTTGCCCGTCGCATGGGCAAAACGCGGATCATTGCTGAAACCGGTGCCGGTCAGCACGGCGTGGCGGTTGCAACTGTTTGCGCCAAGTACGGTCTGCCGTGTGAAATCTACATGGGTGCCACCGACATCGAGCGTCAGGCGCCGAACGTGGCGCGCATGATGCTGCTCGGCGCCAAGCTCAATTCTGTCACGGCCGGCGCCGGCACGCTTAAAGACGCCATGAACGAAGCGCTGCGCGACTGGGTCACCAACGTCACCGACACTTACTATCTCATCGGCACCGCCGCGGGGCCGCACCCCTACCCCGCCATGGTGCGCGACTTTCAGTCGATTATCGGCAAGGAAACGCGCGAGCAAATGATCGCCGCCGAAGGCCGCCTGCCCGATACGCTCGTCGCTTGCATTGGCGGTGGGTCCAACGCGATCGGATTATTCCATCCTTTCCTCGACGATAAGGCCACCGCCATTTACGGCGTTGAAGCCGGCGGTCATGGCCTCGACGTCGAAAACGGTCACGCTGCGTCGATGAACGGCGGTACGCCAGGTGTCTTGCACGGCAATCGCACGTACCTTTTGCAAAACGATGACGGCCAAATTCTCGAAGGCCACTCCATATCCGCCGGTCTCGATTACCCCGGCGTCGGACCCGAGCACGCTTGGCTGAAGGATACCGGCCGCGTTACCTACGTCTCCATTACAGATAAGGAAGCGCTGGAAGCGCTCCAGTTTTGCACGCGCATGGAAGGTATCATCCCGGCCCTTGAGCCCAGTCACGCGCTGGCGCAAGTCATGAAGCTCGCGCCCACACTCCCTAAGGACAACCTGCTCGTGATGAACCTCTGCGGCCGCGGCGACAAAGACCTGTTCACGGTCGCCAAGGCGCTGGGCATGAAAATCTGATCCGGAGCCAGGATGAAGACCGATACACGCATTGAACGGCGGTTCGCTATGCTCAAAGCCGAGGGCCGCGCTGCTCTCGTCACCTTTGTTACCGCTGGCGACCCGAACTACGCCACATCCTTGAAAATCATTTCCGGCCTACCCGGCGCCGGCGCCGATGTTATCGAAATCGGCATGCCATTTTCCGATCCGATGGCGGACGGCCCGCCGATCCAAGCTTCGGGCTTGCGCGCCCTCAAGGCCGGCCAGAACATGAAGAAGACGCTGCAGCTGGTGCGCGATTTCCGAACGGCCGACAGCGAAACGCCGATCGTGCTGATGGGCTACTACAATCCGATCTACGTCTACGGCAATGAGCGCTTTCTGGACGATGCCGTTGCCGCCGGGGTGGATGGGCTGATCGTTGTCGATGTCCCGCCCGAGGCCGATGACGAATTGTGCATTCCTGCTCTCGCCCGCGGTCTCAACTTCATTCGCTTGGCGACACCGACCACCGACGACCGCCGTCTGCCGATGGTGCTCCAGAACACATCCGGCTTCGTCTACTATGTGTCGATCACCGGCATCACGGGAGCAGCTGCCCCTGTGGCGACCGACGTCGGTCGACACGTCGCGCGCATCAAGCGGGCCACCGACCTGCCCGTCGCGATCGGTTTCGGAGTGAGAACGCCGCAGCAGGCCAAAGACCTGGCCGCACATGGCGACGGCGTCGTCGTCGGCTCGGCCCTGGTCAACAAAATTGCCGCCAGCCTCGACGCAGCCGGAAATCCGACAGACAGCACGGTGTCGGAGGTGCTACAACTTGTAGCAAGCCTGAGCGCAGCCTTGAAGTCGGTCTGATCTAGCTTAATTAAATCGCGAAAGTCGGTCAGCCGTAACCAAACTCCGCAACGGCCCACAGATTGCGACGCGCGGGCCCTGAAACAACCGCACCCGGCGTGCTATGGATGCTGGATCGATCAACGTCTCCGCATCCTGAGGAGCGAGAAGAGCGTGAACTGGATCAACAACGTCGTTCGGCCGAAGATCCGCAGCTTCCTGACAACGAAGCGGGAGGTGCCGGACAATCTCTGGGTCAAATGCCCCGAGAGCGGCCAGATGGTCTTCTACAAAGACCTGGAGTCGAATCAGTTCGTGGTGCCGGGCTCCGGCTATCACATGCGGATGGGCGCTAAATCGCGCCTCGTCGCGCTCTTTGACGGTGGCGCGTACGAAACGATTTCCGTGCCGGCAGTACCGCAGGATCCGCTGAAGTTCCGTGATGGCCGCCGCTATACCGAGCGCCTCAAGGATGCCAAGACCAAAACCAGCCTTGAAGACGCGGTTCTCATCGGGGAAGGCAAACTCGACGGCCAAAATGTTGTCGCCGCCGCGCAGGATTTCGACTTCATGGGCGGTTCGCTCGGCATGGCCGCCGGCGAAGCTGTGATCACCGGCCTGACCCGTGCGCTGGAAAAGGGAACTCCCTTTATTCTCTTCGCGGCGTCCGGCGGCGCCCGTATGCAGGAAGGAATCCTGTCGCTGATGCAGATGCCACGCACGACGATCGCCGTGCAGCGGCTGCGGGAGGCAGGGCTGCCCTACATCGTCGTTCTTACCGATCCGACCACCGGTGGCGTCACCGCGTCTTACGCCATGTTGGGCGACATTCACATCGCCGAGCCCGGCGCGCTCATTTGTTTCGCCGGCCCCCGCGTCATCCAGCAGACAATTCGCGAACAGCTGCCGGATGGCTTCCAGCGCTCCGAATATCTACTCGACCACGGCATGATTGACATGGTCGTGCACCGTCACAAGCTGCGCGAGACCCTGTCGCGCGTGTGCCGAATACTCATGAACGGTGGCGGCAAGGCGAAACGCGCCAACGGCCGCTCGCCGGCTAACGGTCGGATGATTGAGAACCGCTACACGCGAAACCGCCGTTCTTGAAGTTCGCCCCATGGACCTCGCGTCAACTCAAGCCGGCGACGGCGCCGGTCGCGACCCAACGGCAAAGACGTCGAAATCTATGGCCAAGGACAAGTCATCGCCGGCATAACGTCGGGGCCGCTCTCACGATCGCCCACCTGCCGCAGGATCTTCACGGTATGGTGACCCATCCGGCCGGTCCACGGCCCTGCCGGAAGTCGTAAGATACATCGTCGTAAGACACCGCATTGCAGACGGCCCACGGACCTCGACCGGGCCCCGATCGAAGAGCCCGCGATGCTGACGAGCGACAAGCTCCTGGCCGACCTCAAGTTGCTTCACCCGAAGCTGATTGACTTGTCCCTCGGCCGCATCGAACGGTTGCTGGAAAAGCTCGGCAATCCGCACCAGAAATTGCCGCCAGTCATCCATATAGCCGGCACCAACGGCAAGGGTTCGACGACGGCATTTATGAAAGCGATGCTTTCGGCTGCTGGTCTGCGCGTGCATGTCTACACCTCGCCGCATCTGGTGCGATTTCACGAACGCATTGAACTGTCCGGCTCCGACGGCATCTCCCGCCCCATCGGCGAAGAGCAGCTTGTTGATGTTCTGACGCGGACGCAGGCCGTCAACGACGGCGACGACATCACCCAATTCGAAATCACGACCGCCGCGGCGTTTCTGGCCTATGCCGAAACGCCCGCCGATGTGCTCTTGCTCGAAGTCGGTCTCGGCGGCCGTCTTGACGCGACCAACGTCATCGATCGTCCAGCCCTGACCGTCATCACGCCGATCAGCCTTGATCATGCAGAAAAGCTCGGCGCGACGATTGGCAAGATCGCTGCTGAGAAGGCTGGCATCTTGAAGCGCGGTGTAACGTGTGTCGTCGCCCAGCAGACCGACGAGGGATTGGATGTCATTCGGCAAACAGCGGCCCGCGTCGGCGCCAACCTCGTGATCTGGGGGCAGGATTTCGACGCATTCGAACAGAACGGCCGGCTCGTCGTTCAAACTGAAGCGCATGTCCTCGATCTGCCGCTGCCAGCCCTCGTCGGACGCCACCAGATTGTAAATGCCGGGACAGCCGTTGCCGCAGCACTGCAGTTGGACGAACTGCTCCAGAATGAAACCGCGATCGAGCGCGGGTTGATGACGGCCAAATGGCCGGCTCGCATGCAGCGCCTGGACAGCGGCCCTCTGCCCGACCTTCTCGGGCGTGGGTCGGAACTCTGGCTCGATGGCGGTCACAACCCGTCCGCTGGGATTGCACTGGCGCAGACGTTGGCAGACCTTGAAGAACGCGCTTCCAAGCCACTCTATATTGTGTGCGGGATGATGGGCTTGAAGGACGCCGCCGGTTTTCTGTCCCCATTTCGCGGCATTGCCCGCCACATCGTGACGGTCCCGATCCCCGGCGCCCACGAAGCGCCTTTCACGCCAGACGCCCTGGCCGACGTGGCCCACCGCGTCGAACTCTCCGCCGAGAGTGCCGTCGATATCGAAAGCGCACTGAAGCGCATCGAATTGTTGGACGCAGCTCCCAAGCGGGTCCTCATTTGCGGTTCGCTTTATCTCGCCGGGCACGTCCTCGCACGCCAGGAAGGCGTGGAGGTTCAGGGCAATTGAACAACGAATCCAAAGAAAAGGACCACGCGGCAATTGCCACGCGGTCCTGCTTGATTGCCGTGCCGCTGCGGTTTAGACGAGCGCGCCGTTGATAAAGTCTTCCAGCCGCTTCTTCTGCACCATGGCGCCCGACTGACGGGCCTTGACCTCGCCGCCCTTGAAGACGATCAGAGTTGGCATCGCCTGGATGGCGTATTTGGTCGTGATGCCCGGGCTCTTATCGACATCAACCTTGACGACCTTGACCTTGCCCTTCATGTCGGCGGCCACCGCATCCAGCGTCGGTGCCATGGCCTTACATGGCCCGCACCATTCGGCGAAAAAGTCCACGACAACAGGCTCGGACGACTTCAGCACCACCTCGTCGAAGGTGCTGTCGGAAACGACGGGAGTTTCGTTGCCCATGATGGTCTCTCTGTTGATGCCGGCGCGCAGGTGCAACCGGCTCATATCGGATGCAAGACTTAGGAACGACGGCCACCCGCGTCAAGGCTGCCCAGATCGAGCTGCCACAGATCGTCGCTATATCTATCTAGAATTGCTTGGGGAATTTCCATGAGATGCGGCACTTCCGTCCATAGCAGTGCAGCGCGGACGACCTTGTCGCGGTAGATCTCTTTAAGCGCAAGTCTGTAAGCGGCGAGCTGGTAGAGGTAAACCGGCGCGACATCCGCAATGGCAGCCGGGGCGGCCCGGTTGGTCTTGTAGTCGATAATCAGGACAGCATCGTCCGTCACGGCAAGGCGATCGAGCTGCCCCGTTAGCTTCAACGCCGGTCCGCGGCCGGACGGATGCGGGATCTCGGCGACGATCGGCACCTCCGCTCGGCTCGCAGCCGAAAATAGCACGCCGAACGCCGGATGATCGACGATCGCCAGTGCCTCTGTCGCGATGCTGTGTCTTGTTCGCGCCGGCAGATGCCCGGCGCGCGTCTCGAGGTAGACGGTTGCAGCTGCGGCTCGCCGTTCCGGCCGGACACCGGGCAGATGCTCAAGCAACGCATGTGTCAGCGTACCCCGCAGAAAGCGATCACCGCCAAGGCCAGCACCGTGCCGCGTGCCGCGCGCCGGCGCGATGGCGGATGGTTCGGCCAGGGGATCGGCTGCCGGTTCCTTCGGCAACGGCTCACCGTCATCGTCGCTGTCGTAGGGGGCCAGTCGAGACGGCGCCAACGGGATGCTGAGAGATCTCTCCCGCGGAGCCGGTGTGGACGCCCAGGGCGGCCGCTCCTGCGCGGCGACGTCGTCGGTGCCGATATTTGCCTTGCCATCGGGGCCGGTTCCATCGGCCTGCGCCACGTCAGACCGGTACAGTATCGCGTCATCGCCGGGTGCGTCGGGTGACACATCGAGCGCCGCGCAAACGAGGTCGAACCAGCAGCCACCTTCGCGTCTGGGCTTTTTGTTTCTCTCAAAACCGGCCACGATGAGCCGATCCCGCGGCCGCGTCATCGCAACGTACAGCAGCCGGTTGCGCTCATGCTGATCGCGAGTTTGGGCCAGTTCGCGCGCCTTTTGGATCGGCTCCAGGATGCCGGAGCCCGGAATGGGCCAGACGAACGGCGCCGCATCATTCGGTGATCGGCGCAAAGCCTCCAGCACCAGTGGCCTGCCGCCGCCGCCACCGCCAGCTCCCGTCGCGCACGTGTCCGGCAAGAAGACGATCGGCGCTTCAAGCCCCTTCGCGCCGTGCACCGTCATCACTCGCACTTCGTCGCGGGCGTGCTCGGTGTCGCGCTTGATCTCACGCTCGTCTTCGGCCAGTGCATACAGAAATCCGGTCAAAGAGGCTGGAGCCCCGTCGTCGTAGGTCAACGCGACGTTGAGAAATTCGTCGATCGGATCGACAGCGTCGGGTCCAAGTCGGCCGATGAGCTTGGCGCGCACCTCATCGCGGTCGAGCAGGCTCGCCCAGAATTCAAAGGGCGGTGTGAAGTCCGCCGCTTTGCGCCATCGCTTCAGGGTTTCGCCGGCAGCGGCATAGCGAACATTCGCATCGGTATGGCCGAGCAGAGACTTCCAGAGCGTGCCTTTGCGCCCATGCGACAGACTGCAGCAGATCGTCATCGTTGAAATCGAAGATCGGGCTCTTCAAAACCTCGGCCAGTGCCAAATCGTCTTCAGGCAGGGTCAGAAAGCTGCCGAGAGACATCAGATCCTGCACGGCAATGTGCTGCGTCAGCGCCAGTCGGTCCGCACCGGCAACGGGCACACCCGCCGCTTTCAAGGCCGCCACCATTGGAACGGCGAACGGCCGGCGTTTGCGTACCAAAATTAGGATATCGCCAGCCCGCACGGCGCGGCCGGCCGACGGCAGCAGTTCACCGGTGTCGAGCCATCCGCGAATGGTGGCGGCGATCCGGTTGGCAAGCCGCAGCGATGGCGCCGTGACCGACGTCTCATCCAGCGGCGACCACGGGTCGGCTGCGGCCCCGTCGATCCAAGCCTCGGGACGCCAAATTTCGACGCATCCCGCCTGACCCAATCGTTTGGCGATATGGCGCATTCCGGCGGGTCCGGCCGGCACACCCGGAGTTCTGTCCATGTCGGCGAACACCGTATCGACGGCATCCAGCACCGGAGCCGTCGTTCGAAACGATACGTTGAGATCGACGCGATGAAACGGTGCCCCGGAGTCGCGTGCCAGCGCGGCAAACCTGTCGCCCATGCCGGCAAACATTTCCGGAGCCGCACCCTGGAAAGAGTAGATCGACTGCTTCTCGTCACCGACGGCGAAGATCGTACGAACATCGTCGCGCGTTCCGCTGCCCGCAAAAAATTCCTCCGCGAGCCGCCCCACGACCTGCCATTGCGACGGGCTGGTATCCTGGCTTTCGTCGACGAGCAGATGTTCCAGGCCGCTGTCGAGTTTGTAAAGAACCCACTCGGCGGAGCTTTTCGTGGCGAGCAGCGTCTTTGTCCGAGCGATGAGATCATCAAAGTCGAGAGCCGCCCGCCGCGCTTTGGCCTCGTCGTAATTCTGCAGCACGGCATCTGCGAGCCGGTACAGTGCGACAGTCGCCTCGACAACCTCGCAGCCCTTGAACTCGGCCCAAAGCGCCACGAATTGCCCTTGAGCCCGTGTCAGCAAAGCGTCTTCCACCGGGTGCGCGTTGGCGAGCGGCGTCGTCATCAGAGATTTGCGCGGCTCACCTTTTTCGGTCAGAAACAACTCACGGATGCGATCAATTCGCGTCGTCGGCTTGCGAGCGGCAGCGATCGCACGCAGGCACTTGGCGCGATCCTGATCCGTTTTGCCGCCGCCGGTCAAAATGTCTGACAGGCGCGCACAATCGCTGTCGCTAACGAGCGTAGCGAGATCCGCAGTCAGCGTTTCGCTCGTCACCGCTGCCCGGACAGAGAAATGCCGACGCAGCATGGCCTCCGACTTTGCCAGACCCTCTTTCGCACTCGGCAATCGCACCGCGTCTTCGATCCACCGACGTTCGTTTAGCGCCGCAGTCAGCACATCGTCGAAGCGGTCGTCGGCCGCGCGCGTCACGGCGCAGGTGAGCGCTTTGCCCAGCGGTGATCCCGGTCTATGGCACGCCTCGACCAGCACGCTATCAATCGCCTGCCGCCGCAATTCCCGCGCCTCGACCTCATCCAGAATGGCAAACCCCGGAGTCACGCCGGCTTCGAGTGGAAACCTCTGCAACAGACGTTCCGAGAAAGCGTGGATCGTTTGAACCTTGAAGCCGCCCGGCGTCTCGATCGAGGCCGTAAACAGGGTCCGCGACCGCGCCGCCTCTTCCCGCGTGGGCGTCCGCGAGAGGAGTTTGGTCAAATCGGCGTCGAGCGCCGCGGAGGTCATGGTCACCCACCGCGCGAGATCGTCGAAGACCCGTTTCGACATTTCCGACGCCGCTGCCTTCGTGTAGGTCAGGCAGAGAATTTTTTGCGGCGCCACACCGGCGAGCAGCAATCGTAACACGCGCATTTTGAGAACGTGCGTCTTGCCGGTTCCGGCGTTCGCGCTGACCCAAACGGACGCGGCCGGATCTGACGCTTGATGTTGCACGCAGGTTGTGCGCGCCAACTCGGCGTCAAGATCGATCATCCGGGCATTCATGCCTCTGCATCCTCCGGAGCTTCGCCTTCGGTGGCCGTCCACTCTGCAACGCGCGCCAAATGCGCATATTCATCGAACGCATAGGAAAAGCCGGACCTTCGCACCGGACGATAAGGCGTTTGCGGGTCATCGAAGCGCGCGATGTGCTTCACAAGACCGGCGAGCGTCCGGGCGGCAAGATCAGCGATATCCGGACATTTAATGCAGTCGTCCGAGCCGGGCGGTTCCCCGCCCGAGGCGCGAATGTAGCGCAGTTCCGCGATATTGCGCTTGGCCACGCCGGCAAACCCCGTGTCGAGCGCGATCGCGGCTTCAAGCGGCAACTGCGGCGCACGGCCTTCGTTGACCTTCTTGGAGTTGGGAGGCGTACCCGTCTTGTAATCCGTGATGATGAGACCGCGCGGCCCGACATCGATGCGGTCGGCGCGGGCCGTGAGCGTAAATGGCCCGCCCGGCGCTGCAAACACCAATTGACCGCTTGTTTCTGAAACAACGGTTTCGATCAACGCTCGACGAGCGGGCTCCGTTTCCGCAAACCATTCGGCAAAACGCAGAAAACGCGGCACCCAGAATGCAGCAATTCGTGGATGCGTGCGGTACGCCTCCAGAATGCCCGTTGCCTTCTCGGCGAGCGCAGCCGCAATGTCGTCTGGCAACGCGGACGGGTGCGCCTTGGCAAACAACGAGAGCGCTTCGTGGATGATGCTGCCGCGCAGCGCCGGTCCCGGTTCCGTGCCGAGCGGGTCCAGTGCCTCGAGCCCTAAAATCTCGCGCGCGAAAATGGCATAGGGGTTGCCAATGAATTTTTCGACACGCGAAACCGATAGCTTGCGCGGCCGCACGCTCAGCGGCGGGCAAGGCTCCGGACATTTTGCGCTAGGCCGGCGCGCGATGACATCCCGTTGTCGCGCCCACGCGAGCCACGGCAGAGCCGGCCGAAGCTCGTCCCGCGCTCCCGCTCCATCGAGTAGGGCTTGCAGCCGCAGCAGCCAGCGAGACGGCACCGCCGGAACGCCGTCCACCTTCTGCGCTCGCGTCAAGATCACTTGGCGCGCACCGAGCAACGACATGAAGTCGTGCGCCGCCTGCCCGATTTTTTCTTCCGGCGACGGTAGCTTCAGATCGCTGCGCATGGGCCGATTAAGCCATGGCCCGGGATCGGCGGATTCAGGCCAGGTTCCGTCGTTGAGTGAGCCTAGAATGACGATGTCAGGCTGTTGCAAACGGGCTTCGAACGGCCCCCAAATGAACAGCCGAGGATGGACAGGCACGCGCGGCCGCACGTTCAAGCCGGCAACGAGACTGCGATACAGATCGGGATAGTCGGCGGCCGGGATCGAGACCGGCGGCAACGCGTCGTCGAGCAACTCGGCAAAAAAACGCTGCGCAGCATCCCCCGCCTCTCCTTGCCACAACGCTATCGGCGCAGTCTCACCATCCGGAAGCCGGGCAAGATTTTCGGCAACCGCGACATGTGCTCGTGCCAGCTCCGCAATCGTATGCTCTTCGACCGCCGAAGTAATGGCCGCTAATGGTTTGAATGCGCCGCTCAGCGATTGAACAAGATCATGCGCCGCATTCCAATCCTCAGCCCACAGTCGGCGCACGGCTTTGTGCCGACGTTCGCCGGTGTCTGCCTCGTGCTGAGCCTTCTCGATTGCCGCCGCCACACCCTCCAGCCCTTGTCCGAAGAACGGCGTGCGGAAAGCTGCAATTTCCAGCGCCCGCGCCGCACGCCGGATTGCAAAAGGATCGCACCCGAGCCGCGTCAGGGGATGCTTCAACAACGACATCAGAGTTGCTGGCGCGTAGCCGTCGGCATGCGCGGCGATCACAAGGTCTAAAAAGGTGCCAGGAACGGTTTTCGCAAACGGCCGGCCAGCAGAATCGTCAACGCGAATGCCCCAGCTTTCGAGCCGGATGGCGACGCGCCGCGCCAGCAGACGATCGGGCGAAACGAGTGCTGCGGTGCGGTTCGGTGTCTCGGCGGCATGCCGCAGAATGAGCGCGATTGTTTCCGCTTCGTCCTGCGCAGAGGACGCTTCGACCAGGCTGAGGCCATTGAGCGCCGCCGCGCGCGTTGTTGTGTCAGCCAATTTGGCAACATAGCGGTGCCATTGCCCCGTCGTACGCGATGGCCGCAAGGCTTCTGAAATAAGGGTTTCGCGCGCCGCCTGCCGTGGTTCGACAGCGGCTCCCGGCAGCACGGCCACATCCTCTCGCGTTAAACCTAGGGACTTCAGAAGCTTTGCCAAGCCATGTTGGGGATGCTCTGCATGGGCATTCTCCGGATTGTCGGCGAGAATGTCGTCCCAGCTGGCATTGTCGAGACTAAGGTCGAGCGCCGGCAGTACGATCGCACCATTCGGCAAAGCGGCGACTGCGCGCATCAGCTGCACGGTCGCCGGTACGGAGCCGGTCACCCCCGCGACAATCACTGTCCCTTGCGGCGGTGAGTGCGTGAGCCGTTCCACGTCCGCCCGGATCACTGCGTTGCGCCGTTCCGCCGGCGACAGCAATCCATTGAGCTGGAGATAAGAAGGCCAATGGGTGGTCACGATCTGGAGAAATTGCAGCGTCTTCTGCCAGTGCTCGGAGAAGTTCTCCGGTACAAGCGAGCCAAGATCGTCCAGCGATACGCCTTCTGTTTCCACCATGTCCATCAGGTGGGCGAGTTCAGCCGCCAGCATTGCGGCTTGCGCTGGCGTTGCCGCACCGGCCGCGACAGTTTCAATGCCGCCATCGTCGCGCCCGCGCATAGCCTCCGACCAGCGCAACACGAGCTGCGTCAACACCAGTCGCCGGTGCATCTCGCTGATCGCGGGACCGAGCACCGCGCCGCGTTCGCCGCGGGCCGCATCGGTGACAAGAGACAAATCTTCATCACCCTCCGAGATTGGCAGGATCGAAGGCAGCAACATGGCGCGTCCGTCACCGGCAGCCAGGAACGCATCCTGCAACGCTCGCGTCGCACGCCGCGTCGGCAGATAAAGCGTCACGTCGGTCAGATCGACCGGACTGGGTTTTGGACCGCCCCGTGCTGGTAGATCGCCACGCAACAGGGCGCTGGCCAGGGCACGTAGAAAGGGCTGGCCGGCCGGCACCGTGTAGATGCGCCGGGGTCCGGCGCTCGCGTCAGCGGACATGTTCGAGCTTCAATCGCTGTTCTGCGTCGGCCAGCGCTTCCGGCGTCCCGACGTGCATCCATACACCGTCAAGTCGAACACCATAGAGCCGGCGCTCCGCAATGGCGCGGTCCCACGGCTTGTTGAGCGAGAACGCCCCTTTCGGTACGCTTTTGAACAAGCGGGGATGCGCAATTGAAACACCTGTGAACACGAATGGCGCCTCCTGCCGTTCCAGCCTTCGCGTCAAGATCCCTGTCGGCTCCATATTGAAATCACCGTGGCCCTCATAGCCGACGCTCGTTGCAGCGAGCGCCAGCAGCATCAGGCCGTCCATGCGATCTGCGTCCCAAGCGGCGATCAACCGCGACATCGAACCCCCGATGCCCTCGATCCACGCCGTGTCGGAATTGTGGATCAGAAACGGCTGGTCGCCGATAAGTGGCAGCGCGTTCACGACACCGCCGCCTGTGTCGAGCAATTGGCCGCGCTCGTCGGAGATGAAAATTTGCGGCGACGTCCGGCCCTTCAGATGCGCTTCGAGCTGATCTGCAAGGTAATGCACGTTGACGATAACCCGCGTAATCCCGGCGGCCTCCAGCCGTCGAGCGCATGGTCGATCAGCGCCCGCCCACCGAGACGGACGAGCGGTTTGGGAACCATGTCGGTCAGCGGCCGCATGCGTGTGCCGAGCCCGGCGCCGAGGATCATTGCGGTATCGATCACGAATGAGCTCCGTTGCGGCGAATGCGGCTAGGACAAGGGACCCGCGTCCTCAGATCCCGGCGGGAAAATGCAGATCGTACCATCCTGCCAGTTGGGCGAGATCCGGATGCGCCAGGTCCCGTTCCAGATAGCGCCATATGCGCGGAACGTGACGCAGATAGTTGGGCTTACCGTCGCGTTTCCACAGCCGTGCGAAGATCCCCAATATCTTTGTATTCCGCTGTGCCCCGAGAGCAGCATACGCAAACCGAAATTGGCTCTCGTCAAACCCCGACTCGCGCGCTGCCACGCTGGTCACGTAGCGCGCGTACAGCCGATCCTCGATATCGGGGGCAACGTCGAGGCGCGCATCCTGCAATAAGGACACCAGATCAAAGGCCGGATGCCCAATGAGTGCATCCTGGAAATCGATGAGGCCAACGGTGTTGTACGCCGTGCCGCCGCGTTCCGGCATGGTGAGAAGATTGGGCGAATGATAATCGCGCAAGGCGATTGTCCGTTCGTCGAGGGTGCAGATGCGCTCCAGTACGTCCGCCCAGGCAGCATCAAATGTCGCTCGCGCATCGTTGCAAATCGCTGCTCCCTTTATGAGCGGCCAGTACCAATCTGGCAGTAGCGTGGTCTCGATTTCGTAGGCGCCGCGATCATAAATGCCTATCGGTGCGGCACTCCCCGGGCCCGCATTCCAAGCCTGCACCCGCGCGGCATCGATGCCGCGCATCGCCACGAGCGTATCCGTAGCCGCCGCCCACATGGCCTCAAGGTCGCTGCCGGCAGCGACTTCCGACCCAAACACGCGATCGCCAAGATCACCGATCAGCATCAAGCCGCGCGCGTGATCGGCGGCAAGGATCTCCGGCACCACAAACCCGCCGGATTGGAGCAGCTTTGCGACGCTTTCAAACGCCGCCGTGCCTTCGGCCAAATGGGCAATGCGACTGTAGGGCTGTCCGTTCTTGATCGCCGGGCCATCCGGCTGCGGCGGCCAATCCATCAGGATGAGCGGCTGGCCGTCGTGCATAAGCCGCGCATAGGCCCGCGGTGAGGCGTCCCCTTGCAGGTAAGCGATCGGCGTCTCGGGCTGGATCGCGTTCTGGTCCAGGAATTGCGCAATCTCGCGCAATCGGGCAAGTCGATCAGTCCACGAGCCCGCGGCTTGGACGGTGATTTCGCGCCGGTCCGGAGCTTGGCTTTCCGCCAGAATGATGTCGAGTCGATCGGGGCCAAGCAACGACGGCGCCCGCTCCGGCCACTCGATGAGAATTGCACTGCGCTCTGCCAAGTCCGCGATACCCAGTTCCAGCGCTTCGGCTTCATCGGACAGCCTGTAGAGATCGACGTGCGCCAGCCCGAGACGGGGCGCATCGTAGGTTTGAACGAGCGCGAATGTCGGGCTCGGCACTTCGGCATCGGCATCGCCGGCAACAGCGCGGATCAGCGCTCGCGCCAACGTCGTCTTGCCGGCGCCCAACTCGCCGTGCAACGCCAGAGTATCGCCGGGGCGAAGCTTCAAGGCGATCAGTTCGGCAAGTCGGCGGACGGCGGTTTCGCTGGCCTCAGGAAGCGTCCATGTTGTTGGCATATGCGGGCACGCGCTCGTCCGGCTTATCGGAAACAACCGGCCCGGCGGGCCGCTCCGGCAACCGTACCGTGACGCGCGTGCCAATTCCAGGCTTGCTGTCGAGGATCACGCGGCCCTTGTGCAGTTCGGCGAGGCTGCGGACGAGCGAAAGGCCAAGGCCAGGGCCGCGGTGTTCTGACCCCAGGCTGCGACTTTCGAAACGATCGAACACGCGCGGCTGCTGTTCCACGGGAATCCCGACCCCGTTGTCCTCGACCGCAAAGCAAATGTCGCTGCCCTCGCGCCAGCACTCCAGCCGCACGACACCACCTGGACGCGAAAAGCCGATTGCGTTCGACATCAGATTGTAAAGGATTTGCCGCACGCGCGCTTCGTCTGCAATGAACGGCCCGGCATGATCTTCCAGCGGCGACGTCGATCGTCAGACCGGCCGTGACAGCCTTTTCGCGTAGGGCGAGGATGGTTGCATCGATGACTTCGCGCGGTTCGACGCTCGTCAGCCGTAACTCCAGCGCCCCAGCGTCTATGGTGGCCAAATCGAGGATGCCATCGATGGTCGACAAAAGCGCCTTCGACGACACTGAGATATGTCCCAGATACTCGCTCTGCTTGGGCGACAATGTACCAAGTTTTGGACTGGCCATGAATTCGCTGAACCCGATAATGTTGGTCAGCGGCGTACGTAGTTCGTAAGACACATGCCCGATAAAGCGGTTCTTCAGGTTATCGGCCGCAACAAGCGCTTCGTTGCGTTCGCGTAGTGTCCGCTCGTAGGCCTTGGCGTCCGTGACATCGGCGAACGTCAGCAGCATGCCGCCATCAGGCAAGGGCGTTGCGGCGTAATCGATGACGCTGCCATCCGGCCGCGTCATCGCTCCTTCCATGGGCGAGCGCGCAGCGGTGATCGAGGTCACGGCCTTCACGATTTTCTGCCACGTGTGCCCGTCGTCGAACAGAACCTTGGCATTGGCGACGAACTCATCGATGTGCGGCGTACTTGCCAGCAGGCGGTGGGACATCCGCCAGATCTGGGCAAACGCGCTGTTGAACAGTTTAAGGCGTCCGTCGGTGCCAAACACCGCCACACCTTCCTTCAAGCTGTTCAGCGTTTCACCCTGCGTGCGCGTCAGCGCGACATAGCGCCGTTCCAGCGACAGCGCTTCCGTCTTGTCGTCATAAAAATAGGTCACACCGCCATCCGGACGACGTTCGGCGGCGACATGCACCACGCGCCCGCTCTTCAAGTGCCACCAATCCTCGAATTCCGTCAGCTCGGTGTAGCAGGCGAGCAGTCGCGATTTCCATTCGCGGTAGTTAGCGACGTCCGGAAGCTGACTTTCTTCGCGGAGTTGGTCGAGAATGGCTCCATCCTGAGGGCCCGATTTCAACCAGGCTTCATCGAGTTGCCAGAGCGTGCGATAGGCCTCGTTGTGGAAAGTCAGGCGGCGATCGGCACTGAAAATGGCAACTGCTGTGGCAACCCGGTCGAGCGTTCTGTCATAGGCCGCGACCTGCCGGTCGAGCGCCGTCTGGGCGTGTTCGAGAGCGGTGACGTCGATTGCCGCACCCGCACTCGCGTCCGCCAGTGGTAGAGCGATGACCTGATGCGGCTTTTGATCTCCGCCGACGATCAGCCCGAGCCGCTCTTCATAAACCTTGCCCACTTTGTGCTTGCGCTCGATAGCCCTGCGCTGCCGCGATTCCAGAAGTTCGATCTGCGAGGCGATGACCTCAGCATCACTGTCCGCCTCGACGGCTGCGACGTAGGCCTTGTTGACCCAGGTCAGCCGCCCGTTGCCATCGCGCAGCCATGCCGGGTTCGGCAAGGCATTGAGCAGCGCCCGGCTCGAACGCACGTCGCGGGCGATTTTCTTCTGATGGTCGAGAATAAGTCCCAGGTCGCGCTTGTAACCGGCGACGTCCCGCATGCGCAGGATCGCGCGGCTCCCGGCGGCCCGGCCATCCGCTTCGATATGTCCGCCGGCCGCGGTCCGCAGGATCATGTTGAACGCGCGGCCCTCGGAAAACAGCGCATCGAGCGCTGATTTCAAATCCGCCGCCGACTTTTGCTCAAGCCACATGCCGAAGCGCAATAGTTCCTGATGACTGGACGGCAGGCCAGGGATCCCCGTCAGGGATTGCGCGACGATTTCAAGGCCGCGGCCCTGCTCCCAGTGCACGAGGATTTGCGGCTCGGCCTTGATTAAAGCCTCCGATGAGGCCAGCCGCCGCCGCAGGTCCTGGACTTCGGTGCTGCGCTGAGCCGCCGTTCTGCGCGACGCCGCAAACGCCGACAGGATCGTCGCCACGGCCGCGAAGATCGCAGCCCCCGCCAGTGCCATGATGATCAGCGCATTGAGCCCGGCGGTCTCCGGTTCAGCCACCGCCCGGTCGTCGTTGACGTTGATCGTTACCACCAGCACACAGGCAATACTGGCCACCAGCAGCATGGCAAGCTCAAGCCGCGAATTTCCAATTTTGGCGCGGTAACTGCTTTGCATGGTGAAGTGGGGCTGCCAATGAGGATAGCTAGCTGGGAAAGCTGTGCCGGACGCGGCTGCAACTCCCCGAAAAATTTGAGAAAACGATCTACAGCCGAATCGGTACCGGGCCCCTGCGAATCGCTTTGCCGATTATGCGGAGCGATTGCCGGGCTGACCAGTGCAGCAGCCCCACAGACAGCGGCTCAGCGCAGCAAAAACGGCGCTGCCCGAGCAGGCAACGCCGTTATCACGTTCGGGCCGGGTGTGCGGGGAACCCGCCAGCCGGATTAGTAGCGATAATGTTCGGGCTTGAACGGCCCCTGTTCGGGCACGCCTATGTAGTCGGCTTGGTCCTTGGACATCTTGGTCAGTTTCACACCGAGCTTGGCAAGGTGCAGGGCCGCAACCTTCTCGTCGAGCACTTTGGGGAGGGTGTAGACCTTCTTCTCGTATTTGCCCTTTTGGCCCCAAAGTTCGATCTGGGCGAGCGTTTGGTTTGAGAACGACGACGACATTACGAACGACGGGTGACCCATCGCGTTGCCAAGGTTCACCAGACGGCCCTCGGACAGAAGAATGATCCGGTTGCCTTTCGGAAACTCGATTTCATCGACCTGCGGCTTGACGTTGGTCCACTTGAAGTTCTTCAGCCCCGCAACCTGGATTTCGTTGTCGAAGTGGCCGATATTGCAGACGATGGCGCGGTCTTTCATCTGCCGCATGTGCTCGATCGTGATGATATCCCGGTTGCCGGTCGCGGTGACGTAGATGTCGGCGCGTGGCAGCGCATCTTCGATGGTGGCGACTTCGTAGCCCTCCATGGCGGCCTGCAGGGCGCAGATCGGGTCGACTTCCGATACGATAACGCGAGCGCCGGCTTGGCGCAGCGATGCCGCCGAACCCTTGCCGACGTCGCCGAACCCAGCCACGAACGCAACCTTGCCGGCCATCATCACGTCGGTGCCGCGACGCAGGGCATCAACGAGCGATTCGCGGCAGCCGTAGAGGTTGTCGAACTTCGATTTCGTCACCGAATCATTGACGTTGATCGCGGGAAACAGGAGTTTCCCGGCTTCCGCGAGCTTGTACAAGCGGTGCACCCCGGTCGTCGTTTCTTCCGAAACGCCCTTGATGTTCTTGGCAACCTCGGCGAACCAGCCTTTCGGCTTGTCCTTGAGCAAGCGCTTGATCAGCGCGAAAAAGATCTCTTCCTCTTCTGAACCCGGCTGATCAAGGAATGCGGTATCGCCCTGTTCGGCTGTCAGTCCATGATGGACAAGCATCGTGGCATCGCCGCCGTCATCGAGGATCATGTTCGGCGTTCCACCGCCAGCACTGCCATCAGGCTTGTGCCAATCGAACAATTTCGCGGTGTAGTCCCAATACTCGGCGAGCGTCTCGCCCTTATAGGCAAAAACCGGGATGCCCGCCGCCGCGATGGCGGCAGCCGCATGATCCTGCGTCGAGAAAATGTTGCACGAAACCCAGCGGACGTCCGCGCCAAGTGCCTTCAGCGTTTCGATCAGAACCGCCGTCTGGATCGTCATGTGCAGCGAGCCGGCAATACGCGCGCCTTTGAGTGGCTGCGCCGGACCATATTCCTCGCGGATCGCCATCAAGCCGGGCATCTCGGTCTCCGCCAGGTCGATTTCCTTGCGGCCGAAGGGAGCAAGGCTCATGTCTTTGACGATGTAGTCGGGCGCGGCGGTCATTCAGGACTCCTGGGAAGGATTGGACGGCAAAGACGGACCGCGCCTATCTGCGAGGCTGGGGACCATGGTTGCGGCCCCTATACCCCGGCCCGCCGAACCTCGCAACAACATATAAGCAAGTCTTTATGTCCCACGGCATGGCCGCAGCCGTTGCGCACAACGTTTGGAGATAGCAGCCGCGGAAAGCTAGCCTTCATCGGCCAATTCTTCCCCGAAGCCCATTTCGACAAGCGCTACGAGAGCTTCGAGGGCCTCGGGCCCCTCCGGACCCGAACTGCGGATGTGCAATTGCGATCCAGGTCCCGCAGCCAGCATCATCAAACCCATGATCGATGTGCCGCCGACGGACTGCCCATCCTTGATCACCGTCACCGTTGCATTGAAGCTTTCTGCGGTTTTCACGAATTTCGCTGAGGCCCGCGCGTGCAAACCCTTCCGGTTGACGACGGTCACAACAGCCACAGGCTCGGGACTACCGGCAATTTCGGGCATGGGTACGCGGCTCTCTAGCTTTCGCCCGACAGTTCCTGGCTCGCCACCTTGATGTACTTGCGCCCGGCTTCGCGCGCCCGGGTGACGGCCTCCAGCATCGGCAACTCGCGGCGCAGCGATGCAAGTTTCACGAGAATCGGTAGGTTGATGCCGGCGATGACCTCGACCGGTGCCTCGTCCATCACCGAAATTGCGAGATTGGAGGGCGTGCCGCCGAACATATCGGTCAACACGATCACTCCCTCGCCCGAGTCGGCGCGCTTGACGGCATCGAGAATCTCGCCCCGGCGCTGGGCCATATCGTCTTCCGGCCCGATCGCAACTGTTTCCAGCTGGCTTTGCCGGCCAACGATGTGTTCGAGCGCAGCACGAAACTCGGTGGCAAGCCCGCCGTGCGTGACGATGACTAGTCCGATCATCCGGCCTTCCTTGACCCACGCGACCGATCCGGCCGGGCTTCAATAGCCCTGAGTACCTATCGCGGCGCGCAGACTTACAACTGTTCGGTGCCTGGCAAAAGCCCCTTGCGGAAAGGGGCTGATGCACATGTCTTTAAGGTGAAGCCCTTTGCCAGGGCTTTTGCGACAAGGCGAGTGCGAGTTTCAGTGGCGTGGAAGCCTCATACGCGGCAATTCTGAGCAGCGGAAGATGGACCCCGAGCAAGCTTTCGAACGGCCACGGGTCCGGCAGGCGGTCCAGGTCTTGTCGTCCGGTTAACTCGACGATCAGCGTTAATGTGGCCTGCGCGAGGTGAGCCCACGGTAGGATGCCGAGCCCTCTGACCTCGATAAGACCTTCCAGAGCAGGGGGAGGCATGACCGACAGCGCGCCGCCACTCCGCCGGACAATCACTTGATCATCGGCCACCAGTTCAAATGATGCCCCGACAAAGCAACTATGTGTCAAACCCAACAATCTCAGCGCCAGATCTGATTTTCCGCAACCCGACGGTCCGCGCAGCAGAATAGCCTCGCCGCCGGAGGAAATGGCGGTGCCATGCACGATCACTGTTTCAGTACCGCCGGTGAGTGCCACCCGAGCCTCCGCGAGAGGTCGTGTTTTGCCGCGGCAGCCTGACGACGAAACGCGCACCGATCGGACTCGTTTCCGGCGCCGAGCCGGCCGGGCGGCGATTTTCTGCCCAGATTTCCCCGCCGTGCGCCCGCACGATTTCGCGCGAGATCGACAGACCGAGGCCGGAATTCTTACCCCGTAGCGCCTCTGACTGAGGCCGGTCCGTATAAAACCGGTCGAAGATAATGGCCAAACGGTCTTCCGGAATTCCGGGTCCCTGATCGTCGATGCTGATTTCGACGTTCTGCGCGGTCTGTCGAACGGTAATCACCACCACGCCATCGGCCGGGGAGAACGACACGGCGTTGTCGACCAGGTTCGTGATCACCTGGCCGAGCCGACCCTCGTGCCCCGTCACCTTCAAGGTTTGCGGGTCAACGCCGTGATCGACGACGACCCGAACGCTGCGATCGTCTTCCGAAAGGATATCGCGGAATATCTTGGCGACGCTGTCAACAACGTCGAACACAAGCGTTGGCACCATCGCCTGCCGCGCCAGTTCGGCATCGAGCCGCGACGCATTCGACACATCGGTGATCAAACGATTGAGCCGCTTCAGTTCATTCTTGATCTGGCGGACGAGTTCATCGCGCTGCTCCGGCGTTTTCGCATACACGAGACTTTCAGCCGTTGATCGCGCGGCGGTGAGCGGGTTCTTCAACTCGTGCGCCACATCGGCAGCGAAACTCTCACTCGATTCGATGCGACGGTAGAGCGCCGCGGTCATCGACCGAAAGGCGCGCGACAGCTGGCCTACCTCGTCGTTGCGCTCGGCATAGTCGGGAAGCTGCGCTCGCGCGTTGATGTTACGGCTGACTTCTTCTGCTGCATCCGACAATCGACGGATCGGCTCGGCAACGGTGCGCGCCAGCAGCAACGACGACACCAGCGTCGCAACGAGCGCGATAACGGCGAGCAGCGTAATCCGCCACCGCTCCTCGCCCAGTGACTTTTCGATGTCTCCTGGCCGGGTCGAGAGCAGCAGCGCGCCGAGGATCGCATTGGCACGCCGGATGGGGACCGCGATCGATACGATCTGCTCACCGTCGGGATCGAGCAGCAAGAGCGGAGTTGCCGTGCCTTCGAGCGCCGCGCGCACTTCAGGATAGGCTGTGCCTTTGCCGCTGCCGATTTCCTTGTAGACCGGTAGATGTTCGTCGATCAGCACCGCGGTCAACCGGGTCCAGAAATTTCGCGGCTTACTGGTTTTCTCCGGTTCCGCGGCAGGTCGCGTCAGTTGCCCCTTGGTGAGTAAAGTCGCGGTATCGACAATCAGCGTTCCATCGCGGCCATAAATTCGCGCGCGGTTCTTCGTGTGCTGGATCAGCCGGCGCAGGATGGGCGTCGCACGCTCTGGCCGGATCGAGAGCTGCAGCGAGGAAAATCCGTCGTCGCGATAAGGAACACGGGCTTTGTCCGGCCGGTTGGCTTGTTCAAGATTGATTTCAATGTTGCCTTGCTCAATGCGCGCGTCGCTGGCGATGGCCGCCGCGATGAGTTCGCCTTGCGTTCGAAGCGATTCCTTTTTCGCTTCGACGAGCCAGGTTTGATAATGGCTGAGGTAATAGATCCCGCCGATCATGACCACGAGACCGACGAGATTGGCGATCAGAATGCGCCGCGTCAGGCTCGCTGATGCTGAACGGAAAGGACGCCCGCGCTGGACGCGCCGGACAAGCCGTCGGGCCCGCCTTGCAACCGCCCGCAGCCAATCCGTCAGCACGTTCGGGACGGGAATTCTGCTGGGTGTCGAGAGCCACGTCACCTCTCCGCTCGCCCTCATGGCATCACACGTTGAAAACAAACGGGGCCGCCCTTGTCGCAAGGCAGCCCCGGCGAACCCTCAACGTGCGCGCCGATCAGGCTTCCTTGAACCGGTAGCCAACGCCGTAGAGCGTCTCGATGACATCGAAATCGTCGTCGACCTGCTTGAACTTCTTGCGCAGCCGTTTGATGTGGCTGTCGATGGTCCGGTCGTCAACATAAACCTGATCGTCGTAGGCCGCGTCCATCAACGCATCGCGGGTCTTAACCACACCAGGTCGTTGCGCTAGCGCCTGCAGGATCAAAAACTCCGTCACCGTGAGAGTCACGGGCTTGTTGTCCCAGTGGCAGGTATGCCGCTCGGGATCGAGCTTCAGTTTGCCCCGTTCCAGCGTATGGGACACAGTCGGGGACGGCGCAGTGCCATCTTTAGGCGCAAACCGTCGCAGGATCGCGCGAACCCGCTCGATGATCAGCCGCTGTGAAAACGGCTTTGTGATATAGTCGTCCGCCCCCATCTTGAGGCCGAACAACTGGTCGATCTCCTCGTCTTTCGACGTCAGGAAAATCACCGGCATGTCGGACTGCTGCCGAACGCGGCGCAGCAGCTCCATTCCATCCATGCGCGGCATCTTGATGTCGAAGATGCCAAGGTCGGCAGGATCTTCGGTCAACGCTTCGAGCGCGGCGGCGCCGTCATTGTAGGTTCTGACCTTGTAGCCTTCGGCTTCGAGTGCCATGCCGAGAGAAGTCAGGATGTTGCGCTCGTCGTCGACCAACGCGATCGTGGTCTTTTCCTTCATGGTCCCTATATCCTCGCAGCGCCTGATGCTCACGGCGCAATATGGCCCCAACTGGGATCAATTGTGGCAGAGCGACCGGTATGGTCGATCCGCCAGCATGCCTTGATGGTGGCGGAACCTTGTGTAGCCTTTGTCCTGAACCGTAGCTGAATAAGGCAGAAGGGCAAACCAAAGGATCGGCACCTGCTAGGACAAAATGACAGATCATCTAGGAAAATCAGCGCTTAACCCGTCCCCTGCGGCCGCTGTAAAAATACTTCTGCGGCAGGCTCTCAAGGCCGCTTTGGCAACTCTCGAACGAAAAACAGGGTCGCCTTATGCTTCTTTGGTAACCCTGGCGACCTCCTCAGACGGTGCACCGCTGATTCTCATTTCGCGTCTTGCGGTCCACACCCAGAACATCCTGGCTGACCCCCGCGCCGGCTTACTGATTGATGCAACCAGCGCCGAAGGCGACCCGCTCGCCGGTGGTCGGGTCAGCTTGACGGGCCGCCTTTCCGTTACAGAAAATGAGAATGAGAAGCGCCGCTTCCTCACCCGCCATCCCCATGCAAATACGTATGCGGCCTTCTCCGATTTTGCCTTCTACCGCTTTACGATCGAGCGGGCCCACTTTGTCGGTGGCTTTGGCCGCATTATCGACCTGGAACCCCGGGATATTCTGATTGACGTCAGCGCAGCGGCGTCACTTTTCGAGGCCGAATCCGATATCCTGGAGCACATGAACGCGGACCACACCGATGCCATTGCACTTTATGCCGCGCACAAAATTGGCGAGCCGCAAGTCCCTTCCGACTGGCAAATGTCAGGCATTGACCCTGAGGGCCTCGACCTGATTGGCCCGTTCGGTCCACTTCGAATCAATTTCGCAACACCGATTGCGACGCCGGGTGAGGCGCGCAAGGCTCTTGCTGCGTTGGCGGCTCAAGCACGGGATAGAAACTCACAGGCCGATTATTAGGTTTCAAATCGGTCGATAGGTCTATACTTTCGAATGGGTTGAGTTCGCCGGGTCTGCGGCCTAACGAGACCCACGCATTTGTTTGTGAATAGCGGCCGAAGCTCCGGCAACAAAAGACCGGTGCGCCCGCAATGAGGAATTCGTCGGGCTATGCGCCCCGCGCCAGAAGCGCGGTATTTTTGGTTTGAACTGAAGCGAGCCCGGTGCCGATGTCGACTGAAGTTTTTCCGCTGAATGCCTGCCGCAAGTTGTCGATCAACAGCTCGACGCCCGAACTGGTCGAAACCGCTATCCGGCGCAACGAAGGCCGATTGGCAGCGTCAGGTTCATTTGTCGTCGAAACCGGCCAGCACACGGGCCGCAGCGTCAATGACAAGTTCATTGTCCGGGATGCCGACACCGACCCCGCGATTTGGTGGGACAACAACAAGTCGATGACGGAGGAGCAGTTCGACCGCCTTCTCCACGACTTCCTCTCCTTCGCCAAGCTGAAAGAACTATTCGTCCAGGATCTATTTGCCGGCGCCGATCCCGTTCATCGGCTGCCGACGCGGGTTTTCTGCGAATATGCTTGGCATGCGCTTTTCATCCGCAACCTGCTTCGCCGCCCAGGTCCCGGTGATCTCGACGGCTTCGAGCCAGGACTCACTATCGTCGCGCTGCCCTCGTTCCGCGCCGCTCCGGACTACCACGGCACACGCTCTGAAACCGTTATTGCGGTCAACCTCACGCGCCGCATCGTTCTGATCGGCGGCACGTCCTATGCCGGCGAAATCAAGAAGAGCGTCTTCACGTATCTCAACTATCGCCTGCCGCAGAAAAACGTCATGCCGATGCACTGCTCGGCCAATGTCGGCGACAGTGGCGACAGCGCCGTTTTCTTTGGGCTGTCGGGCACCGGCAAGACGACGCTTTCCGCGGATCCGAACCGCACACTGTTGGGCGATGACGAGCATGGCTGGTCCGAAAACGGCATCTTCAATTTCGAGGGCGGCTGTTACGCCAAGACGATCCGTCTCTCCAGGCAGGCCGAGCCGGAGATTTTTGCCGCTGCCAACCGCTTCGGCACCGTATTGGAAAATGTTGCTGTCGACGCGGCCTCAGGCGCCACCGACTTCGACGACGGACGCCTGACTGAAAATACCCGCGCCGCCTATCCGCTCGACGCCATAGTCAATGCCAGCGAGACCGGCGTGGCTGGTCACCCGAAAAACATTGTCATGCTCACCGCCGATGCCTTCGGCGTACTTCCACCAATAGCAAAACTCACCTCCGCGCAGGCCGTCTATCACTTCCTGTCAGGCTACACAGCCAAAGTCGCCGGCACTGAAAAAGGCATGGGCGCCGAACCGCAGGCGACGTTCTCCACCTGTTTTGGGGCGCCCTTCATGCCGCGACATCCAGCTGTTTACGGCACGCTGCTGCGCCGGCTTATTGCCGAGCACGGCGTCGATTGCTGGTTGGTCAATACGGGCTGGACAGGCGGCAAATACGGCACCGGCAGCCGCATGCCGATCAAAGTAACGCGGGCTCTGCTCGACGCGGCGCTTTCGGGTTCACTAAAAGGTGCACCGATGCGCTCCGATCCATTGTTCGGTTTCCAGGTGCCACTCTCTCTTCATGGCGTGGACCCAAAGCTTCTCACCCCCCGCGAAACTTGGACAGACCCCAAAGCCTACGACGCCACGGCGCTAGCTCTGGTTGGGATGTTTGAGAACAACTTTGCCAAATACGAAAGTCTCGTCGATGCCGAGGTCCGTAATGCGCGCCCAGGCCTGAAATCGGCAGCAGCTGCCTAAACCGTCCGTGCGCTTCTTTTGCCCAGCAGACGTTTCCTTGCAATCGCACGAAGTTCCAGTTGTTGAGCATGATCAAATGGGCCATGCGCTCGCATTTCCCTTCCCGCCATAAAAGCCCTATCTTAGTCGCATGAATGATCGACCGCGCGCCGCTGTACGCCACGCGAGGCTATAATGCTCGATTGGCTAAACCGGATATTTTCTCAGCCGCCCCAAGCGCGTGCCAACGCCGGTGTCGGAACGCCGGACACGACCGGGGTGCGGGTCGATCATGATGCCGATGTCATCACCCTCACCAGTGACAGTGCGCCGGCGGGCAGGATTTTCTGGAAAGAACTGGAAGCTGTCGCAATCGTTTCCAGCAGCACGAGAACCGATCCCCCAGAGCTCTCCTGGCTGCTCGCCGGTGCCGACCGTCGTCGTCCGCTGCTTATCCCGATGGGTGCTCCCGGCGAGCACGCCCTCGTCCATGCAATGCAGGCCCGTCTTGACGGTTTTGACAACATGGCCGTGGTCGAGGCCATGAGCGCCAAGGGGCACGTGTCGTTCACGATCTGGGACGTCGGCAAACCGCACGAAATGATCGACACGTGAGACCTCCCTGCACCACCTTCCAGTCGTTGCCGCGATAGAACGGTGGCGATCGATCGCGCCAAGTCGACAGTCCGCCGGCCGGAGACTTTGATGAACGTCATGATGCCGGGCCATGCCCACCGCCCGCAGAGGACCCGGTTCGTTCTGCACGAAAACCCGATCGCGGGGATTGCCCGGCATATGCTGACGAGCAATGTCGTACGCGAACTGCAACGCCGGGGCTGCCTCGTCACTCGGCTGACGATGGGTGCGAGCCTGCCCGACGTTGATTGGGCCCAGTTGGCCTCCCAGAACGATGCCATCATATCGGCTGGCGGCGACGGAACGCTGCGTCAGCTGGCGATGCAAATGCCAGCGGGGCTCCTCCCCGTCGGCATCATTCCACGCGGCACCGGGAATGTGCTGGCGAGAGAAATCGGGCTGGCGAAGTCACTGGCGCGCGTCGCCGACACATTGATGCACGGCCGCACCGTCGAGGTGACGGGAGCACGCGCGAACGGCGACCCTTTCTATCTCATGGCCGGGATTGGTTTTGACGCCGAGGCCGTTCGCCGTCTCGACGTGGAGACCAAACGCAAATGGGGCCGACCGGCGTATGCGCGCCCGATCTTATCGGCACTCGCTAAGGCACCGCCGCGTCTGCACGTCAGCGCCGATGGTGGCCGCGAGGCGGAAGCGGGATGGGTCCTGATTGCCAATGCCCGTTGTTATGGTGGCTACTTCCGCTTGTCGGCGCAAGCAGGCTTCGAGAAGCCGAACTTGATCGTTCATCTCGTACCGCGCGGCAGCATCGGCCGCCGGTTCGCGAATGCAACGGCTCTGGGGTTCAGCGCTTTACAAAGGATGCCGGGCATCCAGATATGGTCGGCGTCGCAAGTGAGAATCACGTCGGAGGCGCCAGTGGCGGCGCAAATCGACGGGGATGAGTTCGGCACCACGCCCGTTGAAATTAAATGGGGCGAGCCGAAGCTCGCCCTCATTGTTCCAGAGACGTATGCAGCAGGCACGGCCGCCGCGCTCGCAACGTGCTAAGAAATCACGACGTCGCTTCGGCAAAGCTCACGAGCTTGCGATTTTTTGCGTCCCATAGCTTCAACCTCGCGCAATTGAAGCTCTCCTTAAGCGTCAGGCGGTTCATGGTCTGCAACTCAGCGCTGCCGTCTAGGCAGTCCTTCAGGCGATAGTTGGGGATCATGCTGTTGAGGTGGTGGATGTGGTGCAGACCGATCGAGCCTGTGAACCAGTCGAGCAGCGGGTGCAGCGCATAGTAGGAGCTGCCGTAGAGCGCCGCGACCTGGAAGGTCCAGTCGTCGCTCGATTCCCACACCGTCTCCTCGAACTGATGTTGCACGAAGAACAGCCAACCACCGACGGCAGAGGCGACGTGGACCAGCGGCCACACGATAAAGAACAGGTTTGAGTAGCCGGTAAATTGACCGATGGCACCGTAGAATACGATCATTCCAGCGTTCAGACCCAATACGCTCTTCCAGGTATCGCGCACCGAATACGGATGGAACCAGGGGAACCGCTGGATGACCATGAAGTAGAACGGGACGCCGAGCCCAAACAGGAACAGGGGATTGCGATACAGCCGGTAGCGCATCCTGCCGAAAGGAGAGAGCGCTCTCCACTCGTCCACGGTCAGCGTGTCGATATCGCCGACGCCACGCTTTTCGAGATGACCCGACGTGGCATGATGCTGGGCATGCTCACGCCGCCACAACCCATAGGGTGTGAAGGTGATGCAGGCTTGCTGCCCGACCCGTCCACGTATTGGCGGCGTTGGTCGAGAAGAACGAGCCGTGTCCGCAATCATGTTGAATGATGAAGAAGCGAACCACGAGCAATCCACCGGGGATGGCAAGCAGCAGAGTCGCCCAATAGTGGGTTTCGACCGTCATGAACATCGCTGTCACGATTGCCAGAAACGGCACGGCTGTTGTGACGATCTGCTGGATCGCCCGACGATTATCGGCACCGCGAAACTTGGCACAGTGTTGCGCCAGTTTCATAGCAGATGCCTTAAGAGCGGCGCGTTGAACAGCGACGGGTTCTATGGTCTGCGAGTCGGAAATGCGGTGTCGGGGCGCAGCCTGCGCGACGGCATGGGCTTGAGGCATCTAATCCGGATGATCTGCTGTTGACATTCGCCGATGGGATGGCGCGTAGCACATTCGTTTCTGGGGAGCGAGTGGTGTTGCACACTGGCCAGAGCTTCTAGGCACTATTCCGGCGGGCCTGTGCGCACAGTGCCGCACGTCTGCGACATTTGTTGCGCTGCGATGACACCGGACCGTCGTGATTTAGATCACTTCCAATCGCGGCCTGATGTTCGCCGCTTGTCGCGAGCGAGGCTATCGCGGCTGCAAAGCCTCGCTCGTTTGACCAATGATGTCAGTGCTGGCCCCAAACTTCGACGACGGCGGGCGTGCCTTCGAACAGATTTTTCAACCCCTTCGCCAGATCGAATCGCGAGCGATACTTGGCCTGGATCTCCTTGATCGCCAACCGTCCGCCTTTGAATTCAAGTGGGCCATACGGATTGCCGGGATCGACCCGCTCGCGCATCGTGAACACCTCATCGGGACCCTCCTGGAAAACGACCCGGACTTCTCGCAACGTGATCGCCCGGTCTTTGGCGACGATCCGCAGTTTTGTGAAGCCGCCTTCATTCTTACCGACTGTAATGGTGTCTTTGTCGAAGCCTGTGAACCCTGCCGTCTGAGCGCCGAGCAACACCCAGCCGGCATTGAACTTCTTGCCTTCGCCATTCGGCCCCAGCCAGTCGGGAGCATACTGTCCTGTCACTTCGATGCGGGCTTGGCCCTTGAAGTTCGGCTTTGAGCGATAATTCATCTGGATTTCACGGATGAACTTGTCGCCCTGAATCTCAAGCCATGAAGTGCGTGTGTTTGCGCGGATGTCGGCATCGACGGCCAGAGCCTGTTCGGTGCCATCCATGTAGACGATCTTCAATGTGTTGAGATGGACGTCGTTGCCCAGAACACGCAGCCGGACACGGTCGAACTTGCCGACTTCGCCGCCGACCTTAATCACGTCACGGTCGATGCCAAATCCGACATTCTGGTATCCGAACATCACGTCGTTGCCGTCGGCGATGGGTGCCTTGCCCTCGCCGGCCGCGGGCTTGCCGGTATCGGTTTCGGCCGACAGATCACCTGTCGCCGGACCCTTGGGCCGTTCGAGCTTGCGGCCCTCCCGCGTCTGCAACCCGAGCACCTGCAGTGCCCCTTTTCCGGTCGTGCCTTTCCACGTGACGATCACTTTATCAATGAACTTGTCGGCGGTGCTGGGAGCGATCTCACGGCTGCGCTCGCCTTTGCGCATATCGATCTGTCGATCCTCGTTGTGCACAGAACCATCTGAATAGGTGATCTGCACGCGCTGAACATCGACGTTCGTCGCCCCCTTGTTCTTGACGCGGATTGCGCGGAATGCACCGGGCGCCTTGCTGACGTCGATCGCCAGCGTGCCGTCTTTGCTTGTGTCGATGGTCTCGGTTCCGATCTGAACCAAGTCCTGCGCCTGCACGACGTTGACCGCTCCGGCCGCCATCAGGGCGAGCCCAGCTACGAATAGCCTCCCAAGCATGACAATCACTCCCCTATATCTCGCTGGAAGCCCGCGGCTCCAGGGCCAGGGTTATCGCAAGTGCCGTCCGCGCGGAAGGCGAGGACGGCAACGCGGCTCGGAAATATGGGCAAAACAGCTATTCTGATAGGCTGGGGCGTGTCCAAGACACATCAGCGCCACGGGCCGTAACAGGCGACTCCGTGCGTTTGCGCCCGCAGTCGCAAGATTATAACGTCCTGCATCGGCTTCTTTTCTGGCGGATTGAAATGACTGCGGTTCCGATCACTACGACCCGCGCCGATCCGAGCGCCACCCAATCTGCCCTCGCTGAATTGAAACGGCTGCTCGCCGACCGCTGCACGACCGCCGGCGAGATCTGTAGCCAGCACGCGAGCACCCTGACGGGCCTGCCGCATCAGCCACCCGATGCCGTCGCCTATCCCGCGACGGTCGAGGATGTGCGCGCGATCGTGGCCATCGCCCGCACCCATGCGATGCCACTGATCCCCTTTGGCGCCGGCACATCGCTCGAAGGACAGGTCAACGCACCGCGCGGCGGTCTATCGGTTGATTTTTCCGGCATGTCGCGGATTATCCGGATTGGTACCGACGATCTCGATGTCACGATCGAGCCGGGTGTGACCCTCGACCAACTCAACAGCGCCTTGCGCGATACAGGTCTTTTCTTTCCCGTCGATCCGGGGGCGGGCAGCGCGACCCTGGGAGGAATGGCCTCGACGCGGGCGTCGGGTACATCCACTGTTCGCTACGGCGCGATGCGCGAGAATGTGCTGGCGATGAAGGTCGTCCTTGCCGACGGCACTTTGATTTCGACAGGCACCCGCGCCCGCAAATCGGCCGCCGGCTACGATCTGACGCGTCTATTCGTTGGCGCGGAGGGAACGCTCGGTCTGATCGTCGAACTGACACTCCGCCTGCATCCCCGGCCCGAGGCGCTGTGCGCCGGAGTGGCCTCGTTCAAAAGCTTGCGGTCGGCGGCTCGTGCCGCGATCACCGCGGTGCAGGCGGGACTGACGCTGGAGCGCATCGAGCTTTTGGACCACCGCATGCTTCAGATCGTCAATGCACAATCGGGAGCCGCGTTGCCAGAACATGGTCCGGCGCTCTTTGTCGAGACGGCCGGTACTCTCAAAACCGCGACCGAGCATATGGACCGGTTCAAACAATTCATCGAGGGCGAGCAAGGTGAGTGGCTGGGCGAAGCTGCGACCGAGGACGGCCGACGCCGACTTTGGAAAGGTCGTCACGATGCCTTCTGGTCGGTTCGCGCGGCCTACCCCGGCAAATCATTCCTCGTGACGGATGTCTGTGTGCCGGTTTCCTGCCTCGCCAACTGCCTTGAAGAAACGGCCTCTGATTTGGAGCGCCATGAAATTAATGCACCCATCGTCGGCCACGTCGGCGATGGCAATTTTCACACCATCGTTGCCTTTGACCCCTCGAATGCGGACGAGGAACGGGCCGTAAGGGCCTATCTCGACCGGCTGGCACAGCGGGCAATAGCCGTGCACGGGACCTGCACCGGGGAACACGGCATCGGTCAGGGAAAGGTCTCGTATTTGGTTCAGGAGGCCGGTGCGAGTCTCGGCGTTATGCGGCAACTTAAAGTTGCTCTAGACCCACTTGGATTGATGAACCCAGGCAAAATTTTTTGAGACGTTTGAACATTGGTTGCTGCAATTTAAGCGTGTTTTAACGCGCCTTTTCCATCGATCTCGCGCTACCGCAGCATCCCGCCTAATCGCGGCATTGCCTGGTGAAGAAAGTCTTTCACCGCCGGGTCAATTTTCATCAGTCGCGCGAAAAATCACGGTCGCGGTCTGTTTAATCCGGCAGCGGATCAAAAATAACTTGCCGATTGCCTTCCAGCCGACTCGCGTTGACACAACAATTTCGACCGATTGTCTAAAATTCGAAACATCTTCTGCACGCGATCGCAAAGGGTCTCACGGCAGAGTGGCGTCATAGTCACCTCAAGTCGTGTGGGAGCGATCCGTGGCAGACATTTTCGGTACAGCCGCCAATGACGTATTGGCCGGCACGACGGCAGCCGACCGCATCGAAGGCGGCGCGGGCAATGATCGCATCAATGGCGGCGCCGGAGACGACGAAATTTTCGGAGGCGTCGGCGTTGACATTCTGACGGGCGACGCCGGCAACGATCGCATCTACGGCGAAGACGGCAACGACGGCGTCTATGGCGGCGGCGGCGACGATTTTGTCGACGGTGGCGTTGGTGACGACATTCTCTTCGGCGATGGCGGGAACGACACCCTCATTGGTGCCGCGGGCAATGACCGCATCTCCGGCGGCATCGGCAACGACACCATCGACGGTGGCGCGGGTAACGATACACTGAATGGCGAAGCCGGCGATGACACGTTCATTTGGCGCTCGGGCGACGGCCAAGACACGATCATCGGCGGTGGCGGCGCCGACCGCATCGAATTAGCCCTTTCCGCGGCCGACATTACGGCGTCCGTTCGCGCCGATTTCGAAGCATACGAAGCCTGGGCAGCGCAACAGACAGCCTCTGCCGGATCGACCGCCAACCTTGCCGCTCAGACCACCGGCGAAAATTTCACATTTACGTCCCTCGGGTTGACCATCTCGGTGATTGAGACCGTCGCCATCAAAGTCGACGGCCGCGCGGTCGCCATTGCCGACCTCATCAATTCCGCACCCGTGGCGAACGCCGCCGCTCAGATTGCCGGGGTGGAAGATCAAGTGCTCTCTGGCGTCGTTGCGGCTTCCGATGCCGATGGCGACGCCCTGAACTTCGTTGTCGAAAGCGCCCCGGCAAAGGGAACCGTGGCCCTCGACGTAGCGACGGGTCGGTACATTTACACGCCGGCAGCCGATATCAGCGGCAACGATAGCTTTGTCGTCCGCATCACAGATAGCCACGGCGCCAGTGTCACTCAGACCGTCAATGTTGCAATCGCTGCTGTCGCCGATGCACCCACCGTCGTTGCCGCAGATGCGACAGCCGTGTTGGCACAGCCTGTGGTTGGGACAGATGCGAGCGACGTACTCGTTGGCGACGCAATCCCCGCCACTGCAACCGTCGGTCTGGACATCGGCGCAGGCCTCGCCGACATTGATGGTTCGGAAGGTCTCGCCATTCACATTGCAGGCATTCCTGATGCAGGCGCTCTGTCCGCCGGTGTCAAGCAAGCCGACGGAACCTGGCTACTGACAGCCGCTGACCTCGTCGACTTGAAGTTGACCGCACCGACCGAAGCCGATGTTCTACTGACGGTGACGGCCACCGCGACCGAGGCGAATGGCTCGGCCAGCTCCTCCTCTACCGACGTTCGCGTGACATTCGATCACACTGGTCTCGGTGACGATGTGATCGACGGTGCGGGTGGCGACGATATCATCGAAGCCGGTCACGGCAATGATCGTGTGAGTGGCGGAAAAGGCGACGATACGTTCATTCAGCGGGCCGGCGACGGCATCGATGTCGTGTCGGGCGGCGATGGTCACGACGTGGTCGAATTGGTTCTCGCATCCGCCGACGTCACGCCGGAATTTCTCGGTGAACTGTCGGACTTTCAAGGTTGGATGGCGAAAGGTGCGAATGGCGCATTCGCTTTCAACAGTCTCGGTCTCACCGTCGACACAATCGAATATCTTGTCGTGACGGTTGACGGTCGCGATGTAAGCATCGCGGAATTGCTAAACGTCGCCCCGACCGCCGAAGCCGTCACCAAGAGCGCGACGGCCGAAGATACCGCCTTCAAAGGCCAGGTCACGGCCTTCGACGCAAACGGCGACGCATTGAAATATATGGTCGAAAAGGGACCGGCGAACGGCACGGTGACACTCGACCCAAACACCGGGGCGTTCGTTTACATTCCGGGCCACAACATTAGCGGCGACGATAGCTTCGTCGTGCGCGTGTCGGACCCGTTTGGCGCCAGCGTCGTCCAAAAAGTCGAAGTTGCGGTTGCCGCGCAGGCAGACGCACCCACCTTGTCGGTCGCGAAAGCAAACGTCGATGTCGCGCGCATCAGCATATTGACCGGTACGCGTGGGAACGATGTCATTCGCGGCGATCAGCATGTCGCGACCGCAACTGTGGCGCTCGTCATTGCCGCAGCCGTGACGGATACGGATGGGTCGGAAGCCCTCAGCGTCCGCATCTCTGGCGTGCCGGACGGGGCAACACTTTCGGCTGGCGCACGTCAGTCCGACAGCACTTGGCTACTCGGCCAAAAAGATCTCAACGGGTTGATGCTGACGGCGCCGACCGCGAAGGATCTGACGCTGACGGTGACCGCCATTGCGAACGATGGCTCATCGGTAGCGCAGTCCTCGACCGCGCTCGATGTCGTTTTCCATCACAGCAGCAACTTGAATGACACGATCATTGCCTCGGTCGGCACCGACACCTATGACGGCGCCAACGGCACCGACACGGTCGACTACTCGTCGGCCGCGACCGCAGCCAACATCAACCTCGAATCAGGCAAGGCCACCGGCGCCGGCAGCCACTCGCTGGTTGCAATCGAAAACGTGGTCGGAACCGCCCAGGACGACATCATTACCGGCAGTGCGGCCGCCAACGTGCTGGAAGGCGGCGCTGGCAATGATCGCGTCAACGGCGGCGCCGGCAACGATGTCTTGATCGATGGCGCCGGCAACGACCGCTACGACGGCGGCGTGGGTTACGACATACTCGATTATTCGAAGGCCACGCGCAGCGTTACCATCGATACGAAGGATGGTGACGTATCCGGCATGGGCAGCGACACGTTTAGCAATGTCGAGAAGTTCGTCGGATCAGATTTCAACGACAGCTTCTACGGCGATAAGGGTGTCGATACGTTTGACGGTGCGGCGGGCAACGATGTGTTCCGCGGCTACGAAGGGTCCGATATCTTCACCGGGGGCGCGGGAAGCGACACGTTCGTCTGGCAAGAAAAGGATGTCGTCTCGGGCAAGAAATCCCAGGGTGTCGACACGATCACCGACTTCGGTACGGGCGATAAGCTTGATCTGAGCGATATCACCGACACGCTGTTCAATAATCTTCTCGGGGTCGATCCGTCGACACTCATCAAAGTCACGGACGGCGCGGCAGGATCAATGGTCTCCGTAAAGGTCGGCAACGCATTCTACGACGTGGCGGTGTTGCAGAATGTTCACGGCATCACCGCTGCGTCCCTCATTGCTGACGGTCAACTGATCGCGTAAACAGAACGTTAACCCCTGCTTATCTTGACAGCATGACTTGCCCTGCCTTGGTTATCAAAGCGTTTACACGTTCGGGTTAGCTTGCATATCTGCGCCTGTCGTCATGACGGGTGCAGTCATGCTCTGACCCGTGGGATATGTCATGCGTACCTCGAGGCGGATGCTGAAGCAGGTCCGTCGTGCGTTATTCGCCGCGTTCCTGTTCAGCGGCTGCATCAATATTCTGATGCTCGCCACACCCCTTTACATCCTGCAGATTTTTGAGACGGTCGTACCGCTCGCCAGCCTCGAAACGCTCGCGCTGCTGTCCGCAATGGTCGCCGCCGCGCTGCTGACGTCTGCCGCCGTCGAAGCCGCTCGCGATACGATCCTGCTGCGATCAGCGTATTGGCTCGACCACGAACTTGGCCACTACATTCTCGAAAACGGTGTCCGGTTGGCGACGCCGGGTTCCGAGATGCGCCAGGACGCGGCGGCTTTGGAGCGCCTGCGCGCGTTTATCGCCAGTCCGTCCATCATTCCGCTGTTCGATGCGCCATGGACACCGGTCTTCCTGGTAGCGCTCTTCCTGTTGAATCCGCTGATCGGTGCGGTGGGTGCGACCTGTGCAGTGCTGCTTTTCGTTGTCTCTCTGCTCCTAAGTAAAGTCACTTCGCGCGCGGAAGCCGAACGGGCAAAAAGCGCCGAACGTTCGCAGCAGTGGTGGCAGACGGTCACCGGCAACTCCCAGTATGCCGGCGCTCTGGGTCTTGCCCGGGGGGCTGCCGACAGTTGGGAAGTTTCAAATCGCGCGCAAATCAGCGCCGGCTATTCGATCGGCAAGCGCACCGCGTTCCTGCGTGCTTTGTCTCGCTTCGTACGGATCGGGGCTCAGATCGCACTTTATGGCTGTGGCGCCTGGCTCATTATCAAGGGCGAACTTGCGCCCGGCGCATTGGTGGCAGCCGCGATCCTGATGGCCCGTGCGCTCTCGCCACTCGAGGGACTGGTCGGGTCCATCCGCGCGATCGGGGCTGCTGGCGCGGGCTACCGACGGCTCGCTTCACTTCCTCCCGATGCCGTCACACCGCGATTGACGGCGGCGGGCAACCCGGTCGTCGGCCGCATCGAGGTGCGCGACGTCACATATTATCACCCTGGCCGTAAAACCCCGGCTCTGCGATCCGTGTCACTGGCGATCGAGGCAGGTCAATGCATCGGGATTGTCGGGCCAAACGGGTCAGGCAAATCCACCCTGGCGGCTTTGCTCGCCGGCGCTGCGCTTCCCGCTCATGGCGCCGCCGATCTCGACGGCATTCCGATAGCAAAATGGCAGCGCGTCGGCTCCTCGCCGCCGATCGGCTACCTTCCCGACGAACCGATCCTGATCGACGGCACGGTGCATGAAAATATCGCTCGCTTCGGCGAAGCCTCGCTCATGTCCGTTGCCGAAGCTGCGATCCGCGCCGGTGTTCTTGAAACATTGAAAGCGCTGCCGTTTGGCTTTGACACGCCCGTCGGCCCGCAAGGACAGGCGCTCGCCCTGCGCGAGCGACGCGCGGTATCGTTCGCTCGCGCCGTGTTCGGCGCCCCGAAGATCGTCGTTGTCGACGAGCCGGAGCTTGGTCTCGATGGCGCCGCGCTACGACGCCTGATCTCCACCCTCAAGGAATTGAAAGAGTGCGGCACGACCCTGGTGCTCGCGACGCAGGACCCCCGCCTGCTCGAATTGTGTACCGGTATCGTCGTCTTGAATGCCGGGACGATTCAAGCCTCCGGACCAGCCGCCGACGTCAAGAACCGGATCGCCACTGAACGCCGCGCCCAGGCAGCGGCGGAGCAACCAGCTTATCACTGACCACGACGATTGTGGCTCATGAGGATTTCACGATGACCTTCATGCCGTCTGCCAGCGACTTCACCGCACACGAGCGGCAGGTCCCGCGTCTTGATATTCGGCTGCCTATTGCGCTTGGGATGCTTGTCATTGCCGCATTTGCTGCGGCCAGCTTTGGTACGGCGGCGCTTGCACCCCTCGACAAGGGCGTCGGCATGCCGGGTACGGTCATCGTCGAGAGCAAGGTGAAACCGGTCCAGCATCCACGCGGAGGCAGCATCGCCGAAATCCATGTTCGCGACGGGCAGGAGGTCAAGGCCGGCGATATCCTTGTCACCCTCGACACCCGCACCATCGATGAACAGATTGCGGCTTTGAAAGCTCAATCCGACGCGGCGCGCCGTCAGCTCGAACTGGCCCAGATGGAAACCGCCACTATCGCTGATCTCGCCGATCGCAAACTCGCAGCCAAGTCGCGCGTCCTCGCGCTCCAGCGGCAGGTTGCCGAAATCGAAAAGGAGAATGCCGGTATCAGCGCCCGCATTGCAGTTGCCGAGCAGGACTTGGAGCGCTCAATTCTGCGCGCGCCCGTGGCCGGTCGGGTTCTGGACATGCAGGTCTTCTCGCCCGGCGGCGTCATTCAGCCTGGCGCCAAGGTGATGGACATCGTCCCCGATGGCGATCGCTTGGTCATTGAAGGCCGCCTGTCACCCAATCAAATCGAGAATGTCAAACCGGGTATGCAGGCCAAAGTCTGGCTGACGGCTCTGAGTTGGCGTGAGCAGCGGCCCTTGCCGGCGCGTCTTGCCTGGGTATCCGCCGACAGCATTGAAGATCGTCGCACGGGTCAGCCTTACTTCACCGCTCGCGTCGAAATCGAGGACGCCCCGGCAGATAGTCCCAAGCGGAGCGCCCTGCAGCCTGGCATGCGAGCAGAAATCTTGTTGGTCACCGGCCAGCGCACGTTGTTCGATCAATTGGTCGAACCCGTCGTTCGCAACATCAACCGCGCCTTCCGCGGCTGAACCAACAGCAGAGGCCTCGACGATGAGCCAACCAGTGTCCGCAAAGTTTATCGTCAATTCGGTCGGTGTCCTTGCCGCACTGACCGTAGGAGGCTGGCTGGCCTACTCCGCCGTACAAAGTGATGAGCCGGAGATTTGCGAGGGCCGCTATCCCACATCGACGCGCTTCTCGCTCACCTCCGAAAATGGCCAGCCTGTTTCTTTGAGTGAGTTGCAAGCACGGATCGGTTCCAGTGAGTGGGGGCTGATGGAAAACGCCCGCGTGTTGGAACCCAAAGACGGCGACAAGCATCCGGTTCTGGAGATCAGGCTCGCCCAAGGAACCAGCGGCGGTTACAAACCCGACCAGCAGCGCGGCGGACTCAGTTTCGCTTGGATGCCGTCAGAGATGCGCGAAGCGGCTCCCAAATCAGCCTGTCTCAGCTACCGCCTGTTTCTTCCGCCCGACTTTGCCTTTGCCGGTGGCGGGTCGCTTCCAGGTCTGGGGATTGGCGAGTCCTTTGAACCGCGCGGCGACGCTATCGTCGGCGCAGGGGCCGCCGCACGACCAGGCTGGAGCCGCGAGGGTTATCCGATGGTGAATGTCCAATTTGCAACCGACGACGGTTGGAAGAATCCTGCTGCCTTGAATTCTAAAAAGAAATGGCCGTCTGGACGTTGGGTCAACGTCGAACAAGAAGTCATTTTGAACGATGCGGGAAAGAAGAACGGCATCGTTAGGCTCTGGCTTGACGGTGAATTGATCGGCGAAAACAAGAAAATTGGATTTCGCGGCGATGATACCATTGTCTTGTCTGGCGTCATGGCGGACGTCCATTATGGTAGCGTCAACAACGCGGCCACCGCGCCAGCCGATACTAAGATCCGATTATCTCCGTTCGTCGTTAGATGGCAGTAAAACCTCTCCGTTCAGCAGGGAAAGCCTCGTGGACCTGACGCGGCGGCAAATTGCAATCATCTTCGCCGGCCTTTATTGCGCCGGCGGCGTGCTTTTGTTGTCCGATTACCTTGCCGATCCTGCGGTCCCCGGCGCCCATCTACCTCTGGCTTGGCATGTCTTTCCGGTCTCGGTCGTCGTCACGATATTCGCCTTGCTTCTCGACAGTTCTGCACCGCTGGACCCCATCTGGTATGTCCCAGTGGCCGCCGTCATTAGCGGCTTTCTGGTCGCGAATTCTTTGTGCTCCCTTTTTCTTTTCAGAATAGTCGCAGGGCGCCGATCAAATAGCGCCGAAAACAACGCCACGCCGTCCGTGCTGCCTGAAAATTGATCTAATGAAGCCGCGGGTGCGCGAACAAGAATTCGGCGCGAGCGTTGAAATCTGCCAATTAGATCAGTTTACTTATTATTTACGAAAAACAAAAAATGTATTCCATGCCCTTGCGAAATCAGGGCCAAAAGTGTCTTCTATAAAGACGCGTGGTGCCGTCCCCCATCCCCCCTAGGTGCCATGTTGTTGAGCCCGCGGTCTCCCCCCGACCGCGGGCTTTCTATTTGTCTCGCGGCGAAAAGCCTTGCGCCACGGCGTCTTCAACGGAACAGAACCATCGCTCGCCCCGGTCCTCGCGTAAATTCACGCGAGGGTAATCGCTGTTATGCGGTAAAATATAAACTTTGCGGCCTGACTGAATACGCCCCTTGATCGGACAGCCGCCCGGAGTGGCCGCAGCCGCAGCGGCATAGATCCGCTCCCGCCAAGCGTCCGGCCGCTCCGCTTCGCCAGCCCAAAGCCCCGCTTTGGCTTCACGCGCCTCCGTCTCCTCAGTCGAATATCGTGCCCACAGCGTGCCGTCCGCGAAGGCGTGCCCGCCACGGACCATTGCCGCACCAAGATCGCCGTCCTCGTCCGTGCATGAACCGGTTTTGATGCCGTCGGTCTGACCGCTTTCGACACAGGATACAGTCCGGCGGCTGCGCACGCGCTTTTCAAAGGCCTGCTTGGCGGCGGACCCGCACGCCCACGAGGTGCCGTCGGCACGGCGACAGATTTGTGCTGGATCAAGGAGCGTCAGCCCATCGAGACGAATAAGGGTGCCGCCAACCCGCACCATCCCCGGACCCGCAGCGCGTGCCGCACCACGCAACGTGAAATCATCCGGCCCGGGGTCGGTTCGCTTCGTCGCCTGTGTCGCCGTCGCATCCGGATTGTCGAACAAGTGTTGGGCGACTGGAACGGCAAACCAGAGCGCGACTGCAGCAAATAGACCCGCCGCAGCCAGCGGACCCAGTGCACCCGCGCGATCCGCGACCTGCACGGCCCGCTCCGTCCGGTAAGCCCATTCGTCGTGCGCTTCGGGTGTATTGTCGAACACCCTCGGCCAAGCCCACAGAATAACCGCGACCAACGAAATGACCCCGAGCAGTCCGCTGTCCCAATCAAGCCCGAACTGAAGGCAACGGATCGCAAACCCACTGCCGGCCACGCCCGCGATGCCGGCCAGAAGTAGCGGAACGCGCCCCGCCGCCAGCCGGGAGTTGATCGGCTCGGATGCTGCGGCCACGCGCGATCGAACAGCCACGGTGCCGCGCACAATCAGGGCCGAACCTTTTTCCGCGCCGGCAACCGCGCCCTCTGCCGCCGATCGGGCGACTTTGACCGCCGCCTGTCCCGCCGCCTCAGCGCCCGCCGAACCGACGGCCAGTCCCTTGCGCCCGACCTGTTTAGCGCCCTCGACCGCTGCCGCCTTTGCCGCATCAATCTTATTGCGTCGCTCCTGCCGCCGGACGAGCACCGTCGTGCGGACGTACTCTTTCCACTCGAAGCCGTCGTTTCGCCGCCACCAGCGCAAAATATCATCTCCCGGTTGTCGAGCCGGACTTATGACCCCAGTTCGGGCCGGATCGTGGCGGAGTTAGTCGCGGTGCCGTCCAATTGTCATGAGATCTAGGAATGATCGCTTGAGCGTCGGGGGACGTTATAATGCTGGCAGCCATCAGTATTGCCCGGCCCGCCACAATCCGTGCTGCTATTCGTGCCGCCAATCATGGAGAACCCGCCCGATGATCGCTCTTCGCTCTGTCGCATCTGCTGCCTGCCTGGTCATTGGTCTGTCGTTGACTGGGCCCGCCGCTGCTGATTTCGACCCGCCGGTAAAGAAAAAAGTCGATTGCACCAAGCCCGAGAACAAGGACAGAGCCGCCTGCAAGCCCAAGCACGGCGCGGCCAGTGACGATGAAATCTATAATGCCGGCTACTGGATGGCGCGCCAGGGCCAGTATTCTCAGGCGCTGGCCGTATTCAAAATGGCCGCAGATCAGAACGATCCCCGCATTTTGACCGGTGTTGGCTTTGCGACCCGCAAACTCGGCAACGTTGACGCGGCGTTCGATTATTATGGCCGGGCACTGGCTCGTGACCCGAACCTTGTACTGACGCGAGCCTATCTCGGCGAAGCCTACATTCAAAAGGGCGACATCGCGTCGGCCGAGGGCCAATTGCGCGAGATCGCCGCCCGCTGTGGCACCGCATGCGAGGCCTATGCGCAGCTTTCGCGGAATATCGCCATCTACAAGGCGGCGGGTATGGTCAAGGGGTGATCGCGTCGATTGAACGTCTGCCAATTGCGGCAAAGCACCCCTTGGCTCGGCATCTCGGCTGAGGCACAGTCGACCCTGGAAACACCCGGGGTCGATCGGCCTTGCGGGCATGGGAGACGGCTGATGCTATCGTCGATTTGGGTGCGCGTTCTGGTCGGTGCCGTACTCGCAGTGAACCTCTCTGCGGCGGCTACCGCCGATGACCGCACCTTTTCCAAGGATGTCGGACCCGCGAACGCCGGCTGTGACGTGCAAAGCAAGGGCTCGCCGGCCTGGCAGGCTTGTGTCGGCGCCGCTCGCGCGGACATGTCCGACGACGAACTCTTTTATGCCGGCTATTGGCTCGCTAAAAACGGCCGCTACGCCGAGGCGCTCACCTATCTGAACTTGGCTCGAACGCGCGACGCCCGCGTCCTGACCTACGTCGGCTTCGCCACGCGCAAGCTGGGAGACGTCGACAAGGCGCTGCCTTTCTACGCTGCAGCACTTGCTCAGGACCCCAACTTCGTTGTTGCCCGCGCTTACCTCGGCGAAGCCTATCTGACTAAAAAAGAACCGGATCGGGCAAAAGCCGAACTCGCGGAGATCGCGACGCGCTGCGGGACCAACTGTCCCGCCTACGTCGATCTCGACCGTCACATCGCGGCCTATCTAACGGCCAAGGGGTGAGGCCGCGACTGTCGGACGGGATGAAGCGAAACACGGCATGAGCCCGTCTGCATCCGCCGAAACTGAGGCGAGCCACATCGGGCCGATGGTCACCATCGGTGTCTTGTTTTTTATTTTTGGCTTTGTCACGTGGCTGAACGGCCCGTTGATCACATTCGTCAAGCTGGCTTTCAGCTTGGACGACATCAACGCCTTCCTCGTGCCGATGGCGTTCTATTTATCCTATTTCTTTCTCGCGCTGCCTTCGTCCGCGGTTCTCCGCGCAACGGGCATGAAGCGCGGCATGGCGCTTGGCCTCTTCGTCATGGCGATCGGCGCGGCGCTGTTCGGTCACTACACGACCGCGCGGATCTATACCGGCGCTTTGGCGGGGCTCTTTGTCATCGGCACAGGGCTCGCCCTGTTGCAGACCGCCGCCAATCCTTACGTCAGCATACTGGGCCCGATCGGTAGCGCCGCCCGGCGCATCGCCATCATGGGGATTTGCAACAAGTTTGCCGGTCTCCTCGCGCCACTCGTCTTCGGCGCTCTTGTTCTGCATGGCCTCGACGATTTTGCCGCCCGCGTTGAAGCCGCGCCGACGCCTGAAGCCCGCGCCGTTCTCCTCGATGCCTTTGCCGCGACGGTCTATGCGCCTTATATGGCAATGGCCGTTTTGTTGGCACTCCTCGGCGTGACGGTCCTGCGCTCGCGTCTGCCCGATCTCACGTCGGCGACGGTCAATGCGCATGGTAGCGGGGACGAGAAAAGCCTTCGCGCCCAGCCGCACTTGTGGCTCGGCGTCATCAGCATCTTTGTGTATGTTGGCGTGGAGGTCATGGCCGCCGACGCGATCGGAGTTTACGGCCAGGGCTTCGGCCTGCCGCTCGACAGCGTACGCTTGTTCACGTCCTACACCTTGGCCGCGATGCTCGCCGGCTACATCGCTGGCCTCGTGCTCATTCCAAATTATGTTTCGCAAGAGCGCTACCTCGCCATCTCTGCCGCGCTCGGTGTCGCCCTTTGCCTGGGCGCCTACGCGACGAGCGGCATCATATCCGTCGCTTTCATTGCCGCGCTCGGCTTTGCCAACGCGATGATGTGGCCAGCGATCTTTCCGCTTGCGATTCGCGGACTGGGTGCCAAGACCGAAACCGGGTCCGCGCTCCTGATTATGGCCGTCGTGGGCGGCGCCATTATGCCGTGGCTGTTCGCAGTCTTGAAAAGTCAGATCGACTTTCAACTCGCCTATGCCGTGCTCGCTATCCCGAGTTACCTCTTTCTCTTGCATTTTGGCCTCAGTGGCCACCGCATCGCGAGCGCCCCGCAACGTGCACGCTCGAGCGAATTGAGATAAAAGCCGCCCATGATGCGGATCCCGACATGACCTGGGGCAAGGGCGACGATACCGGCGCCAAACGCGCCTACCATCACGGCAACCTCCGGGAAGCCCTGATCAAGGCTGCGCTCGACCTTATTTCGCAGAAGGGGCCGGCCGGTTTTACGTTCGCCGAAGCCGCCCGTGCCGCAGGCGTATCTCCGGCCGCGCCCTACCGTCATTTCCGCGACCGCGATGCGTTGCTCGCCGACATCGCCCGCCAAGGCTTCCAGGCGTTTGCCCGCGCGCTTGAAAGCGCATGGGGTGCCGGCAAACCCAATGTCCGCGTCGCCTTCGAGCGCGTCGGTCGCGCCTACCTGCATTTCGCGCGAACCGAGCCGGCTTACTTCGCCGCCATGTTCGAGAGCGGTTTATGCGGCGCCGATTACCCAGAAATGGCACTTGAGGGCGAGCGCGCCTTTGCCGTCCTGCGTACCGCGTGTGACGCGATCCTCGAAACAATGCCCAAGGATAAGCGCCCACCGGCAATGATGATGGCCCTGCATATCTGGTCGCTGTCGCACGGCATCGCGGCGCTGTTTGCTCGCGGCGACCGCTCCCGCCGGCCGATCCCCATGACTCCCGAGGACCTTCTCGAGGCCGCAACCCTCATCTACCTCGATGGTTTGGGCGTCCCGGCGAAATAGGACCGGGAGGGGCCGCGCGGCGACAACACTGCTCTTGATATCTTGACCAAACCATCCATATACCATCCAGATGGATGGCAAGAGGATGGTGAGTTCTGATGAATGACGTCCTTCGATCGCGGCCGGATACCGAAAAAATTACAATGAACCTTGGCTTCGTGGACCTTGGTCACATCGATCTCCTGGTCCACGACGGGTTCTATTCCAATCGGACGGACTTTATCCGTACCGCTATCCGCAACCAACTCGATCGCCATTCCGACGTGGTGAAAAAAAGTATCGGGCGCCAGTCACTGGAACTGGGGTTGCGCCGTTACACACGGGCGGAACTGGAGGCCGCGCGCGACGCCGGCACCATGCTCAACATCAACGTACTGGGACTTGTGACGATTGCGGCGGATGTCACCGCCGCGCTTGCCCGCGAAACGATCGCGTCCGTGTCCGTTCTGGGGGCCTTCCATGCCAGCCCAGAGATCAAACACGCCCTTGCCGACCGGACCCGCTAGCGGCACCGCACGCGAACGACGACGGCCCTTTGTGCAAATAAGGATCATGCAGAATGAAGACGACCCCACCGGAAATGCTGGAAGCGACGCGCCTGACGCGCGAAGGCCGTCTCAGCGAGGCCATGTTGTTGATCCGGAAGTTGTTGGGCTCAGACGCACACGCGCCATCTCATGCCCGCGAGCCCGGCGTTTCTTCGGCACTGCCCATCCTTGACGTTGTAGCTGAAGAAGTCGTGACTGGGATTTTACAAAAACAGCCGCATGTTGCCGAGCCCCAAGTGTCCTCAATCGGCTCGAAAACGGCAGCAAAGAAAACGCGGCTTTTCGGTTCAACGCAAAACGCTGCAATCGGCGACACGCCGAAGCAGTCAGCCGTCTCGGATTTGGCTCCAGCCAGTGGCACGTTCGTGAGCGATGCTTTCACCAACGCCGCCGGGACACGCAACTATAAGCTTTACCGTCCAAGCGGTGCGGCACAGGCGCCGCGGCCGCTCATCATCATGCTGCATGGCTGCACACAATCGGCTGACGATTTCGCAGCCGGGACACGGATGAATTTCGCTGCCGAAGAGCGCACATGCTTTGTTGCCTATCCGGAGCAAATCTCGGCTGCCAACGTCTCAAAATGCTGGAACTGGTTTCAAACCGGACATCAAACGCGCGAACAAGGCGAGCCGTCTATTATCGCTGGAATCGCGAGGGACATCATGAGCAAACACAACATCGATCCGCGCCGGGTCTATGTCGCGGGACTTTCAGCCGGCGGCGCGGCAGCGGCCGTCGTCGCGCACGCGTATCCTGATGTGTTCGCGGCTCTTGGCGTCCATTCGGGATTGGCGTGCGGCGTAGCCCGGGATTTACCCTCAGCGATGGCTGCGATGCAGGGCCGGCATGCACCCTACACTCCGGGCCAGCAACACCCGATACCGACGATCGTGTTTCACGGCGATCAGGACCGAACGGTGCATCCCCGAAATGGTGCCGAGATTGTGAAGGGTGCCGCTGGTGGAGTAATATTCGATCAGGAGGTCGAGCACGGCTCGGTGCCCGGAGGACGGCGTTACTCACGCTCCATCCAACGTGATCGGAAAGGCAAGGAGGTCATCGAGGATTGGGTGATCGACGGCGCCGGGCACGCGTGGTCTGGCGGCAGCAAAGCTGGAACTTTTACAGACCCGCTGGGTCCCGATGCGACGACAGAAATGCTCCGCTTTTTTCTCGCCCACGAACGAAGCGACCGATCTACAAAGCAGTAAAGCCGCCGCCTGACCGGTCGCTGCCCCGTCGGCCTTCTGGCGAGGCGAAGCTCCCGCAAAATACCCACTTCATCCTCTTGACGTGGCCCCATCCACGATCCACATATGTGAATGTAATAAACATTCACATCGGGTGTGACAGCAGATAAGGAGTGTGGGTGCAATGAACGAGATGGTCATGAAACTCGACCAATGGGGCCGGCCCGCGTGGCTTGGCCTGATGGTTATCAGTTTCATCCTGGTCTGGCCCGTCGGGCTGGCGGTTTTGGCTTTTCTTCTTTGGAGTGGACGGATGGGATGCGGATCGCAAGCCAACAAGGGTCGCTGGCCGTCGCGCTGGGCGGACAAAATGGAACGCACGGCTTCAGCCTGGAGCAATGAGGTCCGTAATGGTCTCGGCGGCTCTAGCGGCAACCGCGCCTTTGACGAGTATCGCGAAGCAACCCTTCGCCGTCTTGAAGATGAACAGCGCGAGTTCCGCGACTTCCTCGATAACCTGCGTCATGCCAAGGACCGGGCGGAGTTCGATCAATTTATGACCGGCCGCAAGACCGGCCCCTCTGCCGGCGGCAACACGGGCGGTACACCGGCAGCTGCCTGATATTTTTCGGCCAAGAGAGAAGGGCTCGCCTCGCGGCGGGCCCTTTGTCGTGTGGCCGCGCGTCGCGTTGGTGCCCTCTGTCATGGAATAGCGCTATGATCGGCGCAGCATGACTGACGAAGCCAAAACAACCTCGCAACGCGGCCACCCCGACCTGCGCCACATTAACGGGCCGTTCGACATCATCGGCGATGTCCATGGCTGCGTCGATGAACTGCTGCACTTGTTGCATGAGTTGGGCTACGAGGCTCGCCTCTACGGCGTGGGCGAAGGCCGCCGCGCGCATGTCAAATCACCCGCCGGCCGCCGCGCCGTGTTCGTCGGTGATCTCGTTGACCGAGGGCCGTCATCGCCCGATGTTTTGCGCATCGTACTCGCTCTCGTCGCAGAAGGCCGCGCGTTGTGCGTCCCCGGCAATCACGACGTAAAATTCGTACGCTGGCTTGCAGGCCGCAACGTCAAGTTGACCCACGGCCTGGATCGCACGGCTGCTCAATTCGAATTCGAAATCCCCGGCGTTCCGGACTCATGTCGGTACGTTTCTCGAAAAACTCCCGATCCACCTCTGGCTCGACGGCGGCACCTTGGCTATCGCGCATGCCGGTTTGAAAGAGGACATGGTCGGGCGTGACACCGACAAGATCCGCTCGTTTTGCCTGTACGGTGAAACGTCCGGCGAGCAGGACGAATTCGGACTGCCCGTGCGTTACCACTGGGCGGCCGAATATCGCGGACCGACCGCCATCGTGTATGGCCACACGCCGGTTCCGCAGGCCGAATGGGTCAACGCCACACTGTGCGTTGATACGGGCTGCTGCTTCGGCGGCAGGTTGACGGCGATGCGCTGGCCGGAACGCGAGATCGTCTCTATTCCAGCGCGCCAGATTTATGCTGAAAGCCGTAGACCTTTCGGTCACCCACCGGTGCGGCCGCTCTCGGTGCCGGAATCGTCTTGATCACTTCGCTTCGCCGTTGGCTGCGGTAACGCCCAGTTCCTTTTCCAGCCGTTCCATCTCGGTCTTCAATTCCGTGATGTCTCGTCCACGCGCGACAATCCCAAAATGCAGCTCAGCGATTTCTCTCGACGCGTCTCCGAGCGCGATCGGTTCTGAGATCTCCATCTTCTTGCGCGAAAGCGCATGCACTTTCTGCCAGTCGCGCTGTGTCTCACCTTCCATCTGCTTGATACGTTGACGCAGCTGCGTGAGTGCGGCCTGCGAGGCCGACCGGGCCCGCGTGTCGATTTGCGATTCAAGTTCCTTGACCCGCCCCTGCAACGCACTCGTATCGGACGGCTTCGCGTTGGGATCAAAGTAGAAGTCACCGGTCAACGACGAATGATCCCAAGGCACCTGCTGCCCCTTCGTCGCTGCGATCACGTCCTTGCGCACATCGATCATGACTGAGGTCAGGTTTTTGCCCGGTTCCGTAATTCGTTTGACCAGCGCCTCCGTGAAGGGCGAATTCTTACCGCTCCCATCGAGAGCCACGTTGCCGGGCTGCGTCGAGTAGGAAATGAAGGTGCCGACACCGGCGTCGACTTGGGCCAGTCCCTTGCCGATGCTGGTCGATCGCGTGCCCATGGATCGCGCGAGACTGCGCGAGAGTGGATTGTCGCGACAGGCATCGAGGAAGACGATGTTGGTCTTGTCTTCCCGGCCCAGTTCCATTTGCTTCAATACAAAATCAAGCCGCACCGCTTCGAATTCGAGATCGCGCTCCTTCGCCAGTTTGGCATCGATCGGCACCAGATAATTTTGCCCCGCGATCTGTAAGCCATGACCGGCATAGAAAAAAATCGCCACGTCCGCTCCGTCGAGGGCGTCTGCGAATTCTCGCAGGATCTTGTCGGTATCTGCTTTCGTTGTATCGATTCCGAGCGAAACGGCAAAATCGAGATCCTGCAATTTCTTCGCGATGTCGGTCGCGTCGTTGACCGGATTGGGGAGGGCGGGCGCATGCGTATAAGCCGAATTGCCGATGATCAGCGCCACCCGCTTGGCGGCCAGTGCAGGGCTCTGCGAGAACAGTGCGAACGCAATCACGACAATAAGACGCAGCAACGCAACCATCTCGTTCCCCCTCGGTCGACCACCGCATAGATTGCCTGCGATTGAGACCAAAAGGGGGAAGACCCTGCATTTCTAGAGTTCGTAAACGATGGCCCCACCCGTCAGACCCGCTCCGGCTGCGCAAAAGAGCAGCTTATCTCCACTACGCAGATTAGCCTCGCCAGCCCGCAAAGACAGCGTGAATGGAATCGTGGCCGCCGAACTGTTCCCGTATTCGGCGACGCTCGAAAGGAGCCGATCGCTGCTGAGGCCGAGTTTCTTTTGGACGGCGGCGATGATCCGCTGATTGGCCTGATGCGGAAGACAAACGCGGATGTCGGCGAGCGACAGGCCCGCTCCGATCAACGCCTTTTCGCTGGTCTCGGTCATCATCTCGACAGCCTTGGCAAAAACCATGCGGCCGTCGCTGATCTGCATGAGTGTTTCGGACGGGTCGATTGCAGCAGAAAACGGCCGGCGGCTGCCGCCGGCCGGTATCTTGATAAGCTCGTACGCCGATCCATCGCTCGCCAGTTCGAGCCCGCGAATTCCCGACGTTTTTCGCTCGTCGGGCGCGACGAGTACCGCCCCGGCCGCGTCGGCAAACAGAATAACGCTCGACCGCTCGGCCGGATTGGTTCGTCGCGAAAGGATATTGGCGGCGATGACGAGTACAGGCTTTTTATGCAGCCGCGCAAAACCGTCGGCGTAGGTGAGCGCGTGCAGAAAGCCGCCGCATGCTCCGGCCATGTCAATTCCACCAGCACCCGTAAGCCCGAGACGATACGCGACGAGCGGAGCGCTAGGCGGCAGCAGATGGTCCGGGGTCGATGTCGCAAGAATGAGAAGCCCGATGCGCGCCCGGTCAAAGCCGATGCGCGATAGGGCCATCTCCCCGGCCCTGATTGCCATATCCGATAACGCTTCATCAGGTTCGGCATAGCGCCGCTCACGAATACCCGTACGTCGCAAGATCCAACCGTCTTCCAGGCCGAGACGAGCCTCGATCTCCGCGTTGCCGACGCGGCGCTCGGGCGCATAGTGCCCTGTGGAAAGGATGGTGGAACCCATGGCGGACTTTCACATGCGAGAGGTAATGGCCTGAACGGCACTTTGCATCACGGCATAAACACGATCGAGGTCAGCGGCCGTCGTGCAGTAAGGCGGCATCACATAGAGTGTGTTGCCAAGCGGGCGCAAAAGAACCTCGTTGGCGATGGCGTGTTGGTAGAGCCTGGGGCCGACATCGGCAAGATAACCCGCGTCGTTGACCGCCACATCAACGGCCGTGATCGTGCCGATCTGCCGGCAATTGGTAAACCGGCCATCATTTGCCAATGTGGCCAGCCCGTTCGACTGAAGATGTGCCAGAGCGGCAATGCGCTCGATAACGGGCTCATTGAGCCAGATGTCGAGATTGGCCGAAGCGGCTGCACATGCAATAGGGTTGGCCGTGTAACTCGACGAATGAAAAAACGTCTTCGTCCGGTCGCTGGAATAATGCGCGTCGAAAATCGCGCGCGTGGAGAGCGTCGCTGCGAGCGGCACAGAGCCGCCCGTCAAGCCCTTTGCCACGCACAGGATGTCAGGCGTGATGCACGCCTGCTCGCACGCGAACATCGTGCCCGTCCTCCCAAAGCCTGTCATGACTTCATCTGCGATGAGCAGCGCGCCGTGGGCGCGTCCAATTTCCGAGAGACGTCGTAGAATCGCTGGAGAATAAATCAGCATGCCACCTGCGCCGAGAAGCAGCGGCTCGAGAATGATCGCAGCAGTCGGGGTTTGCCGGAGCAGATCTTCAAGCGCGGTCAATGTTTCTTCTTCGCGACCCAACGCAGGGAACGGCAACCGCGCCACATCGAACAACAGTGGCTCATAAGGCGCGTTGAAAATGCCCCGCGCTCCGGCCGACATCGTCCCGATCGTGTCGCCGTGATAAGCATGTTCGAGCGCAATGATGCGTGTCCGCGGTTCGCCGATGTTACGCCAATATCCGAGCGCCATCTTCAGACCGACTTCCACGGCCGTTGACCCGCTGTCGGAATAAAAAACGTGCGCCAGATCGCTGTTCCCGAAGCTGCGTGCTGTAAGATGCACGAGCTTTTCCGCGGTTTCCTCGGCCGGCGCGTGCGTAAAACCGGCAAAGATCACTTGATCGAGATGATCGGCCTGCCGCTTCATTGCGTCGATGATGCGGGGATGGCGATGGCCATGCGTCACGACCCACCACGATGAAATACCGTCGTAGATGCGGCGTCCGTCTGCCGCCGTCAGATGCGCGCCTTCCGCAGCAATGATGGGAACTGGAAGCGGTGCGATCGCATGCTGCGTGAACGGATGCCAGACGGTGGACCGGCTCAAGCGAAGTCCTCCTCGCGGAAGTGGGTCATGAAAGCATCACGCAGAGAGTGTGCATTGAGTTGCGGTAAGTGGGGTAGCCGGCCGAGAATGCGAACGTCGCCAATTTCGCCAATGGTCCGAATGTTGTCGGCGTTATCTTCGCCGACAAACGCAACGCCCAGCAACGGAACTTCCCGCATCCGCAGCGCCGTGATTGAGAGGAGCGTATGGTTGATTGTGCCAAGCGTGGTCCGCGCCACCAGGATGATCGGCAGGTCCCATTTGGCGTAAAGGTCGAGTTGCAGAAATTCCCTTGTGATCGGCACCATCAGGCCGCCGGCGCCCTCGATGATGAGCGGTCCTTCCACACCTGGCGGAATGAGCGTCGCGGGCTGGATCGTGATGCCGTCAAGTTCAGCAGACCGATGCGGTGATAGCGGCGCGTTGAGGCGGTACCGCTCGGGCAAGATGTGATTGGACGGCAGTCCGGAGAGCCGCATCACCGTTTCTTTATCGCCCTCGGGCGCAGCACCGCTTTGAATCGGCTTCCAGTAATAGCCCTGAAGCGCCCCGGCGAGCCCGGCAGCAAAAACTGTCTTGCCGACGTTCGTATCCGTTCCACTGACAACGAAACGCGGTTTCATGGAGCAGGTCTCCCAAGTTCGTGAGCAAGCGCATCGACGAACGAAGATGTATCTTCCGCACTCGCATTCAAGGTGAGCGAGACCCGCAACCGCGCAGTGCCTTCCGGAACCGTTGGCGGGCGGACAGCCCGCACGTCATATCCCTTAGCTTGCAAGGCCTCGGCAATGGCAACGGCCCGCGTGTCGCTCTTCACGATCACCGGCTGAATCTGCGACCAGCTTGCGTCGATCCCGCACTTGTCCTGAAGCGATCGGCCGAATGCTTCAATCCGGCCCATCAACATTTCGCGCCGCCGAGGCGAAGTCGCCGACAGCCGCAAGGCCGCACGCACGCCGGCCGCCATAAGCGGCGACGGTCCGGTCGCGTAAATAAATGGTCGCGCGCGATTGACGAGAAAATCCCGCAACGTCCGCGGTGCCAGGACCAAGGCGCCCATAACGCCGAGTGCCTTGCCACACGTATGCAACGACACCACGTGTGGCGACCCTTCGAGTCCCGCCGCCAATCCACGCCCTTCCGGTCCAAATACGCCCGTCGCATGCGCTTCATCGATGATAAGAACGGCGTCGCTGTCCCGCGCAAGCTGATCGAATGCGTCGATCGGTGCGGTGTCGCCCTCCATCGAATAGAGGCTTTCGATCGCGATCCAGACTCGCCCATTGCCGCTGGCTGCGCGCCATTTGTTGATCGCATCTGCAAAATCATTGGGGTCATTGTGTGCCGCTGCCACGTACTCGGCCTTGCTCATGCGCATGCCGTCGTGCGCGCTGGCATGGATCAAGGCGTCGTGGACAATGATGTCGCCCCGCTGTGGCAGCGTTGCGAAGATCGCGGTATTGGCCGCAAATCCGCCACCCATATAGAGGGCTGATTCGGCGCCAAAGAAACGTGCCGCTTCTTCTTCCAGGGCCTCGTGCTCGGGATCGTTGCCGCGCAGCAGCCGCGATCCGCCGGCCCCAACGGGCACACCGCGCGCGAGTGCTTCGGATATGGCTTCCGCCAGCTCCCGTGATGCGCCGAGCCCGAGATAATCGTTCGACGAGAAATCGATGCCGCGTCGCGGCGCAAGTGCGCGCAGTCGCCCGCGCGCGGCCAGCGCCTTCAGTGCGCGCTCGTGATCTTCGTGCATGCCGGCCGTTCAGGGCTCGGAATGGCGCCCGGGGTTTCGTCGCTGTCGAGTTCCATCGGCTTCAAGCCAAGCTTCGTAAAGAGGATCGCATCCTTGTCTTCACCGGGGTTGTCGGCGGTGAGCAGCACATCGCCGCAAAAGATCGAGTTGGCGCCGGCGAAGAAGCACATGGCCTGCATCTCGTCGCTCATTTCCGAGCGCCCGGCCGACAGGCGCACCATCGATTTCGGCATCAGGATTCTTGCCGTCGCGATCACGCGCACGAAGGCGATCGGATCGATCTTATCGGTGTTCTCCAGCGGCGTGCCGGGGATGGCGATCAGCATGTTGATGGGAACGCTCTCGGGATGCTCCGAAAGATTGGCCAGCGTCACAAGCATGTCGACCCGGTCAGCCGTCTCCTCGCCCATCCCCATGATGCCGCCAGAACAAACCTTCATGCCCGCCGCGCGCACCCGCTCCAGCGTGTCGAGCCGTTCGGCATAGGTCCGCGTCTTGATGACTTCCGGGTAGTACCGTTCGGACGTGTCCACGTTGTGATTGTAGTAGTCGAGTCCGGCATCGCGCAACCGCACCACCTGCTGATCGCTGAGCATCCCCAGTGTCATGCAGGTTTCCATGCCCATCGCCTTCACGCCCTCGATCATGGCGAGGATCGTGTCCATATCGCGGTCCTTGGGTTCGCGCCAAGCCGCACCCATGCAGTAGCGCGTGGCCCCGGTCGCTTTCGCCTTGCGCGCTTCGGCCAGCACCCGCTCGACTTCCATCAGCTTGGTCGCCTTGAGCCCCGACTCATGATGCGCCGACTGGCTGCAGTAGCCGCAATCTTCGGCGCATCCCCCCGTCTTGATGGACAGCAGCCGGCTCATTTGGACCCGATTGGCATCGAAGCTTCGGCGATGCACGGTCTGGGCCCGAAACAGTAAATCCATCAGAGGCATATCGTGGATTGCCTGGGCCTCGTCGCGCGTCCAGTCGCGGCGGACCACGGCGTCGTCGCGGGGAAAAGCGGTCTCGGGCTTGGCGTGCAGGTTCATCAGGCAAGGATCTCCGGGATCGCGGACGCGCTAGAACGCGGCCAGACGTTCCCTGGTTGTACCCGGCTTCGGCCCAGGGGCAAGGGTCTTCCAGGCTGATGGACAACTCGTCCCGGTTCAGGTCGGTCGGACCACCCTGGGCTGGGCGGTTGCTCAATCATTTGCTAGGCAATTCCAGGTGCAACCCGGTTGGAGTAGAGCCACGAATGCGATCAGTCATCCGCTGTGCAGCCATTTACGTGATGATCGTGACGTCGAACGTGGCGTGGGCCGCTCCCCCGGAGGCCGTCGCCGACCTTGTCGGAGTCAAGGGCCGAGACGGTGAGAGCGAGCTACTCGCGCGTGGATACATCCTTCATCATGCAGGTAAATCAACGGACGCCAAGATGACCGTTTGGTGGAATGTCGCGACGAAGTCGTGTCTGGAAGTCCTGACACGCGACGGAAGGTATGCCGCTATCGTCGCGGCGCCGCCAAAGCAGTGTGAAGGCGAGCCGCGCTGAATGACCATTGCGAAGCGTCTGACGCAGGAGATTCAATGCCGCACACCATCGTTTTCGGCCGGTACTCGCACATACTGGCCCTTGCCGTGCTCGCAACCACGTCTTCGTATGCGGTCGCGGCCGATTACAAAGAGACTTTGACGTTACAGGGCGTCACGTTCGAGGTATCTGCGAAGCAAGACGCTGGCAAATCGAAACTGACAATCAAGCCGTTGGCATTGCGGGCCGTGAACGACCCGGTGAGCCATGTGATCGACGGCAGCGTTGTTCGCGCAGAGGTCGCTGATATTGACTCAAATGGCGATCCGGAGATTTATGTATTTACGATCTTGAATGCTGAGCCCAAGCGCGGCGGTGTCGTCGCCTATGCGGTGAACAACAAGAAAAGCATGTCGCAGATTTACATCCCTGACTTCGCCGCCGACCCAAAACTCGCCGCTGGCTTTGCAGGCGGGGACGAAAGCGCCATCGTTGAAACGACTTTCGTCACACGGTTTAGAATTCAGAATGCGGCAACCGCCAAGTCCACGGATAAATGGCGTCAGCTCCAATACAAACTGAAGCCCGGCGAGGCCGGCTGGAAACTGGTGCTGCACAAAGTCGAAGAATTCTGAATTGTCCTTCTGCGCACCCGATCGTCATGAGAGTGTCATATTTTTACGGACGCAAGTGCTTCCGGCCAGTGAATATCCCGCTGGTGCAATTGGTCCGTGTTCATTACGGTCAATTATTGTAGCGCGATGACCGATGGATAGAATTTCCACGAGCCAATCGCAAGCGGCCGCTTGGGAGGGTAAGAATGAAGATTGATATTCGTGATGGCGACGACGGCATAACGCACGTTGTGTTGGATGGACGTCTCGATATCGAGGGCGTCAATGCGATCGATATGAAAATGAATGTTGTCGCCGGCTCCAAAAATAAGGTCGTCATCGACCTTGCTGGCGTGGATTTCATGGGCTCTCTTGGTATGCGGACGCTTGTTGTCGCCGCCAAAACCGTCGCCAACAAAGGTGGCAAGCTTGTACTTTTACAACCACAGCCGAATGTCGATCGCGCGCTGCGTACAAGCGGTATTGATACCGTCATTCCGATAGCAGCCGACAGCGTTAGCGCCGTAGCATTGGTGAGTTGATCATTGCATGGCCGAGGCCGGGCGTTGGCGACGAGATTTCCCGGTGACGGTTGCCGAGACCGTCGCAACGGCCCGATGGCTGGATACGATTGCCGCCGAACAAGCCCTTCCGGGTGAAACGGCTTACGCCATGCAGATATGCCTCGAAGAATTGCTGGGTAACGTGCTCCGGCATGGCGGCGACGACCGCCACGCCAGCGTAAGTGTTGAAATTGACCCAAACCGATTGGCTATGACAGTGGAAGATGACGGCCGCCCCTTTGACGTTGCCTCAGCTCCGGTAAAGCACGTGCAAGGCTCGCTTGAAGATCTTGAGCCGGGCGGATTAGGCATTGGCCTGGTCCATGACTTCAGTGATCGCCTGGAGTACTCACGCGCCGGGCTGGGTAACCGCGTGACGGTGACATTCTCACTCTCCAATCCGACGTCGTCGCCGGCGCCCGGCCAATGACCGACCCGGCCCCCGACGTGCTCGACACGGTCGCATTTCGAAATTTAATCGCGACGTCGCGCGTCGTGTTCCTGGACCAAGGTGATGCGCTGCTAAAGCAGGGCGCGGCGACGGACGCTGCCTATTTTCTAGCTTCCGGCGAAGTGGCGGTTATCGCTGAAACGGCCTACGGAGCTGTTCGATTGGCAACGATTACGGCTCCGCGTCTGATTGGAGAAGTCGGCGTGTTCGCCGATCTACCGCGCACCGCGAGCATAGTCGCCGAAGGACCGATCACAGCGCATCGCATCGAACGGCACCGCATCCTTGAATTCGGTCAGAATAACCCGGTATTCCTGCGTTCAATCATCGCCCAACTCGGCCGCCAGCTTGACTGTGTCAATCGCACGATCGGCCTCTACACGAACGCTCTGTCCGGGCTCGAAAAGCAGGAGTTCGATCCGCTACTTCTTGACGATCTGAGAAATCCGCCGGCTCAGCTGGCGGAGTTTGCAACAGTGTTCCGCCGTTTCGCCGGTGAAATCCAGAGCAAGCGGCGGCAGGAAGCGGAACTCGCCAGTGCTGCTGTCATTCAGCAGTCCTTTCTGCCGCGACGCGAGATCCTGACCCAGGTCGCGGACCGGCTTGATGTGGCCGCCAGCATCCGTGCAGCCCGGCAAGTCGGCGGCGATTTCTACGATTATCTCCGCTTGCCCGGCGACAAATTCGCCTTCGCCGTTGGCGATATCTGCGGCAAAGGCATGCCTGCCGCGCTCTTCACCGCCAATGTCGTCACGATCCTGCGGGCGTCCGCCCGCAAAGAAAATACGGTCGCCAAAGTCTTGGCGCGCGCCAACAAACTTATCTGCCGCGACAATCCCGCCTCGCTGTTCGCCACTGTCTTTTTCGGCGTCATCGAACTGGCAACGGGCCATATGTACTACGGCAACTGCGGTCACAACGCCCCGGTGGTCGTGCGGGCCGATGGTTCGATATTGAAATTGCCCGCAACCGGACTTCCACTCGGGCTCTTTGACGACAAGTCGGCCAAAGAAGCCGATTTGATCCTAGATCCCGGCGATTTGCTGTTTGCCTTCTCTGACGGCATCACCGAAGCTCACGACAGCGGAAAGCGCGAATTCGGTGAGGAACGCCTCACACACCGCCTGCTGCGTTCGCTGGGACAGCCGGCGGAGGCGATCGTGGCGGGCATCATCGAGGACGTCGATGCATTCGCTGGCACCGCCGAACAGGCCGACGATATCACAGGGCTCGCATTGTCGCGTCCATCGACCTAGGCTACGTCGGGTTGGTCGAATTTTAAGTGTGAGAACGCGAGTATGCTGACACGACGCCACGTCTTGGCTGGGATCACAGCGGGTGCCGCCGCTTCGGTAAGCCGTCTCGGCCACACGCCGTTGCTGGCTGACCCGGTTTACAAGAAGGTCGAAGAGCTCAAGCCGGGCGAGTTCACGTGGCACCCGGAACGATCGCCGTCCGGACCGGTCGCCATTGTCGTGTCCATTCCCGAGCAACGGGTGTTTGTCTACCGCAATGGCATCCGCATCGCTGTTTCCACCTGCTCGACCGGCAAGCCAGGTCACACAACGCCGACCGGCGTCTTCACGATTTTGGAGAAGGACAAGAACCACCACTCCTCGACCTACAATGAAGCTCCGATGCCGAACATGAACCGGCTGACGTGGAACGGCGTCGCTCTGCACGCCGGCAATCTTCCCGGCTATCCGGCGTCTCACGGCTGCGTTCGACTACCGCTGAAGTTTTCCGAGCTTCTGTTCGGCGTCACTCATGTCGGCACCCCCGTCATTCTCGCCGGCAGTCATACCGATCCAACGGAAGTCATTCATCCCGGTCTGGTCCTTGGCAACTATGCGGAATCGGAATTCAAAACCGTCGAGTCCGGCCTCAAAGGCGAGAAATTGCCCTGGCAGGCGGAGGTTGCGAAGGGCGACACGGCGACCGCGATCATCGTCAGTCACGCGGATATGACCATCGCTGTGTTGGAAAATGGATCGGTCGTGGCAAGTGGGCCGGCTACCATCACCAATCCCGACCAGCCACTCGGCCGTCATGTCTTTATGCTCGCTGGGGCCCATGCCGACCGGCAAGGCATGATCTGGCACGCCATCAGTCATTTCGACCGCACCGGCGTGCCGCTCGGTCAGCCTGACGAGGCCGTGCTGAAGCGGATCAAGTCCGACGAAACAGTTCGCCAGGCGATTGTCGATCGCATGCATCCCGGAATGGTGCTGGTCACAACGGAACTTCCCGCCCACCCGGATACGCGGACCGGCGAGGACTTCGTACTGATGGACGGAGGCCAGCAGGGGTAACGCCCGCTCATACTCCGATCTTGCCGCCGCCGATTTTCGTGATGGCAACGACCGAGGGTCGCGGCGGCTGCCCATCTTTGAAGTCGGGCCAACGCGTCGTCGGATTTTCGGTAGAGGCGGGGTTTGCTGGATCCTCGGATTCACCGGGGTGCTGAACGGCGACAAACAATGTTTCGAGATCGGGAGTGAAGTAAGGTCCGCACATTTCCGCCCCCGTTGGGCAGCGGAAAAACAAACGCGATGTTCCGCGCAATGCGCCCTCCGTCTCCAATGCGAATAGACCATCGGTGCGGCCGGTGACCTCGAGATTGTTGCCGTCAGTGGCAACCCACAAACGCCCGTCCGCATCCACAGCGCAGTTGTCGGGCATTCCAAACCAGCCGTTCTTGCTGGTCGCTGCATTGAAAGTCGCGCCAACTGCGGCAATCGACGGATCACCGCATTTGACCAGGATTTCCCACGCAAAGCCCGTTGCGGCATGATCGCCCTGATCGGGGGTGATCTCGATGATGTGGCCAAACCGGTTCTCCGGCCTCGGATTGGCCGCATCCGCATCCTTGGCCGACCGCTTGTCGTTGTTCGTCAGCATCACGTAAACCTTGCCCGTCTTCGGATTGACTTCCACGTCTTCCGGACGATCCATTTTCGTCGCGCCAAGTGCATCGGCTGCGAGGCGGGCATGGATGAGAATCTCTCCCTGATCGGCAAAACTCGACAGGTTTGGATTGCTTGCGGTGACCGGCAGCCATTCGCCCCGTCCCTTCGCATCAAAACGCGCCACGTACAGCGTGCCGGTATCGAGAAGATCCATGTTCGCCGCACGGTTGGCTGGATTGACCTTGCCCTCGGTCACGAACTTATAAACGTAGTCGAAGCGCTGATCGTCACCCTGATAGATAACGAACCGGCCATCCGTGTTGACGATGTTGCCGGCGCCTTCGTGCTTGAAGCGTCCAAGCGCGGTCCGCTTCTTCGGAGTTGAATTCGGATCGAGGGGATCGATCTCGACCACCCAGCCGAAACGGTTGCATTCATTCGGTTCCTGTCCAATGTCAAATCGAGTATCGACGCGGCTCCAGGGGTAATACCCCTCGCCCACGCCGTAGCGCCGGAGTTGGACCGCCGACGGGTGTTTTTTAAGGGCTTCTTTGTTGGAAAAGTAAAAATTGAAATTCTCTTCGCACGTCAGCCACGTGCCCCATGGCGTCACGCCACCGGCGCAGTTGTTGAGCATCCCAAGCACGCGCGTACCCGACGGATCGCCAATCGTCTGCAGCAGTTGGTGTCCGGCCGCCGGTCCGGTCAACTGCATTGGCGTCTGCGCCGTGATGCGACGGGCGTACTTCGAATTCTCCACGACGCGCCAGCGTTCATCAACGCGCTTGACCTCGATCACGGTGCCGCCGTGAGCAGCCATTGATGTGCGGATCTGCTCGTCGGACATGCTGTCGAGCTTGCCCTTGCGGGTCCACCCCAGAAGACCAAAGTACATGAGGTCGTCATTGGTGTATTCGTGGTTGACGACGAGCAGGCCGTGATCGGCGCGTCCTTCAAGCGGGATGAAGCCAATGAAGTCATTGTTGTAGCCGAACTGCCTGTCCTGGGCAGCAGCCGACGGTTCGGCAGGATTGAAGTCCGGCGCTCCCGAATGTACCGGATCGCCCCAGCGGATCAAAATATCGGCGTGATAGCCATCGGCGACATGATGGGTTGTGTCAGACCCCGCCTCGACTTCGGCGAAAACAAAGCTTGGCCTAACCCCATTTGCGGCGCCCACCGGCCGAGCGGCGGCAGCGAGTGCGAGCGGTGCGATCGTGCTGGTCATGACCGAAACAGCCAGGGCGCTGCGAATAAGATCGCGTCGCGACAAACGCTCGGCAATCACATCTCCGATCGTGGCGTTTAGGGATGAGTTGGCCGGGGTATCCTCGTCGATGTCTATCGGCGGGTTGGCATGGTGTGAATTGGAAGTCATGGCTGTCTACGCTCCGGCCGCAGCGACGTGCGCTCGTGAGATAGTCCTTCGGCTTGACGCGCGTGTGAACGCACCGAAAGCTCGCAGTGCCGCCGCTAAATATTAGTTCCGCTCCTCTGGAAGAACGGGCAGCGCGAAAACCTGGATGCCTTCCGCGTCGAGTTCGGCAACTTCATCCGACGTTGCCTCGCCATGTATCCCTCGTTCCGGACTTTCGGAGTAATGGATGCGGCGTGCTTCTTCGGCGAATTGCGGGCCAACGTATTCAGAGCGCTTTTCAACTTCTGCCCGTATCTTATGAACGATATCGGCAATCGACGGCGGTACGTAGGCGTGCGTCGTCGTCGCCGGTCCGGGCGTTGGCCGGTTCGGGATCGGGTCTGGCCGAGCCGACCGCATCGAAACCGCCGGAGCCATCAAGGCCTTCTGCACCTGATGAGTTCCGCACGAAGGGCAGCTAACCAAATCATTGGCGCTCTGAACATCGAAAGCGCTACTGTTCTGGAACCAGCCCTCAAACTCGTGTCCGGTTTCACAGATGAGACTGTACTTGATCATGCTCCGCTCCGGCTCGCGACGGTGAAGGGGCGATCGTGGCCCAAAGAGGGTACGCGTTTGCGCGCCTCCTCGATTGCTTGCAAGTCTACGTCGGCCGAGATGACCCCAGGCTGAACGCCGCCCTCTGCCAGAATTTGACCCCACGGTGAGATGATGAGGCTATGGCCATAGGTGTCGCGTCCGTGCTCGTGCCGCCCACCTTGAGCGGCGGCGAAAACGTAGCACTGGCATTCGATGGCCCGCGCCCGCAGCAGCGTGTGCCAGTGGGCTTCTCCTGTCACCTTGGTAAATGCCGCCGGGATGGCCAGGAACACTGCTCCCGACTTTGCCAAGGCTCGGTACAGATGTGGAAAACGAAGATCGTAGCAGATCGATAGGCCAAGTCCGCCCCACGGCAGCGCGGCCACCACGGCCCGGTCGCCCGGGCGATAATTCTTACTTTCCCGGTAGCTCTCCCCTCCCGGTAGATCGACGTCGAACATGTGGATTTTATCGTAGGTCGCCGCAATCGCGCCGTCCGGTGTCAGCACATAGGCCCGGTTGGCGATCTTGTCGGGTGCGACTTTGACGGCCATCGAGCCAATATGCAGCCAAATTTTCAATTCCGCTGCCAGATTACGGAACGCTTGTAAGGCCCGGTTGGAATCTTCCGGTTCGACGGCCGCAAACAGCCTGGCGCTTTCCAATTCCATCAGTGTGGTCACTTCCGGCGTCTGGACATAGTGCGCCCCGCCGGCTGCCGCTGCACGGATCAGACGTTCCGCTTCGACGACGTTCCTGTCGACGTCCCGGCCGGAGCAGAGTTGCACGAGAGCGGCCCTGAACGTCCGGCCGGAAACAGGGTCTGCCATGGGGTGCTGGTTCTTTTTTGAACGCGCGCACAAGCACGCGATTACGGGTTAGGTCGGGCGGTCATGCCGCGAGCAATTGATCGAGCTTTCCGCTGCGGTCCAAGGCATGCAGATCGTCACAACCCCCGACATGGGTTTCACCAATCCAGATCTGCGGTACCGTCGCTTGCCCTGCTTTCGAGGCCATCTCCGAGCGTCGCGACGCATTGCCGGTCACGTCGATTTCCTCAAACGTTGTGCCCTTGGTCCGAAGAAGCTCTTTCGCCAAATGGCAGTAAGGGCAGTAGGACGCCGTGTAGATAACGACTTTTTTCATCGCCCGCGGCCCTCCGACCCTGGTTGAAGTCAACATCATAGGTCCGCGGCGCCATTCATTCAAAGGCCAGGGATGCCGCAGTCTGCGTTGCCCACTGAATTGGGTGCCTCAATCGCCAAGGCCGTCGCCCGTAACGAGCGCCAGCGTCAGTACGGCCACGCTATCCGCCCCAGCCCGGCGCAGCGCCCGCGTCGCAGCGCAAACCGTGGCCCCGGTGGTCAAAACGTCGTCAATGAGGACGATTCGGCGGCCGTCGATCCGGTCACGGCGGTTTTCCCTTACCGCGAAGGCGCCCCGCACGTTAGCCTCACGATCTGACCGGCTAAGCCCCAACTGTGAAGCAGTTGATCGCATTCGGATGAGCGACAAGGCATCCATGGGCAACCCGGACTTTCGCGCAATGTCTCCACTCAGTCGCGCCGATTGGTTGAACCGTCTCCGGAGCAAGCGGCTACGGCTAAGCGGCACCGGCACGATCAGGTCCGACTGCGCCAGGACATCTCGGCCAGCATCCATCAGCCATGTGCCCATTAGCCCGACAAGATCATCGCGGTCGTGAAACTTGAGATCGTGGATCAACCGTCGCATGATGCCGGAATAGTGCGCCGCCGCCCGCGCTCTGTCATAGACTGGCGGATCAGCCATGGCCGCCGCCGACAGCGAGACTTCCCCGGTCGCGAACGGTAAGGGGATGCCAAGTTTGTCGCAAATCGGCGGCCGAATGAAGTCGATGCCGCTCCAGCATGTCGCGCACAACGTATCGTGCGCTGTCATCGGCTCGCGACAACTGAGACAGACCGGCGGGAGGATGAGATCGGACAAACCCGACCAAGCCCGTCGCAGCCGGGCGCGCAGCCGCGGACGCGTGGACGAGGAAACGGCATCGTCAGTTTTGAAATCCCGCGACGGCATGCCCTATACTAGAAGCAACTGCTGCCCGAAGCGAGAGGCGAAGGATCGGACCTGGAATGAGCGATCTGCCGAAGATCTTCGATCGTTCCTTGTTGCGGGATCGCCGTCGTCGCGCCGCGGCGGGGATGCAAAACCACGCATTTTTGCTCGAGCGCTTTCGCGACGACGTTGTGGAGCGTCTGGCGCTGATCCAGCGCAATTTCTCCAATGCGCTCGTCGTTGGAGCGCAAGGTCCCGCGATCGGTGACGCACTTGCCCTTTGCGGGCTGAAGCGTGTCGTCGCCATGGACACAATACCCGATTTGCTTCCGCCAAACGGATGGGCTGTCATTGGCGACGAGGAAGCGCTCCCGTTCGCAGCTGCAACTTTCGATCTCATCATTGCGCCACTCACGCTGCAGTTGGTCAATGATCTGCCCGGAGCACTTCTCCAGATAAGCCGCTGCCTGCAGCCGGATGGCCTGTTCATCGGCGCTGTGTTGGGCGGCGCCACGTTACACGAGTTGCGCCGTGCGTGGCTGGAGGCGGAAGCGGAAATCACCGACGGCGCGTCTCCGAGGGTCGCTCCGTTTGCCGACGTCCGCGATCTCGGCGGGCTGCTCCAGCGCGCCGGGTTCGCATTGCCCGTGGTCGACAGCGACGCCGTGCGTGTGCGCTATGCGAGTGCTCTCGCGTTGATGCAGGATTTGCGCGGCATGGGTGCTGGAAATGTCCTCTCCGCTCGGCGCCGGGTGCCCGTTACCCGGCGCCTCCTCATGCGCGCGTGCGAGATTTACGCCGAGCGGTTTGCCGATGCCGACGGTCGGGTTGCGGCGACATTCGAAGTGCTGGTGATGACGGCGTGGGCGCCCCATGAAAGCCAGCAAAAGCCGCTCAAGCCCGGTTCGGCGACGGCGCGACTGGCCGATGCTCTAGGCACCACGGAAGCGCGGCTTCCGCGTTCAACGGAGACGCGCTGAAGGGCTGGCGAAGCTGCGGCAATCGGTTAGGTTCATCAAAACTGGCAACTGAGAAGGACGTGACCGTTGAGCGAGACGCGCGGCCCGCCGCAACGCCCTTTCGACGCAATTATGCTGAATGTCGGCGACGGACATTGGCTTTACGTCGAACAATGCGGCCGCAGCGATGGCATCCCCGCAGTTTTCTTGCACGGTGGACCGGGTAGTGGCTCGCAGCACGCGCACCGCGATCTGTTCGATCCGCGACCGATTTCACGCGTTTCTCTTCGATCAGCGCGGCGCTGGCCGGAGCCATCCGTATTTGTCCTGTACAGCCAACACGATGGCGCATCAGATCGCCGATATTGAGCGCATCCGAAACCACTTCGGCGTTGAGCGGTGGATCGTCGTCGGCGGCTCCTGGGGTTCGACCTTGGGCCTCGCTTACGCCGAGCAGCATCCCGAACGGGTCGCTGGATTGGTCTTGCGCGCGATCTTCTTGGGTACTGATGAGGAAATTCAATGGGCCTTCGTTGACGGACCACAGCGTTTTCGGCCGGAACTCTACAAAGCGTTTTTACATGAACTGCCGGTCGCCGAGCGCGATGACCCACTCCGAGCCTATGTAGCGCGCCTGCGCGATCCCGATCCAGCCACCTACGGCCCAGCCGCGCAAGTCTGGAACGCCTACGAACGCGCTCTGTCGGAGCTTCTTCCGGCCTCGACCGGACTGCCGGACCGCACAGTGTCCAAGACCGGTCGCATCGCGCCGACCCCGATTTTGGAAGCCCACTATATCGCCCATAACTTTTTCATGAAACCGGGTCAGCTGCTTGACGAGGCCTGGCGCCTCAGCGGCATACCCGGTGTGTTGATCCAGGGACGCTACGATTTGCTTTGTCCGCCGGCAGCCGCGGAATCCATGGCCACGGCCTGGGGCAACCAGTGCCGCCTGCGGTACATCGAACGCGCGGGCCACGCCATGACAGAGCCCGGCATTTTCGAAGCGCTGCGCGAGGGTGTGAACACGATTGCCGACCAGACGTTCGGCCGTTGACCCTCAACGGTCGCGCTTGGCTAGCGGATGGTGCTCGAAAACGATTTTCTTCAGGCGTTCTTCGAGAACGTGCGTATAGATTTCGGTTGTCGAGATATCGGCATGCCCGAGCAATTGCTGCACGGTGCGCAGGTCCGCGCCACGGTCGAGCAGATGGCTGGCAAATGCGTGCCGCAGCACATGTGGCGACACGCGATCGGCATCGAGCGATGCGGCCTCCGCGCAAGCTTTCAGATCGAGCGCGAAGCCCTGACGGGTGACATGCCCTTCCGCTCCGCGTGACGGAAAAAGCCAGCGCGTCGCCAGCATCGGCGCCAATTGATCGCTCGGCGAACTCCCCAGCGACAGATAGCGGTCGAGAGCTTTGCGCGCCGCTGAATTGAGCGGCACAAGCCGCTCTCGCCCGCCTTTACCTCTAATCGTTAACACACGCGGGTCGCCGTTCAGGACGCTACGTGGCAGCGAAACTAATTCAGAGACGCGCATACCGGTCGCATAAAGGAGTTCAAGCAGCGCGTGAAACCGCACGGCGCGGGCAAGCTCACGCCCGCTTCTACCCTCGGTCGCCACTGTGGCCGTTTGCATCAACCGGTCCACTTCGGCGACCGATAGTATCTTGGGTAACGGGCGTCCGAGCTTCGGGGCCTTCGCGCCGGATGCTGGATTGTCGCCAACCGCTCCTTCAGCTTCGAGAAACTTATAAAGTTGCCGAACAGCGGAAAGACGCCGCGCCCGCGACGCCGGCGCAAGACCGGCCCGTCCAAGATGCTCCAGGTAAGCTGCAATGTCGTTGCGCACCGCCATGCGCAGTCCGGCCGTGCGGTCGCTCATAAACTCCGAGAAATCTTCAAGATCGCGCCGATAGGCGTCGAGAGTGTTGTGCGAGGCACCTCTCTCCGAGGCGAGCATCTCTAAAAAATTTGCGATGTCATGGGGGTTGGTTGCTGTCATGCGTCAGCCTGACGACCGTGGCCAGCCCATGAATAAGGCTTCCAGTGCCAGAGCGCGCGCGTCCGCTTCGAGCCCGGCGCTCCGCAGCGCGCGGATGGTATCGCCCAGCGAAATGATGTGCGCGCCTTCGGCGCCATTCGGTCCGAGCGCCTGCATGGCGAGCAACACCGTGTGGCCGAACTCTTTTTTCTTCGCGGATTCCGACAACGCGGTCAGGACGCCGGTGTCTGGCAGAAATCCAGAGTTAGGCTGCTCCGTCCGGCTTGCCAGATCCCAAAGCGGAATGGGCACCTGGATTTGCAACGCATCGAGCACTGTGGCCAGCCGATGCAATTGATCGGGGGAAAATCGACCGTGCGCGGCCAGTCCTTCCAGCGCAGCCAAATGCCGGGACCGTCCCTCACTCATCGATGGATCCGCGACGTCGGCGAGCGCGAGCCAATGAGCATAATCCGTTCGACCGGCCGCCCCGACCGTCCCCGAAAGAGTTCGCAGGAGCATCCAACGTGTCGCCGAACTCAGCCCATTGACGCGCACCGGCGAAATTGCCGGAAGCGATGGCCGTTTCAATCGCCGTCTCGGTAAACCACCCGATTTCCGGCACGCGCTGAATAGATGCCGCGGCCGGGGCCATAATCTGCAATCCGGGCCAGTAAAGCCCTGCCCGCCGCGCCTCATCAAGGAACGACCGGATCAGTCGCGCTTTCTTTAACAGCGTGATCTCGTCTTCGGCCGACTGGAACAGTGCCGCACGGCGCACCGCGGCTGCCATCGGTCCACCGTTGCTGACATCTCCGCCGGTAAAACTGCGATAAGCCTGTGCCAGATCGGCCGCCGTGATCGCATTCAATTGCGCCGCGTGCTCGGCTGCGGCAAGCCGCATTGCAGGTTCCGTCTTCGTGTCACGCGAGATCAGCGCCGACAGATCCGGACCTGCCGTCTCGACCAGCATGCCCGCGTCAACGGGACCACCGAGTTCAAGAATACGCCAGTCGATCGGTCCAACTTTCTGCCCCTTACGAACGACGGGTTTTGCACCCGTTGCGATGGCATCGATGGCATCCAGGCCGGCGCTGTCCTCAACGCCCTCGTCGCGAGCCAGTGCGACCTGCAACTGAGCCGACTCCCGCTTTTCTGCAATGGCTGCGCAGTAGGCGCGCACCAGGAGCGACGAGCCCTTCAGGGACGCTGGCAACGGTCCCTGCGCGGCGTTCATTGCCGCCACCACCGCGCAACCAGCATCACTGTCACCGCGTGCAATGGACGTGCGCGCGGCGAGCACCGCAAGGACCGGGTCGGATCCAGCCGACGGTTGCTGATCAAGGAGCCGCTGCGCTTCGTCAATGAGTCCAGACCGCTCCAACGCGTCGACACGAATGGCAGTCAAACGCAGATCGGCAGCGCCACTTTGCGTCAGCGGCACCGCCGAAGTCAGGAGGCGCCGGAAAAGCGCGTGCAAGGTGGGCGAACGAGGGGGGACGTCGAGCTTTAAAACCGCTACTTCGAACGCCTCGGGTGTCAGGCCCTGCCAGAGGTCAAGTGGTGGTCCCAGCCCATTCGCGGTCATTGCAGGCGCGGAATCATTCCGCATCACCGTCCGTGTCGTAGCACCGGGATCTGAGCGCGGTGGCTGTCCATCTGATCCGCCCGGCCCAGAAGTCGATGACGAACCAAACCTGGGCGGCACGTCACGACCATCGGCTGGCGGGAATCCGGCGGGTCCAGGGTTAACCGCCGCGGCTGGCGGCGCGGGTTCGGCTTCGATCGGCGCCAAAGTCTCCCGTTCGATCGGCCCGGCAGCCGCAGCAGCGCCGGCTGGAAGTCCACTCGGCGCGATGATGTCGTCGCCCGCTATCGGCTCTGCGGGGCGGCTTTTGCTGGCCGCAGGCCGCGTTGTTTCGGGATCGTCGAACGGGCCCGGGATACCACCAGCCACGGCCGGCAATGCCACACAAGCGGCAATCAGGGAAAGGCTCAGTCGCGAGCGATATTGGCAGCGCATGGGCGCGTGAGGTTCACTCTTTGCGGATCTTCACACCGGGGACGACTTTGACCTCTTCCCTTTGAACGGGCTCGTACTTTGTCGCCAGAAACCACATCCCGGCCGTGAACAGGCCGACGAAGGCAACAACGACGAACAGGAACCGGAAAAGACTTGGCATGTCGGATCGCACGTCCCCTTTCAGTACTGTCCCTTCAAGTTGGCGCCAATGTGTTCGCTGGACGCCGAGGACGGTAACCGAAGCTGAGCGATTGCGCCAACCGGCACAGTTCCCGATGTGACATTTGAAATCCGGTCCCCGATGAGCAATACACGGATGCAGAAGCATACGAGCTACAATCACCAGGATTGTTTGCATGATTCGGGGGTGAGAGGCTGTCGGGCATCATGGACGAACCCAAGGAGATCACCACAATTGATGCGCTTGTCGCCCGTCTGGGCGAGCGCTCGGTTGTGCTTGTCGGTTTGATGGGCTGTGGGAAGTCGTCGGTCGGTCGCCGCCTTGCTTCGCGGCTCGGCCTTCTGTTTGTTGACGCCGACGAAGAAATCGAACGCGTGGCGGCCAAGTCGATCGTCGAAATATTCGCTGACCACGGCGAAGCCTATTTCCGCGACGGAGAACGACGGGTCATTGCTCGGTTGCTGGCCAATGGACCGCAAGTCTTGGCCACCGGCGGTGGCGCATTCATCAATCCGGAAACACGCGCGAAAATTCGCGAGAGCGGGATCTCGATCTGGCTCCGGGCCGATTTGCCGGTCTTGATGCGACGGGTATCCAAGCGCGAGAACCGCCCGCTCCTCAAGACGGCCGATCCCGAAGCGACCATGCGCGACCTGATTGACAAGCGCTATCCTGTATATGCCGAAGCCGACATTATGATCGACAGCCGCGACGTTCCCCACGACGTCATTGTCAATGAAGCCATCTCGGCGCTGAAATCCAAACTCGCGCCGGTCCCTGCCGCCTGAACTCTGCGGTTGGAAAAACAACGAGACACACCTCAGATGCCCACGCTCGCCCACTCGATGTCCGGAACAACCCGCGCGGAAAAGACGGTGCCGGTCGTGCTCGGCGCTCGAAGCTATAACGTGCTCATTGGGCCAGGCCTTCTGTCGGAGGCCGGGCGTCTGATAGCGACCCGCATCGGCAAGGGTAAGTGCGGTATCGTGACGGATGAGAATGTTGCCGGGCACCATCTTGCTACGCTTGAAGCGGCGCTGAAGGCGGAGAACCGCCACGCTGGTTCGATTGTCCTCCCCCCAGGCGAGGCGACAAAGTGCTTCGCGCAACTCTCCCGTCTGAGCGAGGGGCTGCTCGAAATGGGTCTTGAGCGCGGTGATTTTGTCGTCGCGTTCGGCGGCGGCGTCATCGGCGATCTGGCCGGCTTCGCAGCGGGAGTTCTTCGTCGCGGCGTGCGCTTCGTGCAGATCCCGACCTCGCTTCTGGCCCAGGTCGACAGTTCCGTTGGCGGCAAGACGGGCATCAATACGCCGCAGGGAAAAAACCTGATCGGCGTCTTTCATCAACCCAGTCTGGTTATCGCCGACACCGATGTTCTGGCCACTCTACCCGAACGTGAGATGCGGGCCGGCTACGCGGAAGTTGTAAAATACGGTCTGCTCGGCGATGCACCGTTTTTCGAATGGCTCGAAAACCAGTGGCAAGGAGTTTTCGGCAATTCCGGCCCAGACCTGACCCGCGCCATCGAAACGAGTGTCAAGGCCAAGGCAGATATCGTCGCACGCGACGAATTCGAGACGGGTGATCGCGCACTTCTGAATCTCGGTCATACGTTTGGTCATGCCCTTGAGGCCTGGACCGGCTATTCGTCCCGGCTTCTGCACGGCGAAGGCGTCGCCATCGGAATGGCGCAGGCGTTTCGCTTCTCCGAAAAGGAAGGCCTGTGCCCGCCCGGCACGGCGCAACGTGTTGCGTCGCATCTGGCAGCCGTCGGTCTGCCGACGCGGCTGCAGGATATTCCCGGTGCCAATGCCGACGTCGACACACTGGTCCGGCTGATGGGACAAGACAAAAAAGTCCGGGACGGCAAGCTGACATTCATTCTCGTGCGCGGCATCGGCGAGGCGTTCGTCGCACGTGATGTCGATCCCGACAAAGTCCGCCAATTTCTCGCAAGTGAGATACTCGGTTGAGCGATCGCCACTGTTGGAATTGCTGTTGGTGATCGTTCTATACTCCTGCGCCATCCGCGCCACGTTTGCCGCGGCGGCCGCACGAAACGGATTGTCCAATGACCCTCGAAATCGTCCTGACTATTGCCGCCATTGTCGCGCTGATTGCACTGTCAGCATTCTTCAGCGGGTCGGAAACCGCGCTCACGGCCGCCTCGCGTGCGCGCATGCACGCCCTCGAGCAGGAGGGCAATGCTGCCGCCATGAGCGTCAACCGGCTGCTCGTCGCGCCGGAGAAAACGATCGGGGCCATTCTATTGGGTAATACGCTGGTCGATGTCCTGGCGTCCGCGTTAGCATCCGGACTGGCCGTCGAACTCGCTGGCGACGTCGGCGTCCTCTATGCCACGATTGCGATGACGGTTCTGATTGTCATCTTCGGCGCGGTACTACCAAAGACCTACGCGCTGGCCTATTCCGATCGCCTGGCCCTGTTCGTTTCGCCGTTCATGCGCACGGTGGTGACGGCCTTGTCGCCGTTTACGAAGTCGATCGAATTCCTGGTCCGACAGTTTTTCAAGCTCACGCCCGGCAAGGAGGACGATGCCGCCAACATCCTTGCGGCGCACGAGGAGATCCGCGGCACCATCGATCTGCAAGCGAAGGAAGGCACGGTTCTAAGGCACGATGCGAATATGCTCGGCGGTGTGCTGGACCTGCGCGATCTGCAGATCGCCGACATCATGATTCATCGAACCAAAATGGAGACACTGGACGTAGACAGCGATCCGCAGGACATCATCGATGAGATTTTGAAATCGCAGTTCACACGAATGCCGCTGTGGCGTGACGAACCGGAAAACATTGTCGCCGTCCTCCATACCAAGGACCTGCTCACCGCGCTCGGCCGCGTCGGTTGGGATGTCGCCAAGCTCGACATCATGAGTTTTGTCCAGCCACCGTGGTTCGTCCCTGACACGACAAGCCTCAAGACGCAGCTCAATCAGTTTCTGAAAAAGAAGGCGCAGATGGCGCTCGTGGTCGACGAGTACGGCGAGGTGCAGGGCCTCATCACGCTTGAGGATATATTAGAAGAAATCGTCGGTCAGATTGCTGACGAACACGACACACACGAGATGTCGATCCGCCTGCAGGCCGATGGCACCGTCAACGTCGACGGCACTGTCCCGATCCGCGATTTGAACCGCCAGATGGACTGGAGCTTGCCCGAGGAGGAAGCAACCACGCTCGCGGGTCTGGTCATTCACGAGGCGCAGACCATCCCGGAACCGGGGCAGGTGTTCATCTTCCACGGCTACCGCTTCGAAATACTGCGCAAAACCCGCAACAAAATCTCGGCCGTGCGCGTCAAACGGCTGGCGGCGCGTGATGACGATGATAGCGGCTGATTTAGTGCTTGACCCGCGCCGGTGCGCGTCCGGTCGACGGCGTGCCTTTCGCAGGCTCATCGAATAGCTCAACGAGTTTGTCCGTCATGGCGCCGGCGAGTTCGCTCGCATCCGTGATTGTCACTGCGCGGCGATAATAGCGGGTCACGTCATGACCGATTCCGATCGCAATCAATTCGACGGGCGAGCGGGTTTCGATTTCGTGAATGACCTGCCGCAAATGATGTTCCAGATAGCTACCGGTATTGACCGACAGCGTGGAATCATCGACCGGCGCGCCGTCCGAAATCATCATCAGAATTCGCCGCTGCTCCGGCCGCGCAAGCAACCGTTGATGCGCCCAGGCCAGCGCCTCCCCGTCGATGTTTTCTTTCAGCAAGCCTTCGCGCATCATGAGCGCCAGCGACCGCTTCGCACGCCGCCAGGGAGCATCGGCGGTTTTGTAGATGATGTGCCGGAGATCGTTGAGACGGCCCGGATTGGGTGGTTTACCGGCGGCCAGCCACTTCTCGCGCGCCTCTCCACCTTTCCACGCTTTAGTCGTGAAGCCGAGAATTTCAACCTTCACACCGCAGCGTTCCAGCGTCCGCGCGAGAATGTCGGCACAGCAGGCAGCCACCATAATCGGCCGCCCGCGCATCGAACCGGAGTTGTCGATTAAAAGCGTCACGACGGTATCGCGGAAATCGGTGTCCCGCTCGCGCATGAAAGAAAGCGCGTGCATCGGATCGATGATGATCCGCGTTAAGCGCGCGGCATCGAGCGCGCCTTCCTCCAGATCGAAATCCCAGGCGCGGTTCTGTTTGGCGAGCAGCCGTCGCTGCAATCGGTTCGCCAGTCGCGAGACGGTCGAAGCCAGGACGCGCAATTCTTTGTCGAGGAATGTACGCAAGCGGTCGAGTTCTTCTGCGGTCGAAAGCTTATCCGCCTCGACCACCTCGTCGTTTCCGTTGGCAAACACTTTGTAGCCAAAGTTTTCCGGAGCATCGAGGACGGAGAGGTTCGGTCGCCAGGGCTCGGCGGTATCGCTCTCGGCCTCGCCATCGGCCTCGATCTCAATGTCCTGCATTTCACCGGCATCGGCGGCCTCTGCCGTGTCGCCATTTTCGCCTTCGCTCTCGCTTTCCTCGCCGGCGTCTTCCTGTCCCTCGTTGGTCTCTTCTTCGCCTTCGGTTTCCTGGTCGCCGCCTTCCGGCTGCTGTTCCTGCTCGTCTTCGCTGTCCTCGCGCTCGCCTTCATTCGGCTGCTCGGCCATTTCCAGCGTGCGCAACAAATCGCGCACGAGCCGACCGAACGCTTCCTGATCTCCCGTCTTGGCCGCGAGCTGCTTCAAGGTTTTGCCGCAGCGTTTTTCGATGACAGGTTTCCAGACGTCGGCGAGCGCCTTGGCTGTGGCAGGGGGAGCGTGGCCCGTCAAACGTTCGCGCACGATGAGTGCCAGGGCCTCGTCGAGCGGTGCTTCCTCGCGCGATTTCACAGTCGCAAAGCGCCCATGCGCGAAATAATCCTCGCACTTCGCAGCGAGATTGGCCGCCATGCCATCCATGCGATTGGCGCCGATCGCCTCGACGCGCGCCCGCTCGACGGCCTCGAACACGGCCCGCGCCTCGCCTGATTGCGGCGCCAGCTTGCGATGCAGCTTCTCGTCGTGACAAGCCAGCGTCAGCGCCAGACTATCGGCCCAGCCGCGCACGACGGCGATTTCCCTCTTTGAGGGCACCCGCGCCGGCTCGGGGAGCTGCACATGATGGCCTTCGATCACCGGCTTGCCCGGCGAAAAGTCCACGCTGATTTTCTCGTCTCCGGCGACCGCACGCACGGTCAGCCCGACGACTCGCTTGAGCGGTTCGGCCGGCGCTTCCTTGCGTTTGGTGGGCGGGGGGGACATCGGCTCCGTATCAGCTCAACGCTACGTTTGCGGCACTTTCCGGCAGCTCTTCGCCAAAGGCCCGCTGATAAAACTCGGCGACCAATGGCCGTTCCAGCTCATCGCACTTGTTGAGAAACGTGACACGGAACGCGAAGCCGATATCCGTGAAAATGTCGGCGTTCTCCGCCCATGTGATCACCGTTCGCGGGCTCATCACAGTCGACAGGTCGCCATTGATGAACGCCGATCGGGTGAGATCGGCCACGCGCACCATGGCGCCGACCTGCTTGCGCTTTGCATCCGTCTTTGCAAACGACTTCACCTTGGCCAGGATGATCCGCACCTCGTCGTCGTGCGGCAGATAGTTGAGTGTCGTCACGATCGACCAGCGGTCCATCTGGCCCTGGTTGATCTGCTGTGTCCCGTGATAGAGGCCCGATGTGTCGCCAAGCCCGATTGTGTTCGTCGTTGCAAACAACCGGAACGCCGGATGCGGCTTGATCACTTTGGATTGGTCGAGCAACGTCAGCTTGCCGGACACTTCGAGCACGCGCTGAATAACGAACATCACGTCGGGACGGCCGGCATCGTATTCGTCGAACACGAGCGCTGTATTGGAGCGCAGGCAGTACGGCAGAATGCCTTCACGGAATTCCGTCACTTGCTTGCCATCCTTAAGGACGATGGCATCCTTTCCGATGAGATCGATGCGGCTCACATGGCTGTCGAGGTTGACGCGAATACACGGCCAATTGAGCCGCGCGGCCACCTGTTCAATGTGCGTGGACTTGCCTGTGCCATGATATCCCTGCACCATCACACGCCGATTGTGCTTGAACCCGGCGAGGATCGCGAGCGTCACATCGCGGTTGAAAAGGTAGTCGGGATCGAGATCCGGGACATGCTCTTCGGCTTTCGAATAGGCGGGCACTTCCATGTCCGATTCGATGCCGAAGACCTGCCTCACCGAAAGTTTGAGGTCAGGCAAGCCGGGCGTATCCTTCGTTGCAGCGGTGGCAGTCGGCGCACGCATGGAAAGTCCTTCGCAAGAGGGGAGCCGCGGTCGCGCTGCTCGGGGATCGCGAACCACACTAAGGCTGGCGAGCAAAGCTGCCCGTTTTTGAGTATTCAAGGAAAGCGGCGAACGTTGAAAGTACGTCGGCCGCCGTCAAACGAGACCAGCCTGCTTCAAATAATTATAGGCTTGAATGATCTCACGCAACTTTTCCTCCGAGCGCGTGTCGCCGCCGTTGGCATCAGGGTGGTGTAATTTAACGAGTTCCTTGAACCGGGCCTTGATGTCGTCCTTTGTCGCCCCCTGTTTCAGCCCGAGCGACGTCAGCGATTTCTTTTCCAGCGGCCGTAGTTGCCGCCGGTTCTCGACCGGAGTGGACCGGGACTGCCGCGCCCGCCACGCAAAGAAGGCGCCAGGATCATTTGGCGGCGGATCATCGGCCTCGGCACTCGGATCGGCGCGTCCTTGGCCTCTCGTGGTGCTCCGGTGCGCCCCTCTCGCATTCCCGGCGCCCATGAATTGGCGGCCATTTTCCATGTCGGCCGGTGACCGGTCAGGGCGTCCTTCTGGAAGTCGGCAACTTCTCGATCCGACATCCCGTCGAAGTAATTATAGGTGGCATTATACTCGCGGACGTGATCGACGCAGAAAGCGAAGTACTCACCGTCGCGCCCGCGTCCTTTCGGCGCACGATGCGTCGCCGGCTGGTCGCAACCCTTCCGCTGACAGCGTGGACCACCGGTGCGCATCTCCTCGTCTCGGGCCTTTTTGGTCCCGACGCGGATGGAGTCGAAGAATTTCGAGTTGAGTTTCATGGACGCGCATATGCTGAGAAGGTCTGGCCGAAACGAGCCGAGCACTCTATCACAGCCAAGTGTGCGCCGTCGCGGCCATAGCGAAAATCCCTAACGGGATTTTATTGAGTTGTGCTGCGGCAAACAACGCACATCGGATGCATCAGGAACACCAAATGTCATTCGAAGATCAAATACGCGAGAAACTAACGGTCGGACTGATGCCGGTCCGTCTCGATGTGATCAATGAGAGCGCGATGCATGCCGGCCACCGCTCTTCGCCGGGAACCGGCGAAAGTCATTTTCGCGTTCTGGTCGTGTCGGAAAAGTTTGCCGGTCAGTCGCGCGTCAATCGCCACCGCATGGTCAATCAACTCATCAGAGAGGAGCTGGCCGGCGGTGTCCATGCACTCGCGCTCGCAACCTACGCACCGGACGAAAAGTTCTGATAACCACGCCGCGCCATCCGGCCGGCTCCCCGTCAGGGGAGTCGGATGGCGCAAGCCAAGCAAGCCATCCGGCCGGCTCCCCGTCAGGGGAGTCGGATGGCGCAAGCCAACCTTACACAAAAAAATCTGGCTCCCGGAGGAACCAGATCTTTTCTGTGTCTGCGACAAGGCATAGTTACCAGCCGCGATGGCGGCACACACGCTGCATCTCACAGTGCTTCACGCCCCAGCGATTGCGAAAGCAGACTCGGTCCCAGAAGCAGTTCTGCCGCCAATAGCCGCGCCGCCAGCCGTGACGATGTCCGGCGTCTTCGTAACGCGCGCCGTCGTCATTGCCGCGTCCGCCACCATCGCGGATAGCCGCCGTCACGTTGCATGCCATCGCGAGGATATCCCGGATCGGCAAAGGCTGGTGCGGCACCCGCGGCAACCAGCACACCGCCCGCGAGCAGTGCGGCAGAAAGAAAGCGCTTCATAGCTTGGGTCTCCTCGTTGTCTCCCGTCCGGCTTGGCCGGTGCAGGTTCGCAGATAAATCCGGCGTGGGACCCAATAAGCCACGGTGCCAATGAACCGGGTCTGAACACCTCGTTCAGATGCCGTTGCCCTCATCCTGCCCCGTTGTGTGCGGATACGTGAGCCAGCCTGCGATGTGGTTCCAGAGGTTCCAAGCGTTGCGTCCATGACCCACCGCACCCTTTCCAATGATGATGTCGACGGTATCGTCGCCCGCGTTCGCGAAGAACTGGCGCGGCGCCGAATATCCCGTCAGCGATTGGCGGATGACGCGCGCATCAGCGTCTCCACGCTGGAAAAAGTTTTGTCGGGTCGTCGCACGTTTACGCTCGCAACCCTGGTTCGTCTCGAAGACGCATTGGGCATGTCGCTGCGGACCTCGCCCATCAATGCCGCGGCTCGTCCACCCGACCGACCTTCGATAGCTCCCGACGAACTCGGGAATTATGCGCGCGCGCAAATTGGTTGGCTGGAGGGAGCCTACTTGACGCTGATCCCATCCTTCGGCGAGCGCTCTGCGATTTCGGCCTATCGGACCGACATCTGCTGGGATGATGCTCAGACGTGTTTGACATTTCGCGAAGCCGAGCGTGTCGATGGTGCCTTCACCCAGCACGGCGTGGTCGCGATGCCTAACCAGACCGGACACATTTATCTCGTAACCAATCGGCATGGGCAGCAGCGCCTCGCTATTTTGTCGCGGCCGGCCGGCCAGGGCGCCATGCACGGCATCCTTGCCACGCTGCTGTCGGGACGCGGATCGCAGCTGACACCGGTGGCCGCGCCGATCGCTCTTGCGCCGCTCGATCCAGCGACAAAGTGCAGTTTCGGGCGTATCGCGCAGGGTCAACACGATTACGCCCGTTATCGCTCGCTGTTGCAGCGCGACTCTCGACGATGCCTTTGCGGTCATGATGCCGGTCTGACATGCTTTGCTAGACCGACGTGTCGTAATAGGACTGCACCATCAGATCGATCAGCTTGAGAGTTGAGCGCGTGACCGTAAGCCTTGAGATGCGATCGCTTTTCACTTCGACACGACGCTTGGTCCGCACCGGCCTTATTGCGTTTGTCGCGTTGTCGGCTGTAGGGATCGTGACGGCCCCGGTCGCACTTGAGTTAAAACCCACATTCAAACAGGCGAAGGCGGTTCCGCTCGAGATCACGGCCCGGCCAATCATGTCGTTCACCAAGTCCGGCGATACGTCGCCAGCGCAAGGTAAGTTGATTTGGCGCGGTGGTCTGGTGCTCTCTGCAGAGTCACCGAATTTTGGCGGCTTTTCGGGCCTGGCCATTGCCGCCGACGGACAAAGCTTGATGACGATCACGGATGCCGGTGGCTGGCTAACGGCGCGACTACGTTATGACGCCAACGGTCGCCCGGTGGCTTTGACCGGCGCGATGTTGGGCGCCATTCAGAACCGTGACGGCAAGCCCATACGCCGCGGCCGCGAACGCGATGCAGAGGAATTGTGTCTGGCCACTGGATCCCTCGACAAAGGCGAAGTCCTCATCTCGTACGAGAACTTTGATCGGATCGTGCGCTATTCCGTGTCGAAAAACGGCCTGGGTCTCCCGCTGGAGGTGATCGAACCCCCGCCGGGCCTGCGCCGCTCTGGCAACGACGGCATGGAAGCGATGACGGTCCTCAAGGGCGGGGCTTACAAAGGCCGGATGGTCGCGTTCTCGGAAAATGCCGGCAGCAACGATCGCCATGCCGGATGGATCTGGATCGGTAACAGCGCAAAACCGCTCAATGTCGTCTCGCACGGCGGCTTTGCGTTGACCTCGGCCGCGTCCCTAGCGGACGGAACACTTCTTTTGCTCGAGCGCCGCTTCACGTTTCTCGAAGGGGTCCGCATGCGCTTGCGACGCATCGCGCCGTCAGCAATCAAACCCGGCGCAATTCTCGATGGCGAAGTTCTGATCGAGGCCGACCTTTCGGATGAGATCGACAACATGGAAGGTCTGGCTGTTCATACCGCGCCGAACGGCGAGACGGTGCTGACGCTGATCTCGGACGATAACTTCAACACGGTTCTCCAGCGAACCTTGCTGTTGCAGTTTACGCTGCCAGATCGCGCCCAATCATGACCGCGCCTAATCATGACAGTGTCAACGGGCTCTCCGAAAAAATAAAAAGCGCGGACCGGATCGGCCCGCGCTTCGTTACTCGTGAGCCGGTAAGTATTAGGCGGCTGCAGCTGCAGCTTTCGACTTGACCAAGTCGCGCTTCAGCTTCTGCAGCTGCGGCGACAACTGCTCGGTCGATGCCTTGAGCAGGTAAGCGTCCAGACCACCATTGTGCTCGACCGAACGCAGCCCGTGAGCACTGACACGAACCTTGACAGCACGGTCCAGAGCTTCGCTGAGCAGCGTCACGTGGACAAGATTAGGTCGGAAAACGCGCTTCGTCTTGTTTTCGGCATGGCTTCGAAGCTGGCCGCTGAGCGGCAGCTTACCGGTCAATTCGCACCGCCGGGTCATGGGTCGTCTCCTGAGGTCTCGCGGCGAACTCCCTTGAAGGGTCGCGCGGGCCCGTCTTGCGGGCGTGGGTCCAAAAAAGCATCGGCCCCGCCAGTCGACCCGGCGGGGCAGTGGCCGTTCTATACTGACCCCGCCCTTGAGCGTCAAGCGCTCGCACGTCGACCGTAATGTCCCACAAGGAACCGTCGTGCAGTGAAGTATTTACGATTTTCGGCGAACTTGAGCCACGGGAACGCCGGGTTCGGCTCGCAGTTTGACCAGGGCCCGCGGTTCGGTTGGTTTGCGTTACAGGTGGTGGTGTTATGGTGTTTGAGTGTCAGCACGGCTTCAAGCAGGCTGTCTGGGGATTGGCGGCGGCGGTTTTGGTACCGTTGGCACTTGGAGCGGCGGCTGCTGCCCGCGCGGACGGCATCCTGGCCCGACCGATCGCTATATCCGGACAATATTCCATCCATTTCAACGGCTTCGACATCGGCACCGTCCGTATCGACCAGCGCGTCGCCGGCCGCGCCTATTCAGCGAATTCTCGCGTGGAAATCTCCGCGCTGCTCGGCGCCTTCCATTGGCAGGGTGTCACCCGGTCGGCCGGCACCTTGACGGCTGAGGGCCTCGAGCCCTCCGGCTATGACTTTGAATATCAAGGTTCGACCAAATCCGGCTCGGTCAGCATGGGCTTCACCAAGGGCATCGTAACGTCCTTGACCGCGCTTCCCGCCACCGTCGAACCGGACGACTTCGTCCGGCTGGGTCCATCGCACATCCGCTCCGTCATCGATCCCCTCAGTGCGATCGTCGCTATGAGCCGTCCGGCAGCGCAGCCATGCGGGCGCAAACTCCCAATTTTTGACGGCAAACAGCGCTTTGACATCAGTCTCCTCCAGGTGCGGCGCGAAGCCGTTCCGGCAGGCCGCAACGCAGAAACCGTGACCGGCGTTGTCTGCCGCGTGAAATACACCCCTGTAGCGGGCTACAGGGCTAACAGCGAAACGGCTGCGCTGGCCGAGACCACCGGCATCGAAGTGACCTTCCGTCCCGTCGTGGAGGCGGGAATGTGGTCGCCCTACCGGGTTTCGATCCCCACTATGGCCGGCACCGTCGCCCTCGAAGCCACGCGTTATGACATCTCGGCCCCCGGCCTTGCCGAGATTGCCCTCGTCGACTGACGAACAGCAAGTCAGCATCGCCCTCCGGTTTCATCACAAGGCGGTTCCGCTCGGAGCCGCCTTTTTTTATCCGCCTCTTGGCAGGTTCCTCGCTTGAAGAAAGCCTTGATCTCACCTCCCGGGCGATGCAATGCCAGGGCATCCCGCCGACCGGGACCGCTACGCTAGAGGGCCGTTTATGGGCATCGATCTCGAATCTCGCATTCGCAACGTCACTGCGGTGTTGGGACCGACGAACACCGGCAAGACCCACCTCGCAATTGAACGCATGCTCGGCCACGACAGCGGCATGATCGGTCTGCCGCTGCGCCTTCTTGCACGCGAGGTTTACGACAAGATCGTCGCCCGCGTCGGAGTCGACAAAGTTGCGCTCGTCACCGGTGAGGAAAAGATAAAGCCCGAGCGGGCAAGGTACTGGGTGGCGACCGTTGAAGCCATGCCGCGCGATGTGGACGTCGAATTTCTCGCGATCGATGAAGTCCAGCTGTGCGCCGATCCCGAACGCGGCCACGTTTTCACCGATCGTATGCTGCACGCGCGCGGCCGATCCGAAACGCTGCTTCTTGGTGCCCAGACAATGAGCGGCGCCATCAGTGATTTGATACCGGGCGCGCATTTCATTTCCCGGCCACGCCTTTCGAAATTGAGCTATGCCGGCGAAAAAAAGATCACGCGCTTGCCGCAGCGGTCTGCTGTTATTGCGTTTTCGGCGAGCGAAGTTTACGCGATCGCAGAACTGATCCGCCGCCAGCGGGGTGGCACGGCTGTCGTACTGGGCGCTCTGTCTCCCCGCACGCGCAATGCGCAGGTGGCCCTCTACCAGTCCGGCGACGTCGACTTCCTGGTGGCGACCGACGCCATCGGCATGGGGCTGAACCTTGACGTCGATCACGTGGCTTTTTCAGCCACGCGTAAATTCGACGGCCAGAACTTCCGCAACCTGACGCCGTCCGAGTTGGCCCAGATCGCTGGGCGCGCCGGCCGGCATATGAACGACGGCACGTTCGGCGTCACCGGAGCCTGTGATGCACTCGACCCCGACATCGTCGAACGGATAGAAAATCATACATTCGATCCGGTTCGCGTCCTTCAATGGCGCAATCGCGAATTGGATTTCGGCACGCTTCATCGCTTGCGCGAAAGCCTGAAAACTCTGCCTCAGGAACAGCGGCTCACCCGGGCCCGGATGGCTGACGACGTGATCGCCCTGGAAACGTTATCCGACGAAGACGACGTGGCGCGCCTCGCCACATCTCCCGCCGCCGTTCAACGCCTTTGGGAAGTCTGTCAAACTCCGGATTATCGAAAGATATCCAGTTCCAACCACGCCGAACTGATCGCCACGCTCTACAAGGACTTGCTGGGTCCCAACGGTCGAATTTCAGAGGACTGGTTCGCGCGTCAGGTCGCCATCGCCGACCGCACGGACGGCGATATCGATACACTGTCGACGCGCCTTGCCCATATCCGGACCTGGACCTTTGTCTCCAATCGCGTCGACTGGCTGAAAGATCCCGCGCACTGGCAAGGCCGCACCCGCGCCATCGAAGATGCGCTTTCCGATGCTTTGCACGAATGCTTGACGCAGCGCTTCGTCGACCGCAGAACCAGTGCCTTGATGAAGGGTATGCGGGACAAAGAAGAGTTGAACGCCGAAATCAAAGACGACGGCTCCATCAATGTGGAGCAGCACTACGTCGGTCGCCTGAAGGGTTTCCTGTTTACACCGGATGCGCAGGCCGAGGGCGTCCATGGCAAGGCTGCACGTTCGGCCGCGGCCCACGTCCTGTCCGGCGAATTGACGATGCGCGCCCGCCGCGTCGCAGCAGCACAGACGGATGCTTTCAAGATCGATCGCCGCGGTCGAATTCTGTGGCGCGGCGATGAAATCGCTAAACTGCAAGCCGCCGAAGATCCGCTGAAGCCCACTGTCGAACTTCTCGTTGACGAGTATCTGTCGGGCCCCGACCGCGACAAGGTGCAAGCGCGGCTCGAAACTTGGCTGAACGACTTTATTGCAGATAAGTTGAAGCCGCTGGTCGATCTATCAAAGGCGGAAGATGTCACCGGTTTGGCGCGTGGCATTGCCTTCCGCTTGAAGGAAAACTTTGGCGTCCTCAAGCGCGAGGCCTTGGCCGAAGAATTGAAGAGCCTCGACCAGACGGCGCGCGCGCAGCTGCGCAAATATGGCGTCCGGTTCGGCGCCTTCAACATTTATTTTCCACTACTCCTGAAGCCGGCGCCTGCGGAACTGACGCTCACGCTTTGGGCGCTGAAGCACGCCGCCGTCGCCGGCGTCGATGCAGATAAAATCCCCGAGCCGCCACGTGCCGGTCTGACTTCCGCTCCAGCCAACCCTGATCTCCCAGAAGCCTTCTATCGCGCTTTTGGCTACAATGTTTGCGGGCCCCGCGTCATCCGCTTCGACATGCTCGAACGGTTGGCGGATATGATCCGTCCATTGCTCGCCTGGCGAGCAAACCGGGTTGGGGAAACCAAATCACCCAAGGGTTCGACCGGCGACGGTGGCTTTACCGCGACGCCCGAAATGATGTCGATCCTCGGTTGTTCGCCGGATGAATTGGGCAAAGTTCTCAAGGCGCTTGGTTTCCGGCTTGATCGTCGACCGGTCAAGACACCGGTGCCCGAATCCACCGCAGCCGCATCGTCCGCAAATAGAAGCGAAAGCGCATCATCTGCTGCCGTGCCCCCCGCGGCATCCGAAACGAGTACTGCTGATCGACCTGCCGGCGCCGAAGCTGCGGCATTACCGGTGGCAATCGGCGAGGCAATCGAAGCGCCAACGCCAGAACTAATGTCAGAACTAACGCCGGAACCAACGTCACACGTAGTGCCAGCGACATCGGGAGACGCTGCGCTTCCTGCCGACGTCGCCCCGGTAGTGGCTGCCGAGGTGCAGTACGAAGACGTCTGGCGCCCACGTCGTCACCATCGCGAGGGCGAGCGTGGTGAAGGCCGCTCGGATCAGCGGCGCGGCGAAGGCCGCAATCAGCGCGCTGGTGGCCGCGATGGCCAACCGCACGGCGAGCGGCGCCACGGTCGTCGTCCATTCGGCGGCGATCAGAATAATCCGTCCTCCGCTCCGGCATCATCGGAAGCCGTCACATCTGCGCAACCTCCAGTCACCGCACAGCCTCCGAATTCGGATCGCCTCGGCCACGACGGCGATCGTAGTCGGCGGCACGAAGGCCGCGACCGCAATCAAAAGCGCAATGAACGGCCGGGCGGCGGTGTGAATTCTCAAACGAGCCAGCGCCCAGAGGGACGTCGTCAAGAGGGTCAGCGCGGCGAAGGCCGCCGCGATGATCAGCGCCGCGAAAACCGAGGCGATCGCCGTCGCAATGAGGAACGACAGCAACCACGCGCCATCACTGCCGCACCCCCGCGCGGCAAGTCGAATGTCGAGGCCGACAGCCCGTTTGCCTCGTTGCTGGCACTGCGTTCGCAACTCGAGCAGGCGCAACGCGACAAAGGTTAGATATGTCGGACGGCCAGGACAGCGACAGCGAACCCGGCGCACGATCGCTAGCCACATCGCAGCGCCTCGACAAATGGCTCTGGTGTGCCCGCGTCGTGAAAACCCGAACCCAGGCGGCGGCCCTTGTCTCCGGTGGCAAAGTTCGCGTCAATCGTGTCAAAACAGAAAAGCCGGCATATGCAGTGAAACCGGGCGACGTCGTCACGGCCTCAGTTGGCGCGCACGTCCGGGTGTTGGCCGTCAAAGCAATCGGTGACCGCCGCGGGTCGGCCGACATCGCCCGATTGCTATACGACGACCTGACCGCGCCGGCCGTTGCGGCCGCAGGCGAGCCAGCATTGCCGTCAGGCGTCTCCGCTGCGCCAACCGGACGCCGCGACAGTGGCAGCGGCCGTCCAACCAAGAGGGACCGCAGACTTATCGATCGCTTGAAGGGGGAAATTTGACCGTCGCAGCTTGCCCGGCGCAGTCTAGGACGGAGGCGAACGACATCCTTTTTCGCATTGTGCGGCTATCGCGACGCCGCTAAGAGACCTCACCGCGGTAAGACGAGCGGGAGCCGGTATCGGTTCGTAAACGGGACGGGACGCATGACCTACGTCGTCAATGACAAGTGCATAAAGTGCAAGTACACCGATTGCGTCGAGGTTTGTCCCGTCGATTGTTTCTACGAAGGCGAGAATATGCTCGTCATCCACCCGGACGAATGCATCGACTGCGGCGTTTGCGAACCGGAATGCCCGGTCGATGCGATCAAGCCGGATACGGAACCGGGGCTCGAAAAGTGGCTGGAACTCAATCGTGAGTATGCCGACAAATGGCCCAACCTGACGGCGAAGAAAACCTCCCTGCCGGACGCCGATGCCCATAAAGACGAAGCCGGCAAGTTTGAGAAGTACTTCTCGTCCAATCCGGGCGAGGGCGATTAATTCGCGCGAGCGCCGCTTACTCTTGCATTCATATAACGCCGTCCCCATTTGTTCTCAGGTGACACGTGGCCGTACGTGCCGCGTTTAAGGGCGTTTAAAGCGCCGCGCGCGGCCGCCCTTCATTTTCGATGAAGTTTGTGCTACTGTCACGATGTGATCGGGTTAATTGGAACTGAGCAGGAACAAAAGCAGGTGAAAACATTCACTTGGGGCCTGCCGGTCCTCTGACGCGCGTGGTGGTGCGGCTCCCGTTAGGGAGTAGCCGCACAATCGACTGTGACAAGTACGGGATACAGCGCGTCTCTGACGCTTAAAATGAGGGGATCTGCACGGTTAGGCGAGCCTGGCCGTAATAACGTGTCTGTGACGGTTGATTAGGCACCGGTTCGATCAGGACTCTAGCCTTATTACGCCAAGCCTTATCACGATTGTACGTTCGAAGTAGCCCTTTGAGAGTGAGCGACGCGCATGACCCAGAAGAAAAAGACTGTTGTAAAATCTAAGACAGGCAAGGTCGTCACTCAACCTAAAAAGGCCACACCTGTGCAGGCGGCCTCCCGCGGTGTGACATCAAATACACGCCCTGTGGCTTCGGCATCACGTAAGCCGGTTGCAGCGGCTAAGTCGGCCGCGGTCGCGCCCGCAAGCCCGGCCCGCCCGTCAGTCTTGAATAAGAAGACCGTGCCCACGCCCAAGGTTGCTACCAAGTCGGCGCCGGTCGCTGTCAAGCCTGCGGCTTCGGTCAAGCCGGTTGCGGCGTCGAAGCCAGCAACTGGCAAGGCTGCCGTCTCGCCTGCAAAGACTTCCGCTGTTGCTGTCTCGGTGAAGAAGCCGGCGGTTGCTGCGCAGCCGCGCTCTGAGGCTGTCAAAGCAGCGCAAGCTTTCGCGGCCCATCGGGCTCACGCTGCCCAAGTCTCCGTTCCTGCAGCGCCTCCCGCACGGGCCGTTCCAGCATCGGTCGCCAAGCCGCCGGCGAGCAGCAAGTTGACGGCACCGGCGCAGTCGCCGGCAGCCGCTGCTCCAGCCTCGCCCAAAGCGATCGCTGAGAAGACCGCCGCCGCCCGCGTCGACGCTAACAAGAAGCCGGTCAATTCGCGTCACGGTTTCAAGACCAATGAATTCGTCGTTTATCCCGCGCACGGCGTTGGTCGCATTGTCGGAATCGAGGAGCAGGAAATCGCCGGCATGGCGCTGGAACTGTTCGTCATCAGTTTCGAGAAGGAAAAGCTGACCCTGCGCGTGCCGACCGGCAAATTGCAGAGCGTTGGCATGCGTAAACTTGCGGACGATGACATCGTCAAGCGCGCCATGGAAATCCTCAAGGGCCGCGCTCGCATCAAGCGCACCATGTGGAGCCGCCGCGCGCAGGAGTACGTTGCCAAGATCAACTCCGGTGATTTGATCTCGATTGCCGAAGTCGTCCGCGACCTCTACCGCTCGGAAGCACAACCCGAGCAGTCTTATTCCGAACGCCAACTCTATGAAGACGCACTCGATCGTATGGCTCGTGAAATCGCCGCCGTAGAAAAGCTCGACGATCGTGGGGCCGTGCAGCGCATCACCGAAGTACTCTCCAAGAGCGCCAAGGGTCGTCGCGTTGCCGAAGAAGGTGAGCCGGAGGAAGTCCAGGCCGCCTGACTGCCCCAGCCACCCGGCAGCGAAACGAAAGAATAAAGCAAAGCGCCCGGCAGAAAATGCCGGGCGTTTTGTTGTCCGAGATCTACCGACCGCTCGCAGACCCCTCGGGCAGTTCCTCGATCACGTCCGCCGCGGCAAGCGCCATGAATGGCCCATTGCGAACTTCGATCCAGCCCCTGACCCGCACCAGGCGGCCCTTGAGCAGTTTCAACCGCGCCACGAAGGCATCGCGTGGCTCAGTACTGCGTCGCAGATCGACGGCAGCCGTGAAGTCCCATCTCCAGTTGCGACCAAAATTCAGGAACAGCTCGTTGCGGCTCGTGCCGACTTCTTGCACCCAACCCTCGACAATCTGAAACGTGCCAATGAGACGTTCCAATTGCCGGGTCTCTCGCGCCGGTCTGATCGCGTAGGCCGGGCTTGCCCATAACCCAACCCGCTTCGCCCGCGCCACCGCCTCGCGCGCGAAAAGTTGGCCGAGACACTCGGTCTCTTGCGGCAGCGGCGCCACTCGAGCATGTCCGCTATCGACGAGAGCCGCTTGCAGCCAGACGCGGCCACCCTGAGCGGCCAAAAGCGCGTGGCCTATACGGCGGCCGTAACGGTCGCGAAATTGACCGGCGTCCGCAAGCTCGATGCGCCTGTCCGAAAGCAAGTTTTCGACCGCCGACCGCGCGGCGGACTGCGACGGCCAATTGGCGTCCGGCGCGGCGAGATCACGTTCACTCGGCGGCAGCAAAGACATGAGGCGCAAGCTCGTCCCGTCGTCGAGGACGAACGTGGCCGCGCTCTCTATCCGCGCGACAGCACGGCTCTCGGACGGCACTGGTGGACAGGTCTCACTGCTGGCCGGCAGGGCTCCGGGAAGCTGCAGCAGAAATAAGCCAAGCGCCACTCTCGCGACGCCGCGATTGAACGCAAACGCATTGCCGTGCGCCACCGCCCATCACCTCCGCATTCACTGCTGCCGCCAGTGTGCCTGGCTTGCTTACGAACCGACATCACGCTTCACACGGCAAAATCGTCCGGCTGCAGCAGCGACTTGGCAATATTTAGCAGAGTGATGGTTGACGGGCCGTCTGGATCGCTGATGACACTGTTCGCGCCGACTTGCTGGGTATGGGCAAGAACGTCAAAGAATGAAGCAAAACTCAGCGCCGTGACATCAATCACATCACCGTTGCGTCGCAGACTTTGCTGAAGCTGGAAATCGGCGATCGTGTCATGGCCAAATATCCCTTGAAACACAAAGACGTCTTGGCCCGCCCCGCCGACGAGGATCTCATTCGCCGCACTGCCGCTGATGCGATCATTGCCTCCGGCACCTTCGATTTGTTCCAGCCCGCTCACCGTCATGCGCGAAAGGTCGATTAAGTCAGCTGCCGAACCCAGCCGCAAAATATCGAATCCGGCACCGAAATCTACAGCCTCTATGGAGACGAGGTCAGCCAACCCCTTGTCGAGCACCAGGACGTCGTCTCCCGCCGAACCCTTGATAATGTCGAAACCAGCGCCACCGTCGAAGGTGTCCCGCCCCTGTCGCCCCGTGAATAAAAACGTGTCGTTGCCCAACCCGCCGGCCAGCGTGTCGTTGCCCGCTCCGCCAGCAATGGTGTCGTCGCCCGCCGATCCGACAATGCTGTCGCCGCCTCCGCCTGCAGAAATCTGTTCGATGCTCGTCAGCGTGACATACGTCAAATCGAGCGAATTACTCGTGTTGTCGAGCCGGAGAATATCGAATCCGCCGCCGCCGTCGATCGCTTCGATGCTGGAAATAGGCACGTTGCCACTCACACCGATGACATCGTTGCCGGCGCTCCCCCGGATCGTGTCGAACCCCGCGCCACCGTCGTAGCGGTCCAAACCAGCGTTTCCTATGACGAGAAATACGTCGTCGCCGTCCAGGCCCGATAGCGTGTCGTTGCCGCGCCCACCTGTGATGGTATCGCTTCCGCCGCCACCCACCAGGACATCGTCGCCAGCGGTGCCAACAAGGACCTCACCAGGGACCGAGCCAACCACGGAAAGAGCGAAGCTTGTACTTGTCGCGGCGATGCTGTCGCTGGCCGTGACACGTATATCGAGCTCGCCGTTGAAAGCTGGCGGCGGCGTCCCTTGAAAAGTCCGCGTTTGCGGATCGTAGTCGAGCCAAGTTGGCAAAGCGCGACCGTCAGCGAGATCTGCCGTATAGATGAGCGAATGCCCGTCAGGATCGCTGAAAGTGTCGATCGGGATCGAATACGTCCACGCATCGCCGGCAGCGATTGCCTGTGAAACAAGTGGCGGCCCACTCAAAACCGGAGGGGCGTTGGCCACGATGGTGAGACTGACGGCCGCCGTGGTTGCGCCGCCTCGGCCGTCGGAGACCGTATAATCGAAATCGACAAGCCCCGTCTGCGCCAGCTGCGTTACAACACGCACGTTGCCGTCTGGCGTCAGCGTGATATTGGCGCCCGGTGTCTTCGACGCCACCGCTATGATCGTGAGCGCATCACCATCAAGATCGCGGTCGTTGCCGAGCAGTTCAGCCTTTGGAATGACGACATCCGTCAGATAGGTGAAGAGGCCGTTGTCCGCTCCGGCGATCGGCGCATCATTGACGAGTGCCCCGGAAGCGAGCGCCGCGGCGGTTAGAAATGCGCCGTTCCATGCGGCACCGTCGTCGAAACGTACGAGATCGATCGGTGGTCCGGCGAAGAAATTATCGAGCACAACCCGGCCCCCATCGGCCATTCGAAGCACGATGTCGTCAAGACTGCTGGATTGGAAGATCGCGACGTCATGAACACCAATTCCGATGAGACGCAAAACATCGGAGCCGATGATTCCAGCCGATGATACAATAACGTCGATGCCGTCGCCCGCCTGATAAACGTAAGTGTCGTTGCCGGCCCCGCCGACCAGCGTGTCATTGCCAACGCCGCCAATCAACGTGTCGTCGCCGTCAAGCCCACTCAGGAAATCGGCATTTGCAGACCCTGTCAGCCGATTGCTCGCATCATTGCCTTCCCCAAACGTCGCCGCGCCCGCCAGCGTCAGATGTTCAACGAATTCGGGCAGGGTGTAGCCGATGGAGGTGACGATGGTATCGATCCCGGCATTGAACGTCTCGATCACGACATCGCCGGCGGCATCAACAATGTAGCGGTCGTTGCCGCCGCCACCTGCCATGGTGTCGTCGCCTCTGCCTCCGTCGAGAACGTCGCGTCCGGTACCGCCGGTCAATTCGTCGTTGCCATCACCGCCCGATAAATCAGCGCCGCTCGAATTCGCCGGCACCGCGACGTGCGTTGCTGGCAACGGTGATAATGTCGTCACCCTCGGTTCCCGCGATGACATCGCGATTGTCTGGCTCGCCGTTCCGGGTTCGATCATAGATCGGCGTCTCGGGTTCGGCGTCCAACGGACCGGTCAGGACTGTATCGCCGGCAGCGGCGAAAGCGTTCGTATTCCAAGTTTTTGCGGCGTCTGGCGTGCCGGAACCGCCTGGATATGGGAACGGTGTCTCCTCGCCGAGTTCATAGAAGCGAATGCCGAGCATTCCCTCTTCGAAATCGACGACGCGAACAACAGCTTCGGAGAAAAGATCGGTATCGATCTCCTGAAACGTAAAATCCTGGTCCATGAGATTAAAGAAGGTCTGCGCAAAGGCAGGCCCACCGGCATAAATGTGAATGAGAAGATCATCGCCGTCGCGATTGAAGAGGATCTGATCCGTGATCCGCACCACGCCGTCCCACGCATCCGCTCCGGCACCGTCCAAGGACACTTGCGAGACGAGGTAGAAAAATCCCGGCGAATCGTAGCCGTTGACGGCGCCGGGGCCCGGATTCTGAGGCAGCACACTGAATGTGGCTCCCCCGATCACCGGCGTGATAGCGCCAAGGATGGGAAACAGCGCTGATCCTTGAAATGCGCCCGCCTCCGCCAAGAGCAGGTTGTACGGCACGAAAATCCGGTCTGCCGCGTCGGCATCCGCAATGACAAATTCGACAATGCGTGTTTCCTCAGAAAGCGAGGAGACAATGAACCGGTCCGCGCCCGCGCCTCCGAGCGCCAAGCTCCGGCCCGTTCCAGAGACGATCGTATCGTCCCCCATGCCGCCGCTCAGTTCGATGTCATATCCAAGTGGGCTTGCACCTGAAAGCGGCGTGACGAAGCGGCCGCTGATGAGGTCATCGCCCTTTCCACCTTCAACGCCTGTCATTGCAGGCGCGGCATAGATCCGGTCGTTTGCGGACGTCCCGGCGATGTATTCGAGCGATTGCGCCCAGATCCCTCCAGCATCGGAAAAATTGCCATCCCGGGCTTCTGCCCCAACAAGCAAGATATCTGGTTGGTCGGACGGTGCCGCGAGCAGTCCCGTGGTGCGAGTTGAAAAATCCAGTGCATCGCCCCGGCTCTGCGAACCCTGTCCATTGAGTTCGAGGATGGGACGGATTTCTCCCAGTTCCACACCCTCGCCAAGAATGATCGTGTCGCTCGTGTCGTCCCAACGGATGTTGTCGATCGAAAACAGGCGATCGATTCCAGTCGTATGCGTCACGATATAGGTCGCGAGCAGGTGGGGCACGTCTGCCAATCCACCTTCGATGTAGATCGTGCCCACACCGGCATAATTGATGGCGTCATTACCATCCTCGGCATAGTCGAGACCCGGCTGGCCACCGTGATAAATGTGGTTCCCTTCGCTCCAAAGGAACTCGTCGTCGCCGCGCCCGCCGTAGAGCTTCTCTATCTCCCCGGCATCGTCGGTTCCCTGTAGCGTATCATTGCCTTCGCCGGACAAGACTGTGTTGAAAGATAAGCTCAGCTTGATCTGGTCGTCGTCCGACGTACCAAAGAGTGTCCGCGTACCGACCGTAAAACTGAGAAACATCGACGGCATGTTCTGCGCGACGTCGACGCCGATATAGAACAGCAGGGATGCCACGATTGAGGACGAGTTCGCGATCGGCAGCGGACTGAAATCGACCCCGAATGCGAAATAGGGGAAAGCTTGCCGATCGATGTCGCGCGCTACGGCGGCCATCAAACCCCAATCCGACAGCGCATCCGTGCTGGCGATGATTTGCGATCCGCGCCACCACGGATAGCCGATGGCATCGAGGAGTTGTTGTTCGTCTTTGCCGCCATTGGCAGCCGATAACGTGGTGACCCCGTTCGCGCCATCGACTCCGACGGTTACCGTTCCGTCCGGATTGGTGTCGCGTGTGCCTTCCATTACCCACCAGCGATCCTGGTAGTAGCCGTAATCAAGCGGGTCCTGTTGAAACACCAGCATCAGGTGGTCGGCCCTGATACGCCAAAGACCAAACTCCTAAATCGGCACGCGTTCGATGCGAATGTTACCCATCATGATGCTCCGGAAAAATCGACGGACGATGCGCGAGGATGGCGGGAGAGCCGACAGCGGGCTTATCGCGGCGCGGCAGAACCGGCGGCGGCGTGGAGGCACAACTCAAGGGGGTGTCACTGGCCGGCGGCAGTTGGAAAAACGCAGCTAAAGCCCGCATCCGCAATCACCTGACTGAAAATATGAGTGACGGGCCGCCAGAGCCAGCCCCAAGCCAGTTGCTATCTAAAGTTGCTTTAACCTAAAGTTGCAATGCCTGCAATCTGCGTGCTATTGAACAATCGTTAATAATATTTGGGTGAGTGAGATCGACAGTCAATTAGCTTTTGAACAATCAAAAGTTCCTTGATTGGTCGATGATTGCCGCCAGATGTGCAGCGCGTGTCGGTTGAAATGGCGGTGGATTTGACCAGCCCGCGTGTCAGCCAAGATTGTGCGGAACAATCTTAGATTGTCCATCCATCAATGGCATCAGCTTCAGTGGTGCTGCTGCGTTCCAGTGGAGGTCAGCTGACCGGGAAAAATCACTCGGTCGCTTTGACGAACGCCAGCAACGTTGCGCCCTCAACAATGAGATTGACGCCGACGAGAACGCCGAGAGTCCACGCAGCTGAAAACGGGAAGCTGGTGTAAAGCATCCCCGCGACGAGGATCGATAGAGCACCACTGAGCAGCAAAAAGCCCCGCCCATCGGATACTTTAAACGCCCAGAACAGCTTGGCGATTCCCGCGACCAGAATTGAAATGATCGCAAAGAGCGTCAGCGTCTTAAGTCCCAGGAGGGGATGGGCAAAGATAATGAGACCAGCAAGAATGCTGACGATGGCGAGCAGGAATAGACCGACGGTGCCGCGCCAGCGCTCCGCCTTGAAGGCCGCGAATGCTTCGAGAATTCCGCTGATGAGAAAATTTGCGCCGAGAACCAGCGTCACGACGAGCCCGGCGATAAGGGGCGAAAAGAGCGCGAATATGCCAAGTCCGATGGCGATGAAGCCGGCAAGTTTTAATGGCCAGCGCGAGTCGTTGTTGAGAACCGGCTGCTCTGTCATCGTCATGAAATCACCTCTCGCCAAGCAATGGCTGTGCGATGCGTCGAGTCCGCACCCAAGACCGGAATATAGCATTTCCCGGATGGCGCGTATTTGGGGTTCGCGCTTCGTCTCAACTCGTCGTTAATACGTGCCCGTTCCAAATTCCAGATGTTTTCCTGTCGACGTGGGAATAACGGCACTCACAGTCCGTTGATCGTGGGTGCCATCTGGCCGCGCGCCGCGTCGGCCGTTTTGTTGAGAGGGAGTTCTAAGCCATGGCGACGCCGCAGCCTGCTACACAGTCTGGAACGCTGTCGATGGGGATGGGACTTCGATCGACACCACCGCCGGCCCCCGGCTCGCCCTTTGCAGCGTCTGCCCTCTCGAACGCCGGCCTATCCGTCATTGGAACCGACTTGACGATTCTCGGCCAGAACATCGCAATCATTTCGCAAAACAAGCTCCAGATCGACGGTGATGTACGTGGAGATGTCGTCGGCAAGCAGGTCACGATCAGCAGCGAAGGCTCGGTGATCGGGACCGTTTGTGCCGACAAAATCGAGGTACACGGCGGTATCAGGGGCGCCATTCGGGCCGCTGTTGTGATCGTGCATCCGACCGCACAGGTCGATGCGGACATCCTGCACCAGACGCTGTCGGTCGCAGAAGGCGCACTGCTTGAAGGCAGCCTGAAGAAGTCGAAGGATCCAGGCGAGCTCGTGCCCAATCTCGATCCAAGCAGCTACGCTGCCAAAAACGGATCGCTCGTATAACGGGGAGGGAACCAGCCGCGCGGCGGTCACGCCGCGCGGCTGACAAGCACCTTGTCGATCCGGCGTCCATCAAGGTCGACGACCTCGAACCGCCACGGACCTTGGCCGAAGTGTTCGCCAACCTCTGGTAGATGATGTAGCGCGTTAAGCACGAAGCCGGCCACCGTTTCGTAGTCGGCATCCGGGTCGAGGGGTATTCCGATCCGGTCGGCAAATTCGTCGACAGGCATCCAGCCCGCCACCAGAAATGAGCCGTCGTGACGCACGACGAAGGCGGGCTCTTCGGGACCTTCTTCGTGGAAGGCGCCTGTAATAGCCTCAAGGACGTCGATCGAAGTGATAATACCTTCGAAGTGGCCGTATTCGTCGAAGACGAGCGCCATATGGACCGACGATGATCGGATGGCTTTCAACACGTCGAGCGCACGCGTATTGTCGCTGACAACAGGCGCCGGCTGGATTTCGGCAATCGCACGGATGTCGTCGGGTAAGCCGGCTTCCTCGTGGGCCGCCATCCGGTCGTAGAGATCCTTGACCGTCACAACCCCGACAATGGCGTCGGCTTCTCCATCTTGCACCGGAAGACGCGACCGCTTCGTCGCGCGCAGCTTTGTAAGAATCTCATGAGGCTCGTCGGAAAGGTCCAAGATCTCGACTTCGCGCCGCGGCGTCATCAGGCCCGTCGCGGTTCGATCCGCCAGTCGCATCACGCCGGAGATCATTTCCTTTTCTTCCAGTTCCAACACGCCGGCGCTCTCCGCCTCCGCGATAATCGTTTTCACCTCTTCTTCCGTCATGCGCTGTTCGGGGTCACCGTGCTGACCGAGCAGCCGCAGAACGACCTTACCCGACGCAGCGAGCAGCCACACCAGCGGTGAAGCAAGCCGCGACAGCAAGGACATGGCCGGCGCCACGCGTGCGGCCACCCGCTCCGGGTCACGCAGCGCGATCTGCTTGGGCACCAACTCACCGATGATGAGCGACAGGTAAGTAATGACGACAACGACCAGAATGACGCCGACCGTATCGGCCGCCGCGGCCGACATACCTCGCATGGAAAGCCAGTCCGCAACCCGCCCACCAAGCGTCGCCCCGGAATAGGCGCCCGACAAAACTCCGACGAGCGTAATGCCGATTTGTACCGCCGATAAAAACCGGCCGGGGTCTTCAATGAGGCGCAGCGCGGTCGCCGCGCCCACGGAGCCCTGGTCGCGCATGACAGCTAGGCGTGCGGGTCGTGACGACACCACGGCCAATTCGGACATGGCGAGCAGACCGTTCAACACGATCAGAACGACGACAACGATAATTTCGGTAAACAACGACGAACCAGGGGGATACCGCTCCGCATCACATTGGCAGGCGGCTTCAACGTCACTTATAGACCGCCGCGCTTGCTGAATGCCATATTTGTCTCGCAAGGCACCTAAACAGACAGGTCTGCCTTCCCGACGCGGCTTAACGATCGATTTGCATGCAACTCAAGATTCCCGGAGCCGGCGATGCCGTCTCACCGGATTATGCTCGCCTTCTCGACAGCGTCGACCGGCTGGCGGATCAATTGGACTGCCAATTTCGCATCCCCTGGACAGGAATTCGGTTCGGCTGGGATCCGATTGTTGGCATCGTGCCGATTGCCGGCGATCTCATCATGGCGGCCGTGTCACTGAAGATTATCGCCGATCTCCGCCGTCTGGGTGCCGATCGGGGCCTGACGCGGCGCATGCTGTGGAATGTGCTCATCGACGCAGGCATCGGCCTCGTTCCTATCGTCGGCCCCGTTTTTGATCTGTTTTATCGCGCCAATATCCGTAATGTTGCGCTACTGACCGATGAAATTCGCAAGCATCGGAGGACTGCGGACTGAGGAGCGAAATCAACCCCAGACTTTGCCTGCCCTTGGCGTATCGATCTGATAATCGGTCGCATGACGGGTAAAAAACGTCTCCCCAAACCTGCGCGCCGCATCGATGGGATCGTTCGGATCGTGGCGAACATCGCCGCGCGCATTGCCGATACCGTGTACGACGCCAACGAACGATCCGCGCGTGTAGCGTGCATATTCCTGGATCTGAGCCACGATCCCGCCCGATACCATGGGAAACGTCTCTTCCGACGACAACAGGAGGCCGATGCGTTTGCCCTTCATCCCCTCGATGACTTTCGCCGAACGAGGATAGGACGCCGCGTAGTAGCAGAATGATCGGTCAAAAAAGGCCTTTAACTGCGCTGACACGCCATACCAGTAGATCGGCGTGGCGGCGATGAAGCCGTCGGCGGGTAAGAACCGATCGAGGAAAGCGCTGCGAAAGCCATCCTCGATTGCGCATTCGCCGTCTGCATTGCGGCATGTTCGACAATCGCGAAGAAAGTGCGACACGATTTCGTCGGCATAGACGAGGTCGACCGCATGACCAGCTGCCGTCAGTCCCTCGCGCATGGCGTCGGCCAGAAGCGCCGAATTTCCGTTGCGGCGCGGGCTGGACGACAGAATGAAGGCTTTCATAACCTCGGCTCACATGCGGTTTGAAAAGAGGCGCCAGACGAGCGCCACGTTGACCTGCGGATTGCCAGGACGGGGAGGCATTTGTTGGATATTGAAAACGTTTGTATAAAGGCGGTGTACTGCCCGCCTTCAAATCAGAGTAGGATCGGTTTCGGATGGAATGGCCAGCGGCAATGCGGCTGGACAGCCCGTCACCATAGTTCGAAGAAACGTTTGCATCTGAATTTGCATCTAGGGAAGACGGGGCGCGTAAACTATTTGGCGCCTTTGGGAGGATAGAATGGATCTAGCAAGTATTCTCATTCAGGCCGCGAGCGGCGCTCTGGGTGGCAACGCGGCGGGCGCGGCGGCTAAGAACGTGAGCCTTGGCCCCATCGGAAACTCGATTACGGGTGCGTTAGGCGGCGGACTACTCGGCCCGCTTCTCGGCTCCCTGTTGGGATTGGGAGGCACAGCTGCAGCTTCGGGCCTCGACGTGAACGCCATCGTGCAGGGCTTCGCCACCGGCGGCGTCAGCGGCGCTTTAACGGCACTCGCCCTTGGCTTCTTGAAATCGAAGTTTGCCTAAGACATGTCAAAAGCCGTGCGGTCCAACCACCGCACGGCAATCTGGCAGTGTGGCGGCCGCTGCTCGCTCTCGGTCCCGGCGCCATCGCCCTCTGCGGTGATGTCACCGGCCATTACATGCCGATCGATAAGCCATTTTGACTGTCATTTTTTTCGCATCCCGCTATTCCGCTACGTGCAGATAGAGTGGATCAAAGCCGGCGCTTTCGACGAGACGCGACCAATCGGTGATTGTCAGAACACCGGCACGAAACTCCACCGAACGTGACTTTCGCAACCGTTTCAATGCGCGGTTGACCGAGATGTGGGACATCCCCAGAGCTTGCCCAATCTGGACTTGATTGACCGGAAAGCGGCAGCTGTTGCCGTCTGTCAGACCATTTTTTTTGGCCCGAAAATACTGCTCGCAGAAAAGATGCGCCAGCCGGGCCACGTGCGTTCGCGAGTTATTGGAAATGGCCTGACGAAAGATCGCCGCGTCGGCCAGCGTCAGGCGCCACAGCGCAACGCATATCTGTGGCCGCCGCTGGATCAATTTAATCAGCGGCGCGTGCGGGAGCAACGCCAGGACCGCTTGGTTTAAGCCGCATACCGAGTGGTCCATGATTTTCAGAAACAGGGATTGGACGTCCGGCAGGTCCCCGGTGATGTGAAACGAGAGGTATCGGCGGTCGCCGTTCGGTAGAATGTGATACCGCGCGAGCATGCCTTTTAACACGCAGACAGCCACATCGGGACGATCACCTTGCCGAACGACGTCTTGTCCGGACGCTACTGTTTTGATCCGATAGGGTAAGGCACGAAGGCTGCTTTGATCCGCGGCAGAAAGCGGGAATTGCTCGGTCACTTTGGAAACCAAGAGATCCGGCACGTCTAAAGCTGCAAAATTTGCATTCTTCATAGGGGTCAAACGATGGAACCGGCCAAAGGTTCGCACGTCATTATCATTTGATAACACGTGCGACGCTCAAGCGGATTTGTATGTCCACTGGTCGAAGTCATGCGGCGCACGAAGCGCGCGATGAAAATCCCAAGCGGCATTTGCGCCCTTGTCTGGGGATACCGAGTCTTGAGTGAACTTAACGGGAAGCCTATCGGCACGTTCCCCGGTGATACGGTTGCTGACACCGCAACGATGTCGCGCGGAAAGGCTTATGCGATTGCGTTTGCACTTGTCGCCGCGGCCGCGACCGTTCGCTATCTGCTGGGACTTTTTGATGAAGGCGTTCTGCTGTTCGCAATCTTTTTCCCAGGCATCATGCTGACGGCTTTGTGGTGCGGCACCGGTCCGGCGGTCTTTGCCACGATACTGTCTCTCGTCGTGGTCTGGTACGCGTTCATACCGCCCGCGTTCGAATTCCAACTGAAGGCCAGGGCAACATGGCTTAACCTGGGGCTATTTTGCGGCAGCTCTGCTCTTATTGTTTGGATTGGCGCGCGGCATCGCAAATTACTGGCTGCAATTGAGCAATCTGAAAAGATCCGGAAGTTACTCGTTGAGGAATTGCACCACCGCAGCAAAAACAGCATGTCCGTGGCCAGCACGATCATCTCGCGAACTCTCAGCAATCAACCCGATACGGCAAGCCAGCTCATCGCTCGTCTCGGCATCGTCCTGCTGCCCGACGAAGTTTACACCGAACCAGAAGCCATCGAGTGTTTGTTGCACCGCGTTCTACTCGCTCAGTTGAAACCTTACGGCACAGACCGTTTTGCCCTGACGGGCGCGCAGCTGAAAGTTTCGCCTCGTCAGGCCCGCAATCTCGCTCTCGTCGCTCACGAACTGGCCACCAATTCCGCCAAGTACGGCGGACTTTCGGTTGAGAATGGATTTCTCTTCATTTCCTGGCGACTGGCGGACCGGGTCGTGATCATTGATTGGAAAGAAAATGGCCGGAGCCATGCCGTCGCTTCCGATCGAACGCCCGGGTTCGGCACGCGCCTCATCGAAACAATGATCCGCGATTTGAAGGGAAACTTTGAGCGTATGAATATCGAAACCGGCTACGCCTGCCGGATCAACTTTCCCGTTGAATTGCCCGAGTACGACCACAGCGGCGGCACATCGCAAAGAGTTTCGCCCACTTGAGCGGCAGCCTCCGCAAGCCTAACGGTTGGTGGTCGACAACCGCTGCATTTGGAGGCGCCCGCGTCGTGCCGCGCCGTTTTGGCCGAACCCTTTGCCCGCTATGGCTTCGCCGCGAAGCTGAGATAATTCACGTCTGTATCGTTGGAAAGCGACCACGTGTCTTTTAGCGGATCATAGACGATGCCTTTGAATGCGGGCAGCGATAGACCGGCCGCGGTTACGTGGCGCGCCAATTCATCCGGGGTGACGAAACGGTCCCATTGATGGGTGCCGCGCGGAAGCCAGCCGAACACATACTCCGCCGCCACGATCGCCAGGGCATAAGACTTCAAATTGCGATTGATGGTTGAAAGCACCAAGGCGCCGCCGGAACGCACGAGGCCTGCACATGTTGCCACGAAGGCGGCAACGTCGGGCACGTGTTCGACGACCTCAAGCGATATCACGGCATCGAAAAGCTGACCCTCCGCGGCCAGTTCCTCCACCATTGCGACGCGATATGTCAGGTCCAGCCCACCATGTCCGCTGTCCCCGGTGACATGCGCGCGCGCCGCCTCCACGTTTTCTCGTCCAGGATCGATGCCGATGACCGTGGCGCCCATTCGGGCTAGCGGCTCCGACACGAGGCCGCCGCCGCATCCGACATCGAGCAGCCGCAAGCCCTTCAGCGGTTTCAGCCCAGTGCCCTTCAGCCCGAAGTGCCGTACCAACTCATCGCGCACGAAGGTCAACCGGGTCGGCGCGAGTTGGTGCAACGGGCGGAATTTGCCCTTGGTGTCCCACCATTCAGCCGCGATACGCCGGAAGCGCTCGACTTCGGCGGGATCGACGTTGCGGGTGTCGGCGGCATTGGCGGCTGATCGTTTGGACGGCGCTGTCATGGTGCTATGAGGCCGTTCCCTGAGCCGTTCTGTCAATGTGGCAGTGCAAGGTTGCCGTACGCGGCCGATGCCTTTATGAGAAGCCCGGAACCGGGCAATTGAGATCGGCGGCGCTCCTTGTCAATCAGGGGCGGGGCTGGTCGTGGCCGTTCGCAGGCCAATCTCGCGATAGGAACGTGTGCGGTGAAACCTCGGGCGCGACGGACGGGCACCGGGCTGGAGACGCTATGGCATTGGTGGTGATGAAGTTCGGCGGAACGTCGGTTGCGAATGTGGAGCGCATTCGTAATGTGGCCGCTCACGTCAAACGTGAAGTCGACGCCGGCAATAAGGTTGCCGTTGTGGTCTCGGCCATGGCCGGGGCGACCAATCAACTCGTGGCCTGGGTCAACGAAGCCTCGACGCTGCACGACAAGCGCGAATACGACGCCGTCGTCGCGTCCGGCGAGCAAGTGACTGCCGGCCTCACTGCGATTGTCCTGCAATCCATGGGATTGAAGGCGCGCTCGTGGTCGGGATGGCAAGTGCCCATTGAAACTAGCGATGCCCACGGCGCTGCCCGCATACTCAACATTCCGGGTGACAAATTGCGCGCGTCCATCGACGCGGGCGAAGTCGCCGTCATCACGGGATTTCAGGGCATCGACGCATCCAGTGATCGGGTCGCCACGCTCGGCCGCGGCGGTTCGGATACGAGCGCGGTCGCCGTCGCCGTGGCGCTGAACGCCGATGTCTGCGACATCTACACGGACGTGGACGGCGTTTACACCACCGATCCGCGGATTGTCGCCAAGGCTCGGCGTCTGCCGAAGGTGTCGTACGAGGAGATGCTTGAAATGGCATCGTCCGGCTCGAAAGTTTTGCAGACCAGATCTGTCGAGCTGGCCATGGTGCACGGCATGCGCACGCGAGTGCTGTCGAGTTTCGTAGCCCCTGATCAAATGCCGGCCGTGCGGCTCGACAATCTGGATACTATCGGTACCACCGTTTGCAGCGAGGACGAGATCGTGGAACAGCAGGTCGTAAGCGGCATTGCCTACGCCAAGGACGAGGCCAAGGTGACCCTGCTGAAAGTCGAGGACAAGCCGGGTATTGCGGCTCGGATCTTTGGACCGCTGGCGGAAGCCTCGATCAACGTCGATATGATCGTCCAGAACGTCGCCGCCGACGGCAAGGCCACCGACATGACCTTCACCGTACAAGCGGCGGAATTAACCCGTGCTCTTGCCGTTCTCGACGCTGCCAAGGCGGATATCGGCCATTTTGACGTCACGGCATCGGATGGCGTTGCAAAGATATCGGTCATCGGTGTCGGCATGCGCAGCCACGCCGGGGTCGCTGCCCGCATGTTCCAGGCATTGGCGGAAAAGGGCATCAATATCCTTGCGATTTCGACATCCGAAATCAAGATCAGCGTCTTGATAGATGCAGCCTATGCAGAACTAGCGGTCCGAACTTTGCATACTTTGTATGGTTTAGACGCAGACTAGAGGACGACAAGGCGCGGCGGCGAATTGCTTGCAGCGCGGCCCCGGCGGAGAGTGGGCACGGCCATGGTCACCAAGAGAGGCGAAGAGCCCCGCGTGATACCTTCCGAGCCGGCATTGCGCATCATCATGCGCCGGCTGCGGGACATCATGGCCGAAACCGGCGACGGCCAGTCGCGTCTGGACAAGATCGTCCGCCAGATTGCCGGCGTGATGGTGGCGGATGTCTGCTCGCTGTATTTGAAGCGCCAGGATGGCACGCTGGAACTTTTCGCAACCGAGGGCCTTCTGTCGACCGCAGTGCACAACACGCGGTTGAAACGCGCTGAGGGTCTCGTTGGCCGTTGCGCGGAGTTGAACATCACGATCAATGAGCCCGACGCCCCCAAGCATCCCTCATTTTCCTACCGGCCCGAGACGGGCGAGGAACTCTACCACTCTTTGCTTGCGGTTCCGATCCAGCGGTCGGGACAGGTGCTGGGCGTGCTCGTCGTGCAGAATAGAACGGCGAAGGAGTATTCCGACGAAGATGTCGAAGTTCTGGAATCGACCGCAATGGTGGTTGCCGAACAACTCGTGTCGGGCGCTGTTGCAGGCACCACCGCGGCGCTGGAAATTTCGAGCTCGCTAGCCGCCGTCATCAAGGGCCAGTCGATCTCCGAAGGCCTCGCGCTTGGCCACGTCGTGCTGCACGAAAGCCGCATCGTCGTGACCAAGTTGATGGCCGACGATCCGGTCCATGAACTGCGCCGACTTGAGAACGGCCTCACCGACTTGCGCCTGTCGCTGGACGCAATGTTGGCGCATGAACACTTGTCCGCTGCCGGCGAACACCGCGATGTACTCGACGCTTATCGCATGTTCGCACACGACAAAGGCTGGGAACGCCGCCTGCGCGAGGCCGTGCAAGGCGGACTGACGGCGGATGCGGCCGTCGAGCGCGTTTTGAACAACACCCGCTCGCGTCTGATGCATCAGCCCGATCCCTTCTGGCGCGAACGCCAGCGCGATCTGGACGACCTGTCGGATCGCCTCCTGCGCATCCTTGCCGGCCGCCCGGGCGGCCCGATCGACCACCATGAGATGCCGCCCGATACGATCCTTGTCGCGCGCACCATGGGCCCAGCGGAACTGTTGGACTATGATCGCGATAAACTGCGCGGCCTCGTTGTTGAGGACGGTTCTCCGCAAAGCCATGTCGCGATCGTTGCCAAGGCGCTCGGCATCGCGGCCGTTGCCCGCGCCACCGGCATCGTCGAACGCGCCAGTGCCGGCGACGCTATCATCGTCGATGGTGTCACCGGCCAGGTGCATCTGCGCCCGCAGCCGGAGGTCGTATCGGCTTACAGCGACAAAGCCCGCTTTCGCGCCAAGCGTCAGAAGCAGTACGAGGCGTTGCGCGAAAAGCCCGCCGTAACCCGCGACGGCGTTCGCATTAATTTGCAGATGAATGCCGGCCTCATCGTTGACATGCCGCATCTGGAAGAATCCGGTGCTGATGGCATTGGCCTGTTTCGCACCGAACTGCAGTTTATGCTCTCGCGCACGTTTCCGCGCCACATGCGCCAGCTGCAGACCTACAAGACCGTCCTCGACGAGGCCAAGGGCAAGCCTGTCGTTTTTCGCGCCCTCGACATTGGCGGCGACAAGGTGCTGCCGTATCTGCGCCCGACGAAGGAAGAAAATCCGGCCATCGGCTGGCGTGCGATCCGTATGTCGCTCGACCGGCCGGCTTTGCTGCGCACCCAGGTTCGCGCTTTTCTCCATGCTGCGTCCGGCCGCGAACTGCGTCTCATGATCCCGATGGTATCCGAGGCCGCCGAGATCGACCTTGTCCGCGCCCAGGTTGATAAGGAAATCGGCATCATGCTGCGCAAGGGCGTATCGCCGCCCAAATCTCTCAAGCTCGGCGCAATGATCGAGGTGCCAAGCCTGCTCTTCGAACTGGACGGTCTCTTGCCTAAGGTGGATTTCGTCTCCATCGGCTCCAATGACCTGATGCAGTTCCTGTTCGCCGCCGACCGCACCAACGCCCGAGTTGGCAGCCGCTACGACAGTTTGACGGTCGCACCAATGCGCGTTCTCTCAGAACTCGTGAAGGCCTGCGCCCGCCACAAAACGCACCTGACAGTATGCGGTGAGATGGCAGGACGGCCACTCGAAGCGATGGCGCTGATCGGGCTCGGATTCCGAACCTTGTCGATGGCGCCCGCGTCTGTCGGCCCTGTCAAGACGATGATCCTCGGATTGCACGCCGGCGCTGTTCAATTGATCGTTGAACGTTTCACGCGGGACGGAAAAGGCTCGCTCCGCTCGGATTTGATGCGCTTTGCCGAGCAGAACGGCATCGAGATTTAATTTCGTCTGCGGCTCGTTCGCAACATCATGACTTTTACCGGTTTTTTCACTTTGACTCTCGCGCCAGCAGGTTGATTCTAGGGCTGTCCGGTCGTGTTCCGGACGGCAGCATGTGCGTGGTGAGATTTTGTCGATGCGTTTGCCGAAGGCGCCGTCTTCTCACGTGAATTTTGCGCCCCGCGCCGGGGCCCATAACGGCGGCGGCGCCCGCCCTGCGCCAGCGTTCGATGCGGAGATCGGGCGGCTATTTTCCGAACTGCGCCAGTATCTCGGTCGTCCCGTTGCCCACATCGCTCAGCACCTCGGAACGCATCCGAACGTGATTACGGCCCTGGAGGCTGGACGTATCGATCTTTTACCCGGCTGGAATGAAACGGCCCGCATTGTCTCCGGCTACATTGCGCTGGCCCGCCTGGATTCACGTCCGGCGCTCGACCGCCTGGCTATGCTGATGGGCGTGTCGATCCCCGTCCGGCCGGGAAATCCGGCCCCCTCGCTCGTTCAGCGGCCACCTGATGCAGCTGCGACACCAGTGGCCCGGATACTCGGCCGCCTCTCTGAGGCAGCCCACAGGGCTCGCAGCGAGGCCAGCGATCCTGGCATCCTTGTCGAATGGGTCAGCCATCTCCAGGAAACCGTCCACTGCCTGGTCAACTCGGTGCGTCTGGCCCGCGCCCCCGTCCGCTGGGTCATGGCGGGTGCGTTGACACTTATTGTCATGTTCTCGGCTGCACCTTCCGGTGTGCTGCAGGCGTCCGTCAGCGGACTTTCACAACCGATCTCTGGCCTTTGGCGTAAAATCAGTGGTCAAGCCGGCGAGGTCCGCGTCATCTTGCGCGGCGGACTAAAGTGGATCGAAGCCGAAGATCCGCGTGCCCGGCGATCGGACAAATTGCCCTCACGGCGGTCTTGAGACTATAAGAGCGGCCCGATACATGGCGGCGCTCCGAGTGGGCGACCGCCATTCGTCATTGGACTTGCCGGCCGGGGCCGCAGGTCCCCCGCACCCGGACCTGAACACCTCCGACATGAACGCACTGCCCGAAGACAAACTCGAGAAGTTGCTGGAGCGCTGGGAGTCGATCCAAGCGGAACTGAACCTGGGTGCAAACCCGGTCGTCTATGCGAAGTTGACGAAGGAATTCGCCGACATCGACCCCCTCGTCGCTTCGATCCGCGGTTTGAAAACCCGCCGCCAGGAAATCGCCGAACTCGAAACGATGCTGCGCGATCCGGCCGCCGACAAGGAGATGGTGGCGCTGGCCCGCGACGAACTGGAGACGCTGCGCCCCGACCTGGAGCAGCAGGAACAGGCTTTGCGCATTCTGCTCTTGCCGAAGGATGCCGCAGACGAGCGGAGCGCGATTGTCGAAGTCCGCGCTGGAACGGGTGGCGACGAAGCGGCCCTGTTTGCCGCCGATTTGTTCCGCATGTATCAGCGCTATGCCGATCTCAATGGCTGGACCTGCGAAATCATTTCCATGTCTGAGAATGACTTGGGCGGTTATCGCGAAATCGTGGCATCGATCTCCGGGCGAGGCGTGTTCTCGAAGTTGAAATATGAAAGTGGCGTGCACCGGGTGCAGCGCGTACCGGCGACTGAAAATCAAGGCCGCATCCATACATCTGCTGCAACGGTCGCTGTTCTGCCTGAAGCCGAAGACGTCGATATCGACGTCCGCCCAGAAGACATTCGCATCGATACCATGCGCGCCAGTGGCGCCGGCGGCCAGCACGTCAATAAAACCGACTCAGCGGTTCGCATCACGCATCTGCCGACCGGCATCATCGTGGTGTCCGCCGAGAAGTCGCAGCACCAGAACCGCAAGCTCGCCATGCAGGTGTTACGCTCGCGCCTCTACGAAGTGGAGCGCGAGAAGGTCGACAGCGCGCGCAGCCAAGCACGCAAGTCACAGGTCGGGTCCGGCGATCGGTCGCAGCGCATCCGCACCTACAATTACCCCCAGGGCCGCGTCACTGATCACCGGATAAACTTGACCATGCACAACATCGATCGTGTGATGGAAGGAACCGGCCTGGGTGAGATTATTGATGCTCTCGTCACCCAGCACCAGGCCGAGCTTCTGGCGGATTTCGAAAACAATGGCTGAACCGCCGGCTGGCCTGACTTCACGACAGCGCCGGTTTTGCGGGCCGCTCGTTGGGTGCAGTCCGTCGCAGTCTCCAGCCGATCCTCTCTGCGGCCGGTATAGCCGAGGCTGAGCGTGAGGCACGTCTTCTGCTGATGATGGCGACCGCGCTGTCGCCGGAACAACTGTTGCTCGGTGATGCGCGCTGCTGACTGGCGGCGAAGCCAAAAGCTTGCCCAAGCTCTGACGCGACGCCTTGCACATGAGCCGCTGTCACGCATCCGCGGCGAACGCGCCTTCTATGGCCGCGCATTCGAGATCACGCCTGCCGTGCTGGATCCACGGCCCGAAACGGAGACGTTGATTGATCTCGTCCTGCAATGGGCGGACGAAAAGGCGGCCGTGACAGCCACTCGACTATCATCGACATCGGCACAGGGTCCGGCGCGATACTGCTACCACGCTCCTCGCCGAACTGCCGCGCGCAACAGGTCTTGGCACGGACGTATCGCCGGATGCGTTGCAGGTCGCGCGCAACAATGCCGTCCGCGATGCCGTCGCTGGCCGGGCACGGTTCGCACTTGCGCACTGCGCTCGACGGCATCGACCGGCCCGTTCGACATGCTGGTGTCAAACCCGCCCTACATTCCAAGTGCCGAGTTCTGACCACTCGAGGCGGCGGTGCGCGATTACGATCCGGCAATGGCCCTCGATGGCGGCCTCGACGGCTTGTCCGTTTACCGGCAAATCGCCGCCCGGGCCGGGCGGTGGTCCCTCAGGGCTGATCGCCGTAGAGGTTGGGGCCGGCCAGGCGGCCGACGTCTCCCGCATTCTGACGGAACATGTGGAAAACCGGGGGGGCATGCCGTGGACCTGGCCGACCTGGCGGCCACGACCGGACTGTGGCGTGCTGACACAATCGCTAACCGTGCGCGCGAAATGTATTGGAATCGTGGGAAAGCCGGGTTACTGTCTTCCCAACAGCAATACACCTACCGGCAGACGAACGAGGGCAACTTGCCGTCTGGGGGCCCGGGGTGTCAGATGCCATGATGGGGCTTACGGTCGGCAAGGGTCCGACTGCTCCCGGCGAGCGCTGCTCCGGCAGGCGCAGTAGCCATCGAGCCAATTCCGACACGATGAAGCAGCTGTCCAGTTGATCACAGTCGTGCGTTCACTCTCCGCTTCCGTTTCCGGCGACGGGTCTTGACCCGCATCGGCCGGCGAAACGGCGAAGGTCTGGGTCTGAGACCGCTTTACTGGTCATGGGGCCCGGAAACCAGGTCGAAACCCGGAGGCCCGTCTGGCCCTGGAACGAGACTGCGCTACGCGCAAACCCGCATCTGGGACGCACCGTGCAGCCGCCTTAGCCAAACGAACACGTAGCCGATAACCAGTGACATAGGTTGAGATTGGAGCCCATGAGGCAGGGACAGCAGAACCGCAGAGGCCGCGGCCGCAACAATAATAATCAGAACAATAATCAGCAGCGCAAAGGCCAAAACCCGCTGACGCGGAGCTTCGAAAGCAATGGTCCCGATGTGAAGTTGCGCGGCACGCCCGCCCACATCGCCGAAAAATACATGTCGCTCGCGCGCGATGCCCAGTCGTCCGGCGATCCGGTCTTGGCTGAGAATTATCTCCAGCACGCCGAACATTATAACCGCATCATCATGGCCTACCGCGAACAGCAGGTGAGCCAGGGCGGTGCCGATCCGGGCTACAACGGCAACTTCACGCATGCCACTCGTGGCGA
>CAVUMB010000008.1:0-146952 GCA_963742405.1 uncultured Alphaproteobacteria bacterium
ACGCCGACATGGGGCACTTTGGACGCAATTACATCAGACTTGGTTGGTTTGGGATTGTCTTGCCTGTGCCTTGTCCTGAATTACTTCGGACAAGGCGCGCTCTTGCTCAATGATCCCGCAGCGATCGAGAACACGTTTTTTCGGCTGGGCCCCGACTGGTCACAGTACCTTCTTGTACTGTTTGCAACCGCGGCAACCGTCATTGCATCTCAGTCGATCATCACAGGTGTTTCTCTCTCACCCAGCAAGCCATCCAGCTCGGCTTTTTGCCGAGTATGCGGGTGCTACATACCAAAAGCGAGGAGCGGGGACAGATTTACATTCCACTCGTCAACTGGTTGCTCGCTCTCGTCACTCTCACGGCTGTTGTTGGATTTGGGAGTTCGGAGAGACTTGCAGGGGCCTACGGCATTGCCGTGTCTCTGCTGATGGCCCTAACAACAATTCTCGCGACACTGATTGCGCTGCGGTGGGGTTTCAATCCGGTTCTGATTGCCGTCGTCAACGGATTTTCTTGCTCATCGATTTGATCTTCTTGTCTGCGAACTCGGTGAAACTTCTGGAGGGTGGCTGTTTCCACTGACGCTCGCGGCGGTGGTCGTGTTTCTCATGCTGACATGGCGAACAGGCCAGCGACTTATCTAGGGTGCCCGGTCAGAATTGAGACAGGATGAGAGCACCTTCCTAAACAGCATCGCCAGTTCGCCACCCGTTCGCCTCCCGGGCAACGGCGGGCATTCCTTACTCCCGCAACTAGCGGCATCCCTCTCATTCTGGCGCACCATATGAAGCACACCCGTGCCCTGCATGAACGTGTCCTCTTTGTTTCGATCCGCTTCACTGAATTGCCCCGCGAAGACCTCGAGGAGCGATTTAAAGTTGAACCGTTAACAAGTTCGATTACGCGGATTATTCTCTATTTTGGTTTCATGGAGACGCCCGATGTTCCCGCGGCCTTGAAACTTGCTACTGAGCGCGGCGCGATTGCTGGGTACCATCTGAGTGAGATGTCCTACTACGTCGGCCGAGAGACACTGATCCCCACACGGCAAGTGCCCGGTATGGCCCAATGGAGGGAAGGAATTTATGCTTTTGTAAAGCGTAACGCGGAACGGTCGGCCGCATATTTCTGCATTCCTGCGAAGCAGGTCATTGAGATCGGTATTGAGATTGAGATTTGAATGCGCTGCGTCGGAGCACGTAGACTGGCACAAGTTTGAAAAGCAAGGCATAAGTGTTGATGTCGGACACGGTGTGCCAGCGCGTGATTTTTGATCGTCGTGCATTCCACATGAAAAAGTGAAGTCCTCAGTTATGCCCTTCCTCAACGCGGACGAGCGCGAGATGCTCTATCTGATCTCTAGTCATTCTGTCGTTCCGGTCCCGCTGTTCAAACCGGTCACCGATGACCTTGAGGCAAAGCGCCTGGTGGAGCTGGATAGACACGGCGTGTGGCGTCTCACCAAGCGTGGGGAGGCCTTGATTTCATCGACACGCGTGCCGACGGCTGCGCAGCGAGTGATCCCACATTGAACGGTCGATCCCCATGGTTCTCTGCGTGAGCGGGAGTGCCCATTTTCGCTACTCACATGGGGACCGCGGCGATGATTTGCTAAACCTCAACGCTTGTCAGGCAAGAAATGTACGAGTGGCTTCGTGACGAAAGGACCGAATAACGTTAGCCCGTCGAAGCTTTAGGGTCAGGTTGCGTGTGTTTTGAGGGGGCACACAGGGGGACCGGCCCAATGTTTGGTGGCAGCGCGACGCCAAGGCTACTCAATCCGGCTCTCAAAATATATCCGAGGTCTACAGTCTCGCGTCAGACTTCGCCTATGCACGAAATCCATGGGTGTTGCATCGCATTATCCAGGTTGCGGCGACGCGCATAATTGTAGATTTCCAGGGTCAGCCGCGCTCTCGCCTGGATTGGGCCAGACTTGGCCGAGACGGGTGGGGTTCTTCCTTCAAGGCGTATGCTTCTATTCCGAAGCGACCATGCGCAGGATCGCTACCGAGTGGGCCTCATTAGCAGAAGCCCGCAGCGGTGAAGCTCCGTCATTCACACGCCGACGATGAACGCGACTTACTGGGGCTCGGTCCAACTTACACACGCGCCGACGTCATGGCGTCTTTTCGACGACGGGCCTTTGTAAAAGCCGGAGCAATACTACCTCGCAGAAGCGGCCGATTTGTTCGGTTGCGCCGGAGTAAAAATCCGGCAGCTGGAAGCCCTGTGCCGCGTCGGCAGAGGGCGGCGGGGGATGAAGACAGTGGAGCTTTACGCGAAGGTTCGGTACGCGGTTCAGATCGAGGGGTTGAGCGAGCGGGCGGCGGCGGACGGTTCGGGATCGATCCCCGAACAGTTGCCAAGATGATGACGTTCTCGGTGCCGCCGGGCTACGTGCGCACGAAGCCGCCGGTGCGGCCGAAGCTCGATGCGTTCATCGCCATCATCGACGCGATCCTGGCCGACGACAAAGACCGGCCGAAGAAGCAGCAGCACACGGCCAAGCGGATCTTCGAGCGGCTGCGGGACGAGCACGGCTTCACGGGCGGCATCACGATCGTGAAGGACTACGTGGCGGGCTGGCGGCAGCGGGCCAGGAGATGTTCGTGCCGCTGGTGCATCCGCCGGGGCATGCGCAGGCCGACTTCGGCGAGGCGATCGGCGTCATCGGCGGCGTCGAGCGCAAGATCCATTATCTCGCATTCGACCTGCCGCACTCCGACGCCATCTTCGTGGTGGCCTATCCGGCCGAGACGACGGAGGCGTTCTGCGACGGCCACGTGCAGGCGTTCGACGTTCTTCGGCGGCGTGCCGCAGTCGATCCTCTACGACAACACCAAGATCGCGGTGGCCCGCATCCTGGGTGACGGCAAGCGGCAGCGCACGCGCGTGTTCAGCGAGCTGCAATCGCATTACCTGTTCCAGGATCGGTTCGGCCGCCCGGCAAGGGCAACGACAAGGGCAAGGTCGAGGGGCTGGTCGGCTACGCGCGGCGCAACTTCATGGTGCCGATCCCGGTGTTCGACAGCTTCGAGGCGTTGAACGCGCATCTGCTGGAGTGCTGCCGCAAGCGCATGAGCGATCGCCTGCGCGGCCACGCCGAGACGATCGGCGAGCGTCTGGAGCGCGATCTGGCCGCCTTCCAGACGCCGCTGCCGCCGCCCTACGATGCCTGCGAGAAGAGGCCGGGCAGCGTCTCCTCGCTGTCGCTGGTGCGCTACCGGCGCAACGACTACTCGGTGCCGACGAGCTTCGGGCACCGCGAGGTGCTGGTCCGCGGCTACGTGCACGAGGTGGTCATCGCCTGCGGCACGGAGATCATCGCCCGGCATCCCCGCTCCTACGAGCGGGAGGACTTCGTGTTCGATCCGCTGCACTACCTGGCGCTGATCGAGCAGAAGATCAACGCGCTCGACCAGGCCGCCCCGCTGGCCGGTTGGAAGCTGCCGGAGGAGTTCGCCACGCTGCGCCGCCTGCTCGAGGCCCGCATGGGCAAAAAGGGCAAGCGCGAGTTCGTGCAGGTGCTGCGCCTGATGGAGGCGTTCCGGATCGACGACGTGACCGCCGCCGTCCGCGATGCGATCGCACGCGGCGCCGATCGGCTTCGATGCCATCAAGCATCTGGTGCTGTGCCGCATCGAGCGGCGCCCGCCACGCCTCGACATGACGATCTATCCCTATCTGCCGAAGGCGACGGTCGCGACGACATCGGCGCGCTCGTACATGGAGCTTCTGGCGGGAGCGGCGTCATGACCGACACGCCGCAGGTCCTGCTGGCCCACCACCTCAAGGCGCTGAAGCTGCCGACCTTCCTGCGCGAGTACGACAAGGTCGCCCGCCAGTGCGCCGCCGAAGGCGTCGACTATCCGCGCTACCTGCTGCGGCTGGCCGAGCTGGAGATGATCGAGCGCGAGCGGCGCATGGTCGAGCGCCGCATCAAGGCCGCCAAGTTCCCGACCGTGAAGAGCCTCGACAGCTTCGACTTCGCGGCGCTGCCGTCGCTTGAACAAGGCGCTGGTGATGGAGCTGGCGCGCTCGGAGTACGTCGAGCGCCGCGAGAACATCATCGCGGTCGGCAACTCCGGCACCGGCAAGAGCCACATCGCACTGGGGCTCGGCCTCGCCGCCTGCCAGAAGGGCCTGTCGGTCGGCTTCACCACCGCCGCGGCCATCGTGCACGAGCTGATCGAGGCCCGCGACGAGAAGCGGCTGCTGCGTCTGCAGCGCCAGCTCGCCGCCTACAAGCTGCTGATCGTCGACGAGCTCGGCTACGTGCCGCTGTCGCAGACCGGCGCCGAGCTGCTGTTCGAGGTGTTCTCGCAGCGCTACGAGCGCGGCAGCACGATCGTCACCAGCAATCTGCCGTTCGACGAGTGGACATCCGTGTTCGGCTCCGAGCGCCTGACCGGCGCGCTGCTCGACCGGCTGACCCACCACGTCCACATCCTCGAGATGAACGGCGACAGCTACCGGCTCGCCCACTCCAAGCGCCGGTCACGCCGGCCACGGCCGAGCCGCCACCGAATGACCCTCCAGAGATGTAAGGATCGAAAAGCAAGAAGGCCCCCGATATCGGGGGCCTTCTTGCTTGCGTCCGTGATGGACTTTTGCTCCGGCCCGCCGCTGCAAAATCTCTCCGGCGTTGACACATCTGCCTGTGCGGCGCACGCTGGAGACGCTCGGCATTCTGCCGGGCTCGTTCTATCGCTGGGTCGATCGCTATCAAACCGGCGGCGTCGAAGCCCTGGAAGACAAGCCGTCAAAGCCATCGCGCGTCTGGAACCGCATTCCCGACGACGTGCGCCGGACGATCATTGAGATGGCGCTCGATGAGCCCGAGCTCTCACCACGTGAACTGGCGGCACGCTTCACCGATACCCAGAATTACTTCGTATCGGAAGCCTCCGTCTATCGCCTGCTCAAGGCGCATGACCTCATCACCAGCCCGGCCTTCATCGTCATCAAGGCTGCGGATGAGTTCAAGGACAAGACCACTGCAGTCAATCAGCTCTGGCAGACCGACTTCACCTACCTGAAGGTCATCGGCTGGGGCTGGTTCTATCTCTCGACCATCCTCGATGACTTCTCGCGCTACATCATCGCCTGGAAGCTCTGCACCACAATGAAGGCCGAAGACGTCACCGACACCTTGCAGCTGGCGCTGGCCGCGTCAGGCTGCGACCAAGCCCGCGTCGTTCATAAGCCCCGCCTGTTGAGCGACAACGGCTCGAGCTACGTCTCGGCCGATCTTGCCGAATGGCTCGACGACAACGGCATGAGGCATGTGCGCGGCGCGCCCCATCACCCGCAAACCCAGGGTAAGATCGAGCGCTGGCATCAAACGCTGAAGAACCGGATCCTGCTGGAGAACTACTATCTACCCGGTGACCTCGCAGCCCAGATCGGACGCTTCGTCGAGCACTACAATCACCGCCGTTACCACGAGAGCCTGAAGAACCTAACCCCGGCCGACGTCTACTTCGGACGCGGCCAAACCATCCTGTTGCAAAGAGAAAGGATCAAACGCGACACCATCCGGAAACGACGATTGCAGCATCAATCGAAAGCCGCGTAACATCCAACCCAGATGACCCCGAGCCTCCGCTCGCTCACGCCGCAAGCTGTCTCAAAGCATTCGACGACGGACACTCCATACGCTGTCGCGAAAACGCCTTCACTACTATGAAAATCATACGAGCATTAGATGTCAGCGCCATTGAACCCAGCCCACTTCTCCACACGTTGTTATTTTCGCAGATGCAAACTCTTCTTGCTGCGAAGCGGCGAGCAGCCTGTCTCATTTGCGAATTCTCGTTCGCGCACAGGCTGAACTCGCACGGTGCAGTGCACGCTTCTGGTTCATCCCCGACAATCGCGACAAATCGTCTAGAAACTGCTAAATGCTCTACTTCATTGAATTAAGCACCTGCTCAAGAAATCGATCGAAGTACGCCACGGTGATTAAACCTTGTCGCGCAAATTCGATATCCGTGATGATGTAGAGGGCAAGGGACATTGCCGCCGCGAACGTCACCATATGAACGATGCTTCTCTTTTCTGCCGCGCCCATGCCAAATCCGGCGAGCAGTGAGCCGCCCAACCCCAGCCCAAACAACATCACGTAGATGATCCGTGGTGGATGCCTCTCATTAGCTCCGGCCCGCTCTCGCGCGGCCTCGTAGGCTCCGTTGAGCGCCGGAAGGATCAAGTTGCACGGCGATGTCGTTGGTGCCCGACTGCAGGCTGCGACCGCGCCATCCCAAACCTCGGTTCGCACTTCGGCAATTTTAGCCAGCTGCGTTGCATCATATATGGAGGTGTCTTCGGCGATCGAAAAGCCAATTGGCATCCGATAGAGCTTCAGACGTTCCGAAAGATAGGTCTTAAGCTTCGCTCTCAATTCGATCTTGGACGGCTCATCCAGCATACCCAATCGAAAGTAAGCGGTGCTCACAGCATTGGCCTCATCTATAATCAAGGTTCGGCGCTCATCAAATCTCTGCAGTGCGCCTGAAAGAGTGAAGGCCAGCAGCAAGCCCATCAGAGCAAACACGGCACCTTCAACAGCGCTTAGCCCGGCCATCGCAGCACTGCCTTCGTCAGACAAGCGCCGCAAACCCAACCGCCGCCCAAGCTCCATAAGAAGAAGTGACCCAGCGAACATCGCCAGTGCGGCCCCTACGGCAAACAGAAGGAACAACATGCGTGCGGCCTCATCGTTCATTTTCAGTGTCCCTGTTTTCTAGGGCACTTACTGCATGAATTGGAAGCTCCGTCTATTTTGCAATTCCAAACGAGGTCCCTGGGCTCCGCGGATTGGTTCTTGCTGTCGGCCGACCCGCATCAATGTCGCCCCAATACTGAGCTCGATAGGGCAGTCAGCCAACGGCAAATGGCGTTCCGTATAGAACAACCCGGCCTCTGAATGTGATCTCAACCGTTGGCGGTTCGCTGAGAGACGTGCAGATGTTGGCTGGCCATAGCGCTCTCAGCACAACTGAGCGCTACATTGAGGCAGATGCGGAAGCTTGCCTTGCGGCTCCCTGTTCGCTCGCTCGGTTCGAAAGACAAAAAAAAGCTCCCGTTTCCAGGAGCCTTTTCGCCTGCCGAGCGACCCTTTTATCCAGCCCCCGCTGCTAGACCGCTTCGGCAAGTCTTCAAATGTCGAGCAAAACCACTTCGCTGTCCAGCCCATGGGCTCACAAACAGCACCGTAACTCTGACCCTCGACAGAATTCTCGATGCTGCAACCGGGTGACTCAGGTCGTGGCCTGTGGTTGGGCGGCCTGCGCACTCGCGAGAGCCGCCTTGAGTGCTTCCTCTTTGGTCTCGTCGAATGAGCTTCGCAAAACCTTTCCACTTGTCCCGGCTAGCTCTGCCATCACTTTGTCGACGGTCATCTTTCGGATTAGTAGGAAGAGGGCAGCATTTCCTGAGTGCAGCGTCGTCGCGACATCCTTCATGAATTTGTCATCGATGCCCAGATCCGTGAGTTTTCCGCCAAGTGCACCGCTCGCGGCCCCAACTGCGGCGCCAATCAATGGCATCATAAAAATCAGTCCAACAAGTGAACCCCACAGCGCGCCCGATGCAGCCCCCATCGCCACGGGCTGGAAGACCTGATTGAGTTTAACGTTGCCGTCTGGCTGCTTAATCGCAACTACCGCATCACCTAAATCAATTAGATACTCTTTCTGCATAGCCAGAAGCCTCTTACGAACTTCTTCGGCTTCCGCTTCTGTCGCATACTCAATAACCAGCAGATCGGCCATTTTTCACTCCTTTACGCGCACATGACGCTTGGTAAGCATGGGCTCACCTTGATGTATTGTGCTGTCGCCCGATGGCGCGCGCAACTGATAGCGGCATTATTTTACAATTTCGCATCCGCTCGACGTCAGCGGTGCGCACGAGTGAGACTAGCGTAAAGGCGCCGACAGCGCTAAGGCCAGGCTTAAGTCAGGCAAGCATTCGTTCAAATGAGAATGGCGATACCGTCGGTTCGGGTCGTCACGTAAGCAGCCGTCGGGCGACATGCGGGTAACGCCGAGGTGCAGGCCATCTACGCGGCGCTTGAATGATTGAAATACGGCACCTACGGAAATTGCGCCCGGTGTGGAGCGACGATTTCCGAAGAGCGGCTCAACGTCCTCCCACATACGCCGTTGTGCAAGACCTGCGCACGCGAGGTCTCACAGAAGAAATGAGCTCGGCTACCGTCCAACGCCGCCAACAGAAAGATACCCTGCATTCGACGCACAAACTCAACAGTTGGCCAGTGATGAAGTGACCGCCACGGCTGGCATGCCATAGAGCGCGCACTCCACTCGGCACTAAATCCATATCAGCTGCCTTCGCAAAACCGTAACGAACTGGGCGTAGCCGTACCTATCAGCATGCTCATTGACCGCGCTCCGCGGCACAGAATGGAGAGCTGCAATGGACACCTTACAGTTTCGAGATCTTCTGGAAATTAAGTTCAAGAATTTTCACACGTGCAATTTTGACGAGATGCAGCCGCGGTGGGTCGTTGGCCAGATCGTCGACTGCAGTTCTGACGCTTGGCCACTGGTGCAGTTATCAGATGGACAAATCACAGAACTTCGACCGTACATGGAATGGCGTCGACTGGGTGGATTTGCCGCCAATGACGCTTGAATTCGCAACCCAATTTGACTGGCGCGACCTGACACAAAAAGTAACGGCGACCTCTTTTGAAGCCGCCGTTCTGCTTCCACCAAAGGACAGGGGTGTCTGGGTAGTTGCGCCGTAATCATGCCGCTTGCTGCGCTGGAGTAACGACGTTCGCGGCCTTGGTATACCCAGCTTCGACACAACCAATCCCAATGGGTGACAATGGCCGCAGGCACGCGCCTCGAAGGGTTGGTGGACTTGCTGCGAAATGAAACGGCGGCTCCGCGCGAAGCCGCCGTTCTAAATAAAACCGACGCTGTATATTACAGTTTCACAGCCCGTATCGAAAAATACCTCGTTATCCATCGACAATACACTCGTGTGAAGTACGTACCGCCCGCGCTCCCAAAACGGCGCCACCACAGATCTGATCTTTTGGCTGCTCAAATCTGCAGCAGAGGTGGGCAAATTAAGTGCAAACGCACCTCCCAAAACACATGGTTCGTCAGCGAGTGTCGGGTTATGATTTCAAACATTTCTTGCAGTGCTGAGGTCGTTGCGCGTTCGGAGGCCTGTAGACCATGCCCATGATTACCGCGTTGATCCCGCCTTCCAGTTTGGACTACGTCGAGAACGAATTGCTGTCCGCTGGCCTCATAGATCTCACCATCAGTGAGTGCGTCGGTTACGGCCGAACCCAAAGCTTTGTGCCGAGTTTGAATACGGGTCGCGACATTCCCGACATACTGCCGACAGCAAAAATTGAAATCGCTGTTTCAAACGGCCAGTGCCAGCGCACCATCGACGCAATCATTCGTGGGGCCCAACTTGATAAGGCAGGCCGCGGCACGATCTTCGTTTCCTACTTAGAAAGCGCCGTCAGTATTTCGGGTGGATGGAGTATCGATGACATTTCTCAGCTCTCCACTGTTCCCGCACCTGCTGCCGAGTAGGCCGTCCAAACGTTCCTGCGCTAAGCGATAAGCAGTCGGAGACTATGGTGGCAGGGCGTGATCAGATCGCAACGCTCACATCCAACCTGCCCGCGCGTCTTGCCAAGTCCCAGGGCATATGTTGATATTCCATTTTGGGTTATTTTTTGAGTGTTAGTTTTGATGTGCGTGTTGAGAGACAACGAATATGCGTTGCTGGCACTGGCAGCCCTCAAGCCATTCGCCTATCTGCCCTCCAAGCATCGACGCGTCGCCGCACGACTTCTTAGACAGGGCCTGCTGTGTCGTCGGAACGGACAGTGGTACCCAACAGAAGTGGGCTTGAAACGCCTGGGCCATACGATCCATTGACCCATGTTCCATTTGGAACAAACATCGTAACGCACCGCACCCGACCCGCCGCCGACCTTTAATGCGCACGTGCGAACGAATTCAACTCTCAAACTTCAGTGCCGAAACCGCGGCAAGCAGTTCATTTGGGTCCACAGGCTTGGGTAAAAATGGCGCGTCTCGCAAACCCGCCAAGAGCTGCTGCTTCGAATAGCCAGAGATCACGACGAATGGAATGCCACGCTTTCGAAGCGCCGACCCAATCGGCGCCGCGCTCGAACCGGCGAGATTAGCGTCGACGACCGCTGCATCACATTTTTGCTCCTCCAGCAATTGGATCGCCTTCTCGGCCGATCCAACCATACCAGTAACGACGTGCCCGCCGTCGGTCAGCATCTGCGCGAGAGTCCTAGCGATCAGAAACTCGTCTTCAACGATCAATACGCGCATCATCAATACCGCTATTCAGTCGTTGCAAGGACTTCCGTAGTCGGGGCAGAGAGCTGCCACACAAGTCCAGTGGCCGGGTAGGAAAGGTTGACAGTGGCGTTCAACGAATACTCAGCCATGTCGACGAGGATCGAATGACCAAAGCCGCGTCGCTCTGGTTCCTTAATAGGTTGCCCATTCATCTCGACCCATCGCATCGTAAATCGTGGTTGCTCGTCCACTTCCTCTATTCCCCAGCTCACCTGTATGGTCCCTGCCGGTGACAATAATGCTCCATGCTTGCTGGCATTGGTTGCAAGTTCATGAATTGCCATTCCCAGCGTTTGGGCCGCCGAAGCCTTAAGCTGTGCTGGTGGCCCGTGGAGAATGATACGCTGACCAATCAGGCCCGCGAAGTGCGACAGCTGCGATCGGACGAGTTCGCCGGTATCCACGCCATGCCAGTGCGATTGGACGAGCAAGTCCTGGCTTGCCGCAAGCCCTGCAAGCCGATCATTGAAGTTTTGAGCAAACTCCTTTGGATAATCTTCGCTAGCAGTCTGCAGCGCGACCGCTTGCACAACGGCAAGAAGGTTTTTCGCCCTGTGATTCACTTCCGCCGTCAGGATCCGATCGCGGTCCACAGCGCGCCTTCGCTCCGTAATATCCATTAAAACACCGTAGTAGCGCTTGGGTCGACCATCTGCGCCGCATTCAAAGCGCCCCCGGGCCTCAAGCCAACGTAGCTCGTCGTTCTGTCCAAAAGCCCGATACTCAGCGAAGGCTTCACGTGGGCTCTCCATCATCCGCTGTGCCTCCGCCGCTAACTTTGGCAAATCATCGGGATGAACGCGTCGCGCCCAAGCACTGTAGTCCGGCACAAAGGATTGAGGTTCATAGCCGAGCATCCGGTACGTTTGATCATTCCACTGATACGTGCCGGCGCTGACATCCCACTCCCAAATTCCCATGTCTGCCGCGTCAAGCGCCAACCGAAGCCGCTGCTCGCTTTGGTGCAATGCGACGTCAACCTGCTTCCGATCCGTGATATCCTGCAGTGTCCCAAAGACACTTAGTGGCACACCATCATCATCATCGAAATCGACTTCGGCCCGGTCATGCACCCACCGGGCATCCTGACCAATGAGTACCCGATACTCGATGTCATACGGCTCACCCTTGAGGCAAGCCTTCCACGTCGCATCAACGCGTGACATGTCTTCAGGGTGAATCAGCGAAAGCACATTCGAGTAGTCCAGCGGCATGTCCCGAGGCAGAAAAAGAAGTCGATAGGTTTCCTCGGAAACCGCTAGCTCGTTCGTGCTGAGATTGACCTTCCAACTACCGATCTGGCCGATCGTCTGCGCCCTCTTAAGATCAGCTTGGCTTTCCTTCAGCGAACGTTCAGCGACAACCCGAGAAGTCACGTCTTCTGTCGAGATGATGATGCCACCGATGAGATCGTTGACGGTCCGCCACGGCCGTACTTCCCATCGCAAGTACTGAATAGATCCGTCGCCCCGCTCAAACGCGTCTTCCTCTTCCCGAATGATCTCGCCGACAAGACTCTGCTGGTGCACCACTTTCCACCGTTCTGGAATTTCGGGAACGACCTCGTAGTGGGACCGACCGATGATAAGCCGATCGGTAATCCAGTGTTGCCTCATCCATTGATCGCTGGCTGCGAGATACCGCATGTCGCGATCAAACATGGCTATGCTAACCGGCGCCTGATCGATGAAAAGACGAAGGTGTTGATCTGAAATTTTTTCCATTTTGGATTAAACTGCTCTCCGACCCCGGGCTTAGCCGGCTGCAGGCTTCGCTTCCATCGACGTGTGGCGTCTGAACAGGCGATAGCCGCCGCCAGCGCTCAATTGCAGTTGTGCTTATTTCAATGCCGCAGAATAGATAACCAAGGTTGGCAATCATACGACTTACTTAGGCGGGGGGCGTAGTACGATGGACGAACGGACTAAGCAGCTCAAACAGCGCCTTTTTGCTAATTGGCTTCTTGATTACCTCGATCGCCCCTTCGTGAGCGTTCGTTGGTAGAAACTCAAAGCCGGTGATGACAGCATACGGAATTCGTTGAGCCTCGAGTTTCTCTATAAGCGGATCAGAAAACGTGTCCTTTAAGCCCATGTCCACGAGTGCAAAATCGACGGGTTCAGAATCGATCCGCTTCATTGCGCCTACAGTCGTCGGACAGGGACCAATGACGGTTGCGCCCTCTTCTTCCAGAAGCACAGCCATTGTGTCTGCCAGCAACCACTGATCCTCAGCGATCAGCACACGCAATCCCGATAGCTTGCCGCCCTCAGCAACCGATTTATCTGTCTGGTCCAACCTCGCCCCCCAACTCCGACCTTTGGCCTTCATCTCAAACGTTCCAAGTCCGCATTTGGAATCTCAGTCACCGCGGACGCGTGACGGCGTGGGCTACAATCGTACCCTCACTCAAGGTAGTCACAATAAGCCGAGTTGCCGCGGCTAGAGCCTCTCGGAACACCATCCAGCTCAGTCGCAGCTTCATCACCAACGCCGCGGGCAGGATATCAACTGTTGGCGGCTAACTGCGTGATGTTCAGATGCTGGCACATTGAGGGTGATGCGGAAGCACAGAAGCGAGTAGTGGACCTCGTGTAGCGGTATCACGCTGAGCTCCGGCCGCTGGACAGGCAGCTTCTGATCTCGTCAAATGTGAATTCCAAGAGCTGGACGGCAGCGGCCATTCCCTCAGCTTCCTTTTCTATAGACGCTCCTTCCGTGGTAGCCAATTTCACGCTGCGCAAGCATCGTGCTTCAAGATCATCGAGCCACCTGCCCGGCTGCGTGTCATGCTGCCGTGCCAGAACCTCTACCGAATTCTTCAATGCTTCGCGCAAGCCAAAGATTATGAAGCCCAGGGCATCTGGATCCCGGGGCAGATTGATCTCTGACATCGTTGCGCTCCCTGTTTCGTTTCCGCAGCTTCCGAAGCTTTGAGATGTGCACCAGCCGCCTAGCTAATGGTCTTTAGTCTCCAATCCGCGTGACCTCGAAACCGCCTTGCCTACTCGGCTCCAGCTCGATGCTATCAACGTCTGGATGCTGCCTCAGGTACGTGAGCGCCTTTTCAGTAAGGCTGCTGAGAGCATCAGCCTGATAGTTTGGGTCTTCTAGGTTGAGGTTGAGGTCCGTCTCGATCCTCAACAGCTTGGTTAACTTACCGTCGCGCGAAACCCGAACGGCGATCCACGAAGTCATTGCGTTGTCGTGCTGGACGATATCCTGTTCCATAATGCACCCCGTTCCTTCTCGCTCATCGTCTCGTTGCTGCGTCCTAGAAGCCAAAATTTCCATTTGGAACGCTTCTGACCCTGCGACCAGTGGCTAGTCTGATAGTATGAGCCTCGTCTCATCAAGGAGAACAACATGAAGGGCTTTGTCGCGGATATTGAAGAGCTCACGGAAGACAACAGCGATTACCGCCGCGTACTTTACACGGGATCGCACCTGCAGTTGGTCCTGATGTCCTTGGCGCCTGGCGAAGAGATCGGCGAAGAGGTTCACAAAACAGGAGACCAATTCTTCCGGGTCGAGAAGGGCAAAGGTGAGGTCTGGATCGACGGCGAGCGAACGAAGATCGAAGCCGACGATGCCTTCATCATTCCAGCAGGTGCGCGCCATAATGTTATCAATACGGGCGGCAAGCGCATGAAGCTGTACACACTCTACAGCCCGCCCCAGCACCACGATGGGTTTGTCGCGGCGACTAAGCCAGACGCCGACGCATCCAAAGAACACTTCGACGGCGACACGACCGAATAGCGTCTCAGGCGGTAGCGCGCTCTGTTCAAAATGGAATATGCACGTCCATTTTTACCGACGTCTGACGTCGCTGCCGTCCTTTGCGATCACCGCAAAATAATTGGCGCTTTCCTAATCCTTCCGCCGGCGTAAATTGAGATCATGGAACCGACTGATGGTGTCATTGAAGTTCGCATCACTCGCATCGAACAACTCTTCAATTCGTTCGATCCCTCGCCATTTGACGAACGCGACCTCGACGAAGATGCAGAATCTCATATCGCTGGTTGGGCGCGCGAATTACCGAAGGATGTGCCGATCCGTTTGCTTCTCCACATGCCACAGGAAGAAGCGCAAAGGGCGACGGAACGGCGGCTGGCGGCTGCGCTGACGCATTATTTCGATGATCGTGCGCAGTGGATCGAGCGCGATCTGCGCGAACTCTTTCGGCTCGGCTGGCGCTACCTTGCCGTGGGCTTCGTCGTTCTAACGGCATGCCTCTTGGTAAGCCAGTTGCTCCCCCGCCTCTTGGGTGACGGGCAAACGACGAGAATCATCCAGGAAGGACTCGTCATTCTTGGATGGGTGGCCAATTGGAAACCGCTTGAAACATTTCTCTACGATTGGTGGCCACTGAAGCGCCGTGCCGACCTTTACCGTCGGCTCGCGGCGGCGGACGTTGAGATCCGTGCTGTATGACGTCAATAACGGACGGTCATACGGTCATATATCTGCTTAGACTGACGGTTACGAACAGGCGACTTGGTCAAATCGGAAACGCAGCGCCATTTCGGATGCACTGTGAGCATTCCAACTCCCCTGATCAGGCTCCGTAGTTCTGGCTCAGCAACAAATCGCGCGGCGGCGGAAACAGAAAACCATGCACGTTTACGCTCCGCTTCCTCTGGCCAATGTTCCAATGACGACCGCACAGCAACCAGGAAGACCGATACCATGTGCAACTGTTCCCCGTTCTGATGCGGCCTGTGATAGCTGAAACTCCCGATCGGCTTGGTGTCAGTTTTTCCCACAACTCCACCTTCTTCCATGGCTTCCCGCGCAGCCGCTTCATGGGCTTTGAGCCGCTTTGCTGGCCATCCCTTTGGGATTACCCAACGGCCCGTGTCGCGGGAGGTCACAAGTAGAATCAGTGGTGTCTCGTCATCGGCTTCGCAAACGCAAAGCGCTCCGACCTGCTTCAAAGGTTTCATACGATTATAAAAAATCGGTTGCTCGCAAATGGCAAGTCAAACTGACGAGGATCCACTGTCACAAACGTTGGCAACATACTCGCTTTTGAGACGCGCACGTGTTTGCAAGTTGCTCGCGTCATTCAGGCGGACGAACATTCATCAGCTGCGCGTACTTTCTCAACGGATGCTGGTTCGTTGCGCGACGTGCAGATGTTGACTGCACATTGCGCGCTCAGCACCACGCAGTGATGCATTGCGTCCGACGCTGGGGCCCAGAAGCGTATTGTGGATTCGGTACCGAAACATCGCTGCAACCAACCTTCGCGAAACCGTCAAGAAAGCGGCGTAACTTGCTAATCGCCAATGCGAAAGGCCGCCCGATGATCGATTTTCTTGTCAGCTACTGGCCACTCGTCGTCATCAACATTTTGCTCGTGATGATGAAGCTTTATGACGACGGCTTTCGCTATCGGTAGCGAAGCAACAGGCCCTCATGCTCGCCAAAATGCGGCATGCTTATTAACCGCACTCCAACGCAGGATGGAGAGCAGCAATGGACACCCTACAGTTTCAAGAAGTTCTGGAAATTAAGTTCAAGACCTTTCACACGACCAGTTTTAACGAGATGCGACCACGGTGGGTGATTGGTCAAGTTGTCGATTGCAGTTCTGACGCTTGGCCGCTGGTGCAGTTATCAGACGGGCAGATCACAGTTCTTCGACCCTACATGGAATGGCGTCGACTGAGCTCTTCTGCCGACAATGACGTTTAAATTCGCTACCCAATCTTTGACTGGCGCGACCTGACACAAGAGTAACGGCGACCTCTTGCGAAGCCGCCGCTTTAAAAATTAAGCAGGACTGGGGAAAGGACTGCCAGCTCGCCACATACGCTTACCAAGCTGTGCAAAGGCTTTGTGACATCAGGCCGTGAATGATGTGCCACGTCAGCATACTAAATCGACGTCTGGCAGGGATCGAGACGGCCAGTTGGACGGTACCTAGACAATCACTTTTTGACAGGGCAGACGAAATCCGTCGCGCGCTCCAAGGCTTCTTCGGTTTCGCTCGTTACATGAAGCCCCGACAACTGCGCCCCTGCTGCAGCCATCGGCTCGTCTATTTCGAGCAAGTGGCTCATTTCACTCTTAAGGCGATCGTTCGTCGGCACCTCGTCTCGACGAACCTCCGTTTCAGGCTGACCGCCAAACTCACGGACCGCCATGCGCCTTGGCATCACCAATTCGTCGTGCCACAGCCCGATCCGCTTAAACGCGTCAATGGCCAGCTGGCGATGTTCAAGATGATTTAGCAGCTGATTGATCTGACGCGTGACCTCTGACAGCTCTTTATTTCGGCGTAGGCGGTCAACGTACAGTGGCCACTCGTGCTCTTTCGCCTTAACGATCTGGCGAGCAGCACTCTGGCCAAACTCGGTGCTTGGCCGCTCTTGTTCTTCTGTTCTGGCTCGCATTCTCATCACTTCATCCTTCAACACCGATGTCACTTCCCGGATCAGGGATCGACGAATGATGTCGGATCGGCGTCATCTCAAAGGCCTCTGCAGCTTGATCCAGAGCGCCGATCAAGTTCAGGGCAACAGCACCAGCACACTGCGGCTCGGAGGCAGCTTGAGCTTCCTCGTTCGCTTATCTTTCAGTGGCTCCCTTTCGTTCCAACTATTCATTTTCTACCCCTACCCCTACCCCTTCCCGATCTTTTATGGCCCCATATATATGATTTTGTATGGGGTCTTTTATTTAGTTCCAGGCGGGTCTGAGGCTCAGACTAAGCCCACTCGGCTGCTCCTTCCGGCTTCTTTAGGTCGGTGGAATAGGCTTCCACGTTGACGACGGACAGCCGTTCTCGCCGGGCTCGTCTCATGGCTCAGGTCGATCGGTACCAAGCCGGCGGATCAGCCAGCCCGGCAGCGACGATACGCACGATCGAAGTAGCGATTGTAATTGCTGTTCCGCGCTGAGCTGCCCATGACCAGTCCGGTGCCAGCGCCGATCGCCGCCCCCAGTGCGTGCCCCTCTTCTGCCGTTCGCGATCCCGCCAATCGCCGCACCACCTCCCGACGCTAACGCAGTACCTCCTATTACCCGGCCGCGAGGATTTACTGCAGGTGCGCTGCCAACAGCAAGAGCGCAGAACGACGAGCAGCGATGACAGCAAACCTGATCGATCGCCCAGCGCAAAATCACTCGTTCGCCGCGTCAAACCTCATGACGAGCGAGCAAAAAAGTTTATAGGTGTTTATAGTTTTTAGTGCGCACACGTTGTAATTGGAATTTACATGTAATGCGCTGATTTTATTGATTTTTTTGGTGGGCGAGCACGGGCTCGAACCGTGGACCCGCTGATTAAGAGTCAGCTGCTCTACCAACTGAGCTACTCGCCCACTCGCCGCTGGAGGCGCCAACATCGCGGCTCCAGAACGAAACGGGGTCCGTTGCCGGACCCGCGGGCGAGCATCTAGCACCCGGGGACGCCGCTGTCCAGGGGCCGGGCCAGGGGCCGGGCCGGGGTTCTTGGTTCGCCTACCAAGCTTTTGGAATTTAGAGCGAAACGACCGGCCACATGGCGCCGCGTCACGGCCGGATCAGGAGGTGCTGGCGGGCGGAGACGTTCTCCAAAAGCTTGGCCGAGCCGCGCACGACACAGTGCAGCGGATTTTCGGGCACCGCGAACGGCACACCAACGCGCAGGGCGAATTCTTCATCGAGTTTGTGCAGCAGGGCGCCGCCGCCGGTCAGGTAGATGCCGCGCTCGCAGATGTCGCTGGAGACTTCCGGCGGCAAATCTTCCAGCGTACGCTCGATTAATTCCGCCATGGCCTGGACGGGCTCCTCGAGTGCTTCGGCAATGTGCTGCGGCGTCAGGATCGTCGATTTGGGTTTGCCGGTGCGCAGATCGCGGCCGCGGATGTGGATCTCGCTGGTCGCGCCGTTGACGCGCCGCGAGGCGGAGCCGGCTTCAATCTTGATGCGCTCGGCGTTGGCTTCGCTGATGAGCAACTGATGATCGCGCCGGATGTAGCGGATGATGGCTTCGTCCATGGCATTGCCGGCGATGCGCAGAGAGCGGGACTGGATGACGCCGCCGAGGGAGAGGACTGCGATGTCGGTCGTCCCGCCGCCGATGTCGACCACCATTGAGCCGATCGGATCGTCGATGGGCAGACCGGCGCCAATGGCGGCAGCCACCGGCTCCTCGACGATGAAGACCTTGCGAGCGCCGGCCTGAACGGCCGTTTCGTAGACGGCGCGGCGTTCGACGGGCGTCGCGCCGGCAGGAACACAGATCAAGATGCGCGGGCGACGCAGTTCGAGAAAGTCGGTGCGGGTGCGCTTGATGAACTGGCGCAGCATTGCCTCGGTGGCGACGAAATCGGCGATGACGCCATCGCGCAACGGCCGGATGATTTCTATCGATCCTGGCGTGCGGCCGAGCATGAGGTGCGCCGCGTGACCGACTGCCAGCACCTCGCGGTGACCGGGGCCGGTGCGGACAGCGACGATGGAGGGCTCATCGATGACGACGCCGCGTCCCATCACGTGCACGATGGTATTGACCGTGCCGAGGTCGATGGCAATGTCTTCGCCGAAAGCACTGACCGAAGGGAAACGCATTCACCTTACTCGCATGGCGCGCCGGATGCCCCGCCGCGGGGCGTCGAGCCTGACGGGAAGCCGTTGACCTTCGCCGGCCGGCCCCGCGTGCGCCCCGTGCCGCGCCGGTCCGCTTCCATCCCTAGCGCGGCCGCGCACGAAGCGCCAGTTTGCTCCGACGCCCGATCAACGCACGCGGCGGCGAAAGATTTATGCCACCTGCCGTTTTGGCAGGTGGCCGCCCAACAACGTCATCCCGGCGCGCGGAGCGCAGCGAAGCCGGGTTGACGTTCTTTAGGGGCACGCGGCGACTCCGCTGTCGCGGAGCCGGCCGCCGCGTGCCGGGGGAGCCATTCCCAGATCGTCATCCCGGCGCGCGAGCGCAGCAAAGCCGGCCGGGACCCAGACAACCCGCAGCAAGACGACGTCTGCAGGATGGTCCATGGAGCGTGAACGCAATTGCGAGAGCCCCACCGCTCATCGTTGACTGGGTCCCGGCCTTCGCCGGGATGACGTTCTTTAGGGGCACGCGGTGACTCCGCTGTAGCGGAGCCGGCGCATCCCCTCTCCCCGCGCGCGGGGAGAGGGGACGACGGCTCAAAGCTGCTGGGCCTGGGCGACCTTCTGGCGCTTAACCATCAGCTTGTTCAGCGCGGCAACATAGGCTTTGGCCGAAGCGACCATGGTGTCGGTGTCGGCACCGCGGCCGGTGACGACGCGGCCGTCTTCCTCGAGACGTACTGACACTTCCGCCTGGGCATCGGTTCCCTCGGTGACCGCGTGGACCTGATACAGTTCAAGGCGCGCGGAATGCGGTACCAACATTTTGATAGCGTTGAATGTTGCATCGACCGGGCCGTTGCCCTGCGCCTGTACGGTGGACGGTGTGCCGTCGACATCGAGCGTCAGGGTCGCGGCCTGCGGGCCGACGGTGCCGGCGATGACGGTCAGCGCCGCAACCTTCATTCGGTCGTGCGCATGGGCAATCTCGTGATCAACGAGAGCTTCGAGGTCCTCGTCGTAGATGTGCTTCTTGCGGTCGGCCAGAGCCTTGAAACGATTAAAGGCGTCCTCGAAGGCGTTCTCGCCCAATTCAAAGCCCATTTCGCGCAACTTGGTACGGAAAGCGTTGCGGCCCGAGTGTTTGCCCATCACCAGCGAGGTCTTCGCCACTCCGACCGATTCCGGCGTCATGATCTCGTAGGTCTGCTGGTACTTGAGCAGGCCGTCCTGGTGAATGCCGCTCTCGTGGGCGAACGCATTGCGACCGACGATCGCCTTATTGTATTGGACGGGAAAATTGGTCACGGCCGAGACGAGCCTGGACGCGCGCGACAGCATTGCCGTGTCGATCCGGGTTTCGTAGGGCAATACATCGGCGCGGGTGCGGATCGCCATCACGATCTCTTCCAGCGCAGCATTCCCGGCCCGCTCGCCGATCCCGTTGATGGTGCATTCGATCTGGCGCGCGCCGGCATTCAAAGCCGCCAGCGAATTGGCGACCGCGAGGCCGAGGTCATTGTGGCAGTGGGTGGAAAAGATCGCCTGATCGGCATTGGCGACGCGTTCACGTACGGCGCGGAACATCTCGAAATATTCCTGCGGCGTGGCGTAGCCGACCGTATCGGGCAGATTGATCGTGGTTGCGCCGGCTTTGATCGCAGCGTCGACGCACTGGCACAGATAGTCGATCGGCGTCCGGGTCGCGTCCATGGCCGACCATTCGACGTCGTCCACCAGATTACGGGCGCGGGCCACCGTGGCGGAGATGATTTCCAGCACTTCGGCTTGTGATTTGCGCATCTGGTATTCGAGGTGGATCGGCGAGGTCGAGACGAAGGTGTGGATGCGGCCGCGCTTTGCGTGGCGCACTGCTTCGCCGGCGCGGTCGATATCGGCGTTGATGGCGCGGGCGAGACCGGCGACCGTTGCGTTCTGGACGCGCTTGGCAATCGCGCTGACCGCTTCGAAGTCGCCGTCCGAGGCGATCGGGAAACCGGCTTCAATGATATCGACGCCCAGCGCATCGAGGCAGTCGGCGACCTCCAACTTTTCTTCATATGTCATCGTCGCGCCCGGGCACTGTTCCCCGTCGCGCAGGGTGGTGTCGAAAATTACCACGCGGTCGGCTTTGGCGGTGTTGGCGGTCGTCATGTTATCTAGTCCTTGATGTCCGGCCCTGCGGCGCACCTGGCGCGCGGGCGATGATGATCCGTCGGCTCGCTGGTCATCCCCTAAGCCATCGCCGCCGATCATCGGCAGCCGACCGGCTCAGGGGCCAATAAGGAGCAGCTGCACCGTTCTCAACGCGCCGACAGCGCAGCCGTCGGCCTCCCTGGGTGCGAACACCTCAGAGGGAAACGGGCGACCAGCCTTGTGGGCGTGCATCGACATACCTAAAACTCGGATCCGAACTGCGCCAACGGTTACAATATGTCGAAATGGTTGACAATGCACTGTAAGGGCGGCGGTACCGGCTTTCGAACTTTTGATCGCGATCACAACGTTCGTGGACGGGTGCGGCTACGGGACGACGGATCGGGCCGATCCTGTCCGTTTTAAGCGAACAACAGCAGCAAAAGGCAGTTATTCATGTCCATCACCGCAGCCGTACCTCGCTATCCAGCTGCAATCATCCGCCTGCACTGGCTGACCTTTCTGCTGGTCGTGCTGGCCTACATATTCATGGAGTTCCGGGAGATCTTTCCGCGTGGCAGCGACGGGCGCAACTTCATGAAAGCCGCCCACTATTCCGTCGGTTTGACCATCCTTGGGCTCACCATCGCACGCTTGATGCTGAAGGCGACGGGTAGCGCTGCCCCCGCCATCACGCCCTCGCCGGCTGCCTGGCAGGCCATGGGCGCTAAGATTGGGCACGTCCTGATTTATGTTTTCCTCCTCGTCATGCCCTTCATCGGCTGGGCCGCACTGTCGGCCGACGGCCATACGGTCATCTTCTATGGGTTGGAAATTCCCGGCCTCATTGGTCCCGACAAGATCTTGAGCGGAGAGCTTGAAGAGGTGCACGAGACCATCGGCAAGATCGGCTACGTCTTGCTTGGCGGGCATGCCTTGATGGCGATCCTGCACCACATGGTGGTCAAGGACACCACCCTCATCCGAATGATACCGCGCAAGGGGGCCTGATCGTCGATCACACCTCGATGGTGCCTTCGCTGACGCGCACTGAATGGCCGCCGATGCGCACGCCTTCCAGACCCTGACCATCGATCTGAAGAACGAGCGACACAAAGCTTGGCCGGTTCATCTCGAAACCCTGCTCGATCATCCGGCGATGAGTACCCTGGGGCAGCCGGTCAAAGCGAGCGATGGCGCCGGCGAAACACACCGCGGCTGAACCGGTTGCCGGATCTTCCGGTATGCCGGCGTCGGGCGCGAACATGCGCACGTGGAACGATGATGTCGTGTGCTCGCACTGGCGGGTATAGAGATAGGCGCCGACAAGTCCTTGCTCGGAAAAGGCCGGCGCCCAATGCCCGCCGTTAATATGCGCGCGGGCAATAGCTTCACGCGAGGCGATGGGCACAAAGGCGAAGGCGTTGCCTGAGGCATAGCAGACCGGCCGGTGGTTCTCGAAACCGATCTCACTTGGGATCAAGCCAAGGGCCGCGGCCAGGACATCGATCGGAGGTAGCGATCCGGCTTCCACCGGCACCTTCGGTGCATCGAACTCGGCATAAGGCGACTGATCCTTGCGCAGCCGGACTCCGACGCGCAGCGTTCCGATGCCCTCCTCCAGCACGATCATCGCATCCGCGTCGCGGCCCTGACCGAATTTGTTCTCGGCCAAAAGCGCCGCCGTACCGACAGTCGGATGGCCGGCAAAAGGAAGTTCCTTGACGGGAGTGAAGATGCGCATGCGCGCCGAATGTGCGATGTTTTCAGCCGGCAGAATGAAAACCGTTTCCGACAGGTTGAACTCGCGCGCGATCGCCAGCATCTCGTCGTCGCTGAGCCCGCCTGCGCCATGCACGACGGCGAGCGGATTACCGCCGAAGCGGCGGTCGGTAAAAACATCCAAGGTGCTGTAGGAGAGCCGCATCAATCCCTGCCTTCATGGTCTCACACCGGAGGCACTTAGCTCATTCAAACGCTGTGTCCAAGCGGAATGGAGCCCAAGCGGAATGGAGCCTGCGGGGCTTCAGGCTCCAGCGTCCGGTCGCCGCCGCATGAGATGGGCGAGCAGCACGCGCGCGTATTGCGGCACGGGCAACGCTGCAACATCGTCCCACGAGCGCACCGCGATAATGTCCTCAAGCTCGGGTTCGGCCTCCGCGCCGAAGGCATGACGAATGCGCTCCTGCAGCGTTGCGGCATCGGCATCGCCGATCAGTTCGACAGCAATCGAGACCTGACGACCGACCGTCGTCACGAGGTAACCGTCGCTGGCCGCCAGCATCCGGGGAGCCAGACCCGTTTCCTCTTTAACCTCGCGCAGCACACTTGCCCTGAGGTCGACACGGCCGTCGGATGATGTATCGCGGCTATCGATAAAGCCGCCCGGGAGATAGAAGAGCCCGGCATTGACGTTGCCTGCCCGCTGGCGGCCGAGAAGTATCGCGCCGTCGGTTGAGCGGATGAGCGCGGAGCCAAAAACGTCATACACCGAGGCGTCCGGTCCACCCTGATCCTTCCAATAGAGAAACTGTTTGAATTCCACTGGAAAGAGTTCGCCGGTCAGCCGGCCATCGGCGATCGTGTAGCTGGACAGCATGTACACACGGCCGTTGAATAGCGACGGGCTCTCGGCGCAGCGGCGCTGCCAATGCGCGTCGATCTCAGACGCCCGGTCGACGGCGAACGGCCAAACTCGGTCCGTCACCATCAAGTCGCAGTCTTCGACTGGCGTCACTTCGGCTGGCGTCCGGTCTGGCATGACTGTCACGACATCTTTCCTTTGCCGCCTGTCCTGCAATGCGGGATGTGCCTGGCCGGTTGGCCGCCACGGCTGCCGGACCGGCTCACGTCCAACACCGCAGCCCTACGACGGCCCGTTGAACTTGTCACCTGCGCCACCGCAGCGACCCGCAGCGGTGTTTGATCGGCCCATATCCGGTTTTTGCCATGATATCCTGCATCAAGTCGGACCTGGCGCGATTGAGGGATTGAGGGTGGAGCCGATACGACAGCCATCGCGGCGATTTGCACGTCCGACGAGGCGGGCGGTCGCCTGTCTTGCGGTCCTGTTCGTCTGTCTGGGGCCACTGCCGATGCGGGCCGAACCAGCGGAAACCGCCGGGCCGCTCGGGCCGCTACCCGCCGGCTGGACGACAGCCGTCACGGATGTCATTGCGATTTTTTCCGCCGCCTCGCCAGAACGGAAGCCTGACGATCGTCGCACCGGCAGCGACAAAGGCCAACAGCGATATCAGGTCGGCCATCATCGAATTGGCGCCAGCGCTGATCGAGGACATGTTCGGGGAACCTCGGCCGGCGGGCGAACCCGTGCCGCTGCCGGCCTCTGACGACGAGGCTGCAGGCCTCATGGTGCCGTTCACCGTGACGCTTGATGACGGCGGCGACGGGCGAATCGAGGTAACGGGCTATCCGCTGTCAGGCAGGCGGATGCAGCTGTTTTTCATCGTTGCGCCAGCAGGGATGGCCGACGACGACGCACAACTTCGCGCGGCTCGAGGTCTGGTCGACCGTTGGCGGGCCGATGGCCTCGTGGTCAATACCGACCTGACGGCGCAGATGGGACCTCTTCCTGCGGTTTTCGATGCCGGGCCGACCGTGGCCCCATTGCCGTCGGCCGTAAACCCGGTCAGTCCCGACGACACCGTCGAAAATGTCATCCACTTTCTGCGGTTTTCCTTCGACGGCGGCAAACCCGAGGCGGCGGGCGAACCTGTCTCGCTGACCGCGCTCCTGTTGAAAGATGGCCGCGTCTTTGAAAGCGAAGCGCGGGCACCGGCCGACTTCGATCCCGATACGCGACCACCCGGCAGTCCGGGAACCGGTCGCTGGCAGAGGGATGGGGAGGCTTATGCGGTGGCTTTCGGCGATGGCACGCAGGGGACCGCCGTTGCCGGGCCAGCCAAAACCGTGGCGGCGCCGGCCGCGTTGACCCTGTCGGGGCGCTATCTGGCGATTGGCGGAACGGCGAGCGATGTTCTTGCCGACGCGATCGACTTTTACTCTGACGGCAGCCTGCTATTGAAAAGTGACGGCCGAGTTGCGAGCGGCAATTATGAGATCGGCATGCGCACGGCGCGCATCACTATCGCGGGACAATCGCAGCGCGCCTTCGTTTTCGGTATGCAGGGGGAAGCCTCCGCGCCAACACTGCTCATCGTCGGCAACCGCGTTTATGAGCGGGCGGAGGCTGCGCGGTGAACATCAAGAAGCTCATGGACGCGAGGTCCATGAGCTCTTTTGAGATCCAAGCGATGTCAGTTGCGGCCCTTGTCGACGAGTTTGTTCTTGCCGATCCAGGGCATCATCGCGCGCAGCTTGGCACCGACTTCCTCGATCTGGTGCGCGTCGTTGTTGCGGCGCGTTGCCTTGAAGCTCGGCTGACCGGCCTTGCATTCAAGCATCCAGTCGCGCGTGAAGCGACCTGACTGAATATCTTCCAGAACGCGCTTCATCTCGGCCTTCGTTTCGGCGGTGATGATGCGCGGGCCGGTGACGTATTCGCCAAATTCGGCCGTGTTGGAGATCGAATAATTCATATTGGCGATGCCGCCCTCATAGATGAGGTCGACGATCAGTTTCACTTCGTGCAGGCATTCGAAGTAGGCCATCTCGGGTGCGTAACCCGCCTCGACGAGCGTCTCGAAACCGGCTCGGATCAGTTCGACGAGACCACCACAGAGCACAGCCTGCTCACCGAAAAGGTCGGTCTCGCATTCCTCTTTGAACGTCGTCTCGATGACGCCGGAGCGGCCGCCACCGACGCCAGAAGCGTAGGACAGAAAAAGGTCGTGCGCATTGCCCGACTTGTTCTGATGGATGGCGATGAGACACGGCACGCCGCCGCCTTTCAAATATTCGCCGCGCACCGTGTGGCCGGGGCCTTTCGGCGCGACCATTCCGACGTCGAGATCTTCGCGCGGCTCGATCAAATTGAAATGCACGTTGAGACCGTGCGCGAACATGAGGGCAGCGCCCTTCTTCATGTTGGCGTGAAGATGGTCGCGGTAAATGTCGGCCTGCAGTTCGTCGGGCGTCAGCATCATGATGACGTCGGCCCACTTGGCCGCGTCGGCAACGTCCATGACCTTCAGCCCTTCCTTCTCCGCCTTGGCGGCAGAGGCGGAGCCTTTGCGTAGAGCGATGGCCACGTCCTTGATGCCGCTGTCGCGCAAATTCAGTGCGTGCGCGTGGCCCTGGCTGCCGTAGCCGACGATAGCGACCTTCTTGGTCTTGATCAGGTTCAGGTCGGCATCACGATCGTAATAGACGCGCATGGGCTCTCTCTTGGATGGCTCTGGCTAGGATGGCTTTGGCCGTGGGTGGCTCGGCTTTTCTTTAGGACCACAGTCCGTGGCGGCCACGGTCTGCAGGACTGCGGGGCGGGGGCCCTTGGTGAAATAGGCCCATCCGAATGCGGTCGGACGTTACACGCCCCCTCGCGGCGGCGGCAACGCCTGACGGCGGTGGCCGCCTGCGACATTTGCCGATTTCGCAGCTTCGCGGCGGATCGACCCGGCCATCCCTTATCGCGCGGTTAACGGAACTGCAACCGGAGTTGCGTTAAGCCTTGCCTCTGAGTTCAGCGATCGATGGATTCCAGCCATGAAGCGTCTGCCAAAGTTTAGGGTGCTTGCGATTGCCGTTGCGGGTCTGGCGCTCGCTGGATGTGGCAGTTCGCAGCCCACAACGCCAAAGGCGGAAGTTAAACAATTCATCGTTGTCTCGGCCGTCGATTGCGCCGACAACACCGGCCTCGAATTCGAAAAGTGCATCACTCTTCTGGAAAAAGCGATCGCCGAGCACGATAAGTCGGCCGTGACCTACAAAAAGCTTGCCGCCTGCGAGAAGACCGAAGGCGCGGAGCGATGCGACCGTGTCGGCGAGGATCTCTATCGGGCGCGCCTGTCGGCGTTCCAGATCACGATGTCGGCCAAGCCAACGGCAATTCCGCTTTATCCCGGCAAGACGGCGACGCCTGGCTTCCGGACCGCGTCGAACACCGAAATTGCCGCGGACGCTGACACCTTTACCTTCACCAAGAGCGCGGCTGATGCCGCTCACCTGTACGTCGGCAAGAAGAAGGGCTGATCGGCGGGCGCAAAACCGCGGACGGCTACATCGCCGCCGCACCACGTCCGATCGCGGCGATACCGGTGCGGCTCACTTCGACAAGCCCGAGTTCCCGCATGAGTGCGAGGAATGTTTCGATCTTCGATGCCTTGCCGGTAATCTCGAACACGAAATGCTCGGTCGAGGTGTCGACGACCTGAGCGCGGAAGATTTCCGCCATACGCAGAGCTTCAATGCGCTTTTCTCCCTTCCCCGCCACCTTCACCAGCGCCAGTTCGCGTTCGAGTGAAACGCCCTCGCCCGTCAAATCGCGCACGCGATGCACCGGCACCAACCGTTCCAACTGATGCTTGATCTGCTCGATCACGGCCGGCGTTCCGCGCGTGACGATGGTGATGCGAGAGACATGCCGTTCGTGTTCGGTCTCCGTCACTGTGAGACTGTCGATGTTATAACCGCGTGCGGTGAACAGGCCGATGACGCGCGCCAGCACGCCGGGCTCGTTGTCGACAATCACCGAAAGCGTGCGCGAAACAACTTCCTGCGCGACGCCGGGACCGACGTAATGACTTTGCGGATTGGGGTTGGTCATTGCGTTCAATTCTTCTCTTTGCTCGGGTCATTGGCGTCGGGTTTAACGGTCACTCCGTCAATCTCGGATGCGGCATTGGGAAAGACGATTTTGAGAAAAACCGGGAAGCCGTGCTTGTCGACCTCCGCCCGGACCGCTTCGGCTTCGACGGTGCCGACCTTGTATTGGTTGAACGCCGCGACGACGCGCCGGCCCATGGCCTGGGCAATCGCATCGGCGGTCGGCGCTCCAATTTTCTTTAATTGCTCGGGCGGCAGGCGGCTGTAGATGCGGGTCAGCAGCTTGCTTTCCAGATAGTCCTGCGCGATGCAGCCTTCGAATGCCGCCGAGTAGTGCGACGCCAGACTGTGGGTGCGGTAGCACGCATCGATGAACTTGATGGCAGCTTCGGCGCCTTTCGTGCGCTGGATAGTGCCGATGCGAACGGCTGCTTCCTTGATGTTCGCTGTCCGGTCCCACGTGATCGGCGGGCTCGATGGCGAAGTGTCCGGTGCGGTGGCGCCTGGCGCGGGTTGCGCAGGTTCAGTGGGCGCAGCCGTCTGCGCGTTCGCGTGCGCCGGCAAGGTCGTGGCAAACAGGCAAGCCCATACGGCAGCTGTGCGCGGTCTCACACCAGCACCTTACCTTCTTTGCCGATGGCCTTTTCAATCGCTTCTTCACTGGCTTCGCCAAGCAGCATCTCGTTGTGCGCCTTGCCCGATGGGATCATCGGGAAGCAGTTGGCGAGCTTGGCGACGCGGCAATCGAAGATCGTTGGCACCTTGGTGTTGACCATGTCGAGGATCGCCTCGTCGAGATCGTCCGGGTGCTCGCAGCGCATGCCGCGCCAGCCGTAGGCTTCCGCGAGCTTGACGAAATCGGGGAGGCTCTCGGTGTAGCTGTGCGACAGGCGGTTGCCATGCAGCAGTTGCTGCCACTGGCGCACCATGCCCATGTATTCGTTGTTCAAGATGAACACTTTCACCGGCAGATTGAACTGCACGGCGGTAGAGCATTCCTGAATGTTCATCAGGATCGAGGCGTCGCCGGCGATGTCGATGACGAGTGACTTGGGATGGGCGAGCTGCGCGCCGATCGCCGCTGGCAGGCCGTAGCCCATCGTTCCCAGGCCGCCGGACGTCATCCAGCGGTTGGGCTCTTCGAAGTTGTAGTACTGCGCCGCCCACATCTGATGCTGGCCGACTTCCGTCGTGATGTAGGTGTCGCGATCCTTGGTCAGTTGATACAGACGCTCGCAGGCATACTGCGGCATGATGACGTCCTTGGCGTGCTTGAAGGACAGCGACTTCTTGGCCCGCCAGCCGTCGATCTGCTTCCACCACGTCTTGATGGCCGCTTTGTCGATCTGCGGCGCCTTCTGCTTCCAGACGCGCAGCATCTCTTCAAGCACGTAGGCGCAATCACCGACGATCGGAATGTCGACGCGCACGTTCTTATTGATCGAGGACGGATCGATATCGACGTGGATTTTCTTCGAATGCGGGGCGAATGCGTCGAGGCGGCCGGTGATGCGGTCATCGAAGCGGGCGCCGATATTGATCATTACGTCGCAGTCGTGCATCGCCCAATTGGCTTCATAGGTGCCGTGCATGCCGAGCATGCCGAGCCACTGCTTGTCGGAGGCCGGATAGGCGCCAAGCCCCATCAGCGTCGATGTGATCGGATAGCCGGTGAGGCGCACCAGTTCGCGCAGCAGCTGGCTCGCCTTGGGACCAGAATTGATGACGCCGCCGCCAGTGTAGAAGACGGGGCGCTTGGCTGACGCGATCAGATCGACCGCCTCGGCGACGGGTCCTGCATCCGGCTTCAGCTTCGGGCGGTAGGTTTTATGCGGCGACATTCGAGGGGCCGGTGTAGTTGCCCGGCTTGAACTGGATGTCCTTCGGAATGTCGACGACGACGGGTCCGGGACGGCCCGAGCGGGCGATGTGGAACGCCTCGTGCAACACGCGCGACAAATCATTCACGTCCTTCACCAGCCAGTTGTGCTTGGTGCAGGGACGCGTGATGCCGACCGTATCGCATTCCTGAAACGCGTCGTTGCCGATCAGATGAGTCGGCACCTGGCCGGTGATGCAGACGATGCGGGATTGAATCCATCAGCGCGTCGGTCAGGCCCGTCACGGCGTTGGTGGCGCCGGGTCCGGACGTGACGAGCACGACGCCGACCTTGCCCGTCGAGCGTGCGTAGCCTTCCGCCGCATGCACTGCGCCGCCCTCCTGGCGCACCAGGATGTGCTGGACCTTATCCTGCTGGAAAAGCTCGTCGTAGATGGGCAGCACGGCGCCGCCCGGATAGCCGAAGATGTGTTCGACACCCTGGTCGACCAGCGCCTTCACCACCATCTCGGCGCCCGTCATCGTGCGTGCCATCGTCGTGCCTCTCATGCGCAATGCCCTTGAACGGGTCGGAAGTTCCGTCGGTCAAACTAGTGACCCAGAATGCCCGGTCAAGGTAAGCGATTAATAAACGCGACGATTTGAACCTTTTCACATTCCATTTATTGCGTTGAAGCGACCATCCACGACTTCATATTGCCAGATATCCAGGTAGCCTGCCGTTTGATGTAGCGCCGCGTCTCGGCCTTGGCCTCCTCGACGGCGTCATCGAGTTGCATCTGACCAGTCAAGTGCGCCATCAGCGGGCGCAGTCCCAGCGCCCGCATTCCGGGTAGTGCCGGATCGAGATCGAGCCCGGCGATGCGGGCGGTTTCTTCCAGCGCGCCCTGCTGCATCATGCGGTCAAACCGGGCGTCGCTGCGGTCATGAAGTTCGGCGCGGTCGGGCATGACAACAAGGCGTTCGGTGTCATCGGGCTTCAGGACAGAGTTGCCGGGTTCCTTTTGCCATTCCCACAGCGGGCGGCCGGTGGCGTCGAACACCTCCAGCGCTCGCACGATGCGTTGTGGATCGGTTGGCGCTCAGCCGCGCCGCCGTGCCGGGGTCAAGATCGGCCAGCTTGCGATGCAGCTTTGCAGGTCCGAGCCGGTCGGCTTCGGCCCGCCAGTGCTCGCGGATCGCAGGCGGAATTGGCGGGATCGGCGAGAGACCCTCGAGCAGCGCTTTCATGTAGAGGCCGGTACCACCAACGAAGATGGGCAGACCGCCGGCGGCGCTGAGTTCGGCCAGTACCGCTTCGGCTTCGCGGACGAAGCGGCCGACGGAGTAGCCCTCGCGCATCGGAACGTGGCCGTAGAGACGGTGCGGGATCTCCGCCATGTCAGCCGGCGAGGGACGGGCGGAGAGGATCTTCAGCTCCTCGTAAACCTGCATGCTGTCGGCGTTGATGATCACACCGCCGCGTTCACGCGCCAGCCGCAAGGCAAGAGCCGATTTGCCGCTCGCAGTCGGGCCGGCAATCAGGATGGGTCGCAATTGGGTCATGGCCCTCCATAGCCGAGGGTCGCGGGACGCGCCACAGGTGCTTCTGCCTTCCTGTTCAATCGCGCCGATGCCGCAGACGTTCATTCACGTTCTCGGCGTTGCGATCTCGGCTGTAGGCCGCTTTGCCGTTGACGAGGGATAACGATATGGTGCGCGAAGAGTTGTAGGGAGACGGCACGTGGGGGATATCAGTCTACTGCTGGGCGGGCTCGTACTGCTCGTGATTGGTGGGGAATTGCTGGTACGCGGTGCGGTCGCCGTCGCCGAGCGGTTCGGGATGTCGCCGCTTCTTATCGGGTTGACGCTCGTCGGCTTCGGCACCTCGACACCCGAACTCGTCACCAGTGTTCAGGCTGCGCTGGCCGGCTCTCCCGGCATCGCGGTCGGCAACATCGTTGGTTCCAACATCGCCAATGTCCTACTCATACTCGGTCTGTCAGCAATAATCACGCCTATCGCCGTTCTATCGAATGCGTTGCGCCGCGATGGCCTAGTCGTCGTTGCGACCGCGCTTTGCTGACGATCATCGCGTACACCCATGCCCTCGACCGTGTGGCGGGTTTCATTTTCGTCGGTTTGCTCGTTGCCTACATCTATTATGCTTACCGACAGGAGACAACACCGGCGGCGCTGTCCGACGGTCACACGTCCGCGTTCGAAAAAGCCGAAGCCTACGACGAACTGCACGACGGCCCCATCCGACATCAGGCTGCAGCCAAATCCTGGGTCGGACGCGTCCGGCCCGGTCATCCCGCTCGTCATGGCACTCGGCGGGCTCGGCCATCGTCGTTGTCGGCGGCAAGCTGCTCGTCGATGGTGCGATCGGCATCGCCCGCTCCTACGGCATGTCGGAAACCGTGATCGGCCTCACCATCGTCGCCGTCGGCACGTCGATGCCGGAATTCGTCACGTCCGTCGTCGCCGCCATCCGCAAGCACGGCGATGTCGCGCTCGGCAACATCATGGGCTCCAACATCTACAACATCCTTGGCATCGGCGGCGTGACCGGACTTCTCTCTCCGACCGATATTCCGCGCGAAATCGCAACCTTCGATAACTTCGTCATGCTTGCCGCCAGCGCCGCCGATGTTCGCGGTCGCCTGGAGCGGCTATCGCATCAGCCGCCTCGAAGGGACCGCCCTCCTCGCCGGCTACATCGCCTACGTTTACGTCCTGCTGCCGAAGTAACCGTCCCACGTCGCCCGCAATCACGCGCGCAACGCAACATCCGCGCGCCTGCACCTCAGGCCTCCACTTGCCCACGCCCGGCCGATCGCCAGGCACGCGCGTCTTCACCATGCGGCCGTACCGCCACACCCACGAGGCACGGATCTGCGGCGAACAGGCGATCCTTCCACGGCATGAACCGGTGTACGCGCGCGCAAACCACGCGAATTTGCATCAGCGCCGGTCGCGTCAGCATGAACAGCCGCGCGACGAGCGCCGTCGATGCGATCTTCGCGCCGATGAACAGGCCCGTCGCCGTCGCGAACTCTCGTTCGCCAGCAGCCATACGGCGAGCAGCTTCAACGGGAAACAGGACGCCGTCGGCAGCGCGAACACGAACAGCGCCGCGTACGGCGGCAAGGCCGCAGATGCGCGCTTCAAGTTCGGCGACGATGCGAAAGCGCGCGAGCCACGCAAGCGCCTCCGACAGTGGCTTCCAACCCCACTCCTCGAATAGGAGAATGAGGGCGGCCATAAGACCTGCAATGCGATGACCAGCACCGGCCTCAATGCGGACCAGCGAGCAGGCCAGCCACGCGCAGACCGGCGAACACGAGCCGCGCCGCCTGTCCCAGATCCGTTGCTGAGTTGTGCCAGCATGCCCGCCGCCTGCGCCTCGACTTCCGGCAAGCGTAGCAGAAAGCCCTTCAGCACGCGGGTTAAAGCGCCCAATGGATTTTGGCAGCACCACGTCACCCGCCCGCAGCGCGCCGGCCCGCTCGGCTTCTTCGAGCGCCAGCGCCAATTCCTCGCGCGCTTTCTCCGCCTGACGCTGCCGGCTCCACAGGCTCGCATAAAGCCCGTCCTTGGCGATCAGTTCGGCGTGCGTGCCCTGCTCGACGAGTTCACCCTTGTCCAGCACGATGATGTTGTCTGCATGCACGATCGTCGACAGCCGGTGCGCGATCACGAGCGTGGTGCGATCGCTTCGTGGCCCGATCGAGCGCATCCTGGATCTCCTTCTCCGTATGACTGTCGAGCGCGCTTGTCGCTTCGTCGAGCATCAGGATGGGCGGCCCCTTCAGTAGCGTGCGCGCAATTGCAACGCGCTGCTTCTCGCCGCCCGACAGCTTCAACCCACGCTCGCCGACCATCGTCTTGATAGCCCTGCGGCAGCGTCTTCACGAACTCGTCGATCTGGGCGAGCCTGGCTGCCGCGATGACGTCATCGTCGGACGCGTCGGGGCGGCCATAGCGGATGTTGTAGAGGATCGTATCGTTGAACAGCACGGTGTCCTGCGGCACGACGCCGATCGCGGCACGCAGCGACTTCTGCGTCACGTCGCGAATATCCTGGCCGTCAATGGTCACTGCCGGCCGGACTGAATGTCGTAGAAGCGGAACAGAATGCGCGAAATCGTCGATTTGCCGGCGCCCGACGGGCCGACGATGGCGACCATCTTGCCAGCCGGCACCTCAAACGAGACGTTCTTCAGAATCTGGCGATCGCGCTCGTAGGCGAAGGAGACGTTCTCGAACCGGATCTGGCCTTCGAGTCACGCGCAGCGGCTTGGCGCCGGGCTTATCCTTGACTTCCGCCTCTTCGCCCAAAAGCGCAGAACATCGTCTCCAGATCGACCAACCCCTGTTTGATTTCGCGATAGACCATGCCCATGAAGTTCAGCGGCATATAAAGCTGGATCATCATCGCATTGATCATCACGAAATCGCCGAGGCTGTGCGTGCCGGCAATGACGCCACGAGCGGCCAGCCACATCACGAGCGTCATGCCGATCGTGAAGATCAGCGCCTGCCCTGTGTTGAGGTACGCCGAGCGAGGCATACGTCTTCACCGCTGCCTTCTCGTAGCGCTGCATGGCTACGTCGAAACGGCGGCTCTCGACATCTTCGTTGCCGAAGTATTTAACCGTCTCGAAATTCAACAGGCTGTCGATCGCCTTCGTGTTGGCATCGGTGTCACTATCGTTCATCTCGCGCCGGATCGCGATGCGCTTCTCGGAGGCGGCGAACGTGAACCACATGTAGGCGAGGATGGTCACGAGCAGAATGATCACGTAACCGAAATTGAAATAGATAGGTCAGCAGGGCGCAGACGAGAAGCAACTCGAGCGCGGTCGGCGCAAGCTGCAAAATGCCCATGCGCAAAATCAGGTCGACGCCGCGCGTGCCGCGCTCGATCACTCGCGAAAGACCGCCTGTGCGCCGTTCCAGATGGAAACGCAGGGACAAGCGATGCAGATGCTCGAAGGTGCGATTGTTGAGCGAGCGCACCGCATGCTGCCCGACCTTGGTGAAAAGAATGTCGCGAATCTGGTTCAAGTCCCATCGCGACGACGCGGCCGACACCGTAGGCGAGAATGAGCAGTCGACGCGCCGATGGCCAGATGACCGGCGCCCAGCGTGTTCGGATTAGGCGCGTCGGCCGTCAGCCAGTCGGTGGTGTACTTGAAGATGACAGGAATTGCGATCGTGACCAGCTTGGCGACGACGAGCATGACAAAGGCCAGCGCCACGTTGAGGCGCAGATCCGGGCGCCCCTCCGGCCAGATGAATGGCAGCAGTCCTTTGAAAACCGTCCAATGATCCGCGTTCGAAGATAGCCCGAGAAGATTGGGGCTTTCGGCCTTGGCCGTCGGCGGAGCCACGCGCGGTGTCGTGATCGGGGCATTCATTCTTTCAGCGGCCTTGAGATTATCATTGTTGATGTGTCGGGGTTGATGTGTCGGACAAGCTCGCCGCTCACGTGGAGCGCGCTGGCCGATTGCGGAGGACCTTAACGGCGGCGTCCACGGACTTCCACCTGTCATATGGTGGCGCGGCAATTACCCACCAACCACCGCCGCTTGACGGCGCTCCGGATACGGTCAGTACCGGATTCGCCCCGGAAGACGCAGGGCCAGACACGGACGAACGACATGCGGGCTGGCCAGCCGCTTGCGGTTGGCCCGATAAATTCGCGGATAAGCCTGTCCCGAACCATAGAAGCGTTCGGCAATATCCCACAGCGTATCGTTGGCGCCGGTCATGTACCAGCGGCGACCATTGCGTAGCATCACCCGGCCATCCTGGCATGCGTTCGCGGACCGATCCTTGTTCGTCTGATCGCCCGCGTTGCGTGATCCATCGCGCACCGCAACGGTCGCGTCCGTGCCACGACCGGTCTCGTCGCGCGGCTTTTTCTCGCCGGGCAGGTAGAAGCGCTCGATCGTAATGTTCGCTTTCTGCGCCGGTTGCTTGGATTGTTGTTGCTTGTTGCGGTCGGCCTCTTCGCGGGCCTTCTTTAAGCGCTCGAGTTCTTCGGCAATTTTCTTGTCTTCTTCGGCTTGTCGCCGCTTCAACTCTTCGGCCCGCTTCGCTTTGGCCAGTGCCGTGCGCGCTGCCTCTTGATTGACTCGTTCTGCATCCTTGGCCTGCTGTACGGTCTGGGCTTCGGCAAGATCGATGCGACGCTGTTCGACCGCCGCGCGTTGCGTTTCAATCGCCTTGGCCGCTTCGTTTGCACTGATCGGGCCGTCAGCCCGCTCAGCGACAGAGCCGTCGCCTGTCGGTACAGCCAGCTTGCCCACCACATCCTCGCGATAGACGCGTGCCGACCTCTTGAGCCAGTCGATGACGACCGAGAGTGCGCCACTCTCAGGCGCGGCATCGGCTGGCGCTTCGGGTTGTGCGGGTGCTTGCGCCAAGTTCGAATTTTTATGGGCCGGCTTTGTGACGATATCGTCGTAAGCCCTTCCGGCCGCCTCGGCCAACGCCTCGGCGCGGCGGCGCGTCTCACTGCCGGCCGATCCTGTTGCGCCCTCGTAGGCCACGACGGCGCTGCGGCTAAATCCAACGGGAATGGCAACCCTGATTTCGTCGCCGGCAACCGGTGAGGGCGAGTTGCCTGCGAACGCGTCGGCGCGGATCTGATAGGTTCCTGGCGTCAGCCCGGCGGTCAACACGACCCGCCAACGGCCGTTGTCGGCAACGGTCGCCGCGCCGAGTTCGGCATCGCTGGACATGAGACGCACAACGTTTCCGGACCGTCCCTTGCCTTCGATCTCCGATTTGCCGCCAACGGCGATCATGACTTTTTCAATCGTCGGAGGATCGGCCGACTGCAAGGTATCGGGGCGGGCCGCGGACAGCGGCAGCGCGATCAGCAGCGCCGTCATGACGGCTGTCCATCCAGATCCGGGTCGCAGTGCCACGCGCAATACTCCTGGCGCCCATTCCACAGGCCGCACCTTGGACGCCGTCATTCTCGCGTTCCACTTCTGTTATACGTCGGTGACGAACGTGGGGCAGCAGGCCCGGTTGATCAGACGGGGTTTCCACTGTTTGCGGAACGACTTCAGCTTTGCCTCGATTTTCCCACTTAGCGTCCCCATGTTAACGGGTCGTGTTGAAGTGAAAAAGAAGACAACAGATGAAATCAAACAGATCGCGGCCATCCGAGACAGTCAATGGCGCATTAACCGTAAAGTCGCCGTTGCCGGACGTGCGACGTCCTGCCCGCTCCGTCTGCGTCTATTGCGGATCGGGGCATGGAACCAATCCGGCATATGCCGCAGCCGCGCGGCTTCTTGGGCAATCGTTGGCGCGAGCCGACCTCGGCCTTGTGTACGGCGGCGGCAGTTTGGGACTGATGGGAGAGGTGGCGCGCGCGACGCTGGAAGCCGGCGGCCACGTCACCGGCATCATCCCGAACTTTCTTACCGAACGCGAACTTATGCTGAAGGATGTTGATGATCTGATCGTCACGCGCGATATGCACGAACGCAAGCAACTGATGTTTGATCATTCATCGGCATTCGTCGCGCTGCCCGGTGGCATCGGCACGCTTGAGGAATTGGTCGAGCAGCTGACGTGGTCGCAACTCGGTCAGCATGCGAAGCCGATCGTGGTAGCTAACATCGCCGATTTCTGGTCCCCGTTTCTCAATCTGCTGGCTCACATGCGGACCGAAACGTTCATTCGTCCCGGCCTCGAAGTTCGATTTAAGGTTGTGCAGGACGCCCATGACATCGTGCCAGCGCTGCTCGGCGCTCTCGATGCCGGGATAGCGACCGCCAACGACGATGCCGTGCTTGCTAAGTTTTAGTGCTGGCAACATCGGCAGCGCCACCGCTGCGCGGGAATAAGCCTTACGACGGGCCGTTGTGGCGTTGCGTTGGTGCGGTCTTCTTTGCCACTTGCCCTGGTGGCGGACTTGTCCGCCGAAGGCTGCGCCACGCCCAATTCCTGTGAGGCTCGATGGGACTGTCCGGCGGCGTTTCAAGTTATTTTCCTGGCCTAGCGCTCGGCCGCGCGGCGAAAGTGCTCGACGCCTCGACGACAGCAGGCGCGGCCAATCTTTCATCGCACAATGTCGCGCACTCGCTCCTGCTTTTGGCCGGGGTCGGCGCTGCGGCGGGGTTCAGCGCCTATCTGATCGCGGGGCTATCGGGCGTTGCGCTGGTGGCAATCATCCTCGTCACGTTGGCGTCGATTGCGCCGCGGCTTCCGGCCGAGGCTTTGATGCGACTCTATTCGGCGCGCATCGTGCCACCCGACGATAGCCAGTTGTCGAGCCTCGTCGACGTGCTCGCGTGGCGGGCTGGATTGTTGCGGCGGCCCGATCTTTATTTGATCCCTAGCCTGACGCTGAATGCGTTTGCCGCCGGATCGCCGTCGCGTCCGGCCATCGCCATTTCGGAAGGTCTGGTGCGGCAACTGACGCTGCGCGAACTGGCGGGTGTACTGGCGCATGAGACCAGCCATATCCGCAATGGCGATTTATGGATCATGGGCCTTGCGGATGTCGCCGCGCGCATCCTGCAGATCCTGGCATATCTGGCGCTGGCCATGGCCGCGTACAACGGCTTGGCATACATGACGGGGCGTCCGCTGGTCTCGTGGCTGGCGATCGCGGTCCTTTATTCAATGCCGGCGGCGCTCAACCTGTTGCAGCTCACCCTGTCGCGGGCGCGGGAATACGAGGCCGATCGGCTGGCGGCAGCGTTGACGGGCGACCCGGCCGGGCTTGCCTCGGCCCTGCGGCGGGTCGAAACGTACACCGGGCATTTCTGGGAAGACCTGACGCCGCCGGTGCCGGCACGGCGGGTGCCGCAGCCTTCAATTTTGCGCACGCATCCGCCGTCGGAGCAGCGCGTTGCCCGATTGCGGGATCTGGTGCAGGCGCCGTCGGCCGATCGCCTGATGATTGTGGAACGGCCAATGGTGTCGCTGGTCGGCATGGGGCCGGCGGCGTTGCGGCCCCGCTATCGCTGGCCGGGTCTCTGGTACTGACGGGCAACGTCTGGCAAAATGCGATTCCTTTCGGATTCGCATGATCTTGCATTCATCGGTCGTTCATGGGTCCGCCGCGATACTGTTGGAAATCGCGTTCAGACCCCGTTGCGCCGCAGTTGGCCTGCGATCTCGTCGCGGCGCGTGACCCGAACCGCACCCAGGAGCCCGCCATGGCGCCCTCGATGATCCACCGGCCGCAAACGCTGCGCATTTCAGCGCTGGCTCTGGCCGCACTGTCGCTCACCTGTGCCCCTGTCCCCGCTTCGGCTCAGACCGTTTATCGTGAGTACGACGACGGCCGGGTCGATGTTTTTCCCCGCGATGGTCGGTTCGCAGCGCCTTACCGACGGCAGCCCCGGGCGGATGATGAAGACGACGACGAGCGATTTGAACGAGAAGAAGACAACGACGACGATTACGACGACGACGACAACGAAAATCGTCAGGGTACGTTTGATTTTTCCCGCCGGGAGGACATGCAGCAGCCCTCGTCGCGCAAGGCCCCTGCTCCGCCCCCCTCCGTTGATGCCCGTCCCGGCGAAAAAGCTTGGAAGCCGGCGCTCTAGCTGGCCGTGGATGCGGAGCCGCGCCCCGTTGCGCGCGGCTGCGGCGTCACGTACAGCGGTCGGATGACCCGTGATGCGGCCGTTGTGGCTCCCGAATTGCGTGACTTTATCACCCGCATTACCGCGCGTGACCGCCGCGCCGTGTCGGAAGCGGTAACCGAGCTGGAGCGGCTTTCGGAGCGCGCACCTGGGCTTTTGCAAGCTCTGCAGCCGCACCTGGGTCATGCGCTCGTGGCGGGCTTCACCGGGCCGCCGGGTGCCGGCAAATCGACACTCGTCAACGCGCTCATCCGCGAGTTGCGGGCGGCGGGGCAGACGGTCGCCGTCATCGCGGTCGATCCCTCAAGCCCGATTTCGGGCGGCGCGATCCTGGGGGACCGAATTCGGATGACCGCCGCGCTCGACGATGATGGCGTGTTCGTGCGGTCGCTGGCGTCACGCGGCTATCTGGGTGGGTTATCGCCGGCCGCCGTGCGCGTCATTGACGCCTTCGACGCAGCGGGCTTTGACCTGATCCTTCTGGAAACCGTCGGCACCGGGCAGAATGAAATCGATGTCGCCGAGGTCGCCGACGTGCGCGTCGTCATATCGGCGCCAGGGCTCGGCGACGACATTCAAGCCATGAAGTCGGGGCTATTGGAGATTGCCGACATCCTCGTCGTCAACAAAGGCGATCGACCCGGCGCCGAGCAGACCATGCAGCAACTCGCCGGTGCGCTTTCAATCCGCGCCACGATCAGCGACAAGATCCCGCTTTTGAAAACGTCGGCCCTCTCGGGCGACGGCGTCAGACAGCTACTGGCTGCTATCAACGCTGTCGGCGACCGGGCGCGAGCAACGGGCGCGCAGGCCCGTCGCCGCCGCCGCGCGCGGTATCTGATTGCACGGGCGGCCGCCGATCTTGTTTCCGCCCGTATTCGGCGCGGCGATGCCGCCCGCCTCGACGATCTTGCCGACTGCGTTCTTGCCGGCACTCTGACACCGGACGCTGCGGCAGCGACGCTGATCAAGGATTAAGAGTGCGCGATTGCGCGTGCTTCAGCGGATCAATCGCTCGGCATTGTCGGCACGATCAAGGCCTTGCACCAGATCGAAGCCCTTGGTGCCGGTGAATTTTGCTTCGTCAAGGTTGGCACCGGTGAAGTCGGCGCCGGTCACGTCGGCACCGCTGAAATCGGCGCGTGACAGATCCGCTCCACGAAACCTCACACCGCGCACGTTTGCGTTGGTAAAGGTGGCAAACCCCAGCCGGCCATCGGTAAAGTCCGCACCTTCAAGATCGGCATCATCAAAGTCACCGCTGAAAAGTCCGGCGCGAGCGAGCGACGTGTTCTCGTCGCGAGGGTCGCGGCTCGTAAAATGCGCTCCCTTCAAATCGGCGCCCTTGAAGTCGGAGAAGTCGAAACGGCCGAACAGCTTTGCACCCGCCATCTTGGCACCGGTAAATTTCGGCGCCTCGTTCCAGTTCGCATCGGCGACGGTGAACGTCGAGTAGATGCTCGGGCGCAAAATTGTCGCCTTCTCGAGCGTGGCACCGGTGAAATCGGCGCGCGTCAACGTCGTGCGGTCGAGCCGCGCACCGCTCAAGTCAGAACCTCGCATCACGACGTTGGAGAGGTCGGCACCGAGCAGGTCGACGTTCGATAGCCGCGCGCCTTTGAAGTCCAGACCTGCCAGATCAAGGCCGGCGAGATTCTTGCCCGAGAAGTCGATCGGCTTGCCCTTGGCCTGAAAGAGCGAATGGGCAATGTCCTTGGCCGTGATGTCAGCCGCTTCAGCCAGCGCAAAACCCGACAGGGTGGCGGCGCAAAACGCGGCCAACAGAGACAACGGCTGGCGGATCATAGCGGTCTCCGGTTCGAGACACGTCCTATAGCCGTTCACCGGCCCGGCCGCCACCGCGATGCAGGCTCAGGCGGCGATGGCGCCGTCGCGGAACAGTTTGTAGTTGATGCTGTCGAGCAGCGCCTCGAAGCTGGCGTCGATGATGTTGGGCGAGACGCCCACGGTGATCCAGCGTTCGCCCGTCAGCGTGTCGAGCGTTTCGACCAGAACACGCGTTACGGCTTCCGTTCCCCCCGTCAGGATGCGGACTTTGTAATCGACGAGTTCGATGTCGTTGATATGCTTCTGATATCTGCCGAGATCCTTGCGCAGAGCCTGATCCAGTGCATTGACCGGACCATTGCCCTCGCCGACGGACCACAGCGGCTCGACCGCGCCATTGACGTGCACTTTCACGATGGCTTCGGAAACCGTGACGAGCTTGCCCGTCGCATTATGACGCCGCTCGACCATGACGCGGAAGCTGTCGACGGTGAAATACTGCGGCACGTTGGAAAGCATACGGCGGGCGAGCAATTCGAACGAGGCTTCGGCCGCCTCATAGGAATAGCCCGACGACTCGCGTGCCTTTACCTCTTCAAGGAGGCGGGTAATGCGGTCGTCGTCACGCTCCGATGCGAGACCGAAGCGTTCCAGTGCCGCCAGCACATTGGAACGGCCGGCCTGCTTGGAGACGAGCAGCCGGCGTTCGTTGCCGACTGCTTCGGGCCGGACGTGTTCATAAGTCTCGGGTTCCTTCGAGAATCGCGGAGGCATGAATGCCGGCCTTGGTCGCGAACGCGCTTTCACCGACGTAGGGTGCGTGGCGGTCGGGCGCGCGGTTCAGCACTTCATCGAGGACGCGGCTGGCGTGCGTCAGCGTGCGCAACTTTTCGGCCGTGATGCCAGTGTCGAAGTGATTGGCGAACTCACTCTTCAAAAGCAGCGTCGGGATGATGGATGTCATGTTGGCGTTGCCGCAACGCTCACCGAGGCCGTTCAGCGTCCCCTGAATCTGGCGAACGCCGGCGCGGACGGCCGCCAGAGAATTGGCGACGGCGTTCTCCGTGTCGTTGTGGGTGTGAATGCCGAGATTTGCACCGGGCACGACGGCTGCCACTTCGGTCACGATGCTTTCGATCTCATGCGGGAGCGTGCCGCCGTTGGTGTCGCATAAAACGACCCAGCGCGCTCCCGATTCGTAGGCGGTTTGGGCGACGCTCAAGGCATAGGCCTTGTTGCCCTTGAAGCCGTCGAAGAAATGTTCGCAGTCCAGCATCGCTTCCTTGCCAGATGCAACAACGGCCTTGATGCTTTCAGCGATGCCTTCGAGGTTTTCCTGATTGGTGATGCCGAGCGCGACGCGGACATGATAATCCCAGGCCTTGGCGACGAGACAGATGCTGTCGGCGGCCGACTGCAGCAGCGCCTGGAAGCCCGGATCGTTCGACACGGACCGGCCGGCGCGCTTGGTCATGCCGAACGCGGTGAAGCGGCTTGTGGCGAGCTTGGGCTTGTCGCTGAAGAGTTCGGTATCGGTTGGGTTGGAACCGGGATAGCCGCCTTCGATATAGTCGAGGCCAAGCTGGTCGAGCACGCCGATGACGCGGCGCTTGTCGGGTAACGAGAAATCGACACCCGTCGTCTGCGCTCCATCGCGCAGCGTCGTATCGAACAAATACAGGCGTTCCTTCATCATCTGGGTCACCAAACGCCCGCAACCTTCAGCGCGAGGACCACGGCGGCGGCCAGCACGGCGACTTTCAAGATCAGGTAATAGATCGCGTGGCGCGCGAACGGCGGACCGGCGTCGTTTCCATCAGTCTTGCCGGTCATTGGCTTCGTCCTCTTCTGCCTCGTTGGCGTCCGTCGTGGCAGCTGCGCCAGCAAGTTTCTTTTGCATCGTCGTGGTTTGCAGCCACTGGCCGAAGCGTTCGACGGAGTTGCGCTGCGTCGCCACGTAGTCTCTCCCCTCGAAGAATTCGACCGCGGTCTCGGAGGCCTCGACTGTGATCGCGGCCGCGCCGCGCCCTTTGGCAATCGTTTCGATTGCGTCGCAGAGCGCTGAGCCGATCCCCTCGCCTGCGTGATAAGGGTGAACGTAGAGCATGTCGAGGATCGAGTTCTCTTTCAGTGAAGCAAATCCTGCCGGCTCGCCGTCGCGCTCGATAACCAAGGTCGTTGCATCCTGAAGGCGCTCGCGGAATGCTTCGGCGTCTTCCGCGAACGCGACCCAGGCTGCGCGCTGATCTTCATCATAATCTTCCTGCGTCAGTTCCTCGACGCTGGCGGCGAAGAGTTCGCGCAGGGCCAGCGTGTCGGCGGGCAGAAAAGGTCGCAGCGGATTGCTGACGCCGGTCATTGGTCGATTGGTCATGGGGCAAAACTCAGGGGGATCAGACCGGTCAGCACCGCGGCGACGAAAGCGAGGATCACCACGACCACGAGCGCGAGCAGGCGCCCAATCGAGCGGGCGACGGCGTTCGAGGCATTTCTCATCCCTTGGTCTCCAGGAAAGCCAATTCGAGCAGGCCGAACGACCATGCGGCAAGTGCGAGGGCCGTCAAGATCATGCCGATGCCGACAAGGCGCAGACCCCAGCGCACCGCTTTCGATTCCGTCGTCATCTGGTCAGCTCCCAAGTCGTTTCGAGTTCGCCGGTCACTTTGTTCTTGGCATCCTTCAGCGTTACGCCCATGGCCGCAAGTTCGTCGCGGATGCGATCGCTTTCGTTGAAGTCCTTGCGCTGGCGCGCTTCGAGGCGGGCGGCTATCAATGTATCGACCTTGACGCCATCGACCGTTCGAACTTGATAGCCGGGGTTCAATTCAGACTGCGTCTCGTTGTCATAAAGACCAATGAACTGCAGCGTCGCCTTGAGTATGGAAGCGGACTTTGCATTCCGGTGCGCTGACTTTGCCAGCCCGTGGATGATCGAAATAGCGCTTGGCGTATTCAAATCGTCCGACAGCGCGGCGATGACTTCGGGATGCGGCGCGTCCGCGACTGGAGCTCCGTGTAGAAAGCTTAAATCGAAAAGCGTTGCGCGGGCCTGCACGAGCCGGTCGACGGTCCAGTCGATTGGCTGTCGGTAATGCGTGCCCAGCATCGCCCAGCGAACCACTCGGCCATGCCACTGATTGGATCCAAACGTCTTTGTTTCCAACAGCTCATTGATGGTGATGAAGTTGCCGAGGGATTTCGACATTTTCTCGCCTTCGACCTGCAGGAACCCGTTGTGCATCCAGACGCGGGCCATGATGTCGGTACCGTGCGCGCAGCGGGATTGAGCGATCTCGTTCTCGTGGTGGGGGAACGCCAGATCGATGCCGCCACCGTGGATGTCAAAGACGTTGCCCAGGTGGCGTCCGGCCATCGCCGAGCATTCGATATGCCAGCCGGGGCGGCCGGGGGCCGCGATGCCAGCGGGAGAGGGCCACGCCGGTTCGCCGGGCTTCGACGGCTTCCAGAGCACGAAGTCCATCGGCCCCTTTTTGTAAGGCGCAACTTCGACGCGGGCACCGGCCTCCATCTCTTCCAACGAGCGGTTCGACAGCCGGCCGTAATCGGGCATCGACGACACGTCGAACAGGACATGTTCGGCGGCGACATAGGCATGGCCGTTGGCGACGAGCGCGTTGCACAGTTCGACCATTTCGACGATGTGCTCGGTCGCGCGTGGCTCAACGGTCGGCGGCAGCACGCCGAGGGCGGCGATGTCCTTGTGAAATTGGGCGGCGGTTTCGTCGGTGAGTTTGCGGATGCCGACCTCGGGCGCCAAATCGGGATAGCGCTCGGCAGCACGTGCGTTGATCTTGTCATCGACGTCGGTGATGTTGCGGACGTAGGTGACGTGATCCTTGCCGTAGAGTTCACGCAGCAGGCGGAACAGAACATCGAAGACGATCACGGGCCGCGCGTTGCCGATGTGGGCGAAGTCGTAGACGGTCGGTCCGCAGACGTACATGCGTACGTTCGCCGGATCGATCGGCTCGAACGGCTCCTTCTGGCGCGTCAGTGTGTTGTAGAGCCTCAGTGACATTCGAAACAGTGCCCCTCTGCACCGGCGGGGCTGAGCTCTGTCTCTCCTCGATGGCGGGTAGACGAGGTCGCGCGGCCGGCGTGATGCCTAGACCGGAATGATAATGCTGCCACAGCCGGTTATGCGGCTCGAATGGATGCGCGTTGCCATGGGCTGCTTATGCGGCGGTGTCCCGCCGCCGTCAAGATGATGGCAACGCGGGAGAGATTTTGATGGCGCGCTGCGCCGCATTTGCTCCCCATTGCGCGCCTATGCCATAGTTCCGGACCGATCAAAGACTTGGCAAGGATGCCGCCGTAACCCGTAGCACTGAGCCGGCGGAGAAATGACGAGCAGATACGACAAGACCGCGACTTCTCCACGCCGCTTTCGCATTTTGCCGGCGATGCTGGCGCTTGGCGCGTTGACGCTGTCGGCGTGGCCCGCTGCGGCCCAGTTTTCCTGGCCGTGGGAACAGCCCAAGCCGCGCCAGCCGGTCGAACAGGCGCCGCCGGTGTGGCGTCCGCCGCCGGAGACGGCGGCGCGGCCACCGGTTCCAGGCACCGCAGCCGTTGTGCCCGGCGGTCGTTCACCGGTTTGTTTGCAGCTGGAACAGCGCCTCGTGCAGGAAACCCAGAACGGCGGGCAATCGCGCGATGTGATCCCTATGGTCGAGGGGCAATTGCGACAGGTGGATCAGCAGCTGAGGCAATCGCAGTCGACCCTGGACAGCGGCTGCTATGAGTACTTCCTGTTTTCCAAGACGCTGCGCAACACCAAGAAATGCGTCGAGCTTTCGCGGCAGACGGACGATTTGAAGCGGCAGCGCACGGATTTGGAGAACCAGCGCAATCAGCTGATCTCATCGATGGGTCGTTCCTATACCGACGAGATCGTCCGCGAACTGGCGCGCAACAATTGCGGCGCCACCTATCAGCAGCAGGCTCGGCGAGCCGACCCCAATCCGTTCCAGTCGCTGTGGAATGAAGACGGCGGCGGCGGCGGCGGAGGTCTGGGCAATTCGTTCTCGAGCCTGCCCTACGCCACCTACCGGACGGTGTGCGTGCGGCTGTGCGACGGCTATTATTTCCCGGTCAGTTTTTCGACGCTACCAAACCACTTTGAGCGTGATGCCGAGGTGTGCACGTCAAAATGCGCCGCGCCGACGGAGCTTTACTATTATCAAAATCCCGGCGGATCGGTGGAGCAGATGGTGGGCGCGCAGACGAACACGCCCTACACATCGATGAAGTCGGCGTTCCGGTATCGCAAGGAATACGTGCAAGGCTGCTCTTGCAAACCGGAAGAATTTGATTCAGCAGCGCCGGGGAATGGCGGGGTTCCGCAGCAACAGGGCGCGGTGTCGCCGATGCCGCCGGCCACTCCGGTTACCGCACCGCCGCCAGCCACGACGGCGGCCGATGGCACGCCGGGTGCTGGCTGGTCGTCCGAAACGATCACACCGCAATAGCTGCGCTTACACGCCACATTCACTATGCCGTTTGGCCCAAGAGCCGGGCGCGGGCTTTCTCGCGGCCGATCAGCGGCAGCAGCAGCTTCAGTTCCGGGCCGCTGTCGCATCCGGTGAGGGCCAGCCGCAGCGGATGGAATAGGGCCTTACCCTTGGCCGCCGTCGCGGACTTGACCGCGTTGGTCCAAGCGTTCCAGGTGCTGTCGTCCCAGGGTTCGGGCGGCAACACTTCGGCGGCTTGGGCAAGGAAGCCGGCATCTTCGACGACGGGCTCCAATGGCCCATTGACGACCGACCACCACTGAACGGCATCGGCCAAAACCGTGACGTTGCCGCGCACCGCGAGCCAGAACGGTTCACCGCCGCCGACCTTCATGTCATGCAGTCGATCGGCAACCTCGGCGTACGGCGTGGCGTGGAGAAAGCGGGCATTCAAGGCGCGCAGCTCCTGCGGGTCGAACCGCGCGGCCGAAGTGGAGACGTTGGACAGGTCAAGACGGCCGGCCAGTTCGTCCATCGACCGCATCGGCTCGATGGCGTCGGACGTTCCGATCAGCGCGACATAACTCGCGACCGCCATCGGCTCCAGATCGCGACTTCCCATCAACGCCATATCGCCTGAGCGTTTCGACATTTTGAGATCGCCCGCAGCGGTGAGAAGCGCGTGATGGGCAAACGCCGGCGGGCTCGCCCCCAGCGCATGAAAGAGATCGACCTGCACACCGGTATTGGTGACGTGATCCTCACCGCGAATAATGTGCGTGATGGCGAAGTCGATGTCATCGACGACACTTGTAAAAGTGTAGAGGAACGTGCCGTCCTCGCGGATCAGCACCGGATCGGACAGTGAACCGAGATCGACCGTCTGATGGCCGCGGATCAGATCGTCCCAGGCGACGTTCGTCGGCTCGGGCGTCAAGTCGGCCGCGTCCTTGGTGTTGGCCAACCGAAAACGCCAATGCGGCGCGCGGCCTTCCGCGTCATGACGGGCAAGGTCATCGGGCGTGAGCTTCAGCGCGGCGCGGTCGTAGACGGGCGGACGGCCGGCGGCGAGCTGGCGCTTGCGGCGCCGGTCGAGTTCGTCGGTCGTCTCGTAGCAGGGATAAAGGCGGCCGCTGGCTTTCAACAGCGTTGCCGCTGAATTGTATCGGGCCGTGCGGTCAGATTGTTTGGCTTCGCGGTCCCAGGCGAAGCCAAGCCACGTCAGATCATCGCTTATCTGGGCTGCAAACGCCTCCGTCGAGCGCTCGCGATCGGTGTCATCGAGGCGGAGAAGGAATGTTCCGCCGTGTTTTCTGGCGAAGAGATAATTCAGCACGGCGGTGCGCAAATTGCCGAAGTGCAGATAGCCGGTCGGGCTTGGCGCAAAGCGGAGATGCGGAGTCATGGGGTGCGCCTTATCAACGGTCGCCGCCATCGGCGGGCGGGGGCATGATCTGCATCGACGCCGCATTTGCAGGCCGGACGTCGGCGTTCTCGCGAAATCGATTGGTGATCGGGTAGCGACGATCGCGGCCGAAATTACGGGCCGAAATCTTGACACCGGGAGCGGCCTGACGGCGCTTGTATTCGGCGAGATAGAGCAGTCGCTCGACCTTGCGGACGGTGGAAAGGTCATGGCCGCGCGCTCCGACGTCCGCCAGCGGCATTTCCTTTTCGACAAGGCAAAACAGAATGTCATCAAGCACGTCGTAATCCGGCAGGCTGTCCTGGTCGGTCTGGTTGGGACGCAATTCGGCCGACGGGGCTTTGGTCAGGATGCGCTCCGGGATGACGCGGCCGGTGGGACCCAGCGCGCCTTTCGGCACGATTGGCGTTGCGCCACCGGGAGAGGCGATAGACTTCGCCCTTGTAGAGATCCTTGATCGGATTGAAGCCGCCGTTCATGTCGCCGTAGAGTGTGGCGTAGCCGACGGACATTTCGCTTTTGTTGCCGGTCGTCAGAACCATCAAACCAAATTTGTTGGAGATCGCCATCAGGATCGTTCCGCGGGCACGGCTCTGCAGGTTTTCCTCGGTGATATCGGCGTCGCGGCCGGTAAAAAGGCCGGCCAGCGCACCGGAGAACCCGTCGACCGGTGATGCAATCGGGACAACATCATAGGCAATGCCGAGGATGTTGGCGCAGGCAGCCGCATCTTCAAGGCTTTCACTCGAAGTATAGCGATAGGGCAGCATGACCGCGCGCACCTGCTCGGGCCCCAGAGCATCGACAGCGATCGCCGCAACAAGGGCGCTATCCACACCGCCCGACAGGCCGAGGACAACGCCGGGAAAGCCGTTCTTGCGCACGTAGTCTCGCAAGCCCAGCACGCAGGCGCTGTAGGCAGACGCATCTCCTTCGGGCAACACGGCGCGTTCGCCGGTCTTGCATAACCAGCGTCCCTCCGCACGCACCCAGTCGGTCACCGCGATGCGCTCTTCCCAGGCCGGCATCTGAACGGCAAGCGAGCGGTCGGCATTGAGCACGAACGACGCGCCGTCGAACACCAGTTCATCCTGGCCGCCGACAAGGTTGAGATAAACGAGCGGCAGGCCCGTGCCGGTCACGCGTGCGACCGCGACATTCATGCGCAAATCGGGCTTGGGCCAATCGAAGGGCGAGCCATTGGGCGAGATCAGAAGTTCGGCGCCGCATTCCGCCAGGCATTCGCACACCTGTTCCTTCCAGATGTCCTCGCAGATCGGTACGCCGATCCGCACGCCTTTGAACATGACCGGGCCTGGTAGCGGACCTGGCGCGAATACGCGCAATTCGTCAAACACGCCGTAATTAGGCAGTTCGACTTTGCTGCGCACGGCCTTCACTTCGCCCTCGTCCAGCAGCACGATCGCATTGTAAACGCGAGGCTCGCTGCCGCCTTCCTCCGGCCAGATCGTTCCCGTCAGTACGGCGGGCCCTGGTCCCATAGTGCGCGCGAGATCTTCGACGGCATCCAGGGCGGCTTTGCGGAAGGCCGGTTTCAGCACGAGATCTTCAGGCGGATAGCCGGTGATGAAAAGTTCGGGAAAGACGACGAGATCGGCGCCGAGGCGGCCAGCCTCCGCTCGGGCGGCACGCAAGCGTGCAACGTTGCCGGCGATATCTCCGACGACGGGGTTGAGTTGTGCCAGAGCGATCCGGAGAGTTGAGGCAGGTAAGGTCATGCGGGGCTTTTACGGCGCTTGCCGTCCAGGGTCCACGGGGGAAAGCGCCTAATCATCGTCGTCGTCGCACGGCACCGGAAATTCGTTGTCCGGTGACCAGCAGACGTCCGCCGAGCCGTCTTGTATCCGGGCCAAAGCCGGGGAAACCGCCAGACCGCCGGTTAGCGCTAAAACAGCACACAGCAGGGCGAAGCGCAAATAATGCAACATGGTGTGCGACAACTCCAGCCGACGGGTTCCGATGGTGCCACAAACCCGTCTAAGCTGCATGCGGGGATTAGAGGGAGACCGGTTTGAGCAATACGGCAACGGATGGTTCGCAACCGACCCTGAAGCGGTCGATAGGCCCCATCGAACTCACGCTATATGGCCTCGGCAGTATGCTGGGGTCGGGTATTTATGCGCTGATCGGGCAGGCGGCGGGCATCGTCGGCAATGCGGTCTGGCTCTCATTCCTGGCGGCGCTGTGTGCGGCCCTGCTGACCGCCATGAGCTATGCGTCCCTGGGATCTCGCTATCCACGGGCGGGAGGCGCGGCTTACGTGACCGAGCGGGCTTTCGGACGGCCTGTGTTCTCGTTCCTCGTTGGGCTGGCGCTGGTGTGTTCCGGCCTGACGTCGGTGGCGACCCAATCGCGCGTGTTCTCCGTCAATCTGGCCCAGCTTTTCGGCTGGGAGACGATTCCCATCGAGGCGCTGGCGCTCGGCTTCCTGCTGTTCATGGCCGGTGTCGTTTTTCGTGGCATTCGCGAGAGCATGTGGTTCAACGTTATCTGTACGGTCGTGGAAGCCTCGGGTCTTCTGATCGTCATCGCCGTCAGCCTCAGCTATTGGGGCAGCGTCGATTACTTTGAAATACCGCCGGAAAAGGCAGACGTCGGCACGGCACTGCTTATTCTGCAGGGTTCGATCCTCACCTTCTTTGCCTTTATCGGGTTCGAAGACACCTACAATGTCGCTGAAGAAGTGAAGAACCCGGAACGCACGATCCCGATCGCCCTCGTCTCGGCGATGCTGCTGGCGACCGGGCTTTACATCGCCGTCGCGATCAGCGTCGTTTCCGTCGTGCCGTACCACGAGCTTGCACTGGCACCGGCTCCGCTGGCCGCGGTCATGGCGAAAGCAGCGCCCGCCTTTCCCGCATTTGCGCTGGTCGCAATCACCATGTTCGCGGTCGCCAATACGGCGCTCGTCAATTACGTGACGGCCTCGCGGATGCTGTACGGCATGTCAAACCAAGGTCTCCTGCCGGCGGTCGTGGGCCGTGTACATCCGGGCCGGCAAACGCCGCACATCGCCATTCTGATCCTGTTTGCGATCCTTGCTCCGCTGATGCTGTCGGCGACGATCAAGGATCTGGCATCGGCGACCGTGCTTTTGCTCTTGTTCGCATTTGCGATCGTCAACGCGTCGCTCATCGTCTTGAAGCGGCGGGACGGTGAGCCGGTGGGCCAGTTCGAAGTCCCGCTTTTTGTGCCAGCGCTCGGTTGCGTGTTCTGCGTCGTGCTCATCATTGTGCGGATCGCGACGGGCGACTTCAAGGCGCCGCTGATTGCCGGCGTTCTGATTGCCGGGATCCTAGGGCTCTACTGGTTCTTGTCGCCGAAACGGTCAGCGCCGCAGGCTGATTGACCTGCGGTGCCGCCGACGCGAGATAGCGGCCGATGCCGGTTACTCCGCCGCCTGCACGGGTTCGGCGAGGGAGCGCGCGTGACGTTCCTGCTTCATGCGCTCGGCGACAAGGAATGCCAGCTCCAACGCCTGGTCGGCGTTAAGGCGGGGATCGCAGTGCGTGTGATAGCGATCCTGCAATTCGGCTTCCGAAATGGCGGTGGCGCCGCCCGTGCACTCGGTCACGTTCTGACCCGTCATCTCGACGTGAATACCGCCGGCGTGGGTGCCCTCCGCCCGATGCACATCGAAAAAGGCTTCGACCTCCTTGAGGATGCGATCGAACGGCCGCGTCTTGAAGCCGGTTGCCGCCGAGATCGTGTTGCCGTGCATGGGATCGCACGACCAGACGACCTTGCGCCCGGCTTTCTCGACAGCGCGGATCAGCTTGGGCAGATGCTTCTCAACCTTTTCGTGACCAAAGCGGCAGATCAGCGTCAGACGGCCCGGCTCGTTTTTGGGATCAAGCGTTTCGATCAATTTCAAAAGCCCATCAGGTTCCAACGTCGGTCCGCACTTCAGGCCGATCGGGTTCTTGATGCCGCGGAAATATTCGACATGGGCGTGGTCTGGCTGGCGCGTCCGGTCGCCGATCCACAGCATGTGGCCGCTGGTGGCGTACCAGTCGCCGCTGGTCGAGTCGCGGCGGGTCAACGCTTCCTCGTAGCCGAGCAGCAAGGCTTCGTGGCTCGTGTAGAAACTCGTCGCGCGCAATTGCGGGGTGTTCTCGCTCGTGATGCCGCACGCGCGCATGAACCCCACTGTCTCGGTGATGCGATCGGCAAGTTCCTGATAGCGATGCCCCTGCGGGCTGTCTTTCACGAAGCCCATGTTCCACTGGTGCACACGTTCGAGATCGGCATAGCCGCCGGTGGCGAACGCGCGGATGAGATTCAGCGTGGCGGCCGACTGGCGGTAGGCTTCAATCTGGCGCTGAGGGTCGGGGATGCGCGCTTCGGGCGTGAACTCCGGGCCGTTGATGATGTCGCCGCGGTAGCTCGGCAGTTCGACGTCGCCCTGCTTTTCAGACGGCGATGAGCGTGGCTTGGCGAACTGACCAGCGATACGGCCGACCTTCACGACCGGGCTACCGCCGGCGTACGTAAGTACGACCGCCATCTGGAGAAAGACGCGGAAGAAGTCGCGGATGTTGTCGGCGCGGTGCTCAAGAAAACTTTCAGCGCAATCGCCGCCCTGAAGCAGGAAGCCGTGTCCTTCGCAGACCTGCGCCAGCGTCTTCTTCAGGTCACGGGCTTCGCCGGCGAAGACGAGCGGGGGAAAGGTCGCCAGCCGGGCCTCGGCGTCGGCCAAAGCCTTCGCGTCCGGATAATCGGGGACTTGGACGATTGGCTTCGAGCGCCAACTCTCGGGGGACCAATTCGCGGCCATGGCACGCCTCTCCTGGAAATTGAAAAGACCGGAGTCGCCCGCGCAGGCCCTGCAGCCTTCGCAAGTTGCGACGATCCCGACCGTTCGGGGGTCTTATACGACAAAGTATTCTGGTGTGAAAGCAGCCGGGCGGACGCCTTTAGGATGCAGGGTCAACGGACGGTCGGTGCAACTGCGGACCTTAGGGGAGCCGCTCGACAGCACCCGGCAGCGAGGGAATATCGGTTGGCACCTCGGGTGGCGGGGCGATCGCGTCGTTGGCGGTGGCTGTGTCGCGGGCCGGGTCCAGCGTGTCGGCGGGATCGGCGACAATCGGCAGTGAACGGCGGTACATTTCGGTTTCGATGGTGATGCGGATTTCGTCGGAGACGAAGGGGATTGTGCGGGTGAGGCCGAAGTCCGAACGGCGGATCTGCGTCTTGGCCGAAAAGCCGGATGCGTAGACGCCGGCAAAGGTTGGATTGATCGATGACAGGGGATGTTCTCCCGAGAAGTTCCAGATGACGTCGAGAACGACGGGCCGTGCGATGCCGTTCAACGTCAATTCGCCGGTAACCTCGGCCGTGCGCTGACCAGTGGGCGTGACGCTGACGCTTTTGAATGTGATGTCCGGATAGGTGTCGGGATTGAAGAACTCGCGCGAATTCAGGAGATGTTCGTCGAGCTTCTTCACGCCGGTCTGGATGGAGCGCAGCGGTATCGTGACGTCCACGGTGCTGGTGGCCGGACTGTTGGAATTGAAGTTCACGATCCCCTTCAGCTCGGTGAAACGGCCGCTCTGGCGCGACAGACCAAGATGATCCCAGGAAAAGCGGACCTCCGTGTGTTCGGGGTCCAGGTCGTAGACGTCGGCGCGCGCGGCGGTGAGGTTCAGCAGCGCCGCGGTGAGCAGGCCACCGGCGGCCACGACGCGCCTCGTCCAGTTGCCGCCGCCGCGCGCGATCTTGAGCATCGTCATCGGGAAGGGCCTCCAAATATCAAGGCCTTGGCATCATATTGGTGTGGCCGTATTGCGGCGCAGCAAGCTAGAGCGACGCCGTCATACCGCCATCTACGACAAGCTCTGCCCCCGTCATATAGGCGCTGTCGTCGGACGCGAGGAAGAGGGCCGCCTTGGCGATATCACCGACCGTTCCGAGCCGCTTCAGGAGCGTGCGATCGATCAGCCATTTCTCGAAAATCGGATTGCGCAAGATGCGCTCGGTCAGCGCGGTTTCGATGTAGCCCGGTGAAAGGGTGTTCACGCGGATCTTGAAGGGCGCGTATTCGAACGCGAGCCCCTTGGTCAGCGCCACGACGGCACCCTTGGTTGCCGAATAACCAACCAGTTGGCGCAAGCCTTTGCTGCCCATGATCGAGGCAATGTTGATGAGCGAAGCGCCCGGAGAGGCGCGCATGAGCTCAAATGCGTCGCGAGCGACGCGAACGACACCGTCGAGGTTTACCTCCCGGATTTTCACCCAGTCGGCGTCGGTCATGTGGCGGAAGTCGCCGCGCACATTGAGGCCCGCGTTGTTGACGACAACATCGAGACGCCCGTGGTCGGCCGTGACGCGGCGCATCACCGCCGACACGTCCTGCCCCTTGGACACGTCCATGGCGGCGGCCGTTGCCTGTCCACCCTTGGCGACAATTCTGGCGGCGACATTTTCCGCCGCCGCGCCGTCGAGGTCGGTGACCCAGACGTGCGCACCTTCGGCGGCGAAGAGTTCAGCCGTCGCCAGGCCGATGCCGTTTCCCGATCCCGTGACGAGCGCTATCTTGTCGTGCAAGCGCAGCATTGAGTGTGCCTCTTATCGTTGTTTTCCAGCGCCAGCGAAAAATGCATCAACGCTTCGTGCGCAAGGTGACGAGTTCCTCTGCGGCACTGGGATGAAGCGCCATGGTCCGGTCGAAGTCGGCTTTAGTGGCCCCCAGATTGAGTGCAATGGCGGCCATCTGCACCATCTCGGCGGCGTCCGGCCCAAGAATGTGGACGCCGACGACGCAATCGCTGGCCGCATCGACGATCAGCTTCATAAGGGTGCGCTCGTCGCGGCCGGCGAGGACGTTGCGCATAGGCCGGAAGCGGGTTTCATAAACGTCGACTGTCATGCCGGCCGCCCGCGCGCCGTCTTGCGACAGGCCAAGCGTACCGATCTCGGGCGTGGTGAAGACGGCTGTGGGAATATTCTTGTAATTCACCGACCAGGGCTTGCCGCCGAACTCAGTGTCGGCAAACGCGTGGCCCTCGCGGATCGCGACGGGCGTGAGGTTGACGCGGTTGGTGACGTCGCCGACGGCAAAGATGCTGGGTACGCTGGAACGGGAGTGCTCGTCGACGATAACGGCACCAACGGCATCGAGCGTCACGCCGGCTTCGGTAAGTCCCAGCCCCTTGGTGTTCGGTGATCGGCCAATGGCAAAAAGGATCTGATCGGCCATCAGCACTTCGCCCTTGAGTGTGGTGCCGACAAGGGACGCCTCGCGCTTGTCGATGCTGGTAAAGATATCGCTCATGACGAAGCGGATGCCGCGCGCGGCCATGGCCTCCATGAGGCCGTCGCGCAAGCCCATATCGAAGCCGCGCAGCACCTTATCACCGCGATAAATGAGCGTGACCTCAGAACCGAGGCCGGCGAAAATCGAAGCGAACTCGACAGCGATATACCCCCCACCGGCGATGATGATTCGCCGTGGCTGAGCTGTAAGTTCGAAGACTTCATTCGAGGTGATGACGTGTTCGACGCCGGGCAGCATGCCATCGACGTTGGGTAGCCCACCGGTTGCGATCAGGATTTTGCCGGCCGTCACCGTGCGGCCGCTCGCAAGCGCGACAGCGTGGGGTCCCGTCACGACGGCACGCTCGTCGAAGATCGTTGCGCCGGCGATTTCCTGACCTTTGCGATAGAGGCCTTCAAGACGGGCAATTTCGCGATCCTTGGCCGCGATGAGTGACGGCCAATCGAAGACGGCGTCGGGGATCGTCCAGCCAAAGCCGCGAGCGTCGGCGACGTCACTGGAATAGCGGGAGGCATAAACCAACAGTTTCTTAGGTACGCAGCCGCGGATCACGCAGGTACCACCGAAGCGGCTCTCTTCGGCGATGGCAACACGGGCGCCGTGACCGGCCGCGATGCGCGAGGCGCGTACGCCGCCCGATCCGCCGCCAATGACAAATAGGTCGAAGTCGAAGTTGGCCATTAAACTTGCTGGGTTAGGAAAGATTTCAAATCTTGATGCCGCGCTTTTGCATTTCCTCACGGATTTGCTGCTCGATCTCGACGCCAATCTTCTGGCCCCACTGCTGTCCGGCGGCCATGCTTTCGGTCAAGATTTCGGGTTGCTTGGCAATAAACGCCGCTCCGGCGCCTTTTGAAAAGAAGGCGGTGAGATCCTTCATTTCCGCTTCGGTCAGCTTCGTTGCATAGACGTTGGCAATGATGTCCATCATCTCGGATTTACGCTCGGCGAAGCGCTTCACAATGAGGCCGGTGATCTCCTTGATCTCCGCCTCCTTACCGGGCGCCATCTGCAGGAGGATGGGCTCCAGCTGCTGCACCATCATGGGAACGACGGCCTCGAATTGCTTCGATGCGCCTGTGGCCACGATCAGTTCGTGCGCGGCGGACAGGCTGGCAGCGGAGGGTTTTTCCGGCTCGGCCATGACATAGCCGGCGGAAAACGCCGTGAACAATGCAATGGGGGCTAGCATCGCAGCAATGATCATTCCGCGCGGCCGTTGCATAGCATTCGCCTTTCCTTAGAAAATCAAGATCAACCGGCTTCGGCTTCCTCGCCGTAGGTGGCCGAGAGGACGCTGATGCCTTCGCGCCCACCGATGACGGCGGCATCGGCGATGCCGAGGAACAGTCCGTTCTCGACAACACCGGGTATGAACTTGAGCGCCTCGTCGAGGCTTTCGGGGTCATCGATGCGGCCAAAATGGCAATCGAAGATGGCGTTGCCGCTGTCGGTCATGTAGGCGGATCCATCGGCATTCACGCGCAGCCGGATTTCGCCTTGGCAACCGGCATCGGCGGCCAACATCTCGATCATGTTGCGCGTCGCGTTGAGACCAAAAAGAACGACTTCGACCGGAAGCGGGAACGCACCTAGCGTGTCGACGAGCTTGCTTTCATCGGCAATGACCAGCATCCGATCGGAGGCGGTCGCCACGATTTTCTCACGCAGAAGCGCTCCGCCGCCGCCCTTGATGAGACGAAGTTCTTTGTCGATCTCATCGGCGCCGTCGATCGTCAGATCAAGGAATGGCACATCATCGAGTGTCGTGAGCGGGATGCCGAGAGCAAGGGCCTGAGCGCGCGTAGCTTGGGAGGTTGGCACGCAGATAACATCCAGGCCCTTCTTGACCTCCTGGCCAAGGAGATTGATGAATTGGGCCGCCGTCGAACCGGTTCCCAGGCCAATGCGCATGCCAGGCTCCACGAAAGCCAGCGCCCGGACCGCGGCCGAGATTTTCATAATGTCTGGTGTCATTGCGAGGAATTCCTGAGGCTGGTGCGGCCGGATCGCGACTTCCCTAGCACGGCTGAGTTCAAAATGGCCGCGAAAAAACCGTCGGTCCCAGTCGCTGATCGAGCGCGGAAAGCCCATCTTTTCTATGAGCTTGGCTGGATGCTCGTGCTATAGGCGCGGCCCATGGATAACCTGACGGCTGTTTTCGATCTCGACGGAACCCTCGTGGATACCGCACCCGATCTCGTCGGGGCGACGAACCACGCGCTGTCGGACATCGGCCTCGCACCGGTTGGGGCTAAACTCCTACGTCCCTGGATATCGTTCGGCGCGCGGCGGATGATCGTCGAGGGGCTCAATCATTCGGGTCAAGCGCTGCCGGACGCGGAAATCGACCGGCTGCTGGATCTGTTCCTTGTCTATTATGAAGACAACATCGCGCGCGAGAGCCGGCCCTATCCTGGTGTCGTATCGGCAATCGAGGCGCTTGCGGCGGACGGAGTGAGACTTGCAATTTGTACCAACAAACGCGAGGGACTTTCGCGTTCGCTGCTCGCCGCACTCGACCTTGACCGGCACTTCCATGCACTGGCCGGTCGCGACACGTTCCCGGTCTGCAAACCGCATCCCGATCACTTGCTTGGAGCCGTGCGTTTGGCTGGCGGCGATCCCCGGCGCGCCCTGATGGTCGGCGATAGTCAAGTGGATATTCAAACCGCCAAGGCGGCCGGCATCCCCGTGATCGCGGTCAGCTTTGGCTATACCGATGTCCCCGTCAGCCAATTGTCACCGGACCGCATTATCGACGATTACGATGCCCTGCTGCCGGCGATCCGCGACCTTCACGACCTGCCGGGATGAAAATTGCGCGACCCCGCCGTAGCTTAGCAAGCCTGTCCGGCACCTGTCTAAACCCCGCTTCGGGGCGATGCCGCGGGGCCGCGGTTTGACAGGCGGGTCGCGATCTCCCATGTATCGCGCCCCGAAGTCGGCACGTTTTTGCAATCTGTAATTGTCCCGGCTTCCGTCCGCGCACCGCATTTCACAGAAAGCACGGCATGAACGTCCTGATCGTCGAGTCGGCTGCCAAGGCCAAGACCATCAAGAAGTACCTCGGCGCGAATTATAAGGTGATCGCGTCGTACGGGCACGTGCGCGATCTGCCGGCCAAGGACGGCGCGGTGGAGCCCGACCAAGACTTCAAGATGCACTGGGACATGGACGACAGCCGCGGCCGCAAGGTGATGAAGGAGATCGCCGACGCGGTGAAAGATGCGGACAAACTGATCCTGGCGACCGACCCCGATCGCGAAGGCGAGGCGATTTCCTGGCACATCCTGGAAGTGCTTGGCGCCAAGAAGGCCCTGAAAAAGGGTATGGAAATCGAGCGCGTCGCCTTTAACGCGGTAACGAAGCCCGCCATTCTGGCCGCTCTCAACGAACCCCGGCGCATCGACGAGCCGCTGGTTTCGGCCTACCTCGCCCGCCGTGCGCTGGATTATCTCGTCGGTTTCACGCTGTCGCCGGTGCTGTGGCGCAAATTGCCGGGAGCCCGCTCGGCTGGCCGCGTTCAGTCAGTGGCGCTGCGTCTCGTCTGTGACCGGGAAGCTGAGATCGAAGCGTTCCGGACCGATGAATACTGGACCATTGAAGCAACGCTGGCGACGGCGAAGGGCGAGGCCTTTCCGGCCCGTGTCGCCGCGATCAACGGCACCACACTGAAGAAGCTCGACATCAAGGACGAAACGAACGCCAAGGCCATCGTCGCGGCGATCGAAAAGGGCCAGTTCACCGTTTCGCGCCTGGAAAAGAAAGCGGCCAAGCGCAACCCCTATCCGCCGTTCATGACCTCGACGCTGCAAATGGATGCCTCGCGCAAGCTGGGCTATTCCGCCAAGCAGACGATGCAAATCGCCCAGCGCCTGTACGAAGGTGTCGATATCGGCGGCGAGACCACCGGTCTCATCACGTACATGCGAACCGACGCTGTGACGATCATTCCGGAAGCGGTCAACGCCATCCGCGGGATGATCGCGCGGGAGTATTCACAGAAGTATGTGGCGCCGTTCATCCGCGAGTACAAATCGAAGGCGAAGAACGCGCAGGAAGCTCACGAAGCCATCCGGCCAACGGACCCCGCCCGGCGGCCGAAAGATGTCGCGCGTTATCTCGACCGCGATCAGGCGGCTCTTTATGAGCTGATCTGGCGCCGCACGCTGGCGAGCCAGATGGCGTCGGCCGAGCTGGAACAGACGAGCGCCGACATCGACGTGAAGGGGCGCGATGGCAAGGCGTACATGCTGCGCGCCACCGGCTCGATCATCAACTTCGACGGCTTTCTCAAAGTGTATGAGGAAGGCCGCGACGACCGGGTGCGCGTCGTCGAAAAAGGTAAGGACGATGCGGACGACGATGCCGACAGCCGCCGCTTGCCGGGGCTCGCGGAAGGCGATCGCGTCACGGACAAGGACGTTGCCGCCGAGCAGCATTTCACGCAGCCGCCGCCGCGCTATTCGGAGGCGACGCTGGTCAAGCGCATGGAAGAACTGGGCATCGGACGGCCCTCGACCTATGCCTCGACAATGGCGACGCTCGTCGATCGCGGCTATACGCGAATCGACAAAAAGCGACTCGTTCCCGAGGACAAGGGGCGGCTGGTGACGGCCTTCCTGGAGAGTTTTTTCAAGAAGTATGTTGAGTTCGACTATACCGCCGGGCTCGAAGAGAAGCTCGATCTCATCTCGGACAACAAACTCGACTGGAAAGAAATGCTGCGCGAGTTCTGGCGGGACTTCACTGGTGCCGTCGCCGAGATCAAGGACCTGCGCGTCGGCGACGTCTTGGAAGCACTGAACGAGATGCTTGGTCCGCACGTTTTCCCAGACAAGGGTGACGGGTCGGACCCGCGCCAGTGTCCGAAGTGCGGCACGGGCCGGCTGTCGCTGAAAATCTCGGGCAAGAATGGCGCGTTCATCGGGTGTGGAAACTATCCCGATTGCAATTTCACGCGTCAACTGACGACAGGCGGCGAAGGTGGTGCGGGCGAAGAGCGCGAATTGGGTTTCGACCCCGATACCGGGCTCCCGGTGTTTGTCAAGAACGGTCGCTTTGGCACGTACCTGCAGCTGGGTGAAGGCTCCAAGGAAGAAAAGCCGAAGCGCTCTTCGATCCCCAAAGGGATCGACGCGGCAACCATCGATCTGGAAAAAGCGCTGCAACTGCTGTCCCTGCCGCGCGAGGTCGGGATGCATCCGGAGACCGGGACACCGATCATGGCGGGCCTCGGCCGCTTCGGCCCGTTCATCCTGCACGACGGCACCTACGCCAACGTGGCAACGATCGAGGATGTCTTCACGATTGGCGTCAACCGCGCCGTGACGGTGCTGGCAGACAAGCGGGCCGGCAAAGGCGCGGGAGGACGCTTTGGCCGCGGAGCCGCACAGCGAACCGTCCTCAAGGATCTGGGAGAACATCCCACCGAAGGCGGCAAGATCGAAGTGCTGGACGGCAAGTACGGCCCATACGTCAGCCATAATAAGGTCAATGCCACGGTGCCCAAGGGCACAGAGCCGGCAAACTTGACGGTGGAAGACGCGGTGCGTTTGCTGGAAGAGCGCATTGCCAAAGGCGGCGGCAAAAAGCCCGTCCGCAAGGCGGCACCCAAGTCGGCGACCAAAAAGGCAGCCAAACCCGCGGCCGGCGCCCATGTTGCAGCGAAAAAGCCCGCTGCAAAGAAGCCCGCCGCGAAGAAGGGCAAGGCGAAGGCCGGAGTGTCTTGATTGGTGGCGCCGTGCGACTCCGCTGACGCGGAGCCGGCCGCATGGCGCGAGAAATTGGGGGGAAGCCGGCCGCCTTGTGATTGTTAGCGGCACCGTGCGACTCCGCTGACGCGGAGCCGGCCGCACCGCGCGGGAGCGTGTGGAAAAGAGGCACTTGCGTCTCGCTAGGTCGCAGAAAATCAGGCACAATACGCGGTGCCCCTGTGTGTGATCGCGCGTCTTCGCTGCGGTCCGCCCATTTGGCTCAAGCCAGGTGCAATGAGATGACCGTGCCGATGCCGTACATTCCGCCCAACGTCTATTTGCTAGCCGACAACCTCGACGCCGCTTTGGCGGCGGGAGAGGACATGTCGAAGCCTGTTCTCGTGTGGGAAACAGGCGCGGGACGCGACGGACATGATATCGCCGATGCGCGGGCCGTGCAGCGCGCCACACTGGAGACCATTCGCTCGCTGGAGCAATCGCTCGTCGCAAGGGTTCTGAAATCGCGCGAGCGGTCGGAAGAAATCGCCAAGCGCGATCCGCGCTTTGCCACCGTCGCCCGGCTCTATAACGCCGGCACGGCCATCCTGATCGAAGCCGTCGCGGATTTTGGCGACCCCTCCGCCGTTGATTTCGAAAGTGGGCGTGGAGCTGTCGCTTTTCTGCGGTCTCGCGGCCTCATCGCCGGAGACGCCGCCGGCCCTCACGAAGGACAAGCCATCAATTTCAGCGATGATTTTCTGGTGGCCGGCCGGATTCGCCTCGGCACGCTGCTCGATCTGGTTGCCATGTATCTCGACACGCTCGAAACGCACTTCGATCTCTTCAGCGACATCATCGTCGAGCCGGATCTGCTGCCTTACGAAATCGACCCTGATGCAGCGCCCGTTGCGACGCTGGCAGCCGAATCCGGTCGTAGTGAAGCGGACGACGAGATGACCGATGGCGACGAGGTCGATTCCTTGCGCGAGGCTCTCCTCGCTGTGCGCAGCAGTATGGCCCTAGACCAGCGCTGAAGGATGCACCCGAAAGCGTGGTGTATTCGGTCGACTTTCGTCATCGCGCCATTCGCCCGCCGGAACTGGCGGGAGCGGCGAGGTCAAAGAGGGACGCAAATCCCGCTCATCCCTGATTGCTGAGGATTGCCACCCGCCGGCTTTGCGCAAGGCGGCGGACTTGCGCGCTTTGCCGGCAAGGGCTTGCCGGGAGGCTGCCGCGCCCTCCGATTGCGGCCCGCTGAGTCCGATTCCAACAGTGTTGGCGCGCGCGAATTTGCGCGCAGTTTTTGCGGCGGCGGGGTTCGTTGCGTTGAGACGATGGCGGTCCTCGGCATAGGTCGTGAACCCGGCGCGGTACTCCTGCGAAGGCACCAATTTGTTCGACCGCCTGCTTGACCGCAGGGCGCTTGAGGTTACCCGCCGCGACTTTAACGGCTGTTGATTTAGCAGGCGACTTGCGAACCGTTCGCGTCGGCCGCGTGGGCGGAGGTGGATCAATCACAGAGGTGACCAACTCGGCGATCGCGGTCAATGGATCCGGGGCGAGCGGCTTGACCTCGACGGCACGCACGCGGACGCCGCTGCGGTCGTGCAACTGATACTTCCGAGATGCGCAGCGTGACGGCTTCGATATTTACTGCGGCTGGCTGCGCGGGCGCAATGTCCGTTGATGGCAGCAGGGACGCCAGGACCGTCCTACGCTCGATCGTCGACTGGGTGATGAGCGCATTTGCCAAAGCGCCCTTCGGCAACGTCAAGCGCGGCACCAGTGGGGTCGTATAGGCCGATGCGAGGTCGATCGCGGGGTCGCCATCAGCGGCCGGGAGCGCGAGACCGGCAAGCGCGAGCGTGTTTCCTTTGCCCTCTGCGACCATGATCGACGTGGCGGCATGTGCGGCATCGAGACTTGCGAACTGGCCGATCGGACCGGGGACAGGATCGTAGCTCCGGTTTCTCGAATAGCGCGCCTCGGTCGCCGTCGGTGCCTTCAAGACGCGTAGCGAGACCTCGCCCACGCCAGCTATGCCGAGCTTGCGAGCTGCGCCGCGCGACAAATCAAGTTTGCGATTGCGCCAGTAGGGACCGGCGTTGTTGATGCGCACGATCACGGCCTCGCGCGACGACTTCGACCAGACGAGTGCGATTGTGCCGTCGGGCAGTTCCGGGCTGGCGGCATTATCGGCGCGTTCGGGCGCGAAGCGTTCACCGGAGGAGGTCAGTCCGCATGGATTGAAGCGGTCTTTCGCGCAGCTGTCGTAGTGAGACGCCATCACTGTCATATCGCGTCCGACGAGTGCTTGCGTTTCAGCAATCGTCTTCACGCGGTGGCATGTCTTGTAGAAGCAGTAGGTCTGGCCAGGTCCCTTGGCTTCGGCGTCGGTAGCAAACGCAAACGATGTTGTGAGCGCGGTTCCCGCCAGAGCGGCATACGAGGCGAACGCGCGCACGGCGGGTCGGCGTCCGGCGGACGCCGCCAAATTCATTACAAACATCGGGGTACTCCCACCCGTTGATCCAAAACACCCGGTTATGAGCGCCCCGCTCGCTCAACCGTTAACCGTTGTTGCGGTGCAAAAGAGCAAACAAGTCTCGCGGCCGCGAGTTCCCAAGTCGTCGCAGCGCAGAGCTGACGAACGACGTTCAATTAATCGGAGGAAAGCGCCATAACGCCCTGTTATACCAGCGACGTAGCTGAAACCATGCTCAGACAGCTTGGCGGTTAAAGTGTGGTATGCGGATGACAGCGCGACCGGGTCGGTGGAGCGAAGCACAAGGTCCGTCGCGTATTGTCCATCCTTGAACGCGGGATAACTGCCCATCGCGACTTGAGGCCATTGCGACTGATGTGCCGCGAACAGTTCGGCAATCTCGCCTTCCGCATGTGAAACGACGATGGACGCGGACACGCACTTTGGCGCCGGTCTGCAGCACGGCGGTTGCTGAGTGCAGCATCGATTCCATGATCGACGGCACACCGGCCATGACGATGACATTGCCGATGCGAAAACCAGGCGCGACGGAGACCTCATTGACGACGAGATCGGCACCAGCCGGGATGCGCGCCATCCGCAGACGGGCCGCGTTGAGTTCGATGCCACGTTTTTCGTAGGCCGGCTTCATGATCGCCACCGCCCGCGGATCGACTGCGATCGAAACTTCGAAGGCCTTGGCGATCGCGTCGGCCGTGATGTCATCGTGTGTTGGGCCAATTCCGCCGGTGGTGAAAACATACGTGTAGCGGTGCCGCAACGCATTGACCGCCTCAATGATCGACGGCTCGATGTCGGCCACCACGCGCACCTCGCGTAAAGCGATGCCGATTGCGGTCAGGTGGTCGGCAATCGTGCCGATGTTCTTGTCCTTGGTCCGTCCGGACAGGATCTCGTCACCGATGACGAGCAAGCCGGCGGTGACGCTGGAATCGAGGGTCACGATCGAACTACTTTCTGGTTGAGACTTGACGGGCAGGATTTTAGCACCGGCAGCAGGGCGCTGATAACCGGCTTGCAGGCCGCACCCCGGCGCCCGTATTGCTACGCCATGCAGTTCAAATCCCCCCTCCTCCGTGGCCGGCTGGTCCAGCGCTACAAGCGGTTTCTCGCCGACGTGGTTCTCGATGACGGGCGAGAAATCACCGCGACCTGCCCCAATACCGGGTCCATGATGGGCCTTGCCAATCCCGGTACACCCATATGGCTATCGCACAGCGACAGCCCAACGCGAAAGTATGCCCACACCTGGGAACTGGTCGAACTGGGCACGGGCGCGTCGCGCACGTATGTCGGCATCAATACCAGCCATCCCAATGCCATCGTGTCGGAGGCTATCGCTGAGGGTTTCGTGCAACCGTTGTCCGGCTATGCCTCGTTGCGGCGCGAAGTCAAATACGGCCAGTCGAGCCGGATCGACATTCTGCTCGAAGATCCGGTGAAGGGCTGCGCCTATGTTGAGATTAAGAACGTCCACCTGCTGCGCCAGCCGGGGTTGGCGGAGTTTCCCGACAGCCGCACCGAGCGCGGCGTCAAGCATCTGGCGGAACTAACCGATATGCGGCGCGCGGGACACCGCGCCGTCATGGTGTATCTCATTCAGCGCGGCGACGCTCTGCGGTTTCAAACCGCGCGGGACATCGATCCGAAATATGCCGATGCCCTGGCATCCGCCCGGGCCGCGGGGGTCGAAGCCTACGCCATCAGGTGCCAGATCACGCCGGAAGCCATTGCCGTGGACACCCTTCTCGACGCCGTTGAATGAACTTCGTGTCATGCGGCACGTTCGGCTGAAACCTGCACTCGGATGGTCCCGTATAGTGCTCATCGCAATCGGTGCGGCCACCGTTTCGGACACCGTTCGGACCAGGCCTCAATATCAAGGAACCGTCTCATGCTCGACCGTCGTAAGTTCACAATTGCCGGACTAGGTCTTGCCGCAGCCGGCCTTACGCGCCACACCACTTCGGCCAGCGCCGCCGACCAGGAGTTTCCCGTGACCAAGACAGACGAAGAATGGCAGAAGATTCTGACCAAGGATCAATATTACGTCCTGCGCCGACATGGAACGGAACGCGCCGGCACGAGCCCACTCGACAAAACGTATGCTCCCGGCACGTATCACTGCGCGGGTTGCGACCAGGCGGTCTTTACATCCGAGGCCAAGTTCGACAGCGGCACCGGCTGGCCCAGCTTCTTCCAGCCCATCGACAAGGCGACCGGTTCGTCGACCGACTGGAAGCTGATCTATCCGCGCACGGAAGTGCACTGCTCGAATTGCGGCGGTCATCTCGGACACGTTTTTGAAGATGGTCCGGCGCCGACGGGTAAGCGCTATTGCATGAACGGCGTTGCGATGAAGTTCGTGCCCAAGTCTGGCGCTTAACAAGACCGGCTCAGGGAGTAGCGCCATGATCATCAAATTGCTTGTCCGCCTCGCGTTGGCCGCCGCCGTGACCGGAGCCGGCATCGGCCTCAGCATGGCTCAGGAAACGCAGAGTCCGCTGACGCCTGTGCCGGCCGGAATCGCAGAAGCCACGTTCGCGGCCGGATGCTTCTGGTGTTCGGAGAAGGATTTCGAGAAAGTCGTCGGTGTCACCGAAGTGATCTCCGGATACACGGGCGGCACCTTGCCGAACCCGACCTACCATCAGGTCGGCAGTGGGCTGACAGGACACTTCGAAGCCGTGCGTGTGCGCTTCGATCCCAAGAAGGTCAGTTACGACGCCCTGCTCGACACGTATTGGCACAACGTCGATTTCCTCGATGGCGGCGGCCAATTCTGCGACCGCGGGACGTCCTATCGGCCTGCCATCTTCGTGCATGACGAAGCGCAGAAGGCCGCAGCGGAAAAAAGCAAGGCCGCTCTGTCCCGCGACCGGAACGGCTTACCAATCGCTGTTCAGATTTTGCCGGCTTCCGTCTTCACGCCGGCCGAGGATTATCATCAGGATTACTACAAGACGAATCCGATGCGTTATAAGCTCTATCGGAGCGGTTGCGGCCGCGACGCTCGCCTGCACCAGCTCTGGCCGAATCTGGCCGCGTATTGATTACATAGCCATTTTAAGGCTTTCGGACCCCGACGCATAAGCGTCACGGAATAATCCACAGGTGCCCGGACGCACTAGCGCTCCGGGCACCGATCCGTCACAGTTCAAAAGAGAGGGCATTGTCGATTCGCTCGCTGTTGTAGCAGGCAGCAGGGCACAACATTTTTTCCCAGAGCCGGGAGACGATGCCACCTCACCCGCAGTGTGCGGGCTCCTTTGGCATTCGCTTGCAAGGCTAATCGATGACGTCGAACGGGCTCGTGCCGTTGATCCGATACCGCGACGTGGCCGCCGCTGTCGACTGGCTCGCGCACGCCTTCGGTTTCGAGCGGCGCAGCATTATCACCGATGCAGATGGCACCGTGGCCTACGCAGAATTGTCCTATGGGCGCGGCATCGTCATGCTGGGACCGGTCGGACAGTCGGTGCTCGACAGTCTCATGAAGCAACCCGACGAAGTCGGCGGTATCGGCACGCAAAGCGTGTACGTCGCTGTCGAAAACGTGGAAGGCCACTTCAAACATTCACGCGACGCAGGGGCGGAGATCGTTCTCGAGTTCGGCAGCGACGAAGCGGGGGACCGCGCTTATGCCGCGCGCGACCCGGAGGGCCACGTCTGGAATTTCGGCGCCTATTCACCGTGGCCGGCCGTCGTCGTGAACCGCCCGGAAGCGGCATCCGAACCGCTGTTCACCGGGCGGCCATCGCGCCTGCAGGCCGTTTTGGGCGGTGCCGTGGCGGTGCTGGCCGTGGCCTCGGTTGCCGGCCTATCGAACCTCGACGCCTCAAAGCCGGCCCCTCGTTTCATGGCGACGCCGGCCGCGCCCACCTCTGCGGAAGACAAAGCCGAGAGTGCGTCACTTAAAGAAACACTGGCGCGAGAGTCGCACGCCCGGCAGGAGGCCGCCCGCGTCGCTGCCGCAGTTCGCGAAGAACTGGCGCGCGAAAAAGCGCTGCGTGAGGCGTTGGAAACCAAGCTGGCGCAACCGCGCGGTGCAAGTCCTGCCGCGACTGTCGCTGACACTCCCGCCGTTGTTTCGCCGACTTCTGCCGCCCCAATTGCGGCGGCAGAAACAGTGCCACCCGCCACCACGGGGTCCATTGGCGATGCGTCGGGCGATCCGGTGTTGAACCCGACGGCGGTGGAACCCGCGCCGTCCGTTACAGTCGGCCCAGCGACCCCACAACCGCCCGTGGCCGTCGCTCCAGTGCCGGTGAAGTCCAAGCCCGCAAGGCCGCGGACGCAGGCGCAAAAGAAGCCCAAGCCGGCGGCGAAGAAGAGCAGCGGCAGCGACCCGTTTTATCCTTACGATTGACGCGGGGCCGAGCGCCCGTTCAAGCGCCCGGCGCGGTCCGTCATTCCGCGGCGTGCCGGTGCGTGGCGAGGACCTGATCCGCAAGCCGCCCGGCGAGTTCCGACAGATGATCAAAGCGGCTCCTGTAGGTCCCGACGCCTGCGGTCGCTGACCGCAACTCGACAATCAGATCCTCCATTTCGGCGGCCGGCAGATGAGCGGTGACGATATCCCAGCCCGGCCAACCCGCGCGCGCATCGAAGCCCAGGATCTGGCCGCGGCGTGAGGAAATGATCGCGTTGACGCGGGCCGTTGCTTCCGAGGGGACCGCGATTTCGACCCAGTTGACCGGTTCGAGCAGAACCGGCTGGCAACTCGGCATACCTTCGCTCATCGCCAGACGGCCGGCCTGGCGGAAGGCCATATCGGAGCTATCGACGGTATGGAACGAACCGTCGGTGAGGGTGACCGCAACATCGACGACGGGAAAGCCGAGCGGTCCGGTCTTCAGGTAATCCGCCACACCGATTTCCACCGAGGGGATGTACTGCTTGGGCACGACGCCGCCGGTAATCACATCCGTGAACCGGAAGCCAGAGCCGCGCGGCAACGGTTCGATGCGGATCACGACATCGCCAAACTGGCCGTGGCCGCCGGATTGCTTTTTGTGCCGCCCGCGGACCTCGACATGATTTGCGGATCGTTTCCTTGTATGGGACGTGGCACTTCAAATGCTCGACCGCGATGCCGTGCTTGCGCTGGAGACGCTCGAACGCGACGCGAAGATGCATCTCGCCTTGGCCTTTGAGCAACGTCTGGTGCGTGTCCTGGGGGTGTTCGACGACGAGCGAGGGATCTTCGTCCACGAGTTTGGCGAGCGCGGAAGACAACTTCACCTCGTCCTTGCGATCCTGCAAACCGATAGCGGCCGAGAGAACGGGCTCGGGTGGCGCAGGTACGACGATGGCGGCGAGCGGCTCTTTTTCGGTCGTGACGGTTTCGCCGGCGCGAATTGTATCGAGGCGGCCCAGGGCGACGGTGTCGCCGGCGCGGGCCTTGCCCCGTTTGACCGGTTCTTCGCCGCGCAACGTGAAGATACCAGCCACGCGTTCCGTCCCGCCGCTCGAACCCGAGAGCGTTGCGCCATCGGCGATCTCACCCTTCAAGACGCGAACCAAGGACAGTTTTCCGCCATGACCGGTGTGAAAGCTTCTGAGCACGATCGCAGCGCTCTTGTCGTGACCGGCTGCGAGCCGGCCGGCGACACATTCAACGCATGGGACCTCGTGACGGAGCGCTTTCAACAAGCGGAAAATTCCGTTGCCGTTTTCCGCGCTGCCAATCAAAACCGGGCAAATCAGGCCCTGGCGCAGGTCTGCCGTCAAATCGTTGAACACATGGTCGTTCGGCGGCTGCATGTCCGACAGCAGTTGCGCCATGAGGTCGTCGTCGTAATCTGCGAGTTGCTCCAACATGTGGAAGCGGGCGTCCTTTTCGCGAGCCGCAAGACGATCGGGCAGCGGCACGATCTGGCTCGGTGCATGCTCGCGATAGACATAGGCCCGCTCCGAGGCGAGATCGATGAAGCCGGTCGCAATGCCGTTTTCCCAAATTGGGATTTGGCGCAAGACCAATGGTCTCGACGACGCCGGCTGCAACATTGGGATGATATCGCGCAGGGGTGCTGAGACGCTGTCGATTTTATTCAGAAACAGAAAATGGGGAATGCCGCGGTCTTCCAGCGATTTCAAAATCAACTGCAGAGCAGGCAGCCGTTTCAAGTCGGGTTCGCAGACGACGACGGCGGCGTCGACGCCGGTCAGGGCCAATGCACCTTCGTACTGGAACTCGACCGATCCAGGGCAATCGATAAAGGTGAACGTATCGCCGAGAAATTGGACATCAGCCACGTTGAGGCCGACGCTCATGCCATGGTTGCGAGCTTCGGGACTGGCGTCGCCGACGGTGCTCTTGTCGGCGACAGTCCCTTGTCGGCTGATGCCGCCGGTCCGGGCGAGAATGGCTTCGAGCAGCGTCGTTTTGCCGGAGAGATACGGGCCTACCAGTGCAATGCAGCGGCTGCTGCGGCCCGATGCCGGGCCGCCGGTTGGATTTTCCGAATTCCCCATGGTGTCCTCCTTTGCCGCTCGAGCCGGATCACCGGCGGCGGCTGGGCAAGGCGCGACGAAGGGCGCTGTCGCGCACCCCCGCGCCTCGTGAAGGAGTGCGACCGATGCCATGCTCGCGCCGGACCGGCCGGCTGGCAAGAGGCTGTCACGTAAACGTGCGAGAAAGGAATGCTGGTCGAGCCGCTGTCTTTTTATGCCGCGCTGCAATGCATTTGATCGAAATAGGCGTTTATCCGCATTGCGCCGCAATACAAAGGCTTCATCCAACCCATTAATATTTTGCATTGCGAGACAACATCGATTGAACGCAAGTAAATAGAAACAAATGCTCGTGTTTAATCTTGACGTGCGGTGCCAACGCACCAACTATGAATTGTGATCGTTTGTTGTCGAAGCTGTTTCCATCTCTTGTGATCGGCACGTCGCAGTCAGATCGGAAACATCCCGTACGGGTGGGGCAACATCCGGGAATTGTATCGCGTAGCGGGCCAGGACTTGTCATGACAGACGACCAACTAATGTTGGCGGCGCGGGCCGCAGGGTTTTCGATGATCCCCCCGCAAGATGCCTCCGAGACAGAACCGGAAACGGTCGTCGTGGAAGAGACCTTCGATTTGTCAGAAGCGGCGTCTGCCTATTTTGCCAAGTTGAAATCCTGGTTGCCGGCCGCACCCGCCGTCACCACTTGGCTGCAGGGCCGCGCTCCGGCTTAATGTCATCCAGACGTCATATTTGTTGCAAAGTGCGAGACCCGCTCGCGCGGCATGTGTCCAGCGGTCCACCGCATGGAACCAAAATCCATTAGATTGACCTGGCAAAGATCCGAACATCGCGGGAAGGCGTTGACCTAGTCTAGGCGAGCCGTCAACTTTGCGTTCGTCGATTTTGGTCAGGAGATTTCAGCCATGCTTCGTGCTGTTTTGGTTGCAGCCACGCTTTTCGCACTTCCCGCCGCCGCGATCGCCCAGAATACGGCGGTCATCAAGGAGCGACAGGCCAACTTCAAAGCCATGGCCGACGCAGCCAAGCCGACTGGCGCGATGCTCAAGGGCGAAGCCGACTTCGATCTCGCTGCCGTCAAGAATGCGATTAAAGTTTTTCAGGAAAAGGCGCCACTACAGTCCAAGCTGTTCCCGGACGACAGCAAGGAAGGCGAGAAGACGGAAGCGTTGCCGGCGATCTGGGAAAACAAGGCTGATTTCGAGGAGCGCTTTGTTAAACTCGCCGCGGCGGCCAAGGCCGCGGACGCTTCGATCACCGACGCGGATACGTTTGAAGCCGAATGGCCCAAAGTCATGGGCAACTGCGGCGGCTGCCACAAGAAGTATCGCAAGCCAAAAGACTGAGCCCGCCCGGCCGGCAAAGCATTTGATCGCATCTGATGCCAGAACGCGTTGAGGGTAGAGTGCGGATCGCCGCTTGGGATCTGCCGACCAGGGTTTTCCATTGGACCCTGGTCGCCCTTATCGTGGCGGCGTGGGTGAGCTTTGAATACTCGGAGGAACTCGAGGACCCGCGTCTCGTCTGGCATCGCTGGAACGGGCTTGCGCTCCTGACGCTCATCGTATGGCGCATTCTCTGGGGGTTTGCCGGTCCCGGGTCGGCCCGTTTCGACACCTTCGTGCGCGGCCCGGCAGCAGCGCTCGGCTACGCTCGCGACCTTGTTGGCGGCAGATCCCGCCACTTCCTCGGCCACAATCCGCTCGGCGGCCTGTTCATCGTGCTCTTACTTGGCGTCGTCGGCATCATCGGCACGCTGGGTCTCTTCGCGCTCGAACACAACGACAACGCCACCGGGCCGCTCTACAAATATGCCGGTGAAGCATGGGCGAAGGTTTTCACGCACTGGCACCGGATCATGTTCGAACCCGTTCTGCTCGTGCTGATCGCGGTCCACGTGGCCGCGAACATCTACTATGGCGTCGTCAAGCGCGAGCCACTCATCGCCGCCATGATTACGGGCAAGAAGCCGGCAGGCTCCTACGAAGATGAAGCGGACGCTGCGCCGCTCGCGCGGCCGATCTTGCGCGCCGTGCTGTTGCTCGGCCTTGCAGCGACACTCGTGATCGGCGGGATTGTTGTGGCCGGCGGCAAGCTCCCCTGACGCCGGCTGCGGGCGACCTACTTCAAGTTTCCGCAGAAGCGCTGAATGCGCGTGCAGGCTTCCTTGAGGCTTTCCATCGAGGCTGCGTAGGAGATGCGAAAAGCCGGGCTACCTGCGAACGCCGCACCATGTACGACGGCCACGCCTTCTTCCTCCAGCAGTGCCGTCACGAAATCCTCGTCGGTCTTAATCGCAGTACCTTTCGGCGTCGATTTGCCGATGGCGCCGCCGCACGAGGGATAAACGTAGAATGCGCCTTCGGGCTTCGGGCAATGCAGGCCTTTGGTCTGGTTCAGCATTGAAACGACGAGATCGCGGCGTTCGAGGAACTTCTTGTTGTTCTCGGCAATGAAGCCCTGCGGGCCGTTCAATGCTTCGACGGCAGCCCACTGCGTAATCGACGATGGGTTCGATGTCGACTGGCTCTGTAGCTTGCACATGGCCTTGATCAGGGCTTCAGGCCCGGCCGCATAACCCAGACGCCAGCCGGTCATGCAGTAGGCCTTCGACAAGCCGTTCATGGTCAGCGTGCGGTCGATGAGGCCGGGCTCGACCTGAGCGGGCGTGAAAAACTTCAACCCGTCATAGAGCAGGTGCTCGTAGATATCGTCGGTGAGCACCCAGACGTGGCTGTTCTTCGGCAGCATCAGCACGTCGGTCAGCGCCTGCAAGGCTTCGCGCGAGTACGCGGCGCCGGTCGGGTTGGATGGCGCGTTGAATATCAGCCACTTGGTTTTCGGCGTGATGGCCTTGTCGAGCACTTCGGGACGAAGACGATAACCGTCCTCCGCCTTGGTCGGTGCGAACACGGGCGTGCCGCCGCCCAGCATCACGATGTCGGCGTAGGACACCCAGCACGGTGCCGGTATGACAACTTCGTCGCCCGGATTCAGAGTCGCCAACAGCGCGTTGTAGAGCACCTGCTTGCCGCCGGTTGCAACCGACACGTTGGCCGGCTTGTATTCGAGCCCGTTCTCCCGCTTGAATTTGGCGACAATCGCCGCCTTCAATTCAGGGATGCCGTCGACGTCGGTGTATTTCGTCTTGCCTTCGTCAAGTGCGCGCTTGGCAGCGTCCTTGATGTTTTGCGGCGTGTCGAAGTCCGGCTCGCCAGCGGAAAGGGAGATAATGTCCCGACCCTGGGCTTTCAGCTGCCGCGCCTTGGTCGAGACGGCAATGGTGGCGGAGGGCTGAATTCGGTTGAGGCTGTCGGCGAAAAAGCCCATGGCTCAATTCTTTCGTGACCGGGTGGATGTGGATGCGCAGTGCGCTCCGCGAGCGGCGCGGAAGCTACGCCGCAGTGCAGCAATTCGCAAGTCGCCCATTGGTCGGGACTGAGATGACGCATGAGGAGGCGGACTGGTGCGCTTTTCGGGAATTGCGCTCTGGATGCAACATGTTGAGCTCAGTTACAAAATGCCCGCGCATCGCCTTATTCCCGGCCAACCCACGCCACGTCACCGGTTGGTAATGACTGACGAGCAAAGGTAGCGCGTCCGATTCGGATGCCGAAGCAGGTGGAGGGCACAGACATGACCGGATCATTCCGCATCAACAACCGGCGTTTCATGCTCGACCTTCTCATGGGCCTTGGTTTGTTTTCGCTGGCGATGATTGCGATTGTTGGCGGGACTTCGCCCGCTGGCGCCGTCGAGGCCGCGGTTTTAACCCTTGCCGAAACACGATGGTTGCCGCTAGCCCTGATGGCTGCCATGTTTTCGCTGTTTATGGCCTTCAATCTTGCCTTGTATCGTCACGTCCGGCGCGTATATGCGGAAGAAGCGTTGCATCAGCGTGGATCCGGTCGGGGTCGCTCGGCGTAATGTTGACGTGATAAAAATTGGCTGCCGAACCGCTTGGCGTAGATAAGCGTTCGCTTCACAGGGACGGGATGCATGGCCGGTCAAGTGACTTCCAACCCGCCTTCTGGTTTTGGCGCACGGATTGCGCTTAAAACTCTTCGCCGCGGGCTGGCGGCATCTGTCGTTCTGGCACCGGCGTTCGCGCTGGCCGGCGCCGTTGCTTTTGTAAATCCAAGCGCGCAACTCGAGCGTGGCCTTGCCTCTGCCGCAGCGGCCGAAGGTCGATTGATGGCGGCCGCAAATACGGTTCGGCCGGCCACCGTCATCGCGAGTGGCACCTATGAAGAAGGTTCGGAAGGCTTTTGGCTAACGCGGGCGCCTGAGGCGGAAAACGTTTCTCGCGTCGCGTGGACGGCTCCTGTCGCTGCCGGAGATCGGGTGGTTGTGAATTTCGGCCCCTCCAATCGCGAGATCATCGATGTCGTCGCCGTCGAGGAAGCTGGCGGCGCTGCCACTCGGATCGATACAGGCGACGGGCGTTCGGCGCGCTTCGATATTACCGGGCGTCGCGTCGATAAGCCTGACAGCGGAATGGTTCGGCTATCCGTCGATGCCGAAGGTCGTGGCTTGACCACTATTGCACAACCGCGGGACCGCGCGCTCTAAGTCACACCTGACCACTTGATGCGGTCGCCGGGATTGCGTTGGCAAGCCCTCCCCGCCTATTGTCCCGACCGGGGCGGAGCCGGGGCGCTTACGCCCGGCCTTGCGACCGGGGGACTTGCATGCGTCTCAATCCGCCAACTGTTATTATTTTTATGATTTCGCTTCTGCTCGCGTTCCTCGCGATCATGACGAAACTGCAGTTTTTGCCCATCCCGCGCCATCTGCCACATCAAGAGTTCTGGCTGGCGATCACCGCCTACTTTGTGCTGATGGTGGGTAACGTCGTCAAAGGCTTGTAAGCGCAGCGGCTGTCTCACGCCACGGCACCCTACCAAGGGATCGGCCGCTTATCGCGAAAGAAGCCGCCCGTCGGTCCGTCTTCGGGAAGCGTCGCAAGCCAGACTGGCGTTTCGGCGCCGATTTCCACGGGTCGTTCCGCTTCCGCACCACCCATGTCGGTCCGCACCCATCCCGGGCAAACCGCATTGACCTTGATGTTCGTGCTGGCGAGTTCGGCGGCGGTGATGCGCGTCAGGGCATTCAGCGCCGTTTTTGACATCCGGTAGGCCGGAAAGCCACTACGCATGTCGGACAACTGCCCGGCACCTGACGACAAATTGACGATGCGGCCGTAGCCGTTACGTTCCATGATCGGCGCCACGGCCTGCGTCAGGCGCAAGGGGCCGAGCAGGTTTGTCTCGAACGTCTGGCGCGCCGTGTCAGCCTTCAGTTCGAACAAGCTCGATTTGAAGCCCCCCGGCCCATCGATCAGAATGGCGGCGTTGTTGATGAGAATTTCAATCCGCCCGTGCCGGCGAACGACTTCCTCCACGGCGGCCGCAACTGAGTTGCCGTCGGCAATGTCGAGTTGCACGGTTTCAGCGTGCTGGCCGTCATCGCGGATCGCCAGTGCCGCCGTCTCACCCTTTGCCAGGTCGCGGGCACCAATGACGATAAGCACGCCCCTGCGCGCCAACTGTCGGCCGATCTCAAGACCAATGCCGCGATTGCCACCCGAAATCAGCGCCACTCGGGTGTGTGCCATATTTCTCCGGCCTTCCGTTGCAGCCACAGCGACCGCCGCTCGTCTTCGGAGGGTGGTAAACACTTCAACGGGTTTTGCAATTCCCGTTTATTGATCCGCATCAAGACTGCGCCGTCATTGGGTCAGGTTAAAACTTGGCGTTCGCGAAAGCGGGCGCACGGCGCACTGATTCATCGCGAATTGCGGCCATGAATTTCGGCACGTCGGCGGTCAGCGATTGGCGCACGAGGAACCCGGGGATGAAGGCGTTGAAGCCGACGCGGGCTTCGTAGGTCACGCGGGTTCCTCCGTTCACGGGCTCGAGTTGCCAGCCACCGTCAAGATGCTGCAAATCGCCGGCTACAAGACGGAAGACAATGCTGCGGTTCGGGACGTACTCGGAGCGAAACACGGTCCGCATATCGGGGAGGAAGCTGGCCCAACTCGCGACCTTATGTTCGCGAATGTCCCACGACTGACCGGCTTGGCTCTCGACGACGCGGCAACTTTTGAGCGATGGAAAAACTTCCGGCGCCTTGGCGCATTCGGTCAAAGCGCTGTAGATGGCCGCCGCCGGGGCTGCGACAATCATCGAGGCCCTGACCTCGCCGTCAATCTTGCCCGAGCCTGGTGTGACGCTGACAACGGGGCCAACCGCTTCGCTACCCCCGGCGGCTGCGTGAGCGCCAGAAACCGGCACTGCCGCTGACGTGATAGTTGTGAGCACAAGCAGAAATGCGATCCGGCAAGTGGCGGTTGGCATAATCAAACCTCGGTAAATTCAGGGTCGATGGAAACGCTGAATGAATCGGGACGAGCAGCAAACGTTATACGACTGATTGGCGTCATTCGATCTGCGGCGCGGCGTTCGCGAGCCGAACGAAGAACTGATCAGACCAGATCGCACGTTCAAACCGCTATTCCGGCCGCCGCAAGCCGGTGCACTTGAGACCCAGCGCCATCCGGACCATATTCGACCTATGTCACGCCCACCCAAATCCGATCTGCCGAAAGCGCGTCCGTCACGAGGGCGGTCGGGGAAACCTGCCGCGCCGCCGGCCGAGACAGCCGCGGGCACGCCCGGCTTCGGCGAGTCGATGCAATCTTCCTACATTCCCGGGACTTCGACGCTGCCGGCGCTTCGGACGTCCGGTCCGTTGCCGCCGCGCGCCGGTGACAGTTCGATTTCCGATATGCTCAACGCGCTGCTCGCCAAGCCGGCCGAACGCAGCGACCGGGCCAAAGAAATCTTGCTCCGGCAGCCGATGATGGCTTCGCATCCAATCGTTGCCGGCGTGGCGCGTGAGTTCGTGCCGCACCGGCCGGCGCGGCCGGAGAAAAGCGAAGGCGGCATCCGGTTCGAGATTGTTTCGGAATTCGAGCCGAAAGGTGATCAGCCGGCCGCGATCGCGGAACTGGTCGCTGGGATCAATGAACTCGAACGCGACCAGGTCCTGCTCGGCGTAACGGGGTCGGGCAAGACCTTCACGATGGCGCAGGTGATCGCGGCGACCCAGCGCCCGGCCCTCATCCTGGCGCCGAATAAAACGCTTGCGGCGCAGCTATACGGCGAGTTCAAGAGCTTCTTCCCCAACAACGCCGTCGAATATTTCGTCTCATACTACGATTATTATCAACCAGAGGCGTACGTCCCGCGCACGGACACGTACATCGAGAAGGAATCGTCGATCAACGAGCAGATCGACCGGATGCGGCATGCGGCGACGCGGTCGCTGCTGGAACGCGACGACGTGATCATCGTCGCGTCCGTCTCGTGCATCTACGGTATCGGCTCGGTGGAGACCTACACAGCGATGACGTTCGCGGTGAAGGTTGGCGATCGGCTGTCGCGCGACCAACTGCTCGCCGATCTCGTTGCCCTGCATTACCGGCGCAACGAAGCCGCCTTCACGCGCGGTACTTTTCGGGCGCGCGGCGATACGGTCGAAGTCTTTCCGGCACACTACGAAGATCGCGCGTGGCGAATTTCTCTGTTCGGCGACGAAGTGGAAAGCATTGTCGAGTTCGATCCGCTGACCGGCAACAAGACCGACGACCTTTCGCTCGTAAAAGTCTACTCGAATTCACATTACGTGACGCCCAAGCCGACGTTGCAGCAGGCGATCAAGAACATCAAAACGGAACTCAAACAGCGCCTCGATGAACTTTATGCCGTTGGCAAGCTACTGGAGGCGCAGCGCCTCGAACAACGCACGACGTTCGATATGGAGATGATGGAGGCAACAGGATCGTGCGCGGGCATCGAGAACTACTCGCGTTATCTCACAGGCCGGGCGCCGGGCGAGCCGCCGCCGACACTGTTTGAATACCTGCCCGACAACGCGCTGGTCTTCGCCGACGAAAGCCATGTCACCGTTCCGCAGATCGGCGGAATGTTCCGTGGCGACTACCGACGCAAGGCGACGCTTGCGGAATATGGCTTTCGCCTGCCCTCGTGCATGGACAACCGCCCGCTCCGTTTCGAAGAGTGGAATGCGATGCGGCCGCAATCGATCTATGTCTCGGCCACACCCTCCTCGTGGGAACTGGAGCAGACCGGGGGTACCTTCTCCGAGCAGGTCATCCGTCCGACGGGGCTTATCGATCCGGATGTTGAAATTCGTCCGGCGAAAAACCAGGTCGACGATCTGCTGGCGGAAGTGCGCGAGGTTGCCAAGAAGGGGCATCGCGTGCTCGTCACGACATTGACCAAGCGCATGGCGGAGGATCTCACCGAATACATGCACGAGACCGGCATTCGCGTCCGCTACATGCATTCCGACATCGAGACGCTGGAGCGGATCGAGATCATCCGCGATTTGCGCCTCGGCGCGTTCGACGTGCTCATTGGCATTAATCTGCTGCGAGAGGGTCTCGATATTCCCGAGTGCGGCTTGGTCGCAATTCTCGACGCGGACAAGGAAGGCTTCCTGCGCTCGGAGACGTCACTCATCCAGACGATCGGCCGCGCCGCACGCAACGTCGATGGTCGCGTCATTCTTTATGCCGACCAAATGACGGGCTCGATGGAACGCGCTATCGCGGAGACGAACCGTCGCCGCGACAAGCAACGCGCGTACAACGAAGCCCACGGGATCACACCCGAAAGCATCAAGCGGAACATTCACGACGTCATGGCGAGCGTCTACGAGCAGGATCACGTCACGGTCGACGCCGGGCTGGCCGATCAGCCGCTCGTCGGGCACAACCTTGGAAAAACTCTCGAGGACATGGAGCGGCGCATGCGTGCCGCCGCCGCCGATCTCGAATTCGAGACTGCGGCGCGACTCCGCGATGAAATCAAACGACTGCGCGAGACGGAATTGGCCATCGCCGATGATCCCTTGGCCCGCCAATCCGAGATTGATGATCGCACGGGCGGTTATCGAGGCGTCAAAAAGTATGGTGCTGCGGGGAATTTGTTGAGTGCGCCCGGCGACTCTGGTCGTTCGGTTGCGCCCGGCGACTTCTCCTGCGGAGAGCCGGCCGCCGGGCGGGAGTAGTCGCGTCAAGAAGCCGTCGCTCGACGAGATGGGGCCGGGGACGGATCGGCCGCTTCCGGCGCGGACCGTTGCCGTCGATCCGCGGACGAAAGCCGGTGCGTTCGGAGAAAAAGTCCGTGGACCGCACAAGCCGACGCTGGACGAAATGGGGCCGCATGCCTCATTGCCGGTGAAGTCGGGTGCAGTGCTGCCCGAGAGGCCGCGACTGCCGGCGCGCACGATCGAAATCGACGATCCGGCCGAGTCCAAATCACGCCGCGGACGGACCAAGAAGACAGGGCGGCCGGGCCGGTAAGCCATCGGCGTATGATGGAAAAGGGTCCCGTTTCCAGGACCCTTCGTTGCTAGTCGATGCAATCTTCGTAGCGGCGCCACCAGTACCGGCTGCCGGTCAACTCTGCACGCCGATAAAGCCATCCGCAGCTATCGCCATACCCATAGCCGCCGTTCAGATATATAGAGGGGCCGAAACCGTAACCGTAAAAACCGCGACGGTGATTTCGACCGCCACCGTAGCCATAACCACCGCCATTCCAATTGTTGCCATAGTGACGACCGCCGCCGCCCCGATAGGCTTGGCCGCCGCGATAGCCTTCACCTCCGCCGCCGCGAAGGCCGCCGCGTGGCCCATCACCGCCGCCAATGTGATTTCCACCACCGCCCATGCGTCCACCACCGCCGGACATGCTGCTGCCGCCACCGGACATGTTACCGCCGCCGTGGCCACCGCCCTCACGGGCCTCGACCTGGGTCACTGTCGTGCCCGCTGCAACGAGCAACGCCGCTGCTACCGCTACCATCCTCATTGGGAGGAACTCCTTTTGCTGTTTTGCGCATACTTGAGCGCTTGTGGGATACCCGCAGAACGACTGAGCCGCAGGCACGTTCCTGCCAAACTACGTATTTGTTCGAATGTGCATTGAAACGGCGTCTCCACCGCAGAAATCGCTCAGCGAGTGGCGTATTTGGGCCCAAATCGGTGTACCAACACACGCGAGACAGTCCGAGGCCGGATTACAACAAGTGGAGACACGGATGATACATTGGAAAGCCATTGACGAATTTATCGAACCGAACTGGGAAAAGGCGGGCACAGCACTTCCGCCGCAACTCTTCTGGCGGGGCGCTAAAGGCGCCGTATTTGGTTACATTCGCGATGGCGAACTGTTCGACAACAAGTGGCTGTATGTGTGCGATTCAAACAAGGTGACGCACTTTTCGGACGTGCACGGGCCCGAGAGCAATGTGGTGCATCTGGACACCGGCCGGCCCGCCCCATAACCCGTCAACGTCGTCTTGCGCCGTTGATCTTCTCATGCGGGCGGCGCGTTCTTTCGTTCGGATGCCGACCATGATTGCCACCCGACGCTCACTGCTGACCGGCACAATTGGACTCGGTGCAGCCGCCGCTGCGACGGCCGCCGCGCACGCCGGTCCGCGCGGTGACGAGGCCTTGCCCGGATCGGCTGCGGACCATGCACTCCTCCCGAACGCCGACGGCGACCAGACGGCCACTGTGCAAGACTTGATTGATCGCGCCGCGGCGGAGCGGCGGCCCGTCCTGCTGCCAGCCGGGGTGTTGCGGACCGGACCTCTCACGCTTTATCCCGGCACGGCGCTCATCGGCGCGCGTGGGCTGACGACGCTTGAATTCAGTGGCGGGAACGCACTTCTTATCGCCAACAAGAGTGATGGGATTCGTCTCCAGGACCTTGTTCTTGATGGTGCGAGCCGGGCGCTCGAAGCGGACGAAGACGCGGCTCTCGTCCGCTTCTCCGATTGTGCAAATCTGCGGATCACAAATGTCACCGTCCGCCGCTCGCTCGCCAACGGCGTGACGCTGCTACGTTGCAGTGGGAAAATTTGCAATTCCAGCATCGAGCAGGTTCTGCTCGCGGGCCTGCGCAGTATCGACGCCACGGGAATTGAGATTGCGCATAACGACATCTCGGACTGTCGCAACAACGGCATCCAAGTGTGGCGCACGACGGCCGGCGAAGACGGCACGCGTGTATCAGCGAACCGGATTGCGCGGATCGAAGCCAGGGGCGGGGGAACGGGAGAGAACGGCAACGGCGTCAATGTCTTTCGCGCCGGCGGAGTCCTGGTGACGGGCAACCGGATCACGGACTGCGTTTATTCGGCCGTACGTGGGAATGCTGCATCCAACTTTCAAATTCTTGGTAATTCGGCGCAGCGGATTGGCGAAGTGGCACTCTATGTCGAGTTCGGATTCGAGGGTGCGATCGTTGCAAACAATCTCGTTGACGGCGCGGCAACCGGCATTTCGGTCACCAACTTCAACGAGGGCGGTCGGCTCGCCGTCATCGAAGGCAACCTCATTCGCAATCTTCATCGGCGCGAGAAGGAGGCCATCGACAAGCGCGGTGAAGGTATCGCAGTGGAAGCAGACACAATCGTGTCCGGCAACGTCGTGGAAGGCGCGCCGACGTGCGGGATCATGGTCGGCTGGGGCCGCTATATGCGCAACTGCCTCGTGACGCAGAACATCATTCGAGACGCTGGTAGCGGTATCCTCGTATCATCCGACGTCGAGGCGGGTGCCTGTCTCATCGCCGCCAATATGATCACAGGCGCGAAGAACGGCGCGATCCGCGCGATGACGATGGGGCGTGCCGAGGGGCCCGATCTGGCCCAGCCGTCAGCAGATGCGCGGATCAAGATTTTGGACAACATGGTCAGTTGATCGTGCGCAGTCAGCCGGGTGGCGTTGCCGCGATGACCTTCAACAGTGCGCTGTCCTTGGCGATCTGAGCGACGTCCTGGCACTGCGCCTTGGTGGCGGCCGTACATTCGATCGTCACCGTATAGGGTACGCCGAACCGGGTGACGGTGTATTCCGCGATCGAGCCTTCCATGCCCTCTTCGTCTGCACCGTCGAAGACAGAAACTTCGGGGCCGGCCGACGCGGCAGCGCCGGGTGCGGTCGTCGGATAAATGGGATAATCGGCCGCGAAGGTGTGCTGCACGCGCAGATCCGCTGCCACGCTGACAGAAACGTCACCGTAAGTGTCGACAATCTGGTACCACACGGGGTTGGTTTCATCAGTGTGGACGGCGCGCGTGCCCACGGGCTGCGGACCCAATCCGGGAAACGAATTCTGAACCAGGCCGGGTGCGCCCTCAAAACCGATGACGGGAAGTTTCACCTTGTCGAGCCGCGACGGAACGGCCGGGGAAAGGCCACGCGCCGCTTCATCTTTTCTTGCGGCGACGAATGATTAAATCTCTGTGTTCGACCAGTCGACGGAGAGCAGAGTATCGTCGGCAAGCGCCGATGAGCCAGCCGCGACAACAGCGGCCGCCGCCGCAATGACTGCGCGATGCGGGCGATAAGGAAGTCTTCGCACGATATCCTCTCTTCGCTGCCACGGTGGCGCAAGCGCCATTTAGCTCGCTTGGATCGCATCCATCAAGACGCTTGCGTCGCGAGTGTGACCGATATGCGCCACCACTCTCAATCAGCATGACATGACAGTGACCAACAGGGTCGGCTAGAATGGCCCCATTGGGGGCTTTGATGGCGACAACCGAACCAAACGGAACTGACGTGCCGCCTGCGCCACGCAGCGGCCTGCGCTGGCGATGGGTTGTCGGCGGTTTGGCTGGGCTTCTCGTTCTGCTGATCGCTAGTCTCACCTTCGCGCCACCGGCGTTCTTCTTCACGGCGCTTCTGCAGCGCAAAGTGCATGAACTGACCGGACGCGAATTGACAGTCGAAAGTTCGCACTACGTCTTGCGCGAAATCGTTACGGTCGAGTTGACGGGCGTCGATGTCGGGCGACCGGGACGGACCAAGGGAACGTCGCCATTCATGGCGCGGAAGATTACCGCGCGGGTCCCGTTGCGATCAATCCTCAACGGCAATCCAGAAATACTATCGCTCGATCTCGAGGCACCGGTCGTCAACCTCGTGCGAGACTTGTCCGGTGCCGGGAACTGGCAGTCACCATCGGTGGCCGCCGGTGCGACGGACAACGTCACGGCATTGCCTGTTCCGCCGACCGCGGTGCACAACGGGACGTTTCTGTACAAGGACGAGGGCAACGGGACCAACCTCAGGCTTGACGCTATCGAGGCGGCGCTCGCGGCCGATGCGAAATACGGCGGTGCGGCCGCCAAAGGGAGCTTGGCCTACAACAACGAGCCGTTGCGCTTTGATTTTGCCGTGTCGGATGCGGCGGCCGCCCTGGCGGGGCGGATGACGACGCTGGCGCTGGTTATCGACAGCCGCATCCTGAAAGCGCGGGTGTCGGGGCAAGGCGCCATCGGCGAGGCACCCATGCTAGCAGGGGAAATCGATGCAACAAGTCCGTCGGCACGCGAACTGGCACAGTGGCTCGGGTTCGGTAACAGCATGCCGGCGACATCTGGAGCCCTCGCCTTCAAGGCACAAGTCGAGCCGGACGCTGCGGCGGCGCACGCGACGGGGACGCTCGACCTGCGAGATGCTCCGCTGAACTACGACCTGACACTGGCGAGCTTGCGTGAAGTCATGGCCGGCCGATCGACCGGTCTGAAAGGTTCGATTGCGGGGCAAGGCGTTGCGGCCGGTCTCGACGGCGCGGTCAATCTCGGGCCGGAGACATCGTACTCCGGGGCCGTTTCCGTCAAAGCAGAGGCAATCGGAACACTCGCTGGAAAGCTTGGGATTACTCATCCCGCCCTTACTGCTCTGGGGTCCGGGCAACTGCAAGGAACGGTCGCGGCGCGTGCAGGTAAGATTTCGCTGTCAGACACGACGTTCAATGCTGACGGGCGCACGGGCGAGTTCAATGGCGATCTTGCATTTGACGGGCCGCGACCGCGTGTCAGCGGCCGATTGACGTTATCGCGGCTCGATCTCGACGCGCTCCTTGGTCGATCTCAGCCGGCCTCTCCGGCTGCGGTGCTGGAGAGCGCAGCGGACGATGACGGGTTCGCAACGACGTTCGATGTTCTGGCTGCCGAACTCGATGCCATCGAGAAGCCGCCTGCCGCTTTCGTGTCAGGAAACGCTGCCGTGCCGGAAGGTTTAGCCACCGAAAAGTCGTGGAATACGGCGCCGATCGATCTCAAAGCGTTGCGATCGGCCGATCTGGATCTCGACGTAACGGTGGCAAGCTTGAGGTTCGGCCAAATCCCGCTGGCCGACGCGCATGTGAAGGCAAACCTCACCAACGGTGAGCTTGCCGCCAACATCGAAACAATCGCCATCGGCCAAGGCACCGGCTCGGGTACCATCGAGCTGAAGGCACGCGGTGCCGCGCATGAAGCGGCGGTCGGCCTGAAGCTCGTCAACGTCGATGCCGAACCCATCAGCACTGAACTGGCCGGCAAGCCGCTGCTTGAGGGAACATCCACGGTCGACATCAACATGCGAGCGACGGGGCGGTCAGTGGCAGATCTCGTCTCGACGCTCGACGGCAAGGCGCGCATCGACATGAAGAAGGGCCAGCTGCGCGGGTGGGACATCGGCGCCATGGTGGCCGAGCTTTGGAATTACAAAGGTTGGGGCTATACGCGCTCGCGCAGCACACCGGTCGATCAATTGACGGCCAATTACACGATCAAGGCGGGCACGATCCAATCGACACCGGATTTGACCCTGCGCGGGCCGACAGCGGGATTGCGCTCGGTTGGAAATGTCGTCGTGCCGCGCCGTCTCATCGATCAGACGGTCGATGTGCAGAACCTGCTGTTCAACATCGTGATCAAAGGCGACTGGACGAAGAAGTTGTGGATCGGACCGACCTTTCTGAGCGGCGTGCAGCCGTCGCCGGGAGCGGCGCTTGAGGCAACAAGCCAGACCGCGCTGCCTGCCGCTGTGCTGCCGGTTGCACTGCCGCCCGCGCTGGCGGCGCGAATTGGAACCATCCTCTCGGATACGGCGACGGCATCGCGTCTGACGGCGCAGCAGAAGCAAATGCTGGAGGCGTTCGTCAACGGAGCGCGGCCGGCGACGTGATGGTGGCGCGAGACGCATCGGCCGCTGTAGGCGGTGCGTTGCGGGACATGGATTGATTGGGCATAAGTTGCACGGGGACGAAAACCGGACCGCGATTGATAGAGCGGTTCGGAGGCGGACAGGGGGAAGTTGTCGTGGCGTTTCGTCAAACCGCAATCCGTAAAGTGAGCGCCGTCGTTTTTCTCGTGTGCGCGCCGGTCCTATGCGCAGTCACATCCGCGAACGAGACGACGCGCGTGGCGCTCGCCGGTCGTGATCTGATGGCCCATGCCGTCGTGCAGGGACTTGGCGCACACGCACCGCTTCAGCCATCGCAGCGGCGCTTCGACAGTGTGCCGGCGTGTCTGTCCGATGCTGCAGCTGCAAAAGTTCCGGAGGCGGCCCGGCTGCAATTGGCCAAATGTCAGTTGACGCCTGCGCCGGAACCTGCGCCCGAACCCACGCCCAGCCCGACACCCACTCCCGGTCCGGCGCCCGAACCGGCGAAGCCGCAGTTTGCCTATTATCCGCCAGGCGACGTGTGGGAGAAGGACAAGGGCCGCGGACGGACCAACGACCGGTTCGTCTATCTGCCCGAGATCATTTTTCCGCTGAAGCTTGGCGACGGCCGCTATCCGCACATGAATTCGCAAATCTGGGGCTATGGCGGCGGCGGATGGGGCGGCAAAGGTGCGGCCGGCGGCAGCGAAAGCGACCGGCGCAATTTCGATCCCATGCAACAGCGCGACAATTATTGCGAGGTACGCGGGTGGTCGATGCCGCTGTGCCCTGCGGGCGCTGGCCACCAGGGTCAGGACATCCGCCCGCCGACTTTCAAAGATAACGCTTGGGAGGCGGTGGCCGTCGTCGACGGCACCATCACCAACGTGACCAAGAATACGACCGTTCAGCTCAAGGCCAAGGACGGGACCGACTACTTTTATCTCCACATGCATCCGAGCTCGATCGTCGTGAAGGCGGGACAATCGGTCAAGCAGGGGCAAGTGCTGGGCAAGGTCTCGAAGTACATGAATGGCTCGCCTTCGACGAGCCTGCACTTGCACTTCCAGGCGCGCCAGACGATCAAGGCCGGCAACAAAACCATTACCGCCTATGTGCCGGTGTTCACGTCACTGATTGCAGCGTTACGGCGAGACAAGGGGCTCGATCCTGGCACCACGGGCGACGGCCTTTTGGTTGTCGATGCGGGATATGAAATCGGGGCCGCTCCCGCGCCGGAACCGCAGCCGGTTCCCGAACCAGCGCCTTCGCCCGCACCCGCGCCGGTGCCAACTCCTGCGCCGGTGCCAACTCCAGAACCGGCCCCCCCTGCTCCGGCACCGGTGCCCGAGCCGGCGCCCGCGCCACAACCTGAACCGGTTCCTGCTCCTATTCCTGAGCCAACACCGGTGCCGCAACCGGCGCCAGCGCCGGCCCCTGAACCACAACCGCGCCCTGCTCCTGCCCTCCTGCTCCAGTTCCTGCTCCAGTTCCCGAGCCTGTTCCCACGCCTGCTCCGGCTCCCGACCCTGCGCCGGCTCCCGCTCCCGAGGTTGAAAAAGGTTGGTGGCAGTGGATGAAGGATGGCGTGTCGGGACTTTGGACCAAGTGGCGTAATTAATGGCCGTCGTGCCCCGAAGAGGTGATGTTATGACCGCCCGCTTCACGTTTCTGACTGCGGCCCTCGTGGCGGCACTGGTTTGCCCCGGTGCGGCGCTGGCGCAGAAGCAGGACTACAACAATCTAAAAAACATCCTCGAAGACAAATTCGAGCCGGGCGGGGGATCAAAGCCGGTTCCGGACAGCTTGACGCGCTCCCCGTCTCCGCAAGCGCCGGTGCAGAAGCCCAACGACTTCGAGTATGTGAAGCCCGACGCCGAGGGCTTGAAGCGGAAACGCGAGGGCGGCTCCGACGGCTGGTACGACAGCATCAAAAAGAAAGTGTGGGGGGGCAAGTCGTCGTCGCTTCTGCCGTTCAGTTCACCGGCGTTGGCCGGCGGGCTGGGGGAGGCAGGTCGCAACGCGCCGGCGACGGCCTCGACCACCGTGCTGCGCGCCGCCGACGTGCCGGTCGCCAAGAAGAACAGCTACATGATCCAGCTGAAGCCGAGTGTCACGGAACAGCAGATCCAGGCACTTTTGAAAAAATACGACCTCACGATCACCAAGGTTATCGGCGAACTGGGCGTCATCACCGTCGAACAGAATAATCCCGCGCCGAGCCGAAATCTGGAAAGCGCCGCCCCACAACAGAAGCTTGAGACCATCCTCGATCCGCCGCTCGTTCAGGCCCTGCGCAAGGAGCCGACGGTCGGCGCTGCGTTCGTCGACAGTCTCATCGGCACCAAATCGCTGCCTAAGCCGTCGGGTGCGGAGATCAAGATCGGCGACAAGTCCTATGCATGGCGATGGCAGCCGGGCGAGACACCGGATGGAAACTGGGGCTTAAAGGCCATCCATATGCCGGCCATGTGGTCGCTGATCGAGCGCAACCGGGCGGCGCACCCCGACGCAAAGCGACCGACCATCGGAATCATCGATGTCGGCTTCACGGAGAATGCCAACGTCAAATATACGCTCGCGCGCGGCGCCTATCGTCCGCCTCTCGTCCGGCCCGACTGCGAAACCAACCACGGCACGCATGTCGCCGGCATTATCGGAGCCAAGCAGGGTGCCGCGCCCGGTATCGACGGCATCGTTCCCGATCCCGATTTAGAAGCCGTCGCGATCGCTGCGGAATTCATCGGCGAGCGCGAAAATCTCGATGCCGATCTAAGCTGGCAGGCGCAGGCCATGCTGTTCTCAGATGTTTTGAAGAACACGATGGTCTATCTGACGAACAACATCAAACGGGGCGGCAACCTGCGCGTCCTCAACGTCAGCCTTGCCTATAATTTTGTCGCACGCGGCGTACTCGGCGACGCCGATCCCAACGATGTCGAAGGTCTGAAGCTGCACATCGCCGATCAGGCGAGCGTCATTCGAACGATGGCGCAGCTCGTGGAAAACGAGGTGCTGTTCGTCGTGGCCGCGGGCAACGACAGCGAGGGATTGGACAAACCACTCGCCGCCCGGTGGGCCTCGCCGTTCGCCTGGGCCGGCACTTACGCTTGGACCAGCGGCGACCCAGTGCGTAACATCGTCGTCGTCGAAGCGACGGGACGGGACGGCAAACGGGCCAGTTTCTCCAACAGCGGCGGGCATGTCTCGGCGCCCGGCGTTGACATCATGAGCACGCTCGGAAGTACAACGTCGCCGTTCGGTGTCTGCTCGGGAACATCGCAGGCAGCGCCCCACGTTACGGCACTTGCGGGCCTGCTTTTCGAATTGGCTCCGGAGAAAACGCCCGAGGAGATCATCGCCGCGCTCAAGGAGAGCGGAGTTCCGGCTGCCGGCGACGAGATCCGTGCGCCGCGCATCGACGCGATCGGTGCGGCGGCATGCCGTTTCGGAGGCCGTTCGCAATCGCCTGGCAGACGTGGATGGCAACGGGACCGTCGATGCGGCCGACATTCGCTTCTTTGCGCGCAGCCTTGCTGCCATCGAAACCGCCGCATCCACGGAGGCTGCGTTCAGCGAAGATCTCAACGGCGATGGCGTGGTCGATGACAACGAATGCTACTTTCCCGCGCATCGATCTCAACGGCGACGGGCAAGCGACCGTGCGCGAAGCCATGGCCGCCCGTGTGCCGTTCCTGAAATCGGACCTCGCGCCGATCGAAATCGCATGGGGCGAAAGTGCCGACACATTGAAATCAGCGTTGACGGAGACCGGGCTCAGCGCGCGCATCGCCCACAGCCTTGTCGCTTCGGCGGATGATGCGAAAGCGGAAGCACCGACCAAATGCCGGCGCAAGGATGGAGCGGTTATCGCCGCGCTCGGCCTACCCACCGGCGCGGACGTTGGACCGGCCACCGTGACGGAGGGCGTCGTTCGAGGCGTGTCGACGGTTGCGGCCGGAGGGCCGGTGACGGAGGCCGGCACGGTAGCACCCCCGGCGCCTGCCGAAGGTGTGCGCGTCGACGTCGACAAGGGTGTTGAGGACTTGAAGAAGTCTAATCCGGATCTCAAGGTTGTCATCAATCCAGCGACCGGCCTGCCGAGCAGCATCAGCGGTTTCAAGCCGGACGCCACTTCACTGACGGCCGGCGCCAGACCGGCCGAGCAATCCGAAGAAGACACGCGGCGCGTCGTGGAAACCTTCCTGGAGACGAGCGGCATCACGGCCGCGCTGCCGGCGAAGGGGAAAAAGGCAGAGCTGAAGTACATCGGCCGGCGCAAGGATCCGGATTTTCCGGCGCGGTACATCGCCAATGTGGAACAGCGCGTCAGTGGCGTGAAGGTGTTCGGCTCATCGGCGCGGCTGACGGTCGAGAACACGCTCGGAGTTACGAAATATCAGGGCTCAACGTCGGCGGCGCAGGTGGACAAGACTGTTCCCGACATCAGCGAAAGCGAGGCGACGGCTGCTGCGCGCAAGCGTCTAGCGGATCTCTTGAAAGGCGCGGGGACGGGTGCCGCTCCACCGTTGCCGATGGGCCCCAATCCGCAGACAACGCCCGCCACCGCCGAGGTTGTGGTGTTTGATCCGGCTTTGTTGCGCGCCAACGTTGCCGGCGGGGCACGCCTCGCTTGGCTGGTGTCAATCGACACGTTTCGGCTGTTCGTTGACGCCAAGAGCGGGGACGTCTTTCACTTCTATCGCGACAAACCGACGGGGTTGATCCGCCGCATCTACGATTCCTCCAACCTGACGGAAACGGCGGCCATCGTCGACGAGGACGGCAAGGCGAAAGGGCAATCGATCCCGGACGATGCCGAACAGGCGTTCCGCTATACCGGCGCGGTGCGCGACTTCTTCTTTCTCGTGTTCGGTCGCAATAGTTTCGACGACAACGATCAGGATGGGCCGAACGGTGGTGGTGCGCTGGAAAGCTATGTCCGCTACGGCAGCGTTCGCAACGCGTACTGGTGCCCGTCGAAATCCTACTACTGTCCAAAGTCGAATGTGATGGTGTTCGGGCCGGGCTATGCGGGCGCCGTCGATATTGTCGCGCACGAGATGGTGCACGGGATCATCCAATACGAAGCCAACCTCATCTATTCCGATGAGCCGGGTGCGGTGAACGAAAGCATCGCCGATATCTTCGGCGCGCTCATCGAGTTCTACGCCAAGTCCGGCAAAGCCAACTGGCTTCTAGGCGAGGACGCACCCGGCTACACAATGGACCGGCCATTGCGGTCACTCGCTAATCCCAATCTTACCAATGCCGACGGCACATCGCTCTTCGACAAGAGCCAACCGTATTCATCGGGCAACCGCGGCCAGCCTGATACCTACGGCGACATCGTCACCGCTGCCGATCAGATCTGCGCCACAACTTGGCTCAACGACAACGGCTGCGTGCACTTCAACAGCGGTATTCTCAACAAATTCGCGTACCTCATCGGCGAAGGCGGCGACGCACCGCGGCACACCGGTGAAGCCGCTGGGGCGGCAGAAACTCGCGCACCTGACCTATCGGACGCTGACCGCTAACCTCAATCAGACGGCAACGCTGGTCGAGGCGGCCGAAGGATTTCTGCAATCGTGTCTCGACCTGACGCAGAAGAAGGGGTCAGGCTTTACCGAGAGCGATTGCGATCAAGTGCTGGCGGCGCAACAAGCCGTAGGGCTCGTGTACGGCAGTTCGTAACCGTTCAGGAAGCGGGTCGGGCCGTGAACGCCAAGCAGGGCCGTCATGTGATCAGGCCGGCTGGCCGATCACGCCGCTCTCGACCAGCATTTTCAGCATGACGGCGGCGCCGCACTGCTTGGAGACGGCGTTGGCATCCCAGACGTTGTCGGCAACAAATTTGCCCTTCGCGTAATGGTTAGAGAAGCTCCAGAGATACGGTGTGTTGATGTTGTAGAGCAGGCGCGACCGCCAGCCGTTGTAAGCCTCCCAACGGTAAAGCGTGCGGGCAAGATCCCAATCAGTCAAATCAGCGAACTTGTCGTAGCGAAGCGCGTCGATTGCGCTCGATTGCCAATCTGTCGGCGGGCTCCATGTTTGCGGCCGGCCTTTCGGCACCTGGACGGTGCGGTACCGCAACGGATCGCCGTTATGCAGATGTTTGTTGAAATCGAAGCCGCACTCCATGCCGTGAATGATACCGACGAAGTACCAGGGAACGCAGACCTCATCCTCGATCTTCTGGTAGCGCTCGCGGCGCGCGGGGTCTGCGAGTTTATCGGTGTACCAACGCACTTCCGACGACTTGTCGGAGCGAATCTCACAGGTGCGAAACAGCGTGCGATAGCTTTCAGCCACGTCTTCGAACTTTGGCGCCTTGATGGTCGGTGCCGCACCGGGCGGACCGGGTTCGTCCGGCGCTTCGCGCGGCAGTTTTTCGGCGGCGAGCACCTTGCCGAGGAGTTCGCTCGCTTCCGATTTCAAATCCTCGGCCGCGTCGGCCTTCTCGGCACTTGCCGTTGAAATGGCACTGTCGAGACTGTCCATGAAATCGACGATGGCGGGCAGCGTGGTCGAGAAATCGTCGGTGAGACTTTCAGGGCCGAGCGACATGCGAGGCACCGCGATGCCCTTCTTCTGGGCCGCGAGGGTGAGACGTCCGAGTTCGCCCCAAACCGGCGATGTCGGGCCGGATCCAGGCAGAGCTTCCTGCGCAATGGCGGTGGCCGGCAGAGCACGCACGACCGCCGGAACGGCCATCGCCGCGACGGTGCCGCGCACAAACGAGCGGCGATTGATTGAAATGCGCCGGACCATCCGCTTACTCCCCACAAACCGGAGCCCCTGGCTCCGCCGCCTACGACTATGCCACCTGACGATGCGGTCGCCCAGGCCGTTGCTTGCGATCGGGTGCGGATGATGCCACCGGAACCGCACCGGTGCGGATCGCGGGCCACAGCGGCTAGATGGTGACGCCGCATTTGGCGGGCCAGCCGAGGCCATCGATCGTTGCCGCTTTGGGCTTATATTCACAGCCGATCCATCCGGCGTACCCGGAAACGTCGATAGCTTTAAACACCGCTTCGTAATCGAGTGGCTCGCGAGCAGGCTCAGTGCGATCAGGCGGGTTGGCACATTGATAGTGCCGCGTCACAGGTGCGAATTCGGCAATCGCTTCCAAGACGCCACCCTGCATGCGGTAGCGATGGTAGAGATCGAATTGCAGACCAGCGTTGGCGGCGTCAACGTCGGCGAGAACGTCGCGTGCCGCTTCCGTCGTCGTCAGAAAATAGCCCGGCATGTCGAAGGTGTTGATGGGTTCGATCAGAATATCGACCGCATCGCCGCGCGCCCAATCGGCTGCAAGGCGCAGGTTGCGCAGATACACGTCGCGATCGCAACTGTGTGCATCAAGTCCGGCCATGGCGTGGAGGCGGGGGCAGCCGAGGACGTCGGCATATCGGAGTGCGAGGTCGAGGCCAGCCGCAAATTCGTCTTCGCGTCCGCGCAGGGCGGCAATGCCGCGCTCGCCTTCATCCCAATGCCCTGGCGGCAGATTGAACAGCACGACTTCCAAGACCGAGCGTATCGAGCCGCGAACGTATCTCGGCGACGTCGAACGCATAGGGAAAGAGGAACTCGACGCCTTTGAAGCCGGCCTTCGCAGCCGCCTCGAACCTATCGAGAAACGCAACCTCGGTGAACATAAGGCTCAAGTTGGCAGCAAACCGCGGCATGGGCATCAATCTGAATCTGGGTTGGAGCGACGCAGGCGTTTGACGTCCCCGCGCTGGACCTTGGCCTCGACCCGGCGCTTGCGGGCGGCCTTCGAAGGTTTCGTCGCGATGCGCTTCTTGGGAACGTGCAGCGCTTGGCGCACAAGATCGGCAAGACGATCGCGTGCGTCGGCGCGATTGCGCTCCTGGGTGCGAAACCGGTCGGCGCGGATCACCAGCACACCCTCGTCGGTCACTCTGCGGCCAGCGAGCCCGATCAGGCGGTCGCGCACGGCAATCGGAAGCGTCCCGTGGCGAACGTTGTAGCGCAATTCAACCGCCGTCGAGACCTTGTTGACGTTCTGCCCACCAGGCCCCGAAGCGCGAACGAAGCGTTCCTCGATGTCGCGCTCGTCGAGCGATAAACTGGCGGAGATGCGCACGCAGATCGACCTTTCGTCCGGCGGCGACGCCTCAGCGCGCACCAATGTCCCAGTAGTCATTGCGGAAGTAGAGAAGCGGTATCCCTTCGCTACGAAAGCGCCCATCGACCACGCGGCCGATGAAGATCGAATGCGTGGCGAATGCGTGCTCGTCGAGCAACTCGCAATCAAGGCTGGCCAATGCACCGTCGAGCACAGGGGCGCCCGTGGCAAGGGTCTCCCACACTCCGCCCGCTGCGAAGCGCTGCTCGCCCGATACGCCGCTCTTGCCGGAGAAGCGCTCGGCCAGATCCTGCTGTTCGTGCGCGAGAATGTTGACGCTGAAGGCCTTCGAAGCAACGATGACGGCGTGCGTGCCGGAGCGCCGCTGCACGCAGACGAGCACAGTCGGCGGGTTGTCGGACAGAGAGGAGAACGCGGTGGCCGTCAGCCCGCCGCGGGTCCCGACGTGGCCGGCCGCGATGATCGTCACGGCTCCCGCCTGATGGCGCATGAGGGCGCGGTAGCGGGGAGCGTCCATCGGGTGCGATTGTCCTGTTGCTGACGGGGTGGGTGTTAATACGTTCCGATTGCCGAACGGATCGGCACCCGTCAACTCAAAACCAGCCGTTCAGGTCGCGTATGATCTCACGTGCCGCGTTGCGGCCGGGCAGCCCGGTGACGCCGCCGCCGGGATGGGCGCCCGATCCGCACAGATAAAGGCCGGCGATGGGAAGGCGATAATTGGCATAACCCAGCACCGGCCGTAGGGAAAACAGCTGATCGAGCGACAACTGACCGTGGAAGATATCGCCGTCGATCAGTCCGAAACGGGCCTCGAGGTCGCGTGGCGAGAGGATTTGCGTTGCAAGTATCGAGCGGCGGAAATTCGGCGCGTGCTTCGTGACCGTCCCGATCACGATTTCAGCGAAGCGTTGTTTTTCGTCCGGGTTTTCCCAAGATCGCCCGTTCGGTAGTCGCGGGGCCACATGCTGCACAAAGAGCGAGGCAACGTGATGGCCCGCGGGTGCCAACGTCGAATCGAGCACAGACGGGATCAGCATCTCAACGACGGGTTCGGATGCCCAGCCGTCGCGCTTGGCGTCAATGTAGGCGCGCTCCATGTAGGCCATCGTCGGCGCGATGACGATGCCCGCACCGTGGTGGGCGGCTGGGTCGGTTCCCGGACGGGCGTTGAAGTTGGGAAGCTCGGACAACGCCACGTTCATGCGGAACGTACCCGATCCGGTTTTGATATTCGTGAAGCGAGCGCGGAGGTCAGGATCGATGTCGGCTGGGTCGACGAGATCGCGGAAGAGGAGCTTGGGGCCGACGTTGGCGGCGACCGCGCGGGCGCGCACGAATTCGCCGCTTGTCAGTTCGACGCCGACTGCGCGGCCGTCCTCGACGATAATGCGGGCAACCGGTGCATCGAGCCGAATGACCGCACCGGCTTTCTCAGCAGCACGCGCCATGGCCTGCGTGATTGCCCCCATGCCGCCGACGGCATGGCCCCAGACACCGCTTTTGCCGTTCACTTCTCCAAAGCAGTGGTGCAGGAGGACGTACGCCGTGCCGGGCGTCGAGGGCGCGGCATACGACCCGACGATACCATCGAATGCGAACAACGCCTTGACGTGATCGTTTTCGAACCACGGGTCGAGAAAATCAGCGACGCTCTTGGTGAAGAGATCGGCCAGCAGGCGTTGGTCTTCGAGCGGCAGATGAAGAACGCGCTGGCCGATCCTCGCGCCTTTAATCAGGTCGAGCCAACCGCTGCCGGCATTGGGCGGCGTCTTGCGCGTGAGATCGCGCAAAATGCGAGCTGCCCGCTCGAGCGCTGCATCATAGGCGGGATAGCGGGCTGCGTCACGGACCGAGAAGTCAGCAAGCGCTTTTTGTTTTGCCTGCAGTCCATAAGGCCAGAACAGTGATCTCGCGTTGTCGATAGGGAGGAAGTTGGCGGCCGGGCGCTCGATGATCGCAAGGCCGTGGCCGTGCAAATCGAGATCGCGAATGACGCCGGGATCGAGCAGGCTGACCGTATAGGACGCGACCGAATTGCGAAATCCGGGATGAAATTCCTCCGTCAGCGCCGCGCCGCCGGCGACGGCATTCTTTTCAAGCACGATGACGTTAATGCCGGCGCGGGCAAGATAGGCTGCCGTCGTCAGTCCGTTGTGACCGCCGCCGATGATCACAACCGCATCACGTCGATCAGTCTTCGCATCTGCAAACGTCGCCACAACCCTGCTCCGCCAGCTACGCATTCCCGTCACAAGCATGCAGCGGACCCTGACTCAGCAGAGTTGCAGCAAAAAGTCTGGTGCGAGGGTTCACGGTCATCTACTTTTCGTGGAATAGCTTCGTTTACCGTTCGTTTAGATCTTGCATCGAGACTGTGTGTCGACGCCGATATTGGAGCGGAGCGACTGCAATGCAGACGACGACCGTGCAATCCACTTCCGTTTCGACGTTGGCCAGGGCCGCGCCGACCGATTGGTGGGATTATCTCATCGGGATGACACTGACGGCCGTACTTCCCGCGATATTCTGGGTCGCGCTGTTCGCCGGTGCCGGCAGATTTCTGGGCTATTCGCCCGATCCGGAAATTCTGATGGGCGCCGGTCTCGGCATCACCGCTTTTCTTGGCGTGTTCTTTTGCGTTCTGACAGCGAAGTCGACTTGATCTAACGAACAGGCGGCGCCGTCACTCGGCGGCGGCACGCGATTTCGGCTGAACCTCGGCCATGTAATCGTTGAGCAGCAGTTCACAGACGCGGCCGGGCGTATAGCTGTTTGGGCCGATTTCGCGAACAGGCGTGATTTCAGCCGCAGTTCCGGTGATAAAAACTTCCGAAAAAGATCCCAACTCGTCCGGCATGATCGTGCGTTCGATCACTTTGATGCCACGGCGGCGCGCCAGGTCGATCACAGTTTGACGTGTGATGCCATTGAGGAAACAATCGGGCGTCGGGGTGTGAATTTCACCGTCCTTGATGAAGAACATGTTGGCCCCGGTGCACTCGGCAACGTGGCCGCGGTAGTCGAGCATCATCGCATCGGCATAGCCGGCTCGTTCCGCGCGATGCTTTTCAATGGTGCAGATCATGTACAGGCCCGTCGCCTTGGCTTTGCAGGGGATTGTCGCCGGGTCTGGACGGCGATAGTGGGCCAGACCGATGCGAATGCCTTTCAGGCGCTCGGACATGTCAAAGTACGAACCCCAGTTCCACGCCGCAACGGCAAGGTGAATTTTGCTGTGCTGGGCCGAGACGCCCATTTGCTCGCTGCCGCGCCAGGCGATCGGGCGAATATATCCGTCGGTCAGTCCATTGGCCTTCAGCGCGTCGCGACAGGCTTGGTCGATTTCATCGGGCGTATAGGGAATTTCAAAATCGAGCATGCGGCCGCTCGCAATGAGCCGTTCGGTGTGCTGGCGAAGTTTGAAGATCTCGCCGCCGTAGGACCGCTCGCCCTCGAAAACGGCGCTGGCATAATGCAGCGCGTGCGTCAGCACGTGGACCTGCGCCTCGCGCCAGGGAACCAGTTTTCCGTCGAACCAGATGAAACCGTCACGATCGTGGTAAGGGACGAGATCGGCCATTACTTCGTTTTCCTCATTGCTCGGCGGCGCATGCCTTATGACGACGGCGCCGCATCAGCGCGAAGCGAAGCGGCCTATTCGGCGCTGGAATGGACGGCGGACTTAAGGTCGGGGACCCCGGATCGTCGTCCGTTGCAAGAGGCGCACACGCGGACGACCGCGCAAGGTTACGTCTTCGAATTTCGTCGCGAAATGACTTGCCACGTCTATCGATCGGCTGCAAATAAGTCAACATGGCTGACATAAATGCGGAGAATTCGCGCCAGCGCCCAGCGTTGACCTCTACAAGCTCCGAATCGGGGGTCGAGGGGCCGACTGCGCCTGTCGATCCGGCGCTCGTCAGCTTCATGGAACTATTCTATTTTGCCTATCGCAATTTTACCGGCGATCCCGATGCGGTCCTCGAACGCTATGGATTTGGCCGCGCCCATCACCGCGTGCTGCACTTCGTGCACCGCAACCCCGGCCTGAAGGTCGCCGAGCTTCTGGACATCCTCAAGATTACAAAGCAAAGCCTCGCCCGTGTGCTCAAGGAGCTGAGACAGAAAGGCTTCATTGCGCAGCGGCCGGGCCCCGAAGATCTGCGGGAGCGGCGCCTTCACCTGACGCCTAAAGGCGTGCGGCTGACCGACAAATTGACCGAACTGCAGGTGCGCCGGATCGCTCATGCCCTCAAGGAGGCGGGGGGCACAGCCGACGACGTCACGCGCCGCTTCCTTCTCGCCATGATCGAGCCGCACGAGCGGGATCATGTGTGCAGCCTTGTCAAGTGTCCGGAACACAGGGAGACGAACGCCAAAACTGGCGCGACCTGATCCTCTTTTCCAGATAGAAGCCTGACGGGGCGCAGATATGAACCCGAGCCCACTATTCATCCAGGGGCAGAGCCTGAGCGAGGCCACGAGGCATGAACAACAATTTAGCGCGGCGCATCGAGCCGTTGCCCGACGATGCCCCTCACGTTCTGGTTGTCGATGATGACCAGAAGATCCGTGACCTGCTGGCACGCTATCTTTTCGAAAATGGATTTCGCGTCACGACGGCCGCAGATACTGCTACGGCGCGGGCCGCAATGCGCGGGCTGGCGTTCGACCTCATTCTGCTCGACGTCATGATGCCCGGCGAAAGCGGTTTGTCGTTGGCACAGGACCTGAAGACGTCGTCGCGCGTGCCCGTATGCCTGCTCACGGCGCGGGCCGAAACGGAGCACCGGATCGAGGGACTTGAAATCGGTGTCGACGACTACGTGACGAAACCATTCGAACCGCGCGAACTGTTGCTCCGATTGCGCAATATCCTGCGCCGCGGTCAGCCGGGTCCACATGCCCCTGTCGATGAAGTGCGGATGGGCCCCTATACATTCATCATCTCACGCGGGGAATTGAAGCGCGACGACGAGGCGATCAAGTTGACGGAGCGCGAGCGCGATCTTTTGCGGCAGTTCGCGCAGCGCCGCGGCACACCCATTCCACGCCATGAGCTGTCGAACGATGACAGCACCGGCAGCGAGCGGGCGATCGACGTGCAGATCAATCGCCTGCGGCGCAAGATCGAAAGCGACCCGTCGAACCCGATCTATCTGCAGACGGTGCGTGGCAAAGGTTACATCCTCTATACCGACTGATGATTGAGCGCATCCATGGTTGCCCGTTTCGACGCGCCGACGGAGAAGGCCAAAACACGGTTGAAAGCGTGGCGCATCGGCTATGCAAAAGCTGGGGCGGCGGCTTCGTCGTGGTTTGCCGAAGCGTTGCCCAAGGGTCTGTTCGCCCGCGCCCTCCTCATCATCATTACGCCCATCGTCGTGCTCGAAGGGGTCATTGCGTTCGTATTCATGGAGCGACATTGGCAGTCGGTAACGCGCCGGTTGTCCGAGGCAACCGCGCGCAACATCGCGGTGCTGATCGAGCTGTATGACACGAACCAGGACATGACCGCTAACACGCGGTTGATCGAACTGGCGCGAGACAAGCTCAATCTGACCATGCAGATCCTACCGCCAGGCGATCTGCCGGCTCCGACGCCCAAACCGTTCTTCGATCTGCTCGACCGGGCGCTGTCGAAGGAAATTTCGCGCAATGTGCAACGACCGTTCTGGATCGACACGCTCGGCGAGGAGCGGCTCGTTGAAATTCGCGTCAAGCATGACAATGCCATCCTGCGGTTCATCGCGACGCGAACGCAGACCTACGCCTCCAATTCGCACATTTTTCTGCTCTGGATGATCGGAACGTCGATCATTCTACTGACCGTCGCCATCCTGTTCCTGCGCAACCAGATCCGGCCGATCCTCCGGCTTGCCGATGCCGCAGATGCATTCGGCAAGGGACGGCCCTTCCCGGATGACTTCCGTCCTCGGGGCGCGCGGGAAGTGCGGCAGGCGTCACAGTCGTTCATCGAGATGCGCGATCGCATCACGCAGCATGTCGAACAGCGCACCACAATGCTGGCCGGTGTCAGCCACGATCTGCGCACCATCCTGACGCGCTTCAAGCTGGAACTTGCGTTTCTGCCCGATACCGCCGAAACGCGGTCCTTGCGCAGCGATGTCAACGAAATGCAGCACATGCTGGAGGACTATCTGGCGTTCGCGCGCGGTGACGGGGGCGAAGAGGCACGACCGACCAATCTACGGACGCTGCTGGAAGAGGTCCATGAGGAAGCACAAACTTACGGCACGCCGATCGAATTGAAGATGCGGCGGAGCAAGCAGGATCTCGTGCTTCCGCTGAAGCGGAATGCCTTCAAGCGCGCGGTGACGAATTTGGTCTCGAACGCGGTCAGATATGGCGACCGGATCATCATCCGCGCGGCAACAGAGGGCAACTCGTTGCGCGTCGAAATTGACGACAACGGACCTGGCATTCCCGCTGCGGAGCGTGAGAACGTGTTCCGACCTTTCTACCGGATCGATAAATCTCGCAATCAGGACAGCGCAAATTCCGGCCTCGGCCTCGCCATCGCGCGGGATATCGCCAAAAGCCACGGCGGTTCTGTCACGCTCGGCGAAAGCTCGATGGGCGGGTTGCGCGCCATCATTTCGGTGCCGCTTTAGAGGGCTATTCCTTGAAAGCCTTGTCGTAGTTGCGAACGGTGTCGAAATATTTCGCGGCGGCGAGGTTTTTTATACCGGCGAATTTGGCGCTATCGACATTGGCACCGTTGAAATCCGCACCGGCCACGTCGGCACCGGCCAGGGTCGTGCCGGAAAGATCGGCGCCGGCAAGGATCGCATCGCGCAGGTCAGCGTCGCGGAGGGATGCGAACTCCAAATCGACCTCTACCATATTGGCACCCTTGAACGATGCGCCGTCGAGCGTGGCACCCTCAAATCCGCGCTTGACGATTGCCCGCTGGTTCTTTTTTCCAGGCGACAAGTCAGCGCCGTCAAAACGTGCCTTCACCAGGCTCGCCTGGGTGAAGTTGGACTTGACCTTGGCTTTTGAAAAATCAACGCCGTCAAAATGGGCTTTGATAAACTGAGCGCCGATGAGACTGGCGTTGGCGAAGTTGGCGCCGGTGAAATCGGCTTCAATGGCCCATACGGCGTCGAGGGCCGCGCCGCTCAGATTAGCGCCCTTCAAATTGGCCTTGTTCAGTCGCGCGGTGCGCAAATTAACTCCGTGCAGATCGACGCCGGACAGATCCAAGCCGTTGAGTGCTTTCCCGGAAAGATCAGCCGGCGCTGCGGGCGTGCCTTTGGCGATTGCGGCGAGAACCTGTTCGCGTGTCATTTCGGCTTTTGTGAACGCATCCGATGTGAGATCGAGACCTTGGAACGGATCTTGTGCGAGTACGGGAGGCGCGGCAGACATGATCAACAGGACAGCGAGTGAGATGATACGGCGAAGCATTGCGTGGCCCTCAGTGACATTCAATTGCGGTAGGCTTTATCCAAGTTCTTCGCCTTATCGAGATTGATGGCGGCATTCGCGTTCTTCATCGCCGCAATCCGCGTCGAGTTGACGTCGGCGCCTGAGAAATCAGCTCCGCTCACGTCGGCGCCGGTCAAATCCGCGCCGGCTAATTCGCTTTCCTTCAGAGACACACCCGTGAGGTTGGCTCCTTTCAGGGATGCGAACTCCAGCATCGCACGCTTCAAGTTGGCACCTTTAAAAGAGGCGCCATCGAGATTTGTCGATTGGAAGGTGCCGCGCATTAATCCCATCGACTGGTTTTTCTCATCGGCGGACAGGTCGGCGCCATCGAGCTTGACATTGGTCATGCTGGATTTGGAGAAATTGCCAGCTACGCGGGCGTTGGACAAATCGGCGCCATCGAGTTTGGAACCGACAAACTGAGTGCCGAACATGCTGGCACCTTTGAGATTGACCCCGGTCAGGTCGGAATTCATCGACCAGGCACTGTCGAGGTTGACGCCTTCGAGATTGGAGCCGTTCAGATTGACCATCATCAGCCTCGCCGATTGCAGCGTCGTGCGGCGAAGATCCATTTTGGAGAGATCGAGTCCGTTGAGTGCCCTACCCGTCAGGTCGAGCTTTTCACCGGGTTTCAGTTTGAGCAACGCCGCTTCGATGTCGGCCCGGCTCATCTCGGATTTTGTGAAGGCATCGGACTTGAGATCGACCATGTCGAGCATGTCTTGCGCCGCGGCTGGCACGGCACACGCCAAAGTCAAGATCAGCGCGGCCGACGTCCACAGTGTCTTCATCATCGATTGCGATCCTCTGCCTTTTTTCTCTGTAATATTCAATTTTTTCAGTGTTGGCAGACGGGATACGGTCTAGCCGGCGATCGGTTTCGTCCTGGACCGACAAATCGGCTCTCAAGGAGCGATCCAAGAGCCCTGCCATTCATTTGCCTGCCAGGTCCAGCGTGCCCGGCGATGACCTTCGACGGCCAGATAAAGCCACTCAATGGCATCGACCTCGGCAAGTATGACAGCAAAGTTCGGGCGGCCGTCGTCGCCCTTTGCAAATCGTTCATCAGCCGGCCACTCAGGTAGGGGTGTGGTCAGCGGCTGTCCCGGCGCAACCGGCTGTTCGTAGCACAACCGGCTTTGCGGGCGCGACGCCAGCCAAGCTGCATCAGCGACGAAATCCGTTGCATGAACTCGCGCCACCGCACTCAAGCGCAATTGCAGCTTCGCGGCGCTATCATAGAAGGCCAACGACATCCGTGGATGGTGCGCAACGTGGGCCAATTTGGCAGATCGCTGGTCCGTATGCAGGCGCAACGTCCGTGCGGCGCTGTCGGCGGCCCGCAATACCATCACGCGCTGGCTCGGTGCTCCCGTCTCATCGACCGTCGCCACAAAAGGCGTATGGAAGGCCGAGCGGCGGTCGGCGACGCCGCGCCCGATCATGGCCCAGGCATGAGCAAGCGCCGAAGCGAGGTCATTGTAATAGCCGGGGACTTCGCGACGGGGCGCGTTCACCGTGTTGCTCTCGGGCTTAGGCATTCCGCCGATCCTGGTTCTGCCGGTCGTTCGCGGTCTTATACGATTTTGTCGGCAAGATGCGATGCTCGATCGCTCACGTTTGGTAAAACCTTTGCAGCGGTTCCTGGGCAAAGCTGCCATCTAGCCGCGGGGTGGGCGGCGCCGTTCACTGAACCAAGCTCTATAATCGCCGGCCATTCGCGCGCGCTGCGTTTCCGGTGCGCGGCGCTGACATGTTGCTATCTCGGAACTCCCCGCTGGCGCTCCCCAGCGCGCTTCAACACAATCATTGATGTTGTAGGCCAGTTCCAGGTCCGCCGAGCGGGCAACGATATCGGCCAACGTAAGGGACCATTCCGAGGCATCACTGCGCGTGTAGGTGAATTTCCGCGCCGACAATTCGCTGGCCAGCCGGCTGTCGAGTTCGGCCTTCACATCGGCCGGAGACTTGCCAGCCGGCATGGCATAGCGCTCTGGCCGGCGCGCCACGCGAGCTGGAAAACCGCGGACCACATCAATGGCAATCAAGAGCCGCAGATCGCGCGAGGGTGTTGCGAAATCCTCCCACGCACCGGTCGTTTCGAAAATCGAAGGGCCGTCGGGCATGGCGACTTCGCCACCGCCTTTCGCGTGATACTTGCGCCCGTTCTCGACCGACGTGACACGGGCATTCACCTGCTCTTCGAGGGCTGTGATCACTTCCAGCAGCGCGCGCTGCGGATCGAGCGGCGCCGGGGACATCACGTCGTCCATGCGATCATAGAATTCCTCGACGTCGAGTTTGGTCTGCTCGATAGAAAAGTCGCCGTAGTCCTGGTCTTTGGCGATCTCGGCATTCGTCAGGAGCCTTAACCCCGACTTTGACCGGACGATCGGACGAAAACGCTTGAAGCCGAGACTGCCGATAGTCGGGCTTTGTGCGAAGAGGAAGTTGCCGCGCCAAAAACGCTTGCGCGCAACGGTTCCATCCGGCTGGCCGTCAACAGCGAGGATCACACCCGCTGCGTCGGGTGTCTGCGGCACCCGGCGTACAATCACGAGAATGTGGCCGTATGGGTCGTGATAGACAGCGCCCGGGCGGAGGGCTGCTTGGGTGAGCGGGATCGAATAGTAATCGGTGCGATCGGCGGACGCCGGAGGTCGGCCGGAACCAGAATGAACCGCGTTGGCGACCGTGTCAGAGATGTACGTGCCGAAAGTCTGGACGGGACCCTGTGGTTTCGGCTTTGCAGGCGTGGCAACGGGCTTGGTGTCGAAAAAGCCGCCGAACAATCCGGGTTCGCTTGCCGCCACCGGCTCATTTGGCGGTGGCTCCATGTTTTCGATGTTCCACCACGCGACGCAGGCGGGCGGCTTGCCTTGCCCGCCGCGCGAGCATTTGGAATAGCCGAACGGGAGGCCCAGCTTGAACGAGAAGTAGCCCCGCAGAAAATACGGCAGGTCGGCGCAATCGGGTTTGATGACGAGGCCCTTCTCGTCTTCCCGCAGTCCTAGATGATTGAACAGCAAGTTTCGCGTCGGATCGCGCAAGACTTCGTGCAGCGCGGGCCACGAAGGGGAGGCATCGAGCGGCGCATCGAACAGCGCTTCGATCCACGCGGAGTAGAGGTTCTCCGTGTCGCGATTCCAGGCTGCGCGGATCGGCCAGACGCTCTTTGCCGATTGTCCTGGTCCGCCGGAGGCCGCGCGCTTCACGGTGACCGGTGTCGTCATCACCGTGCAGCCGGCGCGCGGTTCAGCCAGCTTCAGCTTGGCTTGCCACGCTCCGGGCGCCGGTTCGGGGATTTCGGCGAGCCAAAAATATGGCGGACCGCCCCGACGGGCCGGCGCGCGCGCGGCAATGGCGCCATCGGGGGAGTGAAGCGCCAACTCGGCGTCGAATGCCTCTTCGGCCACGGCCACAACGCGCAGTGGAGCGCCCTTCCATGGCGACGACGGCGTCGCCAGCACGGTCACACCGGTCAGTTGAGAACATTCTCCGGCAGCCGTTGCAGCCGGTCCGGTCTTTTGCTCAGCGGCGGAAACCGGCGCGACGGCGCACGCCGCGGCGATGACCGCTGCAAAACCGCACCAGACGTTTGCCGCCCTAGCCATACGCTTTTCGATCCGGCCGTCTCCCCACAATTCGCCTTGCAGTGAACCTCAAATGCCGCGAGAGCGCCAGACGCTACGCAGCTTGGCCGTGCGACCTCAGCTCATTGCCCCCAATACGGTCGCCAAACGGCCTAATTCAGGCGGTTAGTGCCGACGGCTGACACTTCATCTTTGCGTGCCGCCCTCGGTCGATGTGCTCGCCAAGCCGCTGTGCAGCGGCTAGAATTGACGTTCAATGAGGTCTTCCCGGTCGCTGCCTTATGATCAAAGCCCATAAAGTCGTTGTCGCGGCCATCGCCGGCATGGCCCTGTTCTCGGCCAGCCAAGGCTCGGCCGAGCCGACGGCTGCGAAGGCGCCGAAGGATTTTGCACCGGCAGCCGACGAGATCGCCGATATCTTCAGCAAGCTCGGCGACCAGATTTATGAGCACTGCATTTTTGAATTGTCGGACGAGCAGATCGCGGTGCAGCAGGCGCTGATCGCGGCTTACATTCAAGAGGGTGCGGATGGGGCCGCCGCGCGCAGACTGGCCGCCGCGCAGATCCAACCACCGAAGTTGTCACCGGAATGCGAGCGGCTCAGGGCTTCGCCGCTGACCCTCCCTCCGGCACCGGCCGTCAAGCCGACCATCGTTGCGAAGCCGCAGGTTGATGCGGCGGCGAAACCGGCTCCCTCACAGCCGGCGCCCGTGATCAGCCTTGCGGGCAAGACAGCGCCGCCGCAATGGGACTGCGCCGACGGCGTCGATTATGTGACAGTGCATATCAACGGCTTTGCGCGAAAGCTGACCGGCGGCGAAATCTGCAATCCTTATGACGATGTCGTGCACGAGTTGCCGGCATCAGCCCAGAAGATCAGGCTCGGCTACACCATCAAGACCGGACGCCTGTTTGCCATCGCGGACGCTGCGGACGTGAACGGCCGCACCATCACATGGGGATTGTCGGGTCGAGACGTTTGCCGCAACAATCCAGATCCCGATTGCTTCGCCGCACGGGCGGTCGGGCCGCTACCGCCTGGTGAATACACCTTCGCCGACGATCCGGAGCATCGTGTCAGCTGGGGGCCGAAAACCAAACGCAGCGTCGCCGGCATCTACCTGCGCAAGCTGTGGAGCAAGGAACGTTTCACACCCAAGCACACGAAGGCGATCCTGGCGCGGGGCAACATCGCCATTCACGTTCGGCTCAAGGGCGAAATGTCGGAAGCCTGCATCGGTCTGGAACCCAAGGGGTGGACCTATGTTGCGAGCCTGATCAAGGAAGGCCGCGCCACCGGGATCAATGTTTATATCGATGAGCCCCACCCGCAGATCGCGGAAGCCCCTCCGGTCATCGTCGCTTCGACGTTCTCGCTGACGTCGCTGTTTAAGTGAAGCTGGCTGTGCTGCCAGTCTGGCGCGAACGGTTCTCATTAACAGGGTATTTTCGCGAGTTTGGGGCTCAAAAATAGCCATTGCGGGCGCTTTTCCGTCGATTATTCCGTACGTTACGCGCAAATATGTCGGCGGAAATAACAGGGAATTTTGCGGAGGCATCAGGGTCTATCGCGGCCGTTACAGAGATTTCGCCGGCCAATAACAGGAGCAGGCGTGCTCGGCACCTGGTCTTCAGCCAATGCGCTGGCCAACTGGGCAACGGAGGCAAAAGGCAACTATCTAATATTATTGTGTTTTTTGACTTTTTGGCCTTGTTTATCAACGTCAGCCGGCCTATTTAGAACATACCTGGAATGAGACGCAGGAGGGACCGGCTGGCGCCCATGTGGGAGGCCGAAGGCCCGCGTGATGCGATATCCTGCGAGGTAGTTTCGAAAGTGAGGGCGTGACGCCCGATGGGTTCGAAGTTGGCGCTGTGCGCAGGCTTCGAAGGTTCATCGAGGAGTCGCGCCGTTTTGCATGCGGGCTCCCAGTCAAAGGAGCTGAGCATGGCTGACCTTCAAATCATCCCGAAACCGACGACAGCGCTGCGGCCCTACAGTCGCAACGCCCGGACGCACAGTCCAAAACAGATCGCCCAGATCGCCACGAGCATTCGATCGTTCGGCTTCAACAATCCCGTCCTCGTCGACCAAGCTAATGTAATCATCGCAGGCCATGGCCGTGTCGAGGCTGCGAGATTGCTTGGCCTCGAGACCGTTCCGACCATCCAGCTTGAACATCTCTGTGAAGCTCAGAAGCGCGCCTACATTCTTGCCGATAACAGGCTTGCCGAAAAGGCCGGATGGGATCGCGAGATCCTGGCGATCGAGCTTCAGAACTTGATGTCGTTCGAACTCGACTTTGAGATTTCGGCGACCGGCTTCGAGTTGCCCGAGATTGATGTGCTCATCGAGGAACTCGAACAGAAGCCACTTAAAGCCGATCCGCTGGACGAGGTGCCGGTCGTGACAGGCCCGGCAGTGACCAAGCCGGGCGACGTCTGGCAAATCGGGCCGCATCGTCTGATCTGCGGTGATGCGACGAAGCCGGAAACTTACGCGCAAGTTCTTGAAGGCGAGATCGCGCAAATGGTCTTTACCGACCCGCCCTACAACGTGCGCATCGAGGGCCACGTCAGCGGTCTCGGGAAAGCCAAACATCGCGAGTTCGCGATGGCCTCCGGCGAAATGACCCAAGTCGAGTTTACGATCTTTCTGAGCGAGGTTTTCGACAACCTGGTCACGTCCTCGGCCGATGGCGCGATCCACTACATCTGCATGGACTGGCGGCATGTCGGCGAGGTTTTGGCGGCGGCGCGCGGTCGCTATGCCGATTTCAAAAACCTTTGCGTCTGGTCGAAGACGAATGGCGGTATGGGGAGCCTGTATCGATCCCAGCACGAGCTTGTGTTCGTGTTCAAGGTCGGTACCGGCCCGCATGTTAACAACGTTGAGCTGGGCAAGTACGGTCGCTACCGCACCAACGTCTGGGAATACGCCGGCGCCAACGCGTTCAGTGCGACCCGTGACGCAGATCTTGCTGCGCATCCGACAGTCAAACCGGTTGCACTCGTTGCCGATGCCATCCTCGATTGCTCGCACCGGAAAGACATCGTTCTCGACGCCTTCGCCGGCTCGGGCACGACGCTTGTCGCGGCCCACAAGACCGGGCGGCGCGGTTTCGGGATCGAGCTCGACCCACTCTACTGCGACACGATCTTGAAACGCCTTGCCAAGGTCGTGAAGCTCGAGCCAGTTCTGGTCGAGACCGGGCAGACCTTCGGCGAGATCGTCATCCAGCGCGCACTGACCTCGACAGCAGCCGGGGAGACCGTGGCATGAGCAAGGACCAAGATTCGAAGGCTTCGCAAGACGGCTCCTGCGGCGATAGCAGATCCCCCTCTTCGAAAAGGAAGGCGACTGGCCAGATTGACCTCGATCACGCGCTCCATGCCCCGGTCAGGGTCAACCAGGACGGTAGAGTTCGCGCTCTCGACCCCTACGAAGCGATGCTGCGCCAGCACGTTCGAAAGGCGCTCGCCCGCAGGTCTGTCCCCTCGATGAAATTTATCTTGGCCGAAGCCGAAAGGCACAAGCTTATCGCGCCCCTTCAAGCTCCGCTGAAAGGCGGCGTTTTCACCGTTCCGAAAAACCTGCCTAAGGACATCGAGCGCGCGATCTGGGACGACGACGGCTACCTGGAGACCGGGACGATTTCCATCACGCGGATCGTTCTCCTTCTGGCCAAGGTACACACATTTGATCGGATAAGGAGGTGCTTCAATGGCCATCGAGACTGATCCGAAGCCGGATCCCGCTGCGGCGGTCGGCTATCGACGGCCACCGACTTCCACACAGTTCAAGAAAGGGCAGTCGGGTAATCCGCGCGGCCGTCCACCAAAAGCAAAGGGTGCGCGCGCGATCGCCGAGCGCGTGCTCTCAGAGCCGCAGCGCCTTGCCGGCCAGCCACGCGGCGCGCGCGTCGTCTTTGCGGTCCTGGAGTTGGTGGTCATGACCGTGAAGCAAATGGCCGCCAGCGGCCACGCGCAAGCGACAGCGCTTTATTCCAAGTTCGCACAGCGTCACAGCCGTCAGCAATCCGAACCGGTAAAGTTCGGCTTTCTGATCGTCCCGGAGACGCTGACGGATGAGGAGTGGGATGCAATCTACAAGCCGAAGGATGGACCGCCGCCCGATGACTCGGATTAGCAGTCCAATTGATTGGTGAGGCATACAAACATCAGTGACTTACTAGAAGTTCTCTAGGCCTTCATCATGTCCCATAGCGCGACAATTGAGGTCTGCGCGTTCATGGGCTCTCGTCTGTGGCCACCACGCCTCCGATGCCTCAATTGGGGCGAGCGTAATACGCAGCATTATGCAAACCCGTCGACTGCCTGCTGGACTACGCCAGCCTCGCTCAAAACATTGGCGATAGTAATCAACATCGTGGCGCAGGCTTGTAGGCCATCTCCGCGATCGCTTTGGTCGCATCGCCGCGAGCACGATACCTGCCAAGCACAACGCCTTTCTCATCGTCCGATCCCACAGCTTGAAGAACGTCTGCGTCTGGAACAAGACCAACGGCGGAATGGGCACCTTCTACCGCTCGAAGCACGAGATAGTCTTCGTGTTCAAGGTCGGCACGGCTCCGCATACGAACACCTTCGGGCTCGGCGACGGGGGCCGATACCGCAAAAACGTTTGGGACTATGCCGGCGTCAACACGATGAAGAAGGGCCGCATGGACGAACTCGAGATGCACCCGACGGTGAAGCCGGTCGCGCTCGTGGCCGATGCCCTTCTCGACGTGACGAAGCGCGGCGACTGGTTCTCGACCCTTTCGGCGGCTCCGGAACGACGCTAATCGCGGCAGAGAAGACGGGCCGGTCAGCCCGTCTCATCGAGTTCGATCCGCTCTACTGCGATGTGATCATCCGGCGCTTCGAGGCCTTCACCGGCAAGCGTGCGAGGCTCACGGAGACCGGGACGACATTCGAGGACGTGGCAGCGGCCCGAACGCCGCAGACGGCTATCGCAGTCCTTTAAAGGCATCCCGAGCAATGGGGGGCTCCTGTTGCACACCTCGATCAAGCTGACGATCCTTCACCACAAACGGGGGTTCTTCTCGCGTGGGTCGATGAACGGGCGCATTCTTCGCAACCGTGTCCAGATCTCGTGGAGGCCCTAATGACCCGCACTGCGTTGCTCGCGGCTTCGGCTGCTCTCTCCGTTCTTTGCCTCTCCTCCGGCGCCGAGGCCGGTGAGTGTCTGCGTGGCGACCGGGTTTGGACGCCGCTGTCGACGGCCGTGGAACGGACCGACCGCTTGTTCCAGCTGCGTCGGCGATCGGATGTTCTCCTGGGTTCACACGCGCCCCCGCGTATAACGCAGCGGCGCTGAGCAATGTCGGTCCGTAGGTGAGGCGAAGGCCTAGAACTAATAACGGCGGCCCCTCGTGGAACCGCGGCACCGCCATTGCAATTGCCGCAGAATGCGTTGGCGCTTTCCTAATCCTTTCGCTGGCGTAATCTGAGGCCATGGAACCTCTAGACGGTCTCATAGAAGTCCGCATCGCTCGCATCGAACAACTCTTTAATTCGTTCGATCCCTCACCATTCGATGAACGCGACCTCGACGACGATGCGGAAGCTCATATTGCCGATTGGGCGCGCGAATTGCCGAAGGATGCGCCCATCCGTTTGCTTCTCCACGATGCCCAAGGAAGAAGCACAACGCGCGGAGGAACGGGGACTGGCGGCTGCGCTGACGCATTATTTTGAACTGCGTGCGCAATGGATCGAGCGCGATCAGCGCGAACTCTTTCGGCTCGGGTGGCGTTATCTCGCCGTCAGGTTTTGTCGTTCTGACGGCCTGCCTGCTGTTAAGCCAGCTCCTCCCCGCCTCATAGGAGAAGGGCCGACGACGAAAATCATTCAGGAAGGGCTTGTCATCCTTGGCTGCGGTGGCCAACTGGAAACCCCTCGAAACATTTCTCTACGATTGGTGGCCGTTGAAGCGGCGTGCCGAGCCTTTATCGCCGGATCGCGGCGGCAGATGTCGAAATCCGTGCGTCATGAAGTCGATTTTGCGACACGCGCGCGGTCGTATAACTGCACATGCGAGGTTCACCGCTCGCGTGCAATATGACACGGCTATCGCACGTGTTTCAGTGAGGTCTTAATGATGTCGCTGAAGCTGCTGGCAATGAAGACGTTCGATTGTGGCGACGGAAGCCTTCATAAGTTCAGGCGAGCTCGAGTTTTTTCGGGTGGAAAAGGGCAAGGGTGAGGTCTTGAAATGCGACGGTCAACGAACCAAGATCAAGGCCGACGTCGCCTTCATCATACCCGCTGGTGCGCGCCATAACGTCATCAACACGGGCGGCAAGCACCTGAAACTGTACACCGCTCTACAGCCCGCCCGCAGCATCACGACGGTTTTGAAAGCGGCAGCGGCGACCAAGTCTGACGGCGAGCGACTTATCATACAGAGCACTTCGACGGCGACGCCACCGAATAGCGTCTCGGCGGTAGCAATCTACGTATAATGATTTCTGCAGGGACGCCGCTATTCAGGACAGACGCCCCGGACGTCGAGTTGCCAAACTTAGTGGCCTATCTAACGGACCGCAGGATCAACAAAGCAGGCGCGCATGGCCTCGCATCGGTGCGGACCTGCGATATGCATGCTATCGCCCCGCGCTGGCGAGATGAACGCGCAAATCTGATCCAATCCCGCCTCGTCAAGCTCCGCTGGACCGCAAAACAGTCTGCCGTTTCCTCGTCGGGTCCACGGAACTGGTGGCCGCATTCGTGAGCAAAGATCCACCTGCTGACAGGATTCGACACACGCGAGAGAAGATGTGTGTTCACGATAAGAAAGCCGGGATATGCGGCCGCATAGTCGTCCAGAGACTTGTCAACGACGACGCGACGCGTGCCGCATTGCGTGGTGCGGCCATCGATTTGGAACTGCCCGGCAGTGAATGACTGCATTGCCCCCAACGCGCGCGACGTAGTCCTCGGGCGTCGGAGTGTCGTCCGAAACGGCCGCACGAAAATCCAGGCACAATAAAACGAGGCTGATCACGCATACTATTGAACGCTCAAGCACCATACGTGCGCGCTCCAAACGAACCGACAACGACGCAGCAGCACACGATGTGAAGTCTGTTTGGCTTCCCACGGGCCAGCGGATGCCCCAAACGCTTAAATCCGTTGAGGATCAACGGCCTAGTTCTCCTTCGCATACCTATGGTCGGCGGTCAGGCCGTCGCCTTCTCACACTTTTGAATGAAAGGCGTCGCCGCCACGGACCCGCGACGAACTATGACCCGTCCACACCTGTTTCTGCTTCAACACTGTCTCGCCCTTCGCAGCGGCGCTAGCGTTGAGTACGCGAATCAAGCGTTCGCTCAAAACACCAAGGGGGGCTCGCCATGCATGAAGGCTCGATGAAGCATATTCTGAAGGCTGTTGCGAGCAGACTGCTTGCGTGTGCGCCCATAGCTGTTGGGCTGACCCTCGTCGCACCAGCCTTCGCGGGCTCTCCAACGCATCAAATTGTACTCGATGTGCGCGAGATCAAGGCGCTCGACAAGTTCGATGAATTCTCCCTCGGTGATATTTTCTTCAGGGTCACGATTGCCGGAACAACGCAGTCCACTCCGATCCTGAAGCAAACCGCAGCCGTCGGCCAAGTCGTCAAGCCGGATTGGCAGATTATTCAGAACGTTGGACCTGGCGTGCATCCCGTTAAAGTCGAATTGATTGATAAGGATCTGTCCCAGGACGATGTGATCGACATCAACAAGCTCCCCAACAGACGCGTCCTAGAGTTCACGATCGACACCCGCCGGTGCCGCATCGAGGGCTTTGCGTCCACATACAATTGCAAATCGCCCATCAGTCGGGCGGGCAAGGAAGCAAAGGCAGCGGAGATTTGCTTCACGGTCGACGCCAAGCCGATCACGAGCGAAGTGTCCTCGCGTTAAGCACACCAACGTCAGCCGAGAGATGAGGCTTGCGGACCGCAGCAACTGTGTCTCATGAGCATCGAGCGTTTGCGATTTCAGTATTCCGCTGATCGCGCCACGTGTTTTCCAGTGGCTGATCGAGCTACAATTTTCCTGTGAATGACGATTTTAGGGGAAATGACATGAAGAACGTAATTGCTTTGGCCTTGGTTGTTGGCGCTGTTGCACTCGGCGCTTGCCGTCGTGAAGAAGCTGCACCGGAACCCATGAAGCTTGGTGGCGCACCGGCTGCTGAGCAGTCAGCTCGCTAAGCACGAGCGCCAACTTTCGCGACCTGTAAATGTCCCAAACCCCTGAGCGTCGCGGCCGGCGACGCTCAGGGGTTTTTTGCCCGAACGATGCCATTGCCATTTCGCCTTGGCTGGTCACTGCCAACGAAACATGCCTCTTGATTCCAGCTTCGGTAAAGGCAGCACGAGTGACAGCGGCGACACGACAGGCTTCGCTCAGCGCTTCAGTACAGGCCTGCTCTCGCCTGAGCTTCGGAGCCGATGACTTGAGCGGTACCAGGAGAGCGAGCGGCTTCTCGGCGGGACAGATTTCGGCTCCTTCCGAAATTTTGCGGATCTCAAGAGATCCGATCGGCGTCGTCCGATCTCGAGACGTACGCTTGAGGTCCACAGCAATCACGAGTGTCATGTCACCACTTCGCCTACGCCATCCAAGTCCTCTGGCCTGCAGAACTACTCACTAGCTCGCGCCGCGCGAGTGCAAGACCATCGCCACCTAGCTCATCGCCGTCATCTCGAAGGCGCCAAACGGCGGCAATAATCGGGGAAATGGCGATTAGCCCTTTTCGCCGCGGCTTCTTGGTCACTGCACCGTTCTCCAAGACCCAGGCGTCGTAGTGCGCCTGGAGGACCAACCAGAACACCGCGTTCGTTCCGGTGATCCGCGCCAATTCGACCGCCAAGCCTCTTGAAACGCGCCGGCGTTCGTTCAGGAGGTTCGAAAGGGCAGAAAGAGGGACGCCCATCCGTTGCGCGGCCAGCTTCCGCGTCAAGTTCAGCCGGGGCCATATCACTTCCCGCAGCACCTCTCCTGGATGAGGAGGACCGATGAGTGCGTATTCCGCTCTCTCCTGTTGTCGAAATCGACAGTGCTCCACAAGCCATCCCCCAAAGCCGCCAAGCCATTCAGCGAATTGCAATTGAGCCTATCACAAACATGTCACAAATTGAATGGAGATATTGCCGGAATTCCGCATCGGCGGGATTTTGCGTCGCAAAAAATAGAACTGAGACTGGAGATTCCGGCCGATTTCTTCGAGATTTTGCGCCCAGCGCGCCTCTCGGTTTCCAAACGAATTCGCGATTATTCCCTCAGAACAATTTCACGATGGCTAATAAACGAGAATATACTCCTCGACCCGAGACGAGCCTCAGAGCCCCACGTTGAGATGGCAATTTCTGACTACGACATTGCCCACCCGACTGCTTTTACAATCGTGCCAAATAACAATTGCAGACGGCTCATGATCGACATCATGGATCGCCAAGAAATTATAGCCCCTTCGTGCTCTGACTTGCGCTAACTTTCTCTAGCTCGCTGATCGAGCCATCAGAGATTTTCCTCGCTCTTGATCTGCGATCCGGGAATGCTGGGGCAGCGTGAAGGCCTGTGGAGGCCCTATTGCCTCAAATTCTGACCAGCAAGGACCCGTGAATTACTATATCTTATCCAACGACATCCGCTTGCTTCCAGGCATGGATGCGGCAGTCTCGACTGGTCGATGACTGGCCCAGTCGGAAGGGCGAAGTACTATGATGCAAAATGCAGAAAGCTCCGTGAGCCTACCCGACACTGGCGAATCGCGCACCGGCTTGGACCCGATCGAGCGCTCGTCTGAGATCATGTTCGGTCTCATCATGGCGTTCACGTTCACCTGCACGATCAGCGTGACTTCGAGTTCCCGCGCCGATGTGATGACGATGCTCGCAGGCGCACTGGGCTGCAACATTGCCTGGGGTCTCGTCGACGCCGCGATGTTTCTTCTTGCTCAGATCGTATCGCGCGAGCAACGGCGCAGCCTGGCCCTGGACATCGCCTCGGCCTCCGCTCCTCAAGCGCGACGGCTGCTGATCGACAACCTCCCGGACGGCGTCGACAAAGTGTTCAATACGTCCGATCTCGACCGCCTCGCCGGTGCCATCCGGGCTATGCCGGCTTCGCCGCGCCGGGCGGCACCGACAGCAGATGACCTTCGCGGAGCCGTTCATATTTTTCTTCTGGTTTTCCTCTCCACTCTGCCGGTCGCCTTGCCGTTCCTATTTATGACAGACGTCGGGATCGCATTGCGCACGTCGAACGCCATTGCCGTGATCCTGCTGTTTATTGTGGGGACTGGACTCGGCAAGCACATGAAGTGGAGGCCGTACTGGGTCACCGGCCTGAGCGTTGCCCTCTTCGGCGCTCTTCTCGTCGCCATCACCATCGCTCTTGGAGGATAAGGTTCCCGACGGACTTGCCACCACGCAGGCCCGATGAGCCTCCCGGCGATCGGGGCTGAATACTAGATCGAGAGGGCATGATGGATACCGGTACCAAACTCAGCGATCTCGACCTGCGGCGGTGGATTCCCGCCCTGAATTGGTTGCGGACTTACGACACGTCCTGGCTGCGCGGTGACCTGATCGCCGGTCTCACGCTTGCGGCCTACCTCCTACCTGCCGGCCTCGGGGATGCCTCGCTCGCCAATCTGCCGCCGCAGGCGGGATTGTATGCCTGCCTCTTTTCGGGGCTCGTGTTCTGGCTGTTCTGCAGTTCCCGCCACACAGCCATTTCGGTCACCTCCGCGATTTCATTGCTGGTCGGCGCGTCGCTGTCCGATATCGCCGGCGGCGATGCGTCCCGGTTCGGTGCACTTGCTGCGGGCACGGCCATTCTCGTGGCCATCATTGCCTTCATCGCATGGGCCGTTCGTGCCGGCGCCATCGTCAATTTCATTTCCGAAAGCGTGATGGTCGGCTTCAAATGCGGCGTGGCGCTCTACTTGGCCAGTACGCAGCTCCCGAAGCTCTTCGGGATCCATGGGGCACATGGGGACTTCTGGGAGAACAGCGGCAATTTCATCAAGCATCTCGGTGAGACGAACTCGGCCTCCCTCGGTGTCGGGCTTGCGGCTCTGGTGGCGCTCGTCCTGGGCAAGGTCCTCCTTCCCAACAAGCCCATTGCACTTTTCGTGGTGGTGGGCGGGATCATTGCGTCGGCACTGCTCGGCCTCGATGCAAAGGGCGTCAAGCTTCTGGGTGAAGTGCCCCAAGGCTTGCCAGCGATTGGCTTGCCTCAGGTCTACTGGTCGGACTTTAACGCCCTCCTGCCGCTGGCGCTTCGCATGCTTCCTGCTCGCCGCAGTCGAAACGGCTGCCATCGGCCGCACGTTCGCCGCGAAACATGGCGGTCGGCTCGACGCCAATCAGGAGTTCCTGGCGCTTGCTGCCTCCAATCTCACCGCGGGATTGGGGCGCGGCTTCCCAGTCAGCGGCGGCATGTCCCAGTCACTGGTCAACGAAGGCAGCGGCGCCCGTACGCCGCTGTCCGGCGCGTTCTCAGCCTTGTTCATTCTGTTGGTCATCCTCTTCCTGTCGGATCAGCTGAGCGCCCTACCGCAGCCGGTTCTGGCGGCCGTCGTCCTGATGGCCGTCGCTGGCCTGTTCCAGGCCGAGGCGCTGCGGCACCTGTGGCGGGCCAGCCGCCCGGACTTTGTCGTGGCGATGGCGTCGCTGATCGGCGTGCTGGGCTCCGGCTTGCTGCGCGGCGTCATGATCGGCGCCATCATCTCTCTTGGTGCAGCTCATGTACCGCACCTCTCAGCCGCACGTGGCGGTGCTCGGTCGTATCCCAGGCACACGCCGCTTTTCGGATATGGAGCGTCATACGGATAACGAGGCGATCCCTGGCGCTCTGATCGTCCGGCCCGAAGCGAGCCTGATCTACTTCAACATTGACCATGTCTGCGACACGCATCCTTACGCGGGTCCGCGCGGAGACCATCAAACCCAGGCTCGTCGTGCTCGATCTGTCGGCCGCACCCTATGTGGATCTGCAGAGCGCCCATTCGCTGGCCGGAATGGCCGACGAACTCCGAACTCTTGGCGTCCGACTGCAGGTCGTCGAAGCGCGCTCGGGTGTTCGTGACCGTTTGAACAGCGAAGGTCTGGAAGAGCGGATCGGGAGGGCCAACCGGTTTGTGACGGTCGCTGATGCACTCGACGAATTCGAGCGGTCCCAATCGAAGACATCCGAAACCCGATGACGCCGCTTTATGACCAGTCCGCCACTCCTCTCCGCCCAGCCTGAGCCGGGTCGCATCCCGCGTCCTCAGCGCGCGTCCGACCAAGGCGGCGTCATGCGTTGGCTGCCCGGCCTCGACACGCTGCGCCACTACGATCCGTCATGGCTCCGCCATGACATCGTGGCCGGGTTGGTTCTGACGACCATGCTCGTGCCTGTCGGCATTGCCTACGCCGTCGCGTCCGGTGTTCCAGGCATCTACGGCCTCTATGCGACCATCATCCCGCTGCTGGCCTACGCACTGTTCGGCCCCAGCCGCATTCTGGTACTTGGCCCGGATTCCTCGCTGGCGGCGGTCATCCTCGCGGTCGTGCTGCCACTGTCCGGCGGAGATCCGATGCGGGCCGTCGCACTCGCCAGCATGATGGCGATCGTCTCGGGCGTTATCTGCATTCTAGCTGGATTGGCCCGCCTCGGTTTCATCACCGAGCTTCTGTCCAAGCCGATCCGCTACGGATACATGAACGGCATCGCACTCACCGTCTTGATCAGCCAGCTTCCCAAACTCTTCGGGTTCTCGATCGAGGACGCCGGACCGATCCTCGATCTTTGGGCCATTGGCAAAGCAGCTATCGGGGGACAGGCGAACTGGACGACCTTCCTGATCGGAGTGGGAACGCTGGGGGTGATCCTGCTGCTCAAGGGCAGCAAACGATTGCCGGGCATCCTGATCGCGGTGGTTGGAGCCACGCTCGCGGTCGGAATGCTCGATTTGGCGGAGAGAGCCGGCGTATCGGTCCTGGGTCCACTTCCGCAGGGTCTGCCGTCGTTCGCTATCCCGTGGATGGCCTACAATGACCTGGTCCCTGTGCTCCTCGGCGGTCTCGCCGTTGCCCTGGTCTCGTTTGCCGACACCAGCGTTTTGTCACGCTCCTATGCGGCACGAACTCGGACGTATGTCGACCCGAACCAGGAGATGGTGGGCCTCGGCGCAGCAAATCTCGCGGCCGGCTTCTTCCAGGGATTTCCAATCAGCAGCAGTTCCTCGCGCACGCCTGTCGCTGAGGCGGCAGGCGCAAGAACCCAGTTGACCGGAGTCGTCGGAGCGCTCGCCGTGGCTCTTCTGCTGGTTGCAGCACCGAACCTTCTCCAGAATTTGCCGTCGAGCGCACTCGCTGCCGTGGTCATCGCGTCAGCAATCGGTCTCATCGAAATCAAGGATCTCATTCGCATTTACCGGGTGCAACAGTGGGAGTTCTGGCTCTCCATGGCCTGTTTGGTAGGCGTGGCCGTACTTAGGTGCGATACCTGGCATCGCTCTGGCGGTCGTGATTGCCGTGATTGAATTCCTATGGGATGCGTGGCGCCCGCATTCCGCTGTGCTTGGACGCGCAGAAGGCGTCAAAGGCTACCATGACATCAAGCGCTATCCCGAGGCCCGCCTCATTCCTGGCCTCGTGCTGTTTCGCTGGGACGCGCCCTTGTTCTTTGCCAACGCCGAGCTGTTCCAGGAGCGCATCCTGGAGGCGGCCGCGACCTCACCGACTCCCGTGCGCTGGCTGGTTGTTGCGGCTGAGCCCGTAACGAGCGTCGACATCACGGCCGCTGATGTCCTGGCCGAATTGGACCACACGTTGCGGGATGCTGGGCATTGAACTCTGCTTTGCCGAACTGAAAGACCCGGTCAAGGACAAGCTGAAGCGCTTCGGATTGTTCACGCAGCTCGGCGAAGAGGGGTTCTTTCCAACTCTAGGCGCGGCGGTCAGCGCGTATCTCAAGACCCACTCGGTGGACTGGAAAGACTGGGAGGATCGAACGCATCTGATGAAAGGGATTGTAGGCCAGAAGCGCCATAGTCGAGTAACGACGTGTAGATCTCACGCCTTGACTTGCTGTGCTGGCGGGCGAAGGTTGAAAGATGCTGACCCTCTATATTCTCCGGCACGCCAAAGCCGCACCGGCTGACGCAGTTCAGAACGACTACGAGCGCCCCCTCACCAAGGGCGGTGCCAAGGATGCAGCCAACATCGGCAAATACCTCAGGACCGAAAGCCTACAGCTAGATCTCGTTCTCTGTTCCGGCGCGACGCGAACACGCGCAACTTTGGAACGCGTTCTTGCCGAACTCGGCGAACCGGCGCCCGAAGTCCGCTACGAAAGCGCTCTCTATCATTCATCTCCTGCCGCCCTGCTCGAAACACTGCAGAATCTCGCCGCGGCGCCACAACACGTCATGACGGTTGGCCACAATCCAGAACTTCACGCGCTCTGCGTTGAATTGATTGGGCAGGGCAAACCGAAGGACGTTTCCGCGCTTACGTCGAAGCTCCCGAAATCTGCGCTTGCGGTCATCGAATTCGATGTTGCGGAATGGCAAGAGGTTCGCGCCGGATCAGGCAGATTGGCGCGCTTCATTACACCGTAGACGATCAGACGATGCACCTCCTTCGCAGAGGTCCGGCACGGACGCAGACGCCGCCGTAGATGCGACAGCCGATTTAGAGGTGTGCGGGTTTCTCTTTGACGGCGCCTAATCCAATCGAATTCATGCAATGTCTGTCTCGAATTGAGCTCTTGCGCAGGACCGCTTTCTCCGTTTATGGACCGAGGACGAAGGCGACTGAACCAATAACAAATAAAATACGAGTTCTGGTGTTTTTAATGGTGCAATCATGAGCAGTTCGGCCTACCCGCAAGGGCCGCTGAGCCGGATAATGATGTTCCACTCGTGCTAGGGCCAAAGGCATCGGTGATAGGTTGTCTAGCACTTCCCGGTGAGGCCATTATCCAGGGGCGCCTAGAGGGAGAGATCAAAGCTGACGGAATTCTTGTCTGTCGCGGCGGGACAATCTCAGGGACCGTAATCGCCACTGAGGTCACCATAGAGGGCGAAGCTCTTGATGTACTGATCTTTGCAGACAGTGTCGTCCTGCGTGATGGGTCGACCGTCACAGGCGAGATCTGGCACAAAGAGTTGGTGCTAGAAGCTGGTCACCTGTTCGAGGGCAAGAGCAGACGTCACGAAGACCCAAGAAGCTTGGCACCCTTGCCGCCTCCAAGCTCGGAGGCTGAGGAGCCTTTCGACGAAGAAGCTCCCGATGTCATCGAAACTGCTTAGCCTAGCTTGATGCTTCTGTGCGCTGTGGGAAGGAGAGATCCATGCTGCGCCAGTTCCTGTTCGGTGGCTCCATCAGCATTTGCAATATCGTCATCCACGCTCTCATCATGACAGCCGTGGTTCGCGCCTCTCAGGCGGCAGCTGCTAAAGCCGCGACACGTCCCAATCTGTTGCTGATCGCCGTAATGGTGGCGACGGCATCCGTATTGATGGTGGCCCACACATGCGAAATCATTGTGTGGTCTCTGGCCTACGGGCTTGTCGACGCCGTCTCCGACAGCACGGCTCACCTCTACTTCGCGTTCGTGAATTACACGACACTCGGATATGGCGATATTGTTCCGGTGGAGAGGTGGCGGCTGCTCGGCCCGATGACAGCCATGAATGGAGTGCTTCTGTTCGGTTGGTCGACTGCCGTCATTTTCGAGGTCTTGCGGAAGACAATAGCCCGCAGTTCATCTGCAGACGACATCGATCCGGCCAGATAGACTTGAGCCAAAAGGAACGGGTGCTCATGAACCTGCTGCTCCAAGAAATCCGGCGTCAGCCCTTGCTCTGGTTATTGGGTATGGTGCCTGTTGTCTTTGTCGTCCAAAGAGCGAAGCCCGAAGCCCACACGCTCCTCTTTCTGCTGTCCGTGCTGGCAATCATTCCCCTGGCAGTTCTGCTCAGTCATGCGACCGAATCCGTCGCCGCAAAGACTGGCGATGCTGCGGGTGGGCTTCTCAATGCCACGTTGGGGAACCTGACCGAGTTGGTGATCGCGCTGACCGCGCTCAGGGCGGGAGAGTACGCACTCGTGAAGGCGTCCATCGCAGGGGCGATCGTAACGAACACGCTTTTCATGCTCGGTGCGTCGTTCCTGTTGGGTGGCCTGAAGTACCATTTCCAGGAATACAATCGGGTCAACGCACGCATTCAAGCAGGGCTGCTGTTCCTCGCCACAGTGGGTCTGCTCGTTCCGTCCGCCATCTCCCACGTCGATTCAGAGGCGCACGCGGCTTTCACGAGCAAGCTCAGCATTGGCTTATCGGTCCTACTCATTTCTGCCTACGCTCTTGGCCTGCTGTTCTCACTGAAAACACATAAGGAGCTGTTCGCGAATGCAGACCATCAGGGTGATCACGAGGACCATTGGCCGCTGCCCATGGCACTCACAGTTCTTGTCGTGGTGACGATTGCCGTCGCATTGACGAGCGAGATCTTTGTCGAGTCGGTCCAGGAGGCTGCGGTGACGCTCGGTATGACGCCGGCGTTCGTTGGATTCGTGGTCGTCTCGCTCGTCGGTGCTGCCTGCCAGTCTCGCAAGGACCGGCTGGACCTGAGCGTGAGCATCGCCCTGGGAAGCGCCTCCCAAATCGCGCTCTTCGTTGCTCCGGTGCTGTTGCTGCTGAGCTATATCATTGGTCCGACACCAATGGACCTCCAGTTCTGGCCAGGCGCGATCATCATGATCCTCATCGCAACTATGACTGCATCACTGGTTACGATGAGCGGCCGCTCAGCTTGGTTCACAGGCGTCCTGACATTGACGGTCTATCTAATCTTCGGATTGACGCTCTACCTGCTTCCGCCCGTTACAACATGAGCACACGACTGACCAGGTAATCCCCGATAAAAAAGCTTAAGAGCCCGTCATGTGAGAGCCCAAATGATCGATCATCCATTGAGGAGATCATGCAGACTTCGACGGCCGGGCAATAAATACTTATGGCTTCCCCCGCATCTTGGGGCTTGACGCAAGAAGAGTTTGAAGGACGTCCTTGATCGATTCCGCGGACCTGATTCAGGGTGCGCGGCAACGGCTGGTCCGGGATTTCAAGGACACACCTCCAAACCCGCTCAGAAGACCTCGGGAATGAACCGGAAGTTGAAGTCGTCACTCTCCTTCGGCTTTTCTACCGAGCGTTTTGGCAGCTTGACCTTGTCTCGCGAGACCTTCTCGTAGGGTATCTTGCTCAGAAGGTGCCGGATGATGTTGAGCCGCGCCCGCTTCTTGTCATCCGAGCGGGCGACATACCATGGTGCCCAGGCGGTATCGGTGGCGTGGAACATTTCATCCCGCGCATTCGTGTAATCGTCCCAGCGCGTGTATGACTTGATATCCATGGGCGAGAGCTTCCAAATCTTGCGCCCGTCATCGACACGGGCTTCCAAGCGCCGCGTCTGCTCGTCGGGACTGACCTCGAGCCAGTACTTGAGCAGGATGATCCCCGACTCGACCATCGCCTTTTCGACACCCGGAGTGGAATCGAGGAACTTTTTTACCTGCTCATCGGTGCAAAAGCCCATGACGCGTTCGACCCCGGCGCGATTGTAATAGCTCCGGTCGAAAATTGTGATCTCCCCGGCGGCGGGAAAGTGCTGGATGTAACGTTGAATGTAGAGCTGAGATTTCTCACGCTCGGTGGGGGCCGGGAGAGCGACCACGCGAAAGATACGCGGGCTCACGCGTTCAGTGATCGCCTTGATGGTTCCCCCCTTGCCGGCACCATCACGGCCCTCGAACACGATGCAGACCTTTTTGCCCTCGTGGCGCACCCATTCCTGCAACTTCACGAGTTCGACATGGAGCTTCTTGAGTTCCTTCTCGTACGCCTTTCGTTTCAAAGGTCCGCCGGCGGCTTCCTCATTTTCCGTCGCCTCAATCACTCGGTCGCCGCCGTTGTCTTTCGCGGTCTTCTTTTTCATGTCGTCACCGTTCCAGGTTGCTGTGAAAAGAGTTGCCTCAATGTCCGCCCCCGAAAACCAGGATTTGGAAGGGCATAAAGATCGCCTGGGCTCGGAGGATGATGGCGTGCACCAAAGCCACAGTATCCACGATATGCAGATAGGTGCGTCGAAAGAAGTTCGTTTCTGTCTGAATCCGCTCGTGATTGTTGGAATAGGCGTTGACGATGCAGCTCGACCCCGGCGTGACGTCGTCGAGGCCGCCTTCGTACATCGGCTCGAGGAAGGCGAGGAGCGTGCCGGGCTGGCGAACCTGTGACAGGTCGACGAGCTGCTCTCCAGCCTTGAATTGACCAGCGGCGATGAAGTCCTGCAGATCGGTGATAACGAGCGGAATGATCACAAGCGGCTTCGAATAGCAAACCGCTTCCGCCGCCATGCCGACCTTCAACACCTGCGCCTCGATCTGGCCGAAACCGGCGTGGAGCTGGCGCTTTCGGCTGCCAATCGAGGGAATGAGTATGCCGGCTGGACGCATGAAGGGATTGATGAAATCTCCAACCTTCAGCACGAACTGCTCGATGTTTCCGTCGACGCCAGCGTAGACGACCGTTTTGTCGAGGGCGACCTGCGCTTCATCGAGGGCGGCCTTGGCGCTGGCCTTTTCCGCCGGCAGAAGTGTCGAAATCCGTGTCTCTGCTGCCTGCAAGGCAGCATCCGCGGCCGCGACTTGTCCTTTGCGGGCTTCGACGCCCACTTGCAGCTTTTCGATCTCACGTGCGGCGACGACACCCGCATTACGCGCGACGAGTTCCTCTTTGGTGCGCAGTTCGTCGATCGCCTGCTGCAAAGCTCCCTGCGCCTGCTGGATTTGTCCTTTGGCGGCAGCCACGTCCGACTTCGCCATGACCATGGCGGCATCGACCTCCTCGACGCGGCGCTTGGCGGTCTCGAGCGCGGCTTCCTGCTTAGAGCTGTCGAGCTTGAAGAGCTTTTGGCCCTGCGTCACTCGATCGGTCACATTGACGTAGATCTCCGAGACGCGGCCCGCTGTATCGGGAAGAATCGGCACTGTGCGAAAAAATGAAACGACGTTCGTCGTGGCCGGGTGGTTGTAGAAAACAACGGTGATCAACAGCACCGTCAGCATGATGCAAGCGGTAATGCCCCAGCGGAGTTCGTACCAAACCGAATAGAGGGTGATTTCACGGCCCCACTCCTTACCCTGGTAAAAGCGGCGGTAAAGGTAATCGGGCAGGATCGTGAGTAGCGAACAGAGGGTCAGCTCAAGCATGGATCAGGTTCCCTGTGGCCGAGCGGCGGCCGATGGTGGGACTCGGCGAGTTTCGCTACCGGAAGTCCGGGCTGCACACTCGTCCTCCGGCGGCGGCTCAACGCCCGACATTTTTTCCAATGAGGTTGCCATGCGCTTCCACGGCCCGACAAAGTCGGGCAGATCGACGAGAGCGAGGAGCAAGCCCGCGACCCAGAACGCATGCACGTGCGTGAACAGCGACAGGAGCCCGAGGACGGCCACCACCTCGAACTGCATTTTCTTGTGACCGAGGCGTTCGGGAAGCGAATGGAGCGTGAAGAACAGAATTCCGAGTCCGACGATGGCAGCAATCACGACAGATCGTCGTGATCACGTAAAGCGGATCACCCTCGTGCGGCCCACTGATGAACCACGGCATATGCTCCAGCGCGGCTGGATGCTGACCTTCGGTCATCGTCACCCCATCACAAATTAGAAAAATCGTTCGGCTTCGTGGCCAGCAGATCGCTATCTGCCAACCCGATATCGCCCCTGTTGCACGAGTAGATCCTGGAAGTCGAGCGAACCTTGATCTGAGTCACATTTCAGAGGAAGAATCACGCGTCGCGCCAGAGGCGGCTACTAAGCTAAGCGCCAACAACGAGAGGAAGTACGTGTAGCCAGCAGATGGGACTTTTCCGCGCCACCCGACGCGCCTCATCCGCCTATTCACAGAGGCTGGGCGGTCTCAGGCCTTGGATTGTCGCGCAGCAGACAGACGCTGATCGCGAAGACCCACAACGGAAGGACAATGAGGCCCCAGCCCAGCAGGCCACCGCCAAAGAGCAGCACGGCAGCGAGCGCATAACCCAAATACGCCAACCATTGCGGCGCAAAGCTCGCGTAGATCACTACGGTGGACGTCGAGAACATGAACACCGCCGCCATCTTCACGGCGTAGACGTTCATGATTCCGTAGACGAAGGCCCTGGCCAGCGGAAACATCGCTGAGTTCGACAATGCGTCAGGAAATGCCTGTGATGTCAGGATTATCGCGCCGATCAGAGCGGACGCAACGAACAGCATGGCCAGGAACAGAAGTGCGCTACCAAAAAATACGGTCGCAAAGAATCTATCTTCCTCCGCACCGAGGCGGTCGCGGAGTGCACCCAGAAACCAGAGGAATGCGATGCCTGCAAAGGGCACGAGATTAATCGCGAGAGCAACCTTCTGCGCATGCGCCTGAAGCCAGAGGCCGGGCTCCAACGGATCGGCCGGGACGGACAGCCGGAAGAGCCAGAGGATCAAAATCGTCAGAATAGAAAACACGATGCCCGCAATGGCGGCCGCTCGCGGCGTCTTTAGCGTCGGGCGAGTCAACGCCCGTGATTGCGTTGCGGACTGGGCTTCGTGGTGCATGGATTACGTCCCCATTTCTCGAGTGCCCGAAGATCCGCCGAGACCTTGCATGTCCGGTATGCGAGCCATCGCCCGATCCTCGGCGAGCGGATACTGACGATCGATGCCTTGATCGAGCAGGTCCAGCTCACGCCGCAAGGCCGGGCGGCGCCACTCAGGCAGCGTTTCCAGAAGATTCAGGATCATCGCCCGCAGGCGCCGGGCCACTTGGAAGTTCTCGGTTCCGTAGAGCCGGATCTCGCTGCAAGACAGCTCGACGAAATCCTCCCAGTTTGGAGTGGGCGAGACGACCCGCAGCCGCCCGGCCGCATCTGCTGATCTGGTCGTCATGCAAATGGCGGCGGCCCACCATGCGCAAGCAGTCGATGGAGTTGGTCGATCGCAAGAACCGCAGTCGTCGGGTCATTGATGGCTTTGGACAGGGCCTTGATGGCGATATCGACGATCACGCGGAACGCAAATGTGGCATCCTGCTCCAATGTGCGCTCGCGCCCGAACGCGACCGCATCCCGCAATGAGCCTTCGTCCACATTGTCGCTGGACCCGTGAATCTTGAACAGGGGATCTCCGGTCGCGACGAAATCACCGACGCGAGGAACCAATGCGACGACAGCGCCGATCCTTTGCGCTTCGATCACCAGCATTTGGATGTTCACCGCTAGAATGATCGCCGATGCACCGTCGTGAGCGACGATACGATGAGCCGGTTCGAGTTTCGGCGCATGAAGCTGCCCGGTGTCAGTCTCCTTGATGGGGTTGGGATACACGCTCTCAATGACCGCCTTTCCCTGCTCTCCAACAAGCCAGACGATGCTAACGGGCCGTAGCAGCCGCGCGGAATAGTCGATCAGATGGAGGAAGGCGGCGAGCGAAGAGAGCCCCAGCCCCGCGGAGATCCAGATGAGAAGACGGGGCGCTGTGGAATCGGGTCGCGAGACCGCGCCAATGGCGAAGAGCATCGTGAATACGAATAGGCCCACGGTTCCCCGAATGACATTGTCGCGCAATAGCGTAGTGGCAATGACCCGCGGGCTTAGCTGTCCGCTTGCGACCTGAATTGCGACCAGCATCGACCCGAACGTGAACACCAGAAATGAAAGTGTCAGCGTGATGATGGTCTGCATCGCCGCCGTGGTTCCGGCCTCAGTCAATGGCCATATGGGAACCCAGTTCAATCGGCTGTCGACGGCAATCGCGACACGTAACGCAATCTGCTCCAGAAGCATTGCAATGAACGGAACGACCCACAGCGAAGATCGGACATAGCTGCGGATGGCGTACCAGCGGTTCCAGGTCATTGCGTCGCCTCCGGAAGCCTCATCAGGCCTCCGCTTCTAAAGCTGCATTTCACACAAATCGTCTGAGATCACTAACTCCGCTTCCGTGGCGGAGATCACCTCGTCAACGGACACGCCAGGAGCGATTTCGGCAAGAACGGCCCTGCCGCCGGCAAAGCGGATCAGCGCAAGTTCCGTCACCACGCAGTCGACAGGCCGCACCGATGTGATCGGCAGCGTGCAGGCTTCTACAATTTTCGACTGGCCCTTGGCTGTGTGCTGCATGGCGACGATGACCCGCTTGGCGCCCGTCGCCAGATCCATTGCCCCGCCCATGCCGGGTACCATCTTGCCGGGAATCATCCAGTTCGCGAGATGCCCGCTTTGGTCGACCTGCAATCCGCCGAGCACCGTGATGTCGACATGGCCGCCGCGCATGAAGCCAAACGAGATTGCGCTATCAAACGTCGAAGCACCCGGCAGAGCGGTGACGGGCCGCCCGCCGGCATCCGTCAATGTCGGGTGCGCCATGCCCTCTGCCGGGATAGCCCCCGTTCCAATCAGCCCGTTCTCCGAGTGAAAGAACACATGAATATCCGGCGGTGCGTGTCCGGCGACGAGCGTGGGAATGCCAATGCCGAGGTTGACGAGCATGCCGGATTTCAGTTCGCGCGCGATGCGCTTCGCAATGACCGTCTGCGCGTCCATGGGGCCTATCCGTTGGCGACGATGTAGTCGACGAGAGGGGCCGGTGTCACGACATGGTCGGGGGCGATGACGCCGACAGGAACAATGTGTTCGGCCGTCGCGATGACGGTCTCGCCGGCCATCGCCACGATGGGGTTGTAGTTCCTGGCCGTGAGCGCATACGCGAGGTTCCCGAGGTAGTCGGCGAGGAACGCATGCACGAGCGCGAAGTCCGCCTTCAGGGCCGTCTCGAGGAGATACGGCGTGCCGCCCACATCGATCTTTTGTTTGCCCTCTTCGACGAGCGTGCCGACACCCGTGGGCGTGAGGATGCCGCCGAGCCCATATCCGCCGGCGCGAATGCGTTCGATGAGCGTTCCCTGCGGTACGAGTTCGACAGATATCTCATTGGCCATCATCTGCCGCTGCGTCTCCGGATTTGTCCCGATATGGCTGACAATGATGTGGCGCACGCACTTCGCGTCGACCAATTTACCGACTCCGACACCCGGGCGCGCCGTATCGTTGGCGATCAGCGTGAGGTCGCGCTTCTTCTGCCGAACAATTTCGTCCATTAGACGCTCGGGCGTTCCCACGGAGAGGAAGCCGCCGACGACAATGCGAGCGCCATCGGGAATCATGGCCACGGCGTCGGCGAGCGGAACCGTCTTCATCAATTTCTCCCGACCGGCTCAGCGGCCGGAAAACCGCGGCTTGCGCTTCTGTTTGAAGGCGCGGAGACCTTCCTCGTAATCCTCGCTCTCCCACACGATGCGGCGTAGCCCTTGCACGCGCTCGAAGCGGCGCGGGCTCATGGGATGCGCGCCTGCGAGCATGCGCAGCTGCTCCTTCATCACCGAAATCGACAGCGGCGCGTTCTGCGCGATGGTGTCCGCAATCGCCTGTGTGAAAGGCTCTAGATCCTCTGAGGGGACCAAGTGATTGATGATCGCAAGGCTCTCGGCGCGCTGTGCCGAGATCGGCTTGGCCGTAAAGACCATCTCCTTCACGATCCGCATCGGACACGCGTTCATAAACGTCAGCATGCCGGAAACATTGTAGGGGACGCCAAGCTTCGCCGGGGTCACCGCGAAGGTGGCACTCGGCGCGGCAATGATCAGGTCGCACGCGAAGACAACTTCGCACGCGCCGCCCCACACACCGCCCTCGATCGCGGCGATGACCGGAGCTGGGCACTCCTCTATGGCACGAACGAGTTCACGCAATGGATCGTCCCAGCCGAGGGGGTCGCGGCCACCAGCTGGGAGTTCATTCACGTCATGGCCCGAGGACCACACTTTCACTCCGGGCCGCGCCCGCAGAATGACCACCCTAATGTCAGCGGCCTCAAACGCTTCGAATGCTGCGATGACGGCCTCGATGAGGCCATGCGAGAGCGCATTCCGCCTCTCCGGACTGTCGAGGACAATGATGCCGATCTGGCCATCGATTTTTGTGAAAATCAGTGGCTTGGCAGTCTGGATATCGTCCATGGTGTGTCCTCGGCGTGGGGTCAGTCAATAATGTGGTAGCCGCCGTCCACGTAGATCGTGTCGCCGGTGATGAGCTTCGCCCCGTCAAGAGCGAGAAACGCAACCGCGATGCCGACATCATCGATCGAAACGAGATTCCGAGCCGGCGCCTTCGACTCGGCCTTCATCAAAAGCTTATCAAATTCACTAATGCCGGAGGCCGCTCGCGTCTTCAGCGGGCCCGGTGAAATCGCATGTGCGCGAATGCCCTTGGGGCCAAGCTCGGCAGCGATATACCGCGTCGCGCATTCAAGCGCCGCCTTCACAGGCCCCATCATGTTGTAGTTCTCGACGACCATCTGCGAGCCGTAATACGTCATCGTGAAAAGCGTACCGCCATCCTTCATTAGAGGCTCGGCCAATTTCGCCATCCGGATAAACGACCAGCACGAGAGCTCCATCGCCATCAGGAATCCGTCCTTGGAGCAATCGACGACACGACCCTGCAAGTCCGCCTTCGGTGCGAACGCGATCGAATGGAGGACGATGTCGAGCTTGCCCCATTTTTTTTCGATGGCCTCGAACACGGCTTCGAGTTCGCCGGGGTGCTCGACATCCATCGGCATGTAGATCGATGGCTTCACCTCCCCAATAATTGGATCGACGAAGCGCTTCGTCTTTTCGCTGCGATAAGTAATTGCGAGATCAGCGCCAAGTGCACTGAAGGCCTTGGCGCATCCCCACGCGATCGACTGATCGTTGGCAATCCCGGTGACCAGCGCCTTCTTGCCCTTGAGCAGCTTGAACTTGGCGGGATCCATCATCGGGTCAACTCCGTTGTGCGCCCCTGCACCGTGTGCAGGCATTCGCGGGTGTGTTCCGCAATCATGAGTTCTTCATCGGTCGGAATGACGAGGCATTCGATACGGGATGTCTTCGTGGATATGACCTGCGCACCGCTCAGGTTCGCCTTTTCATCCAGGTCGGCGCCCGAGCCAGGCCAGCCGCTTCACGACCGCCGACCGGATCGCTGGCGCATTCTCGCCGACACCAGCGGTGAAGACGAACCCGTCGATCCCTTCGAGCGCGGCGCCGAGTGATCCGGCCATCAGAGCGATGCGGTGAACAAAATAATCGAGCGCCAGCTGCGCGCGCGGATCATCGCTACGCAGGAGAACGCGAACATCGTTGCTGAGGCCGGACAAGACCCTTCAGTCCGCAATCATTGTAAAGAAATCGCTCGATCTGCGGGGCGGTCATGCCCTTCTGCTGCAGAAGGTAGAGCACAATCCCCGCATCGAGTTGACCCGGCCGGGTTCCCATCGGCAGACCGTCAAGTGCCGTGAAACCCATCGTGCTATCGATGCTGCGCCCACTCGCAAGCGCGCACATCGAAGCTCCACTGCCCAGATGCGCGACGACGACTTTGCCCTTGGCGAGATTGGGCGAGACGCTCTTCAAACGGCCGGCAATGTATTCGTATGACAGGCCGTGGAATCCATAGCGGCGCACACCCTCCCGATACAACGGCTCGGGGATCGCATACCGATCGGCGAGTTCGGGGTGGCCGCGATGGAACGCCGTATCGAAGCAGGCCACCTGCGTAATGTGCGGCAGACGCTCAAGAATGGTCTTGATCGGCGCCAGATTGTTCGGCTGATGCAGCGGTGCCAGTGGCACGAACCTTTCGAGCGTCGAAACAATTTCCGGCGTCACTACCGTCGGCGCGCTGAATTGAATGCCGCCGTGAACGACGCGATGCCCGACCGCGATTGGGAGCTTGCCGCCAAGGTATTCCGCCAGAAACTCGACAACCTTTCCGAGAGCTTGAGGGGCAGCCGGCACATCCGGCCCTGGCCACGACACCTCCTTCAGAACGGCGCCAGCGGCGCTCTTGGCGATCAGGTGCGGAGTGACGCCGATGCCCTCGATCTGGCCCTTCAGTTGCCGGTCGAGCCCGCTCTCACTGTTCAGCCCAAACAGCTGGAACTTGATACTCGAACTTCCCGCGTTGAGGACGAGCACCGTATCGCTCATGGCTACGACCGGACCGGGGCTGACGACCGCTGGCTATGGGCAAACGCAACCGCGATGGCGCATGAGGCCATGCGTGTGCGTACACTATCGGCACGGGACGTGAGGATAATGGGCACGCGCGCACCGAGCACAATCCCCGCCGCATCGGCGTGCGAGAGGAACGACAAGTTCTTCGCCAACATGTTGCCGGCTTCTAGATCGGGGACAACCAGAATATCCGCTCGGCCCGCGACCTCGGATTTGATGCCCTTGATCGCCGCAGCCTCCGGGCTGATCGCGTTGTCGAAGGCGAGCGGTCCATCGAGAATGCCCCCGGTGATCTGCCCGCGATCCGCCATTTTGCACAGCGCCGCCGCTTCCAGGGTCGAAGGGATGCTGATCGTGACCGTTTCGACGGCTGACAGTATTGCGACCCTAGGTGTCCCGAGCCCGAGCCCCTGAAAGAGGTCGATGGCGTTCTGCACGATGTCGCGCTTTGCCATCAGGTCGGGGAAGATGTTCACGGCCGCGTCGGTGATGAATAGCGTCTGCGGATGATCCGGGACATCCATGATGAAGACGTGGCTGATGCGCCGCCCCGTCCTAAGACCTGTATCCTTCTTTGCCACTGCGGAGAGAAGCTCATCGCTATGAAGGCTGCCCTTCATCAAAACTTCGGCGCGGCCCGATCGCACGATCTCCACGGCCTTCGTCGCAGCCTCTTGGCTGTGCGCCACGTCGACGATTTCGACGCCTTTGAGATCGATGCCGCATTTTTTTGCGACTGCCTCGATCTTGAATTTAGGCCCGACGAGGATCGGAACAATCAGGCCTGCTTCGGCCGCCTCCATAGCACCGGTCAGGGAGGCTTCATCGCAGGGATGGGCAACAGCTGCGGAGACTGCGGGCATAGTCTTTGCCAGTGCAATCAGACGATCGTACTTTTCGTGCGTGCGCTCAGGCGCGGCAGGCATCTTTCGCGACGACATCGCAGCCACCGTTGGTCAAGGTTTGATTTTGGAGCCGCGCTTTGCGCGGCGCATCTACCGCGGGGCTTCTTCAGCCCCACTTCAGAAACATCCCGACGTCGCCCGGCATGCCACCTGGGAAACTGATAACTTCGCAGTGCAGCTTGTAGCCGAGCGGCTTTAATTCACGCTCGTAGAATTCGTAGGCGCGCTTGGCAAAGCCTTCGAGCGACTCGGGCCAATTCGGATCGAGATTGTTGATCCGGCGTCCGCCATCGTTGCAGTAACTGGCCGGGAAGGTAATGACTTGAAGTTGCGTCAGGCCCTGCTCAGCGGCGCGGCGCACAGCCTGGTTCACCCGGTCGCGAACTTCAGGATGAAGATCCTGAGACATGAAGGCCTCCTGCAGATCCTTCTTCTGCTTAGCCTTCTTATCGCGCTCTTTACGGTCTTCATCCAACTTGGCGTCATCGGCGGCGCTACTGATGAGGCTCAACTCTTTTGGGCTGATAATGCCGGACATGATTCTGTTCCCTATCTTCGTCTTCAACGGGATAATTATAGTTGATTAGATGTGGCGCCGGGGCCCATGTCCCTTGCGACTGGGCAGCGCGTGCACGCTGGGCGAATTCGTTGAGGCCTTCTCGATGTGGCCGTGTGGCGGTTGCACGTGCGCAAAGAGTGCCCGCATCTCCCCGTAGCGTTCTTTCGCCTCCGGGCTCTGCAGACCAAGCGTCTCGATCATACGATCGAGTTTCTTTTCCATATCCGCTGCCTTCTCTGGATCCCGGGCGAGCATTTCCGGGATCGCATCGAGCGCGCCGCGTTCGTCGATCATCAGCATGAAAAATTGCTCGCGCAGCATTTTCTTGAAAGCCCGGATTGGCACACCCTTACCGGCTTCCTGGCGCATCCGGCACAGAAGCGCGAACGAGCGCTCGTCCGCGGCTCCATCAGACAGGCGGATGTAGAGAAGCGCCCGCAAACCGGCCTCCACTGGTCCCCCGACGGCGATGTTGGCTTTGAGTTCCTCAATGCGGTGTTCGACAAGCCTCTGGTAATTCATATCGGTCGCCGGCTTCGGACGCACATCCGTGTCCGATCCGCTGAGGCCCAGCATCGCCTGCACGATCGGCGAGCCATAAACAGCGTGGAACCATTCCTCCTGCATTTTGTCTCGCACATCCCGATACCCATCGAGAGTTGCGATGATCCATTCCGAATACATCTTCTGCGCTTGCCAGAAGGGGTTGTTCGGCGCCACCGGTTGTCGTGCGGATCTTGCACTCTCGATCAGCGGATCAAGCGTCCGCCAAATCGGGCTATCGGCTTTGAACATCTCGTAAGGCAACCGCGCCTGATGCATGCGGCGCATCATCTCCGCATTGCCGGCGTTGGCGAACATTCGCACCCAAGGCTGCCATAGTGTCTTGTAGAGACCGAGATTGATTTCCGACACCCTGGCTGCCGCTGCGAACTTCCGCTCATCTTCCTGCGTGTTGCCGCCGAGCGCGCGGATATCGTCCAGCGTGCGACTTTCGAAGCGTACAAGATAGCCGCCTTCGATCAGATCCGCGGTGGGATCGGACACGTCCTTCGGCGTCATTACGGCTTCATAAAGCCCCGGCGGCAAGATATCGATCAGATCGATATTGCTCGCAAACTCATCGTGCTCCTTCTTCGCCACCGAACCCGAAACGAAAATTCCCAGGTGGCCGATGTTGTCATGTACCGAATAAACGATCGTCTGCCCATTCGCGCGGATGTCGTCAACGCTCGCATAAAGATCCAGAATCCAGCCGAGCGCCTGCTGCGGCGGTGTAATGTTGTCTCCCTTAGAGCAGAAGACCACAATCGGAGTGCGAATGTTGCGCAGGTCGATCCGCGTACCATCCTGGAGCGTCAGGTCTCCTGTGGCGAGCTTGTTACCAACGAACAGTTTGTCGGCGATGAACTGCATCTCTTCGGCGTTGAGCATCACGTGCCCACCCCACCACTGCTCGAACTCGAGGTAGCGCGGCGCTTCGGTATCGACCTTGGCATAGAGGTTGTAGGTCTTCGTCCAGTAGGTGTTTGAAGGATTGAGGTTCTCGAAGTTCGTAACGAGCCATGCGCCGTCGAACTTACCGGCCCCGAGATCGCCCATCAGGGCCGTGATCCAGGTGCCACCAACAAGTCCGCCGGTATAGCGCATAGGATTTTCACCACGAACGCCCGTCCAGTAGGACAAGGGGGCGCCGGCGAGAATGACGGGCCCGACGAGATCGGGCCGCATCGCCGCGACGATCATCACGGCCCAACCGGCCTGACAGTTCCCGATGACAGCCGGGCGCCCATCGGCTTCCGGATGCAGCGCAATGACGCGCTCCAGGAATTGTGCTTCAGCGTGCGCGACATCCTCGATGGTTTGCCCTGGCATGGGCTCCGGAAGAAAGCCGATGAAGTAGCAGGCATGGCCGGCCTTGAGCGCGACGCCAATTTCGCTGTCGGCCTTGAAGCCACCAATACCGGGGCCGTGGCCCGCGCGCGGATCGACCACCACGAACGGTCGCTTCTTTGGATCGATCGTCACACCCTCCGGAGGACGAATGCGCACCAGCGCATAGTTCACCGGCTTTTGCAGTTTGCGTCCGTCGACGACAAGGTCACATTCGAACTTTAAGACGTGCGGAGCCTCTTTTGCAGCGTGCTCTTCGTAGCGCTCGCTGCGCTGACGCATGACGTCCAGAAAGAGGAGACTGCGCTGCCATGCATCCACCCAGTAGCTCCATGCATCGAGCGATGGTGTGGCGGCAGCAGCGAAGACGGCGGGAGTCTGTTCGAGAAAGGCAGCGGACGCGGCGGCCGGCCGGGAATTCGAGGGCTTCATGGCAAAAACTCTTTGCTTGATGTGGATCGCGCGCGACCTGATAGGGCGGAGGATGAGGGCAATAGCTTCAGATAAGCGTTGCTAGTTTCTTAGGGACATTCTCATACAGAACATTGATGTGGGTCAATTTAGAAGAGCAACGAAGTTAGCGGATGACATCATCCGCTAGCGAACCATTCAATTACGCATGACAGTCGACACATTAAATCGTCAAAGCTCTAGCGTAACATGCACGATCCCGTCTTCTGTCCGGCTCGACAGTGCAAGGCCGCTGTGGCGGAAGACCTGGAGCATTGCGGTGTTCGCTGGCAGCACCTCCGCAATGAAACGCGCGACGCCCGCGCCCCTCGCGATGGCACTCAGCTCCCGCAAGATAAGGCTCGCAAGGCCAAGTCCCTGGTAGTCCTCTTCCACCATGAAAGCGACTTCGGCATCGGGCGAGTTGGGCCCAGGCGAGCGAACGTAGCGGCCGCCTCCAATGATCGTTTCCGGATCGTTGTCGAGGACGGCGACGAGGGCAACCACCGCATGGAAATCGACAGTGGTAGCAGCCGTCAGCTCAGCTTCACTCAATTCGCGCTTGGCACCGAAGAAGCGCGTGTAGATCGTGGCAGGGTCGAGGTGACCGAAGGCTGTGCGTAGCCGCTCCCGATCATCGGGGCGGATCGCGCGCAACGTGATCGCGACGCTATTCTTCAGCTTGAAGGAGCTCTGGTAGGAACGAGTATCCATGGCGGCGGCGCCCGTACAATTCGGAAGAAATCAGGAATGACAGGGAATGCAAAGTCGTTGCTGGGCTTCGGCTTGGCAAGCCCTGACTAAGACAACTGGACCGCATCAACGGAGACACTTCTCCTAATGTTATATCTGGACCCCTGCCTCTGAAGCGAGCTTTGAGTCCAGCAGAGAGAAGGATGCTCACACCGCTTGCGACTTGGGTTACATCAGAGCGCAATGGCGCTGATCAGGAAGTTCTTCCAAATCCAGAGCCCGCTTGCGATAATATGCTACTGCATACCGAACGATCGACTGTAAGTCACACTTCATTCCCAATTAGTTTGACTTGATGCAAATGCCACAAAAGACTGTTGCAGTCATATTAGTCACTGAATCCTTTGATACTTTTATACATGCGGTTTTCACATCCAGGGCAACCTACCTTTCCGAAGCTGAAAGAACCAGTCATGCATAGTCTTATGCACCGCGCCGCCGCCACTCTTCTATCAGCTTGTATTTGCGGCATGACCGCTTCGACCGTCTGCACTGCCGCTTCCGACGGCGCCGACGAGTTCGCCTCTAGGGATGTGGCGATGCCCGTAGCCGCACCGTCAACCTTGCACGTCCACGGTGCCTTGGCGCTCCAGATGGCGAGTGCCGAGTTGACGTCCAAGATTCAAGAGAAAAATGGAGCCACCGAGAATAAGGAGGGCCACGCCTCCGGAGAAAAGGAAGAACATCATGATGTGGAACATCTTATCAAAGTTCACAGGTGAACTCGCGGTTCTCTAGTGTCTTTCGCCATCTCGGGAAATGGATATGACGTCAGCACGATGGACGTACCGCAAATTTTTGCAGGGTCAGGCCGCCCCGCACACCACGGTTTGACTACCCCCACGACCATGGGTCATTGTCAGCCCATATCTCTGAGGGCGTCTTCCAGAACATGGTCAAACGAATCCGACTTAATCAAGCCCAACCTTGGAAATTCAAGGTCGGTGATTACGTACAGCATCACAGATAGCAGGGTGGCAAACGTGACCGTGTGAAGGGAACTCCCGGGAGCGACCACCGCCATTTCAAATCCGGTGAGCAGGGAGGCGGCCCAAGCCAAGAGCGAACAGCATTGCGAAAAATGTGTGCGGTGGATGTTTGTGGTTTGCGCCACTGCGGTTTGCGGCAGCGTCAAACATTCGGGAAAGGGCGGGCAAGAGGAGAAGAACATGAAACGGCATCTGAACTCGTACCGCAGATCTCGTGAGATTTAGTTTGAATTGCGTTCGCAATCTCGAGGACGCGGGATCTCTCAGCAACGGAGTACGTCGCTGCTCCTTCCCAGAACGAGAACGAAACGGATCGCCGGGTGAGTTCGAGACGATGTTCAAGATAGTTCTTCAACTTCGTTTTCATGCTACCCCCAACTTCGGCGGGCAGCAAATCTAGGTAGTTGTGGGCCGTGGTGATCGCAGTTGCTTCCTGTAAGGTCAACCGCAGGCGTTCATGGTATCTTTGCAGCGCGCCCTGAAGAGCAAACGCCAACAACAGCACAACGAGCCAAACAACGGTCCTTTGGATCCCTTTCAAACCTGTCTGATTTTGCTTGCACGTTTCCCCGAGATAGCGCTCACCCAAACGGCGGCCGTAGCCAAGCAGGGCCAGGGACCCCACAAGGGTTGCTGTCCTCACGCCAAACGCAAAAGTGAGAAACCAGACGTCGTTCACGTTCCGCAACAGTTCGGTCTAATCGGTCTAAATGCGTCTTGGCGAGAATGGACTGTTCCGCACTTTAGGGGCAGCTGAAAACTCCTGCGAGACCTTAGCGCGGCCGGTTCGGTTGCGGGCGCAGCATTCGCAGGTCGAGGCTGATCTATCTCAGTTTGCGGCCATTGCCACAATTGCGCTCAGGTTGCCATTCAATGGCCACTTACTGTAATGGCGCGCTAGCCCGGCTTTCTCAACGGGTGTCACTCGCGCGGTCAGCTTGAGGGGGCGCCGGGTAACGCTTTCGATTAGTCAGGCGTGATCGTCGCCACTCAGGGAGTGGCGCGCTGAGGCTCGGCGATGATCCTCTGTTGTTGCGTCTCGGGCGGGCGCGCGTCAGCGCGCGGCCGCAGATAGTCGCTCGTGGGCGTGCGCGAAGATGTCCTGGTAGGGACAGGACGAGGCCATCGCGATCTTGATGCGCCGCACGCTGGTCGTGACCAGCGCGCCGATCTTCAGCAGCTTCAGCCGGATGGTGCCGCAGGTCGCCGCCGCCATCGCGGTGCCGGCGAGCCCGATGCGGCGCAGCGCGCACATCAGCACGTAGGCGAACGCGGCGAACCACAGGCGCAGCTGATTGGCGCGCATGCTGGCGGCGCTGGTGCGGTCGGCGAACAGGTCGGTCTGGCACTCCTTGATGCGGTTCTCCATCTCGCCGCGCGCGCAGTAGAGGTCCTCGTAGAGGTAGCGCGCGCCGTCCGATCCAGTTGCAGCGACGTGACGATGAAGCGCGGGTTGGCCTCGCCTTGCGTCCACTCGGCTTTGCCGATCACGCGGCGCGGCAGCGCCCAGCTGTCGCGCGTGTCGCCAGTCCTCCAAGTCCGCGAAACGGCGCCGGCTTGCCCGTACGCGGCGGCTCTCGCGTCGGGCCATGCGCCAGCTCGCGCCTGATGCGCCTTGACCAGGCGCTCGTTGCCGGCGAGGCCGAAGATGTAGTCGACGTCGTTTTCCTCGCACCACGCCATCAGCTCGTCGCGGCAAAGCCACTGTCGGCGCGCAGGATGATGCTCGACGTCGGGCCAGCGCTCGCGGATCTGCGCGACGATGCGCGCAATCTCTCCTTGGCGCCGTCGGCCGCATCCTTGTCGGCGGTCCGCAGCTTGGCGGCGAGCAGATGCCGGCCGCAGAAGATGTAGAGCGGCAGATAGCAGTAGCAGTCGTAGTAGCCGTGGAAGTGCCGGCCCTCCTGCTCGCCGTGGAGCGGATCGTCGTGGCGTCGAGGTCGATGACGATGCGGATGGGCGGCTCGCGATAGGCTTCCAGAACAGCGTCACGAACAGCCGCTCGATCGCCGCGCCGTCGTGGTCGATCTTGTGATAGGCGATCGCTGCCGATCTTGGCGGCGTGCTCCAGCCGGTTGAGCGTCGACTTGCCGGCGAGCGCCGCGCAGTTCGAGCGCTTGGCCGTCGAGCTTGCCGGCCAGCACGCCGAGCACCGGATCGTGGCGCAGCTGGTCGTGGTCGTTCAGGTCCTCGTAGCCGAGCGCGATGCCGAAGATGCGCTGGCCGAGCAGCGTCGGCATCGTGTGCAGCAGCACGTCCGGGTCGCGGCCATCCTGGAAGCAGCTGGGCGAGCGCGCGACGAGCCCGATCGCCTTGTCGGCGGCCCAGCAGCAGCACCGCCGCCGTGCGACGTGATCGTCGCCGCCGTCGAACGCGCCCACAACCTCGCGGCCCTCCACGGTTCCGAAATCGAACAAATCCTGGCTACACTGTGTCGGCATCGGGGACGTCTCCTGCTCACAGCGAAGTCGTTGCTGCACAACAACTTTCGCTGAGTCGGAGCCCCGATGCCCTACCCCCGTTGAGAAAGGCGGGCTAGCCAATCTGATGGGTCAACATGAATAAATACGACCGCCGTACCGTAATGAGGGTCTTTGCAGGCGGCGGTACCTTCCTCGCCTTGAGTGGAACCCTTCCAGGGCCGGGGCGCAGTGAGCCGGTGTACAAGAAGACGAACGATTTGAAACCGGGTCAGTTCACCTGGCATCCCGAGCGCTCGCCGAGCGGTCCAGTTGCCGTCATCGTGTCGATCCCGGAGCAGCGCGCTCACGTCTACCGCAACGGCATTCGCATCGGCGTCTCGACGTGCTCGACCGGGAAGCCCGGTCATTCGACCCCAACGGGCGTCTTCACGATCCTGGAAAAGGACAAGAACCACCGCTCGTCCACGTATAACAATGCGCCCATGCCGAACATGAACCGGCTGACGTGGAATGGGGTCGCGCTGCATGCCGGCCAGTTGCCTGGATATCCGGCGTCGCACGGCTGTATCCGACTCCCGATGAAGTTCTCAGAACTCTTGTTCGGCATCACCCACGTCGGGATGCCTGTCATCATTGCCGGTAGCCATTCAGATCCCAAAGAAGTCGCGCACCCTGGACTAGTTCTCGGAGAGTACGCACACCACGAATTCACATCGGTACACAGCAAACTCAAGGGCGAGAAGCTCCCCTGGCAGGCCCAGGTCACCACGGCAGATAGTGCTTCGACCGCCGTCATAGTCAGTCACGGCGACATGAGTATTACCGTGCTCGAGAATGGCGCGCCTGTTGCAGAAGGACCCGCGACGATCACGAATCCCGAGAAACCGTTGGGCCGCCATGTCTTCATGCTCACGGGGGCACACGAACGCAGCAAAGGTCTTTCGTGGCACGCCATCAGCCACCACGACCAGACGGGAATACCGCTCGGGCAGCCCGAAGAGGCGGTCCTCTTGCGCATCAAGGCCGACAAGCCCGTGCTGCAGGCCATTCAGGAGCGCATGCACGCCGGTATGGTCCTCGTTACGACCGAACTTCCGGCCCACCCGAATACACGAACGGGCGAAGATTTCGTGCTGATGAACTCGGAGCAGTAGCCTGATTTTACAATTGCGCGTTTAGGGGCCGAACCGCCGAAGCGCTCCGAGTGTGCTTCCTTAGCCGGTCCGGCCAATTGATCTGGAATATGGCAGGGCGTCAATGGTTCATCGGCCTTAATCGACGCGAGCGTCTTGACATGGGGCGACTTGTTGGAGACTAGCGAGCTTGGTTGGGTTCGCGCTGAATGACCTGCATTAGGGGAGAGAGTAAATGCGTGCCGCACTCGCGTTCGGGTTAGGACTACTTATTGCAACTCAAATTCTGACGCTTCCCGCCAAAGCCGCTCCACCAGAGATTATTGCTGGAACAAACGGTGAGGCGGAGGTAATTTTCAAAAACAATTGCGTCGTCTATTATAACGCCCGCGGACAGAGGAAGAGCAATCTGCCCGCTTGCAAGACCGATCAAATTCGGCAGGCCGACGGCGCCATTTCAAGCTATCGGAAAGAGCAGGGCTTGGGCAATCGGCCGGTGGCAAGCCACAGTGATCCTCAGGCGACCATGACGGTCTGCTGCGAGAGGGACGGCCGAGACTGGCTGACAACGCGCGAACTGTGCCGCGGCGTTAGTGGTAAAGAAGTGCGCGGCGAGGTGTGCCGCAGAGATATGGACAATCGTCCCTGGTCGACGACCACCTACGATGACAAGCGTGTCTGCTGCGAGCGCAAGGGCCACGACTGGTTGACGACGCGCGGTGAGTGCCGCCACTCCGGAGGCTTCGAGACGTCCAACAGCAGCTGCCGTAATGACCGCGACAACTCGTCTTGGTGGGCGGGCAATCGCGGCGAGGATTACAGCAACTTCGATACGCGGCCGAACGCTGGCTCCTATGCAGGAAAGGCCGATATCAGCCTGACGTGCTACGGCGAAGGCGATAAGCCCGTTCTCGAAAACTGGGACGAAAAGGTTTGGTTCACTCGTAGAGCATCGTTCCCGGCAACCGTCATGATCGAAATCTTTCGAGATGGCTCAGGGTACAACGGGCGCATTCATCCGTCTGGTCGGCTGGTCCCACCGATTTATGGTGGCGACCGTGGAGGTTGGTGGAATCTCAAGAACCTCAGCGTCTCGGGTGACGAAGTGCGTGGACGTTACACCTTGAATGGCCTCAATAAACCTCGTCTCGTTGTTGATCGGAGAACCGGCCGCATTTCAATCGACGGCATTGAGAAGTTCTACGGCAGATGCTGGGCGGGCTGGTAACTCCAGCAGACCAATCGACAGAACAGCGGCCGTCTTTCGAGATGGCCGCTCCTGCTTCGCCTGCTTGTTCACTCTGGCAAACGTGATGTGTGCGCCCACTGCCACTTCAGATGATGGCCAAGTTCGGCAAGAGTACAATCTGGTGGTAACGGTTGTACCCGCTGGTGCCTGCAGATGATCACGGTCGATGGCCGGCCCGGCAGCATAACCAACATCCAGACGTACCTACGTTGCCGGTGATGCGTGGCGATTTCAGGCGCTGACCCGACATGAGGCAAATGTTTTTGAATACTTGCAGTAGTGCGGCGTTAGTTGGGTGCGGGGTGGCATTTAAACCGCCTGCCGTCCAGCGCCTGCAGCTCGAAGTCGGGTCCAGCGGCGCGCAAGGAAAGCATTGGTTGCCAAAGCGCGCTCTTTGTCGTGGCGACGCCCAACAACTGACCTCTGTCGTAGATGGTGACGGGCTGACCGGACGCCATCGCACTGCCTGTCAGGCTGCGCCCCTGCCAGGCACCGAAGCAGCGCACTTGCTGCGTGGCGGGCGCCGTCGCTGCCGAGAGAACGGATCGCCGATCGACATAGGCTGCAACCAGACAGCCGCGATGATCTGGGCCGAAGGCGCAAAGGCTGCGCCGTCGTATCCATGCAGCCTGGTCTTCCCAAATGGCACCGTCCGCGACGGTCGGCGTCGTGGCAGCCAGCGCCGCCACCTCCGCATCCGCAGCGACCAGCTCGGGATCGCCGCAGACCAGCGCGTCAGAGGCATATTGCGGCCGGATACAATCGGCACGCATCTGGGGAAGAGGCGGCGGAACCGGCGCCGGCTGGCTTGCGACAGGCACACCCGGCATGAGCACGAGCGCCATATACATAGGCAAAAGCCATTTATCGGCGTCACGCTTCAGCATTTTACGCTGGTATCACAGCTTTACCGCGAACTGGCAGTGCCCTCACTTTGCCTCAACAGCTACAGGAGCCTCACATGATGAAGACGCTTTTCACCGCCCTTAGCGTGGCGGCCGGACTGATGCTGGCCTTCCCGGCCAGCGCACAACAGCAGACGGTTGTCGCCTTTGACAAAGGCGAGAGCGCAGCGACGGTGACAGGCAGCATAAAGGGAGAGCAAGATCACACGTATCTACTCGATGCCCGCGCCGGTCAGACGCTGACGGTGACGCTAAAATCCACCAAGGGTTCGACCGAAATGAACGTCTTTGCCCCTGGCAACGACACGGCGATCTCGCTGGGCTCGGACGACCCTACAAATTTACCGGCGTGCTGCCGACGGACGGCCGCTATAGGGTGCAGGTCTATCAGATGCGGGCGAGCGCCCGGCGCAACGAAACCGCGAACTACACGCTGACCCTCGCTATCACAGGCGCGCCTAGGGCGAGCAGCGACGCCCTTGTCCCCGGCACCACTTACAATGCCACCGCCGATATCTCGTGCGTCACCACACCGGGCGGAAAGCCCGCCGCCTGCAAGGCCGGAGTGATCCGCAAGGGAGGCGGCAACGCAGTGGTCGAACTGCAGACCCCGGATGGCGGGCAGCGCAGCATCACCTTCACCGACGGTAAGGCCAGCGGCAGCAATGCCAACGCCAAGCTGACCGCGACGAAAAATGAGGACATGACGACTGTCCGCATCGGCGAGGCGGAAGTCTATTACATCCCCGACGCGTTCGTCTTCGGCGGTTGAATGTCAAAGGGGGAATTGCCGTGAGGTCGTTGCTATTCGCGAGTGTCGCCACCGCCTTGCTGGCGACGGCGTTTGGCCACGCTGCATCTGCCGCCCAGCAGAAGGCAGCAATCGGCGAATGGGGGCTCGATACCAAGGGGCTGTCCAAGACGGTCACGCCCGGCGACGACTTCTACCGCTATGTCAACGACGCCTGGCTGAAGTCGGCGAAGATTCCGGCCGGCCTGCCCGCGATCGATTCCTTCACCGAGGTCTATCTTTCCACCGAACAGCGCGTGGCGGGCATCATCAAGGAAGCCCGCGAAGGCAATGACGCACCGGGCACGTCCCGAACAGCAGATCGCCGACTTCCACCGCTCGCATTCCGACGTAGCGCGTCGCAACGCGCTCGGCATGACGCCAATTGCGAGCAGGCTATCGATCATCGCGGGAACCAATGACCGCGCCGATCTCACCAGGATCATGGCGTATCCTGGATGAACGGCGTGATCGGAGGTGGCGTCGCCACTAATGCAAACGACCCGCGCCGCCAGATGGCCGTCGTCGGGGCCGGCGGACTGACCATGCCGTCGCGCGACTATTATCTTGCCGAGAGCGAGCCTTACATTGGCGTTCGCAAGGCGTTGCTGCGACTATATCGCACAAGTTTCCGCCGCGCCGGCGATTCCAGACGCCGATGCCCGCGCCGCCAGTGTGCTGGCGCTCGAAACCGAAATCGCCAGGCGGCAGTGGACGCATCGGCGGACAGCCGCGATGTCGTGCGCATGAACCACGTGATGACGCTGGCCGAGCTAAAGGCCTATGCGCCGGGCTTCCCTTGGGACGCCTTTCTGACGGAAATGAAGTTCGACAAGGCAGCCGCAGATCAAGGTCGTCACCGACACGGCGGTGCGCGACACGCCAAGCTGTTCGCCGAAACCCCGGTCGCCGACCTGCAGTCCTATCTGCTCTTCCACACCCTCGATGCCTGGGCGGATTCGCTCTCCGAACCGTGGGTCCAGGCGCATTTCGATTTCCACAACAAGACGCTGATGGACGTGCGGCCAGCGCCGCCCGCCCGAGCTGGAAACCGTCGCCGCCGTCAACGGCGACACTGGGCGAGGAAATCGGCCGCATCTATGTCGATGAATATTTCGGCGCTCTGACCGCGCCAAGGTCGACGAGATGGTCGGCTATCTGCGCGCCACGCTACCGCGAACGGATCGGAAGCTCGACTGGATGGACGCCGCCACCCGCGCCGAAGCCACTGCCAAGCTCGACAAGATCGTCAGCCACATCGGCTACCCCGATCGCTGGCACGACCGGTCAACCGGTTCGCATCGGCGCCGACGATCTGGTCGGCAACGAAAATCGCCTGATGGAATGGGCGCGCGCCGATAGCCTGAAAAAGCTGGAGGAAGGCACGCGCGACTGGGAATTCCCCTACAGCCCGCAAGAGATCAACGCCGGCTATCATCGCGTCCCTCAATTCGATCACCTTCCCGGCCGGCGTCCTGCAGCCGCCGTTCTTCGATGCCAAGGCCGATCCGGCGGTCAATTTCGGCTCGATCGCCGCGGTCATCGGCCATGAAATCGGCCATGGCTTCGACGATCAGGGCAGCCGCTCGGACGGCGATGGCAAGATTGCGCGACTGGTGGACACCGGCGTCGCGCGCCGAATTCGAAAAGCGCACCGCCGGGCTCGTCGACCAGTTCAACCAATATGAACCGGTGCCGGGCACGAAGATCAACGGCCGCCAGAACCTTGGCGAGAATATCGGCGATCTGGGCGGACTGACAGTCGCCTATGCCGCCTATCGCAAATATGTCGATGAAAAGCAGGGCGGCAAGGCGCCGGTCATTGACGGCTTCACCGGCGACCAGCGCTTCTTCATGGCCTGGGCCCAGCTGTGGCGGAATATCACCAACGAGGCAGCGGAACGCCGGCGACTGCTTTCCGACCCGCACAGTCCCGGCGAGTTCCGCGTCAACGGCATCGTCCGCAACGTCGATGCCTGGTACGAGGCCTTTGGCGTGAAGCCGGGCGACAAGCTGTATCTGCCGCCCGAGCAGCGGGTGAAGATCTGGTAAGCATTTTTGGCGAAAGCCAGCGCCGACAGGCCGCTGCCGGTCGTCGGCTTGTTTATCGGCGCCGTTGTAAATGGCACGGTTGTGCCGCGAACGATTAGGAGCGACAGGGTCTCTCAACGCTCCCGGCATGTTGAACTGGCGCGAGGCGTCATTCTCGGCCGCTGCCTTTCGTCGGTCACAACGTGGCGAGGGCCCAGTGCTCTCATTGTCCGTTCAGGGTCGTGTGTCACGAGCGTAGCCGGTCCAAACGGTTGCGCGCAACTGTTCGAGAGATGAAAGGAGGGCCCTTCGGGTTCGGCGATCAGGAGCTGAGCCCAAGCCGCTACAAGCTGCTGTGGTCAAAAGCCGTGGTGGTGAGCGTTGCAGTCAAGGTTCGGGCAAGAGCCCGGCCGGCGTGGCTCGCGCTCGCCATCCGCTGCCATCCTCACGACCGCCGCGTCGTGGCCAGGGAAGATCGCGTCCTTGGGAACGATGGCTGTTGCTCGGTTCTCCGTGATCCGGAAGAGCCGAAGGATCGCCTCCCGGGCGGCCTTCATCGAGTAGAGGTTGCACATGGGGCAAGTCGTGACCCATCACTTGTGTGCTTGCAAGCTGTCGTGGGATTCCGGCCAGCAGTGGGCCTTGCGCTCGCCGCAATGCTGGCACCTCAGGCGCCGCTCGATGAGCAATACTGGCGTGTCGAACGGGGTGCGGATTACATTGATGACGAACCAGCGATATCCGAACGCTCATAAGATAATGCTGAGCCCGGATTGAATAATCCAAAATACAACTGATTATCCAACAAATCGCATAAGTGCTAGTACACCTAGCTTAGAGTGCAGCAGCTCGCCTCAAGAAGCGCCTCGAAAAAATCAGCAGTCTACTTAGCGTCCTTATCCTGGGCGCGGCATTTATTTCTAGCATTCTCTGAAAAATAAAAAAATTCTGGGAGGATAATTCATGAATTATCTGCTCGCGATAGCGGCTGCGCTCATCCTAGCAATTGGGATCGCAAGCCAAGCTCAGAAGCAAAATGCATCGAATGAGTTAGAACAGGCTGTTGCTATCAATGCCGCCGGAGCGACAGATGCGCGGACAGGCCCGATGACGCGCTACGCGGCTGGGCCGGCGGCTAAAATTGACGTGCCTCCGCAAATGGGCCCGCCAACGCGATACGCGGTTGGACCAGCGGCCGAGATTGTGACGACCTCGCAGATGGCCCCACCCACGAGATATGCGACGGGACCAACAGCTGTCCGTGCCACGCCGCCCCAAATGGGTCCCTCAACACGCTATGCCGCTGGTCCGACGGCTGAGCGTTGTGACGGCTTCGCTGACGAGTTCATCTTCAAGATATGCGGTTGGACCAACGGCCAAGATTGCGCCGGTTTCACAGATCGGTCCGCCTTCAAGGTATGCGGTTGGACCAACAGCCAAGAGCGTTGCCAATCCGCAAATGGGTCCGCCAAGACGGTGGCCAAAAGGAGATGACATCTGAGGCCAACACAGGGGCCTTTCATACGAAAATCAAATTCGGCTCCCGTGAGACCGAGAAGGTCTGCAGGGAAACCACTCTGGCAGGAAATGGTCGCTGGATGTTGAGCGAAATTGGGTCAGTTCCCGCGGGACTCTATGGGTGCTGTCTCGTTCGGAGTAGGCGATTTTGCAGGCGCGCCATGAACTATTTGTTGTTCTTCAACATGAACGGCGCCGCATCAGCTTGCAAGGCGCGACCGTCGAAAATTACCGCCGCACCGGACCATTCAAGTCGCCAGCTCATCTCCATCTGGTCGGTGATTACCACGTATGTTTCCAGCCTACGCGATGCGGCGGCCTGTCATCGGCTGGTTCGTGAGCTGGACGGCCAGCGCCTGACCTTCAGCGAGGAGACGTTAGACGACATCGGATTGCCTCGAATTTCGGAGGACGAGCAACTGATGCTAAGGACGCGGCAGATTGATATCCGTGATGCCATTTGGCTCGGGAAGCCCTCTAGGCCGCGACTGAACATGCGGCCCGTCCTTTGGCCGGTATTGGACGCTGGAAGAACATCCTTTGCTCCACTAGCCAGCTCACATGGCGATGGAGGATTTCAGACATGAAATCGGTTGGAGAGTGTGACAGTTCACGACCGAATGGATTGCCGTGTTGGCGATGTCTCTTGCCTCATGGCTATTAAGTTTGGGACCTGCATGGCCGCTCACTCTCGCCTTCACGACATTATCTGCAGCACTTCTGGTTGTCCTATTGGCGCATCAGACAAGCGCCAACAAATCGGGGAGCGCGGCGAACGAAGGGCGCCACATGGATCGCAGGGACGGGACGTCACCGCGTACATGAAGTCCTTCAGCGACCGGTCGTACGCAGCGCATACAGCGGGTGTTGGAACAATGTGGCTGCCAAATGGAGATAGCCATGCCGGGTGCCAGAGTTAGAAGCAGACCTCCGATCGAGTATTCCATTCTCCACGATGCGAAGCCGTCAGGTCCAGCAATTGGCAGCTACGCCGGCTTCGAGTTTTCGGAACTTGTCATTGATCGCCATGGACGACTGTTCGACTATGTCGGTTTGGCACCGCGACGTA
>CAVUMB010000009.1:0-37374 GCA_963742405.1 uncultured Alphaproteobacteria bacterium
GTGCGTAGGCTCGATGGTACCATCTTCGATGCGCGGTTCACGCTGCGATATGCAACTGAAGACAAGACCAAGGGCCTTGCCGGCGTCATTGACATCACCGAGCGCAAGCGCGCGGAAGAGGCGCTGCGCGAAAGTGAGCGCGGTCTACGCTCGGTAATTAACGGGATACCGGGTATGGTAGCGACATTGGCTCCCAGTGGCGAGGTGGAAGGAGTCAATCGCCAAATCCTTGAGTACTACGGCCAACCACTCGAAGAGCTGAGGAACTGGGGAACAAGCGGAGTTATACATCCCGAGGATCTCCCGCACGTCAGGGAAGTTGTCGCGAGATCGATCGCGTCAGGGGCGCCTTTCGAATTCGAACATCGCGCTCGTCGTTCCGATGGGGAATATCGGTGGTTATTTGCCCGCGGCGTCCCATTCCGCGATAGCTCTGGGCGCATTGGCCGTTGGTTTGCTCTAGTGACGGACATCGAGGAGCGAAGACGAGCCGAAGAGGCGCTGCGGGAGAGCGAAGCGAAGTTCCGGGCAGCCATTGATGGGATAGCCGGACTCGTAGCGATCATGACCCCGAGCGGCGAACTCGAATCCGTCAATCGCCAAATCATCGAGTATTTCGGCCGATCTATCGAAGAATTGAAGGACTGGGGTACCGGCGATGCAGTCCATCCCGAAGACCTTCCCCGTGTTCTTGAATCTTTCAAGACCTCACTCGCCGCCGGCACTCCCTTCCATCAAGAACTACGCCTGAGACGCTTTGACGGCGAGTATCGGTGGTTTGAAAATCGCGGGGCCCCAATTCGCGACGAGTCCGGGCGTATCACCCGCTGGTACTGTCTGCTCACGGACATTGAGGATCGCACGCAAGCGCTGACGCGATTGCAGCAGATGCAATCGGACTTCGCCCGCATGAACCGCGTGAGCATGATGGGAGAATTGGCTGCCTCGCTGTCTCACGAAATCACGCAGCCGATCGCCAGCGCGCGTAACAACGCGCGTGCAGCCTTGAATTTTCTGGACGCGAAACCGCCAGACCTAAGCGAGGTCAAAGAGGCGCTTGGCTGCGTTGTTGGCGACGCCGATCGAGCCGGCGATATCATCGATCGCATCCGTGAACACATCAAGAAAGCACCGCTGCGACAGGAGCGCTTTGATCTTAATGCCGCAATCAATGAGGTGATTGGCTTGGCACGGAACGTGATCCTTAGGAACGGCGTCTCTGTTCAGACGCGGCTTGCGGACGAATTTTCACCCGTTCGTGGCGACCGTGTTCAATTGCAACAGGTGGTCCTAAACCTGGTCTTGAACGCGGTTGAAGCAATGGCCTCGGTTGAGGCCGGGGTACGAGAACTGTCGATCAGCACCGAGCGAGACCAAATCGGCATCCTTGTGGCGGTCGGGGATTCCGGACCCGGCGTCGATCCGGAAGATCGTGAGCTTATTTTCAATTCTTTCTACACGACCAAGTCCGGCGGGACGGGGATGGGGCTCTCGATCTGCCGGTCCATCATCGCCGAGCATATGGGGCGCTTGTGGGTGGACGCGAACAAACCTCGCGGCGCCGTATTCAAGTTCACCTTGCCCGGGACCGAATTGAGATCATGATTTCGTTTCAGACAATTCGCTGGGCGTCAGTGCCGTACGGATATACTTTCTCAGTTCCTGTTCATCGACCGGCTTTCGGAGATAGCAGAGAACACCGTCGCTCTCGGCGCGGCGCCGATCGACATCGTTGGGATAAGCCGTCACGAGAATTGTCGGAATTGCATGGCCGATATCGACAAGGCGTCGGTAAAGTTCGATGCCAGTCATCGCAGGCATGTGGACGTCAGCGACTAAGCAAGCCGTTTCGTTTAGATGCGAAGACTCGAGGAAATCGGCTGCCGATGGAAAGCCTTCGGTGGTATAGCCCAGTGACCTTATGAGCCTTCGCATGGACTCGCGAAAGTGCTGATCGTCGTCAACGACGGAAACTAATGGCTCTTTCATCACCCGCCTCGGGTAAATCTAAGTCGTTGGGCATATGAATCCATCATGCCGCCGCCGCACGCGGGATCGCTTGATTTGCGTCAACAGTGCCACCGGCGCAGCGATGTTCCCCCGTAAACTTTGGCTTATCTTGGCAAGATTTAGGCGGGCTGGTTGTCAAGGGAGGCCGCTAGCCTGTGGCTATGCGCATATACTTTGATCTACGCGGCTCGTATCCTGTCGGGAAGATGGTGCAGTTCAGCCCCAGCAATTGCGACTACAATGTCCTACCGAGACCGCTGATCCCCTCGAGTGAGTAGCAGCGATGCCTGCCAACTCAACTGTCTTGGTCATCGACGACGACCCGGACCTCCGGGCGTCAATAGGGCGTCTGTTGCGGTCGCTTGGCATCGACGCTCAGCTGTTTGCGTCCATTCCGGAATTCCTCAGATCCGATCCACCCAAAGGGCCGACCTGCCTGGTGCTCGATGTCAGGCTGCCGGGCCAAAGCGGCCTCGACCTACAGCGGGAGCTGGTTCAGGCAAAACGGGAGGTCCCAATTATCTTTATCACGGGGCATGCCGACATCCCGATGACTGTGCAAGCGATGAAGGGTGGCGCCATTGAGTTTTTGACCAAGCCATTCCGCGATCAGGACCTCCTCGACGCCATCCAGCTCGGCCTGTTGCGTGATAGTGCGCGTCGGGACAATGAAGCGGCTTTGGCGGACCTTAGAGGCCGTTTTGCCTCGCTAAGCCCGAGGGAGCGCGAGATCGTGATTCAGGTCGCGCGCGGCCGCCTGAGCAAACAGATTGCGCACGACATTGGTATTGCCGAAGCCACGGTGAAAGTGCACCGCAGCAGGGCGATGCATAAGATGAAGGCTGGATCGCTTCCAGAGCTCGGCCAGATGGTCGACAAACTCAAGCTGGTGTCTGACACGCCGCACCGGTTTTGAGTTGGGCGACGGCGCTTTTTGCCCGGGGTGAGCGATCAAAGCGCGGCAAGGTCGTATCTGCTATCGAATTCAGCTACCGGCCCCTTATAAATCAAGGTTTAGGCACCCAACACCCACGTGCAATAGCTTGCGGCATTCCCAGTCATCAGACTGCGCCTCACGGAACGGACCTCCCAACGACGCGAGGTTGCCATGCGTGCATCAAGACCGACCATAATTTTCGGCGACTCATCTTGCCCCAAGACACCGGTCGCGACACAAGCTCGTGCTGAACCACTCCTGGCGAAACAGAGCGAACCGGTCTCAGCCGTGCCAGACGAAGTCCTATTTGGACCGTTTCGTCTCCTCCCGGCACAGTTTCTGTTGTTGGAGGGCGCAAAGCCCGTACCGGTTGGGAGTCGCGCGCTGGAAATCCTGGCCCTTTTGCTCGAACGTCCGGGCGAACTGATGAGCAAGCAGGAATTGATGGCTCGCGTTTGGCCTGACGTCTTTGTCGAACCCGCAAACTTAACCGTCCACATATCCGCCTTGCGCCGCGCGCTGCGAGATGGACAAGACGGAAATCGGTTCATCATCAATATCCCCGGACGGGGTTACAGGTTTGTCGCCTCTGTAACCGCTACGCGCCGCCAAAACCCGACGCTTCCCCCAGTGAGGCGGAGGGCGCCGGAGCTTGAGAGGCGCCCGCAAACTACGACACCTTCGGACTCTGGCGTGCGAGCCGTGCGCGCTTTTCAGTCCAACCATGTCTCGACTTTTTGAAAGTCAAGCCGCGCTGAAACGCAGCTTTCAGACCCGAGACGCGAAATGAATTTGGCTGAGTTTCTGTGTGACCTGAACAGCGATCGGCACTGATTGGAACGCATCCAAATCGATCGACAGGCATGAGCTATGAAGCGAAAAAGCATCTTAAGGGCGGCAAAGATTATGGCGGTGCTCATTGGGGCGGTTACGGTCGTCTACGCGCAGGATAAGTACGCGCTGACATCGCCGAGCGGAATCGCGTTCTTGGACTTCAAGGGTTATGAGGACTGGGCGGTGGTTTCCTCCGCCCGTACCGATGAGGTGCTCAAGGTCATCGTGGCCAACCCAACGATGATCAATGCTTACAAAGGCGGCGTTCCCGGCAACGGTCGACCTTTTCCGGAAGGCTCGAAGATCGCGAAGCTGCAATGGAAGCCGAAGAAAAGCACCGAGGCTCCCTTTGCCGTGGATGTACCCGACGTCTTCAGCCAGGCTTTCGTAATGGAAAAAGACAGCAACCGGTTTCCAGCCACAGGGGGCCGGGGATACGCCCTTTTCAACTACGACGCCGCAACCGACCAGTTTTCAGCCGACCCGGCTCCCGCTGACTGCGGGCATACATGCCACGTGGCTGTGAAGAGCAAGGACTACATTTTCCACCCGTATCAGAAACGATGAGTTTGCACCTGCGAAGGAGGTTTCGGCGCAGCCGTCGTGCGCAGAGCAGGAAGCCCCTGGGGAATTTGCCGAAGCCGTTATCGACGTCACAAAGACCTAAGTAACTCGCTGAGGGGCGCGCCCTGCAGTCTGCGCATTGGCCAACTTTACGGAATCAAACCATGAGCACAGTCAAAACCAAAGATGGCGTCGAGATTTTCTACAAGGACTGGGGCCAGGGCCAACCCATTGTGTTCCACCATGGCTGGCCGCTCAGTTCTGACGACTGGGACGCGCAGATGCTGTTCTTCTTTCAGAATGGATATCGCGTAATCGGCATTGATCGCCGCGGTCACGGGCGCTCGAGCCAGATTTCCGACGGTCACGACATGGACCACTACGCGGCCGATGCAGCCGCTGTCGTCGACCACCTCGACCTTTGCGACGCCATTCATGTCGGCCACTCCACAGGTGGCGGCGAGGTTGCTCGCTACGTCGCGCGGCACGGCAAGGGGAAGGTCGCCAAGGCAGTGCTGATGTCCGCGGTGCCACCGCTCATGCTCAAGACGGCGAAAAACCCGGATGGAACGCCGGTCGAGGCGTTCGACGCGCTGCGCAAGGCGCTCGCCGCCAACCGGTCCCAATTCTATCTAGACCTCGCATCCGGTCCTTTCTACGGCTTCAACCGGCCGGGTGTGAAACCCATTCAAGGGGCTATCGAAAATTGGTGGCGCCAGGGCATGATGGGCGCCGCCAACGCGCACTATCTCGGCATCAAGGTGTTCTCGGAAACGGACTTTACTGATGATCTCAAGAGCATCGAAGTGCCCACGCTGGTCATGCAGGGCGACGACGATCAGATCGTTCCGTACAAGGATGCCAGCCTGCTTTCGGTAAAGCTGCTGAAAAATGGGACGCTGAAGATCTATCCCGGTTTTCCGCACGGCATGCTCACGACCCACGCCGAAGTAATTAACAAGGACATGCTTGCCTTTTTCCGGAGTTGAGCGCGACGGAGTGGCGAGCCGTTGTTTGGAACGAGGAAGGAGCCGACACAATGGCTTTTACCATCAAAGTCAACGATCAGCCGCACAGCGTCGACGTCGATGGTGAAACGCCATTGCTCTGGGTCTTGCGCGATGTGCTCGGCATGACCGGCACCAAGTACGGCTGCGGCATCGCCCAGTGCGGCGCCTGCACCGTGCATATCGACGGCAATCCGGTGCGCTCGTGTCTTCTACCGGTCGAAGCCGTTGGCAGCCGAGCCATCACCACCATCGAGGGCGTCGGCGCGACGCGAGGCAGGCGCCAAAGTGCAGAAGGCCTGGCTGGATCTCGAAGTCATTCAGTGCGGCTACTGCCAGTCTGGCCAGATCATGTCGGCGGCGGCGCTGCTCGCCAAGAACCCGCATCCCGACGACGCCGACATCGATGCGGCGATGGCGGGCAACATCTGCCGCTGCGGCACCTATGTGCGCATCCGCGAAGCCATCAAGAGCGCCGCGGGCGAGGCGTAGGGAGGCCGTCATGACATCGCGCACGAATGCCCGCCTTTCTCGCCGCGCTGATTCTGCAAGGCGGCCTTGCCGGCGGTTTGGTGCTGGCCTTCCAGTGGCCGGTGCAAGGCCGGCGCCGGTCAACGAGCCGGAGCAGCCTCCCGACCATCCGGACGGTCAGTTCGCGCCGAATGCCTTCATCCGCATCGACAATACCGGCAAGACCACACTGGTCATGCCGCAGGCCGAGATGGGGCAGGGCGTCTACACCGCGATCGCCATGATCCTCGCCGAGGAACTCGACGGCGATTTCGCGCAAGGTCGTGCTCGAGCACTCGCCGCCGAGCGACAAGCTCTACGGCAATCCGCTGTTCGGCGTTCAGGTCACCGGCAATTCCAATTCGATCCGCGCGTTCTGGGACAAGCTGCGCGAGGCAGGCGCCGCGGCGCGCGCCATGCTGATTGCGGCCGCGGCCGCGCAATGGCAGGTCGATGCGGCAAGCTGCAGCGCTGCAAATGGTAAGGTCACTCATGCCGCGAGCAACCGCACGCTCACTTACGGCGAGCTCGCCGATGCCGCCGGCAAGCTGCCGGTGCCCGACAAGCCGAAGCTCAAGGATCCGAAGGATTTCACGCTGATCGGCAAGCCGCTGAAACGCTTCGACACGCCGAACAAAACCGACGGCAAGACCATCTATGGCATCGACGCGATGGTGCCGGACATGAAGTTTGCGACGCTTGCCCAATGCCCGGTGCTCGGCGGCAAGGTCAAGCATGTCGACGACAGTGCGGCGAAAAAGCTGCCCGGCGTGCGGCAGGTCGTCGTGCTCGACGATCTCGTCGCCGTCGTCGGCGACCACATGTGGGCCGCCTGGCAGGGCCTCGATGCGCTGAAAGTCACCTGGGACGAAGGGCCGAACGCGAAGATCAATTCGGCCGACATCTGGAACGAGCTGCGCGCGGCAAGCAAGAAGGACGGCGTCGTCGCCAAATCCGAAGGCGACGTCGAGAAGGGCCTCACACAGGGCGAGCGCTTCGATGCCGATTACGAGCTGCCGTTTCTCGCCCACGCCACGATGGAGCCGCTGAACTGCACCGTGCGCCTGACGCCGGGCGCCTGCGAGATCTGGACCGGCACGCAAGTGCAGACCCGGGCGCAGGAATATGCGGCCAAGGCCGCGGGCCTGCCGATCGACAAGGTGACGGTCCACAACCACTACCTCGGCGGCGGCTTCGGCCGCCGGCTCGAGCCGGACATGGTCGAGAGCGCGGTGCGCATCGCCAAGGAGGTTTCGACGCCGGTCAAGGTCGTGTGGACGCGCGAAGAGGATATGCAGCACGACGTCTACCGGCCGGTCTATCGCGACACGATTTCGGCCTCTCTGTCGAACGGCAAGATCGTCGCCTGGAAATACAAGGTGACGGGCTCGTCGATCCTCGCGCGTTGGCTGCCGCCCGCATTCCAGAACGGCATTGATGGCGACGCCGTCGATAGCGCCGTGGACATGCCCTACGACATCCCGAACAAGCGCGTCGAGCTATGTGCGCGCCGAGCCCCCGGCGGTGACGACCGGCTTCTGGCGCGGCGTCGGGCCGAACAACAATGTCTTCGCCATCGAAAGCTTCATGGACGAGCTGGCGCGCAAGGCGAACATGGATCCCGTCGCGTTCCGCCTCGGCATGCTCGACGGCACGCCGCGACTGAAGGCCGCGCTGCAACTGGTTGCCGAGAAATCCGGCTGGGGCAAGCCGCTGCCGGCCCGCGTCGGCCGCGGCGTCAGCGTGCAGCCGTCCTTCGGCAGCTTCATCGCCACCGTGGTCGAGGCCGAGGTCGATGACGTCGGCGCCGTGCATCTGCGGCGCGTCACCTGCGCGGTCGATACCGGCATCGCCGTCAATCCCGACACCATCATGGCGCAACTCCAGGGCGGACTGATCTTCGGCCTGACCGCGGCGCTGTGGGGCGAGGTCACGATCGAGAAAGGCCGCGTGCAGCAGTCGAATTTCAACAACTACCGCATGCTGCGCATCGACGAGACGCCGCCGATCGACGTCCACGTCATCAAGAGCGCCGAGCATCCCGGCGGCATCGGCGAGACCGGCGCCACCGCCGGCCCGCCGGCCTTGCGCAACGCGATCTATGCGGCAACCGGCGTGCCCTTGCGCCGCCTGCCGATCGACCGCGCCGCCATTGCCGTGAAGAAGGCGTGACCGCCATGCGCCGCATCGTCATTGTCGTCATCGCCGCTATCGTCATCGTCGCCATCGGCGTCTTCGTCTGGCTCACCCGCGGCCCACTCGCGTTTGCCGGCGGCTCGACGGTCGCGCTCGCCGACTACCACGAGGCCAATCCGACCGGCGTTCCGGCCGAGCTCGCCAAGGCCGACATCGTCAAGCGCGGCGAATACCTCGCCAAGGCCGCCGACTGCATGGTCTGCCACACCGCGCCGGGCGACGCTGAGCTATGCCGGCGGCCTCGCTTTCCCGCTGCCGTTCGGCACGCTCTATTCGACCAACATCACCGCCGACAAGGAAACCGGGATCGGCAATTACAGCGACCAGGATTTCCTCAACGCCGTGCAGCGCGGCATCCGCAAGGACGGCGCGCGGCTTTATCCGGCCATGCCCTACACGTCCTACACCTTCATGACCGACGCCGACGTGCTGGCGATCAAGGCCTATCTCTTCAGCCTGCCCGCGGTGCCGAAGCAGAACCGGCGCGACACGCTGCAATTTCCCTTTAACCAGCGTTGGGCGATGATCTTCTGGTCATGGGCGTTCAATCCCGACACGCGCTTTGCGCCGAATACGGCGAAGAGCGCCGAGTGGAACCGGGGCGCCTATATCGCCGAGGCGCTGGCGCATTGCGGCGACTGCCACACCCCCCGCAATCTCGCCTTTGCGCTGGACAACCGGCGGAAATTCGCCGGCGCCGTCGCCGCCGGTTGGCGTGCCTACGACATCACATCCGACAAAGGCACGGGCATCGGCGCATGGAGCGACGAGGAGGTCTTCGCCTATCTCGCCAAGGGTCACGCCACGGGCCGCGGCACGGCGTCCGGACCGATGGGCGAGGCGGTCGATCACAGCTTCAGCCAGATGGAGCCGGCGGATATCCGGGCGCTCGTGACCTATCTGCGCAGCATTCCCGCCGTTGCCTCATCCGAGCCGGCAACGATCGCACCGCCGGCGCCTGAATCGCCGAAAGAGGGCGGCGCGGTCGCCGATGCGCTCGGCCGCAAGGTGTTCGAGCAGGCCTGCGTCAGCTGCCATAGCTGGACCGGCGTCAGCGCGCTCTCGCCCTTCGCCACGATCTCGGGCAGCCGCGCGGTCAATGATCCGACTGCGACCAATGTCGCGCAGATCGTCATTTCCGGCACGCGACGCTTCACGCCGGGCGCGATGTCGATGCCCGCATTTGGCAGCACTTATTCGGACACCGAGATCGCGGCGGTCGCCAACTACGTCACCGGCCGGTTTGGCAGTGCCGCGTCCAAGCTCACGGCAAAGGACGTAGCGGATCTGCGCGGCCAGACTGCTCGCTAAGCAATGGAAAGCCGATAGAGATGGAGGTCGCTGACATGTCTCTCTTTGGTCGATTTCGGGCTTGCTGCACGCAACGTTTGCTCGCGAGTTAGTTTTGTACGCATCGCTCATAGCATCGGCCCCGGTTCGTGCGGAGGTGAAGTCGGTCGTCCTCGTCCATGGCGCCTTCGCCGACGGTTCGGGATGGAAACCGGTTGCGGACATCCTTCAGCGTCATGGCTATTCAGTTCACGTCGTCCAGGAACCCGAGACGTCGTTCGCTGCCGATCTCGCGGCGACGCGCCGCGTTCTCGACAAGGCCAGCCCCTGCGTTCTCGTGGGACACAGTTATGCCGGGATGATCATCACCGAGCTGGGGATGCATCCCGATGTGAAGGCGCTCGTCTACGTGGCAGCCTTCCAGCCCGACGTCGGTGAAACCGCCGGCGATCTGTCCGCCAAGATGCCGGCCGCCAGCAAGGCGGTGGGCCGGTTGGTGATGGCTTTTTAGCGGTCAACGTCGACGCTTTCCCGCAAGACTTCGCCGCGGACGCTCCAAAGTCGATTTCGCGCTTTATGGCGATATCGCAGGTGCCGATTACGGCCGAAGCATTCGCCGCGAAGATCACGGTTGCGGCCTGGAAAGAAAAGCCGAGCTACGCGGTGATCCCGAAACAGGATCGCATGCTCAATCCGGACCTTGAACGCTTCATGGCCAAGCGCGCCAAATCGCAAACGATCGAGTTGTCGGGCAGCCACGCCGTATTCATTTCGCACGCGCGCGAAGTGGCGGCGCTGATTGAAAAGGCGGCCAAGGCGGCGAAGTGAAAGCAACTTCAAACGCGATAGGCAGGAGAGCATCATGAGCACATCCACCCAGACCATCACCTCGTCTAGCGGCTACACGACCTCCGCATTTTGGGAACGCTTCTGGCGCCTGAGCGGCATTCAGTTCGTCGTGTTGTTCATCATTGCTTACGCCATCTACGGGTATCAGCCGCAGATCGGTGCTTCCGCTGACGCCCTCATCGACTTTTATGATGGCCATCGCACCTGGGTCTTGGTTGCCACGGTTATTTCCGGTCTCAATCTCCTGAACCTTCTATGGTTCACGGCCGCGCTCAGGACCACCTTGGCAGATGCGGGGCAAGATGGTTGGGGCGCGGCCGCGACCGCCGCCAGCGCAGCCTTTGGCGCTCTATATTTTCTGCAAATTAGTATTGGAGCAGCACTCGCGTACTCGATCGCCGGCTCTCAGAATAGCGCGCTCACATCCAGTCTAAACGACTTCGCTTGGGCTCTCTACGTGCTGACGTCGTTTCCTCGCGCAATGCTGATCATGTCTGGGGCATTTGGGCTCTGGCGGGCGCGGTTGATTTCTAACGCCCTCTTTACGGCAGGGGTCGCAGCTGTCGTGCTTGGAATACTGGGCGGCACCACGTGGCTGAGCGGCGGATTCTGGGCGCCGGATGGCGCCTATTCGCGGTTTGCCTCGCCCGATTCTCCTCCTCCTTTGGGTTTTGATGGTGAGCCGAGATTCTCTTGACCCGCGGTCCTAATACGCGAGCCGAATGGTGATGCCAGTGCGGCCGCGGACTATGGGGAATTCGAATGGACACAGCGACGACCGAGAACTCGGACAGAAGACGCACCAACCAGAACGGCACCACCCGCTGCGGAAGCATCAAAGCGGCCGGCGCCCGATCGTATTCAGTCCATTCTTGTTGGCGTGATCATTGCGGCGGTCGCCACGTTGTCGATCTACTACCTCGTACGCGGCCAGCCGCTGCTTGTGCAAGGTGAGGTCGACGCAACGCGGTACGACATTGCGGCGCGTGTCGATGGCCGCGTCGGCGAGATCCCGGTCGCAGCGCGGTCAGAACGTCGCGGCGGGCGCGGTTCTGGTCCGGATCGACAATCCGGAAACGATCGCCAAACATGAGCAAGAGGTTGCCGCCAGGGTCGTCGCCGATGCCCAACTCGCCAATATCAATGCGGGCACCCGCGCCGAGGTGATCGCGGCGCGCAAGGCCGCGCTTGAGCGCGCGCAGGCCGCCTTGGTCCTGGCGCAAAAGACCTACGAGCGTGTGCGTCCCCTCGCGGAACAAGGCAACGCTCCACAGGCGCGGCTCGACCAGGCGACCGATAGCCTTCATGAAGCCGAGCGCGGCGTCGACCAGGCGAGGTCGGCCTACGAACAGGCCGTCAATGGCTATACGCGCGAGGAGCGACGAGATTGCGGCGGCGAATGTCGGCAAGGCACTCGCCGACATCAAGGCCGTCCAATCGATCATCGATCAGATGGTCGTCTATGCGCCGGTGGCCTCGCAGGTTTACCAGCGCAACGTGGAGCCCGGTGAATATGTCTCGCCGGGCGTGCCGCTCATTACTCTGGTCGACCTTAGCGACCTGTGGATCCACTTCGACCTGCGCGAGGACCTGATCAAGACGGTTAAAGTCGGCGACCGCTTCGACGTCCGCGTTCCTGCCCTTGCCGATCGCCGCATTACTGTCGAGGTCAAGCTGATCGCCACCAAGGGCGAATACGCGAGCTGGCGTTCCACGCGTGCGACGGGAGATTTCGACCTCCGCACCTTTTCGATCCGCGCCTATCCGGTCGACAAGGTGCCGGAGTTGCGGCCCGGCATGAGCGCCTATCTGGATTGGCCCAGATGAAATCGGCCCCGAAGCCGGGCTTTTGGCTCATCGCCAGACGCGAATGGCGCTGGTTGATGCACGATCGAGTGGCCCTGATCCTGATCTTCGGCGTGCCCTTGTTCGCTTTCATTGCTCTGTCGGCGGCCTTCGGTCATCCGGTCATTCGCGGTCTCGGAGTGGTCGTCGTTGACGAGGACCGCTCGGAAGCCTCGCGCACCTTCGTGGAGGGGCTGGCGGCCTCGCCCAATCTCAGCGTCGTCGAGCGCTCCGGCAATCTCGCCGCGGCGGCGCGGGCGATCCGGGCCGGCGACGCGATCGCGGCCGTCTTCGTCCCCGCCAACTTTGAGCGTGACCTCAAAGCGGACCGACGTCCGCAAGTTGCCGCCTTTTACAATCAGCAATTCTTGACGGCTGCGGGTGTTGCGATCCTCCGGGCTCAGCGACAGCCTCTCCGCCGCTTCCTCTCGCGTGGCGGAGCGTGCGGCTCCACAGGCGGCGCGCATCGGCTCGCTCGTTCCGGAAACGATCGCGCTGGTGAATCCAGGGCGTAACTACGCCCAGTTTCTGCTGCGCGCGCTGCTGCCGGTCGTCCTCCACATCGTCATCGCGATCGCGGCAGGCTACGCGGTCGGCTCTGAGTTCCGGCGGCGCAGTATGCGCGCTTGGCTGCAATGCGCCGGCGGCAATCCGGTTGTTGCGCTCGCCGGCAAGCTCGCTCCACTGTTTGCGATCTTTTTTGTCATCATGCTGTGCGTGCCTCTGATCCTTGAGGGCATCTTCGGGATTTCGTTCAGGGGTGACGTGCCGATGATCATCGCTGCCGGAATGCTGCTGATCATCGCCTATCTCGCGCTTGGCGCGCTGCTGCAATTGCTGGTGCGCGACCTGCCGACCGGGCTTGGCCTGACTGGTCTAATTGTCTCCCCGGCTTTCGGTTTCGCCGGAGTCGGATTCCCGATCCTCGCGATGAATGCCTTTTCGGTGGCGTGGGGCGCGATCTTGCCGCTGCGCTGGTACATGGCGGTGCTGCTTGGACAGGCGGCGCGCGGGCTACCGCTCCAGGACTCCGCGCTCCCGTTCGCGGCCCTCGCGGGACTGGCCGTGCTCTACGTGGGGCTCACGGTCCTTCGTCTGCGTTCAATAGCGCCCGGTATCGGACTCAAGGCACTGCCGCCGGATCCCGTGCCGCCCGCTGCCGCTCCGCGCAGCATCGGCGAGGCCTTCGCCGCCGAATGGGGGCGCGTCCTCGCACTGCGCGGCCCGTTCGCCGTTCTCATCATAGCGCCGCTGCTTTACGGCGTGCTTATTCCACAACCCTACCTTGGCCAGATCCTGCGCAAGATTCCGGTTGCGGTGGTCGATAACGACTTGAGCGATCTAAGCCGACGCATCGTCCAGACCCTGGACGCTAGCGGGGCAGTCAGCGTGGCGGTGCGCGCCGATACGCTCGCCGAGGCACACGCCGCGGTTGATCGCGGCGAGGCTTTTGCGGTGATCGGAATCTCGCCGGATACCGAGCGGGACGTGCTCAAGGGCATGGCTGCTCATATTCCGATTTACGCCGATGCGACCTACCTGTTCGTATTCCGCACCACGGGCAGCGGCATCGCGGCCGCGATCAACACGCTCTCTTCCGAGCTTGCCGCGGGCGGTGCGCGCGCCGATGGCAGCCTGGTCAAGGCGACGCTTGCCTCTGCTAGCCCGACCGACATCCTGCTCCAACCGATCTTCAATCCGGTCGGCGGCTACGCGAGCTACATCGTGCCTGCGGCCCTAATGTTGATCCTGCAGCAGACCCTCCTGATCGGCGCCGGGGCACTGAGCGGCCTGGCGATGGCGCAGGCAGCGGGCGGCGCGTTTGCGAATGTGCTTGGCCGCGGTATCGCCCACCTAACGATCTCACTCATTCCTCTCGCGCTCTACCTGATCGTGTTGCCGCGCATCTACGGCTTTTCGATACTCGGCAACCCGCTGCAGTTGTTTGCGCTTGCCTCGGTCTTCGTTTTCACAACGAGCTTCTTGGGCCAGGCGGTCGGCGCGTGGTTCAAGCGCCCGGAGGCGACGACGCTCATCTTCCTGGGGACCAGTCTGCCGCAGCTTTTTCTCACCGGCTTTGCCTGGCCGCGCGAGGGCATACCCAAGCCGGTGCAGGCCATCGGTTATGTCTTCCCTGTGGATTGGGCGGTCGACGGTATCGTGCGCATTGGCCAACTGGGCGCCAGCATTCGGGAGGTCGGCCGCGACTGGGGCGGGCTGTGCGTCCTTGCGCTCGTCTACCTTGCGCTTGCGGTGATGTCCGTGGCTGTGAACAGGCGGAGGCGCGCAAATGGCTGACCGCCGGATCGTCGCGCTTGGTGCGGTGCTGATCGCCGCCTGCGCCGCCGTCGGATACGTCTCGTTGCATTCCACGCCGACGGCGCCGATTGTCGGTATTGTGCGCACAACCGAAATTCGCCTTGCGCCGGAGGTCGGTGGTCAGCTCGCGGCGATCAAGGTTCACAAGGGCGATACCGTCCATGCCGGCGATGTCGTCGCCGAGCTGTCCGCGGTCGAGCTGATCGCGTCTGCCGGTCAGGCGCGCGCGGCGCTCGACGCGGCGACCGCCGACCGCGACAATGTCTATGCCGGTGTGCGCGCTGAAAAGGTTGCTGCTCTGGCTGCCGATATCGCCAAGGCAAAGTCGAAGTTGGTCTACGCGGAAGCGCAGTTCAGCCGCGCCTCCACCCTGGCGCAAAACGATACCGGCACGCAGCAGACGCTGGATCAAGCCACCAACGACCTCGCGGCGGCGCGGGCCGACGTCGCCGAAGCCGAGGCCAATCATGCCGCTGCGGTTGCCGGGCCTACCAAAGAGGAGCGCGCCATTGCTGACGCTCAGGTGCGCGCCGTGGCCTCGGCGCTCGCGGTGATCCAGCGGCACCTAAATAAAACTGTGCTGCGCTCCCCGGTCGACGGCATTGTCAGCGTGGTTGTCGCCGAGGTTGGCGAGAACGTTCATCCTGGCCAGCCGGTGCTCGCCATTGCGGAGGCGGGCAAGCAGTGGTTGTCGTTCAACGCGCGCGAGGACCTGCTCCGCGGCATAACTGTTGGGTCGCCAGTCCAAGTCGCGCGTGCCGGTGTATCCGGAACGATACCGGCTGTCGTCACCGAAATGCGGCCGCTCGGCACCTTCGCGACCTGGCAGGCCGAGCGCGCGGTCGGCGACCATGATCTCAATACGTTGCGGCTGCGTCTCGATCTACCGGACCGTACCGGTGGGCTCGATCCGGGGATGACAGTTTGGATCGCTCGTTGATGACCAGGCGTCCGCGCATGCTTCGGTCAATGAACGGCTGACAAGGAGGCCGCGATGTCCCTGCGTTTCGGCATGAGGTGCAAGCAAGGCGGTAAGCAGATTGGCACGATTTCCCGAAGACACAGATGCCTGGCATCGCTCGTCACGCTGCTGACACTTGCGGCTGCATCGTGGTCGTCTGCGGTTCGCTCTCAGGATCTGCACATGATGATCGCCACGACGCTAAAAGAGGACCGATCTCTCAGCAGGAGCACCTCCGCCATGGCTCAAGCGAGCAGCCAAGTCTCTGTCACATCACGAACGATTGCGGTTGAGCATATCAGACTCGCGTCATCGCGGCCGTTCGCGGAGGTCCGCGACAAACTTGAGGGCATGATACCAAAGCTCGATGCGAGCGTCGTGGAGACGCTAAGTAGCGGCGATCAGAAACGCGCGAAGGATTACGATGAGAACGGACCAAAGCTATCGATTTTCGGGGAGCGTGATCATGGCGCTTTGTTGCAGATCGTGGGCAAAAAACGCGGCGCGATTCAATATGAAATAGGCAACCCTCTTACCGCCTCAAAGATGACGCGCCATCAGCTCGCGGCTGCGCTCTACGCTCCGCTGCGTGTGGTCCTTTTTGAGGATGAGGAGGGCAGGGCAATATTCGAATACGATAAGCCGTCGTCCTTCTTTGGCCAGTATGGCGATCAGCAAGTCACCGAGGTAGGCCGCTATCTGGACGCAACCCTCGAAGCTGTCCTGCTCAGGGCTACTGACTAATGGGCCAATGCTGGCGCCTCCGCGCAAGATGCGTCTGTCCTGAGATTCGGGGGAGGCAATGAGACGGCGCTCCAGAGTAGGCGGCAAATCAGTCAACAAACTACGCCGCGCGACGGACGGATTGAGCGGCGCCGACGCGGTTAAAGCCGACCGTTTGGCGAAGCGCGGACGCGATCTTATTCCTGTTGCGATCCTTGTCGTAGTGCTGTTCACACTTTTGGCCCTGTCGGTGTGGTTTGCGGGGTACGGCTGGACTCATATCGGCGGCGATCCAGTTCCGAGCTACGCCTATGTTGCCATCGCAGGCGGCGCGGTGGTTTCGATTGTGGTTGGCGTTGGCCTGATGGCGCTCGTCTTTTACAGCAGTCGACACGGCTATGACGACCTGAGTGGCGGCGAGTTGTCAGCAAAGCCCGTCAATCGGATTCGATCACGAAAGCTTACCCAATGGTTCCGCCGGATATTGCACCGTTAGTGGCCTTCTGTGGATTTGCTAGCATTTTCACGCTGCCAACTTGAGGCAGGCAAGAGAGAGTCGCCGAACATATTGTTATGTCTGCTTCTCTAATCGGCTGGTCTGGGTCAAGCACTTTCAGGCTATCCGCCGCTGCAGTGTCGATGTCGCTCGCGGGCTCTTGCTTCTCTTCGGAATCGGCGCCAGGGCCCTTCCATCATGGGATTCGAAGACGAGGCGGAACAATCTTTTGGTCGGCCTTGCCGTCTAAGTGACGGTAGGTCCAAGCAGACATACGAACTCACCTCATCCATCGTCCCGCGAGGGACATCATTCCACCGGTCGGTGGAGCTCAGGTGTTCTCCTATCGCAATTGAACCCGCGCTGCCGTTAAGCCGTTGCGGCTTCCTTGGTCCAGCGGAACTCGGTGCCATCAACCCAGATGCAGTGCATTATGATGGCTAGCCGGCGCGCAAGTGCCACGATCGCTTTCTATATCCCGCGACGCCTTGCGATCTGCATCGCCCAGGCCTTGAGCCAAGACCATTTAGTCGAGCGCACCAGTAAGATCTGGGCCGCTTCGTAGAGCATGACCCGCATCATCTCGTCTCCGCAGCGTGATATTCTGCCGCTCCAATCCACCTCGCCCGATTGATACTTGGCACACGTCAGACCAAACACCGCCCCGACTGACTTGGACCTACGAAAGCGCGCCGGCACGCCGACGGTGGCACGATAGGTTAGCGATACCACGGGCCCTACACCGGGCGTCGTCATCAAGCGCCGGCACACCTCATCGTCCCGCACGATAGCGAGCAAGCGGCGGTGCAGGATGCAGAACTGCTCGCGAAGCGTCCGTCGGACAATGAGCAGTGGTTCGATCAGCACCGCCAGGTCGGGGAGGTTCTCAACAAGCTCCCTGATGCGGGCTTCGAACTTTACCGTTCTCACCACACCCACCTTGAGGCCGAAGTTACGCAAGGTGCCGCGCAGGTCGTTGTCGATTGAGATCGCCTTCGACTGCAGCAGCTTGCGATGCGTCAGCAGCATTCGCAGTTTCTGACTGCGTAGCGTCTTCACATGCACGGGGCGGTAAATCCCCGCCCGCATCATCTGCGCCATCCCGCGCGCATCGTTGCGGTCGGTCTTGTTGATCTGTGCCTTCAACACCGCCCGCATGTGCCGCGTCTCGACACAGATCATTGGCAAGCCCGCTTCGGCGAGAGCGCTGAATAGCCATTGCGACAACGGCCCCGCTTCTAATCCAATCCGCTTGAAGTGGTAGGCGGGGTTCCCAAGAACCTGCAGCAGAGCGTCAGGCTCGCTCGCTACCTTCACTTCCCGCACGAGCCTGCCTGTGTCATCCACAATGCAGACTCTCGTCTCCTTGACCGATACGTCCAATCCAGCAAAATGGTCCATGCTGCGCTTCTCCTTCTGATGCTTGAGGCCCGTAACCACGGTGACCTCGTTTCACCATCAGCCTGAAGCGCAGCACCCAAAATCTTCAGCTATCCACAAGTTCGCAGGCCGATTACCCCATCTTTCGGAATAAGAACAGACATCCCGACTAGCGGCATTGATGTCTGAAAGTGACCCAACTCCGACATTCGCAAAGCATCGCATGTTGAGTACGGATGGGCCAAAATCGAAGCCAATGAGCCGGACCAGAAATCGAGGTGCGGATTTCAGCCCTGTTTTGCCACGCGATTCGCTGGAGTGTCGGGTGGCAATGCGACCCAGGGGTGGCGTGACTCCTCCCACACCGCAATGGTCGGCGCTGGGAATTTTGGATCAGCGAAGTTACCGATGGCTACGGCGACGTATCCGGGAAAGCCTTTGCCCTCCCAGTAGACGGTGGAGCCGCATGTCGGACAGAAATAAAAGGTCAGCGCGTTGCCACTTTCGGCTGTCCGCATCCACGCCGTCGCTTTACCGGAGAAGGTGACCTGCTCACGGCGGAAACGCGCCTGATTGCTGATCACGGCACCGGTGCGGCGCTGGCATTCCAGGCAGTGGCACATGGAGACGCGCGATGGTTCACCCTCAATCTCAATACGGAGCTGCCCGCAACTGCAGGCGGCACGTCGGGTCATCATCGCTTTGCTCCATGGCTATCGATAGGACGCTGTATACTCCGAATGTCGGGTCGCTTCGGACTCTAATGACACAGCTCAGCGGAGCCGTCGAACGAAGTGAAGATCGAGGCCGGACAAAGGCGCGCCCACCTGATGCAGGGCGCCACCCTTGGCGAGGGACCCGAGGTCGATAGCGACGAACCCAACGCTATCGATCAGATCGATCACGGTTTTCTTAGCTTCGCTGTCGTCTCCTGACGTGAAGATGACTGTCTTTGGCTTGTTCGACGAAAAGTCTTGTATCCAAGCCATTGGCATATTGCTGATCGACTTCACAAGTCTTACGCCTGGGGCCATTTCTGCGACCATCTCGCTCGAAGTGCGCCCGTTCAAGGCGGCTATCGATCTATTCACGCCTTTGAGACTCACATCGGGTTTGGAATCCATATGGGCATTGGTCGCGTCGATCAGGATCCGCCCATGCCAGTCGATATCCTTGAGTGCCTCGGGCACGTTCACCCAATTCGTGGCGAGGATGACGATATCGCTTTCAGCGGCTTGCCTCTTCGTACCAGCCGTTGCGCCTGGGCTGAGATCGGCGACGAGGCCTGTCAACGTCTCCGGCCCTCTCGAATTGGATACGACAATCGCATGACCGGCGTTGATGAGGTGACGCCCGAAAGTCTTGGTCAAAGTTCCGGCGCCTACGAAGCCTACTCGCATGATGGTGTTCCTGTCTGGACGTGGCGTTGGCCCGTGCTGTCACGCGGCGACAGCTGGCGTGGCTGCTGCGGCCGAACTGACATCGACGCCCGGACCTTTCAGGGCTTCACGAACCGATAGGCGAAGCGATCAGTCTCGTCCTTGATCGAGGGATCAAACACCTTGATCGAGTGCGCATCGTCCTTGTTCGCGAGCATGGTGCTTTGCGCATCGAGCACGAAGCCGGCCGCCTCCACCTCCTTGCGAACGGATGCAGGCTCAATTCGATGCAGCGACTGGGCGTCGCCCGTGCCCGCCCCGGCAGCGGCGGCATGGTCCACGATGACGTAGCACCCACCGGGCTTCAGCCGCTCGTAGACGGCTCGATTGAAGTCGGCAGCCGTCGCGCCATTCTTCTGGATCAGCGTGGTGTGAAGATCGTGGTAGAACAGGTGCAGCCACAGGACATCCGCTGGTTCCGTCACCTTCGGCATCGCCACGAGGTCCGCCGAGACGGCTTCGACGTTCTCTCGGCCCGGCTCCTTCGCAAGCGTCCTCATGCGGCCGACCGGATCGTTCTTGAAGTGGGCGACTTCGGCCGGCACGAAGCTGTAGACCCGCCCTTCGGGTCCCACGATGTCGGAGAAGAGACGGGTCCAGTCGCCGTCGCCTGGGTAAACGTCGATGACGGTGGAGCCTGCCTTGACGCGTGCGAACCGGATCAATTCGGATAGCTTAGATTGGTCGTACATCGGAATCTTTGACTATTGGCGAATTGGCAGATGTTTGCCGTGCTGAAAACGCTCTATAGCTTCAGCCACCTGATTCCAAGCTTTGTGCCCGGAAGAGTCACCTTTTTGCTCCAAAGATTTAGCCATTCGCCGGGCAGAGCTACTCGCCGTTCGGCCATAGCGCGACGACCAAAACCGCGCATACATCTCAACAGCTTCTTGCTGCGTAGGCATCCACATCGCCAACTCCCTCACGCTTACCCTTGTGAATGTTCGGTGACAAAGCATCGTTCCGTCAATCAATAAATGTCATAATGCCGACATCGTTCGTGGCTGGGCGTCATATTCAAAATAGGCCACTCTAGCTTTCAAAATTAGCGCTTTTCCCACTCACGACGCCATTCGCGTTGTGCCGTGGCGGCGAGCCTGGACGCTGGCGATGAGCACTGCGACGATGCCCGTGAGGAATATCCCGTCGAAGGTCCCGGCCCCACCGATTGAGGCGACGGGCGCATTGAGTTCAGCAAGCTTGTTAAGATTCATGAGGTCGGCGCCGATCAGGGTGCCGAGCGACCCCGCAATATAGGCAAGCGGGGCCGCGCGCGTGCGCGACAGCACAAGCGCAACGATGGTCGTCGCGATGACCGGTGCGAAGGTGGGTATAGCGATGCCCACCCCGGCGACCGGCGTGGCGAGCCAGTAACAGATCGCCGCCACGATGGCGGTCCCCAGCAGCCCTTCCCACCACAGCTGCCAGCGAATGAGCAGATAGATCGACATGATCACGGGAATGACGGCGCCGCCGACATTCACGGCGAGCACTGTCCCGCCCCAATCGGTCGCTTCCGGCACCGCGTAGCGCATGCCGTAAAAGTCGACCATCTGACTGCCCACGGGGGTCGCCTGCGAAATCACGGCAATGGGAATGTTGATGTAACTTCCGATCAGGGAGGCAAACAGCAAGAAGACCGCCGCGCCCGGGCTTACGCCGAGCTGCTCGTACGCGTATCGCAGAAGCCCGAGGGGCAGCAGGACAAAAACAAAGAAGAAGAAAGCGATCAAAATTAGAAAGAACGCCGGGGCGAGGGGCAGATACCAGAACTGAAGGGGGTTCATAGAAGTCTCTCCAACGCGGCTCTTCGCACCACGCTCAGTCCAAAATATTCAGTGACTACAATTTGATTGCATTCGTTTATCTCAGCGACGGCGGTCGGGTTTGACGTAGATCAAAACCCTTTCCGGGCTCATGGTTAAACAAGAGTTTGCTCGGCGACGAAGTGATGTCCACCGAGCATCGAACAAAAATAGAGTCTGGCTCGGACGGGCCGGCGAACATCATTGTCAAACTGGAGGCGTAGCCATGAGCAAATTCGTCGTCGTCGTGTTTCCGAATGAAGCGCGCGCCTATGACGGTAGGCGTGCATTAAATGAGCTTCATGCCGATGGGAGCCTCACGCTCTACGGTACGGCCGTCGTCGCGAAGGATGCCAAAGGCAGTTTCGCGGTCAAAGAAGCCGCTGACATCGGCCCGCTCGGCACAGCGATTGGCGTGTTGGTCGGCGGTCTCGTCGGTTTGATCGGAGGCCCGGCTGGCATGGCCGCCGGCGTCATGGGAGGCACCGTCCTGGGGAGCCTGGCCGATGTGATCAACTATGGCGTCGGTGAAGACTTCGTGACGAAGATTTCAGGAAAGCTGGCGCCAGGCAAGACTGCGATCATCGCCGAAATCGACGAAACCTGGACGACCCCATTGGACACGCGCATGGAAGCCTTGGGCGGCACCGTGTTGCGGACCTGGCGTGCCGACTTCGAGGACGATCAGATCGCCAAGGAGGTGGCTGCGGAGGACGCCGACTTCGTGCAATTGCAAGCCGAATTCGCGCAAGCGAATGCCGAGACCAAGGCGAAGCTCAAAGCCAAACTCGACCAGGCCAAGGCGAATCTCAAACAGGCTGACGCGCGGCTCCAGGCCAGAATCGATGCTCTAAACAAAGAGGGCGATGCCAAGGTCGCCGCGATGGAGAAGCAGGTCGCTGAGGCGCAAGCAGGCGCGAAGGAGAAAATCAGGCAACGTATCGCCACCATGCGGGCCGATTACGCGGCCCGTTCCGCCAAGTTGAAACAAGCGTGGGCGCTCACGAAGCAAGCGCTCGCGGCCTGACAATAATTCGAGTGCTGGGGGCCCAAATTCTCGAATTAGGGGTTCTCTGTGCAACTGATCAAGTGACCGCGGGCGCGCCGAAACGCCCGCGGGTTCTAAGTCGATAGAGTGACGAAAGACGGTTTAGATTTTTAAACCAAAGCGACGGGGGTAGTCATGACCAGCCAAGCATCGGTAAGCATCATTTCGCTTCCGCAGTTGCTCGCACGAAATTGGTGGCTCTTTTTGCTCCGCGGACTTGCGGCGATCGTATTCGGAGTGCTGTCGCTGGCATGGCCCGGCATCAGCCTCTTGACGCTTATTCTGTTTTTTGGAGCCTATGCGCTGGTCGACGGGGTCTTCGCGCTGGCGGCGGCAATCGTCGGCCGGGGCAACGCCGAAGTCCGATGGTGGCTCGTGCTTGTGGGCCTGCTTGGCATCGGCATTGGCGTAGCGACATTCCTGTCGCCCGGCCTTACCGCACTGACGCTGCTCTATTTCATCGCCGGCTGGGTGATTGCGACCGGCGTATTGCAGATCGTCGGCGCCATTGAGCTTCGCAAGGTCATTGATGACGAATGGTGGCTGATCCTCGACGGCGGATTTTCGGTGCTGTTCGGAATTCTTCTTTGCATCATGCCGGGCGCCGGCGCCGTGGCGTTGATTTGGCTGATCGCGCTGTTTGCGATCGCCTTTGGAATCTTGATGGTCGGCTTCGCCTTCAAGGTCAAGAAATTCAAAGCGGCCTGAATGGGGCCTGACGCATAACGACTGCGACTATTGACGACCGGACCAACCCGTTAACAGGTTTGAACAATATGGAGACGATCATGGCAGAGCAAAGCAGCATGCATGCTTATCTGAACTGGACCAAGCAGCGGATCGACGAGATGGACGCCACGCTGGCGTCGCTCGAAGCCAAGGCGGGCCAGGCGAAGGCTGACTCGAAGGTCAAGGCCGACCAGTTGGTCGCCGACCTCAAGAAGCGGCGCGACGAGTTTCAGGCCCAGGCCAAAGCGCAGGCCCAGGCGGGCGGAACAGCGTTGCAGGCCGGCAAGGCGCAATTGGAAACGCAGTGGAAGGCCTACGAAGCGCAGGTGAAAACCTACTTCGACACGGCCGGCAAGCAGGTCGAGCAGCAACAGGCCACGTTTCGGGACGTTGCCACGGCACAAATCAAGGCTTGGCGCGAGGCGGCCGACACATTCCAGAAAGAAGTCGCCAAGGTCGCAGCCGCGCGGCAGGGCGACGTCGACGCCGCCGTCAAGCAGATGAAGGCGGATGCCGCCGAGGCGGAAGCGCGATTGCAGAAGCTGAAGCAGGCGGGAAGCGAATCGTGGTCGGGGCTGAGCGCGGCGTTGGCGGAGTCGCGCAAGTCTTTCGACCGGGCCAATCAGACCGCGGGGGACGCAGTCAAGCGCGCTGCTTCTCCTCCGGCCGCCTGAAGGGGTCCACCCTCGAACCGGCTTGCCGCCGATCGTATCGATGCTGAAGGGGAAGCATTATGGCCGCGGATGCGGTGGTGTCGCGTGAACTGAAGTCTCTGCAGGACGAACTTTCGGTCTCGCAGCGAGAGCGGATGGCGCCGCCAGCGTCGGTTGTGCCACCAGCGGTCGCGAGCGGCACGCCGGCAGCGCCTTCCCCTCCGCCGCAAGAAACGGCGGAGGATCGCGATCTGCGAGAGCAGCTCCGCGAGCTTGTGAACGAGGCGACGGCGTTTTTTGAGGAAGCGGAAAAGAACATCTCCGCCCATCCCGCCGAAAGCGTGTTCGGCGCGCTGCTGGTGGGAGTGTTGATCGGCCGTATGCTTGGACGACGCTAGGAGTTTCCGACATGATCGATAATCTTGTTCGTGACCTTCAGGTTTTGCGCAAAGCCGATTTCTTGATCGGCAAGATATGGCTCGGCGTCTTCGCGCGGCGGTTCGGCCTCTACGCTTTTGCCGGCTTGATCGCGGTGTTCGGGCTCGGCATGGCAAACGTCGCGGCCTTCTACGCTTTGCAGGGTTCGGTCGGCCCCATTTCGGGCGCCGCATTCGTTGCCGTCGGTGACCTTGTCATCGCGGCAATCGTCCTGCTGCTGGCTGTCAATGCTCGGCCGGGACCGGAGATCGAGCTCGCCTTTGACGTCCGCAAAATGGCCATTGATTCAATTCAAACGGACGCGCGCGATCTCAAGCTCACCGTCGATGCCATCGGCCAGGAAATTCGGGAGGTCAAGGCGAACATCGTTGGCTTCGCACAAAATCCGTTAGACGTTGCCACGCAGAAACTCCTCATCCCGGCCGCCTTGTCGATTATCAAAGGAATGCGATCGAAGGGAGCGCATTCTTGAAGACAAACCGTTCTTTCATCAGTCATCAAATGAGCTGACGGATTTTCCCAGAGCGCGCTAACGCGGGGAGGCTCTCCCGTAACGTCAGAAGTGGAAAATCTGACTTGACATCAAAACGAACGATTATCCTCGCCTCAGCCATTTTACGGGACTTGCGTGATCAGGCGCCCAATAGTCCCGTCACGATGCAGTGGTTGATGGACAAACTTCATCAACAATCGTTCGGCATGATCATGCTGATCTTGGGCATTGCTGCGCTCGCCCCAGGCATTTCTCTTCTGGCCGGACTGTTGTTGTTGCTGGCGGCGTTTCAGATGATGCTCGGTCATCCAAGGCTCACATTTCCAAACTGGATGGCGATGCGCGAATTGCCGCAGCGGCCTGTCGACGCGGTCGTGCGGCGCGCCATTCCCATTCTTTCACGTGTCGAACGCGTGATTTACCCGCGTCTCGCCACGCCACCGGAAGTGACCAAGCGGGTCGTTGGAGCGGCAATTTTTATTCTCACAGTGCGGCTGCTGGTAACACCCTTCCCGCTCAGCAATATCCCCCCGGCGGTTCTGATCGCATTCATTTCGCTGGCTTATCTTGAACAGGATGGGCTGCTGCTTATCGTAGGGCTAGCGGTTGGATGCCTCTTTCTCATCCTCGATTTCGGTGTGACCTGGCACCTCATTCAAGATGCAAAATGGTTAGTGTCTAACGCTTAAGAACATTCGTGACGTCGCAGATTCAGTTCAAGTTCGTTCTTCCAGTCAAAAACTGGTCCGATCTCGGACCGCAACGTGACAGGGCGCGCAAAGACCATCGGACCAGCCTACGCTTATCCGCTATTGATGCTGTGGACGGCTCCTCCACCGGCACGTGAGTGCCACGAATGTGGGTGCTGTTGAGGCCCCCGCTGTTCAGAGGAGCCCAGCATGCAAGCGATCACGACGGTCGGTCTCGATATTGCCAAGTCTGTCTTTCAGGTCCACGGCATCGACGCCGAAGATAAAGTCATCATCCGGCGGCAGTTGAAGCGCCGCTACGTTTTGGCGTTCTTCCAGAAGCTACCGCCCTGCCTGGTCGGCATTGAAGCCTGTGCATCGTCACATTATTGGTCGCGGGAGCTCAGGGCGCTCGGCCACAGCGTGCGTCTAATGCCGCCGGCCTACGTAAAGCCCTACGTCAAACGGCAGAAGAACGATGCTGCCGACGCGGAGGCGATCTGCGAGGCCGTTACCAGGTCGAACATGCGGTTCGTTGCGACCAAGACACCCGAGCAGCAGAGCTGTCTGACCCTCCATCGCACGCGCCATCTGTTCATCCGCCAGCAGACCGCGGTGATCAATGTGATCCGGGCCCATCTTGCCGAGTTCGGGGTCGTCGCGCCGGTCGGCCGCAAGGGGGTCGAGGAACTGCTCGATGTCGTCGCCGATCCAAGTGACAAGCGGGTGCCAGAGGTTGCACGGATGTGCCTCGCAGCGCTGGGGGCGCAACTGCGCAGGCTCAAGCAGCAGATTCTGGAGTTCGACCGTATGATCATGGCTTGGCACCGATCCAATGAGACGAGCAGGCGGCTCGACGCGATCCCCGGCGTGGGTCCGATGCTGGCCACGGCCCTGGTTGCCTGCGTTGCTGATCCAAAGGTCTTCCGATCAGGACGCAACTTCTCGGCCTGGATTGGGCTGGTGCCGAAGCAGCACTCAAGCGGAGGCAGGGACAGGCTCGGCGGCATCAGCAAGCAAGGCGATCGCTATCTGCGCAGCCTGTTCATGGCCGGCGCGCTCGCCGTCATTCGCTATGCCAAGATCCACGGCACCAAGCATCGGCCTTGGCTCACGGCATTGTTGGCGCGGCGGCCGACTAAGATCGCCGCCATCGCGCTTGCCAACAAGATCGCCCGAATGGCCTGGGCGATGATGGCCAAGGGGCGAACGTTACAAGGAACCCGTCGCGCTCGCGGCGTAAACGAGATCGCGCCGGACATCCGGCGTGATGTGAAGGTTGGAAAGGGCGAACAGCACGTAATGCAGAGCCGGTCGACCCGGCGATCGGGACAACCCACTAGTGCCAACGCATTGTCAAATGCGAGCTATTGACCGGGACCTGATCCGCGGAGGGCATTGTGGCCAGCGGCCAAGTGTGCCGCACTAACAGGCCGAACACACGGCTGCACCGACCAAGGCTGCAAACGTGAAGAAAGTTCTTGCCAACTCGGAGCCGTCCACACATGGCACTTAGCGGACTTCGAAGCTCGCGACCCCGCTGTGGTCCCTTATTCGGGCAGACTATTGAAAAGACGCTTGAGGGCCGACCCAGGTGCCGGGCGGCAGCACCGGCAATTCGGCCGCTAACCCGTCGAGAATACCTTGCAGAAGACTGTCGCTGAGCGCGCCTGATTTTTTTCTCGGCCCGACAAGCCCATCCGCCAACAACATAGTGAGTCCGTGCACAAGGGACCAGCACGCCAGAATGGCACCGGCAATTTGCCGTTCGCTGCGTGGTCCTTTCGGGATGGCGCGCCCCAAACCGCCCGCAGAGATAACTCCCGCAAGCAGGGCCTTCGTCTTATCACCTTCGGCCAGTTCAATGGCGGGGCGGCTATGATCTGGACCGCTGAGATGGCGTCCAAACATCAAACTGTAGAGCGCCGGATTTTCAACGCCGTTATCAATGTAAGTCCGCAGCATCGCGAACAACTGCTCGCGGGGATCGCGGTGCCTGGCCATTTCACGAGCCATGCGCTCGCTCAGCATTTCGAACCCCGCTGCGGAGATGGCGGCCAATAACTCACGTTTGTCAACGAAGTGCTTGTAAGGCGCGTTGTGACTGACCCCGGCGCGGCGGGCGAGTTCCCGCAGTGAAAACTCGAGGCTTTGCGTTTCGCGCAAGATTTCGAGCGCGGCCTTTACGATCGCCTGGCGCAGGTCACCGTGGTGGTAGGGCCGCTCCCCGGACAGGATTTTCCCCATAAAACCAGGACCTTTCTTCGGTTATGCCGCGACGTAGCTGCAAAAGTTGGCGGTGTCAACATTCTGCATACCAGCCATCTTCTGCGAAAAGTAGACAGTGACAACTTCTGGAACTATGAAGTTGTCAACGTCAACATTCAGATCGCTGAGCCATAAAACATGCGTCTTTCCATCCTCCTTCGTACAGTTCTAGTGGCAATTGTGGTGCTGGTGGCTCTTGCCGCGTGCAAGCCAGAGGACACTCCGGCGGCACTCCAACTGGTGCGCGCACTCGTCGTCGATCCCAAATCTATCAGCGAAGACCGCCACGCGGTCGGCGAGGTCAAACCGCGATATGAGAGCGATCTGTCGTTCCGCGTCGTAGGCAAGGTGCTTACCCGGCCGGTGGATGTCGGAACCTGGGTCAAGCAGGGCGACACGCTGGCGACCCTGGATACGCAGGACTACCAGAACCGCCTTCGTACCGCGGAAGCTGAGGTCAGCTCGGCCGAAGCCGCGTTCGTCAACGCTCAGGGAACGGCGGCGCGCCAAGAGAAGCTTTTAAAGGATGGCTGGACCCCGAAGGCGACCTACGACACCGCGGTGCAGAACCTGCAACTCGCCGAGGCGCGGCTCAAAGCAGCCAAGGCCAATCTCGACCTGACCCGCGATCAGCTCAACTACACCACCCTCAAGGCCGATTTCGACGGCGTGATTACTGCCGTCGGTGCGGAAGCGGGCCAGAATGTGAATGCCGGCCAGATGGTGGTGAAGTTAGCACGACCTGACGACAAAGACGGCGTCTTCAACGTCGCGGAAACAGCCTTCACCGATATCAGCAAGACGCAGCTCGCGGTCGTCGTTTGGCCGCTGTCCAATCCGGACCTGAGGGTCGAGGGCGTGGTCCGGGAAATTTCTCCCGTTGCCGATCCGACGACGCGCACGTACACCGTCAAGGTTACGCTGCATAACCCGCCGCCCCAGCTTCGCTTCGGCATGAGTCTCGCCGGCCGCTTGGAAGGCCGGACTGCTCTCGCGGTCGCGCTGCCCCTCTCCGCCATCTTTGAAAAGAACGGCTCGCCGGCTGTCTGGGTGCTCGATCAGCAATCGAGCAGTCTCATTCTGAGGCCGATCACTGTCGCGCGCTATGAGGCCAATACTGTGATCGTCGCTGACGGCCTGGCTAAAGGGGACATCGTCGTCACCGCGGGCGTGAACACCCTTACGGTCGGCCAGAAGGTCCGGCTTGCCGAAACAACCTTGGCCGAAAGTGACAGCAGATGAAGTCCTTCAACCTCTCCCGCTGGGCGATCGAGCACAAGAGCTTTGTCGTCTACTTGATGCTGCTCGCCGCGCTCGTTGGCATTTTCGAATATCACCGTCTCGGGCGTGACGAGGATCCGCCGTTCACTATCAAGACCATGGTGGTGAAGACGCTGTGGCCCGGCGCGACCACGCAGGAGACGATGCAGCAGGTTACCGACCGGATCGAGAAGAAGCTCGAAGAGCTACCGAGCATCGACTACTCGAAAAGTTACACCAAACCGGGCGAGTCGGTGGTGTTCGTGTATCTCAAGGACTCCACCCGTGCCGCGGACGTGCCCGATCTCTGGTATCAGGTGCGAAAGAAAGTCGGCGATATCAAACAGACCTTGCCGCAAGGCGTGCAGGGGCCCTTCTTCAACGATGAGTTCGGCGATACCTACGCCTTAATCTTCGCGCTGACTTCGGATGGATTTTCGCACCGCGAGCTGCGCGATTACGCCGAGCGCGTGCGAGCTGAGCTTCTCAGCGTCCCGGACGTTGCAAAGATCGACCTGCTCGGCACCCAGGACGAGAAAATCTATCTGGAATTCTCGACTCAGAAACTGGCCGCCATGGGGCTCGACATCTCCGAGCTGATCCAGACGTTGCAGGCGCAAAACGCGATCCAGCCAAGCGGGACGGTGGACTCAGACGAGGAGAAGATCGCGATTCGCGTCTCGGGTCAGTTCACGTCGGAAGAGAGCCTGAAAGACGTTAATTTCCGTTTCAACGGCCGATTTTTTCAGCTCAGTGACATCGCCACGGTAAAGCGAGGCTACGCTGACCCCCAGCAGCCGATATTCCGATACAACGGCCGTTCCGCCGTCGGCATCGCCATCTCGATGCGGAAGAACGGCGACGTTCTGGCATTCGGGGAGCATCTGAAAGAGCGCCTAGCCGAGGTGACGGCCGAACTCCCGGCCGGCATCGAATCCCATTTGGTGGCCAACCAACCAGAGGTCGTCGAAGAGGCGGTTGGCGAGTTCGTCAAAACCTTGATCGAAGCCATCGTCATCGTCTTGGCCGTGAGCTTCCTCTCCCTCGGCTGGCGACCTGGCATCGTCGTTGCGATCGCGATTCCACTGGTCCTTGCGATCACCTTCGTTGCCATGAAACTTGCCGGCGTAAGCCTGCAGCGAATCTCGCTCGGCGCACTGATCATCGGGCTCGGCCTTCTCGTCGACGACGCGATGATCGCTGTGGAGATGATGATCAAGAAGCTCGAAGAGGGCTGCGACAAGGTCACCGCTGCGACTTTTGCCTATACCTCCACGGCCTTCCCAATGCTGACTGGAACGCTCGTCACCATCGCAGGTTTCGTCCCGGTGGGCTTCGCCGCCAGCAGCGCCGGCGAGTACTGTTTCACGCTCTTCGCCGTCGTCGGCATTGCGTTGACCGCGTCCTGGTTCGTCGCGGTGCTGTTCACGCCTTTGACAGGAATTTTCATCCTGCCTGACAAGATGAAAGGCCACGGTCACGAGCCCTCGCGCTTTAGATCGGCATTCCACACCGTGCTCGATCGCGTGCTGCATCTGAAGTACTGGGTCATCGGTGCCACCGTTGCGCTGTTCGTCGTCGCTCTCGCCGGCATGCAGTTCGTGCAGCAGCAGTTTTTCCCGAGCTCCGACCGTCCTGAACTGCTCGTTGACCTGACGCTCCCGCAAGGCTCGTCGATCAATGCAACGCGCAAGGTGGTTGATGATCTCGAGACAATACTGAAGACCGACCCCGACATCGACCATTGGTCGTTCTATGTCGGCAGCGGCGCCATACGCTTCTACCTCCCGCTCGACCAGCAACTCGCGAATGACTTCTTCGCGCAAGGCGTCATCGTCACGAAAGGATTCAAAATTCGCCCGGCCGTGCAACAGCGCATCCTCGCCGCATTGCAACGGCCCGAATTCGAACAGGTAAAGCCGCGCGTCAGCCCCTTGGAGCTTGGGCCGCCGGTCGGCTGGCCGCTCAAGTTCCGCGTCAGCGGTCCCAATCCCGAGAAGGTCCGTGAGATCGCACTGAGCTTCGCGTCGCGTCTTGGCAAGAGTCCAAATGCACGAAATATCAACTTCGACTGGAACGAGCCATCCAAGGTGGTTCGTGTGCAGGTCGACCAGGACCGCGCCCGCGCGCTCGGCATTAGTTCGCAAGCATTAAGTCAGACCATCAACTCCATCTTATCGGGCACCACCGTCACCCAGGTGCGCGACGATATCTACTTGATCGATGTCGTGGCCCGGGCCGTTCCAGACGAGCGCGCAAAGCTGGAGACGCTACGTAGCCTGATGATCAATGTGCCTGGCGGACGTTCGGTGCCGCTTGAGCAAGTCGCGAAGCTCTCCTACGGGATTGAAACTCCGCTGATCTGGCGGCGGCACCGCCTGCCCACAGTCACGGTGCAAGCCGATACAGCGCCGGGGATCGAGGCAGCGACGGTTGTCAAATCGCTTTCCACCGAACTTGTGCAGTTCAAGTCTAAATTGCCGGCTGGCTATGACGTGGTTGCCGGCGGCACGGTCGAGGAGAGCGCTAAGGCGCAGGCCAGCATTTTTGCCGTCTTCCCGCTGATGATCGTCATTATGATCACGATCCTCATGGTGCAGCTGCAAAGCTTCCAACGGCTGTTCCTCGTGCTTGCCACGGCACCGCTGGCTCTCATCGGTGTTGCCGCTGCGCTGCTTATCGCGCGTGCACCGATGGGATTCGTTGCGATCCTCGGTGTCGTATCACTGATTGGCATGGTGATACGCAATTCGGTGATCCTGATCGACCAGATCGATACCGAAATTGCTGCGGGCCAGCACCCATGGAACGCCGTGATCGCGGCCACGGAGCATCGATTGCGTCCGATCCTGCTGACCGCTGCCGCCGCCATTCTGGGCATGATCCCGATCGCGCCCACAGTGTTCTGGGGACCCATGGCATACGCGGTGATGGGTGGCCTCGTCGTCGCGACGCTGCTGACCCTCGTATTCCTGCCGGCGCTCTACGTTGCCTGGTTTCGGATCAAACCGATTCCGGCTCCGCACCGGGCGATCCCGGTCGGCATCCCCGCCCTTGCTCACGCTGACATTTAAGGAGCGATCATGACTGCGATTTTACGACATGCCCAGCCTGCGTCCCGTGTAGGCGCTAAAGGGCGATCGCTCGTGGAAGGGTTTGCCTCCGCTGCCGCCACGAAACGACTCCGCGTGACCGAGCGGCCCCCTTTCGAATGCATCGCGCTGCTGTTGCAGGGCGGCGGCGCACTCGGCTCTTATCAGGCTGGCGTCTATGCTGCTTTGGCCGAGGCCGACCTGCAGCCGGATTGGGTCGCCGGCATCTCAATCGGTGCGATAAACGCTGCGCTGATCGCGGGTAATGCGCCCGAGCGACGCGTCGAACAGCTCAGGACATTCTGGGAGCAAATCACGGCCGCGCCGCTCGGTCTCGACGCCTGCCTCGCGCCCTTGTCACAAGGCAGCGACACCCTGCGCGGCTGGATGAACCAGATGAATGCTGCCTTGGCGTTGTTTGGAGGTGCACCAGGATTCTTCACACCGCGCCTCATGGCGCCGTGGTTCGTGCCCGCCGGCGGCACCGGCGCCACCAGTTACTATGAAACGGCGAAGCTGCGCTCCACGCTTGAGCGCCTTATTGATTTCGACCGGATCAATTCAGGCTCGGTGCGCTTTACGGTCGGCGCCGTCAATGTGCGTTCGGGCAATTTGGTGTGCTTCGACACCGAGACGCACCGGATCGGCCCCGAGCACGTCATGGCGAGCGGCGCGCTCCCGCCCGGTTTTCCCGCAGTCGAGATCGAAGGCGAGCAGTATTGGGATGGCGGCCTCGTCTCCAATACGCCACTCGAATGGGTCGTGGAAAGCGTGCCGAGGCAGGACACGTTGGCTTTCCAGGTCGATCTCTGGAGCGCACGCGGCGATTTCCCGCGCGAGATCGCGGAGGTCGAGACGCGACGGAAGGAGATTATCTATTCGAGTCGCACCCGTGCCAGTACGAGCAGCTTCAGGCGCATGCAAAGAATGCGCCATGCCGCGACGAAGTTGAGCGCCGACATGCCCGACCATGTTCGCAATAGCCCGGAGATGGAGGTGTTGCAGCCGATGATCGACCATAAGGCTTACAACATCATCCAGCTCATCTATCGCGCGAAGACTTATGAGGGCCAGTCGAAAGATTACGAGTTTTCGCGCCGGAGCATGGAGGAGCATTGGCGTGCTGGCTACTACGATGCCGTGCGTACATTACGTCACCCCGAGGTACTGCGGCGGTCCAAAACGCCGGACGGCGTCTTCACCTTCGACCTGCACATCGACGGCCGCGAATAAACGGAGAGCACCATCATGATCGAAGAAGAGATCCAGACGCGCGCATTTGCGATGCCGCTTACGAACCCGGCCTTTCCGCCGGGCCCATACCGCTTCGTGAACCGCGAATACTTCGTCATCACGTATCGAACCGACTCCGGAGCGGCTACGCGCGATCGTACCTGAACCACTGGCACTCGACGCGGCGTTGGTGAAGTACGAGTTTATCCGCATGCCCGATTCCACCGGCTTCGGCGACTATACCGAGAGCGGCCAGGTGATCCCGGTGTCGCTCAACGGCCGGCGCGGCAGCTACACGCACTGCATGTTCCTCGATGACGAGGCGCCGATAGCGGGCGGGCGCGAGCTCTGGGGCTTCCCCAAGAAACTCGCGAGCCCGAGCCTCAAGGTCGAGAAGGACACCTTGGTCGGCACGCTCGATTACGGATCAGTGCGCGTGGCTACCGGCACGATGGGCTACAAGCATCGCACGTTGGACACTTCGCAGATCGAGGCCGCAATCGGCGCGCCGAATTTCCTGATCAAGGTCATTCCGCACGTCGATGGTACCGCCCGGATCTGCGAGCTCGTCGAATTCAGGCTGAAGGACATCAAGGTACGCGGCGCCTGGGCAGGACCTGGTTCGCTTGCAGCTTCATCCGCACGCACTGGCACCTGTCGCCGAGCTGCCGGTGCTTGAGGTCGTGTCGGCAGTTCACTTCATCGCCGATCTGACTCTCGGCCTGGGCAAGGTCGTGCATGATTACCTGCAGCCGGCTGCCGCGTATGGGGCAGAAAGGAGACTCGCATGCGTCTCCTAGACAAAGTCGCGGTTGTCACCGGCGCCGCGAGCGGTATCGGCAAGGAGATCGCGCACGCCTTTAGCGTGAAGGCGCCAAGGTCGTTATCGCCGATCTCAATCAGGACGACGCCGACGCGGCGGCTGCGGAGATCGGGGGTAAGGAGCGCTCGGCGTTGCGATGGACGTGACGAGCGAGGCAGAGGTCGAGGCCGGCATGGCCAAGGCCGTCTCCGTCTTCGGCCGTATCGACGTGCTCGTAAGCAATGCAGGCATCCAGATCGTGGCACCCGATCGACGACTTCGACTTCGCGAAGTGGAAGCAGATGCTCGCGATCCATCTCGACGGCGCGTTTCTCACGACGCGGGCGGCGGTGAAGCAAATGTACAAGCAGGGCACCGGCGGCAGCGTCATCTACATGGGCTCGGTGCACTCGAAGGAAGCCTCGCTGCTGAAGGCACCTTACGTGACGGCCAAACACGGCCTCATCGGCCTCGCCAAGGTCGTGGCCAAGGAAGGTGCCAAGCACGGCGTGCGCGCCAACGTGATCTGTCCCGGCTTCGTCCGCACGCCGCTTGTCGATAAGCAGATTCCCGAACAGGCGAAAGCTCTTGGGCTCACTGAACAGCAGGTGATCAAGGACGTCATGCTGAAGGACACCGTCGATGGCGAGTTCACGACGTCGGAAGATGTCGCCGAAGCCGCGGTGTTTTTTGCCAGCTTCAACTCCAACGCGTTGACCGGCCAGTCGCTGATCGTGAGCCACGGCTGGTCGATGCAGTAATAAATTTGCCCTTTACCCGCGCCATCACCGTGGCGCTTCTAATCAAGCATCGGAATGACATATGAGCAATTTCACCTTGTCGAGCATCATATTTATTTTGACGTTGAGTGGGATCTGGCTCGGGTCACTGCTTGACCGCCGCGCGCTATCTCGTGATCCGATCGCCATCAAATCGGCGGCGAGCCGCCGTCGTATACGCAAGCACGAGTCGCAATCGCAGCCTGCTCCCGAAGCACTCGAGCGCTAGAGCGGTCCGCAAGGCTTTTTACCCCGATTGATCCAGATCAACATGCGCTTCAAACGCTTGCGTAACCTTCCAAGCTAGAGGATGGGAGTATCAGTCATGACCAGCCAGGCGTCGTACTCGATGACCGTCAACTCTTTCCCGCAAGTGCTGGCACGGAATTGGTGGCTTTTTTCTTGCGCGGACTTGCCGCCGTCATATTTGGAGTGGTGTCGTTTGCATGGCCTGGGCTTAGCCTTGTGACGCTTATCCTGTTTTTTGGAGCCTATGCCCTGGTGGATGGCACCTTCGCGCTAGTGGCAGCAATCGTCAGGAAGGGGCAACGCTGGCGTCAGATGGTGGCTCGTAGTCGTGGGCCTGCTTGGCATAGGCGTCGGCATCGCGACGTTTCTGGTGCCCGTTCTTACCGCGCTGATGCTGCTGTATTTGATCGCCGGTTGGGTCATTGCGACCGGCGTATTGCAGATCGTTGGCGCCATTGAGCTCCGCGAGGTCATCGATGACGAATGGTGGCTGATCCTCGACGGCGCATTCTCGGTGCTGTTCGGGATTCTTCTGTTCGTCATGCCGGGCGCCGGCGCCCTGGCCCTGATTTGGCTTATCGCTTTGTTTGCGGTCGCCTACGGAATCTTGATGGTCGGCTTCGCCTTCAAGGTCAAAAAATTCAAAGCGTCTTGAATGGAGCCTGACGCATAACGACTGCGAGTATCGACGACTGAAACGGTCCCCTACGTTTGAACAAAATGGAGACGATCATGACAGACCAAAGCAGCATGCATGCTTACCTGAACTGGACCAAGCAGCGTATTGACGAGATGGACGCCACGCTGGCGTCGCTCGAAGCCAAGGCGGGCCAGATGAAGGCCGACTTCGAAGATCAAGACCGACCAATTGGTCGCCGATCTCAAGAAGCGGCGCGATGAGTTCCAGGCCCAGGCCAAAGCGCAGGCCCAGGCGGGCGAAACGGCGTTGCAAGCCGGCAAGGCGCAATTGGAAGTGCAGTGGAAGGCGTATGAAGCGCAGGTGAAAGCCTACTTCGACACGGCCGGCAAGCAGCTCGAGCAGCAACAGGCCACGTTCCGCGACGTTGCCAATGCGCAAATTAAGGCCTGGCGCGAGGCGGCCGACACCTTCCATAAGGAGCTCGCCAAGGTCGCAACCGCGCGGCGGGGCGACGTCGATGCCGCCGTCAAGCAGATGAAGGCGGATGCTGCCGAGGCGGAATTGCGTTTGCAGAAGTTGAAGCAGGCGGGAAACGACTCGTGGTCGGCGCTGGGTGCGGCGTTGGCGGAGTCGCGCAAGGCTTTCGACCGCGCCAATCAAACCGCGGGCGATGCCGTCAAGCGCGCCACTACTGCTACGGCCGCCTAAGCGCTGGCGGCGATCGTATCGCTTCTGAAGAGAGCATGATCATGGCCACCGATGCAGTGGTGTCGCGCGAACTGAAGTCCCTTCAGGACGAGCTTTCGACCTCGCAGCGTGAGCGCCTGTTCCGCCACCACGCCGCCGGTAGCCGTGCCGAGCGGTCCGCCAGCAACGCCCCCTCCGCCAAAAGAAACCGCGGAGGAAGGCGAGCTGCGGGATCAGCTACGCGAGCTGGTGAACGAGGCAACGGCGTTTTTCGAGGAAGCGGAGAAGAACATCGCCGCGCATCCCACCGAAAGCGTGGTCGGCGCGCTGCTCGTGGGGGTACTGATCGGCCGTCTGCTGGGACGGCGCTAGGAACATCCGACATGATCGACAACCTCGTTCGTGACCTCCAGGTTCTGCGGAAAGCCGATTCTCTGATCGGCAGATTTGGCTCGATGTCTTCGCGCGTCGCTTTGGCCTTTTTGCTTTTGCGGGGCTGATCGCCGTGTTCGGGCTCGGCATGGCCAACGTCGCGGGCTTCTATGCTCTGCAGGTGTCGCAGGCCCCGTTTGGGCGGCGGCGATCGTTGCCGCCGTCGACCTTGTTATCGCGGCGATCGTCCTGCTGGTGGCCAGCAATTCCCGGCCGGGACCGGAGATCGAGCTCGCGTTCGACGTTCGCAAAATGGCGGTCGAATCCATTCAGACGGACGCGCGCGACCTCAAGCTCACCGTCGATGCGCTCGGTCATGAAATCCGGGAAGTAAAGGCAAATATTGTCGGCTTCGCGCACAATCCATTAGATGTCGCCGCGCAGAAACTTCTTATCCCCGCCGCTTTGTCGATTATCAAAGGGATACGATCAAAGAGAGCGCAATCCTGAACAATTCTGCTCTTAATCATTACCAATGAGCGCCGGTCTTCGCGCGATGATACAAAGAGGGAAGGTCCTTCGCGCTTCGTTGATTTTACAGGAATTGCACGCGTCAGGCGCCGACGGGTCCTGTCACATTGCAGTGGGTGATGGAACGCCTTCGCCGACAGTCGTTCGGCATGATCACGTTAATCTTGGGCATTGTTGCCCTTGCCCCGGGCGTTTCTCTCCTGGCCGGGCTTTTGTTGCTGGTGCCGGCGTCTCAGATGATGCTCG
>CAVUMB010000010.1:0-219182 GCA_963742405.1 uncultured Alphaproteobacteria bacterium
AAGATCGCAATCCTGATCTGTTACGATAGCGAATTCCCGCTGCTCGGACGGGCCCTATCTGAAGCCGGCGCCGAAGTCGTGCTCGTTCCCTCGTGCACCGAACGCGTCTCGGGCTTCCACCGGGTCCGCACCGGCTGCATGGCGCGCGCACTTGAGAATAGCATTGTCACGGTCCAAAGCCCGACCATCGGCGATGCGCTATGGTCTCCCGCCGTCGATCGCAACGAAGGCTCCGCTGGAATTTTTGTGCCCTCCGAACACGGCGTCTCCAATATGGGCGTCCTTGCCGAAGGTCCGCTCAGCCAACCGGCGTGGGTAACCGCGACGATCGACCTGGAACGACTGCATCGCGTCCGCACGACCGGCGAAATGCGCAACTACGCCGATTGGACGGTGCAGCCGGGCGCGCAACCTCTTCTGTCCGCAGTCGAGATGGTCTCGTTACGCGAGAGTTTATTCGAGTTCCCACGTCACGGTGACATTGGCTTCGAGAGACTGGGTCCCTCGCTCGATGGGCACCGAGTCCATGGCCGCAGCCGCGCGGCCCGCCTTGAAGAACGGCCGTGGCTCTGGCGCGCCGCCCTCGTTGATGGCGATGACTTTGCCGACCTTCCGCCGCCGCCGCTGTCGCATACAGCTCCGCCCGTCGCCGCGCATTGGCGATGGCAGCCTTGCGAGCTTACGTCACGCAGTGTCTCGGCCGCGGTGACCTCGAACGTGATGCCGTTCATTTGGTTGGCGCCAAGCGACACCAGTTTGTCCAGGATTTCACCCAGCGCATCCAGATTGCCGACGCGCACCTCGACACTGTTCGAGGCCTGATACCCGTCAATGACGGGCGGCTGCCCGTCGCGCGGATTGGTGTAGCGCGGATTTAAATTGAACCCCGACGTCTGAATGTCTTTCGGCTCGATTTCGCTCTGCTTGAGACCGGCCACCAGCTTTTCCATCGCCGCGTTGTTTTCCGATAACGCCTCGCGCGCCGTCTTGCCTTCCGTGACGACACCCGTCTGAACGCGTGCGGCGTCGGGCACCGGCCGAGCCGCCGTCCCGGTTGCAGATACGGTGATGCTACGGTTCATACGCGTGTCCTCGGCGGCGGCAGCAGATGCTCGGCGAGCATGACGCAACCGAACAAGAGATAGGGCAGCCAGAGGATTTCTGAACTCTGGAAACAACTGAGAACTCCACTAGTTGCGTCTACTTAGACGAACCACTTCGGTACACTATTCAACATAGCATCAGAGAGTGCAGCGGCGAAAGTTCTGCCGAAAGGCAGATGGTGAAATTCCGGAGACCGATAGATAACGCCTCGAAAATTGAGCAAAAGCTTCGTCTGTCCACTAGAAAATCAACATCGTGATGTGGATACCGGCAGAATAGGAGTCAAATAGCTAGAGGACATACTTGCCATCGAATCGTTGCCGATCTCGATCACGTGTCACTGAAGGCTCGATACTGGATGCTGTTCGCAGAGCACAGCTATCACGGTCGGAAATTTCCCTGAGGTTTGTGGACCCCATGCAACTTTTGAAGAAACTCGCGATGGCTACACTCGGTAGCTCAAAATTCGTGCCAGATCCCGCGGCGCGGGATGTGTTCCTGGCGTCATACCCACGCTCCGGCAACACTTGGCTGCGAGCCATTGTTTTCGCCATCGAGATGGGTCGGCCGCCGGATAGCCTTACCGAAATCGATTACTATGTCCCCGATGGCAGCATTACCCGGTCCAAACTTTCCAGGAACCTCCGACAGAAGCGTTTTATTGTCAAAACTCATAACGTCTATCAGGCCGGTTACAGAAAGTTCGTTTACGTTATTAGGAACCCTATAAACAGCCTTGAATCGTATTACCGCTTCCAGAATAAAATGAGCGACCGCGAGATCCCGCTAGAGACGTTTGCCGCTGACGCCGTTTGCGGCCGGATTTGGCCGTGTCCCTGGGACGAGCATGTTGTTCTCCTGGACGACGGGGGCACGAGAACGAAGTCGTGAGGTATGAAGATCTCATCGCGGGCAAGTCTGACGCAGTACAGACGCTAAATCGCGCGTTAGAGCTCGACGCAGAAACGTCCGTCGAGCCCTGGATCGAGTATTTCAGCTTGACCCGGATGAAGGAGTTGGAACAGCGCGGAAAAAGTCCCAGCCTTCAAGCCAAGGGTGCCGAATGGTTCATTGGCGGTGGGTCATCGGAAAACAGCAAAACCGTCATTCGACAAGCGATACTGGAGCACAGACCCGAGATTGCGCGCGTTGCGAAAGAATTCGGCTACGAACTGTAACGCAAATCCGACGCTGCTCACCGGCACGGAAGGAGTTCGAGCCATGGCGATCGGCCTCGACCTGGTTTGGCATTAGCCAGCCGTCGCTCGCGAAAAGCGGGAAATCTTGAATAAGCATCGTTCGTGTGTGGTTCGGTTCACCGGTCTTTCCGGATCAGGCAAATCGACGCTCGCTCATGCAATCGAGGCGGCGCTACACGATTATGGCTGTTCCACCTATACGCTGGACGGCGATAACGTTCGGCAGGGGTTATCAGCAGACCTTGGGTTCAGCGATGCCGACCGCGATGAGAACATCCGCCGCATCGGGGAAGTTGCCAAGCTCATGATGGATGCGGGCATGATCTGCCTTACGGCGTTCATAAGTCCGTTCGAAGCGCAGCGCCGCCAGGTTCGATCAATTATGCCGGCTGGTGACTTCATTGAAGTTTATTGTAAGGCAAGTCTGGGAACGTGCGAAGCACGAGACCCCAAGGGCTTGTACAAGAAGGCACGCGCAGGGGCGATCCAGAATTACACCGGGATCAGCTCGCCCTACGAGCCTCCTCTGAACCCAGACCTCGTCATTGATACCGAGCAAGACGATTTAGACTCCTGCAAGACACAGGTTCTGGCATTCCTGGCGGCGCGCGGCGTCATCAATGTTCGCGACTTGCTTTCGCGAGGCCAATTGGCGAGTCGCTACCAAGCTCTTTAAACCGGGGCTTCGAGAAGACGTAATCCCAGACATTTTTATCACGCTAGATTTCCGGCTGAAATCATGACGTTTGTTCCCCGCGACCGGCCAGCGCCCCGCAGGGGTGTCGGTCGCGCAAGTCAAATCCTACCGCGCGGCCGGCCAGCGCCCCGCAGGGGTGTCGGTCGCGCAATCTAAGACTGCCCGGTCGCGCAAACCAAAAAATCGACGTTCATCGCCTTGAACTCCCCGGCGGACTGTGGTCCGTGTGCAGTCCTGGCTGAGCTGCGGGGGATGGCACCGGAACCGCACCCCGGAATGAAGGGCTTGGAATGGCGGCAAACAAGCAAGACCTCTGGCCGATATTGAAGCGGATCCTGCGCGAGGACGGGTCGCGCTTCTGGCCGCGCTATGCCATGGCTATCGGCTTCTTGTCCCTCGCCGGGGCCTGCACGGCCTTCGCGGCGTGGATCATGAAGGACGTGATCAACAAAATCTTCGTCGACAAGGATCAGACGGCGATGCTGCTGATCCCGCTTGCCATCGTCGTCATCTTCATCGTGCGCGGTTTGGCGACCTATGCCGGCGAAGTCGTGCTGAGCCGCGTCGGCAACCGCATCGTCGCCGAAACACAGGCGAAACTCTATCGCCAGATACTGACGCAAGACGCCCAGTTCTTCAAAACCTATCCCTCCGGCGACCTGATCACGCGCATGACGGTCAACGTCAACTCCATGCGCGATCTGCTCAACCAGATCACCCTCAGCCTCGGTCGCGATACGATGACCCTGATTGGTCTTCTGGCCGTCATGCTGAGCCAGGATTTCGTGATGTTCCTCATCGTTTTCGCCGTTGGCCCGCTGGCGTTCCTGAGCGTGAAGAAGCTGACGCAGAAGATCCATTCGGTGGCCCGCAACTCGTTCGCCTCCAACGCCGACGTCATCTCCACCGTCCGCGACACCGTGCAAGGCGTGCAAACCGTCAAGTCGTTCCAGCTCGAAGAGCAGCTTGAGCACACGCTGTTCCGCTCGGTCGACGGCATCCGCCGCTTGAGCAACCGCATGGCCGCCATCCAGGCCAGCATCGCCCCCTTGATGGAAATTTTCGCCGGTGCCGCCGTCGCTCTCGTCATTTTCTACGCCGGTTACCGCCTCAGCGCCGACGGCAATCCGCCCGGTTCCTTCTTCGCCTTCGTCACCGCGTTGCTGATGGCGGCCGAGCCCGCACGGCGTCTCGCCCGCGTCCAGGGCCAGATGATCGCCAGCGCCACCGGCGCCAGCATGATCTACGAAATCCTCGACCTGCCGCCGACCGAACGCGACACACCCGGCGCGCCCGAGCTTCAGGTCCGCGACGGAACGGTCGAACTGGAGCAGGTGAAATTCAGCTACGGCGACGCCGGCGAAGTGCTGAAAGGCATCTCGTTCACCGCGCCGGGCGGCAAAACGACCGCGCTGGTCGGCCTGTCGGGCAGCGGCAAGTCAACGACGGTAAGCCTCATCCAGCGCTTCTGGCACCCGACTTCGGGCACGATCCGCATCGACGGCCAGGACATCGGCACCGTATCCCTGCGCAGCCTGCGCCGGCACATTTCCTTCGTCAGCCAGGACACGTTCCTCTTCCAGGGCACGATCAAGGACAACCTGCTCGCCGGCATGACCGACCGGACCATGGAAGACGTCGTCGCGGCCGCCAAGAACGCCCAGATCCACGAATTCATTTCCAGCCTGCCCGCCGGCTACGACACCCCCGTCGGCGAACTCGGCTCGCGGCTGTCCGGCGGCCAGCGCCAGCGCATCTCGATCGCCCGCGCCTTCCTCAAGGACGCCCCGATCGTGCTCCTCGACGAGCCGACCTCGGCGCTGGACAGCGAAACGGAACTGGCGCTGCGCCAGTCGCTCGACAAGCTCTCCAAGGGCCGCACGACCATCGTCATCGCCCACCGGCTGGCGACCGTCGTCGGCGCGGATCAGATCCTCGTTCTGGACAACGGGCGGATCGCCGAAACCGGCACCCACCGCGATCTCATCGGACAGGGCGCGGCCTACGCGCGCATCTATGATTTGCAGAAGCTGCACTGACCCGAAGGCCCCGCGAGGCCCTTGCGGCGACGGCCGGTGAAATGGTGTAGAGGGAGGCGACTTTGGCTAAGGGCTCGTAGCTCAACGGTTAGAGCTGGCGGCTCATAACCGCCTGGTTCCAGGTTCGAGTTCCTGGCGGGCCCACCATTTCTTTGCTTTTATTACAGAAACGGGGCAACCACATTGAACACAAACGAACCATTATCCATTGGCGAGATCGCCAGCCAAAACAATCCCATACTTATAACATCCATCATGCCACGGATACACCGGTATCAAGGCGACTTAGAAATCGGGGAAGACTACCTCGCTGAGTGCATCGGCTCTTGGAGAACGGCCGGATTTTCGGTGCTTTCTTTAAACCCACAGCTGAGGCACAAACTCTAAAGAACGTCAATTTTCCGATCTCGATTGCAACGACGAACTTGAGACGGTCCGCCGCTAATAGTGAAATTCTGACCGCTTCAGCGGTCAGCAAGGCAAGGCTAACTGCAATAATCAATTCCGATTGTTATTTATTTGACTGGCCAAAATTTATTGATCGACTTGAGGACCAAACTGATAATTCTTTAATTCTAGCTGAAAAAGTCGATATTGATCCAGAAACCGGAAAAACTCTTGATATTTCAATTGGTGGATTTGACGGCTTTTTCTTTCGACCCTTACCGGAGGGCGTAATAAAAGACGTTGAGGATAGCTATCCCTTCCGTTTAGGTGATTTGTGGTGGGACATTGGTTCCCGTGTGTTTGCCTAGCCAACGGAATGGCAGTTCGACAACTTATGCTGCCGACCCTATCTCACCTTGAGCACGCGCGTAATCGAAAACCAGAGCGTATCTCAAGAATGGAGAAATATTCCTGCAAGGAAATTTTGCGGCTCGCTAAGAAATCAAATGCTGAGCAGTTGCAAAACTTTCTGTCTGCTCTAGGCGACATTAACAGATTTACCTTGGGTCAACTCGCGCTTGAGGTACAGAAACTTTTATGGCGCTCCATCGGAGGGCCGCCCGCGAACGTGATGCCAGGAAATTACGCCGCTCTAGAGCGGCATTTATACTCCCTTCGCAATTCGAAAAAGTGGCCGGACTATCGGCGACAAATCGAAGCACAGAAGCGCGCTCGACCAAAAAGACAAAACCTAAATGGAAGAATAATTTGGTGATGCGGATGGTGCGAGACCTCAATCATAACCGCCTAGACATTCGCCGCACTCGGAAAGCGAAAAGATTATTGAAGGATGATTAAATTCAATTCAAAAACTCTCGTAGACCTTTTTACACGGCGAACTAAATCGCAGAGCGAGCCTGCATCAATGGCGCAACCGCAAGACAACAACTCGTCTAGCGAAGAAAATTCACATTCGGCAGGAGATTATTATACGACAATAGAAAAACTAAACGAACACTTTGTTCATTTTCTCCTTACAACTGAAAGAATTAATCTCGTGCTCGACATTGGTGCCAATGAAGGCCAATACGCAAAATCGATACGAAAAGCTGGCTATAAAGGTAAAATTGTATCAGTGGAACCTCTCTCGGACGCCCACAAGATATTATCAGAATTATCAATTACTGACGGTAACTGGATTGCGCATAAGCGTTCAGCAGTTGGCGTATCGGAAGGGACTACTTCGATTAATGTATCGTCAAATTCATACAGTTCTTCAATCCTTGCAATTAAGGCAAAACACACCGAGGCTGCACCGGAATCGATCTTCATACGACAGGAAGTGACGCCGATAACTACAGTAGATAAACTAGTCAGGGAATACGCTACTGCCATAGATCGCGTTATGCTAAAAATCGATGTCCAAGGATTGAACGCGAAGTTCTTGAGGGTGCAGCCTCTACCATAAACGAAACGGTTGCAGTTCAAATTGAACTGTCAACACAGGAACTGTATGAGGGCCAAGAGACGTTGCCAAGCTTTTTTCAATTGGTTTTCGCATCGAGGATTTCACCTATGGGCGATTATTCCGGGGTTTGTCGACCCCTCCAACAGGGCAAATGCTGCAATTCGACGCCATATTTGTCAATAACCGAGATGCCGAGACAACGTTCGATTTAGGAGCATGAAAATCCTTTGAAACCGAAGACCGCATTGATCACTGGGGTAACCGGCCAGGATGGCGCGTATCTCGCCGAACTTCTGCTTGGCAAAGGCTACGTCGTTCACGGCATCAAGCGCCGCTCGTCATCCTTCAATACCGCGCGCGTCGATCACCTGTATGTGGACCCCCACGAGAGTGACACGCGGTTCTTTATGCATTACGGCGACCTGACGGACGCAACGAACCTGATCCGCATTGTGCAGGAAACGCAGCCCGACGAAATCTACAACCTCGCCGCTCAAAGCCATGTGCAGGTCAGCTTTGAGACACCGGAGTACACGGCCAATTCCGATGCGCTCGGCACGCTCCGGCTTCTCGAAGCACTCCGTATCCTCGGCATTGGAGGCACGACACGATTTTACCAGGCTTCGACATCCGAACTGTACGGCAAGGTTCAGGAAATCCCGCAGAAAGAAACGACGCCCTTCTATCCCCGTTCGCCCTATGCGGCCGCGAAACTCTACGCTTACTGGATCACGGTCAATTACCGCGAAGCTTACGGCATGCATGCCTCGAACGGAATCTTGTTCAATCACGAAGGCCCAACACGCGGCGAAACATTCGTCACGCGCAAAATCACGCGGGCCGTCGCCGCCATCGATCGAGGTCTGCAAGACAAGCTGTACCTTGGCAACCTCGATGCCCAGCGTGATTGGGGCCATGCCCGCGACTACGTGGAAGGGATGTGGCGCATCCTGCAGCAGCCGCACGGCGACGACTACGTGCTGGCAACCGGCGAAATGCATTCCGTGCGTGAGTTCGTCGAACTCGCATTCGCCGAGGTCGGACGCAGCCATTGTCTGGAAGGGCCAGGGTGTCGATGAGCAGGGAATCGACGCATCATCAGGAGCGGTTCTGGTGTGCATCGACCCTCGCTACTTCCGCCCAACCGAAGTGGATCAACTCCTCGGCGATCCATCCAAGGCGCGCGCCAAACTGGGGTGGCAACACACGACGTCGTTCAAGGAACTGGTCGCCGAGATGGTCGCAAGCGACATCAAGGAAATCGATAAAGAAGCGTGGCGCCAGGACAGGTATGCGCGTTGAATGGCCAACGACAAGAGACTTGGCGTGATTCCATATTCTCTCAAAGGCAAGCGGGTTTTTGTTGCAGGTCACCGCGGGATGGTGGGCGCGGCCATCGTCCGGCGCCTAGCCAGAGAATCTTGTAGCGTTGTGACAGTAGATCGGCGGGAGACCGATCTGATGCGCCAAGATCAGGTCGAACGCTTCTTTGATCTGACAAAACCACAGGCCGTCTTCATGGCCGCGGCCAAGGTCGGCGGCATTCTTGCCAATTCCACCTATCCCGCCGATTTTCTCTACGACAACCTGATGATTGCCGCCAATGTCACGCGCGCAGCCCACAGCACCGGCGTCGAGAAGATGCTGTTTCTGGGATCGTCCTGCATCTACCCAAGGCTCGCGCCCCAGCCGATCTTGGAAGACACGCTATCTGACCGGACCCCTCGAAGAAACCAACGAGTGGTACGCGATCGCCAAGATTGCGGGCATCAAGTTGGCACAGGCCTATCGGCGCCAGCACGGCTGCGATTACATCTCGGCCATGCCGACAAACCTCTACGGCCCCGGAGACAACTTTGATTTGGCCAATAGCCACGTCTTGCCGGCGCTGATCCGAAAGGCGCACGAGGCAAAAGTGAGCGGTGCGCCATCCTTGACAGTATGGGGAACGGGTACGCCGCTGCGCGAATTCCTTCACGCCGATGACTGTGCCGATGCCCTGATCCACATCATGATGAATTATTCCGAAGACGAGCATATCAACGTTGGCTCTGGCCGGGACTTGAGCATTCGGGATCTGGCGCTGCTTGTGGCGCGCGTCGTCGGCTTCACAGGCCAGATCGACTTTGATGCCAGCAAGCCCGACGGAACCCCGCGCAAACTCATGAGCGGGGCCAAGTTGGCCCAGCTTGGTTGGACGCCTCAAATTTCTCTAGAGGACGGCATCGCGCAGACTTACCGGTCCTTTCTGGCTGGATCAGAAATCAGGCGATGAACGATGACACCCGTCCGTCGTAAATGGCGCGTGCAGGTCCGCCGAGCCGTAGCTGACGGCGCTGGCGACCCCCACCGCTTTTTCGCAGTCGCCAGACCCATCGGGATCAGGCGCCGGCCAGCCAACCAGCCACATCACACTTGTTTTTCATGCCAAAGTAGATTTGTTTGACCATGGGTTGGTCTGAGGACAGACAAGGAGAATCAGCGGTGACCCCGCGCGAAAGGTTTAATTTCAGTCCCACGCATCAAGTTTAATCGCGTTAGACAACACGTCATGGCCACTTATTTCAAGGTTGTGTTCGGATCACGATGGACAACGCAGCGCGCAAGATTGCGACCAAGCCCTATATCGTCTGTGCCTTTCATACTCCCGACTATGCGCCCATTGCGGCCGGATTGGCGGAGAGTTTGGACAGGTTCGGCCTCGAGTACCATGTCAGCGAAGTCAAACCCGCGGGCACTTGGGAAGCCAATACCCGTCTCAAAGCCGATTTCATCGCCGAATGCCTTTTAAAGTTCCCCGATCGCGACATTCTTTACCTCGACGCCGATGCGCGCTTGCGACAAGCCCCGCTGCTCTTCGATACCATCTCGACCGACATTGCGATCCGGCTGTTCCGCGTCACCAAGCGGGGGCGCACATGGCTCCGACCGTCCGCGAATACGATCTATTTTCGTAACACCGCGACAACCCGCAAGCTCGTCGATGACTGGGCCCGGCGCTCGACCGCAGCGAAAGATTACGAGGTGGATGAGGACACGCTGTGCAGCGCCATTGACGAGGCCGTCGATCTGACAATCACCGCGCTGCCCGTCGCTTACTCCAAGGTCTTCGACGCCGACGGCGCTGAACCGGTCATCGAACAATTGCAAGTGAGCCGAACGAAGTCCCGCCTCCTTCGCCGCAAGAGACGGCTGATGCATTACGGTCTTGCCGCCGCGAGCGCCGCCGTCTTTGGTCTGGCGTGCCTATGGCTCTATCGCTCACTTTGACCTACGCCTGAACAGGCTCATCGCGACCTCGTCCGGCATTGAGGCGCCTCGGCCATGATATCGCCCGGTCGACTGGACAATATCGATCGAACAATGTGGACCGATCCGTATCGGGCCGTCAGTCGTCGACCGAGGAGTTCCCCCTGCCCAACGTGCGCGCCCTGTTGTTGAGCGACGGCAAGCCGGGGCATTTCCGTTGCGCTGAAGCTATTGTCGAGGCCGTCCGCCGTTCGAGGCCGGTGTCGGTCATCACCATCCCAATTCGGCGACCAATGCTCGTGCCCAATGCCGCGTTGGCATGGATGACGGCTAAAAAAGTATCGCCTTCGTTCCTGCTCAAAACGTTCTACGCCATCGATCCTGACGGCCTCTCGGATATCGACCTGATCGTGTCCGCAGGCGGCGACACGCTGCTCCCCAACGTCGCGGCATCGCGCCTGACCGGTAAGCCCAATGTGTTCTTCGGCTCTCTGCGACGATTTTCGCCGGCCGACTTCACGCTGGCTCTGAATTGCTACACGACGGACCGCCCGGCCGCGAACCAGGTCCGCATCCTGAAGCCCGCCCCCGCCGACCCCGCCACGCTGCCCGTACCGGACCTGGATCATCGCCGCCTGCCCAAAATATCAGGTCTGCTGATTGGCGGCCCGTCAGGCGACGTACGCTACTCGGATCGCGACTGGTCGGAGCTGTTTGCCTTTATTGAGGAAACACGGCTCCGGCTGGGGATGGCGTGGATCGTATCCAATTCCCGGCGCACGCCGGATGCCATCAGCCAACGCTGTGCAGCCCTCGCCGGCAAGCCCAACGGGCCAATCAAGCAGTTCATCGACGTCCGCAATGCAGGGTCGGGCACGCTGGGCGCGCTGTTCGAGGCCAGCGGCGCCATTGCCGTGACATCGGACTCGAGTGCCATGATCTCCGAAGGCATTTGGATGCGCCGCCCTGTCGTGGCGTTGCGGCCGCAATCTCTGCAACTGCCGCCGAAAGAAGACGACTACCGTCGCTGGCTGGAAGGCCGCAACCTATGTCGCGAGATTGGCTTGTCCGACATCACCGCCGAACGATACGCCTCGGCTCTGCGCGAAGTCGTGCCGCTGACCGAGAACCCACAGACCGAGTTGGCGCAACTGCTTGCCGATCGTCTGCCAGATCTGTTTGGTCCACCGCATATCGGCGCCTGACGAACGCCGCGATCAGGTCGCCATCGATACCGATATAGCCTCGCCAGCGTGGACGGAGCGTAGTGTAGCCACGTCGTCGAGGGCCATTGCCCAGATGTTGCACGGCGCGGCAAGCCGCAATTCCCCGTTACGCGACAGCGGTGTGGGACCAAAAGCGATCGCAATTGCATCACCTGCGGCCAGAAGACGATTTCTCCCGCGCTGACGATATCGCGGGCCTCGGGCTCTGCCTCGGCCTGAACGGAGGTATGGAAATAGATCTCCGGCCCCCATGTCCGCGCCGATCCATGCAGGGGCAGAGAACGCCAGATTTCGTCGGCGGTGGGTGTGTCGAGCAAGCGAGCTCGAATTGAGACGTCGCCAGCGTGAATCACGACCTGACGCATGGACCCTCCGGCCGACCCCGACTGCGGGGTCTCGATCGTCCAGTCTCTCATCGCAGCGCCGGTCCACAAGGGCCGTGGCAACGTCAGACAGGCGGAGGGCCGAAGATCAGAACTGCGTTAAGACCACCGAAGGCAAACGAGTTCGACATGGCATAGGTGACATCGAGGTCGCGGCCGACGTTGGGAACGTAGTCGAGATCACAGCCCTCGCCTGGCTCATCGAGCCCGATCGTGGGCGGCACCCAATTCTCCTGCATGGCCTTGATGCACGCAACCGCCTCGATCCCGCCGCCCGCGCCGAGCGGATGCCCATGCATGGATTTTGTCGATGAGATCGCAAGCTTGGCCGCATGCTCGCCAAAGACGTTCTTGATCGCCCGCGTCTCGTTGATGTCGTTGTCCATCGTCGCCGTACCGTGGGCATTGAGATACTGAATGCTGGACGGGCGAGACGCGCATTATCAAGAGCGTTTTGCATCGCAACGCTCGGCCCCTCGACGGTGGGCTTGACCATGTCTTGGCTATCAGACGCCATACCGTAGCCGACGAGTTCGGCGAGAATCGTCGCACCGCGCGCCTGCGCGTGCTCCAGACTTTCCATCACGAGAATGCCCGCGCCTTCGCCGAGCACCGTTCCGTTACGCCTTTTCGAAAACGGGAAACAGCCTTCCGGAGACAGAACGTGCAGCGCCTGCCAGGCTTTCATGGTGCCATAGTTGATCACGCTCTCGGAGGCCCCGGCGATGGCCACATCGACCAGTCCGTTCTGGATGTAGTCGCGGGCAATGCCGATGGCATGTGTTGCCGTCGAGCAGGCTGAACAGGTCGCGAAGGTCGGACCCTTGACGCCGAATTCGATGCCGACGTGAGCCGCCGCCGATGAACCGATAATGCGCAACAGCGTCAGCGGGTGCGTGGCGCGCTTATTCAGAATGAAGAGATCGCGATAAGCGGTCTCAAAGGTGACGAGGCCGCCGGCGCCCGATCCGATGATACACGCCGAGCGGTAAGGATCGGCGATCGGCATTTCGAAGCCTGACATGCGCACCGCTTCGTCGGCGGCCACGGCGGCGAACCATGAATAACGATCGGCCAGCGAGATGATCCGGTCGCGCTTGAAGTGCTTCAGGCGCGCCTTGTGGTCGAAGTCCTTGATCTGCGCGGCGATGAGGATCTTCAGATCTTCAAGCGGAAATCCACCCAGTTCGCTGACGCCCGACTTGCCGGCACGTAACCCCGCCCAGAATTCGTCCACCGTGGTGCCGATCGGCGTGACGGCTCCCATGCCGGTGATGACGACACGGCGGCCGCGCTTCTCTTCAGCCATGACAATACTCACACTTTGGCCGGCAATAGCCGGACCGCAAGAGATACAGTCTTACAAGGACGCTTTTCAGCCTGGCCCAGTTGGAAGAGCGCGATCAGTTCGAGCGGTAAAACCGCCCGAGCGCATCAGGCTTTCGCTGCCGCGGCGGGACCGCCAGCCATCAGCGATTTGACGCGATCGACAACCGAGCCGACGGTCTTGAAGTCTTCGACGTCTTCGTTGGCATTGTAGGGGATTTCGATACCGAACGTGTCTTCGATGTCGAAAACGATCATCGCCAGATCGAGCGATTCGATCTTCAGATCCGTCAATTGGGTCGAAAGCGAAATGTCGTCCCGAGGCTCCTTCATGTGCTTCTTGAGGATCTCGATGATCTTGGTTGCCACTTCGTCCATATCGCTCTCCACACCAACCCCCGGCCCAGTGAAGGCCGGAGCTGGATACAGGTTCCCTAATCCGTTCCTAGGTCACGACAGATTTCGCAACAAGCTAGGCCGTCACATAACCTTAAAGGCTTCCAAGTCCAGCCGAGCTACGCCCAGCCGTAATCAGCCTGCAACCCATGGCAGCGGCATACCAGACGCTGCTCTGTTCGACCGCGTGAGCGCGATCATTCAGAGGCCGTCACACCGCCCGTCCCCAACCATCGAGGACACCGGGTCTGCTCCGGGTCTAGTCCGAAACCATGAAAAAGTGTTCAATGGCCTACCGCCCGTAGCACCTCGACACGCTTTCGAGCATTGTTCAGCAGCGTAGAGAAGTGGCCTTGGCGCCGCATCGCCCCGGCGAGGCCGTCCGGGGCGCCCGGCAGCACCGGAATGCCGTCGAGGCTGACGAATAGAAAATCGTTGCGCGTCAACCAATTGGCAGGTAGGACATGACTGATTTGGGCCCCACCGCCGCAGCTGGAAAGTCCGCAGCAGAGCCCTGGCTGCGCCGTTATCCGCAAAAACGTCGACTGGTTCGCCCCATTCCCGATGGGCCCGTGTACGCCTTGCTTGACGACGCCGCCCGCGCGTTCCCTCAAACGACCGTGCACCAACTTCTTCGGCCGCCTAACGATCTACGGCGAGATCGAAGCTCTGGTCGATCGGGCGGCCGCCGGGTTGCAGCAGCTTGGTGTCGGTAAGGGAACAAAAGTCGGTTTGTTCCTGCCGAATTCACCGACCTTCATCATCTACTATTACGCAGCGCTCAAGGCCGGCGCCACGGTCGTCAATTACAATCCGCTCTATACGGTCGAGGAACTGATCGTTCCAGGTCAACGACAGCGAGACCGAATTGATGGTGACACTCGATCTGGCGACGCTGTTTGACAAGGTCGACGCGCTGCTGCGTTCGGGCGTTCTGCGGCGTGCCGTCGTTTGTTCGTTCGCAGACCTCCTGCCGGTGCCCAAAGGAACGCTTTTCAAGATGTTCAAACGCAAGCAGATCGCCAGGCCCAAGGCCTCGGCGGCTGCCGAACCGCATTGTGCTGGAAAGCAACCTTGCGTCGTGCGGTGCCAAACCCGAAACCAGTCGCCATCGATCCGCTCAACGACATCGCGGTGCTGCAATACACCGGCGGCACGACAGGCACGCCGAAAGGCGCCATGCTCACGCATGCCAACCTGACGTGCAACACGCGTCAGGTCATGATGTGGGCGCCGGACCTTGGTCAGGGGCAGGAACGCGTTATGGGCGTTCTGCCCTTTTTCCACGTGTTTGCCATGACGGTCGTCTTGAATTTCGGCATCGCAAAAGCAGCCGAAATCGTCATGATGCCACGCTTCACGCTCGATGAAGGGCTTGGCCCTGATCACCAAGGTCCGTCCGACAATCATGCCGGGCGTTCCGACGCTGTTCAACGCCATTCAAAACCACCCCAAAGATCAAGTCCTTCGATTTGACGTCGTTGAAATTCTGCCTCTCGGGTGGCGCGCCGCTGCCGATCGAGGTCAAGCAGAAGTTCGAAGCGACAACGGCTTGCAAGCTCGTTGAAGGTTACGGTTTGTCCGAAGCTTCTCCCGTCGTGACGTGCAATCCGCTTGAAGGAAATCCACCGCCCGGGTCGATCGGCTTGCCGCTTCCCGGCACCATCATTTCACTGCGCAGCCTCGCCGACCCCTCTGTTGTCGTGGCCCCCGGCGAACGCGGCGAACTTTGCGTGAAGGGGCCCCAGGTTATGCGCGGCTACTGGAAGAGGCCCGAGGAGACGGCGAACCAGTTCACGGGGGAATTCCTGCGCACCGGCGACGTGGCGATCATGGAAGAGAGTGGCTTTTTCAAAATCGTCGACCGCATCAAAGACCTCATTATCTGCTCGGGCTACAATGTTTACCCGCGCCGCGTCGAAGAAGCGATTTACCAGCATCCCGCCGTCGAAGAGGTGACCGTGATCGGGATCCCCGACAAGTACCGGGGCGAGGCCCCGAAAGCCTTCATCAAACTTCGCCCAGGGCACACCGCCACTGCCGAAGACATTCATCGGCATCTGGAAGTAAAACTTTCGAAAATCGAAATGCCGGCAGCGATCGAGTTCCGCGACAGCTTGCCCAAAACCATGATTGGCAAGCTATCCAAAAAGGAACTGAAGGCAGAGGCGGCGCAACCCCAACCGTCGTAGATTAGTCCGGAGACGGTGGAAAACCCGTCGATTGATAAAATTGTCTTAAATTCGAAAACCATCTCGCAATGACCGCCCCCCTATAAAGGGGAAACGCGACACCGCATCGAGGTGGGAGATGCATTCCAAAATTCCGTCTTTCGGCCAGCGCACGACGCTTCGCCAGCCGACGATTGTGCGCCGGCCGTCCGGCATGCCGGAGATCGCTCCGCTCGTCAGTCATTCAGCCGCGCCCCTGCACGCGCAAACGAGCGTTCGGACAACCGCGGCACCTGCCGAATTAGCTGTCCGCGAGACCGCCGCCACTGTAGACGCGCCGCCGACGTCCGCCGATGAAAATGAGACCCCGCCAACCCCTGAGCCAGCGCCGGTGACTGAGCCTTCGGATGCCGCAGCAGACAGCGATGCCCGCTGGGCCCGCCGTACGACGTCGCGGCTCGGCGCTCAGATCATGCATCAGTCCGTGCCGACGCCGATCATCTGCACCATCCGTGATACGTCCTCTACCGGCGCCAGGCTGGAATTGAGCGTTCAACGTGGGGGCAGCATGACCCGCGAACGCATTCCCGAACAATTCACCCTCTTCATGCCCGCCGACCGCCTTGAGATTGAGTGTCAGGTGATGTGGCGTCAGGGCCCCCAGATCGGCGTCCGCTACGCCTCGCCCGCTCGGCGCACGGCCCGGCAACAGCCGGCCAAGAAACCGGAAGCTCCCAAGAAGCCGCACACCAGCCTGATCAAGATGCTTCTCAACCCGTTGTAACTCGCTTGCGACGAGACACCCGATCCGTTCAGGATTTACGAGCCGCTCGCTCCAGCCAGAACACTGAGCGCGCAATCAGGATCAGGATGGAGGTGCCCGCGTAGAACGAACCTCGCAGCGTACCTGTGATCTTCGATTTACCGATGCGTGGTCGATAATTGACGGGGATTTCCTTGATCCGTAGTCCTACCGCGGCCGACTTGATTTGCATTTCGACCGTCCATCCGAACGTACGTTCGCTCATCGCCAATTGTTCCAGCGCTCGCCGGCCGACGGCTCGGAAAGGCCCCAGATCCGTGTAAGTCACTCCCCAGATAATTCTGATCAGACTGCAGGCCAGCCAGTTTCCAAATCTCTGATGAGTGGCGAGGGAGCCGGGTTCAGCCGTTCCAAGTGTTCGTGATCCGATGACGAGGTCGGCCTCGGCGCGCAATATCGGTTCGACAAGCGCTGCCATCTGGGCCGGGTCGTCACTGTAGTCGCCGTCCAGAAACACGATGATGTCGGGTGCATTCAGAGCCGCGATGCCGGCCAGGCAGGCGGCTCCGTAACCGCGTTCGGGTTCCGACACGACCCGGGCGCCGGCCGCACGAGCCACAGCGGCGGTTGCATCGCATGAACCATTGTCGACCACCATGATCTCATCGACAAAATCGGGAATGTCGGCGATCACACGCCCGATCGCCTGTTCTTCGTCGAGAGCTGGAATGACGACGGCAATCTTCGAGGACGTCGCCATATCGGTTGACGTTCCTAGCACGTTGGTGCCTTGGGCTGCCGGTGCACCAGGTCGCGCAGAAGCATAGCCCATATTGGAACCCAAACGACCCAGACGACGATGGTGTTGAAAATGTCGATCTGCTGGCGGGGCGCGAAATAGAAAGCCGTGTAGTAAAGCGGCAGCGTTGCGGGCAACAAAAGGAACGCGGCCCAGGGCTGAAAAGGCAGAAACGGCGCCAACCAGGTCGCGTACCAGGGGTATTGGGCCGGCGCGACCAAGAGCAGCACGGCGATTACAAATGCCGCGCGCGCCATGAGATCGGCAGTCGACACCAGCGGCCGTACCGCAACGGCAATGCTGACACTGGCGCATATCAGCGCGAGAAAAACACGTGTGACGGCGCCCGCCTGTTCCGCCGGCAGACCGATGCCACCAATGATCTGGGCAACGACCTGTTCCAATAGCGGGAACAGGGCACTATTGCGCTGCCAGCCCTGCGAATAGGCGGTGAAGCCGGACGCGTGATCAAAACCGGCTGCGAGCACCGGCAAAAATTGCACCGCAATCAGCGCCGCAAAAAGCCCCAGTGCCGCGCCCAGCCGCGCGGGTGAACGCAGGGCCGGCCGAAGGACGAGCGGCAGCAGTAGAATTGGCCAGATCTTGGCGCCCACCGCCAAGGCAAGAAATCCGGCGGCTGCGACGATCCATCGGCGGCCAACGCAGAACAGCGCCAGGAGCAACGGTGGAAGGACGACCACATCCATGTGGGCGCCATTGAATAGTGTCGTAATCACCAGAGGGTTCCACCAGTAAAGCGCCACCCAAAGCGGCGATCGTCCGGTTTGTCGAAGGAGAAGCAGGATCAACCCGAACGTCGCCATATCGAGAACAAGGATAACCGTTCGCCACGCCGTCAGGCTCCACGGCTCGACAAGGTAAGCCGCGGCGAACGCCACTTGGGCGACCGGTGGGTAGATGGTCCGCAGGTCACCATAACTGACCCGGTCGAGCACGCGCGCAGCGTTCGCCGGCAGAGCCACCGCGCCCGCCTGCCCCGCAACCGCATCGGCCGGCGCAATCGCGTACGGATTTTGGCCGGAAGCGGTGACAGATCCGTCCCAAAGGTAGCGGTAGAAATCGTCTTCGAGGACAGGAACGCTGGCAAACAAGACAACGCGGGCGAGCAGACCGGCTCCAAACACGATGCTGAGCAGCACGTGGGCTTGGCCGTCACCAAGATCGAGCCCGGATCGGACAAGGCGCGGCAAGCAGAGAAAGAACGCAAGCCCGGCAGCACAGAGCGCCGTGGCGACGAACAGTACGGGCTTGTCGACGAGGGCGGCGTCATAGTCAAAACGCGACGACGCCAATGCGAGAATGGCAGCCGCGAGGATCACCACCGCGCCACCCACCAACCAACGCCGACAGGTGGCTTTCACGTCCACGCTTGGGACAACCGCTACAGCCGCCAGCCGCCTGGCATTAGGCATGGGACCGGAGGTCAGAACGAGCCTGACGGCCAGACGCATTTGTTGGTTGACGGCTTATAGATCATGCCGTCGGGACACTTCGGCTTCTTCGTGTTGTCTGCCAGTGCGGGTGCCGCGCTGATTATGAGAGCAGTGAAGATAACGACAACGGTTCTGAACATGTCTGAATCCTCGTTGAGATGGACAAGCAGCCGGGGCCGCCGTGAGGTACAAAATGCCACCGGTCGTTATACGGACCACTGCTGCAGTCAGTTTCACGAAAACGTCGGAACGGCACCCGCCGCCCGCAGCCTACACGAGGCGCGACTGCTCGATAGCTGCCGTGATGAAGGACCGGAACAGCGGGTGGGGTTCAAACGGTCGCGATTTGAGTTCGGGATGGAACTGGACGCCAATGAACCAGGGGTGGTCGGGATACTCCACCGTCTCCGGTAACAAACCGTCCGGCGACAAGCCTGCGAACTTGAGACCGGCCTGTTCGAGCCGCGTGCGATAGCCGGTATTGACTTCGTAGCGGTGCCGATGGCGCTCGGAAATCTGCGTGTCGCCGTAAACGCTGGCAATACGCGACGCAGGATCGAGCGCCGCCTGGAAGGCGCCGAGCCGCATCGTCCCGCCAAGATCGCCGCCCAGGCGCCGCGTCTCCAGTTCATTGCCCCGCATCCACTCAGTCATCAGGCCGACGACAGGCTCACTCGTCTGCCCGAACTCGGTCGAACTCGCATCCCTGACGCCGCACAGGTTGCGTGCCGCTTCGATGCACGCCATCTGCATGCCAAAGCAAATGCCGAAATACGGCACTTTGCGCTCGCGCGCGAATTTGGCAGCTAGGATCTTGCCTTCCGAACCGCGCTCTCCGAACCCGCCCGGGACCAGGATGCCGTGCACGCCTTCAAGATAAGGGGCGGGATCTTCGCGTTCGAAAATCTCGCTCTCGATCCACTCCAGACGCACTTTGACGCGATTGGCGATGCCGCCGTGTACGAGCGCTTCGATGAGCGACTTATAGGCGTCTTTCAGACCCGTATATTTGCCCACGATGGCAATGTTCACTTCGCCTTCCGGATTGGCGATGTTGTGCGAGATCGTCTCCCAGCGCGATAAGTCAGGCTTCGGTGCGCCCGTGATTCCGAACGCGGCAAGGACTTCCCGGTCGAGGCCTTCGCGGTGGTAGGCCAGCGGCACGTCGTAGATCGAAGCGACATCGAGTGCCTGAATGACGGCTTCGGGCCGGACATTGCAGAACAGCGCGATTTTCTTGCGTTCCCCGACCGGGATCTCCCGGTCCGACCGGCACAGCAGATATGTCGGGTTGAATGCCGATCGAGCGCAACTCTTTGACGGAATGCTGCGTCGGCTTGGTTTTCAGTTCGCCCGCAGAGGGGATGTAGGGCATCAGCGTCAGATGCACGTAGATGCACGCGCCACGCGGAAGGTCGTTACCCAGCTGGCGGATCGCTTCGAAAAACGGCAGACCTTCGATGTCGCCGACCGTACCGCCGATTTCGACCAGTACGAAGTCGACGTCTTCGTTACCCGAAATGACGAATTGCTTGATCGCGTCCGTCACGTGCGGAATGACCTGCACCGTGCCGCCGAGATAATCACCGCGCCGCTCCTTGGCCAGGATGTCCTGGTAGATGCGTCCGGTGGTGACGTTGTCGGATTTCTTGGCCGGCACGCCCGTGAAGCGCTCGTAGTGGCCAAGATCGAGATCTGTCTCCGCACCGTCGTCGGTCACGAACACCTCGCCGTGCTGATACGGGCTCATCGTTCCCGGATCGACATTGAGGTACGGATCGAGCTTGCGAAGACGGACGGAGTATCCACGCGCTTGGAGAAGCGCGCCGAGGGCGGCAGACGCGAGGCCTTTTCCAAGGGAGGAGACCACGCCGCCGGTAATGAAGATGTACCGCTGCATGGGATTTGACGCTTACACGAGGCCCGGCACGATTCGAAGCAGTTTTATGGCCACATCCACGGGAGGTTAGTGCACCCCAGTTCGAGTTGCCTGCCAAACAGACCGCACCTGCAATCGAATGGCTATGATGGGGATCGTCCGCAGGCCTGTTTAAGCTGTGCCACGAGGGCCGCCTGCGTCTCCAGCGGTATGGTCTCGGCCTGCAGCTCGGCGAGTAAGGGCCTGTCGATGTTTCTTTCGTCGGTTTGTCGGCAGGATCGGCGGACGCACCACCAAACGTCGCGTCTATGACGACCACCCGGTAGTCGTTCGGCGCGATACTGCGGGTATCGCCGCGCTCGCTGACCATGGTCTTGCCGCATCGCGTGGAGTAGACGGGCTCTCCAATCCGGAACGTCTTTTTGTTTCTCTCCGCCTCCATAGGCCGCCGCCTGTGCCAAAGCTATTTTGAGCAGACGTTCATTAGGGAGTAGCGGCCGACCCCGTCGCGGTGACGCGCGCACCGCCGGCGTCGTTGGACTGCAACCTGATATCCTTGCGGAGCAACCGCATTCGCCTCTTGATAGGCGGTGACACCGGGACCTCCGCCGAACCCGAGGCCGATGCCATCGTTCGATGACGCGCAGCCTTGCAGTATTGCCTGCCGAGACAGCGACAAGCCCAAGTCGTCAGACGTGCCATCTGGCGGGTCGATGTGCGCATGGTACCCCGTTGCGTCGCGGCAATCTGACCGAGCTGAACGGTAAACGTCTATGCGCAGAGGCGGCCTCGCGGGAGAGATTACTTCAGCTTATCCAGAATACCGCCGCGCGGAGCGTCACCTGCAGGCACTGCCGGCGAACCGGGGGTTGCGGGCGCCGAAGCCGCCGGCTTATCGAGGATGGAGGCCGGTGTCGATCGATGATGCGAGGCGATGGTCAGCAACAGGCTTGTTGTGAAAAACGCGGCGCCGAGCCCGGCCGTCGCCCGCGTCATTAGATTGGCCTTGCCCCGGCCGGCGAACATGCCGCCGCCACCACCGATGCCAAGCGCGCCACCCTCCGATTTCTGCACGAGCACGATGCCGACCAATGAGGCCGCGATCATGAGGTGAATGACGAGCAGGACGGTGGTCATTGAATGCAGGCCTTCTGACGGTGTTGATGGGGAAGCCGGGTATCTAGCGGATATTGCGGACCAGGGCTAGAGGCAGCGGTGTCCATGACCTGCGCCAAAATCGAAATGGGTGGAGTGACGTCAGGGCGCAAGGCCTTGGTTGGGGGTCGGAATGGACAGTCCCGGCGCGGCATGTTGCAGTTCCTCGCCTGAAAAGGGGAACGGCGGCTTGTATGCGTCCTCGGACTTTGGCTTTTTCTTCGCCGGCTTCGGCGGCGCCGGCTCTGCGCCATCTCCCGCTGCCGCTTCGATTGCTGCCGGCTGTGGCTTTGATTTCTGAACCGCTTTTTTCTCTTTCGGCTTTTCTCCCGCACCCGCCGGATCGCTGTCGTCCGCGGCCGCTTCTGGAGCCTTTGCCGGCTTCGGACGAGGACACCGGAAAAGCACTTGCTCCTCCAGTTCGATCCAACGCGCGATCCTTTTGAGCCGGTCGGAAGACAGGTTAGCCCGCGCCCATTCGGGCTTTTGCGCCATATCCTGTGCCGACGCCCGCGGTTTCCAACCCGGCCTGCTCCGCACGCGCCCGATCGCACTCGTCAGGTGACAGTGGCAGGGCCCAGGCAGACCCACACAGCCCCGCAAGCATCGTCAAGGCTAGGCTGAAACGGCGCACGGCTCGGAACATCCAGACGACTTCCATTGCAATTAGCGACGCGTGTTATGGCGCGACAGCCCTTGGCAGGCAATGCCGCAGGCTCACTCGTAGGCTGCGATAATACCGAGAAAATCGGCGGCCTTGAGGCTCGCCCCGCCGACGAGCGCGCCGTTAACATTGGCGACGTACATCAGTTCGCGCGCATTCTGTGGTTTTACGGAACCACCGTAGAGAATGCGCAGGACCTGGCCGTCTTCTCCGAAGCGCGCAACCAGCCGGTCGCGAATGACCCCATGCACCTGCGCGACATCCGCCACGGTTGGCGTCAGACCGGTGCCTATGGCCCAAACGGGTTCATAGGCAACCACCGTGTTGGCGGCGGTCGAACCGTCCACCAGCGATCGTTCGAGTTGCCGCACCACCACATCGAGCGTCTGTCCCGCCAGCCGTTGCCCGGCCGTTTCGCCGATACAGACGATGGCCGTCAAACCGGCCCGGTGCACGGCGGCCTGCTTGGCTTTCACAACAGTGTCGCTCTCGCCATGGTCGGCGCGGCGCTCCGAATGGCCGATAATGATGGCCGATGCCCCGGCATCCGCTAGAATTTCGGCAGAGATGTCACCGGTATGAGCGCCTGACGCCGCCAGATGGCAGTCCTGCGCGCCGAAAGTAATGGGCGTATTTTTCAATATCTCGGCCATGACCATGATTAGCGTCGCTGGCGGGCAGATGAGAACATCGGCCGAGCAGGGGCATGGGTTGAGCCGCAAGTGCATCGGCGACAGCTTTTGCTTCGGCGAGCGCGCCACGCAGCCCGTTCATCTTCCAGTTACCGGCCACGAGCGGCCTCGGCCGCTTTTCCTCACCCGCCATGCCGTCCCTTCCCTCGCCTCTTGCTTTCGCGAACCGGGTGGGCTTCATATCACGCCGAGCGCCCGCGTCACGCGCGGGTTTTCAGGTTTCAACCGTCGGCGGACAAATCGGATTGGGCGCGCTCTGAAGGCGCATCCGGGGCCGCGTCGCGAATTCATGGGCACTTGAACGATGTTGGACGCACTGAGACGTGGCGCAAGCGGATTGATCGCCAAGTTGCTATTGAGCCTGTTGATCGTGAGTTTCGCGATCTGGGGCATTGCCGACGTGTTTAGAGGTTATACACGCGGAGCCGTGGCGACCGTCGGCGACACGCAAATTTCCGTCACCGACTTTGATCGCGTCCTGCGCACGGAACTCGACGGGATCTCCGCGGAGGCCCAGCGCCGTGTGACCTTGGAAGACGCACGCAAGCAGGGCATTGACCGCCTCGTGCTATCGAAAATGATCGGCCAGACCGCACTGAAAGAATATGCCCACAAGATCAATCTCGGCCTGTCGCAAGACCGCGTCGTCAAGAACCTGTTCGAGGATCCCAGGCTTTGCTGGACCCGACGGCAAATTTTCTCGAACCGGATTCAATGACCTTCTCTCCCGCCTTGGCATGAGCGAGAGCATGTTCCTGGCGTTGCGCCTTGATGATGACCTGCGCCAGCAGTTCTCAAGCGCTGTGCTCGCTGCAACGGTGACGCCTCAGGCGATGATCGACATCAATAACGCCTTCAACAATGAAACCCGCGACATTGAATTTTTCAAGATCGACGCGGCCAAACTGATCAACGCCCCCGAGCCCGACGAGGCCAAGTTGCGGGCCTATTACGACGACCATACATCGGCGTTCATGACACCGGAATACCGCAAGTTCAATGTTCTTGTGGCAACAACGGGTGAGCTCAAGAAGGATGTTGTCATCACCGACGACGAGGTGAAGATCTCCTATGAAGCTGAGAAGGAGACTTACGACACGCCCGAGAAGCGTCGCGTCCAACAAATCTCTTTCAAAGACCGCGCAACGGCCGAAGCAGCCCGCGATGCGCTGGTCAAAGGTGGCAAGAACTTCATGGACGTGGCCAAGGAAAATGGAGCCACTGACAGCGACGTCAATCTTGGCTTGGTGACCAGATCGCAGCTGATCGACCCCAAGATCGCCGATACGGCCTTTAAGATCGAACGCGATGTCATCTCTGAGGTCGTCGAAGGCCGCTTCGCCACCGTTCTCATCCGCGTCATCGAGATCTCGCCCGGCCGCGTCAGCACCTACGACGAGACCAAGGACAAAGTGCGCGACAAGCTCGCCACGGCAAAAGCGACCGCTCTGCTGCAGGAGAAGATCGACTTGGTCGAGGAGGGCCGCAACGCCGGCAAAACCAAAAAGCAAATCGCCGATGAACTGAAGCTTCGCTTTATTGATGTGCCGGCTGCCGATCAGGATGGCAAAAGTCCCGCTGGCGCTGCCGTTCTCGACATCCCGACGCCGGAACGCATCACGCGCCTTGTTTTTCGCACTGAGCCCGGAACGTTGACCGAACCGGTCGAAATCGGCTCCGACGGCTACGGCTGGGTGGAGGTCGTGAGTGTCGAAGGCCCGAAGGAAAAGCCGTTCGATACGGTCAAGGCCGAAGTCAAGACAGCGGTGATCGACGCCGAGCGACGCAGGCTCGTCAAGGAACTGGCTGATAAGCTTGTTGACCGGCTGAAGTCGGGTGAAGATTTTGCCAAAGTGGCCGCCGACGCCGGCGGGACGCCCGACAAGGTCGAATCCGTGAAGCGCAACCTTGTCCCGCCCGGCCTGACGGAAGAGGCCATCGACGTCGCCTTCGCTCTGCCACTCGGTGGCGCCGGCTCCGCACTCACCGTCGACCGGGGCACGCGGGTTGTCATGAGGATCGCCAAGATCACGCCGGCCGGAGATTTGCCCGGCGCCGACAAGGACAAACTCGTCGGTGAGCTGCGCCGCGGGCTGCAAAACGATCTGCTCATTGCGTATGTCACCAGCCTTCAGGACCGGTTAGGCGTCGCCATCAACGATAAAGAGGTTGCGCGCGTGACAGGGGCCGACGTGGCCGCAAAGTAACCCCACGCCAGGCCCGGACGCGGGCCCTTGTGTTTCGCTAGAAGGACGATCGCCGCGTGAGCACGCATTCTGCCAGGGTCGGCGCGAGCGAGGCCAATCCGCCTTTGGAGAGCTTTACCAAGACGTATGAGGCCGGCGAACCGCAGGTTGTCTGGACGCGACTGGTGGCAGATCTTGAGACACCCGTCTCCGCCTATTTGAAACTCTGCGCCGGCCGTCCGATGAGCCTTCTGCTCGAAAGCGTCGAGGGAGGCTCCTCCCGCGGACGCTTTTCAATTATCGGCTTCGATCCCGATATCGTCTGGCGCGCCTCGGGCGATGTCGCCGAGGTATCGGTCAATCCACAAGCAAAGAAGCCGCTGTTCAAAACCGAGAGCTTGGGCACGCTGGCATCTCTGCGTGCGCTCCTCGCCGCGTCACGTCTCGACTTGCCGCCCGATCTGCCGCCGATGGCCGCTGGCGTCTTCGGCTACATGGGCTACGACACCATCCGCCTCGTCGAACACCTCCCCGGCACCAAGCCCGATGCCCTGGGCGTACCGGACGCTGTGCTGATCCGTCCAACCATCGTCGTCATCTTCGACAACGTGAAAGACGAAATGACACTCGTCACCCCGGTCCGGCCGGTCGAAGGAGAAAAACCGGAAAAAGCCTACAAGGCCGCAACGAAGCGGCTGAAAAAAGTCATCGATGCGCTCGGCGAACCGGTCGAACACGCCAGCCTGCCGGCCGCCCGCAAGCTCATCGCCCCCGAACCGACATCCAACACGACCGAAGCCGAATACCTCGCGATGGTCGCCAAGGCGAAGGACTACATCCGCGCCGGCGATATCTTCCAAGTCGTCCTGTCGCAGCGGTTTTCAGCGCCGTTCGCGCTCTCGTCATTCGCACTCTATCGATCGTTGCGGCGCATGAATCCGTCGCCCTTCCTGTTCCACCTAGACCTCGGCGCATTTTCCCTCGTCGGCTCGAGCCCGGAAATTCTCGTGCGCGTTCGCGACGGCCGCGTCACCATCAGACCCATTGCCGGCACGGCCCGCCGAGGCGCCGACGAAGCCGAAGACAAGGCCCTTGCCGCAGCGCTCATTTCCGATCCCAAAGAGCGCGCGGAACACCTGATGCTGCTCGATCTCGGCCGCAACGACGTCGGCCGCGTCGCTGCAGTCGGCAGTGTGGAAGTCACCGACCAATTCGTCATCGAGCGCTATAGCCACGTCATGCATATCGTCTCGAACGTGGCCGGACGGCTCGACCCGCATAAGGACAGCGTCGACGCTTTGATGGCGGGTTTTCCCGCCGGCACCGTTTCCGGCGCGCCGAAAGTGCGGGCCATGGAAGTGATCGACGAACTGGAAAAAACGAAGCGCGGCCCCTACGCCGGCTGCGTCGGCTACTTTACCGCCGACGGTGAAATGGACACCTGCATCGTTCTGCGCACCGCGATCGTCAAGGACGGGGTCCTGCATGTGCAGTCCGGTGCCGGTATCGTCTATGACAGTGTGCCCGAAAACGAGCAGCAGGAGTGCATCAACAAAGCCAAGGCGATTGTGCGCGCAGCAGAAGATGCCATCCGTTTCGCGGCCCGCTCCAAAAAGGGCGGCGCAAAACACAACGGCGGTCCGTTCTCTTGAAGGCGGACCAGATGCTGACCCTTGCGCTCTTGCGCCACGCAAAATCGAGTTGGGACGCCGACGGCATGCCCGACTTCGATCGCGACCTGGCTCCGCGCGGACTGGAGGCCGCCCCGCGCATGGGCGGCGAGATTGCCCGCATCGGTTTCTCGCCCGATCTCGTGCTCTGCTCGAGCGCGCTTCGCGCACGACGGACACTGGACCTCGCACTTCCATTCGTCACACCGCCGCCACGCGCCATCCTTCATGAGGACCAGCTCTATATGGCGAGCGGAGCGCAATTGCTGCACCGGGTCCGTGAGATCCCGGGCGATGTGCGTTCGGTCCTGATGGTCGGCCACAATCCAGGCTTCCATGAGCTCAGCGTCGCGCTCATCGGAGAGTTCGCCCCAGGCACGGAAAGTGCTGCAAAAAGTAAATTTCCAACCTGCGCCTTGGCCGTCTACACATTCGCAACCGACAGTTGGACAGACGTTGGCCCTCGCAAAGGCCGCGTTGTTCATTTCGTCACCCCGCGCGCCTTGAGCGGCGAGTAACGAGCCGCTAGGGTCCGGCCAAAGGCCGGCGCTCGCGGCGAAAGGATGAACGATGCTCCTGCTCATCGATAATTACGACAGCTTCACCTATAATCTCGTCCACTACCTGGGCGAACTTGGCGCGACATGCGAAGTCCACCGCAACGACAAGATCACGACCGATGAGGTCTTGAAAAAGAAGCCCCGGGCGATCGTCCTCTCGCCCGGCCCGTGCACACCCAACGACGCCGGCATCTGCCTCGATTTAATCGCCAAGGCGGGCCCCAACATCCCGCTTCTCGGCGTGTGTCTCGGCCATCAGTCGATCGGGCAGGTCTACGGCGGCAAAGTCATTCGCGCGCCAGAACCTCTGCACGGCAAGCTGTCGAACATTCGTCATTTCAACACCAGCGTGTTCAAGGGCTTGCCCGAAACCTTCCAGGTCACGCGCTATCACTCGCTGATCGTCGAGCGGGAATCGCTGCCCGATTGTCTCGAGATCACGGCCGAAACGAGTGACGGCATCATTATGGGCCTCATGCACAAAACCCATCCCGTGCATGGCGTGCAATTCCATCCCGAAAGCATCGCTTCCGAGCAAGGCCATGCCCTTCTGGCCAACTTTCTATCGCTGGCCGGGTTGACGCCGAAGGCGCGGCTGGCTCCCCAGCGCCCCGCCGCATGAGCCTGCGATGAGCGCCACCCAAGGCTTTGAAGCCAAGGTTCTACTCGGCACGATCGCCGGCGGACGGACCCTGACCGAGGAGGAGACCTTCTACGGGCTCGACCGCATGACTGCTGGTGAGGCGAGCCCTGCCCAAATGGGTGCGTTCCTCATGGGATTGCGGGTCCGCGGCGAGACAATAGATGAATTGACCGGTGCTGCACGCCTTCTGCGGGCGCGGATGATACCGGTCAACGCGCCAAACGATGCCGTCGATATCGTCGGCACCGGAGGCGACGGACTGAAAACCTATAACATCTCGACCTGCGCCGCGTTCGTCGCCGCCGGTGCCGGCCTCAAGGTTGCCAAGCACGGCAATCGCTCCGTGTCCTCGCTTTCCGGCGCATCCGATGTGTTGACTGCGCTTGGCGTCAAGATCGACCTCACACCCGTCGAAATCAGCCGCGTCATCGAAGAAACCGGCCTCGCGTTCCTGTGGGCGCCGATGCACCATCCGGCGATGAAGGTGTGGGCTCCGATCCGCGCCGAACTTGGCCTGCGCACCCTGTTCAATCTGATGGGCCCGATCTGCAATCCAGCCAACGTGACGCGGCAAGTGGTTGGCGTTTATGCCCCCGAATGGGTGCAGCCGATCGCCCATGTTTTACACAAGCTCGGCTCACACCATGCCTGGGTCGTTCACGGCCGCGACGGCCTCGACGAACTGTCCACGACTGGCCCGACCCTCGTCGCCGAATTGAAAGACGGCGCGGTTTCGACGTTCGAAATTGCCCCCGAGGACGCTGGCCTTGCGCGCGCAAGGCTCGCCGATCTGAAGGGCGGCGACGCCACTGTGAATGCGGCGGCGCTGCGCGCGGTGCTCGCGGGCGAGCACAACGCTTACCGCGACATCGTGCTGTTGAATGCCGGTGCAGCACTCCTAGTCGGTAGCAAGGCCGAGACACTTGCCGCCGGTGTGGCCCTCGCTGCAGCCTCGATCGATAGCGGCGCCGCCGCTGCCGCCCTTACACGACTTGTTGCCGCCAGCAATCGCACCGAATAAATCACAACACTGCCAGGAGCCACGACGATGCGTACCACGACCACCGTCGTCCTCGTGCTCGGCCTGTTGCTGCTGGCCGCCTACATCGGCGACATCTTCGGACCGGCCCGTGATCGCCACGTTGCAGCGACGCCGGCAGCCTGCCACGCCGCCGCGGTCGAAGCGGCCGCGAAACCAAACCCAACCAACGTGCCCTGCGATTGGAAGGCCGTCGAGATCGCCAGCCCCGCAACGGCGCTCAACGGGCGCTATGCGGCGGCAAGCCCGGGCGTCTCCGGCCGACTGGTCATTCTGGAAGACGGCGACAAGCCGGCCCGCCTTGCCTTTTCAACCGCCGGCGAAAGTCCCCGTTACATCTGCACGGTCGCTCTTGAGGCCCGTCGCGAGACCGATCGGCTTGTGGCCCGCGTGACGGACGTGCCGGGCTGTGAACTGACGGTCCAGCGCACGCCGGGCGCCGGCCTCGTCACGGTCATTGCCAGCGAACCGTGCAACACATTCTGCAACATGCGCGGCAGCTTGTCGGGCGACTTCAAGCTGATGCCGCACTGAAACGATCAGGACAGCGGCACCCAGACACCGCGGGCCAGGTTGTAGGCGGCGCGCCGGCTGATCATTGACCGCAGTAGTGCATGCGGGTAGCAACCGGCGTGCCCCGGCGATAAGGTCCACTGATGTCCGACATCCTTGCCAAAATCACGAGCTACAAACTCGAAGAAGTCGCCGCTGCCAGGGCCCGCCAGCCGTTGCAGGTGTTGGCCGAATACGCCCGCTCGGCGCCGCCCGTCCGCTCCTTCGTTCAAGCGATCCGTGCGGCCCATCGCGACGGCCGCGCGGCACTGATTGCGGAAATCAAGAAGGCGTCGCCGTCAAAGGGCCTGATCCGCGCCGACTTCGATCCGCCCGCACTTGCGAAGGCTTATGCTGCAGGCGGCGCGACGTGTCTGTCTATCTTGACCGACGAACCCTCGTTTCAGGGTAAGGCCGAGTACCTCACCAAAGCACGCGCGGCCGTGTCGCTGCCGGTTCTTCGTAAAGATTTCATGGTCGACACCTACCAAGTCGTTGAGGCCCGCGCCTGGGGCGCCGATTGCATCCTCATCATCATGGCCGAAGTCGATGATGCGCTGGCCAGTGATCTTGCAGCCGCAGCCCGCGATTGGCACATGGATGCCATCGTTGAAGTTCACGACGAAGCCGAACTTGAGCGCGCCCTGAAACTTCCCTGCCCGCTGATCGGCATCAACAATCGCAATCTCAAAACTTTCGCGACGACGCTGGCGACAACGGAAAGCCTCGCAACCCGCGTACCGAGTGATCGCATCGTCATCAGCGAAAGCGGGATCTTCACGCCGGCCGATATCGCGCGATTGCAAAAGGTCGGCGTCAACACTTTCCTGGTCGGTGAAAGCCTCATGCGCCAGAACGATGTCAGAGCGGCAACCACGGCCCTGCTGGCGAGGGACAGACAATGACCAAGCTGTCCCACCTGAATGCAGCCGGCGAAGCCCACATGGTTGACGTTTCCGACAAGGACGTCACCAGCCGAACGGCCGTGGCGGAAGGCTTCATTTCCATGCGGCCCGAAACATTGGCGCTGGCGATCAGCGGCGAGGCCAAGAAGGGCGACGTACTCGCCACCGCGCGCATCGCCGGCATCATGGCCGCCAAGCGGACGCACGACCTCATTCCGCTGTGCCATCCGCTCGCGATCTCCAAGGTCACGGTGGAGTTCGAGCCATCCACAACGCCAGCCGGACTGCACGTTGCGGCCACCGTTAAAGTCACCGGACAGACCGGCGTCGAAATGGAAGCGCTGACCGCGGTCTCGGTCGCCTGTCTGACGATCTACGACATGCTCAAGGCCGCCGACAAAGGCATGACGATATCCGGCATCCGTCTCCTGGAAAAAACGGGTGGTCGATCGGGCACCTATCACGCGCCCGGCGAGGTGTGAGCCATGCCGCTCCTGTCCGTCGATGCAGCTCTCGACCGCATCCTCGCGGGGGTGGAACCACTGCCGGCAGAACGCGCTCCCCTCCTCGAAGCGGCCCAGCGTATTCTAGCCGAGGATGTTAGGGCGACGCTCACTCAGCCGCCGTTCGACGCCTCCGCCATGGACGGATATGCGGCCCGTGCGGCCGATCTGGCCGTCTTGCCGGCAAGGTTGCAACTCATCGGAGAAGCCCGCGCCGGACAAGCCTTCACAGGACTCATCGGTCCGGGTGAATGCGCTCGCATCTTCACCGGCGCGCCGCTACCTGCCGGTGCCGATGCTGTCGTCATCCAAGAAAACGCGGCCTTGAACGCAAACACCATCACGGTGGCGGACGGTACGGTCGATTTCGATCACATACGCCCGCGAGGCGGCGACTTCACCGAGAACCAAGTCCTACTTTCCAGCGGACATATGCTCAATGCCCGCGCACTACTCCTTGCCGCCGCGATGGGACATGGCACGCTCCCCGTACGCCGTAAGCCGGTCGTCGCCATCCTCGCCACCGGCGACGAACTGGTCGAGCCCGGCGTTCAACCCGGACCCGACCAGATCGTCTCGTCCAATCCTTACGGACTTGCCGCCATGATTGCGGCGGCAGGCGCGCGACCACGGCTTCTCGGTATCGCGGCCGATACCCGCACCGCGCTGGAGGAAAAAATTGCCGCGGCCGCCGACGCCGATATCTTGCTGACGACCGGCGGCGCCTCCGTCGGTGATCATGATCTGGTTGGCCCCGTCCTTCGATCACGCGGCATGAGCCTCGACTTCTGGAAAATCGCCATGCGCCCCGGCAAGCCGATGCTATTCGGTCGCCTCGGCGCCCAGCGTGTGCTGGGGCTACCCGGAAATCCGGTGGCTGCCATGGTTTGCGCCCGCGTATTCCTTCTGCCCTTAATCGATAAACTGCTCGGCCGCCAGGCGTCGGCGGCGGCGCCGCTCCGCGCGCAGTTGACGACCGCGATCGCGAAAAACGGCCCGCGCCAGCATTACATGCGTGCGGTTACAGCGCGTGATGCCTCCGGCCAACTGCATGTCACACTACAGCCGTCACAGGACAGTTCGCTCATCCGTCTGCTTGCCGCATCGAACGCCCTTGTCGTGCGGATGCCGGACGACCCAGCTCTCCCCGCAGGTGCAGAAGTCGATGTGTTGCCGCTCGATTTCTAGTGCGTCAGCGATAGAGGTCCGCCCGCGTCGGCGGCAACGGCGAAGGACCCTTGGCCGATTTAGTCGCAACCGTCTGGAAGAGCCGCAGTGTACCGCGCGAGAACGACAGCGAGACGCCTGCGAGATAGGCGACCCAGATGCGGTATTTCTCCTCGCCAACGAGCCTGATCGCGTGATCCTTATTGGCGGTCAGCCGTTCGCACCACAGTTTGCAGGTGCGTGCATAGTGTTCCCGCCAACCTTCCACATCCTGGACCTCGAACCCGGCAATTTCCATCGCCGCCACGGAGTGGCCGATGTCGTCCAGCTCACCGCCCGGAAAAATGTACTTGGCGATTGCCTTCTTCTCCGGCCGCATACGCTGCGGCAGCAGGCCAGACGCGGGTTTGTGCGCCCGACGCGAAATGGCGTGATTGAGAAACACTCCGTTGTCCGCCAGCAGCGAGCGAACCTTGGCCATGTAGGACGGAATATTTTTTAAACCGATATGCTCGTACATGCCGATCGACGCGATCTTGTCGTAGCGCCCTTCGGCCAGCATGTAGTCTTTCAGTTCAAGCGTGACGAGCTGTTCCAGACCGAGCCGCTTGACCTTCTCGCGTGCGAAGGCAAGTTGCTCTTCAGATAGCGTGATGCCATGTGCTTTCACGCCGAAGTTCTTTGCCGCATGACAGACCAGTCCGCCCCAGCCGCATCCGATATCGAGCAACGTGTCGCCAGGCTTCAGTCGCAACTTGCGGCAGATCATTTCCAGTTTGTCGACTTGAGCTTGCTCGACGCCATTTTTCCAATCGATGTAATAGGCGCACGAGTACACCATCTCGGGATCGAGAAAGAGCGCATAAAATTCGTTCGACAGGTCATAGTGGAACTGGATGAAAGCCTTGTTGTCGGCGAGCTTGCGGCGTTTGCCCGTGATCTCGCCTTCGAACCCACCCACTTCGCGCGGCGCCTCTGTTGGCGCAAAAAGAAATGGCGACAGACCCTTGACGAGGGCGAGCTTGGGTAGGTTCTTGAACTTGACCCCGCCCTTCGGTTTGACGAATTCCTGTCCAAAATCGACGAGTGTTCCCCCGTCGAAATCGACCCGCTTGGCAATGTAAAGCTGAATCAGCGTATCCAGCGAGGGCCGCCTGAGCATCGTCGCAATGACGCCGGGATCGGCAACGCGGATTTCACGCCGGCTCGACACAGACTTGCCAAGCGGCACGCTGGAACCATCCCAAAGTGTTAGCCACAAATCGAGATCGAGCTTATCGGCCAGTGTCGCGGCAAGGCTCTTGGCCGCCGCGAGTTGCTTTTCCAGTCTATCCGCCGCCATGAAGCGTCCCCGTCAGCCTCGTCCATGGCGTAGCTGCCAGTCGGGGCGGCGGACCGTCAAGCAGCTTTCGCACTTTCCATGATAGCGGCAACGCCCATCCCACCGGCTGTACAGACAGAGATCAACCCGCGTCCGCCTTTCACCGAAAGGATTTTGGCCAGGTTACCGATAATGCGCGCACCGGTCGCAGCAAAAGGATGTCCGACCGCGATCGACGACCCCTTCACGTTCATCTTTGCCCGGTCGATAGAGCCGAGCGGCGCGTTCTTGCCCATATGCTTGGCGCAATATTCCGGATCCTGCCACGCCTTGAGCGTACACAGCACCTGCGCGGCGAATGCCTCGTGAATTTCATAAAAGTCAAAATCTTGCAGTGTCAGTCCGGCCCGATCCAGCATCTTCGATACCGCGATAGCCGGCGCCATCAAGAGCCCATCACCGTGCGCAAAGTCATTGCCCCAGTGCTGCCCGTAGGTAAGGTAGGCAGCAATCGGCAGACCTCGTGCCCGCGCCCAATCTTCACTCGCCAACAACGCCGCCGAAGCACCGTCGGTCAGCGGTGTCGAATTGCCCGCCGTCAACGTGCCCTTGTCCGTTTTGTCGAAAGCTGTCTTGAGGCTCGCCAATTTCTCCAGCGTGATGTCGGCACGCAAGTTGTTGTCCCGATAGACACCCGCGCACGGCACCATCAGATCGTCAAACCAGCCCTCTGCGTAAGCCGCTGCGGCCTTGGTGTGGCTCTCGAAAGCGAGTTGATCCTGATCCGCGCGCGTGATGCCCCATTCCTGAGCCATCAATTCGCAGTGCTCGCCCATGCCGAGCCCTGTTCGCGGCTCCTTCACCGCTGGCGGCTGCGGCGTCAGTTCCGCCGGTGTCAGCCCTTGGAATACCCGGATCTTGTCCAGTATCGTCTTTTTCGTGTTGAGCTCGATGAGCCGCTTTGAGAACTTCTTCGAGAACACGATCGGCGCATCCGACGTCGTATCCGAGCCGCAGGCAATGCCGCTCTCGATTTCGCCGGTCGCAATCTTGGCCGCCGTGCCGAGCGCCGCTTGCAAGCTGGTGCCGCAGGCTTGCTGCATCGTCACGCCGGGTGTCGATGGGGCGAGCTTGGTCCCCAGAACGCTCTCTCGCGTCAGATTGAAATCACGCGAGTGGGCAACGACCGCGCCGCCGACGACCTCGTCTATGTGCTCGCCCTTGAGTTTGAAGCGATCGACGAGCCCATTGAGCGCCGCCGTCATCATGTCTTGATTGGACAGGTCGGCATAAAGCGTACCCGACCGGCAGAACGGGATGCGTGTGCCGCCGATGACCGCCACCCGCCTCAATTCTCGTGTCATGCGAATCTCCGGTGATTACACGTCGTTCTTAGGCCGCGACCTGAGCTGGCTTGCCAGCTTCTTGTTCCTTGAAGTAGAGCGGACCACCGCGGAAAGGGGCAAATCCCGTTCCGAAAATCATTCCGGCATCAACGAGATCCGAAGACGCAACGACGCCCTCATCGAGGCTCTTTTGCGCCTCCTCGATGATCGGCGAAACAAGTTCACGACCCAACCGTTGCAGTTCCTCTTTCGACCACGAGTTGGTGCCCTTTTGTGGCTTGCCATCGACCCACTTGTAGAAGCCCTCGCCCGACTTCTTGCCCAGCTTGCCGGCCTTGACGAGGCTGTCGAGGCGCGAACCGGAAGGGTCTTGGCCCAAGATCCGCGCGACATGCGCGCAAATGTCGAGGCCGACGCTATCGGCGAGCTCGATTGGCCCCATCGGCATGCCGAAGGTCCGAACGGCCTCGTCGATCTTTTCTTTGTCTTCGCCCTTCTCCAGCCGCGCCATGGCGGCGAACATGTAGGGCGTCAGCACCTTGTTGACGAGGAAGCCGGGGACATCCTTGGTAATGAGCGGAAATTTTCCGATGGCGGTGACGAAAGCCGCACCCTTTTCTACTTCGCCGGAGTTGGTCGCCTCACCTTGCACGACTTCGACCAGAGGCATCATGGCGACGGGCGAGAAGAAATGCAGGCCGATCAGCCGCGACGGGTCGCGCATCGGCCGCGAGATGTCGGCGAGCTTCAGCGAGGAAGTATTCGTCGCCAGGACCGCGCCGGGCTTCACCTTCGTTTCCAAATCGGAGAACAGCGTCTGCTTGATATCAAGCCGCTCGACGATCGCTTCAATCACGACATCGGCACGACTGACGCCTTTGCCTTCCGGATCTGCGATGAGCCGCGCTTTGGCCGCGTCGCGCGTGGCCTTCGTCTTGAACTTCTTTGCAAACAATTTGCCCTGCGCCTTGATCCCGGCTTCGAGCTGAACCGGCGAGATATCCTGCAGCGTCACTTCCATGCCGGCCGCAACGCATACACCCGCAATGTCGGCGCCCATCGTTCCCGCGCCGATCACATGCACATGCGTCGGCTTCCACTTGAGTGATTTCGGTGCCTGCGCCTTCAGTGCCTCCGACAATTTGAACACCCGCCGCAGGCTCTTTGACTGCGGCGACATCAGCATCGGCGCGAACGCGATCGGCTCCGCCTGCTTCATGGCTTCCAAATCACCACCGTGCTTTTCAAACAGGTCGATGAGCCGGTAGGGCGCCGGATAATGATCTTCGTTCGCCTTCTTGCCCACCTCGGAACGCATTTTTTTCGCCAGCGCCAGCCGTGCCGGCCATTTGCCGAGCGCTGCCTTGGCAAAACCGGCGGGCTTCGATTTGCGTCCCTGCAGCACGGCCTTGCGGGCCGCCCAGTGCAAACTGTCCGGCCCAGCAACAAGCTCGTCGATCAGACCCATGCCCTTGGCCGCCGATGCCGAAATGAAGGACCCCGACAGCATGATGTTCATGGCAGCCATGGGTCCAGCCTGACGGATCGAGCGGGCTGTGCCGTTGAACCCTGGGAAGATGCCAAGCTTCACTTCCGGGAAGCCAACCTTGGTCGAAGGATCGCGGGTGGCGATGCGATAATGGCAGGCCAGGATCAATTCGAGCCCGCCGCCGACGCACACCCCGTGCACGGCCGCGACGACCGGGACCGGCAGCTTTTCGATGCGGTCCAGCATGGCATTGACCATGCTGACTTCCGCGATGACATCCGCCTCCGTCGAGAATTTTTCAAACTCGTTGATATCGGCCCCGACGATAAAGCCCTTTGGCTTGCCCGAGATGATCACCAGACCCTTGATCGCGCCGGCCCGGCCGGCCCGCTCCGCTTCTTCGATAATCCCACCGAGTTCCTCAAGCGGTCGCCGCCCGAGAGCATTGGCACTCGAATCTTCGCGATCGAAAGTGGCCCAGCCGATGCCCTCCCGATCGACGTCGTAACGCCAGTCCTTCAGCGAAGCGGGATCGAATGTCATTCACTTTGACCTTTCGTCGGACGAGACCGTCACTCGGCAGCAGCGGCTTGTTCCACTGCCCCGCTGTTGTGACCGGGCTTCATATAATTCGGATGCAGTTCGGCCGGATCGAAGTGATCGACGGCAATGACACGCGCAACCAGCGTCTCCATCTCGCGCAGCAAGGCACCTTCGCTTTCGCTGATCACGCTTTGAGTCACCGCGTCGCCGATCCAGTCGATGCCATGATAACGGCGAACCGTGCCAGCGCGGATGGCTTTCTCCAGTTTCTTCTCCGCCTCTTCCGCAGCCACCACCTTCGCAAGCGTAACCTCCAGAATCCCGGTCGGGTCGGCGGCATCCTGCGACACGAAGATGTGGCGGGTGAGCCGATCGCGGACCTCGCCCGGCTGCAGGACAAGTCGGGCAACGGTTCCGCCGAGCCGATCCGGCGCCGGCGCGTAATGACGGCCCAGAGGGAAGACAATGGCCCACAACAGCCAGCGAACCGGTGCCACCGGAAAGTTCGCGATGACCCCGCGCAACGCAGTGTCGAAGCGCGCCAGGCCATTGGCAATCGCCAGATCCACGATCGGCTTGTCGGCGGCCGGCTGCCCATCATCCTCGTAGCGCTTCAGCACGCACGAGCAGAAATAGAGTTCCGAGAGCGCATCCGCGAGGCGTCCGCAGATCTTCTGCTTCGTTTTGAGACCGCCGCCCAGCACGGCAATCGTCATGTCGGACACGACGGCAAAATTGCGCGAGCCGCGCGAAATCTGCCTGTAATAGCTTTTCAAAGCCGGTACCGCTGTCGGTGCGGGAGCCAAAAATCCAAAGGTTACGTTGTGAAAGAATGCTCCGGCCATGTTGGCGACTGAATGCGAAATGTGACCGAGAAAAGCATCCTCGAAGTCCAAAAAGCCCTTGTCAGCGTCTGGATTTTGAGCGGATTGAATTTCACGTATGAGGTAGGGATGCGAACGCAGTGCGCCCTGTGCGAACGTAATCAGGGTTCGGGTCAAGATGTTGGCGCCTTCGACCGTAATACCCACCGGCACCATCTGATAAGCCGACTGCAGATAATTGGTCGGTCCGTCGCAGATCGCACGCCCGCCGTGAATATCCATCGCATCGTTGACGGCAAGCCGCAGCCGTTCCGTCGTCTGGTACTTCATCAAGGCTGAAATCACCGACGGCTTTTCGCCCCGCGAAACCATGGACGCCGTAACGCCGCGCGCGGCCTCATTGACGTAGGCCGTTTCGACGATCCGCGCCATCGGCTCCTCGATGCCCTCCATGCGCCCCACCGGCAGTCCAAACTGACGCCGAATGCGAGCGTAAGCCGACGTCACCCGCAACATCGCCTTGGCACCCGCCGTCGCCGACGAGGGCAATGAGATGGCCCGGCCGGCGGCCAGACATTCCATCAGCATGCGCCAGCCCTGGCCGGCCATTTTTTCCCCGCCGATGATCCAATCAATCGGCATGAAAACGTCGGTGCCCCAGTTGGGACCATTGGGAAACGCGGCGCCCGACGGCAAGTGACGGCGGCCGATATTGACGCCAGGATGGTTGGCCGGGATCATGGCCACCGTGATGCCGACATCCTCGCCCTTGCCGAGCAGGTTGTCTGGATCGAACAGCCGGAACGCCAAGCCCACCAGCGTCGCCTTCGGCCCGAGTGTGATGTAGCGCTTATCCCACGACAAGCGCACCCCGAGCGTCTCGCGACCGTCGTGAACGCCGCGCACGACCGTACCGATGTCACGCATGGTCGCCGCGTCAGAACCCGACGTCGGCCCCGTCAGCGAGAAACACGGCACCTCCTCCCCGCGCGCCAGCCGCGGCAGATAGTGATGCTTTTGTTCGTCGGAACCATACTTTTCGATGAGTTCACCCGGGCCCAGAGAATTAGGCACCATGACGATGGTGACAACATCGGGCGACCGCGACGCGATCTTGCCAAGGATCAAGGACTGCGCCTGCGCCGAAAATCCCAATCCGCCATGATCTTTCGAAATGAGCATGCCGAGAAATCCGTGCAACTTCACGAAATCCCAGATCGGCTCGGGTATTTCCCGCTGTGCATGCCGGACCTGCCAATCGTTGATCATGCGGCAGAGTTCTTCCGTCGGCCCGTCGAGGAACGCTTGCTCCTCCCTGGTCAGCGTGACCGGTGGCACGGCGCGCAATTTGCTCCAATCAGGGGTTCCCGAAAACAGTTCCGCATCAAAGCCGACTGTACCGGCGTCCAAGGCCTGCTGCTCGGTATCCGAAACTTTGGGCAGCGTCTTCTTCAGGAAATTGAATGCCGGCGCGACGAAGAACTTGCGCCGGACCTCGGGCACAGAAAGCGCGGCCAGGAGACCAATCGGGATCCAAGCGAGCAGCGACCAGACACTGGTCAGCGGAAAACCGGCGTTTTGCGTAAACAAGCCTGTCTGCCACACAAACAACAGCGCGCCGAGCGCGATGGCCCAGACCGAAACGCGCGCCTTCATAATTCCCAGCGCGGTGACGGCAGCAATGAGCAGGACGAGAAACACAATCGTGGACATGCGCTGAACCTCCCGGGCGTTGCGCCCTTTCCATGCCCGCCAAGGGCTGTGGCTGTGATCACCGCAAACACGCGGTCGTTCCCGCCGGTCGGGCCGCCGCCACGCAAAAAAGCATGGCAGGCAATGTCATCACAAGGACTTAACTAGCAGCGATCAAAGCGAAAACAACCGTGGACGGGCTCGGGTTGCACAACCACTCTGAATTGCCGGATCGCTATTTTTTCAGATTACCGGATTTTATGACGGCCGGAACCCCAGCCATTTCCTTTTTAAAAATCTGCGAAATGAGTGTCGGGTACCACACAAAGGCTTCATCGTAGACGATCTTGCGAGCTTCCCGGCTTTCACCGGGCTTGGAGACGAATGCGTTAGAAGGCACCAGTCCGGTCTTGTTGCCCGCGATGACGCCCGCCGCGTAATCAGCCCCGATCTTGATTGCGTCGTCCGGCGCGACGATCGACCAGCAGGTATTGCGATACCGTCCGGAATCCGGACGGCGCGCCTCCAATTCAGCGACGATATGCCCAGCAACGCCAAGCCCCTGACTATGAGCCGAAAAGGCCGACTTCGGCATATCGGCGGCAATCGCACTGTCGCCCAGAACATAGACACCCGGCGCTTTCGCCGACTGGAAACTCTCCGGCTCGATCGGGCACCAGTCTCCTTCGGCAAGCCCTGACTGAACCGCAATGGCACCGGCTGTTTGCGGCGGGATGATGTTGCCCACCGCGGCTTTGACGACGAGCCCCGCCTTAGTCCGGATTTCGCCGTCGCCCGGGTTGACCCGCGTCACGGTAAAATCATCGATGTCGTTGGAGAGATTGAGTTCGATGATGTCTTTGTAGTAGCGCTCGAAAGCTTCGACGAACGCGGCCTGTTTGGAGAACGTCAATTTGGCGTCGAGGATGATAACCTTCGACTTCGGCTTTGCCTGCTTCAAATAGTTGGCGATCAGGCACGCCCGTTCGTAGGGTCCGGGCGGACAGCGATACGGCATCTTGGGAACAGCAATGACGACCGCACCGCCGTCCTCCATCGTCTCCAGGCGCTTGCGCAGCGCATAACTCTGGTCACCGCCACGCCACGCATGCGGCATCGTCTGCGCAACGGCCTCCGAATAGCCCTCTATTGCGTCCCACTTGAAATCAATCCCTGGAGCGACGACGAGCCGGTCGTAGGCGAGTATCGCTTTGTTTTTCAACGTGACGGTTTTCTTGTTCGTGTCGATGGCCGCCGCACGATCGTGCACCACCTTCACACCCAGATGCGTGAGCCCGCCATAGCCATGCGTCAGCACGTCCTGGCTGATAAGGCCGCCGATGTAAGGGTTGGAAAAAAAGCAGCTGGTATATTTCAACTGCGGTTCGATAAGCGTCACTTCGAGTGCGGGAGCGCTGGACTTCAAGGCTCCCGCGACCGTCGCGCCGCCCGCGCCGCCCCCGATCACGACAACTTTGGCTTGACCACGGGCCAGTGCCGGACGAGCCAGAAGGCCACCCATCGCGAGAGCCAGACCTGCTCCGAATTCGCGGCGCGTCAGATCAAGACCCATTCCGTCATCCCTTTATGCTGATACCTGCCGACGACATCAGGCTCGCCAACTCTTCCCAGAAATAAAACTGCCCGGGATAACCGGTGATCCGGCCCAACTCGCGCCCGTCACGTACTAGGATGAACGTCGGCGTGTAGACGACCGCCGCAAAATTCCGCAGAACTTTGGCATCTCGGCCGACCCGTTGAAGCGGCGCAGCCCGACCCTCCGCAGTGCGGCCATACCCGCCTCCGACATCGCGGTGCCAGCGCTTGCAATAAGTACATGCCGGATCGTCAACCATAATCAACTGAACGGTTTGCGCGCGGGCAATCGTGCCGCCGCTCGGCGGCGATTGCTGGGCACGCAAGGCGTCGCCCCCGACGGCAACGGACGCCACGATGGCGATGACTAGAAACAGCACGCCACGCACGGTTGCACTCCGGCTTGTCAGGTCACGGCTTTAATCGCCGACCGTAGCAGTGACACGGCACCGTGAGAAGCCGAACCGGGCTATCCTAACCGAGACGTAATGCTTGATTGTCCGGTTGTCGTGGAAACAAATCCATGGCCTGTGATATGCACGAAGTTACGATGCCCACCGACATCAAAAAACATGCAACGGAACTGCGCATCCGTGTTTTCGCTCGCCGCGATATTATCGTCGGCGGTGCATCTGCTGCCATGTTGGCCCTGATGTTGCGATCGGAACCTGGGCAGGCCCAGACCAACGGGGACGCAACGTTGCCGGCAAAGGGTAATGTAAGCAGCCCCCAAACTCTCGCCGGCCGCATTCCGGTTTCACCCGGCCTGACCCATTCGCCACAATTCGAGCAAGTCTTGCAGGCCGTTCTTGCAGATGCCGAACCCGTCCTCGACGGTCCACTCACGATCGAGCTTCCAGAATTAGCCGAGAATGGCAACGTTGTGCCCTACACCCTGGCCGTCGAAAGCCCCATGACGGATGCTGACTACGTTCGCACGCTGCATCTCCTGTCGAGCGCCAATCCGCAGGCCGCCGTGGCGAAGTTCCACCTCATTCCCGCAACTGGCAAGGCATCTGTCTCCGGCCGCATGCGACTTGCCAAAACCCAAGACGTGGTCGCTGTTGCCGAACTCTTCACCGGACAATTGCTGGTCGCTGTCCGCAAAGTTGAGGTGACAATCGGCGGTTGCGGCAATGAGTAGGCGCCGATGACCAATAAAACGCGCATAAAGCTGCCTGAAAACCCGGCGGTGGGCGACGTCATCGAGATCCGCGCGCTCATCAATCACGTCATGGAAACCGGCAATCGCAAGGATGCCGCCGGTCAGGTGATCCCGCGCAATATCGTCAAGTCGTTAACCGTGACGTTCGCCACCATCCCCGTTTTCAGCGCCGAGTTCGGGCCGGGAATATCATCCAACCCGTTCGTTGCATTCTACATGCGGGTGCCCGGGCCGGGTGAATTTGTCTTCACTTGGGAAGACGACGAAGGCCGCACGACCATCGAGCGCACGCCCCTCAACGTGGCCTGAGGTTGGTCGCGCGCCGCTGACCTGTATCAAATCTGAGCCGATGCGCTTGTCGGAACAGCCGTAAGCCGCTACGCCTCGGATCATCATCATCACACGCACCACCGGCCGCCGTGCCGGACGAGGGGAACACCATGGCCGAGAATCCGATCGTTGCGCAAAAGGGGCCGTATCAAGTCGAACTGATTGAAGGCAAAACCTACTTTTATTGCCGCTGCGGGCGCTCCCAGCGACAGCCCTTTTGCGACGGCGCACATAAAGCCACCGGTATCGAACCGCTGGCCTTCACGGCCCCGTCGAGCGGAACCTTCAACCTTTGCGGTTGCAAGACAACGGACGATGAACCCTACTGTGATGGGTCGCATAATGTGATTTGAAAGATCAACCATGCGCCGGGTCCAGCCCGGAGTGGCGCCGCGACAGGGTTCCGAATATAGAAACGGCCATGAGGATAAGGCCGCATTCCAGATCACCGCTATTATCGCCTGCTCTGCGCGGGCTTCTTTTTGTTGTTCTCGCGGTGGTGGGGATCGCAATTCTCGTGGCGTGCTCGGGCTCCATCCACGGTTTTGAGGCCCCAATCTTCACGGCGGCCGTCTTCTCGGGCTGGCGTGCCGGCCGCGACGCCGACGGAACCATTCCCGCCACCACCTCGGGTGGCAGCTCCGCAGCACTCGCCGATCTGGGAGAAATCGTCCGCGCGCTAGACATTGCCGCCATCGTACTCGACGCGCAGCGCCGCATCCTTGTCTTCAATCGGCACGCCGCAGACCTGTTTCCAGCGATTTCCACCGGCGACCCCATGGCGCTCGCGAACGCGCAACCCCGAGCTCATGCAATCAATTGATCGTGTATTTGCCGAGGGCCGCAGCGAGTCGACTGAGATAACGGAGCGCATGCTTCAGGGGCGGCGCTTTATTGTGACTTCGAGCCCTTTGACCGGACCGATGCTACTCATCCAATTCCGCGATACCAGCGAACAATCGCGGCTGGCTCAGCTTCGAGCCGACTTCATCGCCAATGCCAGCCACGAGTTGCGCACTCCCTTGGCATCGATCAAGGGCTTCATCGAAACCTTGCTCGGTCCGGCGCGCGACGATGCCACGGCCCGCAAGCAATTTCTCGCCGTCATGGCTACACAGGCCCAACGCATGAACCGCATCCTCGATGATCTCTTATCGCTCAGTCGCATCGAGATGCGGGCCCATCTGCGACCTGAGGGTGAAGTGGATGTTGGTGACGTCGTCGCGCACGTGATCCGCAGTCTGGACCCGCTCGCCCGGCAGGCCAAAATCGACCTCAAGTTTACGCCCGCCAAGGTGTCGGCACGCGTCCGTGGTGAGCGTTACGAACTCGAGCAGGTGATGCAGAACCTGGTTCACAACGCAATCAAATACGGCCGCGAGGGTGGTGTGGTCGAAGTCAAGTTTAGTGAACGTTCGGCGGCCCAGGGGACCCGCCGTGCCCTGGTCGTCGCGGTCATCGACGACGGTCCCGGTATCGCCCCCGAGCACCTGCCGCGCCTGACGGAACGCTTCTACCGGGTGGATACAGCCCGTAGCCGCGAACAGGGTGGCACCGGCCTAGGGCTGGCCATCGTCAAGCACATCCTGAACCGCCACCACGGTGAACTCGAAATCAGCTCGAATCTCGGTCGCGGGTCGGAATTTAAGGTCGTGCTCGAGGCGCTTTCGGCTTGATAGAGACAACTGCGCTGTCGCATTTTTATTTAATTATGAAAATTCAGACACTTAAACTGTCATAAAAGATTTGCCTCAGGTCGTTAATTGTCCCTGCGCGCAGCAGCGCTGGCGGTGGGATGCCGCCACCTTCAGGCCACAGGAGTTTCCCCGAGATGAACAAGGCACCCATTCTCGCCTTTGCGATAGTGAGCGCTTGCGCTTTCACGACGAGCGCCGAGGCCCGGGACCAGATCCGCATTGTCGGCTCCTCGACCGTCTACCCATTCACGACAGCTGTCGCCGAACAATTTGGCAAGTCGTCCGGAAGCAAGACACCGGTTGTTGAATTGACCGGTACGGGTGGCGGTTTCAAGATTTTCTGCGAGGGTGTCGGCGTCGACAAAGCTGACGCTTCGAACGCCTCGCGACGGATCAAGAAGAGCGAATTCGAACTTTGCGATAAGAACGGCGTCAAGGATATCATCGAACTCACAGTTGGCTTCGACGGCCTGACGATTGCCCAGTCGAAAGATGGCCCGGCACTCAACCTGACACGCAAGCAGGTCTTCCAGGCGCTCGCCGAGAAGGTTCCAAACGACAAGGGTGAACTGGTCGACAACCCTTACAAGAATTGGTCCGATATCGATCCGTCGCTGCCGGCGATCAAAATCGAAGTTCTTGGGCCCCCGCCGACCTCAGGAACGCGCAACTCGTTCCACGAACTTTTCCTTGAAAAGGGTGCCGAAGCCTTCGACAGCCTCAAGGCGATGAAGAAAAAGGACGAGGAAGCCAAGACCAAAGATTTCGAAAAGGTCTGGAAGTCGATCCGCAAGGACGGCGCCTACGTCGAAGCCGGTGAGAACGACAACGTGATCGTCCAGAAGCTCGAAGGCAACAAGAACGCCTTTGGCATCTTCGGTTATTCGTTCCTGGAAGAAAATGCCGACAAGCTGCGCGGCGTCGCAATCGAAGGCGCAGAGCCAACTTTCGAGAACATCTCGGGCGGCAAGTATAAAGGTGCCCGGCCTCTGTTCGTTTATTTCAAAAAGGCGCACATTGGCGTGATCCCTGGTCTCGACAAATTCATCGCCGAGTACACGTCGGAAAAGGCACTGGGCGAAGAAGGCTATCTCACGGAAAAAGGCCTCGTTGCTCTGCCGAAGGAAGCCTTTGAAAAGTCTGCCAAGGCTGCCAACGACGGCGTGACGCTGAAAGCTGATGAACTGAAGTAACTCAACCTCGGGGCGGCACAGAGCATGTGCTGTGCGCCGCCCCGACGCGCGCATTGAGCGAGACTTGAAGTGCTACTCGAGGCCGGCCCGTTGGCTGCTTAGTTCACGAAGGAACGTTGGCGATGGCTGGGTGGTACGCGCTGCTGATCTTGGCTCTTCTGTCGGCAGGATATGTCTTATCCAGCGCCCGGGCCCGATCGATTGCTGGCGGCAATTATGCCGAGATGCATTCACTGCCGACGTATCATGGCCTTTACACTGCGGCTCTGGCCATCCTTCCAGCCCTGCTTTGTTTCCTTATTGGCAGTCAGCTGGCCAACTATTTCGCCACCCAAACCGCGATTGCCGCACTTCCCGGTGACGTCCAAAACGATGTCTTGAAACAGGGCGCTGCGCTGCGCGAAGCGCTCAATATCGCTGGCGGCGGCCCCGTCAACGCGTCCAGCGCCGAGATCCAGAGCGCTGCGGCAGGCTACACGTCGGTTTTGTCTGCTGGTCAGTGGATAACACTCGCGATCGGAACCTTTGCCGGCTTGGCCGGACTCTCTTGGGGCCGCAGCCGAGTTTCAATGAATTTTCGGGCGCGCAACGGCTTCGAAAAGCTCGTCCACGGTCTTTTGTGGGTTTGCGCGACGATTGCCGTTCTGACCACGATCGGCATCGTCTTTTCGGTCGTCGGCGAGACGTACCGGTTCTTCTTTGATCCCGCCATCACAGGCAGACCCACCGTTTTTGAATTCTTATTCGGGACCGAGTGGAATCCTCAGGCGGCTTTGCGCGCCGACCAGGGCGAAATTCAAACGGCTTACGGCTTTTTGCCCCTCCTGACCGGCACGCTTCTGATCACGACAATCGCCATCGCGGTGGCCGGGCCTCTAGGTTTGTTCTCCGCCATCTACCTCGCCGAGTATGCGTCCCCGCGGGTCCGGGCCATCGCCAAACCCATTCTTGAAATTTTGGCTGGCATTCCAACCGTTGTCCTCGGGTTCTTCGCCGCTCTGACCGTCGCTCCCTTCATTCGCGGCTGGGGCGAGGCTTTTGGCTTGGACGTCGCATCCGAAAGCGCACTCGCCGCTGGCGTGGTGATGGGAATGATGATCATCCCGTTCATTTCCTCGCTTTCCGACGACGTCATCAACGCAGTTCCGCAGTCGCTGCGAGATGGCGCTTACGCCATGGGCGCGACGAAGTCGGAAACCATCCGCCAGGTTATTCTTCCGGCCGCACTGCCCGGCATCGTCTCCGCCTTCATGTTGGCCATCAGCCGCGCCATCGGCGAAACCATGATCGTGGTGATGGCCGCGGGTCTTGCTGCGAACTTGACCTTCAATCCGCTCGAGGCCGTCACGACCATCACCGTTCAGATCAAGACCATTCTGGTCGGCGATCAAGAGTTCGACAGTGCCAAAACACTGGCGGCATTTGCACTCGGCTTTGTCCTCTTCTTTGTGACCTTGGTGCTCAACTACATCGCACTGAAGGTGGTCCAGAAATATCGAGAGCAATATGACTGATATCACCTCGAGCGGATTGCCGCCCGTCATCCGGCGAGTCGAATTCGACAGCGCCGAGTCCAAGGCGCGGTTGCGGGGCCGTTACAAATCCGAAGCCCGTTTCAAGGCTTACGGGATTGCCGCATTGACCATAACGACGGCGTTCCTGTTGGCGCTTCTAACCGATATTGTCTCGCGGGGTGTTCCAGGCTTCTTCCAGAACTATCTTGTGACCGAAGTTTTCGTGGACGCCGCCAAGATTGATCCGCAGGGCAAAGGCACGCCCGAAGCGCTGCGCGCCGGCGACTACTCGGCCGTCGCCCGCGCAGCTCTTGCCGAAGCCATTCCCGGCATTGACGGCCGCCAACTGAAGAAGGAACTGAATGGCCTGCTCAGTTCCGGCGCCGGTGACGATCTGCGCGAAATGGTGTTGGCCAATCCGTCCCTTGTGGGACAACGCATCAGGACACAGTTGCTGCTGGCTGACCAAGCCGATGTCTTCTTGAAAGAAGCCGGCAGCGCCGTCCGGGTGTTTGCCGATACGCGCGGTACCGCGACGCCCTCTGCAACAACCGGTGACATCACTATTCTCGTCACTGGGAATGACTTTGCCGATGACGTGGCTCGGATCAAAGCCGAACTCATAAATTCGGCGGCTGCGCTGGAAGAAACCATCGCACTTCGCGCGGGACGCGGTGCGTCGGCGGAAAATCTTGCCGATCTTAAAGCCCAGGCCGCTGAGCTGCGTCAACGCGCGGCCGCTGCCACATCCGAAACGCTCGACACGAAGACCGCAAGCCGTCTCGTCGCGATCAACGGCGGCGTGGTAAAGGTCAAAGAAATGACCCCGACATCGGTTCAGGGTGAGGTCATCATCCCGCTAACGACGACGGCCGAGGCAGCTCCGGGAACTTGGCAGATTCGCGTCTACGACCGGCCCGAAGCCAATCGCAACGTGAATGATCGCGCCGCGACGTTCATGGAGCAGCTAAAGTCGAAGGGCCTGATCGAAAGCAAGTTCAACTGGGCGTTTTTCACCCGCGGCGACAGCCGAGAGGCAGAGCTTGCCGGCATTCAAGGTGCCCTGGTCGGTTCAATTCTGACGCTCTTTGTGACGATCGGGCTGTGCTTGCCGATCGGCGTGCTCGCTGCAATTTATCTGGAGGAATTCGCTCCAAAAAATCGCTTCACGGAACTCATCGAGATCAACATCAACAACTTGGCTGCAGTGCCCTCGATCGTGTTCGGTCTCCTGGGTCTGGCGGTCTTCTTGAACTTCTTCGGCTTGCCCCGGTCGGCGCCGCTCGTCGGCGGCCTCGTGCTGGCCCTGCTGGTGCTGCCGACGATTATCATCGCCTCGCGGGCAGCTTTGAAATCAGTCCCACCATCCATCCGCGAGGCCGCACTCGGCGTCGGGGCTTCGCATCAACAAGCCGTCTTTCATCATGTCCTGCCGCTCGCGATGCCGGGCATCATGACCGGCACGATCATCGGAATGGCGCACGCCCTGGGCGAAACAGCGCCGCTTCTGATGATCGGCATGATTGCATTCATCGTCGACGTCCCAACCAGCCTCACTCAGGCTGCCACCGTTCTGCCTGTCCAGATCTTCCTCTGGTCGGACCTTCCCGAACCGGCCTTCAAAATGAAGACCGCGGCGGCCATCTTGGTGCTCCTCGCGGTCCTCTTCCTGATGAACGGAATATCCATTTGGTTGCGCAAGAAGTTTGAACGTCGCTGGTAGTCGTTATAGGAACAATGAGAACTCTCATGGACATGCGCCCCGATCCCCTCGTCATGATGACCAGCTCCGTACAAGATCAGGCACCCAAACCCGTTAAGGTGGCTGCGAAAAACGTGAACGTTTACTATGGGGCAAAGCAAGCCCTGAAGGACGTCTCCGTCGACATCCCGGCCAAGGCCGTAACGGCGTTCATTGGCCCCTCTGGCTGTGGCAAGTCGACGTTTCTGCGTTGCATCAACCGCATGAATGACACGGTTGCTTCTTGTCGCGTCGAAGGTCTCATTCAGATCGATGGCAAGGACATCTACGACCCCGCCCTTGATCCGGTCCAGCTGCGGGCCCGCGTCGGGATGGTCTTCCAAAAGCCCAATCCATTCCCAAAATCGATCTACGACAACGTGGCCTACGGCCCGCGCATCCACGGCTTATCGCGGTCGAAAGCCGAATTGGATGAAATCGTCGAACACAGCCTCCGCAAGGCGAGCCTGTGGGAAGAAGTGAAGGATCGCCTCAAGGACAGCGGCACAGGCCTGTCCGGCGGCCAGCAGCAGCGGCTTTGCATCGCGCGCACGATCGCCATCAATCCTGAAATCATACTCATGGACGAGCCGTGCTCGGCGCTCGATCCGATCGCAACGGCCCGCATCGAAGAATTGATGGCGGAACTGCGGTCAAATTTCACCATCATCATCGTAACGCATTCGATGCAGCAGGCCGCCCGCGTATCTCAACGGACGGCCTTTTTTCATCTGGGGATTTTGGTGGAGAACGGCGAGACAAGCCAGATCTTCACCAACCCGACCGACAAACGCACCCAGGATTACATCACGGGCCGCTTCGGCTGAGCTACTGGCACCGATCCAGAACAACATCTCCGTGATCCGGAGAAGGAGACGCCATGTCCGAACATATCGTCAAATCTTACGAACAGGAACTTTCGACGCTCGATTCCAAGATCAGTCAGATGGGCGGCCTTGCCGAACAACTGGTCGGCGAAGCATTTGATAGTCTTGCAAGTCACAACCCAACTCGTGCCCAGGCGACCGTGGCGAGCGATGCCACCATCGATCTTTTGCATCGCGAACTGGAAGAGCAGGTCATCATGATGATCGCGCGCCGGCAGCCGCTCGCCAATGATCTCCGCCAGGTGATTTCGGTGCTCAAGGTAGCCAGCGAATTGGAACGCGTCGGCGATCTGGCCAAGAACGTCGCCAAGCGGGCCCAAACGGTGTCCGGGGAAACACATCCCAAGGGCCTTCTCACGGGCCTGCAGCACATGACGGAGCTTGCTTCGCGCCAGTTGAAGGACGTGCTCGACGCCTTCGCCGCTCGCGATGCTGAGCGCGCCATGGTCGTCTGGCGCAAGGATGAAAATCTCGACGCCGTCTACAATTCGGTGTTCCGCGAACTCCTCACCTACATGATGGAAGACCCGCGCAATATCGGACTGTGTACCCACCTTTTGTTTGTGGCCAAAAACCTGGAACGTATCGGCGACCACACGACCAACATCGCCGAAACCGTCAACTACATGACCCGCGGCACGATGCCGGAAGGCGAACGGCCGAAAAGCGATATCACGAGTTCGACGCTTGTATCAGGACCGCTGCGTTAGGCTTGTGAACGAGAAAAGATCAAACAATGTCGGCTAAGGTGCTCATTGTGGAAGACGAGGAATCTCTCGTCACGCTACTGACCTACAATCTTCAGTCGGAAGGCTACAGCGTCGTCCACACGGCGTCGGGCACCGATGCCATCATGACCGTCAAGGAGGAGCGGCCCGACCTTGTCATTCTCGATTGGATGCTTCCCGGCCTCGCCGGCATCGAAATCTGCCGCCAGATTCGCGCCCGCCCAGAGACCAAGGCGCTCCCCGTCATCATGCTGACCGCGCGCGGCGAAGAAGGCGATCGCATTCGCGGCCTTCAAACCGGCGCAGATGACTATGTCGTCAAGCCGTTCTCTGTTTCCGAACTTGTCGCCCGTGTGAAAGCCTTGTTGCGCCGCACGGCCCCCGAACGGATCGCTGACGTCCTGGAAGGCAACGGCATCAAGGTCGACCGGGTCGCGCACCGCGTCACCCGTTTCGGCCGCGAAGTAAATGTCGGCCCGACGGAGTATCGGCTGCTCGAACAATTCATGGAAAACATCGGCCGTGTGCTCAGCCGATCGCAACTTCTGGATGGCACTTGGGGTCGGGATGCGGAGGTCGACGAGCGCACCGTCGATGTTCACGTCGGACGGCTGCGCAAAGCAATCGTCCGCGGCATGGAACCTGATCCCATCCGAACCGTGCGTGGCGCCGGCTACGTTTTTGACAACGAAGTCTGAACTCCAGAACCAGCACCGGGCATCATCGCCACGGCGTCGATTCCGTTAATGAAGGCAGCCATGGCGTCTCCGAATGCCTCATCGGAGTTGAGCGTGCGAAATGCCGGCAGCAGCATCGCCGTCGCCGGGAACACATCCGCGGCCAGGGCGGCCATTTCTTCTTCCTCCGCACCATCGAGCGGCGTCAAAAGCCCCTCGATTTCCGCCAGCGCAAACCCGAGCACAAAAGCGTAAAAGGCTAGTCCGAGCCCAGCCGCCCGATGCGGTGTAAGTCCAGCTTCCAACAGCGCCCGATAGACGATCTCGCTCGAGACGTGATCGGCCATGCCGGTCGCGTGAAAACGGAAATGAAGATGGAACAGCTTCGGGTGGCGATGCGCAAGCGCTCGGTAGGCGTTGGCGACATTGCGCAGATCGGTTCGCCAGATCCCCGTCGGCTTCAGCAAATCGATCGAACCCAGCGCCCTGTCGGCGATCTGGCGGAGCAACTCTTCCTTGGATCTGAAGTGATGCAGCACCGTCATGGGGTCGATCCCCATCGTGGCCCCAACCTTGCGCACCGAAAATCCGGCCTCGCCGGCCTCGTCCAGCAAGCCGAAGGCCGTCTCCAGGATCGCGGATCGATCCAATCCACGAGGCGTGCGGGAGCGTGGTTTTGCTTTTTTCACGGTTCGCTCTTGACACTTCTACGGCGTAGATCATAACGTGTCTCCTATCGCCAGGACAATGTAAAGCTCTGCGAGCCGGAATTCGGTGCATCGGATTGCCGATAAGGCCGCATTGAGCGGCACTTTCTAACGAGGCCCGCGAGCCGATCGCGAATTGAACGAGGGAGGAGCGAGACCGTCATGACGCGCAAACATCGCCCTCCGCTGACCGCCAATATTTGCAACCCTCGCAGCCTGAAAAAAGAACTTCTGCGCCTCTGCGCACGCGTCGGATTTACACCCCCGGGAGATCTCCAGCCTTGATCTCGTGAGACCCCACGGGGGGTCATGCCTTAGCTGGAGACGAAACCCACATGTCGAACAAATACTCCACGGCTCAAATGAGAGAGCTGGATGCGCGCCACCATCTGCATCCTTTCAGCAATCACAAATCTCTGCGCGCGGCCGGAGCGCGCGTGATTGTCGGCGGTGAAGGCGCACACTTCATCGACAGCGAAGGCAAGCGCGTTCTCGACGGCATGTCGGGACTGTGGACCACCAACGTTGGCTACGGCCGCGAGGAACTGGCCAAGGCCGCCTACGATCAAATGAACGAATTGCCCTATTACAACACGTTTTTCCAGACGACCCACCCGCGCGTCGTCGAGCTTTCGCAGAAGCTTTCCGAAATTGCTCCCGCCGGAATCCAGCAGGCTTTCTACGGCTCATCAGGCTCGGAATCGAACGACACCGCCGTTCGCATGATCCGCCATTACTGGGTGATCAAGGGCGAGCCGAAGCGGCGCATCATCATCAGCCGCCGCAATGCCTATCACGGCTCCACCATCACGGCGGCGTCGATGGGTGGCATGTCGCTGATGCACTCGCAGCTGTACCCCGCCAACAGCGACTTCCGTCATGTCATGGAACCCTACTGGTACGGCAATGCCGTCGAGGGTGAGACACCGGAAGAATTCGGCCTGCGCGCAGCAAAAGCCATCGAGGACGAAATCCTGTCCGTAGGACCGGAGAATGTCGCTGCGTTCGTCGGCGAACCGGTCATGGGTGCCGGCGGCCTCAAGATCCCGCCATCCACCTATTGGCCGGCCGTGCAGAAAATCGTCGATAAATATGGCATTTTGCTTCTGCACGACGAAGTCATCACCGGCTTCGGACGCACCGGAAAGTGGTTTGCTGCCGACTATTACGGCACCAAGCCCGACCTCGTGACGTTCGCCAAGGCCGCAACGTCGGGATACATCCCCCTGTCCGGCCTGCTCGTCGGTGATCGCGTCGCCAATGCGTTCGCCGAGCACGACGATGAGTTCTACCACGGCTACACCTATGCCGGTCACCCGGTGGCCTGCGCCGTCGCATTGAAGAACATCGAAATCATGCAGCGTGAGCGCCTCGTTGAAAAAGTCGGCGAAACCACCGGACCGGCGCTTGCCGCCATGCTCGGCAAATTCAAGGATCACCCGCTCGTCGGCGAAGTTCGCTCAATCGGCTTGCTGGGCGCGCTTGAACTCGTTGCCGACAAGCGCACCCGTCGCCGTTTCGACGATCCGGGCCGCGTCGGCACCATCTGCCGCAATCACTTCTCGCGCGAAGGCTTCATCATGCGTGCGATCGGCGACACGATGGTCACCGCACCGCCGCTGATCTTCACCGAGGAACATTTTGCCGAAGCCGAACGCGTCATGGCCAAGGTTCTCGATCTCACGCTCAACGATGTTGCGGGAGAACTCGCAGCATGAGCCGGCCGGTTGTCGTTATTCCCTGCTGCACGAAGATCATCGAGGGCTACACGTTTGATGCCGTCAGCCGGAAGTATTCCGCTGCGGTGGCGGAGGTCGCTGAATGCCAGCCTTTGTTGATCCCGCTCGATGTCGCGCTTGTCGACATCGGCGCGGTGCTCGACGTGGCGGACGGCATCTTGTTTTCGGGCAGTCCGTCAAATGTCGCGCCGAGTTTTTATAGCCAAGAGGACCCCGTCATGCCGGACGCCCTCGATCCGGCGCGCGACGCGGTCACCCTGCCCCTGATCCGCACCGCGCTTGAACGGAAGATCCCGATGATGGCGATTTGCCGGGGATTTCAGGAACTGAACGTGGCGCTCGGCGGCACGCTTCACCAGGCTGTACACGTCCAGAACGGCAAGCGCGATCATCGCGAACGCAAGGAGATGCCCCTGGAAGAGCGATGGGGGCCCGTGCACGCTTTGAACATCACCGGCAAGCTACGCGAGTGGATTGGCCAAGACGAGATTATGGTCAACTCGCTGCACGGTCAGGGATTGAAGGATTTGTCCTCTCGTCTCACTCCGGAAGCGTTTGCCGAAGACGGCCTTGTCGAAGCCGTCCGCGGCCCCGACGATCATCCGTTCTGCCTTGGTGTGCAGTGGCACCCCGAATGGCGAGCCTCAGAAAACCCCGTGTCCGTGAAGCTGTTCCGCCGGTTTGGCAGCGCAGCAGGAGCCAAGCTGTCATGACTGAAACGTACCTCACCACCGAGCATGCGACCGAATTTCTCGCCAAAAACCCGAGCGTCCGGTGGATCGATATTTTCATGCACGATCTGAACGGCATTCCGCGTGGTAAGCGGATCCGCTCAGGCGACCTGCATGCCTTCGCCGACAAGGGCTTCATGGTGCCCTCGACCTGCTACATCATGGACATGCGCGGTTCGTGTGTCGAAGAGACCGGGCGCTTGTGGGAAACAGGCGATCCAGATCTGCAGTTCCGGGTTCTGGCTGACACGCTGGTACCGATCAACGTCGACGGCGCGACCTACGCCCAGGCCGTCATGGTTCCAGTCGAGGACGATGGCGGTCTCGATCCGCGTCGCATTCTGCAGCGTCAGACAGCAGCGCTCGCCAAAATGGGCTTTCAGCCGGTGACCGCCGTCGAACTCGAATTCTACGTGAGTTCCGTATCGTCCCACGGTGCCTTCGAACTGAAGACGCCCTCTGGCCTTGTCGAAAACCCTGATTGGCAGCAGCTGTATCAGTTCGAGGAACTGGACTGCGTTGCGCCCTTCATCGACGACATCTACCGCGTCGCGGAAGCTCAAGGGCTTCCCGTCGATGCCGTACTCCAGGAAGCCGGACCGGGACAGTTCGAGATCAACCTGAAGCACAAGAAAGATGCCGCCGGGGCCGCCCTCGACGCGCTACTCTTGAAGCGGGCTGTCAAAGCCGCCGCCCGCGCGCACAAAATGGAAGCCACCTTCATGGCCAAGCCTCACCATGACTGGTCGGGTTCGGGCATGCACATTCACGTCTCGCTCCTCGATAACGGCGGTAAGAACGTTTTTGCCGGCGATCCGATCTCCCCGCTGTTTCGCAATGCGCTCGGCGGCTTGCGCGAGACAATGGGCGACTTCATGGCGATCTGGGCACAATCGGCGAACGCCTACCGCCGCTATCAGCCGAAGTCCTATGTGCCGATGGCGGCTCACTGGGGCTTCAACAATCGCACCGCCTCGTTGCGCGTGCTGAATTCCTCACCCAATGCAACCCGCGTTGAGCATCGCATCGCTGGCGCCGATGCAAACCCCTATCTTGTCCTCGCAGCCGTCCTCGGCGGCATCCACCACGGCATCGTCAACAAACTCGACCCCGGTCCGGCCGCGGAGGGAAATTGTGATGGCTCGAACGCGCCAAAGGTGCCGACCGCCTGGATCAACGCCATCACGCAGTTCCGCGAATTCACCAGTCGCAACCGAACAACTGGGCGCGATATTCCAAAAAACCTATGCCGAGATGAAAGACGCTGAGCGTCGCGACTTCGAACGTGTCGTGACGTCCCTCGATCACCAATGGTACGCTCGTGTTGCGTGAGGATGAATTGATATGACCTCGCTCGCCCACTTCGAGACGCTGGCCGGCCAGATCGCGATTCCCGCTCACGCGGTTATCGACGGCAAAATTGTGCCGGCCGTGTCGGGCAAAACGTTCGCCAACACGACGCCGCGCAATGGTTCCATCATCAATCAGGTTGCGGAAACCGACGCGGCCGACATCGATATCGCCGTCGCGGCAGCCCGTCGCGTCTTCGAAGCCGGCACCTGGCGGCGCATGCATTACCGCCAGAAGAAGGCGATTTTGTTCAAGTTCGCCGAATTGATGGAACGCGATGCCGAGCAATTGGCGCTGCTTGAAAGTCTCGACGTCGGCAAGCCGATCAAGGATGCGCTCGCCGTCGATGTGCCCGGTGCCATTCGCACGTTGCGCTATTACGCCGAGGCCCTCGATAAAGTTTACGGCGAGGTCGGCCCCGAAACGAATGACCGCATTTCGTTTGCCGTCCACGAACCGCTGGGCGTCATCGGCGTCATTGTCCCGTGGAACTTCCCGCTGCTGATGGCGATGTGGAAGGTCGGACCCGCGCTGGCGATGGGCAATTCGATCGTCCTGAAGCCGGCCGAGCAGTCCCCGCTGACCGCGCTCAAGATGGGCGAACTCGCCCTCGAAGCGGGCCTTCCCGCCGGCGTTCTTAACATCGTGCCGGGCTTTGGTGCGCACGCCGGCAAGGCGCTCGCCTTGCATATGGACGTCGACATGATCGCGTTCACGGGCTCCGGCCCGGTCGGCAAACTCCTGATGCAGTATTCCGGCCAGTCGAATTTGAAGCGCGTATCGCTGGAACTGGGCGGCAAGTCTCCGCAGATCGTTTTTGCCGACTGCCCCGACCTCAACGCCGCCGCCGTCAGTGCGGCCTGGGGTGTGTTCTTCAACCAGGGCGAAGTGTGCACGTCCGCCTCACGTCTTCTCGTCCAGGACGAGATCGCCGAGGCCTTCGTCGACAAGCTGCTGCAGGTCGCCCGGAAGATCATACCCGGCGATCCTTTGAGCCCGTCGACCACGTTTGGCGCAATGGTCAGCGAAGAGCAGATGAAGACGGCGCTGCGCTACATCGGCACCGCTACGAACGAAGGCAATACCCTCCGCCTCGGCGGTAAGCGCGTGCGCGAGGAGACCGGCGGCTACTTCGTTGAGCCGACCGTATTCGACGCCGTGCAACCGTCCAACACGCTGGCCAGGGAAGAGGTGTTCGGTCCTGTTCTGGCCGTCACGCGATTCAAGACCTCGGAAGAGGCCATCAAAATCGCCAACGGCACGGTCTATGGACTGGCCGCCGGATTATGGACGCGCGATATCTCGTTGGCCCATCGCGCCGCGCGCGAACTGAGGGCCGGGCTGGTCTGGGTCAACGGCTGGGATGCCTGCGATATCACCATGCCGTTCGGCGGCTTCAAACAGTCGGGCTTCGGCCGCGATCGTTCGCTGCATGCCTTGCACAAGTATGCTGACCTGAAAGCCATCTCGATTACGCTGCGTTGACGGAGACCGCGCCCATGGACATGACCCCTGACGAATTTCCCACCTCCGCCTATATCGGCGGCGAATGGGTGACGTCGAAGGACCGGTTTGCGGTCGTCAATCCGGCGACCGGCCTCGACATTGCAAGCGTGCCGAACCTGACGCCGGCAGACGCCCGCCGCGCCGTCGATGCAGCCAGCGCAGCCTTGCCCGCATGGTCGGCGAAAACGGCCAAGGACCGCGCCGCGATCTTGAAGCGCTGGTTCGACTTGATCATGTCGGAAACCGAAGCCCTGGCCCAACTGATGACGGCCGAGCAAGGCAAGCCGTTGGCGGAATCACGTGGCGAGGTGGCTTATGGCGCATCGTTCGTCGAATGGTTTGCCGAAGAAGGCAAGCGCGCCTACGGCCGCACGATCCCGACCACCGCCGCCTCGAAGCGTTACATCACGATCAAGCAGCCGATCGGCGTCGTCGCCGCGATCACGCCGTGGAATTTCCCGATTGCCATGATCACGCGCAAGGTGGCGCCCGCGCTCGCCGCCGGCTGCACCATCATCGTCAAGCCGGCCGAGGACACGCCCCTGTGTGCACTGGCACTTGCCAAGCTTGCCGAAAAAGCCGGTGTTCCAGGCGGTGTATTCAACGTCATCACGACCCATGACGCGCGCGGCGTCGGTGAAGTCCTGTGCGCCGACCCGCGCGTACGCAAGCTGACCTTTACCGGCTCGACCGAAGTCGGCAAAATTCTCTACCGTCAGTGCGCCGACACGGTCAAAAAGCTGACGCTCGAACTTGGCGGTAACGCGCCCCTCATTATTTTCAACGACGCCGACCTGGATCAGGCGGTCGCAGGGGCCATGGCATCGAAGTATCGCAATGCCGGACAGACCTGCGTTTGCGCCAACCGCATCCTCGTGCAATCCGGCATCTATGACCGCTTCGCCGATGCCCTCGCCAGCGCGGCCGAGAAACTCGTCGTCGGTGCGGGCACGGGCAACGGCGTCAATCTCGGCCCGCTCATCAATGCCGAGGCCATCGCCAAGGTCGAGAGCCTGATGGCGGACGCCGTGGCCAAGGGCGGCATCATCAAGACCGGCGGCGCAAAGGATGCGGCGGGATCGCTGTTCTATCAGCCCACCGTGCTGACCGGCGTTACGACCCAGATGGACATCGTCAGCCAGGAAATATTCGGCCCCGTCGCATCGCTGATCAAGTTCGAGACCGACGATGAAGCGATCGAGCTTGCCAACAGCACACCGTTCGGGCTCGCCGCCTATCTCTTCAGCCAAAACATCCAGCGCGCCTGGAAAGCGGCGGAACGTCTGGAGGCCGGCATGGTCGGTGTCAACGAGGGGATTTTCTCCAACGAGGTCGTACCATTCGGCGGCGTCAAGGAATCCGGGCTTGGCCGCGAAGGCGCTGCAGAGGGTCTGGAAGAATATCTGGAGACGAAGTTCATCTGCCTCGGCGGCATGTAGCGAAGGATGAGCCCGGTGATAACAGCAGCACCTCAGAGAACGGCAACCGCGGACGACGTGGCCGGCATAGAGCCCGCCTCGCGGGCAGCGTTCGACTGGGCCGATCCGCTGGGCTTCGATGCGATGCTCACCGAGGACGAACGCATGTTGCGCGAAACGGCACGCCGGTTCGCAGCCGACAAGCTGGCGCCGCGAGTCGTCCAGGACTTTCGCACCGAGGGATTCGATCGCTCGATTATGCGCGATCTGGGCGCCATGGGTTTCCTTGGTCCCACGATACCCGAAGCTTACGGCGGCGCAGGAGTCAGCGCCGTCGCATATGGACTGATCGCACGCGAGATCGAGGCCGTCGACAGCGGCTATCGCTCGGCGATGAGCGTCCAGTCGAGTCTCGTGATGTATCCGATCTGGGCCTATGGTTCCGAGGCCCAGCGGCAACGCTTCTTACCAGCCCTGGCCAACGCCGACCTCATTGGCTGCTTCGGCCTCACCGAACCCGATCATGGCTCCGACCCCGGCGGCATGACGACCCGCGCCCGCCGCGAGACCGGCGGTTATCGCCTCGACGGCGCCAAAACCTGGATTACCAATTCGCCGATTGCCGACATTGCCGTCGTTTGGGCCAAGACTGACGACGGTCCGATCCGCGGGTTCATCGTCGAACGGGACATGGCTGGATTTTCGACACCCCGCATCGATAGCAAACTTTCGCTGCGCGCCTCCGTCACCGGCGAAATCGTGCTCGAAGGTGTGTTTGTTCCAGACGCCAATCTCCTGCCCAACGTGGCCGGGCTCAAAGGTCCGTTTGGCTGTCTGAACAACGCCCGCTTCGGTATTGCCTGGGGCGCGATCGGCGCCGCCGAAAGCTGCTGGCGCACGGCGCGGCAGTATGTTCTCGACCGCACCCAGTTCGGACGTCCGCTGGCAGCCAACCAGCTGATCCAGAAGAAACTTGCCGACATGCAGACCGAAATCGCACTCGCCTTCGGTGCTTGCCTGCAAGCGGGCCGCATGAAAGATAGCGGCCACCTCGCGCCGGAAGCCATTTCGCTCATCAAGCGCAACAGCTGCCTCAAAGCCCTCGACATCGCCCGGACCGCTCGCGACATGCTCGGCGGCAACGGCATTTCCGACGAGTATCCCGTCATCCGTCACATGCTGAACCTCGAAGCGGTCAACACTTACGAGGGGACAGCCGACATTCATGCCTTGATCCTGGGTCGCGCGCAGACCGGCATCCAGGCGTTCGCTTAAGGAGCATAAGACACATGGCCACTTCTGCCGAATTGCACGAGCGCCGGACCGCTGCCATTCCGCGCGGCATCGGGCATGCGACATCGATTTACGCTGCCCGCGCGCTGAATTCCGAAATCTGGAGCGAGGACGGCAAACGCTATATCGACTTCGCCGCCGGCATCGCCGTCACCAACACCGGCCACCAGCACCCGCGCATCCTCAAGGCCGTCGAGGAACAGATGAAGGCATTCAGCCACGTCTGCTTCCAGGTGACGCCCTACGAATCCTACGTCCGCCTTGCCGAGCGCCTCAATGCCGTCGCACCCGTTGCAGGCCCGGCCAAGACAATGCTGATCTCGACTGGCGCCGAAGCCGTAGAAAACGCGGTCAAGGTCGCGCGCGTCCATACCGGCCGTCCGGGCGTCATCTCGTTTACCGCCGGATTTCATGGCCGCACGCTGATGGGTATGGCGTTGACCGGCAAAGTCGTCCCTTACAAGAAGGGTTTCGGACCCTTTCCCGCCGACGTCTACCAAGTTGAATTCCCCAACGCCTACCACTGCGTTTCGGTCGAACAGAGCCTCTACAGCTTGAAGAGCCTGTTCAAGCATACCGCCGATCCATCGAGCATCGCGGCCATCATTATCGAACCGGTGCAAGGCGAAGGCGGCTTCAATATTGCCCCGCCCGAGTTCCTGCAGGCGCTGCGCGCCATCTGTGACGAGCACGGCATCGTGCTTATCGCCGACGAAATTCAGTCGGGCTTCGCGCGCACCGGCAAAATGTTCGCCATGGAACACGCCGGCGTAAAAGCCGATATCGTTACCCTGGCCAAAGGCTTGGCAGGCGGGATGCCGCTCGCCGCTATCACCGGCCGCGCCGATATCATGGATGCCTCCGGCCCCGGCGGCCTCGGCGGCACCTACGCCGGCAATCCGGTCGCCTGCGCCGCGGCCCACGCGGTTCTCGACATCATCGAGGACGAAAAGTTGTGCGATCGCGCCGTGGCCATCGGTACGATCATGATGGACCGCTGCCGCGAACTCGCCAACCGCTCCAACCTCAACTGCGTCGGCGACGTCCGCGGCCTCGGCGCCATGTGCGCTGTTGAATTGGTCAAGGATCAAAAAACGCATGAGCCCGCTCCGCAGTTGACGCAGGCGCTGCTGAAGGCCGCCAACGCGCGCGGGCTCATTCTCTTGTCGTGCGGCACCTACGGCAACGTCATCCGTTTCCTCTCGCCGTTGACGGCCAGCGACGAGATCGTTCGCGAAGGCATGGACGTTTTTGAAGCGGCCCTCACCGAGGCCGTGACTCAAACCTCGTAAACCGCACCATATTTTAGGGGGAACTCGATCTCCCGGAGATAGCGACATGAACGTGCAGTTGAAGACCAACGATCTCGAAGCCTTTTGGATGCCATTCACCGCCAATCGGCAGTTCAAGAACGCGCCGCGTCTGTTCGCGCGCGCCGACGGTGTCAACTACTTCACGCCCGACGGCCGCCGCGTGCTCGACGGGACGTCCGGTCTGTGGTGCGTCAACGCCGGTCACTGCCGCCCGAAGATCGTCGCGGCCATCAAAGAGCAGGTCGAGACGCTCGACTTCGCCGGCACGTTCCAAATGGGACACGTCAAGGCGTTTGAAGCCGCATCCCGCCTCGTCAACGTCGCTCCCGAAGGGTTCAACCACGTCTTTTTCACCAACTCCGGTTCAGAGTCGGTCGAGACCGCGTTGAAGATGGCCCTCGCCTATCACCGCGCCAAGGGCAACGCGGCCAAGGTTCGCCTCATCGGCCGCGAACGCGGCTACCACGGCGTCAACTTCGGCGGCATGTCGGTCGGCGGCATGGTCAACAATCGCAAGTGGTTCGGCGCCCTCGTCGCTGGCGTCGATCATCTCCGCCACACCCATGATCTGGCGCGCAACGCCTTCTCGAAGGGCGAACCAGAGCATGGCGCCGAACTCGCCGACGATCTGGAACGCCTGGTCGCCCTGCATGACGCCTCAACGATCGCCGCTGTCATTGTCGAACCCGTAGCCTGCTCAACCGGCGTCCTGATCCCGCCCAAGGGCTATCTGAAACGCCTCGAAGCGATCTGCCGCAAGCACGACATCCTGCTCATCGCCGACGAGGTGATTACCGCGTTCGGACGCATGGGGACCGCGTTCGGCTCGGACTATTTCGGCATCAAGCCCGACATCATCACCACCGCCAAGGGCGTGACCAATGGCACGATCCCGATGGGCGCGGTGTTCGTCAACGATAAGGTCCACGGTGCTTTCCAGACCGGACCCGACTGGGTCATCGACTTCTTTCACGGCTACACCTACTCCGGTCATCCGATGGCCTGTGCGGCCGCGCTTGGCACGCTCGACACCTTTGCCGAAGAAGGTTTGATGACCCGCGCGACCGAGCTTGCGCCCTATTGGGAAGAACGCCTTCATGCGATGCGCGAGATGCCCCACGTCATCGACATCCGCAACATCGGTCTCATCGGCGCCATCGAATTCCAGCCAATTCCCGATCAGCCAACCAAGCGTGCATTCGATCGCTTCGTGAGCGCATTCGAGAAAGGCGTTCTCGTGCGCACCACGGGCGACATCATGGCCCTCTCGCCACCGCTGATTATTACGAAATCCGAGATCGACCATCTCTTCGACGTCCTGACCGACGTTCTCACGACGACGCCGTAGCCGAGGCCCCCATCATGCTCACGATCCAGAATGCTATCGACGGCCGCAAGGTGACGTCGGCCTCAACCCGCCTTGCAGCGGTCTTCAATCCCGCCACCGGCGAACAGATTGCGAGCCTTCCGCTATCGGCAAAGGCCGAGGTCGACGCGGCCGTCGCCGTTGCCAAAGCCGCCGCACCCGCGTGGGGCGCATTGCCTCCCATGAAGCGGGCCAAAGTCCTTTTCAAATACAAGGAGCTTCTCGAAAAGCGCGCCGACGACATCGCCCGTGCCATCTCTCTCGAACATGGCAAGACCCATTCCGACGCGCTCGGCGAACTGCAGCGCGGGATCGACGTCGTCGACTTCGCTTGCGGCATTCCCCATCTTCTGAAGGGCGAATTCAGCCGCAACGTCGGTCCCGAGATCGACAGCTGGTCCGACCGTCAGCCGCTTGGCGTCGTCGCCGGTATCACGCCGTTCAACTTCCCCGTCATGGTGCCGATGTGGATGTTCCCGGTCGCGATCGCCTGCGGCAATACATTCATCCTGAAGCCGTCTGAGCGCGACCCTTCGGCCCCGATGCTGATCTGGGAACTGCTCACTGAAGCCGGGCTGCCGAAGGGCGTTTTCAATGTCGTCCACGGCGACAAGGAAGCCGTCGACGCGATACTCGATCATCCCGATATCGCCGCGGTCAGCTTCGTCGGGTCGACGCCGATCGCTGAATATATCTACGCCCGTGGCACAGCGAAGGGCAAACGCGTGCAGGCACTCGGTGGCGCCAAGAACCACATGATTGTCATGCCGGACGCCGACATCGATCAGGCGGTCGATGCGCTCATGGGCGCCGGGTACGGGTCGGCCGGCGAACGCTGTATGGCGATTTCAGTCGCGGTTCCGGTCGGCGAGACGACTGCGAACAAGCTCGTCGAAGCCTTGGCGCCGAAGGTGCGCGCTTTGAAGATCGGACCGGCAACGGATCCGGACGCCGAAATGGGACCCGTCGTCACCGCTGAAGCCAAGCGCAAAATCACTGGCTTGATCGATCAGGGTGTCAAGGAAGGTGCCGAACTCGTTGTCGATGGGCGCGGCCTGGTTCTGCAGGGTTACGAGAACGGCTATTTCCTCGGCGGCTCCCTCTTTGATCGCGTCACATCAGAGATGACGATCTACAAACAGGAAATTTTCGGCCCGGTGCTGTCGGTGGTGCGCGCAGGCTCGTTCGACGAGGCAGCCAAGCTGATCAACGATCACGAGTACGGCAACGGCACGGCAATCTTCACCCGTGACGGCGACGCCGCCCGCGCCTTCGCCGACAAAATCGAAGTCGGCATGGTGGGCATCAACGTGCCGCTGCCGGTTCCCGTCGCCTACCACTCCTTCGGTGGTTGGAAGCGGTCGCTGTTTGGCGATCACGCGATTTATGGACCCGAAGGTGTGCGTTTTTACACGCGCCTTAAGACGGTCACGGCCCGATGGCCTACTGGGATTCGCAAGGGTGCGGAATTCAACTTCCCCAGCCTGAAATAGCAGGCCACTGAACGATTTTCTGGGCTTGCGAAAGAAGAAATTCCGAAACCGCGCGCCCTCGGCTGCGTAATTTCATCAGAGTGATGGAACACTCGCACGCTCCCCACTGGTTGTCCGTAGAACAATGTAAGGTTACTTCCAGGGCAACGTGTCGGTAGCCGCCGTGCAATGTCATCTACGATAGCCGTCACCTATCGTCCGAAAGCAACCGTCCAAGGAGAATATCCATGAAAGCTGCTACCATCGTTGCACTTCTCGCCCTCGGCTTCTCGGCATCCTACGCCGCGGCTGACGATCTGGCAGAAAAGGAAATGAAGGACAATCCGGGTGTCAGCGCTCCCGGCCCCACAGCCGATCCCACTGCGAAGCCTTCAACATCCGGCTTGGCCGAGAAGGCGATGAAAAATTCGCCGGGCGTAACCGGCGGCGGCACGACTGCCACTCCGACAGCGAAGCCTGAGACCGGCGGCCTTGCCGAAAAAGCCATGCAGGACCATCCGGGTATCGACAAGAAGTAAACCCGCGAGAGCACAATACGGAGGCCCGCGTCAACCGGCGCGGGCCTTCATTCTGACTGACTTACTTTTCGACAAATGCTTTCTCGACAACAAAGGCGCCGGGTTGACCACTGCTGCCTTCGTCAAGGCCGCGAGCCTCAAGCAACGCCTTCATGTCCGCCAACATCTGCGGATTGCCGCACATCATCACCCGTTCCTCGCACGCCCCGAACGGCGCGATCCCAAGGTCGGTTGCGATGCTGTTGGCAGCAATAAGATCCGGTATGCGACCCTGGTGATGGAAAGGCTCACGCGTCACGGTGGCATAATAGTGCAACTTGCCGTCCGCCAGTTCGCCTAGATATTCGTGCGATCGCACCTCGGTGACGACCCGCGTGGCAAACTCTAATTCGGCGACCTTCCGGCAGCCCTCGACGGCGATCACAGCATCGAAGGCCGAGTAGGTGTCCGGATCCCGCAAGATACTGGCGAAAGGCGCAAATCCGGTGCCTGTCGCAAACAGCCAAAGACGCGTTCCGGGCCGCAAATTGGACAGCACCAGCGTACCGGTTGGCTTGCCGCTGACGACGATGCTATCGCCGACCGCGATGTGCTGCAGCCGTGATGTGAGCGGTCCGTTCGGCACCTTGATCGAGAAAAATTCCAAATGATCGTCATAGATCGCACTGGTCATGGAATAGGCGCGAAGTAGAGGCCGGCCCTCCGTCTCGAGCCCGATCATTGCAAATTGTCCGCTTTGAAAGCGAAACGAGGGTGCGCGCGTGGTACGGAAGGAAAATAGCTTATCGGTATGATGCGAAATCGACAAAACCCGTTCCCGACGCAAGCCTGCCGCTAGCGGCCTATCGGCCTCGGGTGAAGTTACAGGCTCCCGCAGGGCGACGTCGTCCAACATATCGAGCGCTCCGGTTTTCGATATCGTCAAGATAAACTGACAACCTAAACTGTCAACTATACTAGACAGCCCGTAAGCCGGTGAAAACCCCCTCGCCGACTTTTGATCAAACTCTGATATCTGCGCCGCGGCGTCCCCGGCATGACGAGGATCAAAAGCCGTTGGCGGCGGATCGACGCGATGACGCTCACACAACGCCCGCAATCAACGCCGGAGTGCATAGAACGGTTCGCCATCTCGCCCAAAAGTTAACCCATGATATGATCTGCCTCGAATCTTGAGGGGGGATGAGATGCGCGTGCTCTTGACTGCCTGGGCCTTGACGTTGGCCGCCGCCACCGCGTTGGCGGGAACCCCAGTACCAACGAATGCACCACCGACCGCCCCGCCGCCCGCTGCCAAGCCGGTTTGCGCCAACCCCAATGCGCTTGGCGTCACGCGCACGGTCGAAATCGACACCACGGGCGGACCCGGTTTCGGCTTTGAACAATACAAGGCCTACGATTTCCTCGAAGACAAAGAAATCATCCTCACCTTCGACGACGGCCCGCAGGTTCACACCACGAAGGCCATTCTCGATGCGCTGCAGAACCACTGCACCAAGGCGACATTCTTCTCCATCGGCAAGATGGCACTCGGCCTGCCTGAAATTCTGCGTGATGTCGTCAAGCACGGCCACACGGTTGGCTCGCACACCATGACCCACGCCAATATCCGCAAAAAGAAAGACCCCAAAGACGGCATCGATGAAATCGAAAAAGGCTTAAGCGCGGTCAAGCGCGCGGCCGGCGTCCCGATCGCGCCGTTTTTCCGCTTTCCGTATCTCCAGGACAGCAGAGAAAGCTTGGAACATCTCGCGTCGCGCAACATCGCCGTCTTTTCGATGGACGTGGACAGCTTTGATTTCAAGTTTCGCAATGCCGAACAGCTGGTGAAAGACACCATGGCCAAGCTCGACAAAAAGGGCAAAGGCATCGTGCTGATGCATGACATCCAGCCGGTCACCGCCAAAGCCCTTCCAGGCCTGCTCGACGCCCTCAAGGCGGGCGGCTACAAAATCGTCCACATCAAGCCGAAAGCGCCCGCCGCGACGCTCGCGGAATACGATGCTCTCATCGAAAAGGACGTGAAAGGCCTACCCGCCAGCGCCGCCGACCGTCCGACCGCCAGCATCGTCAAGACAGTTCCCAACGACTGACGCTAGCACCGCGTTCGCCACGCTAATGCCGTTATATAGCGGTCTCCACGAATGGAGCACAACCGTTCGGGGCCGTTCATGATTTTGATATCGCGACGATACGCGATCACTTTGGCTATTCTGGCGCTCACTATCGGCGGCTTTGCAAAAGCAGACCAGCCAACCGCTGCCTGCAACGAGGCGACATTTGCCGCCACCGTCGACAAGTTCGGCGCCTCACTGCGGGGCTACAATGCTGAAGCTCAGCCGCGGATGCGGGCGCGCCTCACCGCCCTTGCCGAAAAGAAGGGCTGGATGGGCGAGGACCGCGAAGAACGCGCCATGCTCTATTTGGAAGACGGACGGCTCAGTGAACTGGACACGCGCGCCAATGAACTTTTGAGCAAGGTCGATCAGTTGGGCCGCCCAAATACGGACGGCTCCTACGACTGCAGCAAACTCGCAGAAATCGAAGCTGCCAGCATCGAAATGCTGGCCGTCATGAAGACCAAGGCCACATACCTGGACGACAAGGTCGAACGCGAAATCGGCGCCGGCAAATCGGACCCGCCGAAAACCGCTGAAGCGAAGCCGTCGAATGTCAAACCAGCGGCCGTTCCTCCACCGGTCGCACCCGACATCAAATCGAAATCCAATCCGGCTCCGACAAAAGATGCCGCCGCTCCTGCTAAAGCCCCAACCAACACCAAACTGTCAGCCGTACCGCCGGCCAAACCCGCGCCATCCAAAACGGCTCCGCCCAGCGCGCCATCTCAGAGTGAACCGGATGGCGTCTGGAGTTCAAAGACCAACTCCGTATTGCCGCCTCCGGCAGGGCCGGCTGGCGCTGGCCCGTCCGTGGCGACGGCCCCCGCCGGGACTGCGGCCGAACCGACACTGCCACCCGTCACATTCGAGACGGCAGAGCAAGGCTACACCATTGACGAAATCCGTGATGCGACACGCGGTTTCTTCGGCACGGTCTCGACCAATCTGGCGAGCGTGATCGAATATACGTTCGCCAATTCCGGCCGACCGACAGGCTATATCCTGGGCACGGAAGGCGGCGGCGCGTTCCTGGCCGGACTGCGCTACGGCAAAGGCACGCTCTATTTGCGCGAGGGCGGCACGCGTCCTATTCACTGGCACGGTCCGTCGGTCGGTTATGATGTGGGTGCGGAGGGCGGCCGTACACTGATCCTGATCTATAAGATGCGCGATCCCGATCAGCTTTATCGCAGCTTCACCGGCATCGACGGCTCGGCCTATCTCGTTGGCGGCGTCGGCATGACGCTCCTGAAAGGCGGCGACGTCATCATGGCTCCGATCCGGTCCGGGATCGGCCTGCGGCTTGGCGCCAACATCGGCTATTTACGATTTACCGCTCAACCGACATGGAATCCGTTCTGATCAACGGACATGCCTCAGTACGCCGAATAATATTGCCGAGCGGCGGCGCGGCGCTTCTTCATGGCGGCCGCCCGCTGCTTGTTGCTCTTGACGTAATACCGCGGCCCATCACCGGGATAGGCGTAGCGCGGCGGTGCCCCATAAGGGGAGTAGCCGGGGGCATAGCCGTATGGGCCGTAGGCATATCGCAGGCGCGCCGGATACCGCGCACCCATCGGCCGCATCTGGGCCACTTGCGGCGCATACTTCGGTCGACCGTGAACGGTAATCTCGGTCCGCTCTTTGCCGTGCCGCGAGACGAGGCCGTAGAGTCTTGCGGCGTTCGAAGGCGAAAGCCGGACGCAGCCGTGCGAGGCCGGCGTGCCCAGTAGATAGATTGAACTCGTGGCGTGGATCGCGGCCCCGCCCTTGAAGAATATGGAGTGCGGCATCGGCGCGTTGTCGTACTGCTTGGAGTACCACAACTTGGACATCCACGACGGCCGGAACGTGCCGGTCGGCGTCGGATAGCCATAGGCGCCGGATGAAACGGCCCAGGTGTATTTGGCCGCGCCATTCTCGGTCACGACCATCCGCTGCGTGGTCAGGTTGATGTTGATCAACAGCGTGGGTTCGGCAGGAAGGGCCGGCTCAGCAACAACCGCAGCTTCACCAGGTTTTACCTCGTCGTGCGTCGGCGTTGCGTTGGTTGCCTCGGACACCGTCGCGGCTTCACCTGATGTCACCACATCGGCGGCTGGCACTTCGATCGCTGCTGGCGCCGGTTCGGCGGCAAGCGAAAACGGGCTCAGCACGAGCCCTACGAAAAAGGCAAGACGGGCAGATCGGCGCATCGAAATCGGCTCCAGTTACGCAAGACTATAAGACCGGGGTCGAAAATGCACTCCCACGCGGCACAATCGGCCAGCGTGGTCCAACATCAGTTCGTAATCGTGACGCGTGTCTTATTCATGCCGTAGGAACGCACCAGCCCGAACAATTCCCGCGCGTTCGCCGGATGCAAGCGAACACAGCCTCGCGAGGCCGGCCGCCCCAGTTGGCCAACATGCGTCGTGCCGTGAATGGCATATCCGCCGGTAAAGAAAATCGAGCTCGGCATCGGCGCATTGTCGTATTTGCGCGAGTACCACGACGGTTCGAGACGAGTAGGCCGCCATGTCCCCGTCGGCGTGTAATATCCCGGTTTCGCCGTCGACACGGCCCATTGATACTGCACCCAGCCGTCGACCGCGACCGTCATGGTCTGCGAACTTTTATCAACCCTGATCCGCACATCAGCGGTGGCGGGAGCGACGGATACGACGGCAAACAATGCGGCAAAGATTGCCGCGACAAGAACACGATGCTGCACACAAGGTCTCCCACCCGGATAATAAACCAACGCCCGCCCAGGTTGCGGCACACGAAAGCCGACTATGGGCGGGACAGTGTTAGAATACCCTTACCCTTGAGCCGAGCCAGCGTCGGTTCCGGCACAAATGACGTTCCGGGAGATAGGAAATCAGGCCCGCATCGCGGCATAACCGTCGAGGGCTCGCTGCCGCGCGGCCGCATGGTCGACGATCGGCAGAGGATACGTTTCCCCCAGCGTGATCCCGGCTTTGTCGAGAACCGCCTTCGGTGCGGTCCACGGCGCATGAATGACCCCGTCGGGGAGCTGCGCGATTTCCGGGACCCACCGCCGCACGTAGGTTGCATCAGTATCGAATTTTTCGCCCTGCGTAATGGGATTAAAAATTCGGAAATAAGGCGCGGCGTCGGCCCCCGATCCCGCCACCCACTGCCAGCTCGCCGAATTCGACGCCAGATCCGCATCGACGAGCGTATCCCAGAACCAAGCCGCACCCGCCTGCCACGGAATCAGCAGGTGCTTCACGAGGAATGAGGCAACGATCATTCGAACACGGTTGTGCATCCAGCCGGTATGCCAAAGCTGCCGCATTCCAGCGTCAACGATCGGATAGCCCGTTCTCCCGCGTTGCCAAGCCTTGAGCTTGGCAGCGTCCGTTTCCCACGGGAACGCCGCAAACTCAGGCCGGAATGGCTGATCGGGCAACGTCGGCCAATGAAACAGCAGTTGGTAGGAAAACTCACGCCACACCAGTTCCTTCAGGAATGTCTCCAGCGCTGCGTCGGTCTGCAGCGCCATCTCTCGACCCGCGACCGCGAGCTGCCAGCACTGCCGCGGCGAAACTTCGCCGAAGTGCAGATGCGGCGACAACCGCGACGTCCCTTCGACCGAGGGCACATTGCGCTGGTCCGCATAACTTCCAATTGGACCCTTGAGAAAGGCGGCGAGGCGAACTTGCGCGCTCTTTTCGCCAGGCGACCACATATCTTGCAGACCGCCCGCCCAATCGGGCTGCGTCGGCAGCAACGTCCAATCGGCAAGTCGGTCGCTTGCGACCGACTGATCCAACCCAGGCACGCTTTTCGGTGCCGGCAGCGGTGCACCGGGTGCTCCAAGCGCCATCAATGCGCGCCAAAACGGCGTGTAGACCTTGAACGGTTCCCCGGCTTTCGTACGCACATCTTCCGGTTCGCGCAGCAAGGCTCCGGCGAACCGCTTGACCTCGACAGGCGACTCGTCGAATGCCGCCTTGACCCGCTCCTCCTGAACCCGCGCCCAGGGCTCGTAGGACCGCGAAAAATAAAGTCCGCCCGCCCCAATTTCATCCACCAGTTGGCGCAACACGCTCTCACTCGAACCCTGTCGAAAAACGAGCTGGCTGCCGCGTTTCTCAAGCGCTTCACTGAGCGCCGTCAGCGAATGGTGCAGCCACCACCGCGACGCCGAACCCGGCGTCCAATCTCCAGCGGCCTGCGGATCGTGAATGAACACCGGCAGCACCGCCGCCTTCGTCGCAACCGCCGCCGTCAGCGCCCGGTTATCGGCGAGGCGAAGATCGTTGCGAAACCACACGATGATCGGCTTTGGGGACATTCAAGTGTTCCAATAGAGGGGCCAGTCGGCTTTCGAAGCGCAACGAAGCGACCACCTCCGTGATCAACGCTCCCACCCGGCCAGCCGGATCAAACGCGAGGCACGTTCGAACGGTTCAATTGAACAAAAGCTCGAAAATATTCTTCGGCTTGCGCTTCTTGATCTGGGTGCGCGTTGGGCGCGGCTGCTGCGGCGCATCGACCCCGGAAATTGCCATGGGATCGTTCCATGGCGCCCACGCCGTACCGGTTGGCGTTCCAGCCGTCAGCCGGCGCGTACCTGCCAACCCCGCGGCAGCACCAGCCGCCAATGCGCTGACATTCGTCGGCCCTTCGAGCGGAAATTCTTCCGTCAATCCGTCGATCGACGCGACCGTGATCCTGCGGTCCTCAAAAGTCCAGGTTGAAACTTTCGTCCCCGCTTTGCTGGTTTGCTTGTCGGGGACGATTGTAACCACGCGCTGCGCGACAAGATCGACGAGCGCTGCCATTTGAATGTCATCCGTGCCGCGACTGGACTGCAACTGGCCGGCTGCGAAACGCAGAATACCGAAACTTTCGTGCGGCGGCGGCATCGCTTCCCATTGCGTCAGTTTCGGCGTGCCTTCGCTGAACATTTCGATCGGTACCACGAGCTTTGGTAAGCCATCGCTGACCGCCTCGTAGCGAGACCCGCGCCGGATGACACGCCAGTCGCCCGCCGTACCGGCGTTGGCCACCTCGACGCGATCATCGCCGGCCGCTGGATCGAGGCGCTGCAGGAGCTCAATGGCATCCTTGGAACCCGGCTTCCAAGCGAGCGCCAGCTTGGCATCCGCAATCGCTTGCTCGGCCATGCCCTGCGCTTCTTCGATCTCAGCCTTGGCCCACACCACGTCGCCATTCTTGGCATCCAGCTGCAACGCCGTCTCGATATCTTTCTGTCCAACGCCGATTTGCCCGGTCTGCCGATAAACGAACGCACGAAAAGCGAATGCGCGCGCCGACCGTGGATCGAGCTCGATGGCACGATTGAGATCGGCAAACGCCTCATCGAATGCGTTCGCACGCGCCTGCGCCAGCCCGCGGCCCAGATAGGCACCGACATTCTTCGGATCGATCGACAGCGCTTGACTGAAGTCCTTGACCGCAGCCGGCATGTCCCTGAGCCCGAGGTAGGCTTCGCCGCGCAGTACATAGATCTCTGCGTTGTTGACGTCGAATGCGGCGGCCCGCGACACGTCCTCAATCGCTTCCTGATAATTGGCGATCATCAGCTTGGCCGCCGCTCGATCGAGATAACCTTGCACGAAGCGGCTGTCGGCCGTCACCGCACGGGTAAAATCGCGCGCCGCAGCGTGCGGCCGCAGCAGCGCCAGATAGACTTGCCCGCGCCCCGCCAGCGGGGCCGCCGCCTGCGGACTGAGTTGCACGGCGCGCGAGTAATCGACGACCGCATCGCCGTATTGTCCGAGACGAACATAAAGCCCGGCCCGATTGTTGTAGGCTGACGTGTATCCCGGCGCCAGGAGAATGGCCCGATCGAGATCCTTCATCGCCTCCTTCAACAGCCCTAGTGAGACGAGAAGATTGCCGCGGTTGTTGTAGATCGCGGCATATTCGGGAAAAAGCGTCGCCGACGCGTTGAAGTCCTCGATCGCGAGCTTCACCTGCCCGGCCCGCGCGTAGGCAACACCGCGGTCGTTGTGAAGTGTGGCGCGACGGTCGTTCGAAAGTGTGGTGTCGGCAAGCGCGGCCGAATAGGCATTGATCGCTTCGTTGGTTTGCCCACGCGCCAGATGACCGGCGGCGGTATCGGCGAGGCTGGACGCGGCTTTACGCGCATCCTGAGCCTGTGCCAACGGCGCCGACAGCGCCAATGCAGCCACAAGCGCCGCTGCGCGCAGCCCACAGCGATCGAATGTCACGGACCTGCAAAACACTTGCGCCAAACCGTGCTCGTTGAAGTTGACGGGATCATTCCGAAGACACCAAGCATCGGTTTGGTCGACTCCGCTTCCCGGGTCAATACGCACGACCAGCATAGGCAGCGAATATGGCTATGACGGGGTCGCTCGTGGCAAGATCGCGCGGTGATCCACAGACGACGGAAAGGGCACTGAATGAACCTATGGCTGCGATTGTTATGGTGCCTTGTGACGGCCCTGTTCGGACGCCGCCTGGATCCGTCCAGGGATTTGTCCCTGGTCCATTTACGCGTTTGGCCACACGACCTCGACCCGTCCATGCACATGAACAATGGCCGCTATCTAACACTCATGGATCTTGGCCGGCTCGACATGCTGGCGCGCAGCGGCCTGTTGGCAGCAGCCTGGCGGCACCAATGGACCCCGATCGCGAGCGGAATTCAAATTCGCTTTCGCCGCGAACTGCGCCTTTGGCAGAAATTTCGCTTGGAAACCCGACTTGTCTCCTGGCAGAGCCAGCTGGTCGTTATGGAGCAGCGGTTTATCTTCGATGGCGGCCCTCTTACCGGCCAGACGGCAGCCCATGCCCTGTTCAAAGGCGGCCTTTACGACCGGTCCACACGCCGCTTCGTCGATCTCCAGCGCATGATGGACGAAATCGGAGTGACAGCACAAAGCCCGGCACTCACCGCCGATGTGACAGCCTTCTTGGCTTCTGATGACGCCATGCGGCAGGCACAGAAATCGGCGAACGGCAGCCGCTAACCGAAGCGCCGAACCCTTGCGGCCAGCTCCGCGCCATCCGGCCGGCTCCGCGCCAGCGGAGTCGGATGGCGCCACTAGAAAACTCCAGCTCCGCGCCACCCGGCCGGCTCCGCGCCAGCGGAATCGGATGGCGCACTATCGAGAATCGCAAGGGGGCACTAAAACACCTTTCCCATCGCCCGCGGCAGATACTCCGGCAAGTCTTCGGCGATGAGACCCGGCCCGAACGCGTACGCCGACTCACCATGCAACCACACCGCCGCGCAGGCAGCCTCGAACGCCGGCATCTTCTGCGCCAGAAGTCCGGTCACAATACCGGCCAGAACATCGCCGGATCCAGCGGTGGCGAGGGACGGCGGAGCGTGGGCATTGATAACGGCGCGACCGTCGGGAGCGGCAATGACGGTATCCGCGCCCTTCAACACGACGACGGCTCCCGACATCTGCGCGGCGGCGCGGGCGCGGTCGAGTTTCGATCCGGCCAGATCTGGAAACAGCCGTTTGAATTCACCTTCGTGCGGCGTCAGGACAACGGGCCGTTCTGGACGACGCTGGATCAGTTCGAAGAGCGGCTCCGAACCAATGCCCACTTTTTGCATCGAGCTCGTGAAGCCAAAACCGACGGCATTTTCTTTCTCGCGCCCGGCTTCGGCAAAGGACGTCAGAGCGTCGGCATCGAGCACCACCGCCGCACCCGAGGCCAGCGCTGCCACCGCCAAATCGCACGTTTCCGGGCCGACCCCGGCGCCTGGTCCGAGCAACACCGCCGTGATGCGCGGATCTTCCAGCAGCCGTCGAAGAGCAGCCGAACTTTCGCACGGCGCAATCATGATCGACGTCAAGTGGGCGGCATTCTCGGGCAGCGCCGATGGCGGGCTCGCCATCGTCACGAGGCCCGCGCCCGCCCTGAGCGCTCCCCGTGCGCTGAGCCGGGCGGCACCCGACCGAAAGGCTGGCCCAGACAGCACCACGGCGTGGCCGCGCGTGTATTTATGGCCATCCGCCTCCGGACGGGGAACGTCTCGACGCCAAAGCTCGGGAGCGTTTTCAAACAGCTTGACGCCAAGTCCCTCGTCCAAGACAGAGCCCGGGATGCCGATGTCGACAACCACCAGGTCGCCGCACAAAGTCCGCCCCGGCATCAACAGATGACCCGGCTTTTTGCGGAAAAACGTGACTGTGCGCCGAGCCTGAACGACCGCACCTCTGGCCGCGCCCGTCGTACCGTCGAGGCCGCTTGGCACATCGACGGCCAGCACCGGGAGGCCACTGGCGTTGATGGCGCCGATCATCTCAGCCGCGACCCCGTCCGGCGCGCGGCTGAGCCCGGCTCCGAATATGGCATCGACGATGAGGTGCATGCTTTCGACCGCGTTGACGTCCATGGCGCGGACCGGACCATCCCACCAACGGGCCATCTCGGCGGCATCGCCCTTGAGGGCCGCTTTGTCGCCGAGAAGATGCAACCGGACATCGTAGCTCGCCCGCTTCAGAAGCCGGGCCGCAACGAAACCATCGCCGCCGTTGTTCCCCGGACCGCACAGCACCGCGATCCGGCTGCCCGGCGGCAGCATGCGCCGGACCTCGTCGGCCACGGCCGTGCCGGCCGCCTCCATCAGCTTGAGCGACGCAACGCCGGCAGCAACGGCCGCCAGGTCGGCGCGGGCCATCTGTGCGGTCGTCAGCAATTCGAATCCGGGCATTCCGCGTCCTCAACCAAGGCCTTGCACAAAGCCCAGGCTCGCATTCCTTGATGGGCCCGCAAAGTCCTAGACCTGATCATTTTGCTAGCGTTTCGCCCATAATATGGGCTACTGCCGCGTCTCAAGGCAGCCAAAAAACAGGCGATATTAATTTAAAGCTCTGAAAGCATAGACAGAAAACACCGCCGCGGAAGTTGGCATGTGGCATGCTAACCAACGCGCGATGAGGATCGGGGCAGGCGCCAGTCCTCCGGGGAGGCCAAGGAGAACATGAAAAAAATCGAAGCCATCATCAAGCCGTTCAAACTCGATGAAGTTAAAGAAGCGCTGCAGGACATCGGGCTCCAGGGCATCACCGTGATCGAAGCCAAGGGTTTCGGGCGGCAGAAGGGACACACAGAGTTGTATCGCGGCGCCGAATACGTCGTTGATTTTCTGCCCAAGGTAAAAATCGAGGTGGTTTTAGGCGACGAGATGCTCGATAAGGCCGTGGAAGCGATACAGAAGGCCGCCAAGACAGGCCGCATCGGCGACGGGAAAATCTTCATATCGAATGTGGAAGAAGCCATTCGCATCCGCACCGGTGAACACGGAGCCGACGCGATCTGAAGAATGCAGCGGGCCGGACAAGAGCCTGGAGCATAGCTAATCAAACTGGGATCTCAGGGGAGTTCGTATGAAGACGGTCAGTGACGTCCTCAAGCTCATCAAGGACAAGGACGTGAAGTTCGTGGACCTACGGTTCTCGGACACGAAGGGCAAGATGCAGCATGTCACCGCCGACGTATCGTGCGTCGACGACAGCATGTTCACCGACGGCTATGCCTTCGACGGCTCGTCGATCGCCGGCTGGAAGGGCATCGAAGCCTCCGACATGCTGCTGATGCCGGATCCCGCCTCCGCCCATATCGACCCCTTCTTCGCCCAATCGACGCTTGCCGTGTTCTGCGATGTCCGCGAACCCTCCACCGGCCAGCCCTACGAACGCGACCCTCGTTCGATCGCTAAGAAAGCGGAAGCCTTCATGCTTTCGCAAGGCATCGGCGATGCCGTCTACTTCGGCCCCGAAGCCGAGTTCTTCATCTTCGACGACGTCAAGTTCTCGACCGAGATGTACAAAGTCGGCTTCCAGGTTGACTCGTCTGAACTCCCGTCAAACTCCGACACCGTGTATGAGATGGGCAACCTCGCCCACCGTCCGCGCGTCAAGGGCGGCTATTTCCCCGTCCCCCCGATCGACAGCTGCCAGGACATGCGTTCGGAAATGCTGTCGGTGCTCACAGAAATGGGCGTCAGCGTTGAAAAGCATCACCACGAGGTAGCATCCGCCCAGCACGAACTTGGCGTGAAGTTCGGCCCCATGATCCAGATGGCCGACCACATGCAGATTTATAAGTACGTCGTGCATCAGGTCGCGCAGGCTTACGGCAAAACGGCCACGTTCATGCCCAAGCCCGTCTTTGGCGACAACGGTTCGGGCATGCACGTCCACCAGTCGATCTGGAAGGCCGGCCAGCCGATGTTTGCCGGCAACAAGTACGCCGACCTGTCCGATACCTGCCTTTATTATATTGGCGGCATCCTCAAGCACGCCAAGGCAATCAACGCCTTTACCAACCCGCTGACGAACTCCTACAAGCGGCTCGTGCCGGGTTACGAAGCCCCCGTGCTGCTCGCCTATTCGGCGCGCAATCGGTCGGCCTCTTGCCGCATCCCGCATGTGTCGTCGCCGAAGGCCAAGCGGATCGAAATTCGCTTCCCCGATCCTGGCGCAAACCCCTACCTCGCCTTCACCGCGATGCTGATGGCCGGCCTCGACGGGATCTTGAACAAAATCCATCCGGGCGACCCGATGGACAAGAACCTGTATGATTTGCCGCCCGCGGAACTGGCCAAGATCCCGACGGTCGCCGGTTCCCTGCGCGAGGCGCTCGACGCTCTCGACAAGGATCGCGCGTTCCTCAAGGCTGGCGGCGTCATGAACGACGACATGATCGACGCCTACATCGAACTGCGCATGGCCGAGAACATGCGCTACGAAATGACGCCTCATCCCGTCGAATACGACATGTACTATTCGGTCTGAAAACTCCGGGGGGAGTGTCGGCGAGGGCGGCTTTCGGGCCGCCCTTTTTATTTGGCAACCGATGCAACAGCGCGCGATTGGCGATCGTCGCCGATCAGTAGAACACCAAGATACCGAGCAGTACGAGCGCCAGCGCTCCACGATAAAAGTTGCGCTCGTTAGCCCATAGCCAATTGAGCATGCGACGCGGCATCTCGGCCCAGCTGATCCGCGCCAGCCACGACAGCATCAACCCGATAATCAATCCGATCGACAACGAGCGATAATCGAGCAGCGGCGCCGAGCCGTCCGTCGGGACACGAAACAAACCGGCGCCGACCAGGGCGACCGCACTCGCAGCAATCAACCCGACGGCCATGAGTGACACGAAGCTGAGAACGGGTTTCATCGTAAAGTCTCCGTTGCGGGCTGCGGTGGCCCTTCACACATCGGTGACGCTAACGTTTCCTCTTTAATAATCGGTCAACCAAGATCCCCGCCTGCTGCAACGCACGCTCGCGCGCCGAACAAAAGCCCTGCATTTCGTGAATTGACAGCATCTGGATCGGGGCGCACACTTTCCTCATCTCTCGAAGGGAGGTCTAAGAAAATGTCTCCGCCGGGTAGGAACAACGCCGCTTCAAGCGGGCCTTAACGCAGCACCTAAACGAGCTGCCCGCGTGCATACACGCCGTCGGTCGTACAAAGGTTCGCCGCGTCCGAATGCAAATTCGATTGCAGCCAAAAGCCAATCGACTTTGCTCGAACACAGGCGATTGAGCTTCGTTAGGTAGTGCCGCCGCCAAGTGGCCACACACACATTTTGAACCTGCGAACAGAGTGCCATCGTCGCGCGGCTCGGCTGTCCGGTGCGCGTGCCCGATGACGGAGATTTCGGTCGGGAGACGAGCGTGACCGCGGTACGCTCTCAAAGTCCGGCTGCAAGTCGAGCATGGCGACGAGACGCAGCTCTGATGATCTAACGTGATTGGGTCGGGAGAATAGGCGGCACATCAAGGATCGGCAACACGGTCCGGGCGAGCGCACAGCGCATCGACCCACGACGGACCGGACAGCCGACAACCCGAACCGCAAACATCCTCTCCGGACGAGCCCAACGCTCCGAGCCCGGGAAAGGCAGCCGCCTTTTCCGGGCTCTTGCTTTGCGGATGCCATGTCGGCGTAGAGCCCCAACAAAGCGCCATGATCATCGGCAATGCGCAGCCATCTTTCGACCGGTGAAACCGTGGTACCATGCCGTGCTGAACGATCCGCTAGCGTTGATGCCGGACTTTCAATCATCGCCTACAGGTCTGGCGTCATTTCCGGTCGCTGCCGGGTCCCGATATGCTTGGAAAAACCCGACATCGCCCAAACCGAAACGCTGCAAGCGGCGATTCATCCGCCTCGACCGGCTTTGAACGCCGGTCCCGGTCGAGCCCCAGTCGTTCGCGGCATGGCTGCGCGATCTGCCGATGAAACCGCACGATGCACGGCCGTTCTCTTGTACACGGGCGCGCCAAAGTGGCGGCAGGACGTGCACGCGGGTGTCGTCGATATCGATGTGGGACGCCGCGATCTGCAGCAATGCGCCGATGCCGTCATGCGGCTCCGTGCGGAGTGGCTTTATGCCGACGGCCGCAAGTCCGAGATCGCGTTCAACGACACGGAAGGCAAACGGTTGCGATTCTCTGCCCGGTCGAAGCAGGACTATCCCGGGCTTTCGCAAATACATGGATTTTGTTTTCGCCTACGCCGGCACGTATTCCCTCGAACGGGAATTGATCACCGCGGATGTCGACGACATCCGCACCGGTGATGTCTTCATCAAGGGCGGATTCCCTGGCCATGCCGTGCTCGTGACGGATGTCGTCGTCAATCCCGGACCGGGGAACGGCGCTTCCTGCTGACGCAGAGCTACATGCCGGCTCAGGATATCCACGTGTTGAGCAACCCGGCCGCAAGCGACGGATCGCCATGGTACCGAACGGACTTTCGGCGACGACACTGGTGACACCTGAATGGCAATTCACACGCCAGCAGCTGAGGCGCTGGAAGTCTTGAGCCGCTTGACGGCCAGCAGCGTCGTGCCGGATTTGGCGATCCGGTCGACGGCCTCCGGCAGCGTTTCGACGACTGTGGCCATGTGATGCGCATTGGCATGCAGCAGCATGATGCCGTCGGCCATGATGCCGACGTGGCCCGACCAGAAAACGAGGTCGCCGCGCTGCATACCCTCGAAGTCAGGTGCCACTTGGACCACTTCGCCGAGTTCGGCAAACTGCATGTCGCTATCGCGCGGCGCGGCAATGCCGGCGGCCTGGAGCGAGACTTGCACAAGTCCTGAACAGTCGACCCCGATCCGGGTCTTGCCGCCCCATAGGTAGGGTGTCCCAATCAGCCACTCTGCGATCTCGACGAAGTCGCGCGCGGGCTTTATGCAATTCGCCGATGTGACGGTTGAAGACCCATCCCCCCACGTGCGTCCGGCTGAAGCGTTCCCCGTCTTCCACAATCGTCAATTCGGCATTGAGGCTAAGGTGAAGGATCGGCGCGCACTTCATTTCCGGCTCGGGGATAGAGAAATGTGCCCGAGGATTTCACCCGGTGGGTCGGGGCAACGATGGTGTCGGAGATCGCGTTGCTCGGGATGTAGCCGACATAGCCGTCGCGCTCCAGTTGCACCCAGGCCCAACCGTCATGCTCGTCGAAGACGCGCACGCGTCGCCATAGAGCGCTTCCGTATCGAGCCCGTCGGTCAGCTGCGGTCGCCGCCGCAACGGCACTGCCGGACGTATGATTTGAGCCGGCTGGCCGGCAATGTACCGCGTCGCCTCGTAGCGTCCGATGAGGCGCTCGTCGGCAAGATCGGGACGCATCGCATTTCGGCGGGTATCCAGGAGGTCGAACGTCATGCGCCGGCCTCGCTCTCCGCACGCAAAACCTCGACCACGGCGCGCGCCGTCTGGACTTCGCCGCCCTTGGGACCAAGCGGACGCGGCGCTGGCCGCCAGCCATAAAGATCGATGTGCGCGAACCGTTTCGCGTTCTGCACGAACCGTTTCAGGAATAGCGCCGCGGTAATGGAACCGGCGAACGGGCTTTCCCAGACGTTGTTCATGTCGGCGATTTCGCTGTCCAGGTTGCGGTCGTAGCCGGCCCATAGCGGCAGACGCCACATCGGATCGCCGATGGCTTCGCCCGCGTCTTGCAGACGATTGGCCAGGATCGTGTCGTTTGTGAAGAGCGCCGGCAAATCGGGCCCGAGCGCGGTCCGCGCCGCACCGGTCAATGTTGCAAAGACAAACACGCTGTCGGGCATTCCCTCGTCGGCGAGCGTCAGTGCGTCGGCAAGGACGAGCCGTCCCTCAGCGTCGGTATTTCCGATCTCGACACTCAGCCCGGCCCGGCTTTGCAGCACGTCGCCGGGCCGGAATGCATCGCCCGATATCGAGTTCTCCGCCGACGCGATCAACAATTTCAAGCGAACGTCGAGCCCCTGCCCCATGATCATGTGGGCGGTGGCCAGCGCCACCGCAGCTCCTCCCATGTCCTTCTTCATGATCAACATGGCCGACGCCGGTTTGATGTCGAGGCCGCCGGTGTCGAACGTGATGCCTTTGCCGACCAGCGTGATTTTCGGCGCGTCGCGCCGGCCGCCCGGCTTCGACCAGTCAAGTTCGATCAGTCGCGGCGCCCGCGGGCTGGCCCTGCCGACGGCATGAATCATCGGGAAGTTCTGCGCCAGGAGATCATCGCCGACGATCGACCGAACCGTCGCGCCATGCCGCGCACCAATGGCGCGAACTACGGCCTCGATGTCGGCGGGGCCCAAATCGCTGGCCGGCGTGTTGATCAGATCGCGGCCCAGCCAAACTGCTTCGACGGTATTGAGAAGATGCAGGCGGTCGACCGCTGCGGGAAGCGCGAGCCGCGCCACCTGACCGTCGTTGCCGGTGGCTGACCCGCTCTTCTTGTAACGGCGGAATCGATAGCGCCCCCAGCCCCCAAGACAGAGCCGCAAGCTCCGGCTGGCGAACCCGCTTTCAAGCCGATATATGCCCGGCGGCAGAACGCCGGCCACTTGCCCCAACAAAAGATCGGATGGACCGCACGGATCCCCGGCACTGCCCCCACCGGCACCCAGCATGACACCGGCCAGCGAACCATCGGCGGCCGGCAGCAAAACGAACGATTTCGGTGCCCCCTTGAAGCCCGTCGTTTCGGCCCAGCGCGCCGCCAAGTCTGACGTCAATGCGGGCTCGCCAGGGCCGGCAGCCACGAGATGGATGGGAACGGACGGCGCATCGCTCGGCGCGAAAAGATCCAACGCTTCGCGCCGCGTGAACGAAGCCGTCGGGTCGTTTGCCGTGGTCATGGATCGTTGGTCTCGCTCGGATGAAGGGACAGTCAAAGCAACGTGCGGCGGCGACAAAAAGACGGATGAACCCGCCGCTCTTGTGCAGCGCCGCAAGCCGCCTTAGGACGATAGGCTGGACCTAGCATATTCGCGACCGGAAGGCGAAAGCATGCCCGAACCGACGCTCTCCCTCGTGATCGGAAACAAGATCTGGTCGAGTTGGAGCCTCCGGCCCTGGCTTGTGCTCAAGCAGCTTCCAGATCCCCTTCGAGGAGATCAGCGTCAAGCTGCGCCAGTCCGACAGCAAAGCCGCGCTTCTGGCGCATTCGCCCGCCGGCAAGGTCCCGGTTCTACGCGACGGCGACGTGCTGATCTGGGATAGCCTCGCGATCATCGAATATATCGCCGACCTCTATCCGGACCGTCCGGTTTGGCCGCGCGATCGCGTCGCCCGCGGCATCGCCCGCGCGATCTCGCGCAGAAATGCATGCCGGATTCCAGCAATTGCGCGAAGTCTGCCCCATGGATCTGTTTCGCCTCCAAACCAATGGACGGCATTTCCGGAGGGCGTCGAACACAACATCCGCCGCATCGTCCAAAGCTTCCGCGATTGCCGAACCGAGTACGGCCGCGACGGACCATTCTTGTTTGGCGAATTCACTGCGGCCGACGCCATGTACGCGCCCGTGTGTTCCCGCTTCCGCACCTACGTTCCCGATTTGCGATCCTTCGGCGATGACGGCACCGCCACGGACTACGTTGAGACGATTTTCGCCATGCCGGAGATGGAGTTATGGGCCGCCGCCGCACGCGCCGAAAGTGCGCCGGGCTGATCGCGGATCAAGTTGCATCAGCGCGCTCAGGACCCTTAAACCTTTCTTGAGAACTGTCCCGGAAAGTGACGCCCGCACGAAATAGGGGCCGCAGGTGATTCGCCGGCGCCGCCCTGGGCGGGGAGCAGGCATAATGGCGGGCAAGTCTATTGACGGCGCATTCAAACGCAGCGCGGCCATTGCGGGCCGCATGGCTGTTCTAGCCATTGCAACTCTGACCGGCGCCTGTTCAAGCCTTTCGGAAGAAACCGGACTCGATCTTCTTGCCTCGTCCAAGCCGGCCGCCGACACACGTGCTGCCAACGAGGGCGGCACTCCACAAACCGAAATTGGCAAAGCCACCGAATATTGGGGCAAGGAATTCGCCAAGAACCCGGCCAACTCCGAAGCAGCCGTGGCCTATGCCAAGAACCTCAAGGTGCTCGGCAACAAGACAGAAGCGTTCAACGCGCTGCAGCAGTCAGCGCAGGCCAATCCCGACAGCAAGGAAGTGGCATCCGAGTTGGGCCGGCTGGCCCTCGATATGGATAAGGTTTCCCTGGCAGCGCAAATGCTGGAATTCGCCGACGATCCCCTGCGTCCCGACTGGCGTGTCGTCTCCGCCCGTGGCGCGGCACTCGCCAAGCTCGGACGTTACAAGGAAGCCGTCCAACATCTCGAGCGGGCAAGCCTGCTGGCGCCCGATCAGGTCGCCGTCCAGAATAACCTGGCGCTGGCCTATGCCATGAACGGCGACCCGGCCAAGGCTGAAACGCTCCTGCGTCAGGCCGTCACCCGTGACGGCGGCAGTCCCAAGACCAAGCAGAACCTCGCCCTCGTCCTCGGCCTGCAGGGCAAGTACGACGAAGCGACGTCCGTCGGCTCGACAGCGGTTGCAGCCGACGTCGCGCGGCAAAACACAAATCTCGTGCGCCAGATGGTCAAGCTTGAACCGAAGGTCACGCAGCCCTACACGGCTCCGGCTGCAATCGCCGCCGCACCCGCGACGTCATCACCCGTCGCGTTCAAACCGGCCACGATCGAAAACACGTCGGCGAACGGGTGGAATGCAACAATCATTTCGCAATCTCAGTAACGCAGGTTCAGCGGGTTACAGCCGGTTGAACCGGCCCATAAATCGTCGGTCGATCCAATCCTTCGCCAACCACGCCCAGTGCCCGGCCACAGCGATCGAGCCACGGCTGGCTATTGCGGACTTCTCGCCAAGCGAGACGAGTGACAGAAACGCGCGCTGCGGCACGAACGGGTCGAGCAGCCGGGTTTCCAAATGGCGCCGCAGCTGGCGCGCCAAAATCGGTCCCTGACGAACCGCAAATACACCCGCCTTCGGCCGCGGATGCAAAATCACGCTCGCACAGTCGCCGGCTGCAAAAATATTGTCATCGCTGATCGTCTGGAGCGTGGGCCGCAGCGCTAGAAAACCTGCCGCATCGCGGGCAAGCCCGGTAGCGGCGAACCACGACGGCGCTGCCGCTTTGGTGGAAATGATCGCCGCATCACAGGCAATCTCACGCCCTGAAAACAACTGCATCCGGCCCGGCGTCACCGCGACAGCACCGTCATTTTCGATAACGACCACGCCCGCATCCGCAAGCGCCACCTTGGCCAGCCGCTGCGCCCGTGCCGGATGGCCGGGCAGAACGCCGGTGCCGGCAACGATTGTGTACGTAAACGGATCGCGCCGGCGCGTCTCATAGGTTTGGCCCGCCGTTAAGCGAAAGCGGGCGCCCAAAACGAGTTCCACACCTGCGGCACCGCCGCCTGCCACAACGATGTGACGCGGACCACCGGGTGCCTCGGCCCGACGAAGAAATGTCTGCCACTTGGCGGCAAATTCCGACACCGGCTTCACGATCAGCGCATGCTCCGTAGCGCCTCTAATGTCGCGCGTATCGGGCGTGATCCCGACATCGATCGAGACGACATCGTACGCAGCACTCACGCCATCGGCCAGTTGAACGCAACGCTTTTCGCGGTCGATACCCGTAACCTCGCCAACGACGAACTTGGCGCCCGCTGCGCGACTGAGCCGCTCCAGATCAATCAAACAATCGCGCTCACGGTAATGACCGGCTACAAATCCCGGCAACATGCCCGAGTATGCTGCCATGGGTTCCTTGGTGATCAGTGTGAGATCGAGACCGGTCATGGGTTGGCGAGCGAAGGCTTCGAGAACGAAGACATGCGCATGCCCACCCCCGGCGAGAACCAGTCGCTTTTGTTCGCAGGGCTTGGTCACGATTGCTCCCGGGCGGCGAACAGCGCAGCCGGCAGCACTTCTGCCAAAACATCGAGTTCGCTATCAAGACCGCAACTGACGCGGATGCAGCGGTCGAGGCCAGCAACGACCGGCTTTCGAACAAACACGTCGCGCGCGATGAGGCCATCCAGCACGGCTTTAGCGAATGGTCCATCCTGGCCGCAGTCGATGGCGACGAAATTGGTTGCTGATGGCAGGGCCAGCAAACCGTTATCTTGAGCGATCCGGCCGAGCCTGTCCCGCGCCCGGCCGATCTGAGCCACGACGGTCTGCAGATGGCTTTGATCCACGATTGCCGCCAAGGCCCCGATCTGCCCGGTGCGATTGATGCCGTAGTGATTGCGCACCTTCTCGAAGCTGGCAATCAACCCCGCCTCGCCAATCGCATATCCGATACGTGCTCCGGCAAGACCGTAGGCTTTCGAAAACGTCCGCAACCGCAAAACCTGCGGATGGCTCACATCGACCTCTGGAACACTGCCAGCGGGCGCCATTTCGCAATAGGCCTCATCGAGTAATAGAAGCAATTCATCAGGCAGCGCCGCGATGAGTTGGTCAAGTTCCGCCGAAGTCCACCAGGACCCCATCGGATTATTCGGATTGGACACGTAGAGAATGCGGGCACGCTCCCGCTTCGCCGCCGCAAGGAGTGCGTCGAGATCTTCCTTGTCGTCGCGGAACGGCACTTTCACGAGCCGCGCCCCGTGCGCTGCGACATGAAAGTTGAAAGTGGGGTAGGCGCCATCGGAGGTGACGACCGGTGTTTCGGGGCAGGCGGCGATTTTCACCGCCAGACCCAGCAGCCCGTCAATCCCCTCTCCGACGACGACGTTGTCGCCACTGACCCCGTGCAACCGAGCGATGGCCGCGCGGAGATCGTAACTTTCCGGGTCGCAGTATTTCCAGATTTCGTGCTCCGCCGCCTGCATTGCTGCGATCGCTCCAGGAGCCGGACCGAAGGCGCTTTCATTCGCCCCCAGTCGGGCGCGAAACGGCCGCCCGCGCATACGCTCCATCTGTTCGGGCCCGACGAATGGCACCGTTCGAGGCAGCGCTTCGACAATAGGAGAGATGACGGGTCGGTTCACGGCACGCGAATTCCCGTCAAATAAGTCCAAGCGCGGCGAGTTCGCGCCGCATGGCGGGCGGCAAGTCAGCCGCGCCGCCGCGAACTCCAGTGCCAAGATCGGGCGGTGCATCGGCTAGGTCGAGATAGCGCCAGCCCTGAAATGCCCGCCGTGGAACGGGGCGCACGGGTACGATCTCGGGATCCAGAAGCAGCAGGCAGCAGGGCGTACCGTCTTCTTTGCGCCCCTCGTCGAACCCGACAAATCGCTGCCGCGCTTGAATGAGCCCCTTGATGACCCAGTAGAGTGAGCCGCCATCGAGCAACTCCATCGTCCGCTTGGGACTTTGGAACGTCGTGTGAAACACGGCTGCGGACTTGCCCACCTTGCGCCAGAATTGACGGTTCGCCGCCTGCCACGCAGCGTGGTCTTCAACCGTTTCCGATCCGACCGAGAGCTTGATCATGTGCACGGTCATTGCTGCAGCCCTCCGGCCTGAAATTCCAATTCGCGAAAACGGTTGGGTGCGAGCGTCACTCGGTACATGTTCCGGTGTACTGACCGAAAAACGGGACCCCCAGCAAGCCGAGATGACGGGAGTGGACCGCCGGGTGCAACCCCGTCTTGGGGTCCTTGTCATAGACCGTCGTCAAATTGAGGAAACCCTCGGTGACGACCTCGAGAAAATGGTTGGCATTGACGGCCCGCACGATACGGACGGTGACTGGGGATGACCCCTCGCCCGTGCTGATCGCTGCAGATTGCCCTTCGAGATCGATTTTGGTGATTGTAAACACCATTGGATTGGCCGCCTTCGACGTGAATTTTCCATCGCCGTAGCTGACGGACGTGCCCGTCCCGAAGGTGCAAACGAAGCGGACCGGCGCCGTGTCGAGGTCGTCCGCGGCCGCTGCGCCCGAGAACGCGATCGCCAAGATTGCGCAAGCCGTGCCCGCCCGCCTTGACCCGTATTCTGCCATGTCATGCCTCCCGTCTTACCAAGATTGATTGAAGCCGGGTGGACCGCGCTCTGGCAAGCCGCGAATTGGCCGCCGGAGAAGCATCTTGCCGCCTTGCATAAGCCCGGCTTTTGCGAATGATCAAGCCAACTCAAGTCATGGGCGCCCAGGTGTTCGACCGCGTACGCATCCCACTCATGGTTTTCGCCGCGGCGGCGCTGCCGGGCTGCGCCGGTACCCCCGGCGATAGCACGGTGCTGCTCGCCCCCGGCAATTACACACTGACAGCTGAGGAAAAGAAACTCGACTGCCAAAGGTTGACCGGCCGTATCCAGGTCCGGCTGCTGGCGTTGCGCGGCGAGGAGTTCAAAGTGCACCCCTCTTCCGCCTCCCAATCCATGCGTTCCGCCACCAGCGCCGCGCTCGGCAGCGATTCCGAAAAGAACGCCACGGCCCGCGCGGCGACCAACCGTCCGATTTTGGACGCCTACAATAATCGTCTGGTGGAACTGGGATGTCCAAGCTTCGACATCGCCAAAGAGCTGCAGGCTCGCCCCTCCGCACCGACCCCCTATCCGACGATCCCGGCGTCGAGCAAGCGAGCCTCGTGACGCGTACCCCACCTCAAGGGCACTTGGTGGTGCCCAGAAAACTCTTGTCGGCGTAGCCTTCCACGGCGCCTTTGCGAACCGCGCACCAATAGCCGCGAAGCGTACACAACGGCTTGCGCTTTTCCAGCACGTCACCGGCAGACGCGGTGCCGATCACTTTTGCGTCGCTGTAGGGGCGAGCGCGGATGTTGAGCGAGGGCGTCACCACTTGGAAGCAGCCGAAGTTGCTTGCTGCCTGCGCCGGAGCCGTCGCGAGACCCATGGGTCCGATGACGAACGAAACGGCCATGACGACGCTGAAACGGCGCGAATGTGTGGACATGAAACTCTCCTGGACGATGCGGCAGGACCAAAGGCGGCCAGAGCGGAGGGGCAGAGCGGTGGGGCAGACGAACGCGTTTCTACCCATGCACCCGATCCGGGGGGCGGTTCTAGCCGCCGATTGCGGCAACGTCGCGAACAGCACCAGTTGAACTCCGCGTGGCGCTCGCCCCGCTCCGTGATGTAGGGTTGCGCCGGGGTTCCGCCTGAAATTGTTGAGGACTTTGCAAGAAGCGACGCCATGCCGACTGCTGCCCATCCACCCGCCGGCCACGCTCGTCCCGGCACCATTCCCTGGCCGCCGGTGCTTTTGGCATTGGCCGTGGTCGGCGCGGTCGCGCTCGAACGGCTTGCGCCTTTGCCTTGGCCCGGCGTCGGAGATGGCCCCGCTTCGCTCATCGGCCTTGGCTTTGGCGCCGCCGGATTGGCCATCGCCGTCTGGGCGGCGCTGACCCTGCGGCGGCACCGCACGACGATCTTGCCCCATCAGGCGGCCACCACGCTGGTCACCGACGGACCATATCGTTGGCGCCGCCATCCGATCTACATTGCCGATGTGTTTCTTCTTTTTGGAGCCGCCGAACTGACGCGGAACGTCTGGTTCGTCATCCTGGCGTTCGCCTTCGCCGGCCTTGTCACGATGCTCCAGATCCGCCCGGAGGAGCGCCATCTCGAAGCGGTCTTCGGCGATGCATGGCGCGCCTATGCCGGCCGGACCCGGCGGTGGATCTGATCCATGGCCATCGACTACGCCGAAAAGGAGCGCGAATTCATCGACGGCCTCGCCGAGGACACCGGCCGCGACCTCGCGGGCTGGATGACGGCCATCCGTGAAGCAAACCTCGACGACCGCAACGCGATCATCGATTGGCTGCGCCGGCAAGGTTTTCTCTTCGCCCGCGCCTCGTGGCTGGAGCGTATCCACCATAATGGCGGCCGCCCGATCTATCTGGCCCCGACCGTCGGCGTAGGTTCGGCCGCAACGCCGCGCGGATCGACAACTGCCGCCCCATCCCCACCCGTCGCCGCGCCGCCGGCAGCAACCGCGCCCCAGCCTGCACCGACGCTCATCCCTCTTGTTCGCAAGCCGATTGACCCGCCTGCGCTGCCGACACCTCCCGTCGCAACCAAGCCAGCCGGACTTTCCCTGGAGGCCGCGCTCGCCGAAGCGAAAGGTTACCGTCCACTGGCGCAATTCGTTCTGCGGGCCATCGAGGAGGCGGCTCCGGCGCTATCGATCGTTCCGCGCGCCGGCTACATTGCTCTGTGTGCCGGGCAAACCGTCGTCGGGATCTTGACACTCTCGCCGAAGGAATTGCGCTTAGCACTCGCAGGCGCCGCAGGCGATCCGTTGGGCGGCTTCACACGCGCCAAGTTTGCCAAGACGCACGCCGACATTCCGCCGTCTATGACCCATATGGTCGTTCTAACGGACGCCCGTCAGGTGACCGCCGAATTGCTGGCAGCCGTTGCTGGCGCGGCCGCAGCCGACCGCGCCGCCCCATTGCCGGACTGAACCACAAGCACCATCTAATCGCCTGAATTCCCGCGCCACTAGTGCGCGCATGGAGGGCCTGCCCATGTTGCGTCAAAGCCTGCGCCAACGCGCGTCCCTGGCTGCACTGTTGATTGTTGCAACCGCGCCTTCCCACGCGTTCGCCGACAACAAGGCCTCGTCGATTTCCGACATTCTCGACCAAACGAAGTCGGCTGCCGCCGAAATCGTACAATCGGCAACCACCACCATGCCGCCGGAGTCCGCCGATCCACGCGCCGGGGACAAGGACTATGAACAAGCCCGCCTGTTGATGCAGGCCGTCGAAGCCGTCCTTGCCGACACCGCCGATCAACGCGGCGACGCCAAGAAACTGCCCAAGGAATCCGAGTTCGTCGTGCCACCATTGTGGACTGAAACCCGTGAGGATCGCGAGGCACGGATCAAGGCGCTTCTCGACAGCGCCCTTGGCATCGTCACGGATGTCCCCGTTGTCGAAATCCAAAAACGCATCGAAACGCATCGCCGCACCATCGCCGATCTCGAAGGCCGCATTTCGGCTTTCAAAGAAAAGCAGTTGATGGCACCCAAGGATGCAGCGCTGCCGGGTCTTCTGACCGATACCGTCGGCTCGCTCGATGCCGGGATCAAGGATCTGGAAGAGCGCATCACGAAGAATCGCGACGGTATAACGGCGGCCAAGAAAGATGTCAGTGCCGCACTCAAATCCTCAGGCGTCGACCTGTCGCCGGACCAACTCGACCTCCTGCTCGATGGCGTCCTCTCCGGCGACCTCGTCCGCCTCGTTGCAACATTCGAGGCAGCCAAACTGATCGACGGCCAGCTTGCCCGCCTCGTCGAGGCCGCCGGTGACAACGCCGGCAATGCCCGCAAGTACTTCGCCATGCATGCCGCCTTGTTCGCCATGCTGGTCCACGCCCAGGACATGGCGATTGCCAAGATCGATACGCAATACCTGCCACGTCTCGATGCCGTGATGAAAGACATAACCGGCGCCAAGACACGCACCGCCGAATTGCTCCGCGCCGACAATCGCCCCGATCAGCTTCGCATTCTGGAAGCCAATCGCGACAGTCAGAAAGTGGCAGAAGAGGCGGCGAAGGCCTACCGCCGTTACCTGCTGCAACAACGCGAGCAGATCGCCAAGGCCCGCCAGCGCGCCGTCCACGATCTCAAGATTGCCGACAACACCTTCGAGACCGTGCAGGCGAGTTTTGAGTTGAATAACCTGATGCGCGACGGCGCCGCGTCATTCGAGGCGCTGCAAAAGCTGGAAGCGCCGACCTTCGAACAGATCTTCCGCAACGAGGAACTCCGCCGCGAATTCGAGGCCCTGACCCGCAAACTCGATCAGCCGACGAGCTGACTGTACGACCCAGAACATGGCTCAGAACAGCCAGATCGAGGCGAGCCCGAGAAAAGCGAAAAAGCCGACGCAATCCGTCACCATCGTGACGAACACGCCCGAGGCAGGGGCTGGATCGAGTTCATATCGATGAAAGATGAGCGGTATAAGAATTCCGGCTACGGCTGCGCAAAACAGATTTACGATGATTGCCGTTCCGATGACGGCGCCCAGCGCACCCGAGCCGAACCAGAAAAAAACCACCGTCGCCATGATGACCGACAGCGTCAGTCCGTTCAGCAGGCCGACCAGAGCCTCGCGGGTGATAACCCGGCGCGCATTCATGGCGCCGAGCTTGCTCGTCGCCAACGCTCGCACCGTGACGGTCATGGTCTGAGTTCCAGCGTTGCCGCCGGTCGAAGCCACGATCGGCATCAGCACCGCAAGAGCCACCATCTGCTCGATGCTGGCATCGAACTGTTGAATAACGAACGACGCCAGGATGGCCGTGCCCAGGTTGACAACGAGCCAGGGCACCCGGCTCTTGACCGTTTCCAGAACGGTATCAGCCAGACTTTCGTCGCCCACGCCGGCCAGCGCCTTCATGTCTTCGTCGGCCTCGTCATCGAGCACTTCCACAACGTCATCGACGGTCACGACGCCGACGAGCCGTTGATTCTCGTCCACCACGGGGACAGAGAACAGGTCATAGCGCTTGAACTGACGGGCGACCTCTTCCTGATCTTCCGTCGCCAGGACCACGTGACGGTCGGTCTCCATCAGCGTTTCGACGATCACCGATCGCTTCGAGCGCACCAGCCGCGACAGCTCGACGCTGCCCAGAACGCGGAACGAGGGATCGACGACAAAGATTTCAGAGAACGCCTCAGGCAGGTCATCGGCCTCGCGCATGTAGTCGAGCACCTGCCCCACCGTCCAGAATGGGGCAACTGCCACAAAGTGCGCCTGCATGAGGCGCCCGGCCGTTTCTTCGGGATACTCCAGGTTGCGCTCAAGCGCGGCGCGATCGGACGTCTCGAGCTGAGCGAGGACTTCTTCCTTGTCGCTGTCTTCCAGACCTTCGATGATGTAGGCCGCATCGTCGGTATCCAATTCCGTGACGGCACGAGCCAGGAATTCGTTCGGCAGGGCTTCCGAAAGCTGGTCGCGGACCGATTCATCGAGCTCGGAGAAAACCTCGAAGTCGAAATCCGGTCCGAACGCTTGGATCAGCGCGACACGGTCGTCTGGCTCGAGCAATTCGATGACGTCGGCAAGGTCGGGCGCACGCAAACCCTCGACAAATTCGCGTGCGGTCTGCGGCGCGCCGGCCAACAGCGCCGCCGCGACATCGCGCACCAGTTCGTCGGTCGTGGCCTCGTCGGCCTCTGGCGTGGAAAAGTTCGGACCGGCTTGCGACACGCGTCTGATGCCCCTGTCTCTTTGAGCGAAAAAGCCCTTGCCAAACCCCGACAAACGGCAGAAGCGGCCTTAGCATACGAGCGCACCACCGGATACCGTGGTGCCGAAAAAGCACATACGGGATCGGCGACATGTTGCACCCGGCAAAGCGGCGCAGCTAATGTCCGCCCGCGTCCCGTGAGAGACGCGAACCACCGGCACGCGAAGCCGGGATCGCCACCGCCTCAGGCGCTTCGGAGGAAGACAGTTAGATGACACGCGCCATCCGGCGGCATGTCTTGTTTGGTCCCCTTGGCGCGATGGTTGTGCTGGCCGTCGCTGCCGCCGCGCGCGCGGGTGATGTACCGCCGACCGAAGCCTTGCATTCACTGCAGTCGGCAGCATGTGCCAATCCGAACGCCCTCGGCGTATCCCGCGTCATCGAAATCGATGCCAACGACGGCCCCCGCTTCGGCGTTCCAGGACCCGAGCCCTTCCAGTTGCTCCACGACAAGGAAGTCATCCTCACCTTCGACGACGGCCCAGTCCGCCGTTACACGCGTCCCATCCTCGACGCACTCGACGAACAGTGTGTGAAAGCCACGTTTTTTTCCGTTGGCCGTATGGCGCTCTCCGATCCACAGACGCTCCGCGATACCGCCGATCGCGGGCACACGATCGCCGCTCATACCTGGTCCCACAAACGCTTGGACAAGCTCGGTGCTGTGGCCTCCAAGCAGGAAGTCGAGTTGGGCTTCAGCGCTGTCGCCCTCGCGCTTGGGAGGCCCGTCGCTCCATTTTTCCGCTTCCCCTATCTCGGCGAAAGTTCCTCCGTTCGCGCGCACCTCCGGTCGCGCCACATCGCCACCTTCGCCATCGATATCGACAGCCGCGATTTCCTGACGCGCAACCCGACCGTCATGCGCCAGAACGTGATGTCCCAACTCGCCCGCAAGCACCGTGGCATCATCCTGTTTCACGACATCCAGCCGTCCACCGCCGGCGGGCTGCGAGCTCTGCTGACCGAATTGAAGGCCAACGGATACAAGATCGCCCACGTCGTCCCCAAGACCGGCGCAACGACGCTGCCGGAATTCGACGCCATGGCCGATCGTGAGGCGCAGCGGCGCAATGTGGCACTGTCCCTGCAGCCGCTGGCCGACCGCGCTGCCGTCTGGCCGATGACGACGGGATCACCTGAACGCCTGCCATGGTCCGCCGATCCCACCACAGCGGACACAAAGCCGGTAACCGTTCTGCCGACACCTCCCAACGCGCCGAAAGGTTTGCCGGCACTGCCGCCACCTGTACGGCCAAATTTGAAGCCGGCGATGATCGAAGACAACTGGGCGACAAACCCGTTGGGGCTTCCCTGACGGTGCGACAATGTCTCAGGTGCCGCATCTTCTGACGTCAGCCTGTTGCTGCAAACCGCGAATTCCGCCACCTTCGGCCCAACTTTAAGCCTTGGGAGGCAACGTGATCCGACGGGCAGCGGTAATTATTGCGGCATTGTTCTTTGCCAGTTGCGGGATCGGCGTGAGCTCGGCACTGGCGGACAACACGTGTGCCGATCCTGGCGCGGCGCTCGGCGTCGAACGCGTTGTCGATATCGATACTGCAAATGGACCGCTGTTTGGCGATCTCTCCGTTCTGGCACGCGAACCGTCGTTCCTCGGCCCGCGCGAAGTGGTGCTCACATTCGATGACGGCCCGATGCCATGGATCACAAAATCCATTCTCGATACGCTCGACCGGTTCTGCACCAAGGCGACGTTCTTTTCCGTCGGCAGCATGGCCGTCGCCTACCCCGCAAGTGTCAGGGACGTTCTGGCCCGCGGGCATACGCTTGGCGGCCACACATGGTCCCATCCTTTGAACCTCAAGCGTCGCGGTTTAGACCGAGCCATTGACGAAATCGAACGCGGCTTTGCCGCTGTCGCATTGGCAGCCGGCCAGCCGATTGCGCCATTTTTTCGTTTTCCCGGCCTCAGCGATAGCGATCCGATGATGGCACATCTGCAGGCGCGCGGCATCGCGGCCTTTACTGTCGACGTGGTTTCCAACGACAGTTACATCGCCAATGCTGATCGTCTCGCCGCCTACACGTTGGCGCAGATCGATAAGCGGCAAGGCGGCATTGTCTTGTTCCACGACATCAAGAGTGCCACGGCCAAGGCCCTTCCGGTCATCCTCGCTGGTATCAAACAGCGCGGCTACAAAATCGTCCACATGCGCGCCAAGTCGCCGCTCGTCCCACTCGACACTTTCAATGCCGATCTTGAGAAGCGGCTCGTCAAAACCGATCCGGCGCGCAAATCGCCGCTGATCATCGCGTCAGCAACCGGCACGCCGCCTCAGCCGGAAGTTCCCCAACCTCACTTGCTGCCCTTCTTCGGTTCGCCCGCTGTCTTGAAGACCCTCGCGGGAGCCGACGCTGAGGTGACGACACTGGCGCCCGCGCAACGTCCCCGCATCGTCGTTACGACGAACGATCACACCGAGCCGGCAACTCATGGCTCCAAGTCCGACCGCGCCCATACCGGGCACAAGGCCAAACCGGCCCGGATCAAGCGAGCCACCGCCGACGATCCACCGTTCAAAATATTCGGATTTTGATCGCTTCGTTTAGAGTGGTCCCTGTAAGGGGAAAACGACCAGCGCGAGACTCGACGAACAGTGGCGTCGAATATCCGCGCAATGAAAACACGCGCGCGGGACAGGCATGGCAGCTGCGCGCAAAGAATGCACGCGCGCAGGGTTGGCGTGGCGGCTGCGCGCAAAGAAAAATGGTGCGGTTGAGAGGACTCGAACCTCCACGAGTTGCCCCGTTACCACCTCAAGGTAGTGCGTCTACCAATTCCGCCACAACCGCATGGGATCACCTCATCGGACGGACGTCGGATGAGAGGAACCGCCCAGCGCATCCGTAAAGAACGCGCTGCCGAGGCGACCGGAACTAACAGACGGCTCCGGAGAAGGCAAGCACCAACAAGCTCCAGCCGGCCAAGATCCGCTGAGCCCGCGGCAACCGGCATCGACCTCGGCATTTCGGCATTGCCGGCACCGGTTCACCGCTGCCAAATTGATCCGCCGGTCGCACATTTGGCCCCGTCGTGAGGAAACAGATGCCCGGACCCCGTCCCATTCGCGTGCTGCATTCGACGGGACTTGTCGACTACCTTGAGGCCGTGGCCGCAATGGACCGCGAGGCGGCAGCAATTGCAGACGGCGGCAATCGCGAACTACTCTGGTTTCTAGAGCATCCACCGCTGCTGACCCGAGCGGCCCGCGGCCGCGACGACCATCTGCTCGATCCGGATCGCTTTCCCGTTTACGCCACGGACCGCGGTGGACAGATCACCTACCACGGGCCGGGACAGCGCATCGTCTATACGCTTCTGGATGTTCGCCGCCACACCGGGGGCGATGTACGCGCTTTCGTTCGCTTGCTCGAAACGTGCGTTATCGACGCGCTCGATAGGCTCGGCGTGACAGCGTTCAGCGATCCAGCCCGACCAGGCGTCTGGGTCAAGCGGCTGGATCTTCCCGGCGGTGAAGCCAAAATTGCTGCGATCGGACTTAAGCTTCGCCGCGGCGTCAGCCTGCACGGCCTCAGCCTCAATGCGGCTCCCGATTTGTCTCATTTCGCATCGATCGTTGCGTGCGGGCTGGAGGGATCGGCCGTCACGAGCCTTGCTGCATTGGGGGCGCCGGAGGATTTCGAATTTGTGGATAACGCATTAATCGCCAGCTTCACCGAGCATCTCGGCCCGCTCGAACCAGTCACAGAGCCAATTGTGGAAGTTCCGCGCCCCCGTTGAGAGGGTCCTTTGGACGCCAATTCGCAGATATGGAAGAGCGCAAAACAAAACGGCACCCGAGCCAGAGGGCGCGGGTGCCGGATTGCATTGCCTCGATCAACTCGACCGCTTTACGGGCCGGGCTTGGAAGGCTGGCCGGTTGCTCCAGATGATGGAGAAACCAGCGGCCCCTGCCCTTCTGCGTAGAGATCGCCCCCTTCGATGGTCGTGGCCTCGGTGCCCTCGAGCACATAAGGACCAACGTCGTCACCGTCGATGCGGATGCTGCAGCCGCTCTGGCAGACCCCTTCAAGAACCTCGTCTTTTTTCAAAACGTGGTCGATCTGGGTACTGCCCTCGATGACCGTGACCGTATGGTCCTTGTCATCCCGGTTTGTGACCGATGCCGCATGCGCGGCTGAGAAAGCGTTGATCAGCACCACCGTGGGAACCACCGAAGCTCGCAAGAGCCGACTGACTAGGTTCCGGGGCACGAGGCAGGAAACTCTTACTTCTTCTTCTTCGCCGCCGGCTTCTTGGCAGCCTTCTTTGCGGCAGGCTTCTTTGCAGCTTTGGCCATGTGATTCGTCCTTCAGTTTATCTGACCGTGCATGACTGCACGGCTCTGCTTCCCCGACTCGACGTCGAGACGACTGCAATGTGGTGAGAATCAAATCGCGCTTCAAACGGAAATTTCCGCTGACCACTATCGAATTTTTCGATAGATAGCACACAATCGTTTCTTTCACCGCGCGAGTACCCGATGGACATCAACCTCGCCCGCACATTCCTGATGGTCGCGGAAACCGGCAGTTTTATTGATGCCGCGCATCGTTTGAACATCACCCAGTCGACGGTTTCCGCACGCATCAAGGGGCTTGAAGATCTCCTCGGACGTCCCGTTTTCGAACGCTCCAAAAGCGGTGCAGATCTGACGGCGGCCGGTGAACAATTCCACAAGCACGCGCTGGCACTGGTGCGCGTGTGGCAGCGTGCGCAGCTTGAAGTCTCGCTTTCCGACCAGCATCGCGACCATATCGCGATTGGAGCGCCAGCCACCCTCTGGCATGGCGTCCTGTTGAAAACGATCGCGCGATTGCGCTCCGAAACCCCCGATATCGCCCTGTCCGCCACCGCGGCGCTGCCCGACGTGCTCAGTCAGCGCTTGATCGAGGGCACCTTGGACCTAGCCGTCATGTACCGGCCGATCCAGCCGCCGGGTCACACCGTCGAGCATCTGTTTGACGAGGAATTCGTGCTCGTTTCCAGCGGCCGGGCCGGACAGCGCAAAAGCAACAGCGACTATGTCTTCATCAATTGGGGCCCCGACTTCCAGCAGGACCACGCCGCCGCTTATCCGGAACTGATCAAGCCGGGCTTATCCCTGGATTTAGGCAGCATGCCGCTCGAATACGTGCTCGCCAACGAACTGACCGCCTACTTTCCGATGCGGCTCGTGCGACCGTATCTCTCCCGCGGCAGGCTCAAGCAGCCCAAACGCGCCCGCCGTTTCGTCTACCCGGTCTACCTTGTCTATCCCGAAGCCCGGGACGAAGAAGCCTACGATCCAATTCTCGAAATGCTGCGCAGCGAATGCGGCCGCTACGCTGTCGATTGAATTTGGCTTCGAAACGGCAAAGGCCGGCCAGGGGTTCCCCAGCCGGCCTTCGAAATCAGTGCCGCGACCGCGTCAGTTCGCGTTCAAACGAACTCGATGATGACCGCATCAACCGCCAGGCTGTCGCCCGGCTTGGCATTGACCTTTTTCACTTTGCCGTCGATCTCCGCCTTGAGGATGTTCTCCATCTTCATCGCCTCGACGACAGCCAATGGATCCCCGGCCTTAACCTCCGCGCCCTCGTCCACGTTGATGGCCTTGACCAATCCTGGCATCGGGCAGAGCAGGAACTTCGACATATCGGCCGCAACCTTGATCGGCATCAGAGCCGCAAGTTGCGCCTCACGAATCGTGAAGACATGCACCGGCACGGTGATACCCCGATACGAAAGCGTCAGCCCGTTCAGCCGCGACCGCACCATGATCGACACGTCGCGGTTGTTCACCTTGCCGTGCCAGATCGGATCGCCCGGCACCCAGCTTGAAACGATCGAGATCGTCTCCCCGCGCGCATCGTCCGGTCCCATCATCGTCACCGCAAACGAGTGGCCCTCTCCCGCGACTTCCATTTTCAGCTGGTCGTCACCGATCTTGACGACGCGGGTCTTGGCAAAGCTGACCGCTGTGCCCGACATCTGATGCGTAATCTTGCGGCGGCGTATGTTCTGCTGGTGATCGATCACAGCAGCGACAGAGGCCAGCACACGGCGCTCCTCGCCTTCCGCCGAGCGTGCCTTGAAGCCGTCTGGGTACTCTTCCTTGATGAAACCGGTCGAAATCTTGCCCGAGATCCAGCGCGGGTGCTGCATCACCGCCTGCAGGAAGGGAATGTTGTGCTGAATGCCGTCGATGTAGAAGGCGTCGAGCGCGTCGGCCTGGGCCGCAATCGCTTTTTCGCGTGTCGATGCGTGAGTCACGAGCTTGGCGATCATCGGATCGTAGTACATGGAGATCTCGCCGCCCTCGAAGACGCCGGTATCGTTGCGCACCGTCGCCCCTTCCCGCGCGCCCTCCACCGGCGGCCGATATTTTACTAACCGGCCGATCGAGGGCAGGAAGTTGCGGAACGGGTCTTCGGCATAGACGCGACTTTCGACCGCCCAGCCGTTCAGTTTGATGTCGGACTGCTTGAAAGGCAGCTTTTCCCCTGCCGCGACCCGGATCATCTGCTCGACAAGGTCGATCCCGGTGATCATCTCCGTAACCGGATGTTCGACCTGGAGCCGCGTATTCATTTCAAGGAAGAAGAATGACCGGTCCTGTCCGGCAACAAATTCCACCGTCCCAGCGCTGTCGTAGCCGACCGCCTTGGCCAGCGCGACAGACTGTTCGCCCATGGCCTTACGGGTCTTTTCATCCAGCAGCGGCGACGGCGCCTCTTCCAGCACTTTTTGATTGCGACGCTGAATGGAGCACTCACGCTCGCCCAGATAGACGACGTTCCCGTGCTTGTCGCCGAGCACCTGAATTTCGATGTGGCGCGGATTTTCGATGAACTTTTCGACAAAGCAGCGGTCGTCGCCGAACGAAGATTTGGCTTCCGAACGCGCCAATTCAAACCCTTCGGCCGCCTCTGCCGCGTTGTAGGCGACGCGCATACCCTTGCCGCCGCCGCCGGCCGACGCCTTGATCATTACCGGGTAACCGATGCTATTGGAGATCTCGACCGCATGTTTGGCGTCGCTGATCTCGCCCATGTAGCCGGGAACCGTCGAAACCTTGGCAGCGGCCGCCGCCTTCTTGGATTCGATCTTATCGCCCATGGCCGCAATGGCATGCGGGTTGGGACCGATGAAAACGATGCCGGCCTTGGCCAGCGCCACCGGGAACGCTTCACGTTCCGACAAGAAACCGTAACCAGGATGCACCGCCTCGGCCCCGGTTTGTTTGCAGGCTTCGATGATCTTTTCGATGATCAGATAGGACTGGGCCGCCGGCGCCGGACCGATATGCACCGCCTCGTCCGCCATTTCGACGTGAAGCGCCTCTCGGTCGGCATCCGAGTACACGGCCACGGTCTTGATGCCCATTTTGCGCGCGGTCTTGATGACGCGGCAGGCGATCTCGCCGCGGTTGGCAATCAGGATCTTCTTGAACATCGCGGATGCAGTCCCGTCTTGGTTTTTTAGGGCTGGAATAGGGGAAGGTAGACGGCTGGTTCTAGACGCCTCGCAACTGTACGTAAACGGGCAACATGGCGCGCCCGCGCCGGCGTTCGCACGTCCCGCCCGGCCTGAAACCATTAATAAGCGCAATGGCGGGAATGAGCCCACGCCAATCAAATCCGTCCGATAGCAAAGGCCCCGGCGCTCAGCACCGGGGCCCAACAAGTGATCGCTGACGGTCAGATCAGGGTCAGGCTGCGCTCGTCTTCCGGACGAGATCGACGAGTGCCGGATGCAGCATGGTCGCCTCGCGGCGCAGATAGTCGATGAGCGCCAGTTCAGTCGGCGTCAGCTTGTCGTCCCGCGTCAGCCGCTCGACGAGCCAGGCAGCCTCACCCTCGGTAATCTCCTCATTGGTGATGATCTCGATACGCTGCCGCTCGAGTCGAGCCAGTGCGCGTTCCTCCGAACTTTGTTCGCAATATGCATTCCAGACGCTGCCGAGGCTGCCCGTCACCATGGCGCCGATGAGGTTCGGGACCGCCAAGTCGCCGCGCGTCTTGAGCCAGGCGTCCGATCGCAACGCCTCTTCCCGGCTCGGCGGGGCATAGCCCGAGGCCGCCAGAATAACATTGGCCATTGCCTTGACGAACAGATCCGTCCATGCCGCACTCGGCATGCCGTCAGCGAGGCTTTCTTCGATCGCAATTAAAACCTCGGCCTCCGCGCGCGTGATGGCGATGTTGCCGTCACCGCCGAAGGCATAAAGCACCCGCCGCACCAGATCGACTTCGGCGTCTGTGATTTTGCCCGTCGACCGCGTCCCGTGAGCACGCAGCGGGCCATCGCCCTCCACGACCGCGCGCCGGACCTCCTCCAGCGCAAAACGCACGAGCCGTTCCGGCGACCAGCGCGCCGTGTCCAAGACGTGCAGCAGCAGGTCGAGTTCGGTTTTCGTTCGAACCTCGCCATCCGGCGCGATCATTGCGATCAGCCAGTCGGCGTTGGCGGCCGTGACGTAGCCTTCCGGCTCGGCCTGATTGACGATAAAATCGGACATGGCTTGCACGAAAAACGGCGCCCAGGCCGCGTCCTGAACCGGACAGGCTCCATTGAGACGAATCAGATCTTGCGCTTCATCGCGGCTAATCAGGCCGTCGTCGTAAAACGACTGGCGCATCCGCGTCACGTCCTGTTCGCGAATGCTGCCGCGGCTGACCATGTCGTCCACCGAAACCGACCGCAGGATGCTCATGACGTTCCCCATACCCAGCAATAACTGAAAACCATTGCAGGGAAACGCTACCGGCCGGGGCTTACCAAACTCCTAAGCCATGTGCCGGTTTGCGCATGGCAAGCCCAATTGTTGCACATTTGCATTCAGCGTCCGCTGCACCGTGCAACATAAAAAAGGCCGCCCGGAGGGGCGGCCTTAAGGTTGGGAGGAGCATTCGAGGCGATCAGTTGCCGATGCGTGGCAAAAAGCCGAGACGGCGACGGCTATCCGTTTTTTCCGCATAGATGTGCGACCGGGCATCGTTCTGCATGTTCCTCAAAATGCGCTTGTCACTCGCAGAGAGATGACCGTCCGCCTTGAGCAGCTTTTCCATGCGCATGATCCGCTGTTGCTCGGCGCGCAGACGACGGCCTTCCAACCAAGTGATGCTCCCGGTCTGGCGACCTTCCTCAATGGCAAGACGCTGATTGATCGAGCGCTGCTCAGCAGTGTGGGCCGAAGCGATGGCTGTGCCGGCGGCAAGAAATGCGGCGGCCAAGGCGAACGTACGGGTTAGGCTGGTCATGACGGTCTCCGGTGGATCTCGAGGCGGAGCCATTTGCCCCGCCATGTCCAAGACCCTAGGAGATCACGGCTGAACCGGTTCTGAACCCCGTTTGCAGCCGCCGTTCATCTTTATACCAGCCGTGCTCGGTTCACCGCCGCACCATACTGATCGTGGCAAAACCCGCGCTTCCCGTAAGATAAACGGTCTGGCGCTTGCCGCTCAGGATCACTCGGATACGTCCAGTGACTCCAAACTCCGGATTGTAGAATGTGCCGCCGTAGCGGTTTTGCGTGTTCTCGCTGAGGATTGCGGTTTGAGACACTTTGGCGGCAGCAGTCGCGCAAGTAGCCGACATCGCATAAGAGCGTCCGCCGGCGTGAGTATAACTGGCCCGGCAACGTGCTTTTTCCTTCGCGCCACTCGCCAACGTCACGGTGCCGCTTCCACTCCACGAGCCGGAGAGTTCACCAGCCGCAGCGGCCGGCACGGGTGCGATGACGGCGAAAGCCGCGACGATGGCACCAACCGCGACAGCGGTTGAACGAATAGCTGCGAACGTACGCGGAAGTCTTGCGGAGCATGCAAACATCGGATTTCTCCCTAGCCTCCGCGTCAGGATCAAAACGCGGGCTTCCCAGATAAGATAGGTACGGTCGCAAGGTTCCGCGACCGGCCGGCGCCCCATAAAGAAAAGGCGCGCCACATAAATGCAGCGCGCCGATCGTAGCGCGAGTCGGCTCGTCCCGCGACGAGCCACTAGCTATGGACTACTCATCTTTCTTGCGCGGCACGCCAGGAACGGAACCGCCCAAACGTGTGGGCTTATCCTTTTTATCCTTCGGACCGGGCAGGGCCTTGCGCGGCGCGTTGTCGACGAGTGCTGTTTCCGGCTCATCGTCGTCGTCCGCACCCGATTCTGGCTTGCGGCTGCCGGGCTCGGCAGGAATGAACTCGAACGCCAAGCGCTTTTCGAGGCCCTTACCTTCGAGATCGATCTTCACCGTGCCACCGTGCTCCAGCTTGCCGAACAACAGTTCGTCGGCAAGTGGCTTCTTGATGTGCTCCTGGATCACGCGGCCGAGCGGCCGCGCACCGAACTTCTCATCGTACCCGATCTCGCCGATCCACTTGCGCGCCGCGTCCGTGAGTTCGATCGTGACCGACCGTTCCGACAGCTGCGCCTCAAGCTGGAAGATGAACTTGTCAACCACGCGCGCGATGACGTCCGCCGGCAGGCCGCCGAATGCAATGACTGCATCGAGCCGATTACGAAACTCCGGCGTGAACATCCGGTTGACGGCATCCGTGTCCTCGCCTTCGCGGCGGCCACGTTCAAACCCCATCGGCGGCTTGGCGAGATCCGACGCACCGGCATTCGTCGTCATAATCAGAATGACGTTCCGGAAGTCGACCGACTTACCGGAGTGATCGGTCAACTTGCCGTGGTCCATGACCTGCAACAGGATGTTGTAGAGATCAGGGTGGGCCTTCTCAATTTCGTCGAGCAGGAGTACCGAGTGCGGGTGCTGATCGACGCCGTCGGTCAGCAGTCCACCCTGATCGAACCCGACATAGCCCGGAGGCGCGCCGATGAGGCGAGAGACCGAGTGCTTCTCCATATATTCGGACATGTCGAAGCGGAGCAGCTCGACGCCGAGCAGATTGGCGAGCTGCTTGGCCACTTCGGTTTTGCCGACGCCCGTCGGACCCGAAAACAGGTAGCAGCCGATCGGCTTTTCCGGTTCGCGCAACCCCGCCCGCGCCAGCTTGATCGCCGAAGCCAGCGCCGAGATGGCCTTGTCCTGGCCGAAAACGAGCCGCTTCAAATCCTTCTCGAGGTTGTGCAGCACATCCGAGTCCGTCTTGGATACGGTCTTGGGAGGAATGCGCGCCATCGTGGCAATCGTTGTCTCGATCTCCTTGACGGTGATCTTCTTCTTCCGCTTTGACTCCGCAACCAGCATCTGCGCCGCGCCCAATTCATCGATCACGTCGATCGCCTTGTCGGGCAGCTTGCGGTCATGGATGTAGCGCGCCGATAGTTCCACCGCCGCTTTGATCGCGTCGTTGGTGTACTTCAGCTTGTGATACTCTTCGAAGTACGGCTTCAGCCCCTTCAGGATCTCGATCGCGTCGGCCACGGTCGGCTCGTTGACGTCGATCTTCTGGAAACGCCGGACGAGCGCGCGATCCTTCTCGAAGTGCTGCCGGTACTCCTTGTAGGTGGTCGACCCGATGCAGCGCAGCGCGCCCGACTGCAGCGCCGGCTTCAACAGGTTGGACGCATCCATCGCACCGCCCGAAGTCGCCCCCGCACCGATGACGGTATGGATTTCATCGATGAACAAGACCGCGCCCGGATAGGCCTCGGCTTCCTTCATGACGGCCTTGAGCCGTTCTTCGAAATCGCCCCGGTAGCGCGTTCCGGCGAGCAGAGATCCCATGTCGAGAGCAAAGATCGTGGCATCGCGCAAAACCTCGGGCACTTCGCCGCGAATGATCTTGCGCGCCAATCCTTCCGCGATCGCAGTCTTGCCGACACCGGGATCGCCGACGAGCAGAGGGTTGTTCTTCTGGCGGCGGCAGAGCACCTGGATCGTGCGCAGCACCTCCGGCTCACGGCCGATCAACGGATCGATCTTGCCGTCGCGGGCCTTGCGATTGAGGTTGACGCAATAGGTATTGAGCGCGTCCTGCTGGCCCTTCTTATCCTCACCCGTTTCCGTTTGCTCAGTCTCCTCTGCGCCACGCACGACGCGCGGCTCCGACATACCGGGCCGTTTCGCGATGCCGTGGCTGATATACTGGACGGCATCGAAGCGCGTCATGTCCTGCTCCTGCAGGAAGAACGCAGCATGGCTCTCGCGCTCGGCAAAGATCGCGACGAGCACATTGGCGCCCGTCACTTCTTCGCGACCGGACGACTGAACGTGCACGACAGCGCGGTGAATGACGCGCTGGAAGCCCGGCGTTGGCGACGCCTCCGACACGGTCTTGGACGTAATCGCGGTGAACTCGCTGTCGAGATACTCCGTGATGCGCGCGCGCAACCGGTCGACATCGACGTTGCAAGCTCTGAGCACGGCCGCCGCGTCACGGTCATCGATCAATGCGGCGAGCAAATGCTCCAACGTCGCGTATTCGTGTGACCGCTGGTTGGCGAACTCCAATGCGCGGTGCAGAGTAATCTCTAGATTTTTCGAGAAGGACGGCACGTCTGACCTACTCTTTCTCCAAAGTGCATTTGAGAGGGTGCCCGTGCTGGCGGGAGAAGTCCATAACCAAAGTTACTTTGGCTTCAGCGACTTCGTAAGTGAACACACCACACACACCGACACCTTTTCGATGCACGGTCAGCATGATGTCGGTCGCTTCCTGGCGACCTTTCTGGAAGAACTTCTCAAGCACGTGCACGACGAATTCCATCGGCGTGTAGTCGTCATTCAGCAGCAGAACTTTGTACAGAGATGGCTTCTTGGTCTTGGGCCGTGTTTTGGTGACAATGCCGGTTTTGCCCTGATCGCCATTACCGCCCTGGCCCTGATCCTTGTCGGACCCAGCTCCACGTGGCTGCCCCTCGATGATCGTCTGCCGCCGTTCAGCCATGCCCTCGATCGTGCCCATGTTCGCGGCCTTCCGGCCGTCTCTCCGCCAATACAATAGCGCTCCGTCAACGGCTGGCGCAGCTCTTAGTTCAGTCCAACCCGGCGACGGCGACAAGGACCGTCCGCCGGTCGACACATTACACCTCTTGTACGCTGGCAAGCTGCCGGGCGGATGCGATACGCACACATCATCGCTTGGGCTATGTGGGGACACACTGCGACGCAAAAAAGGCCCGGATGCTGGACCCGGGCCTCGACGAATTGGCAACCAGCTGGTCGCCTGGCCGTTCAGCGGCTGCCCGGGAAGACACCTGGCTTGAAAGCATCTTTTGCAAGCGACTGATACATCGCGCCGATCTTGGACATCTGCTGCATGTAATCTTCATAAGCACGCTTGGCATAGGTCGTCTGGATCTCGAGCGCCTGTTCGACGGACTTTGCCGAGGCAAGTTTTTCGAAAGCGGCGGTACCGTCTTCAAAGGCGCGCTTGGAGTAATCCGTCATCTCGCTGGCGATTGCCTGCCAGCTTTTGTTCCAATCACCCATCATCTTCATATAGCCATCCATTCCGGTCTGGCTGAGCTTTTGAATATCCTGGAAGTTATTGATCATGCGGGACCACCTTTCTGTTTTGAGGCCGGGCCGGGCACTCGAAATCGTTGCGCCGTGTCGAGCCGAGCAAGGATTTCAATATAGCTGCAGCGCAGCATAACAAAAGAGCAAATATCGCAATGCAGCAAACCATGTTGGTTATGCATTGTATTTACCCTAATGAAGGCGTTTTGCGCTAGCCTCATTTCTTCAACCGAGGGCATTTGTCCCGAACCGGCCCCAAAGCCGCCCATAACGGCGGGCTTAATGAGGGAACGGAGGGACAACCCGAGCCAAGCGGATCAATCCGCGGGCTTCGGACGACGACCCCCGGCCATGACAGGTCAGGTATTCGAGGCGTCAAATCGGTGCGTTGGAATTCGCAGTTGAGTTTTGCTCGCTTACTGTGTGCCGGGCTGGCCATGCTGGCTTGGACCGCAGCCCCGGCATTGGCCGGCGAAAAAGCGTCGGCCATGGTCATCGACGCCAACACGGGCCGGATCCTGTACGATAAGGCAGGCAGTGAACCCCGGTTTCCTGCGTCCCTCACCAAGATGATGACGCTTTATCTTGCGTTCGAGACAATCGAAGCAGGCCGCTTGAATTTTTCGTCCCCCCTGACGGTGAGCGAGCACGCCGCCAACGCGGCACCGTCAAAGCTTGGGCTGGAGAGCGGCTCTGAAATCACGGTTCGTGATGCCATCAAGGCTCTGGTTGTGAAATCGGCCAACGATATGGCCATCGCCATGGCCGAAAAAATCAGCGGCAATGAAGAGGCGTTTGCCAAGCTGATGACCAAACGAGCCCGTCAAATCGGCATGAGCGACACGACATTCCAAAATGCCTCCGGCCTACCCGACCCCGAGCAGGTCACCACAGCGCGCGATATGTTGACCCTCGCCATGCGCCTTCAGGATGACTTCCCGCAGCACTATCGTCTGTTTGCAACGCGAGCCTTCTCCTATGGCGGCAAAACCTATCGCACACACAATGCTTTGCTGGGCCGCTTCCCCGGCGTAGACGGCATCAAGACCGGCTACACCCGCGCCTCGGGCTTCAACCTCGTGTCGTCCTATCGAGCCGGCGGCAAGCATGTCGTCGCCGCGGTGTTTGGCGGCGCCAGTGCCGGACTTCGCGACGCCCACATGCGCATGCTCCTGGCGCGTGCCATCGATAAAGCATCAACGGAGCGCTCGCGTAAGTCGGCGCCGCAGCTGATCGCAGAAGCGCAACCGGCCAAACGGCCTGCAGCCAAGGCCGCTGCAAAGCCAGAACCGCGCAGCGCCCCGGCGCCCGCTCCCGTTGTTGTTGCGGCTGCCGAACCCGCAGCTCTGTCCATCAGTCCACCTTCTGACGCCTTACCGCCAAAACCAACACCGGTCACCGTCGCGCCAACGATCGCAATTGCCAAGGTCCGGACCGTTTCCGTTTTGCAGCAAAACGACTCTGTCGAATCGGCCTCACTTCAAATTCGCCCCCCGGCGACGACGACTACGTCGGCGGCGGCAGACCCAACGGCAGCCGCCGCGCTGAGCTTCGCGGGAACGTCCACCCGGCCAGATTTTGCGGCCCTCAAAGCCGAACTTTTAGCGCGTGCCGCTGAATCGTCCGATGCGGATGCGACCCACCCGGCATTGCCGGCGGCAAGTCCCGCTCTTTTTGCCCAACCCACGCCGGATGCGGCAGGCTTGATCGCCGCCAAGGTCGACCGTGCGCGTCCGCCGTCCACGCTGCAAGCGCAGCTGGCAAGTTTTACCGCCGACCCCGATCCGTTGAACACCACTCCGACAGGCACGAGGCCTGCTCTCCGGTCAGCCGTCGCCGACATGCCTGCTCCCGTTCCCGTGCCCGTTTCAACGGGCGTCTCGCGCACGTCCGCTGGCCCAGCCCCGACCTCAGGTTTCCATGTTCAGATCGGTGTTTATAGCTCACCCTCCGACGCCGAGCGTGCGATGGCCAACGCCCGCGAACGAGCCGGCCATGTTCTGGATGACCGGGCACCCATTGCCGTCCCGCTTAACAAAGGCGACAAGCAGCTTTATCGCGCACGTTTCGCCGGGTTCGACAGCGCATCGGCCACGAGCGCCTGCAACGAACTGCGCCGCAATGGGCTCGACTGTTTCGTTGCCCGCCCCAATTAAGCGTCAATCACCGACCAGCAGAGCCTTGGCCTCGTTGATTTTCGACGCAAGATAGTTCGATCCACCAAGGTCGGGATGCACCTTCTTCATGAGTTCACGGTGCGCGCCGCGGATAGCCTCCGCATCCGATCCTTCGTTCAGGCCCAGAATTTCCAGCGCCTCCGCCCGCGTCATGCCTCCGGCTCGCGGCGACGAAGTTTGGTGCGCTGAACCTGCATCGTGCGCCGGACCGCCCTGCCGTTCAATATCGTCGCGCCACGTCGGATGCCGCCGGTCGAGGTAGGCCTCCAGCACTTGTGCCGACTGAGGATCGCTGAAGGCATAGTCTTGCCACAGCAAAACGATGTCAGCCGGCGACAGCGCCTCGATCTCTTGTCCCGCGAACCGGCCCTTGCGGATCGCGCCGCGGATTGCACCCGTATCGTGATCGAGTTCCATTTCCAAATGATCCGTGAGGATCCGCGAACCTTGACCACCACTCGGCGTCGACTGTCCCCATCCGCCGCGGCCCCACGGCAGCACCCCGCGTCCCATCAGAAGGCCCCAGCCGGTGAACCCGATAAGCAGCGCAAAATCAATGCGCCCGCGCAACGCCATCCCCGCAGCAATCGCCATCAGCACCGCACCACCTAAAAAGCGAAGCTGGCGCGCGATAATCGCAGGATTGGCGTTGGTGAACCCGCGCACGGCGATGAGCCCGGCAACGAGCACGGCCAGCCCCGCGAGGAGATACACCATGGTCTTCTCACTCCCGCGGTTTCATCTGGGCCAGCAGCAGCCGGGCGCCCGTTTCGCCCGATCCCGCACTGAGTGCCAGAAGTGCCTTGCGGCCACCCGATGCGTACACCGCAACCGCCCGGAGTAACGCGCGCAACTGCTCAGCCGAACCAGCGTCGAAGCGGCACGTGGCCCCTTTCGTCAAGCGCGCGATTTCCGCATAGGCGCGCGTCACATCGGGATTGCCGCCTTCTTGGAACAGGAAGACAGGCAAGCCAAGAAGACCCAGGGCCCCGGCCTTCGCGCACACGCTGTCGATGTCTTCTTCCATCGCATCGCCGACGAAAACGACGGCGTTGACCCTTTGCTTGCCGGTCTCTTCTGCGGCATGCGTCAGCACCCGCCCCAACTGCGTCAGCCCGCCCCGGCACGACACGGTCGTCATCAGCCGTTGCAATTCGCCCGGATCCGACACCCAGCGCGACGCGCGACACTCGGCCGTGCCACGAAAAAAGACGAGCTGCACATCCAGTCCGCCGATGTCCTTGACCACAGCGAACATTTCGGACTGCAGCGACAGCGCCATGTCCCACGTCGGCTGCCGGCTCATCGTAGCATCCATTGCAAAGACGAGCCGCCCGCGTTGCCCAGTGACAGCCGGCGCCATCGTCTTCATTTTTGCAATGAAGTCCTGAACGTCGCCCGCGGTTTTCTGCCTCTGGATGGGCGCGCTCGTGCCGTCGGGCCGCACAACTGCCCCCTTGTCAGCGGTAGGGGCGCTATCCCGGTTCGGCGTTGGACGCTTGTCCTTTGTGCTCATGATCATATTTTGGGGATCGTGCGCCCCGGCGGCAAGGCCGATCTCAACTGTCGTCCTTAACTGCGAGCGTTAGGAGCTGCACATTGCCGCCCGTCGCCGTGATGTCGGTCGTTCGAACCCGTTCGGTTGCAAACCGTTGCACATATGACGGCCCACCTGCTTTAGGACCGCTACCGGACAAGCCCTCACCGCCGAAAGGCTGCACGCCAGGCACGGCGCCGATCTGGTTCCGGTTGACATAAAGATTGCCGACGCGCGCTTCCCGCGCCACCTGGTCGGCCACCGCTTCGATCCGGCTATGCAGGCCGAGCGTCAAGCCATATCCCGACGCATTAATCGCCTCGATGACCTTACCAAGCCCGCCGCGCGAAAAACGGACCACATGCAGGATGGGCCCGAACACTTCACCGGATAAGAAGCGACAGCCGGTCGATTTCGTAGCATGCCGGCGAAACGTAGGTGCCCGCGCGCACACTCTGCGGCAACGGCAGATCGATCAGTTCTCGCGCCTGATCCTGCATCCGCAGCTTATGCGTTTCCAGCGCGTCCTGCGCCGCCTCATCGATAACCGGACCGATGTCGGTCTCGAACGTCAGCGGATCGCCGATCTTCAGCGCCGCGATGGCGCCGGTCAGCATCGGGATGGTCTTGTCGGCGATATCGTCCTGCAGAAACAAAACGCGCGCGGCCGAGCAGCGCTGCCCCGCGCTGTCGAATGCGGAGCGGACGGCATCGCGTACAATCTGCTCGGGCAGCGCGCTTGAATTGGCAATCATCGCATTCAGACCGCCGGTCTCCGCAATGAATGGCACAATCGGACCCCGCCGATCTGCGAGCGCCTTTTGAATGGCCCAACCGCTGTCGTTCGAACCTGTAAAGGCCACGCCCTTAATACGGGCGTCCTTGACGAGCGCGGCACCGACATCAGCGCCACCGGGCAGAAAATGCAAAACGTTGCCCGGTACGCCGGCTTCATGCAGCAGTTTGATGGCCATCCAGCCGACGATCGGCGTCTGATCTGCCGGCTTGGCGAGCACCGGATTGCCGGCCGCAAGCGCCGCCGCCACCTGCCCAACGAAGATCGCCAGCGGAAAATTCCACGGCGCAATGCACGCAAACGGCCCGCGCGCGCGCCACTCGATCGTGCTGATTTCTCCAGTCGTGCTGGTGAGCCCGACTGGCTCGGCAAAGTGTTTACGCGCCTGGAAAGCGTAATAACGCAGAAAATCCGCCGTTTCGCGAACCTCGGCCAGCGCATTGGGAATGGTTCGCCCCGCTTCCCGAACGAGGACCGCCATCAGCCGCGATCGGTCGCGCTCGATAAGATCGGCCGCCTGATCGAGGATTTTTGCCCGCGCCGGACCGCCGACCCGGTCCCAGGCAAAAGCGGCGGCCGTCGCCGCATTGAGCGCGGCATCGATCTGAGCCGCCGACGCGGGACGCACCGTACCGATCCGTTGACTGCGGTCGTGCGGGCAAAGAACGAGGCTGGCGAGCCCCACACCGGCCTCTACATTTTGGGCAACGATAGCGGCGGCTTCATAACTAAGGCCGAGCGCCGCGTTCATTTCCGCCAGCAGTCCCGCCCGAACGACGGAGTTGTCGAGTGCCAGGCCGGCCGAGTTGCGACGCTCGGGCCAGAACACGTCGCGCGGCTTCACCAGCGGCTTTGCCGCATTTACGCCCCCGGCCCGGTCGCGTTCCGCCTCCTCCACCGGATCACGAATGATGCGCGAGATCGGCATTTCGTCGTCAGCCAGACGATTAACGAACGACGTGTTCGCACCATTCTCAAGCAGCCGGCGAACGAGGTAGCCCAACAGATCTTCATGATCGCCCACGGGCGCATAGATGCGGCACGGACGGGCCTCACTTATCCCCGGTCCTGCAGTTCCCCCCACGATGGTCTCATAGATCCCTTCACCCATGCCGTGCAGTCGTTGGAATTCAAACGGCGTATGCCCGCCAGCCACCATCGCCGCCGCAATCGTGTGGGCGTTGTGCGAGGCAAACTGGCAGATGAATTGCTCCGGATACGTCAGCATCAGGCGCATGCAGGCCAGATATGAGACGTCGGTGTTGCGTTTGCGCGTGAAGACGGGGTAGTCGGCAAGCCCTCGCTCCTGCGCCCATTTGATTTCGCTGTCCCAGTAGGCCCCTTTGACCAGACGAATGGGAATACGACGCCCCCGCTCCTCCGCGATCCGCCGTAACCACCGCAACACAGGCACTGCACGGCGACCATACGCCTGCACGGCGATCCCAAGGCCGTTCCACAATCCGACAGCCGGATTGGCGAAAGCCTCGCCGAAAATCTTCAGTGTCGGCTCCAGCCGATCCTGCTCTTCCGCATCGACCGTAAGGCCAAGACCGCGCGACTTGGCGTGGTGCACGAGTGCGTTGAGCCGCGGCAACAGTTCCTTCAACAAACGGTCGTCTTGTCCGGCCTCAAAACGCGGATGCAGCGCCGACAACTTCACCGAAATGGACGGGCGTGGGATAATGGCATCAGCGTTGACCGCTTGTAGCGGCCCCACCGATAGCCCGACCGCGTCGATGGCTGCCACGTACCGCTGAAAATAGCGCTCCGCATCCGCTTCCGACCGCGCCGCTTCGCCCAGCATATCGTAGGAAAAGCGATAGCCCTTCTGCTCGTATGATTTCGCCCGTGCGATCGCATCCTCAATGGTGCGGCCTAGCACGAACTGCTCGCCCAAAAGCTTGACCGCCTGCCGGATCGCCTGCCGGATAAATGGTTCCCCCGACCGACCCACGAGCCTCTTCAACGCATCGATCGCATTCGACGATTGGCTGTCTTTCAGCTTGACCAACCGACCGGTCAGCATCAGTCCCCAGGTGGACGCATTGACGAACAAACTGTCGGAATGTCCCCGGTGCTTGTCCCAATTACCGTGCGCAATCTTCTCCGCGATGAATGCATCCGCCGTCTCGGAATCGGGAATGCGCAGCAAGGCCTCCGCAAGGCACATCAGAATGATGCCTTCGTCGCTCGACAGGCCATATTCACGCATGAAAGCGTCGATCCCGCCGTGCTGGGCTTGGCTGGCTCTTGCATCCTGCACCAAGCGTCGGGCGATCTCGGCCGTGCGGCGGCGCTCGTCTTCGGTATAGACAGCCCGTTCGATCAACCCGCCAACCAGACGATGTTCGTCGATCAGATGGTGCGCTGCGATTTCATCGATCGTCGGCAGCCGTCCAACCGTGGACCGCACTGCTGCCCCCGCTTCTGCGCCCCCCGTAACCGGTGCCTTGCGTACCGCCACCATCTTTGCCGGTCCCACCGCTGACGCCCGCGTCGGGCGATTCGATCCGGTTTCCAGACTAGCAGATCAGCGCGCGAAATGCGGCATCACACAGCCTCTTGACGCCGGCGCCCGACAACGGTTCTGTTTCAGGCGAATCTCTCGTTCACGCACTGAGGAACCGATGCCGCCGCCCCGGATCGTCCGTACCGTCAAAGCTTTACGCGCGACCGTTCAGAAGTGGCGCAGCGCCGGCGAGAGCGTGGCATTGGTGCCGACGATGGGCGCGCTGCACGACGGCCATCTGTCGCTCGTCACCCTTGGCCGGCGCAAGGCAAACCGGACGGTCGTTTCCATCTTCGTCAACCCGACCCAGTTCGGCCCTGCCGAAGACCTCTCGCGTTATCCGCGCGACGAAACGGGCGACGCCAAGAAACTCGGGGCGGCCGGGGTCGATGTCATTTGGGCGCCCGCTGCAGACGAAATGTACAGCAACGGATTTGCAACCACCGTGACACCGATGGGCGCGGCGCTCCCACTCGATGGCGAATTCCGGCCGGGTCACTTTGCCGGCGTCGCAACCGTTTGCACCAAGCTCTTTTCGCAAGTTGGTCCGGACATCGCGATCTTTGGCGAGAAGGACTACCAACAGCTGTGCGTCATCCGCCAAGTGGTGCGCGATCTCAACTTGCCACTGAAGATCGTCGCCGCACCGACCTCGCGCGACCGTGACGGTTTGGCCCGCTCCTCGCGCAACGCTTACCTGACGGCGGCCGAGCGCGCGGCCGCCCCTGCTCTCCACCGCGCACTCAAGGGCATCGCGGCCATTGCGGCGACTAGCGGCTTGATCAACAAGGCGATCGAAGTCGCGACCCATGATTTGCTCGCCGCCGGCTTCGCCAAGATCGATTACCTGACCCTCCGCGACGCGGACACACTGGGCGCCTACGAGCCCAACGTCGGCCGACCCGGTCGCATACTCGCCGCCGCGTGGCTCGGCTCGACCCGATTGATCGACAATATCGCCATTTAGGCCGACGTTGCCGCTACGACCGTGCACGGGTCTTTAACGCGGCACGGGCATGATGCGGTTCCTTGGCAGATTGGGGACAAGCATCGGATGTTCGAGCGCAACCGCGTCGATAATGCAAACGATCCGACGGTAGCGATCGAGATCGGCCTCGCCGACGGTACGACCATCACCGGCCGGGCTGCGCTTGGCAAGGGAAAGCCCCTGCATCGCCTGCTCGACGGCGACGAGAAGTTTCTGTTCGTCGAATGCTTCGAGGGCGAAGCACAGTTCATCGCCAAGTTGGACATCAAGTCCGTTAAGGTGATCCCGACCCAGCGCCCCCGCGCCCTCACGTTATCTTTGCCCGATGCCACGAGTTTCGATCCGCATCGTCTGCTCGGTGTCGCCAAGGACGTCCCGTGGGACGACGTCCGCGCCGCCTACCATCGCATGACGAAGCTGTACCATCCCGACAAATTCGAAAGCGTCGATTTGCCGGACGAGGTGCGCGCTTACCTCGTCGCCATGACGAAGGAGATCAACACCGCGTTCCGCACGCTGCGCTCGGCGGCCAGCGGTGGCCGCGCCGCTTAGGCGCACGCAGTCCACGCCTCGGATAAACCTGCTAGTATCCATCCTAGTGCAGCGCTCCGGGGGGAGAGCATGATGGAACACTTGCAGGGGCTCATCGGCCTCCTCACTATTCCACTGATCGCGTGGCTCTTCAGCGAACGGCGTTCTGCGCTTTCGCCGGCCGTTATCGCCCGACTTACGGCGGTTTCCGTTGCCATGCAGTTCGTCATCGCCGGCACACTGCTCAACGTTCCTTTTTTACGTAGCCTGTTTGAATGGCCAAGCCTTGCCATCAACGCGCTCCAGGCTGCCACGCTCGATGGTGTCCGCCTCGTCTTTGGCCACCTCGCCGGCGGACCGGCACCCTACGATATCGTACGACCCGAGCAGAGTTTCACGCTCGCTTTTCAGGCGCTGCCGCTGATCCTTCTCGTGAGTGTTTTATCCAAATTGCTTTATCACTGGGGAATTCTGCAGCGGGTCGTGCACGCCTTCGCCTGGGCGCTCAATCGCACGATGGCGGTCGACGGTCCCGTTGCAACGGGTGCGGCGGCCAACATTTTCGTCGGAATGGTCGAAGCCCCTCTACTCGTCAAACCCTACCTGCGCTCCATGAGCAGATCCGGCTTGTTTGCGACCATGACCGTTGGAATGGCCGGCATCGCTGGCACCGTGCTCGCGCTTTATGCCAGCGTGATCGGCAACAGCGTGCCGGGCGCGGCAGGGCATCTCATCGTCGCCTCCGTGATCAGCGTCCCCGCCGCGCTCCTGATCTCCGCCCTCATGGTGCCGGGCGAGGACGCCGGCATAAAGCCGCCCGCCGACATCGTTCTCGATGCTGAACCCCAATCAGCTATGGAAGCCATCGCCGAGGGCACGCGCGAAGGGATCAATCTCCTCGTCGGCGTCACGGCCATGCTGATCGTGGCCGTGGCCCTGGTCTCGCTCGTCAACATGGCGCTCGCGGCGATTGGTAGCCCGTTCGGGATTGACCTGACGCTGCAGCGCATGTTGGGATGGATACTCTCTCCGCTCGCCTTCGCCATCGGGATCCCCTGGGCCGAAGCCGCGACCGCCGGCAGCCTCCTCGGCATCAAGACGATCCTCAACGAATTCGTCGCCTATTTGCAGATGGCCGCCCTGCCGGAGGGCGCACTAACTGATCGCTCACGGCTGATCATGACGTATGCCCTTTGTGGATTTGCCAATTTCGGCAGTCTTGGCATCATGCTGGGCGGTCTCATTGCCATGGTCCCCGAACGCCGCGCCGAGATCACGGACCTCGGCCTGCGCACGATACTCTCAGGGACGCTGGCGACGCTCCTGACGGCAGCAGTGGTGGGCCTCGTGTCGCCGCTGACCGGCCCCTAGGAAATACTTGAAATGATATCGACGGAGACCTGATCATGGACGTTCCGAAGAACCAATCCCCCAATAACACCATCAGTCGTTTGATCCATTACGCCGAGAACGCCTTCCTCCTCGTCATCGGACTGTTCACCGTCGTCGCCATGGCGCAAGAAATCTGGATCATCGTTGAGGGCCGCTCCGTCGCCCTCAAGGATCTGCTCCTGATGTTCATCTATGTCGAGGTGCTGGCCATGGTCGGCGTCTACTACGACAGCAAGAAGATCCCCATCACGCTGCCGCTCTTCATCGCGATAACCGCGCTTGCCCGACTCGTCATCCTGCAGGGCAAGGACCAGCCACCGGTCAATCTGCTCTATGAGAGCGCTGCGGTTCTGTTGCTTGCCTTGGCGTGTGTTGTCATCACCTATAAGCCCGGCAGCAAAAGCGACACCGAATAGCAGTCAAACGCGCGCGGCGAGTTGCAGCCCGGCAAAGAACGTCGCGAACGTATGTGCGAGAAGACTGATGTTACCCATGCCCTCGATGGTCCCATCCGTTTCGTCGAGATCAGGTTCGCGTTCCTGATCCCAGAAGTAAACCTTGCCGCGGGCATCGCCCGCGATCCCAAGGCAGATCGCATTGCCGGTGCTGTCGTCCATGATCCAGATGAGATCGCGAGGAATGCGCGCCAGCCAGTCCTGATAGGTGGACCGCGCCGTACGCAAATCCATGTGCGGTTCGGCTCGCAATCCGCCGATGTGGTGCAGATCTGAATCGATGAGTTCGCCATCCGCGGTCGTGCCGCTGATTAGTAGCGCCCCGCCAACCCAGCCGCCGTTTACCGCCATGAGAAACGCGCGATAGTCGTCCGGCAGGTCAATGCCGATGTCCTTCTCGAAGCCAACGACCTCCGCTTCAGACAGCGGCGTGCCCGGCCTGGCAAGATACGTGCGAAATTCATCGAGGGTCATGGCATATCCTGAGGCGATGATGAGGCCGCCCAGATGCGCGAGTTTCATGGCCGCAAAACGGCAAACTATGTGCAGCGCATTAATGAAGCAGCACGGCCCGAAGGGCCAGATCGCAACGCGGTCCGCGGCAAGTCGCGCCCAGCCGCAAGAAGGCCCAACGGGCCTAGCGCCCAAGGGCCGTCGGCGCAAGCGCCGCCCCGCGGAGCCGGCCCGGGCGCGGCACGCGCCCGGAAAAGCCGGCGTGAGCGAACTAAAGCGGAATATTATCGTGCTTCTTCCAGGGATTTTCGAGCGTCTTGTTACGCAGCATGTTGAGGCCACGGCAGATGCGGCGGCGCGTGCCGTGCGGCAGGATCACCTCGTCGATATACCCGCGCTCGGCGGCAACGAACGGATTGGCGAAGCGCGCCTTGTACTCTTCGATGCGCGCCGCGATCTTGGCCGGATCGCCGATGTCGGCGCGATAGATGATTTCGGCCGCACCCTTGGCGCCCATAACCGCGATTTCGGCGGTCGGCCAGGCGTAATTGAGATCGCCGCGAATATGCTTCGAGCTCATCACATCGTAGGCGCCGCCATAGGCCTTACGCGTGATGACGGTGATCTTGGCCACGGTGGCTTCCGTGTAGGCGAAGAGCAGTTTGGCGCCGTGCTTGATCAAGCCGCCGTATTCCTGCGCCGTGCCTGGAAGGAAGCCCGGGACATCGACGAAGGTGACGAGCGGGATTTCGAAACAGTCGCAAAAACGCACGAAGCGGGCCGCTTTGCGCGAGGCGTCACTGTCGAGAACGCCGGCCAGCACCATCGGCTGATTGGCGACGATACCGACCGTGCGTCCCTCCATGCGGGCGAAGCCGGTCAGGATGTTGCGGGCGAAGTTCTCCTGGATCTCCATGAAGTCGGCTTCATCGACGACCTTCAGGATCAGTTCCTTCATGTCGTAGGGCTTGTTCGGGTTGTCGGGGATCATCGTATCGAGCGAGCGATCCTCGCGATCGGGGCTATCCGAGCGTCGGCAGCTCGGGCACGCCCGACTTGTTGTTGGAGGGCAGGAAATCCATCAGGCGACGCATCTGCAGCAACGCTTCCAGATCATTCTCGAAGGCACCGTCGGCGACCGAGGACTTCGACGTGTGAACCCTGGCCCCGCCCAACTCTTCCGCAGTCACGGTTTCGTTGGTCACGGTTTTTACGACATCGGGACCCGTGACGAACATGTAGCTCGTGTCCTTCACCATGAAGATGAAGTCGGTCATGGCGGGCGAATAGACGTCACCGCCGGCGCACGGTCCCATGATAACGGAAATCTGCGGAATGACGCCCGAAGCCATTACGTTGCGGGTGAAGACCTCGCCGTAACCGCCGAGCGCGTCCACGCCTTCCTGAATGCGCGCACCGCCCGCATCGAAGAGCCCGATGATCGGCGCGCGATTCTTCAACGCCATATCCTGGATCTTCGTCATCTTGCGCGCGTGGCTCTCCGACAGAGAGCCGCCGAGCACGGTGAAGTCCTTGGCGAAAACATAAACGACGCGGCCGTTGATGGTGCCCCAGCCGGTGACGACACCGTCGCCTGGTGTCTTGTTCTTCTCCATGCCGAATTCGTTGCAGCGGTGCTCGACGAAGGTGTCGAACTCTTCAAACGAATTTTCGTCCATCAGCAGCTCGATGCGCTCGCGCGCCGTCAGCTTGCCCTTGGAATGCTGCGCGTCGATACGTGCCTGACCGCCGCCCAGGCGGGCGTTGTCGCGGCGGCGCTGCAGCTCTTCGATGACGTCCTTCATGGATGTTCCACCGTGCTTGAGATGACCCGGAATGTCTGTGATCGGGTTCCAATAGCACGGTGGAACGGCAGCGCAACCGCGACGAAGTGGGGCCGAACGGCGGGCAGGGGCTCTTGATGGTCGGGCGGCGCTGCGGCTAGAGCAGGCGAGCAGGCCGGACGGTTGCATTTCCAAGGCGCCGGGGCCGTCGTTGCCACCCCAATCATTGGGAGGGTCAAATGCTGCGCGGCAAACGTCTTCACATTTATCGCAAGTGCGAAAAAGTGGCCACCGCCGCGCGGAAATCGCGCTCGCGCAAAGCCCGGCGCACTTCGGCCTCCTCGTCTGAGCCCCACAGCGAAATCTGCCAATCGTCATCGACATGCGCCGCGGCCCAGGCCGCGTCGGCACCAATGAGATTATGCGCCAAGGCAATGGCCAGCACCGCCGAACCCGTCAGCGTCGTGACAAGCTGCAACGCCGCCAGCTGCAGCTCGGACAGTCCCTCGATTGCGTCCGCAACGCGCTCGGCAACGGCCGCTGGCTGCTCGGCATGAACAATCCCTTCCGCGCGCACGAACCTGGCGCCGATCCGAGCCTCGACGGCGGCGAGGATCGGGTCCCAGATCTCCGCCTGCCGGGCAACGAGACCGGACGGGTTGGCAGCGCGATAGCAAAGCAGATCGCTGCCGGCGTAGGCGACGATCTCGGCCGCCACCGCCGCGCGGTTATCGGTGACGGTATCGGCGGCGCTGTTGGCAAGCCGCGTTGCGGGCATGGTCGCTGGATCGATAAAGTCCCCTTGGCCGGCCCACTCGGACACCACGAGATCGGCGAAGGCTTCATCCTTGAGACGCAGCACCCGTTTCAATGGCGTTCGCACCGGCCGCCCGTCGAGTGTGATTTCGAAACCACCCTGGTTCTCGATACGGGCAGCGTCTCTGTAGAACCGCTTCGGCAGCGGCCCGCGCAACAAATCTTTCGGCGGACTTTTCGGTCCACCCTGGTTTCTTGGAGCGTTCGTATCGCTGTCGCCCATCGCTCTATCCCAGCTCTTGCAGCTCGCTGCGAAGCGCACTGGCCAGCGTCAAACTGTCGGCAAGCACACGATGCGCCCCCGCAGCTTCCAGATCGGCGACCGGATGATACCCCCACGCGACGCCGATCGCGCGTGTCCCTGCCTCGCGCGCCATCATGATATCGTATGTCGTATCGCCGACCATCAACGTCCGGTCGGCATCTGCTCCCGCCTCCGCCATCGCCGCCATCAGCATCGCCGGATGTGGCTTGGAGGGATGTGTATCGGCCGTTTGTAAGGTGACGAACACGTCAGCTAAACCCTCCCGGTCCAGAACCGCCGCAAGTCCGCGCCGGCTCTTGCCTGTCGCTATGCCAAGAAGCGTTCCCGGTTGGCCGGCAAGCGCCAACAGCGTGTCTCGGACACCGGGATAAAGCGGTTCCTGATGCGCGCGATCGCGGCGCAAGTCGCCGAACGCGCCCTTATACGCTTCTGCCAGCGCCGTAACGTCCAACGTCTTGGCGGTCGGCACCAACCGGCTGACAGCCAAATCGAGCGACAGCCCGACAACCGAAAGGATGGCGCTCCGCCCTGGCGACGGCAGCCCGGCCCCTGCAAAGGCCCGCTCCATCGCCGCCACGATCATATGCTGACTGTCGACCAGCGTACCGTCGCAGTCGAATACGACGAGGTTCAACGCTGCCCCTCCGCCCGCCGCTCCAGCCGGCCGATACGCGCCTCGCGCATGTCGACAATTCGGGCCAGCAACCGCGTTCGGCGCACGCTCTCGGCGACCGCGTCGTCAACGATCTTCCAGTAGGCGCGTCCGAATGTGCCGCGCGTCTGTCGTGCCGTCTCGCGCAACACACCAAGTGCGATGGCGATCACAGCCCCGGCAAACACGTAACTGAGCAATCCGCCTGCGGTCATCAGCGCGATCCGCCACCACCACTACTGCCGCCCGATGACGAACGACGCGTCGTTTCGAGCCGCTGCAGTCGGGCTTCCTGATCCTGAACAACTTTTTCGATCAGGTCGTTCTGGCGCTTCAGTTCAGCGACATACTCTTCCAGCATCTCACCATGCGTCTTGCCGCTGCGACCGGTGTAAACACTCTGGCTACGCTGGACGAAATAAACGAACACGCCAACCAGCGCCAGGATTGGCAGCCAGCTCAACAGAAGTTGCAAGATATCTTGGCCCATCGATATGTCCTTTAGGGTCAGGTCTCGCCTGCAGAATACTTGCTCGAATCCAATCCCAAAAGATCCCAGGTCCGAACCATATGGGGAGGAAGGGGGGCCGAGACATCAATTATGCTACGTCCCGACGGATGCGGGATGATCAGCCGCCTCGCATGCAGGTGCAGCTTGTCGTCCATGTTTTCCGCTGGCAGATCCATGCCGCCCTCATACTTCGGATCGCCCACGATCGGATGTCCGATGATCGACATATGGGCGCGCAATTGGTGTTGCCGTCCGGTGACCGGCTTCAGTGACACCCATGCCGCCTTCCGTCCGACCCGGTCAATGACCGAGTAATGCGTCGTCGCATGCATGGCCTCTTTCTGCTCGCCGGGCTCCGCCTTGCGAACCCGGTCTCCGTCCGGTCCGGCAGCTTTCACGAGCGCGGCCTCGACCTTGCCCTGCACCGGATGGGGTACACCCTTGACGAGAGCCCAGTAAGTCTTTGCTGCCGATCGCGTCTGGAACGTCCGGCCGAGCTTGGACGCAGCGTTGCGCGTCTTGGCCACCAAAAGCACGCCGGATGTATCCCGGTCGAGCCGATGCACAAGACGCGGACGCTCGCCGCCGAAGCGATCGGCCATGCCCGCGAGCATACCGTCGATGTGCCGCTTGGTACCCGTACCGCCCTGCACCGCGATACCGGGCGGCTTGTTTAGGACGAGAACCTCGTCATCCTCAAAGAGAATCATTTTCTCGATGATGTCGCGGTCGCCCTTCGACACACCGGGCGGCGCTTTGAGTCCAGGCTTTGACGTTTTCGGCTGACGGATAACGGCGGGTACGCGAATTTCCATCCCCGCCGCGAGGCGGTCGTTGGCCTGCGCGCGCTTACTATCGACGCGCACCTGTCCCGATCGCAAAAGCTTCTGCAGATAGCTGTAGCCGACTTCAGGAAAATGGACGCGGAACCAGCGGTCCAGACGCATCTCACTGTCCGCCGCCGCGATTGTGATCGTCTCGACCTTCGGTTTCACGAGGTCCACCGCACCAGCCTTTGCGTCTCTGGGCACCGCACTGGCCTTTCCGTCTCTGGCCTTTCCGTCTCTGGCCTTTCCGTCTCTGGCCTTCTCCTTGGCTCTCATCATGTCAGCGTCCAACGAGCAAGAGCGATGCCGGCAAAAAGTCCTGCAATCGACAACACCACGGAACCGGCGATGTAGCCCGCCACCGCCGCGAGTGAGCGGTTGGCGAAAAGATCAAAAACATCGAGCGAAAAGGCCGAGAACGTCGTGAAGCCACCAAGTATGCCGGCCATCACGAAGGCCCGCAGTTCAGCCGATGCCTCGAAACGCTCCAGGATTGTTACAGTGGCAAGTCCCATCACGAACGATCCCGCCACATTGATGGTCATCGTCGCCCACGGAAACGCAGCCCCGTCGCGCGCTGCGATCGATCCGGCAAACAGTTGGCCAGCAAACAGTTGATACGTCAGAAAGCGGAGGGCTGCTCCGATGGCGCCGCCCGCCGAAACAAGGAACAGCAGCTTCATCGCGCCCTCGAACTCGGTAATCGCGGCTTATAGCCCGGCGCGGTTCGTTAACGCAAAGGCTCAATCGTCGTCGGGGTTAGTGGAGAAACCGCGGCCCAGGGCCCAGCCAATCGTCCAACCGATCAGCATGGCGAACAGATTGACGCCCAGGAATATTGCCGAGTGAAGGTCCGCGACCTGATCGGGACTGTCGAATTTGAGTTGGTCGACGATCCACGACGCAATCGGGGTCGCCAGGAACACGGTCGTCACGGCAGCGAAGGCCGCAGCAAAGATCATGGCCACCAGATAGCGCATGTGGTTCTCCCATTCTTGTCGTTTGGCGACACGCGCCGGCGGCTTACTTGACTTCCCAGAACCAGATTTCACCGGCTCCTGCATAGTTTGAGTAGTAGCCGATCCAGGAGAACCACTCCATCAACCACTTGGCGGACGAGCGATATCCGTTCCACACGTCGATATGATCGCCGGTGGCGCGGCCCTGATCCGTCGAGCGATGCCAGTAGTCTTGGATGAAGATGATGCCGGTGCGTCCAAAGATCTTGGGGTAGAACTGCGCCGCCTCGGCGCCGGTGAACTTTTCAATCGGCCCCACCCCCGCGATGTTGGCCCGCGCGATCGCGCTCGCCAGCTGGCTGGCATTGATGAAATGCATGTCTTCGCGCGGGTGCACCGAACAGTGCGAGCATCCCGCAATCTGCGCTGGCTGTACCCCCGCGCGGCGCAGCGCAACGCCCATGCGGATTGCGCACTGGTTGGAGAAAACGGGAAAGGCGGTTTTAATCTGCCGGCCTTCGAGATTGACGAGATCTCGCGGCGCCAGACAGGGCGTCTGTACGCTCTCGTTGATCGGATGCCCGTACCAAAGATCCTTGAACACGATCATTCCGAACGCACTCCCCCAGGGTTCCTGTTCGTTCGAGCACCCAAGCACCGCCCCTGCGACGGCCGACTATAGCATCGGCGGCGGGCCGCGCCAGCGGGCCGCGCGCCGTCGCCCTTACTAGCTGCGCTTTTTCCGCAGCGCTGCCCAATAATCCAGCCTCTTTCGTATCTCGCGCTCGAAGCCTCGTTCGGGCGGATCGTAAAACTGCGGCCGCTTTCTCAGTTCATCGGGAAAGTAGTTCTGGCCGGAAAAGCCGTCGGGCGCGTCATGGTCATACTGATACCCCTCGCCGTAGCCCTCTTCTTCCATGAACTTGGTCGGAGCATTGAGAATAATCTTGGGCGGCGACAGCGAACCGTGGTCGCGTGCGGCCCGCATGGCCGCCTTGTAGGCAACATAGTTGGCATTCGATTTCGGCGCGGTCGCTAGATACAGCACGGCTTGGCTCAAGGCGAGTTCGCCTTCCGGTGAACCCAAAAAGTCGTAGGCCTCCTTGGCGGCGTTGGTGACGACAAGCGCCTGTGGATCGGCAAGGCCAATGTCTTCCACCGCCATGCGCACCAGCCGGCGGGCCAGGAACAGCCGATCCTCGCCGCCTTCGAGCATGCGGGCGAACCAGTACAGCGCCGCGTCCGGGTCCGATCCGCGAACGGCCTTGTGCAAGGCGGATATGAGGTTGTAGTGCCCCTCGCGGCCCTTGTCGTAAATCGGCGCGCGACGCTGCACGAGGCGGACGAGGTCTTCCCGTCCGATCGGTGCCGCATCGGCAGCAAGCGTCGCAAAGACATCCTCGGCCAGATTGAGAATGGCACGGCCATCGCCGTCGGCCATCTGCAACAGCGCTCCGCGCGCATCCTCATCGAGCGGCAGGCGACGTCCGGTCTCTGTTTCCGCTCGCTGGAGCAGACCCTCGAGCGCGACATCGTCGAGGCGATTGAGGGTAAGAACGATGGCACGCGACAAAAGTGCGGCGTTGAGTTCGAACGATGGATTTTCCGTCGTCGCGCCAACGAGCGTGATCGTCCCGTCTTCCACGTGCGGCAGAAAGCTGTCTTGCTGCGAGCGGTTGAAGCGATGAATTTCATCGATGAAAAGCAGCGTGCCGCGTCCCTGCTCGCGGTTGAGCCGTGCCTTATCGAACGCTTTGCGCAGATCCTGGACACCGGAAAAAATGGCCGACAATTGTTCGAACGCGAGGTTGGTCTCGCCTGCAAGAAGCCGCGCGATCGTCGTCTTCCCGCAGCCCGGCGGGCCCCACAAAACAAGGCTCGGTAACCGTCCACCTTTCAGCAGCCGCGTCAGCTTGCCTTCGGGCCCCACGAGATGGTCCTGGCCGGCGACTTCCGCCAGCGTCTGCGGGCGCAAGCGATCCGCAAGCGGGCGAGGCGCGCTTTTCTCCAGCCCGGCAGCTTCGAACAAATTCGTCATCGCAGGGTTATAGGCCGCCGGCAGGAAAGACGAAACCGCCCGATCGGTGGTGGCGGTTCAGCCCGGCACCTGCAGCAACATCGCCTTGCCTTCACGGCGGATACCGACAATCCAGGTCCCCTGCCGCGTCGCAAGCGCTTGTTCAAGATCAGCGATTGCCGCGATCGGCTGCCGCTGCAGTTCCGTGATGACGTCGCCAGGCTGAAAGCCTAGCCGTTGCGCCAGCGAACCCGGCCGCAACGAAATGATCGCAACGCCGTCGCCTTCATCGATCCCCAGTTCGTCGGCCAGCCCTGGGAGAATGTTCGAAACCCGCGCGCCGTCGAAGGGATGCGCGCCGGCAAGGTTGCGCACATCGTCCTTGCCGGGTTGCGGGGGAGCGGCGAGCGTCAGGTTGATCGTCACCGGCCGGCTGTTGCGCAAAAGGTCGATCTGTGAGGTATTGCCGACGCCGCGCGTCGTCATTCGATAATAAACCGCCCTTGGATCGGCGACTTCAAATCCATCGACGCGCGTAATGACGTCGCCCGCCTGCAACCCGGCCGCAGCACCCGGCCCTCGGTTCGACACCCGCGAAACGACCGCACCCGAGATACGGTCAAGACCCAGCGCCTCGGCGATCTCGCGGTTGACCGGCTCAAGCAGCGCGCCGAGCCACGGCCGCTCGACTTTACGTCCCGCAGCCGTGCTCTCGACATAGAGCCGGACAAGGTTTGAGGGAATGGCAAAGCCGATCCCTTGCGATCCTCCGGTCTGACTAAAAATCATCGTATTGATGCCGATCAGCCGGCCGGACATGTCGATCAGAGCGCCGCCGGAGTTGCCCGGATTGATGGCCGCATCCGTTTGAATAAAAACCTGACTGTCTGATTTGCCGATTTCGGTGCGAGCCAGCGCCGAGACGATGCCCGACGTCACGGTCTGGCCGACGCCGAACGGATTCCCGATGGCAAGGACCAGATCGCCGACTTCAAGCGTATCGCTGTCTTCGAAGGCGATGACGGGAAACCGGCCGGTGCCGCCCTCGATCTTCAAAATGGCGATATCGGTCTTGTCGTCCTGCACCACAACGCGCGCGTCGTATTCCCGTTTGTCGGCCAGTGCTACGCGAATTTCGGTTTCGCCCCGACCCTTGATCACATGCGTGTTGGTAACGATCGTGCCGTCATCGGCGACGATCACGCCGGATCCCAGCGAACTTTGCACGCGCTCGGAGGGTCGTCCGAAGCGGTCACCAAAGAACTGACGGAAGAAGGGATCGTTGGCAAAGGGCGACGAAAAGGCCTGCACGCGCCGCCGGACATAGACATTGACGACGGCGGGCGAGGCCTTGCGAGCGATCGGCGCAAAGGAATATTGCACCAGTTCGCGCGACGGCGGCACCTGCTTCTCAGCTTTTTGCTGCGCCTGGCTCTCCGAGGCGACCGCAAATCCGAAAATGGCCGCGACAGCAAGAAGCCCGGCCAAACCAACGGTCCAGGCGATGGCTCGGTTTCGCATCAAGATCCTCGATGGCTTCGGACTTGGCATACTGAGACATGCGTGCAAGCGACGATATAGGCGATGTGCCCGGCAAGACCAAGGCGCGCGGGCCGCCGCGTCAAAATGCAAAACGCCCGCCGGGTTCGAACGGCAGGCGCCTCGCAGGGATCAGAAGGCAACAGCTTAAACACCAGCCTCTTCACGAGCGGCGACGTCGGCCTCGTGCCGGGCCTTGTCGTCGGCGCCCTTGACGCTCTCGTCGCGGTCCACGAGTTCGATAACGGCGCGCGGAGCGCTGTCGCCATACCGGAACCCGGCCTTCATGACGCGGGCATAACCGCCGGTGCGAGATTTGTAGCGCGGGCCGAGCACGTCAAACAATTTCTTGACCATGTCCTCGTCACGCAGCCGCGCGGCGGCGAGCCGCCGGGAATTGAGATCACCCCGCTTGGCGAGCGTGATGTACTTGTCGATCACGCGCTTCAGGTCCTTGGCCTTGGGCAAGGTTGTGACGATCTGCTCGTGTTTGATGAGGGCCGCCGCCATGTTGGAGAACATGGCTTGACGATGGGCGCTATCGCGGTTGAACCGCCGGCCCAGACTTCCGTGACGCATGTCGATGTCTCTCTTTTTCTCTGCCGGTTGTTACGGGGAGGTTCTACGGCCTCGCCTCGTTCGTGAAGGAGCATGGCGGCTTGCCTCTACTGGAGGCCGCCATGCGGTCGAACTTAATATTGGTCCTCGAAGCGCTTGGCCAGTTCTTCAATATTGTCCGGCGGCCAGTTCGGTACTTCCATGCCCAGATGCAGGCCCATGGAAGCCAACACTTCCTTGATCTCGTTAAGCGACTTGCGGCCGAAATTCGGCGTCCGCAGCATTTCGGCTTCCGTCTTCTGGATCAGGTCGCCGATGTAGACGATGTTGTCGTTCTTCAGACAGTTGGCAGAACGCACCGACAATTCGAGTTCGTCGACCTTCTTCAGCAGCGCGGCGTTGAACGCCAGCTCCGGATGGCGCGTCTCTTCCTGCGGCTTCTTGGGTTCTTCGAAATTGATGAAGACAGCAAGCTGGTCCTGCAGGATGCGGGCCGCAAGCGCGACGGCATCCTCGGCCCGAACCGAGCCGTCTGTCTCGACCGTCATCGTCAGCTTGTCGTAATCGAGAATTTGGCCCTCGCGGGTGTTCTCGACTTTGTAGGAAACCTTCTTCACGGGCGTGTAGATGCTATCGACCGCGATCAGACCGATCGGGGCGTCATCCGGACGGTTGCGCTCCGCCGGCACATAGCCCTTGCCCATGTCGGTCGTGAACTCCATCCGCACCGAGGCGCCCTGGTCAAGATGACAGATCACGTGCTCGGGATTCAGGATTTCGACGTCGGAAGATACTTCGATGTCGCCGGCCTTGACCGGCCCCGCGCCCTCTTTCTTGAGCACCATGCGCTTGACGCCGTCCGAATGCAGACGCAGCGCAATTTCCTTGATGTTCAGGATGATGTCGGTGACATCCTCGCGCACTCCGGCGATCGAGGAGAACTCGTGCAGTACGCCGTCAATTTGTACCGTCTTGATGGCGGCACCCTGCAGCGACGACAGCAGAACGCGCCGGAGCGCGTTGCCGAGCGTCATGCCGAAACCGCGCTCGAGGGGCTCGGCGATCACCGTCGCCAGACGGGTACGATCGCGGCCCGGAATGATTTCGAGCTTTGTCGGCTTGATCAGGTCTTGCCAGTTTTTCTGAAGAACATTGCTTGTCACGTGGTGGCCTCTCTCAGGTGTCGAGCACGCATCTCGCCCAAAGGCGCGGCTCCTTTACCCAGGGGTCTATCGTCCGTGCCACATCAGGGGGCAAATGTGCAGCCGGAACGGCAATTCGGACGCGCCGGCCCATGAAGGCCGCAGCGTCCGGAGTGAAATAAAATTAGACGCGACGGCGCTTGCGCGGCCGGCAGCCGTTGTGCGGGATGGGTGTCACATCGCGGATCGAGGTGATTTGAAAGCCGACGGCCTGCAGCGCACGAAGTGCGCTCTCACGACCCGAGCCCGGACCGCAAACCTCGACCTCGAGTACCTTCACACCATGCTCTTGGGCCTTTTTGCCGGCATCTTCAGCCGCCATCTGAGCCGCGAACGGTGTCGACTTACGCGAACCCTTGAAGCCCATCGTTCCCGACGACGACCAGGCGAGCGTATTGCCTTGCGCGTCGGTGATGGTGATCATGGTGTTGTTGAACGACGCACTCACATGCGCGACGCCCGACGTAATGTTTTTCTTTTCGCGGCGGCGAACCTTCGCGCGGCCCTGGGCCTGTTCCTTAGCCATCGTCTCTCAAACTCCTGCACTCCCGGATGCGGGAGCTCGTTTTCTGTTCGTGACTGCGACCGGCCGCTGGCCCGCACCGACGTGCGAAGCAGGCAGGCTGCCCGCGAATGCGATTAAGCCTTCTTCTTGCCGGCAATCGGCTTCGCCGGACCCTTGCGGGTACGAGCGTTCGTGTGTGTGCGCTGGCCGCGAACGGGCAGACCCTTGCGGTGACGCAAGCCGCGATAGCAACCCAGGTCCATGAGACGCTTGATATTCTGCGAAACTTCGCGGCGCAGGTCGCCCTCCACGATGAAATCGCGGTCGATCGTTTCGCGGATCTGGAGCACTTCGGCATCCGTCAGTTGGCTGACGCGGCGCTCGGCGGGGATGCCGACACCTGTACAGATCTGCTTAGCGAATTTGGGGCCGATCCCGTGGATGTACTGAAGCGCAATAACGACACGCTTCTGGGTCGGGATGTTCACACCTGCAATACGAGCCACGATCTTCTCCTGGGCTTTCTAGTCCGTGCTGCCGGGCTCTCCGCTAGAGAACCAAGCAGTTATTTGCGCCAGCTAAAACGAAACGGAACCAGCCTTGCGATATTTTTTCGCCCGACCAATCCCATCAACCCTGCGTCATGAAAGCGCGGTGTTGTAGCTCGGCACTGTTCCTCAGTCAATCAGCCAAACAAACGTGTCACACCGGAAAATTGTCAGGTTTAACCCTGGTTTTCCCGCCACATCACGTCTTTGCCGCCTCCAAGAGGACAGCTTCGATCTGCTCGGAAACGGCTTCGATCGGGGCCATGCCGTCGATCGTCCTCAACTTCCGATATGCGTAGTAGTAACCAATCAGCGGCGCCGTCTCCCGGTAGTAGGCCATGAGACGGGTCTTCAAAGCCTCGGCATTGTCGTCCGCCCGAACGGCGCCCCCCGCGGCGAGCGCTTCTCTCGCACGGGTCTCGATGCGCGAAACCAGGATCGTATCGTCGACCTTGATCTCGATTACGGCATCGAGATCCTTGTCCTTAGACGTCAACAAGCTTGCCGAGTGCGTCGGCCTGCTTCAACGTGCGCGGAAACCCGTCGAGGATGAAGCCTCGAGCGCAGTCAGGTTGTTCGATCCGATCGGCAATGATGCCGATGACGATCTCATCCGACACCAGCCCGCCGCTCTTCATGACGACTTCGGCCTTGCGGCCGATCTCGCTACCTGCTTTGACGGCGGCGCGCAGCATTTCGCCGGTCGAGAGTTGTACCAGACCATGCTTTTCGGCGAGCACCTGCGCCTGCGTCCCCTTGCCGGCTCCGGGCGGTCCGAGAAGAATAAGCTTCACCGGCGGCCCCTGTTGCTCGTGGCACCGCGCAGCTTGGCCTTCTTGATCAGGCCCTCGTACTGATGCGCTAGCAGGTGGCTTTGAACCTGCGCGACCGTGTCCATGGTGACAGACACAGCGATCAGCAGCGACGTACCACCGAAGTAGAACGGCAGCGCGGCATAGGACACCAGGAATTCCGGCAACACGCACACGGCGGCGAGGTAGATAGCGCCGACCGTTGTAATGCGCGTCAGCACATAATCGATGTATTCCGCGGTCTTTTCACCAGGACGGATGCCGGGCAGGAAGCCGCCGTATTTGCGCAGATTGTCGGCCGTTTCCTTCGGGTTGAAGACCAGCGCTGTATAGAAAAAGGCAAAGAAGATGATGAGTGCGGCGGTCAGCAGCATGTGCAGCGGCTGCCCCAAGCCCAAGGCCGCAACAACAGAATTCAACCATTCCGTGCCCGGTCCGCCGCCCGAGCCCAAGAACTGGGCCACCGTGATCGGCAGCAGCAGCAGCGAAGAGGCGAAGATCGGCGGAATGACGCCGGCGGAGTTCAACTTGAGCGGCAAATGCGAGGACTCGCCTTGCGACATGCGGTTGCCGACTTGTCGCTTCGGGTACTGGATAAGCAGCCGCCGCTGGGCCCGCTCGATGAAAACGACGGCCGCGACAACCGACAGCATAAGCAGCATCAATCCGAACAGCAGCGGGGTCGAAATCGAGCCCGCCCGCGCCAACTCGAACAGTCCAGCGAGCGCCGTCGGAAGCCCGGCAACGATGCCGGCAAAGATAATCAGAGAAATACCGTTACCAACGCCGCGCTGCGTGATCTGCTCGCCGAGCCACATCAGGAACATGGTGCCGCCGACCAGCGTAATCACTGTCGAAAAACGGAAGAACCAACCAGGATCTTTGACGATAGCGCCCGCAGCACCCGACGACGACCCTTCCAGGCCGATGGCAATGCCATACGCCTGCAGCGTGGCCAGCAACACCGTCAGATAACGCGTGTACTGGTTGATTTGCTTACGGCCGCTCTCGCCTTCCTTCTTCAGCGCTTCGAGCTTCGGAGAAACCGAAGTCATGATCTGAATGATGATCGACGCTGAGATGTACGGCATGATGTTCAAGGCAAAGATCGCCAGCCGCTCGATAGCGCCGCCTGCGAACATGTTGAACATGCCCAGAATGCCGGACGACTGCGCCTTGAACGCGGCCGCGAAGGCATCCGCATTAATGCCCGGCATTGGTATGAATGTGCCCAGACGATAGACCAGCAGCGCACCGAGGGTGAACCACAGGCGCTGTTTCAGATCCTGCGCTTTCGCGAAGGCGCCGAAATTCAAGTTCGAGGCAAGCTGCTCGGCAGCGGATACCATCGTGCTCTCTCCTGACCCTCGCCAGCCGGGCGGCGCTGAACCAACGCCATGGCAGTAACGCCCGCACATCCCACCCTGGACGGACCGGAACATTGCATTCCGGCGTCGACAAGATATGGGACGGCAGGCGCAGCCCCGCTAGACTAGTCCTCCGACTTCGCCGCGGACTTGCCCGAGCCCGCCTTTTTGGCAGCCGTCTTCTTGCGCTTGAATTCGTCGGCTTCGAGCACCTTGACCGCAATAATCGACAATGAACCGCCGGCATGCTCGATGGCGGACTTGGCCGTTGCCGACGCGCCGTTGGCTGTAACCGACAGCTTGGTTTTCAGTTCGCCGGTACCCAGAACGCGCAGGCCATCTTTCTCGCGACGCAGAACGCCGGCCGCGATGAGAACCGCCAGGTCGACCGACTGTCCGGCCTTCAGCTTGCCGTCCTCGACCGCCTTTTGCAGCGCGCCGACGTTGATCTCGTTGAAGTCCTTGGCGCGCCACTTATTGAAGCCGCGCTTTGGCAAACGGCGATGCAGAGGCATCTGTCCGCCTTCGAAGCCGCCGATAGCGACACCCGAGCGAGCCGTCTGGCCCTTGCCGCCACGGCCACCTGTTTTGCCGCAGCCCGAACCGATACCGCGGCCGATGCGGACGCGCCGCTTGCGCGCGCCGGCGTTGTCGTTGATCTCATTGAGCCGCATGGACGTGGCGCTCCTCAAACCTTTGTAAGTGCCTCAGGCCTCGTCGACGACGCGGACGAGGTGGGGGATGGAATTAATCATGCCGCGCACGGACGGAGTATCCTCCAGCGTGCGGCGGCGGTGAAGCTTGTCGAGACCCAGACCGCGCAAGGTCATCGTCTGCTTTTCTGGGCGACGGTTGGCGCTCGCGTATTGCTCGACCGTGACGGTCTTCTTTGTGTCAGCCATGGCAGCGTTCCTTCAGATAGGCGCGACCGTTAAAGGTCGGCGCCGGCCTCTGAGGCGACCGAACCGTCGCGGCGGCGAGCCACGATGTCGGAAACCTTGAGATTACGACGAGCCGCCACGCCACGCGGATTCTCCTGGCCCTTGAGGGCGTCGAAGGTGGCGCGCACGACATTGTACGGATTGGTGGAGCCGAGGGATTTGGCAACGACATCCTGAACGCCGAGCATTTCGAAAACGGCGCGCATGGCGCCGCCTGCGATGATCCCGGTTCCGGCCGGCGCCGAGCGAACGACGACCTTGCCAGAACCATGCCGGCCCTCGCTGTCGTGGTGAAGCGTGCGAGCATCGCGCAGCGGCACGCGCACGAGGTTGCGGCGGGCCGCTTCCGTGGCCTTGCGGATCGCTTCCGGCACTTCGCGCGCCTTGCCGTGCCCAAAGCCAACGCGGCCGCGCAGATCGCCGACGACCACAAGGGCCGCGAAGCCGAACCGCTTGCCGCCCTTCACGACCTTCGCAACACGATTGATGTGCACGAGCTTGTCGGTGAATTCGCTATCGACCTTTTCGCGGTCGCGATCGCGTCCGCGCTTTTCCTGAGGTCCACGTGCCACGGTCAAATCCCTTTCATCAGAATTTCAAGCCGCCTTCACGCGCGGCCTCCGCGAGCGCCTTCACGCGCCCATGATAGAGGAAACCGCCGCGGTCGAAGACGACCGTGTCGATGCCGGCTTTGATAGCTCGCTCGGCAATAAGCTTGCCGACGACCGCCGCCGCCGAAACGTCGGCACCGGTTTTGAGCGAACCGCGCAAGTCCTTTTCGAGGGTCGAAGCGGCAGCGATCGTCTTGCCGGCCGTATCGTCAATGACCTGCGCATAGATATTCTTGCCCGAGCGATGCACCGATAGGCGCGGCCGGGTTCCGGAGTTCGCCTTGAGCGAACGGCGCACACGCGAGCGGCGCTTGTCGAAAACTGTGTCGTGCATAGCCATGGATCGCGTCCTTACTTCTTCTTGCCTTCCTTGCGGAAGATATATTCGCCCTGATAGCGCACACCCTTGCCCTGATAAGGTTCCGGCTTGCGCGAAGAGCGGATGACGGCGGCCAATTCACCGACAGCCTGCTTGTCGATGCCCGATACGGTCACCTGGTCCTGCTTTGCACCACCGACCTTCACATCGACGCCAGCGGGAACCTTGATGTTGACGTCGTGGCTGTAGCCGACCGCGAGCGTCAGGGTGTCTTTGCCCTTCATCGACGCCTTGAAACCGACGCCGTGAATTTCGAGCGTATGCGAGTAGCCGTCCGTGACACCCTTGATCATATTCTGGATCATGGTGCGCGACATGCCCCACATCGAGCGGGCAGCCTTGGTCTCGTCGCGCGGCGTCACCTCGATACCGTCCGCCGTCGTCTCGACTTTGATCTGCTCCGGGCACGTGAACGACAGTTCGCCCTTGGCGCCCTTCAGTTTCACGGTCTGGCCGCTGACCGTCGCCGTGACGGCGGACGGGAGAGCGACCGGCTTCTTACCAATGCGTGACATGGGTTCGACCCCTTGAACCACCCGGCTGCCCGGGCGCCTTCGTTAGAATATGTTGCAGATGATCTCGCCGCCCACGTTCTCTTCGCGGGCCCGCGAGTTCGACATAACGCCCTTTGGCGTCGACAGGATCGCGACGCCAAGACCGTTGCGCACGTTCTTCAATTCCTTAACCGGCGAGTACACACGGCGACCGGGCTTTGACACGCGCTCGATTTCGCGGATCGCCGGCTGGCCGTTATAGTACTTGAGCTCGATTTCGAATTCGGCCTCGATGCCTTTTTGTTCGACGCGAGCGTAACCGCGGATGTAGCCTTCCTCGGTCAGAACGTCGAGCACGCGCGCGCGCATGTTCGATGCCGGAGTCGAGACTTTCGGACGCCGGCGAAGCTGCGCATTGCGGATGCGCGTCAGCATATCGCCGATGGGATCGTTCATTGCCATCTTCTTCGTTCCCTTACCAGCTCGACTTTACGATGCCCGGAATGCGACCTTGGCTGGCGAGTTCACGAAGCTGGTTCCGGCACAGCTTGAACTTGCGATAGGTGCCCCGCGCGCGGCCAGTCAGCTCGCAACGATTGCGGATCCGAGTTGGATTCGAATTACGCGGCATCTCGGCAAGCTTCAGGCGCGCAGCGAAGCGCTCTTCCGCCGGCCGCTTTAGATCGTTGGCGATGTCTTTCAGGCGCTTCCGCTTACCCGCCGTTTGAGCGGCAAGCTTACGACGGCGGTTGTTTTTCTCAATCGAACTGGTCTTGGCCATTCAAATCCTCCAAAGGCCTTTCGGGCACATGTAACGGGACACCCGAGGTCCTCTAGCTGCGGAAGGGAAAATTGAAGCCGCGAAGCAGTTCGCGGGCCTCGTCATCGGTCTTGGCGGTCGTCACCACGATCACATCCATGCCGAGGACATTGTCGACCTCGTCATAGTTGATTTCAGGAAACACGAGGTGCTCCTTCAGACCGCAGGCGTAGTTGCCACGACCATCGAAGCTCTTCGGGTTGAGACCGCGGAAGTCTTTCACGCGCGGCAGCGCGATGGTGACAAAGCGGTCCAGAAATTCGTACATGCGATCGCCGCGCAGCGTGACCTTGGCGCCGAGCGTCATGCCATCGCGCACCTTGAAGGTCGCGATCGACTTCTTGGCTTTGGTCATCTGCGGCTTCTGACCGGCGATCAAGGCGAGCTGGGCCGCCGCGACTTCGACCTTCTTGCGGTCGGCGGTCGCTTCACCCACGCCCATGTTCAGCACGATCTTTTCGATGCGCGGGATCTGCATTCTGTTCTTGTACTCGAACTTCGCCACCAACTCGTCGCGCACCGTCTTTTCGTAGTGCACTTTCATGCGTGGCTTGTAATCTGCCGGACGTGGCTTGGCCGGAGCGGCAGCGACAGGTGCTGCAGCTTTCTTGGGAGCCTTTGCCTTAACGGCGGGACCGCCGCCCTGCGGCTTGCCACCCTTTTTGTCGTTCTCAGCCATGGCTTACTTCTTCTCCGGAATGACTTCGCCAGAGCGCTTTGCAACACGCACCTTGCGGCCGTCGTCGAGCATTTTGAAGCCGACCCGCGTCGGCTTTCCATCCTTGGGATCTTCGAGCGCCAGGTTCGACAGCTGGATCGCGGCTTCTTTCGAAATGATGCCGCCCTCCTGCTGCGCTGTCTGCTTCTGGTGCCGCCGAACGACGTTGACGCCGCGCACGACCGCCCGGCTCTCCTTCGGACGCACTTCGATGACTTCGCCGTGCTTACCTTTGTCGCGGCCCGTCAGCACGATGACGTGATCGCCCTTCTTGATCTTCTGAGCCGACATCACAAAACCTCCGGCGCGAGCGACACGATCTTCATGTGGTTCTTGGCGCGCAGCTCGCGGGTCACCGGCCCGAAAATGCGCGTCCCGACCGGCTCGCCCTGTGCGTTGACCAGCACCGCGGCGTTGCGGTCGAAGCGGATCAGCGATCCGTCCGGCCGGCGCACACCCTTTGCGACGCGCACGATCACGGCCTTCATGACCTGCCCCTTCTTCACGCGCCCCTTCGGGATCGCCTCCTTCACCGACACGACGATCGTGTCGCCGATGGTGGCGTACTTGCGCTTGGAACCGCCCAGCACTTTGATGCACTGGACGCGGCGAGCGCCCGAATTGTCGGCGACGTCGAGATTGGTCTCCATCTGGATCATCGCGGTCGTCCTTCCCTTGCGGTCACCCTTCAGGGGACCAAAATTCTAATCTTCGTCCGGCTCGTCAGATAACCCGCGCCGTCAGCCTGTATCAGCAGCCCGGCGCCCGGTTTTTAGACTTTCGCCAGAACCACCCAACGCTTGTTCTTCGAAATCGGCGCCGCTTCCTCGATAGAAACCTTGTCGCCGATCTTGAAGACGTTCGTCTCGTCGTGCGCGTGGTACTTCTTCGTACGACGCACGGTCTTTTTCAAAAGCGGATGGGTGAAGCGACGCTCCACCTGAACCACGATCGTCTTGTCGTTCTTATCGGAAACGACCACACCCTGCAGGACGCGCTTCGGCATCGCTCAATCTCCTCAAGCGCTCTTCTGCGCACTACCCGCCCGCTTGGTGCGGGCAACCGTCATCACGCGCGCGATATCGCGGCGAACCTCGCGAATCCGCGAGGTGCTTTCCAGCTGCCCGGAAGCCCGTTGAAAGCGCAGGTTGAACTGCTCCTTCTTCAGCTTCACCAGCTGGTCGTCGAGCTGGTCGAGGGACATGCCCTTAAGCTCAGTAGCCTTCATCGTTCGTCCTCACTCATTCCTTGTCAGCGCGCTTCAGCGGTTAAGCGAGACGCGTCACGATACGGCACTTGATCGGCAGCTTGGCGGCGCCGAGTTCGAGCGCTTCCTTCGCGATCTGCGGATTGACGCCACCGATCTCAAACAGAATGCGGCCCGGCTTCACGCGCGCCACCCAAAGTTCGACACTGCCCTTTCCCGAGCCCATGCGGACTTCAGCAGGCTTCTTCGTTACCGGAACGTCCGGATAAATGCGCAGCCAGATGCGCCCTTGACGCTTCGTGTGACGGGCGATCGCGCGGCGAGCCGCTTCGATCTGGCGTGCAGTAACACGCTCCGGTTCGACGGCCTTGAGGCCGATCTCGCCGAAGCTCAGCGTCGTGCCGCTCTTCGCATCGCCATGGATGCGGCCCTTGAATTGCTTGCGGAACTTTGTGCGCTTGGGTTGCAGCATGATCTTTTCCTAAGTTCCTTAAGCCTCGGTCGGCGTTTCGGGAGTATCGGCAGGACGACCGGCACCAGCTCCGCCGCCACCTCCACCGCCACCACGACCACCGCGCGGACCGCCACGACGGTTGTCACGACGTTCGCCATCATCGCGGCGTGGACGCGGACCGGCCTGATCCTGGGTTTCGAGCGAACGGCGCTCGGAAGCCATCGGATCGTGCTCAATAATCTCGCCTTTGAATATCCAGACCTTGATGCCGATGACGCCATAGGCGGTCTTGGCAAGGCCGTAACCAAAGTCGATATCGGCGCGCAGCGTATGCAGCGGCACGCGGCCTTCGCGGTACCATTCGGTCCGCGCGATTTCCGCGCCGCCGAGCCGGCCGGCGACGTTGATACGAATGCCGACCGCGCCGAGGCGCAGGGCCGACTGAACCGCCCGCTTCATGGCGCGGCGGAAGGCAACACGACGCTCAAGCTGCTGGGCAATCGACTTCTGCGACCAGAGTCGCATCGATTTCCGGCTTGCGCACTTCGACGATATTGAGGTGCACTTCCGACGAGGTCAGCCGGGCGAGTTCGCCGCGCAGCTTCTCGATGTCGGCGCCCTTCTTACCGATCAGCACGCCGGGGCGCGCCGAATGCACGGTCACGCGGCACTTTTTGTGCGGGCGTTCGATGACGACCTTTGAAATGCCGGCCGTGCGCTGGTGCTGCATGATATGATCACGCATGACCATGTCTTCGTGCAGCAGCCGGCCGTATTCGCCGCGGGCCGCAAACCAGCGGCTGTCCCACGTCCGATTGATGCCGACGCGCAGTCCGACGGGATTGACTTTCTGACCCATTACGCGGCCCCCTTCTTGGGCTGAGCCGCTGACTTGGCGGCCGGCTTGGTCTTTTTGGCAGCCGTCTTCGGCTCGGCCTCTTCAGGCTTCTGCCGCACGACGACGGTGATTTGCGAAAATGGTTTCAGGATTGACGAGCTGCGACCGCGGCCGCGAGCCGCGAAGCGCTTCAAAACCATGTTCTTGCCCACATAGGCTTCGGCGACGACCAGTTCGTCGACGTCGAGCCCATGATTGTTTTCGGCATTGGCAACCGCGCTCATCACACACTTGCGCACATCCTGGGCGACGCGCTTGCGCGAGAACTCCAGGTCGGCCATGGCCTGGGCGACCTTCTTGCCGCGGATGAGTTCCGCGACGAGGTTCAGCTTCTGGGGCGAAATGCGAATGTTCTTCGCGATCGCTTTGGCCTCGTTGTCCGCGAGGCTGCGCTCATGGCTCGGCTTGCCCATTACTTCTTCACCGCTTTCTTGTCGCCGCCGTGGCCAGGGAAGGTCCGCGTCGGTGCAAACTCACCGAACTTGTGACCGACCATGTCCTCCGACACGGAGACAGGGATGTGCTTCTGGCCGTTATGGACGCCAAAGGTCAGCCCCACGAAGTGCGGCAAGATCGTCGAGCGACGGCTCCAGATCTTGATCACTTCGTTACGGCCCGACGCGCGCGTTTTCTCGGCCTTCTTCAGGATGTAGCCGTCGACAAACGGGCCCTTCCAAACAGAACGTGTCACTGCGTTATCTCCTAGCTCTGTCTCAGGCCTTACTTCGACTTGTGACGGCTGCGGATAATGAACTTGTCCGTCGCCTTGTTTTTACGCGTCTTGTAGCCCTTCGTCGGCTTGCCCCAGGGCGTCGCCCAGTGCTTGCCGCCGTTGGTACGGCCGCCGTTGGGATGGTCGATCGGGTTCATGGTGATCGAACGCACCGTCGGGCGAGTGCCCTTCCAGCGCGTGCGGCCAGCCTTGCCCGTGACCGTGTTCATGTGGTCGGGGTTCGACACAGCGCCGACAGAGGCCATGCAATCGGCGCGCACTTTGCGCGTCTCGCCCGAGTTGAGTTTCAGCACGGCCCAGCCGGCATCGCGACCGACGAGCTGCACGAACGATCCCGCCGACCGCGCCAGCTGACCGCCACGAAGCGGCTTCAGCTCGACGTTGTGGATGATCGTGCCGAGCGGCATGGCCGACAGCGGCATCGCATTGCCCGGCTTCACGTCCACCTTCGCCCCGGCCACAACCGTGTCACCGACGCCCAGACGCTGCGGTGCGAGGATGTAGGACAGCGTCCCATCCTCGTACTTGATCAGCGCGATGAACGCCGTCCGGTTCGGATCGTATTCGAGCCGTTCGACCACAGCCGGCACATCGAATTTGCGCCGTTTGAAGTCGACGTGGCGATACAGCTGCTTGTGACCGCCACCGATGTGACGAGTCGTGATGCGGCCATCGCTATTGCGGCCACCCGTCTTGGTTTTACCCTCGACGAGCATCTTGACCGGTGAGCCCTTCCACAGGTGACTGCGGTCCACCTGAACGAGGTGGCGCAGGCCTGGCGACGTCGGGCGGTATGTCTTCAATGCCATGACGTTTTCCTCTAGAGGCCCGTCGTCACATCGATGGAGTGGCCGGCCTCCAACGTGACGATTGCCTTCTTGGTATCGGAGAGCAGCGCGCGGCGGCCCTTGAACACCTTGTTCTTGCCCTTGCGGACGAGCGTATTAACGGCCTTCACCTTGACCTTGAACAGGCTTTCGACGGCGGCCTTGATGTCCGTCTTGGTGGCCCCCGGTGCGACCTTGAAGATCACTTGGTTGGCTTCCGAAACGAGCGTCGATTTCTCCGTGATCACAGGAGCCAGGATCACGTCATAGGATTTGAGCTTCACAGTCATTTGAAACGGGCCTCCAGAGCCTCGACCGCGGCCTTCGTCAACACGAGCTTCCGGCGACGCAGAATGTCGTAGACGTTGATGCCCTGGATCGGCAGCAGATCGATATTCGGAATATTGCGCGCCGCGCGAGCAAAGCCGACATCGAGTTCGGCGCCGTCGATGATCAGCGCGTTGTCGAGCGACAGCTTGGCGAACTGCATCCGCAGAGCGCCCGTTTTGCCCTCCGACGAGGACGCCTTATCGAGCACGACGATATCGCCGGACTTGGCTTTCGCTGAGAGTGCATGACGCAAAGCCAGCGCCCGGACCTTCTTGGGCATATCGACGGCATGGCTACGCGGCTTGGGACCGTGCGCCTTGCCACCGCCGCGCCATTGCGGAACCGACTTGTCGCCGTGACGGGCGCCGCCGGTCCCCTTCTGCTTGTACATTTTCTTACCCGTGACCGTAACTTCCGAACGGTCCTGGGCGTGATGCGTGCCGGCCATGCGCTTGAGGAGCTGATAGCGCACCATGCGGTGGATCAGGTCGGGGCGCGGCTCAAGGCCGAAGATCGCGTCGGCAAGTTCGACCTCACCGGCCGTCGTCGCATCCAGCGTGGTGACAGAGGCTTTCATCACGCCTGCTCCTTCTTGTCGGCAGCGACGCGAGCCTTGAACGCGCCAGGCTTGGGCGTATTGGCATGCGCAGCCTTCTTAACGGCGTCGCGAACGATGACCCAGCCGCCCTTCGAACCGGGAACGGCACCCCGGATCATGATCAAGCCGCGATTGGTGTCGATCTTGGCGACGATCAGGTTCTGGGTGGTAATACGCTCGTCACCGAGGTGACCAGCCATCTTCTTACCCTTGAACACCTTGCCGGGGTCTTGCCGCTGACCGGTCGAACCGTGCGAGCGATGCGAGACGGAGACCCCGTGCGTGGCACGCAGACCACCGAAGTTCCAGCGCTTCATCGCACCGGCGAACCCTTTGCCCTTCGAGGTGCCCGTCACGTCGACGAACTGTCCCGGAACGAAGTGGTCAGCCGTGATCTCAGCGCCAACCTCAATCAGGTTGTCGGGCGAAACTCGAAACTCGGCGAGTTTGCGTTTCGCCTCGACCTCGGCGACCGCGAATGTGCCCTTCTCCGACTTCGTCAGTCGCGAGGGCCGGCGTGTGCCGGCGCCGACCTGCAGCGCGGTGTAGCCGTTCTTCTCGGCCGTGCGATGCGAAACCACCTGTAGCTTCTCCAGCTTCAGGACAGTCACGGGCACATGCTCCCCGGCATCGGTAAAGATGCGGGTCATGCCGACCTTCTGTGCAATCACTCCGGAACGCATTGCGCGCATTCCTTCCTATCTTGGGATCATGACGCCGGCCGATTGCCTGAACGTCAGAGGATCCGAAACCTCTAGAGCTTTATCTCGACGTCCACGCCGGCGGCGAGATCGAGTTTCATCAACGCGTCGACCGTTTGAGGGGTCGGATCCACGATGTCGAGAAGCCGCTTATGGGTGCGAATCTCGAACTGTTCGCGGCTCTTCTTGTCGATGTGCGGCGAGCGGTTGACGGTGAAACGCTCGATGCGCGTCGGCAACGGGATCGGACCCCGGACTTCGGCACCTGTGCGCTTCGCCGTGTTCACGATCTCACGCGTCGACGCATCAAGTATGCGATGGTCGAACGCCTTGAGCCGGATTCGAATGTTTTGGCCGTTCATGATTGAGACCTACTAATAGGTGAAAGCGCTAAAGACTTCGAATAGCGCTGCCGCCAACCCCTCTTGATTACTCGACGATCTTCGTCACGACGCCGGCGCCGACGGTGCGGCCGCCTTCGCGGATGGCGAAGCGAACTTTTTCTTCCATGGCAATCGGAGACACCAGTTCCACGTCCATCGACACGTTGTCGCCCGGCATCACCATTTCCGTGCCTTCCGGCAGCGTCACCACACCCGTCACGTCCGTCGTGCGGAAGTAAAACTGCGGGCGATAGTTCGTGAAGAACGGCGTGTGACGGCCGCCCTCGTCCTTCGTCAGAATGTAGGCTTCCGCCTTGAACTTCTTGTGCGGCTTCACCGAGCCCGGCTTGGCCAGAACCTGGCCGCGCTCAACCGCTTCCTTGTCAATGCCGCGCAACAGGCAGCCGACGTTGTCGCCAGCTTCTCCGCTGTCGAGCAGCTTGCGGAACATTTCCACGCCCGTCACGACCGACTTCTGCGTATCGCGCAGGCCCACGATCTCGACTTCCTCGCCGACCTTGATCACCCCGCGCTCAATGCGGCCCGTCACCACCGTGCCGCGACCCGAGATCGAGAAAACGTCTTCGATCGGCATCAGGAACGGCTGATCCTTCGGACGGTCCGGCAGAGGAATGTAGGTATCCAGAGCCTCATAAAGCTTCAGGATCGCTTCGTCCGCCAGCGGACCCTTCTCACCGTTCAGCGCCTTGATCGCAGCGCCCCGGATGATCGGCGTGTCGTCGCCCGGAAACTGGTACTTCGACAGAAGCTCGCGCACTTCCATCTCAACCAGGTCCAGAAGCTCTTCGTCTTCGACCACATCGCACTTGTTCAAGAACACCACGATGTAGGGCACGCCGACCTGGCGGGCGAGCAGGATGTGCTCGCGCGTCTGCGGCATCGGACCGTCAACCGCCGACACGACCAGGATCGCTCCGTCCATCTGAGCCGCACCCGTGATCATGTTCTTCACGTAGTCGGCGTGGCCCGGGCAGTCGACGTGCGCATAGTGCCGGTTCGGCGTCGCGTATTCCACATGCGACGTCGCAATCGTCAGGATCTTCGTCGGATCGCGACGGCCCTGGCTTTCCGAAGCCTTCGCAACTTCGTCATACGCAATCGACGTCGCCGTCCAGCCCCGGTCCGCAGAAACCTTCGTCAAAGCCGCCGTCAACGTCGTCTTGCCGTGGTCAACGTGCCCAATCGTGCCTACGTTGCAATGCGGCTTGTTACGTTCGAATTTTGCCTTCGCCATCGTCGGCTCTCCACTTCAGTTGTCGTTCTGGGGCTCACGTGCCCCGATGATCTCGATCCATTCAACCTCGGTGCCGGTCTCAGGCTCCGGCGTCGAAGTGGGGCTCTCCAACCCCTTAGTTCGTTCAGGCGTACTTCGCCTTGACTTCTTCGGCCACGTTGCGCGGCACGTCGGCATAGTGGGCGAACTGCATCGTGTAGGATGCGCGCCCCGTCGACATCGAGCGCAGCTGACTGACATACCCGAACATGTTGGCCAGTGGCACGAATGCGCGAATGACAGTGGCGTTACCACGCATCTGCTGATCGCGGATTTGGCCACGCCGACCATTGATGTCGCCGATAATGCCACCGACGAAATCAGCCGGCGTCACGACCTCCACGTCCATAATCGGCTCGAGAATCTTGATGCCGCCCTTCTCGCAACCTTCCTTCATGGCCGCGCGGGTCGCAATTTCGAAGGCGATCGCCGACGAGTCCACTTCATGGAAGGCGCCGTCGTAAAGGGTGACCTTGGTGTCGACAATCGGGAAGCCGATCAGCACACCATTTCCCCAAACCGAGGCAACACCCTTTTCGACGCCGGGAATGTATTCCTTCGGTACGGTACCGCCGACGATCTCGGTCTCGAACTCGTTGCCCTTGCCGGTTTCGTTCGGCTCGAGGCGCAGCTTGACGCGGGCAAACTGGCCCGTACCGCCCGACTGCTTCTTGTGCGTGTAATCGATATCGGCGCTGCGCGCGAGCGTCTCGCGGTATGCGACCTGCGGCTGGCCGACATCGGCCTCGACGCCGTAGGTCCGCTTCAGGATGTCGACCTTAATGTCGAGATGAAGTTCGCCCATGCCCTTCAGAATGGTTTCGCCCGACTCCTGGTCGACGGAGACGCGGAACGAAGGGTCCTCGATCGCCATCGTGTTCAGGGCGATCGCCATCTTTTCCTGGTCGGCCTTGGTCTTGGGCACAATCGAGAGATTGATGACGGGTTCGGGGAAATCCATCTTCTCAAGAATGACGGGCTTGGCCGGATCGCACAGCGTTTCGCCCGTGCGCACATCCTTCATGCCCTGCAAGGCGACGATGTCGCCCGCGAACGCTTCCTTGATTTCTTCGCGATCGGCGGCGTGCATGAGGTACATGCGGCCAGCACGCTCTTTCTTGTCACGTGACGTGTTGGCCAACGCCATTCCCTGCTCGAGCTTGCCCGAGTAGATGCGGCAGAACGTGATTGAACCGACGTGCTCAAAGCTCATGATCTTGAACGCGATCATGGCGAGAGGATCTTCATCCACCGGCCGGCGCGGCAACTCGTTGCCGGTCTTGGGATCAATGCCGCTGTATGCTTCGCGATCCGAAGGTGCGGGGAGGAAATCGACTACAGCGTCGAGCAGAAGCTGGACGCCCTTGTTCTTGAAGGCCGAGCCGCACATCATCGGATAGAACGTGCGCGTGATCGTCGCTTTTCGGATGAGCCGGCGGATCGTGGCTTCGTCGGGCTCGACGCCATCGAGGTAGGTTTCCATGACCGAGTCGTCCATCTCGACGGCGGCTTCGATCATGGCGGCGCGGAATTCAATCGCCTTGTCGAGGAGATCAGCGGGAATCTCACTCTTGATCATCTTGGAATCTTTGCCGTCACCGTCCCAGGTGATGGCCTTCATTTCGATGAGATCGACAACGCCTTTAAAATCGCTCTCGGCGCCGATCGGAATCTGCAGCGGAACCGCGCGGGCGCCAAGCTTGTCCTTGATGTCGGCCAGGCACATGAAAAAGTCAGCGCCGGTCTTGTCCATCTTGTTGGAGAAGATAATGCGCGGAACATTGTACTTGTCGCCCTGGCGCCAGACGGTCTCCGTCTGCGGTTCGACGCCTTGATTGCTGTCGAGAACACACACCGCGCCATCCAGTACGCGCAGCGACCGCTCGACTTCGATGGTGAAGTCGACGTGGCCGGGCGTGTCGATGATGTTCAGGCGGCGCTTGCGGCCGTCGCGGCCGGGCCAGAAACAGGTCGTGGCCGCGGACGTGATCGTGATCCCGCGCTCTGCTTCCTGCTCCATGAAGTCCATCGTCGCGGCGCCGTCATGGACTTCGCCGATCTTGTAGGACTTGCCGGTGTAATAGAGGATCCGCTCGGTCGTGGTTGTCTTTCCAGCATCAATATGAGCCATGATGCCGAAGTTGCGGTAGTCCTCGATCGCGTATTGACGGGCCATGATGGTCCTCGAAATCTCAAAAGTCGAACGGCCTTACCAGCGGTAGTGCGAGAAGGCGCGGTTGGCGTCGGCCATCTTGTGCGTGTCCTCGCGCTTCTTCACGGCGGAGCCGCGGTTCTGCGAGGCGTCGAGCAGTTCGCCCGACAGACGGTCGACCATCGTGTTTTCGTTGCGGCCACGGGCGGCGCTAATGATCCAGCGGATGGCGAGGGCCTGCCGGCGCTCGGTGCGAACTTCGACCGGCACCTGGTAGGTCGCGCCGCCGACACGCCGCGAGCGAACTTCCACTGCCGGCATGACATTTTCGAGCGCCTGATGAAACATGGCGAGCGGGTCGGACTTGGCCTTCTTTTCCATCGAGTTCGAGCGCGCCATAAACAATGCGCTCGGCCGTGGATTTCTTGCCTTCCTTCATGACCGCGTTCATGAACTTCGACAGAACGAGGTCAGCAAACTTCGGGTCAGGATTGACCTCGCGCTTCTCGGCTTTGTGACGGCGGGACATAGCTGTCTTCCCTTAATTCGAACGATCACTTCGGACGCTTGGCGCCGTACTTCGAACGGCGCTGGCGACGGGCGGAAACGCCCTGGGTATCGAGCACACCGCGCAGGATGTGATAGCGCACGCCCGGCAAATCCTTGACGCGACCGCCGCGGATGAGCACCACGGAGTGCTCCTGCAGGTTATGGCCTTCGCCCGGGATGTAGCCGATCACCTCAAAACCGTTGGTGAGACGGATCTTGGCGACCTTGCGCAGCGCCGAGTTCGGCTTCTTCGGGGTCGTGGTGTAGACGCGGGTGCAGACGCCACGCTTCTGCGGGCAATGCTCCATGTGCCGCGACTTCTCGCGGTACGTCTTGGGGTGCCGGGGCTTCCGGATAAGCTGTTGTATTGTCGGCATTCGCCTCGTCCGTCGTTGGGCGAATGCCGGCAACAAGCCGCACAAACGCCAAGCCGATCCTGCCTGGCCACGCGGCATGCGCGGCCTGACACGAAAAAACCAGAGGATCGTCCAGTCCGCCATGACAGCGCCCCGGAGATCTTGGTCCAGAAATGTCCTCTGCTTAGAGACGACAGTGTTTAGGTCCGTTATACGGCGCAGATAAATGCGCGAACGGCCTACGACCTACCGTGAGAGTGGGCTGTCTATATACAGAGCCCAATGCGCGGTCAACACCCGGCGGGCAAGCCGTTGCACTTTTTTGGCAAAACACGCGAACCCAGCGCGTCATTTCGCAGCCAAACCGCTGCGGCAAAAGAAACGGCCGCCCGGTAGGGCGGCCGTTCACATCTTAGCGAGCGAGCCGTGGGCGCAATCCCTATTCGGCAACGCGGCGGCGACGGCGAGCCGCCACCCCGCCTTCTGACGGGCCGGCAAGTGCACCGGTGGCATCCGACCTTGCCTTCTCCTTGGCGATCAGTTCGTCGCGCCGGGTTGCTTCGCGACGCAGGCGGCGCAGCATCCCGCCCGTGCCCGCCGGAATGAGGCGGCCCACGATGACATTCTCTTTCAGCCCTTCCAGCGTATCCGACTTGGCGATGACGGCCGCGTCGGTGAGTACGCGGGTCGTCTCCTGGAACGAGGCAGCCGAGATGAACGACCGGGTCTGCAGCGACGCCTTTGTGATCCCGAGCAGAACCGGCGTACCGGTCGCCGGACGCTTGCCCTGCTTTTCGATCTTGACGTTGATCTCGTCCATTTCGATGCGGTCGAGTTGCTCGCCCTTGATCAGACCCGTATCGCCCGGATCGGTGATCTCGACCTTTTGCAGCATCTGGCGAACGATCACCTCGATGTGCTTGTCGTTGATCATCACGCCCTGCAGACGATAGACGTCCTGGATTTCATTGATCAGGTAGTTGGCCAGCTCTTCGACGCCCTTGACCGCCAGAATATCGTGCGGCGCAGGATGCCCGTCATAGATGAAGTCGCCGCGTTCCACGTGGTCACCGTGCTGCACGGAGAGGTTCTTGCCGCGCGGAATGAGATACTCCACCGGCTCGACGCCCTCCTCATCCGGCGCGATCGTGATGCGCTGCTTGTTCTTGTAGTCCTTGCCGAACTCGATTGTACCGGAGACTTCCGCGATGATCGCGTGATCCTTCGGCCGCCGTGCCTCGAAGAGTTCTGCCACGCGCGGCAAGCCGCCCGTAATATCGCTCTGCTTGGCGGAGGCAAGCGGGATGCGGGCGAGCACGTCACCGGCCTTCACTTCGGTGCCCGGCTCGACCGAGAGTACGGCTTCTACCGGCAGCAGGTAGCGTGCATCACCGCCACGCGCGACCTTGATTGGCTTGCCCTTCGAAATCCTTGACCACGATGGCGGGCTTCAGATCCGCGCCGCGCGGCGTCGCGCGCCAATCGATGATCACACGGTTCGTCGTACCCTTCATTTCGTCGGTCTGTTCGCGCACGGAAGCGCCGTCGATCATGTCCTCGAAACTGACGGTACCCGACGCTTCGGTGAGGATCGGACGCGTGAAGGGATCCCACTGCGCCAGACGCGTACCGCGCTTCACTTCATCACCCTCGTCGACGTGCAAACGCGCGCCGAGCTGGATTTTGTGGGTCGCCAGTTCCTTGCCCGATTGATCAATGATGACGATAGACATCGTGCGGGCCATCGCCACGAGACGACCCTGGCTATCCTTCGTCACAGCGCGGTTCTTGATCTTGACCGACCCGTTGAAGTTTGAATCGACGAAAGACTGGTCGACGACGTTTGCCGCGCCGCCGATGTGGAATGTACGCATTGTCAACTGCGTACCCGGTTCACCGATCGACTGCGCGGCGATGACGCCCACCGCTTCGCCGATGTTGACCGGAGTACCGCGAGCCAAGTCGCGGCCGTAGCACTTGGCGCACACGCCCGAAACCGTCTCACAGGTCAAAACCGAGCGAATACGGATTTCCTGCACTTCGTTACGGCCGATCAGATCGGCATGACGTTCTTCGATAAGTTCGCCGAGCTTGACGAGAACCTCACCGGTTCCGGGAACCACGATTTCTTCCGCCGCCGTGCGGCCGAGAACACGCTGCGCCAATGAAACGATCACCTGGCCGGCATCGACCACGGCCTGAACGTTAATGCCACCGTCGGTGCCGCAATCATCCTCCAGAATGATGGCGTCCTGGGCGACGTCGACGAGACGACGTGTGAGGTAGCCCGAGTTCGCCGTCTTCAATGCCGTATCCGCGAGACCCTTGCGGGCGCCGTGGGTGGAGTTGAAGTACTCGAGAACCGACAGGCCTTCCTTGAAGTTCGAGATGATCGGCGTCTCGATGATCTCGCCCGACGGCTTGGTCATCAATCCGCGCATGGCTGCGAGCTGACGCATCTGGGTCGGCGATCCGCGCGCACCCGAATGGCTCATCATGTAGATCGAGTTGATCGGACGCTCGCGGCCGTCCTTGTCCTTGCCCGCGTTCGAAATGCGATCGATCATTTCCTTCGCGATCTGATCGGTGCACTTCGACCAGGCGTCCACCACCTTGTTGTACTTCTCAAGCTGAGTGATGAGGCCGTCCTGGTACTGCTGCTCGAACTCGAGCACGAGATCATTCGTTTTTTCGACGATCTTCGCCTTCGTTTCCGGGATCTGCATATCGTCCTTGCCGAACGAAATGCCGGCCTTGAAGGCATGATGGAAGCCGAGCGCCATGATGCGGTCGCAGAAGATCACCGTCTCCTTCTGACCGCAGTTGCGGTAGACGGCATCGATCATGCCCGAGATGGCCTTCTTCGTCAGCAGTTGGTTGACGAGTGAGAACTTCACGTTTGGACGACGCGGCAGCACTTCGCCGAGCAGCATGCGGCCCGGGCGTCGTGTCGTGCAGTTCGATGACCTCTTCTCCATTGTGGACCGACGGCACGGAAGCGCGCCTTGACCTTGGCGTGCAACGTCACGACCTTGGCTTCGAGCGCGTGCCGGATTTCGCCGACCGACCCGAAAATCATGCCTTCGCCCGGCTCCTTGTCGCGCTGGATCGAGAGATAGTACAGCCCAAGCACGATGTCCTGCGACGGCACGATGATCGGCTGACCATTGGCCGGATGCAGGATGTTGTTGGTCGACATCATGAGAACGCGCGCTTCCAGCTGCGCTTCGAGCGACAGCGGCACGTGCACGGCCATCTGGTCGCCGTCGAAGTCAGCGTTGAAGGCCGCGCAGACGAGCGGGTGAAGCTGGATCGCCTTGCCCTCGATCAGTTGCGGCTCGAATGCCTGGATGCCGAGACGGTGCAGCGTCGGTGCGCGGTTCAACAGCACCGGATGTTCGCGGATGACCTCGTCGAGGACGTCCCAGACTTCCGGCTTCTCCTTTTCGACGAGCTTCTTGGCCTGCTTCACGGTCGCCGCCTGACCGAGCGTCTGCAGGCGCGCATAGATGAAGGGCTTGAAAAGTTCGAGCGCCATCTTCTTGGGCAAGCCGCACTGATGCAGCTTGAGCTCCGGACCGACCACGATGACGGAGCGCCCCGAGTAGTCGACACGCTTGCCGAGCAGGTTCTGCCGGAACCGGCCCTGCTTGCCTTTGAGCATGTCGGCCAGCGATTTCAACGGTCGCTTGTTGGCACCCGTGATGACGCGGCCGCGACGGCCGTTATCGAACAGCGCGTCGACCGCTTCCTGAAGCATGCGCTTCTCGTTGCGGATGATGATGTCGGGCGCGCGCAGTTCCATCAGCCGCTTCAGGCGATTGTTGCGGTTGATGACGCGGCGGTAGAGATCGTTCAGGTCGGACGTGGCAAAGCGGCCACCGTCGAGGGGAACGAGCGGACGCAACTCCGGCGGGATGACCGGAACGTGGGTCAGGATCATCCATTCAGGACGGTTGCCCGAATCCATGAACGCCTCGATGACCTTCAGCCGCTTGCCGAGCTTCTTCGGCTTCAGCTCGGTCGTCGCTTCGGCAATTTCCTGACGCAAGTGGTCGCGGATCTTGGGCAGATCCATGGCCGAAAGGATCTCGCGGATGGCTTCGGCGCCGATGCCGGCGGTGAAGCTATCCGCACCATGCTCATCAAGAGCCGTGTTGTACTGCTCTTCGGTCAGAAGCTGATGCTCTTTGAAAGGCGAAATGCCGGGCTCGATGACAATGTAGTTTTCGAAGTAGAGAACGCGCTCGAGGTCCTTCAGCGACATGTCGAGAAGCAGGCCGATGCGCGACGGCAGCGACTTCAGAAACCAGATATGAGCAACGGGAGCGGCCAGTTCGATATGGCCCATACGCTCGCGCCGCACCTTGGCCAGCGTGACTTCGACGCCGCACTTCTCACAGATTAGACCCTTGTACTTCATCCGCTTGTACTTGCCGCACAAGCATTCGTAATCCTTGATCGGTCCGAAAATACGCGCGCAGAACAGGCCGTCGCGCTCCGGTTTGAACGTGCGGTAGTTAATCGTTTCGGGCTTCTTGATTTCACCGAACGACCAGGAAAGGATGTCGTCGGGCGACGCGATCGAGATCTTGATCTGATCGAACGTCGGCACCGGCGCCTGCGTCTTGAAGAGGTTGGTGATCTCGTTCATCGGCTCTTGTCTCCTCGGGGAGCGTTTCAGGAAAAACGCCCCGGAAAAATTCGGGCAGTGCGTCTAGCCCCTCTCCCCATCGAAAACGATGGGGAGAAGGGCATGTTTTTATTCTGCCGCCTGAGGCGGTAACTGCGGCTGCGGCTGGGGTGTGTCGGATGTCGCTTCGGGCGGCACAACCTCGGTATTCAGAAGCTCGACGTTGAGGCCGAGCGCCCGCATTTCCTTGACCAAGACGTTGAAGCTTTCCGGCACGCCAGCCTCGAACGCATCGTCGCCGCGCACGATAGCCTCGTAGACCTTGGTGCGGCCCGCCACGTCGTCGGACTTGACGGTCAGCATTTCCTGCAGCGTGTAGGCCGCGCCATAGGCTTCCAATGCCCAGACTTCCATTTCGCCGAAGCGCTGGCCGCCGAACTGCGCCTTGCCGCCCAGCGGCTGCTGGGTAACGAGCGAATACGGACCAATGGAGCGAGCGTGGATCTTGTCATCGACAAGGTGGTGCAGCTTCAGGATGTACTTATAGCCGACCGTAACTTTACGATCGAACGGCTCGCCGGTGCGCCCGTCGAACAAGGTGACCTGCCCCGACGAGTCAAATCCCGCCTGTTTCAGCATCACGACGATGTCGGGTTCCCGCGCACCATCGAACACCGGCGTCGCAATCGGAACGCCACGCTTTAGCAGATTGGCCGCCGCAACGAGTTCGTCGTCCTTGATGTTCGGCTTGATCTCATCACGGCCGTAGATCTTCTTCATTTCCTCGCGCAGCGCATCCGTCTTGCCCGATGCATGGAACTCCTGCAGCGCTTCATCGATCAGGCGGCCGAGACCACGGCACGCCCAGCCCATGTGCGTCTCCAGAATCTGGCCGACGTTCATGCGCGATGGCACACCGAGCGGGTTCAACACCACGTCGACATGTGTACCGTCCTCCAGGAACGGCATGTCTTCGCAAGGCACGATCCGTGAAACGACACCCTTGTTGCCATGCCGGCCGGCCATTTTGTCGCCCGGCTGGATCTTACGCTTCACGGCAACGAAGACTTTGACCATCTTCATCACGCCGGGCGGCAGTTCATCACCGCGTTGCAGCTTGTCGACCTTGTCCACGAAGCGGCGCTCGAGGCTCTTTTTGGCCTCTTCATATTGCTTATTGATGGCTTCGAGTTCGGCCTGCGCCTTCTCGTTGGCGAGCCCGATTTCCCACCACTGACTACGCGGTATATCGTCCAGAATTGCGTCGTCGAGCTTGGTGCCCTTGCGAGCCCCGCGCGGCCCCTTCGACACTTCCTTGCCCAGCAACGCCTCCTTGAGACGCGCATACACGTTGCGGTCGAGGATTTGCATTTCGTCGTCGCGGTCTTTCGCGAGACGCTCGATTTCTTCGCGCTCGATCGCCATCGCGCGCTCGTCCTTCTCCACGCCGTGGCGGTTGAAGACACGCACTTCGACGATCGTACCCGACACGCCCGGCGGTAGACGCAGCGACGTATCGCGAACGTCCGACGCCTTTTCACCGAAAATGGCGCGCAAAAGCTTTTCTTCCGGCGTCATGGGGCTTTCGCCCTTCGGCGTGATCTTGCCGACGAGAATGTCGCCCGGATTCACTTCCGCGCCGATGTAGACGATGCCGGCTTCGTCGAGGTTCTTCAGCGCCTCTTCCGACACGTTCGGAATGTCGCGCGTGATTTCTTCAGGACCAAGCTTCGTGTCGCGGGCCATGACTTCGAATTCTTCGATGTGGATCGAAGTGAAGATGTCATCCGACACGACCCGCTCCGAGAGCAGGATGCTGTCCTCGAAGTTGTAGCCCATCCACGGCATGAACGCGACGAGCACGTTCTTGCCCAGCGCCAGATCGCCCAGGTCCGTCGAGGGACCGTCCGCGATGATCTCGCCAGCATCGACCCGATCGCCCACATTCACCAGCGGCCGCTGATTGATGCAGGTGTTCTGGTTCGAACGCTGGAACTTGCGCAGACGATAGATGTCAACACCCGGCTTCGACGGATCGGCTTCTTCCGTCGCGCGGATCACGATACGCGTTGCGTCCACCTGGTCGATGATGCCGGTCCGTCGCGCCGCAATCGCGGCACCAGAATCACGCGCTACCACTTCTTCCATGCCCGTGCCGACAAACGGCGCTTCGGCACGAATGAGCGGCACAGCCTGCCGCTGCATGTTCGAGCCCATAAGAGCGCGGTTGGCGTCGTCGTTTTCAAGAAACGGGATCAGCGCCGCGGCGACCGACACGAGCTGCTTCGGCGACACGTCGATGTAATCGACCTTTTCGCGCGGCACGAGCAAAACGTCGCCCGAGAAGCGGCAAGTGATCAATTCGTCAACGAGCTTGCCCTTGGCGTCAAGTTCGGCGTTCGCCTGCGCAACGTGATGGCGCATTTCTTCCATGGCGGAGAGATACACGACCTCGTCCGTCACGCGGTTATCCTTCACGCGGCGATAGGGGCTTTCGATGAAGCCATATTTGTTGACGCGGGCGAACGTCGCCAGCGAGTTGATGAGACCGATGTTGGGACCTTCCGGCGTCTCGATCGGGCAGATGCGCCCGTAATGCGTCGGATGCACGTCGCGAACTTCGAAACCCGCACGTTCGCGCGTCAGACCGCCCGGGCCAAGCGCCGAAAGACGGCGTTTGTGGGTGATCTCCGACAGCGGATTCGTCTGGTCCATGAACTGTGACAGCTGCGATGAGCCGAAGAACTCGCGCACGGCAGCAGCCGCCGGTTTGGCGTTGATCAAATCCTGCGGCATCACCGTGTCGATATCGACCGACGACATCCGCTCCTTGATGGCGCGCTCCATGCGCAGGAGACCGAGGCGGTACTGGTTCTCCATGAGTTCGCCGACCGAGCGCACCCGGCGGTTGCCAAGGTGGTCGATATCGTCGATTTCGCCGCGACCGTCACGCAGGTCAACGAGCGTCTTGACTACAGCGATGATGTCTTCACGCCGCAGGACGCGCATCGTGTCGGGCGCATCGAGTTCAAGGCGCATGTTCATCTTCACCCGGCCGACGGCCGAGAGATCGTAGCGCTCGCTATCGAAGAACAAGCTGTGGAACAGCGCGGTGGCCGCCTCGATGGTCGGGGGCTCGCCCGGACGCATCACGCGGTAAATATCCATCAGAGCTTCCTGATGGTTCGAGTTCTTGTCGATATGCAGCGTGTTGCGGATGAAGGGTCCGATATTGACGTGGTCGATATCGAGGATCTGGAATTCCTTGATCTTCTGTTCCCTGATCTCCGCCAGCAGCTTCGGATCGAGTTCGTCACCAGCCTCAGCGTAAATCTGTCCCGATTCCAGATCGACGACATCTTCGCCGATATAACGGCCCGACAGATCTTCCGGCGAAACCAGAATTTCCTTCAATCCGGCTTCTGCGAGTTCACGCGCCTTGCGTGCGGTGATCTTCTCGCCGGCCTTGGCGACGACATCGCCCGACTTCGCATCGATGAGATCACCGAGCGGAGTCATGCCGCGAATTTTGCCGGCGTCGAACGGCATCTTCCAGCCGCGCTTGGATTCCTTGACCGGGATCTGCCGGTAGAACGTCGACAGGATTTGCTCGTCGTCGAGCCCCAACGCATAAAGCAGCGTCGTCACCGGCAGTTTGCGCCGACGGTCGATGCGCACGTAAACCACGTCTTTCGCATCGAACTCGAAATCGAGCCACGACCCGCGATAGGGAATGATGCGGGCAGCAAACAACAGCTTGCCCGAGGCATGCGTGCGGCCGCGGTCATGGTCGAAGAACACACCCGGCGAGCGGTGCATCTGCGAAACGATCACGCGCTCGGTGCCGTTGATCACGAACGTGCCGTTCATCGTCATCAAGGGCATTTCGCCCATGTAGACGTCCTGCTCCTTCACGTCCTTGATCGACTTGGAACCGGTTTCTTCGTTCACATCGAACACGATCAGGCGCAGCTTGACCTTGAGCGGCGCCGAAAAGGTCATGTCGCGCTGCATGCATTCGTCGACGTCGTACTTGGCCGGGTCGAATTCATAGCGCACGAACTCTAGCGTCGACTTGCCCGAAAAGTCGGAGATCGGGAAAACCGACTTGAACACGGCCTGCAGGCCGTGGTCGTCCTTGCGGCCGCCCGGCGGCTCCTTGACCATCAGGAAGTCATCGTAGGAACTCTTTTGAACCTCGATGAGGTTCGGCATCTCCGCCACTTCGCGGATCGAACCGAACTGCTTCCGGATGCGCTTGCGGCCGTTGAACGTTTCAGCCATGTCCGCTCCTCGTTTCATCTTGCGCGGATCGCGATCCCGCGCTTCATTGCTTCATCTGCACGTGGGGCCCGCCGGCCCCGCGCCGAAAACCGCTTCTGGAAACGGCTCACCGGAAGGCCCGCTGCGCGGCTTGCGCCCCGCAAAGACCCTCCGGAAAGACGTTTTTAGTCGTGCCCGGCGACACCGCTCCGCGAAGCCGGCCGCCGGACACACTTTCAGGTCGTGCCAGGCGACACCGCTCCGCGGAGCCGGCCGCCGGACACGGAGTGCTTACTTCAGTTCGACCTTGGCGCCCTGGTCTTCGAGCTGCTTCTTGAGCTTGGCAGCTTCGTCCTTGGAGACACCGTCCTTGACGGTCTTGCCGCCGGCCTCGACGAGGTCCTTGGCTTCCTTGAGCCCAAGACCCGTGATGGCGCGGACTTCCTTGATGACGTTGATCTTCTTGTCGCCGCCGGCCACGAGAATGACCGAGAACTCGGTCTGTTCTTCAACGGGTGCAGCGGCCGCAGCAGCGGGAGCCGCCGACACGGCGACGGCAGCAGCCGCCGAAACGCCCCACTTTTCTTCGAGAAGCTTGGCGAGGTCAGCGGCTTCCAGAACGGTGAGCGACGACAAGTCGTCGACGATCTTTTCTAACTTGGACATTCGATTTTTCCTTCCGGTTTGAACTTTTGAGCGCGGGCTTTCGTCAGAAGAACCCGCGTGGATTGCTCATTTGACCACTTGCCTAGGCAGCGTCGCCCTGAGACGCCTTGGCCTGGATGACACGTGCAAGCTGGCCACCCGGCTCCTTGATCGTGCGGGCGATCTTCGTCGCCGGCGCGTTCAGGATACCGATCAGCTGGGCACGCAGTTCATCGAGCGAAGGCAGCTCTGCGAGCGCTTTCACGCCCTTCGCATCAAGCACCGTCTTGCCCATCGCGCCGCCCAGGATCACGAGCTTGTCGTTACCCTTGGCATAGGCGACCGTCGCTTTCGCGGCGGCGATCGGATCCTTCGAGAAGGCCAGTACGGTCGGCCCCTTCAGCAAATCCGAAATGTCGGCAGTCGGCGTGTCCTTGATTGCGAGCTGCACCAGCTTGTTTTTGGCCACCTTCACGGTACCGCCCGCCTCTTTGACGACGCGACGGAACTCCGCGGATTGGGCAGCCACCATGCCGGTGTTGTGGGCGACCACCACCACGCCCGTGTCGTTGAACACGGTATGGAGACGGTCGATGAGCTCACGTTTCGCGGCTCTATCCACTGCTCACTCCTTGTTGCGAGATCGACCGGGATGGCCGTCTCGCGGGTTGCACCAGCTGCATGCGCCCGTTTCCGGGACCATGCAGCGCTTTGTCTGTCCTGCCGCGCGTGCCTTCAAGCGAAGGACGACACGGTGCTGACCCAGAAGTTTCAAACCGGAATGGAATGCGCTTGCGCACGTTCTTTTCCGGGTCGCTTCTGTCTCATGCGGGCCCGCTTCGAAAAGCGGTTCAATACGGTTTCCCGTCACCCACAGTCTCGGACAGTCGAACCGGAGCGCTCGGCGATGAAGCCACCCGCTCCGGGCCACCCGGACTTCAATCCGGATGCAGTGAGGGACAGGCAGCCTTAGTTGGCTGCCGGCCCCGAAGACACAGAAGACGTCTCGATCTTGACGCCCGGACCCATGGTCGAGGACAGCGAGACTTTCTTCACATACGTTCCCTTGGAGCCGGCGGGCTTGGCCTTCACCACGGCATCGACGAATGCCTTGATGTTTTCGACCAGCGCCTTCTCCGTAAAGCTCGCCTTGCCGACGCCGGCATGCACGATGCCGGCCTTCTCGACACGAAATTCCACCGAACCGCCCTTGGCGCCCTTGACGGCGCCGACGACGTCCATGGTGACGGTGCCGACGCGCGGGTTCGGCATCAGGCCGCGCGGACCCAGCACCTTACCCAGACGACCGACGAGACCCATCATGTCCGGCGTCGCGATGCAGCGATCGAAATTGATCTGCCCCTTCGACACCGTCTCGACCAGATCCTCGGCACCGACGACGTCGGCGCCTGCAGCTTTCGCCTCTTCCGCCTTCGCGCCGCGAGCGAACACGGCAACACGCGCCGTACGGCCCGAGCCGTTCGGCAGGTTGCACACGCCGCGAACCATCTGGTCGGCATGCTTGGGGTCGACGCCAAGGTTCATCGAAAGCTCGATTGTCTCATCGAACTTCGCCTTCGCACGTTCCTTGATCAGCTTCACCGCTTCGTCGATGCCGTATGCCTTCGACGGATCGACACCCTTCGCGATCGCGAAAGCGCGCTTGCCTCCTGCAATTCGAGTGGCCTTCAAGTCGGCTTCATTCACGTTGCTCTTTGCCATCAGATTACTCCACCACCTTGAGGCCCATCGAACGGGCGGAGCCTGCCATCGTCTTGGCAGCCTGATCGAGATCGTTCGTGTTCATGTCCTTCATCTTCAGCTTCGCAATATCGCGCAACTGCGCCATCGAGATCTCGCCGGCCACATCGCGGCCGGGATTCTTTGAACCCGAACCTGGCTTGCCGGTCGGCTTCATGCCGGCAGCTTTCTTAATGAGAAAGGTTGCCGGTGGCGTGCGCATCTCGAACGTGAACGAGCGGTCGGAGTAGACCGTGATCTTCACCGGAATCGGCGTGCCCTGCTCGAGTTCCTTCGTCTTTGCATTGAAGGATTTGCAGAATTCCATAATGTTCACACCGCGCTGACCGAGCGCGGGGCCGATGGGTGGTGCCGGGTTGGCGGCGCCTGCAGGCACCTGCAGGTTAATGTAGCCGTCGATTTTCTTTGCCATGTGTTCCCCTGGAACTTACCGGATCGCGGGTTTCGCCCGTCATCCGAGGGTTAGCGGTCGAGCGAGCCTTCAACGCTGATGACAGCAATTCAGGCTCTCCCGCGGGAATCCGCCTTGCTGGTCGTAACAACCGGCGAGGCGGGTCTCATCCGGCGCACGCGCCGGAAGCCATTAAACCGCTCTCGCTTGAGAACGGCTTTGTTTATCTCTAGCTGGCGACTTTCTCCACCTGCTGGAACTCGAGTTCGACCGGCGTCTTGCGGCCGAAGATCGAGACGCCGACCTTGAGCCGCGAGCGCTCGCCGTCGACTTCCTCCACCTCACCCTGAAACGACGCGAAGGGACCATCGATCACCTTCACCTGTTCGCCGATCTCGTAGATGATCGACGGGGCCGGGCGTTCCACGCCATCCTTGACCTGGTTGAGGATGCGCATGGCTTCCTCTTCCGGGATTGGCATGGGCTTGTTGTCTGCACCGAGGAAGCCCGTCACCTTCGGTGTATTCTTGATCAGCAGAAAGCCGGGGTCGGTCATCTCCATCTTGACGAGCACATAGCCCGGGAGAAACTTCCGCTCGGCGTGAATTTTGCGGCCGCGCTTCACTTCGATGACATCTTCCGTCGGCACCATCACTTCGTCGATGAGGTGCTCAAGACCCGATGTCTTCGCCCGCTCCTTGATGGCGTCGGCCACCTTGCGTTCGAAATTCGTATAGGCATGGACAATGTACCAGCGCTTGGACATGTGTCGCGTGTTCTCTCGTCTCGGTGTGCGGAATCGAGCTAGGCTTTACGTAACGGTCAGCGTCCGAGACTGAGGACCATCTTGATGAACCACCCCAAGATCTGATCGGCGGCAAGAAAGAACAAGGCCGCCAGCGTCACCATGAAGATGACCATCAGCGTGGTGACCCACACTTCTTTCCAGGTCGGCCAAGTGACCTTGGCGACTTCCTGCCGAACCTCTTGGATGAACTGCAACGGGTTATACATCGCCATCGAAGCTGTCTTCACCGGGCGCATGCGACAAAACAGCACAGCGCCGCCGGAGGTCCCCTCCAGAAGCGCCGTCCCATCAGAACCGGCCCGGCGCCCTCGCCGCGAGCCCGCTCGCAATTCAAATGGCAGGGGCGGCAGGTCTCGAACCTGCGACCTTCGGTTTTGGAGACCGACGCTCTACCAATTGAGCTACACCCCTGTAGGTCCGCCACCACCTTAATAAGGCGGGGGTGCACCAGGGTCGCCACCTCTAGCGGAAGTTTTGACCTTTGTCACCGTTGGCGTGTGGTCTTTTTTACGACGCCTACGCCACAGGCTCGACGACAACCGCCGTACCGTAAGCCAGCACCTCGGTGACGGCCGCTGCGATCTCGTTGGCATCGTAGCGGAAGGCGAGGATGGCATTAGCACCCATCTGCTCCCCGTTCTGAATGAGCAGATCGAATGCTTCCTGGCGCGTCTGCTCGGCCAGTCGCGTGTAAACGGTGATGTTGCCGCCGAACAAGATTTGAATGGAAGCGCCGATATTCCCCACGACGCTGCGCGAGCGGACGGTTAGCCCCTTCGCGACCCCCAGCGTGCGAACAATGCGGTAGCCGGCCAAGTCATTGGTGGTCGTGACGATCATGCTCGCGCTCCCTTGCCCGGTCCATAAGACAATGAAGCCGGAGGTCTTGTCGACCCCCGGCTTCGGAAATGCAGGTTTGAACGACCGTTCTACGCGACGATCTTCGTCACGGCTTGATTACTCGACGATCTTCGTCACGACGCCGACGCCGATCCAAACGCGGCTCGCCGCGTTTGGACATTGTCGATAGTCGGCGCCGAACATCCACAAAGATCAAAGACACAGCATTACTCGACGATCTTCGTCACGACGCCGGCGCCGTTCCAAACGCGGCTTGCCGCGTTTGGACATTGTCGATAGTCGGCGCCGTACATCCACAAAGATCAAAGACACAGCATTACTCGACGATCTTCGTCACGACGCCGGCGCCGACGGTGCGGCCGCCTTCGCGGATGGCGAAGCGAACTTTTTCTTCCATGGCAATCGGAGACACCAGTTCCACGTCCATCGACACGTTGTCGCCCGGCATCACCATTTCCGTGCCTTCCGGCAGCGTCACCACACCCGTCACGTCCGTCGTGCGGAAGTAAAACTGCGGGCGATAGTTCGTGAAGAACGGCGTGTGACGGCCGCCCTCGTCCTTCGTCAGAATGTAGGCTTCCGCCTTGAACTTCTTGTGCGGCTTCACCGAGCCCGGCTTGGCCAGAACCTGGCCGCGCTCAACCGCTTCCTTGTCAATGCCGCGCAACAGGCAGCCGACGTTGTCGCCAGCTTCTCCGCTGTCGAGCAGCTTGCGGAACATTTCCACGCCCGTCACGACCGACTTCTGCGTATCGCGCAGGCCCACGATCTCGACTTCCTCGCCGACCTTGATCACCCCGCGCTCAATGCGGCCCGTCACCACCGTGCCGCGACCCGAGATCGAGAAAACGTCTTCGATCGGCATCAGGAACGGCTGATCCTTCGGACGGTCCGGCAGAGGAATGTAGGTATCCAGAGCCTCATAAAGCTTCAGGATCGCTTCGTCCGCCAGCGGACCCTTCTCACCGTTCAGCGCCTTGATCGCAGCGCCCCGGATGATCGGCGTGTCGTCGCCCGGAAACTGGTACTTCGACAGAAGCTCGCGCACTTCCATCTCAACCAGGTCCAGAAGCTCTTCGTCTTCGACCACATCGCACTTGTTCAAGAACACCACGATGTAGGGCACGCCGACCTGGCGGGCGAGCAGGATGTGCTCGCGCGTCTGCGGCATCGGACCGTCAACCGCCGACACGACCAGGATCGCTCCGTCCATCTGAGCCGCACCCGTGATCATGTTCTTCACGTAGTCGGCGTGGCCCGGGCAGTCGACGTGCGCATAGTGCCGGTTCGGCGTCGCGTATTCCACATGCGACGTCGCAATCGTCAGGATCTTCGTCGGATCGCGACGGCCCTGGCTTTCCGAAGCCTTCGCAACTTCGTCATACGCAATCGACGTCGCCGTCCAGCCCCGGTCCGCAGAAACCTTCGTCAAAGCCGCCGTCAACGTCGTCTTGCCGTGGTCAACGTGCCCAATCGTGCCTACGTTGCAATGCGGCTTGTTACGTTCGAATTTTGCCTTCGCCATAAACGTCTGTCCTCGAATGCTGGTTCAGGGGCACGAGGAACCGCAGCCTTAAACGCGGCGCCTGTGTTCGCGCGTGTGTCTAGTGTCTTAAAATGGGGAGTTCAAGCCCTAAGCCGCTGAACCCTTCGCCGCGGCTCGCGCAACCTGCCAGCATCTCACAAAAGTGCCGCAAATGGCGATCCGGCCCGTCACACATATGGGGTGAGCGCGCCTCAGGCGGAACCCCCGGGTCCGTCCTGCGTTTGCACCTTTTCGTGTAGGGAAAGGACAACTCATGAGCGGCGACGCAACTCAATGGCTTTGGCTGATCGCACTGGTGGGCGGACCGCTCATTCTCGGCATCGTAATGGCGCGCGGGATGCGTCAATCCTCGGATCGCCGCGAACATGACCCGGCGGGTATCGCCCGGACGGAGAGGGCAACGCACGACCTCTATGAAGAGGAAGAGCACCGCGGCAAGCCGTCCGGTGCCGAAATCGCCGACGCGCGGCGGCTCCAAGAAACGGCACGGCCACAGAGGACCGGGCAACGGTAGCTTTAGAGGCGGCTGGAGCGGACGATGGGAATCGAACCCACGTATGCAGCTTGGAAGGCTGCCGTTCTACCATTGAACTACGTCCGCAAACGGCCGCCGCCGTCGCCCGTCTGATAACCGCTTCACGCGCGGCTGTGAAGGGGCGGCTATGTCGGCCGACGAAAAGTTGCACCCCGATTACTTTCGCCGGCCGGAGTCACAGAGATTGATGATCAGACAGCGGAGCGGCCCGCAAGTTCGAACCGGTCGGCATTCATAACCTTCGTCCACGCAGCCACGAAGTCAGAAACAAATTTATCCTTGGCGTCGTCTTGCGCATAAACCTCGGCCAGCGCGCGAAGAATTGAATTTGATCCAAACACGAGATCGACACGCGTGCCGGTCCATTTAGTCTGGCCGGACTTGCGATCACGGCCTGCAAAGATGTCGGCCGACTCTGACGTCGCCTGCCATTCAATCCCCATATCAACGAGATTGGTGAAAAAGTCCGTCGTCAACGCGCCGGGCGTCTTGGTGAAGACGCCATGCGCAGCCCCGGCATGGTTGGCCCCTAGGACGCGCAAACCGCCAACGAGTACCGTCATTTCCGGCGCCGTCAGCGTGAGCAACTGAGCCTTGTCCAGCAGCATGTCTTCCGCCGAAACGGTGTACTTCGCCTTGGCATAATTGCGAAATCCGTCGGCTTCTGGCTCCAGCACGTCGAACAATTCGATGTCCGTTTGCTCCAGCGATGCATCCGTACGGCCGGGTATAAACGGAACTTCAATGGCGTGTCCGGCAGCCTTGGCCGCCTGTTCAATGGCCACACCTCCAGCCAGCACGATGAGATCGGCAACCGAGACCTTCTTGCCGCCGGTCGCTTCGGCATTGAACGACACTCGAATGCCTTCCAGCACGCCAAGCACCTTGGCGAGCTTCTCAGGTTCGTTGACATCCCAGTTCTTCTGCGGAGCAAGCCGGATGCGCGCGCCATTGGCGCCGCCACGTTTATCCGAGCCCCGGAACGTCGAAGCCGAAGCCCAGGCCGTCGAAACGAGTTCAGATGTCGTAAGACCTGACGCCAGGATCTTTGCTTTAAGAGCCGCGATATCGACGGCGTCGATCAGCGCATGATCGACAGCCGGAATGGGATCCTGCCAGATCAGGTCTTCGGCGGGTACTTCCGGGCCGAGGTAACGCGCCTTCGGACCCATATCGCGATGCGTCAGCTTGAACCACGCCCGCGCGAACGCATCGGCGAATTCCTCCGGATTGGCATGGAAGTGACGCGACACCTTCTCGTAAGCGGGGTCCATCTTCATCGCCATGTCGGCCGTCGACATGATAATCGGCACTCTCTTGGTCGGATCTTCCGGATCCGGCGCCATATCCTGCTCTTGCAGGTTCTTTGGTGCCCACTGCCAGGCACCCGCCGGGCTCTTCACAAGATCCCAGTCGTATTTGAAGAGCACATCGAAATAGCCCATGTCCCACTGGATTGGGTTTGAGGTCCATGCGCCTTCCAGACCGCTCGTGATGGTGTCCCGTCCCTTGCCGCTGTTGAACGTCGACAACCAGCCGAACCCCATCGCCTCGAGCGGCGCGGCTTCAGGCGCGACGCCGACGTGAGCTGCATCGCCGGCACCATGCGTTTTACCGAACGTGTGGCCGCCGGCCGTCAATGCCACGGTCTCGTAATCATTCATCGCCATGCGCGCGAAAGTTTCGCGAATATCGCGCGCCGACGCGAGCGGATCGGGATTGCTGTCCGGGCCTTCGGGATTGACGTAGATGAGGCCCATTTGCACGGCCGCGAGCGGATTTTCCAACAACCGCTCACCCGTGTATCGCCCGCCCGGCTTGTCACTGGTCGCGAGCCATTCCGTCTCAGCACCCCAGTAGATGTCTTCTTCCGGTTCCCAAACATCCTCGCGGCCGCCCGCAAAACCGAACGTCTTGCCGCCCATCGATTCGATCGCGACGTTGCCCGCCAGGATCATCAGGTCCGCCCACGAGATTGCGTTGCCGTATTTCTTCTTGATCGGCCAGAGCAGGCGTCGTGCCTTGTCGAGGTTGCCATTGTCGGGCCAGCTGTTGAGTGGCGCGAAACGCTGCGTGCCAGAACCCGCCCCACCGCGTCCGTCCGCCGTGCGGTACGTGCCGGCGCTGTGCCAAGCCATGCGGATGAAGAGTCCACCGTAATGCCCATAATCGGCCGGCCACCAGTCCTGGCTATCGGTCATCAGTGCGGTGAGGTCAGCCTTCAGCGCTTTCAGATCGAGCTTGCTGAATGCCTCGGCATAACTGAACCCCCTCGGCATGGGATTGCCGGCCAACGGATTTTGATGCAGCATTTTCAAGTTCAGCTGATTGGGCCACCAATCGCGATTCGTTCTCGAACTGAACCGGCCCTTGGCGGGGGTCCCGTGAATCGGACACTTGCTGATCTCGTTCATGTCGTCTCCTCACCGCACACTCGAGTGCGCTCTGCTGGCAGCACGACTTACTCAGACTAATAGATAAGGTAAAGCACTTCCTTTTTATGACTTCGATCAGCCCGACTGATTGTTCTTGATCAAGCAGATAGATAAATTATGTACTCAGGTGCCAAGCACGCAGTTGTATAAACTTCGGCATACCCGTAGCAAGTTGTTGAGCATCGGCATGCGGACGTTTGTATACCTGAAGCGATCGGCACAACATGCTCTGCGTCACACCGAACACAACTAAAATGAGAGGCGCTAGATCGATGAGCGAAACCCTCGACGCAAGCGCACCGAATGTCCCAGCGACCGGCCAGCACGCCAGCCCTCGCGAGACACTCCAGTTCGCCATCGGATGGTCCACTCTCGGAACGGTTCTGGTGGCAGCATCGCCGCAAGGTATCTGCGCAGTCCTGATCGGCGATGACGCGGATACTCTCTTCGCCGATCTACGTCACCGGTTCCCGAAAGCCCGCCTCGAGCGCGGTCCCGCCCCATTGACGGATGCGCTTGCCGCACTCCACCACCCAGACCAAGCATCAAGCCTTCGCCTCGACCTCCGCGGAACTTTGTTTCAAAAGCGCGTCTGGACCGCCTTGCAGGCGATTCCGGTGGGAGAGACGCGCAGCTACGCTGAAATCGGCGCATCGATCGGCTTACCGACAGCGGCTCGCGCCGTCGCGGCCGCCTGCGCCGCCAATCCGATCGCCGTCCTCGTTCCTTGCCACCGCGTGCTGCGGTCAGACGGAGCATTATCAGGCTATCGCTGGGGAACAGCACGCAAGCGCGCCTTGCTCGCTCTTGAAAGCACAGCTCCGCGCGCCGCCTAGTCGCTGATATCAGCGCCCGTTCTAAAGCGACGGCACTAAAGCTTTTTCGTCCCCACAACATCACCGTGCCGCCAGGCGTCGATCCGCTCCATGAGCCAATCCCACGCTTCGCGTTCACGCGCGCCGGCGGTTTTGTCGATAGCAATTTGGAGATAGTTGAGTTCGGCTTCGATCTTCTCCGGCGGCAACATGCCAAGCCGCGTCGAGAGCACCGCCAGTTCGAGCACGGCCGCCTGCGCCCGGTTGAACCCTGTCCACGGCCGGTGCGACGCGGAATGTGCGATCTGGCAGTGAAACCGTGGCCGCTGTTCGTGATCCGTCAGTCGATCGACTTTCAGCTCCCAATGCGAAACTGCGCTTTCAAGCCGGACGCCGTCGACGATGTCAGCCTTGACGAGCGGCCAGTCGCGTCGACCGGTGATGCAGCCAGCGAACACGCGCACGTCGTCGGTATGGCTGGCGACCGCAAATGGGTTCGACATCAAATTGTCGAGCGTCCGCGAAGGCCGGAAAGGCGCCACGATCCACCCTGTACCCTCATCGTCGATCAGTCCGAGCGGGGCAATGTGCGCCTCACCCTTGGCGTTCAGGGTCGTCACGATCGTCTCGACGATCCTCGGCATCCCGCCTCTCCTTTTGTGCTTTGCGTTTCGCTTCGCGCGCGGCTGTCACGGTCGATGCTTCAGGTGCATGCCGGATCAGATCCTCGCTTTTCCGGTCGGCAGCGATCCCCCAGTCGAGCGGATTATCCTGCGCATAGCGCTTGCCCAGAGCCCGGGCGATCTCGGCCTTCGCCAGCTCATAGCCAAGATAGAACGCATGGCTGCCGTCGGCCTCGACGCCGAGCTTCGGATAAAGTTCAAAAGGATCGATCGCGACGTGGTGACCCTCGCGATTATAGATATGAATTCCGTCTTCGGCCGCCTCGATACGGAAATTCAGATCCCGCACCTCACCCGCCCATTTCTCGATGTCCTGCGCGGTCGAGGCATACGGCCTCAGATCATGCAGCGAGAGCAAATGTCCGCCCAGGCCCTTGGGCAGGCTTTGATCTTCGCGTGCGCGAAACATCAGGCGGCGGGCAGCGTCGTGCTCCTCGATGGTCCGCCGCGTATGCAACGACACCTGCACGATAAGCACGTTCTGAATTCTGAGTTCGGACGCGATCCCCAGCAGCGTCGCCGTGAGACCCTGACTATCGACATCGGTCAATTCGGTCAGGTTACCGGTGCCCATCAATATTTCGACGTCGGGACGTTGCCGGCGTAGCTCCGCGTAACGCTCGATCGATTGGGTGAACCCGAAGTGGATCGGATCGAGGATGGGATCGGCGATATGGGGAATGCCCTTCTCTTTCGCCAGGTCAATGGCGCGGATGAGGGACGCAAGATCGCCGTGCGGCTTCGGCACGAGGATCGGCACGCACGCCGTTCCCGATACGGCATCAAGCGACGTCTCATCGAGCGACAGCACGAAATCGGCGCCGGACTTTGCCGCACGCTGAAGCTCCCCAACGTCACCACTATCGACGCTGACCTTAAGGCCGCGCGATTTTAATCTCGTAACGATCTCTTCCAGATTGGCGAACGGCACGTCCGGCTGGCAGCCGATGTCGATGACATCGGCGCCCTTCTCGGCATAGGACAGCGCCCGCGTAACAATCTCATCGACCGAAAGTCCCGGCGCATCGATGATCTCGGCGAAAATCCGCAAGTCATGCTTGGAAAGATCGGGCGGCAAGCCGCCTTTACCCAGATACGCCGGCAAGTCGATCAATTCGTCGGGTCCACGCTCGAACGGCACACCGTAATGGTCGTTGAGCACATCGAGATTCATGCGAACGCGGCCGGGAAGAATGACGCGATCGGCTTCGATAGGCCCCTTGAGCCGGTTTCGAATGATCGCGTCTGTCATCAGCGCCGCAACCTTGATGCCGATGTTGCGGACGCGCCAGCTGCCCTCTTCGAGACCGATGCATCGGATGGTCTCGACCAGGCGGGGTTCGGCCAGATGGCCGGTCAGGAAGAGGAGCCGTTCAGCCATTTCTGCCGCGCATCGATTGCCCGTTCGAATTCTTCGACCGTTTCGACCACGGTCGTATCCTCAAACGTCTTGAGCTTCTCGGTATTTTCTAGGTCGATGCGGCGCGGATAGACCTTCACCATGCCTTTCGGGGCTTCGGTATCCATATCTGGCGCCGTATCGCAGGCAAACACAATTGCCGGCACGCGGCATTTGCCGGCCTGCGCAAAGACGTTGGTCGCGAGATTGTCGGAGATACCGTAGACGCACTTCGCCACTGTGTTGGACGTCGCCGGCCCCAGGATCAGCGTGTGATAGACGCCATAGTAAAAGTTGCCGACCGGAGCCGCACTCGCCGTGCGATCCCTGTAGATGCGCGATCCGTCCATCAGCACAAGCTCCTGCTTGTACATTTTCAGCACCTCTTCCGCCGCTGAGGAAACAAAGAGGTCGAGATCGGGTAGTCGCTTGATGATCGCCAGGGACTCCTTCACGAAGTGTCCCGAGCCGGTCAGCGCCCATCCCCAACGGGGAGTTTTGACGTCGTCTTTTGCCATGCCGTGGGCCCTAACACGGGGGCTCTCCCGCGTCGATGGGGCTCACCGCGAAAAGTCACTGGCTTGAGCCCGACGCGCCAACGAGACGCGCGAGCCTCGCATCGTCGGCCTCGCCGAGCACGGACCATGTCAGACCGTGTCGCTGCACGTAACCGCCAAACAGCGGATCGACGATATTGGCAGCCATGAGCTGCTCGATCGACGCGGCTGGATCAACAGCGCAGGATTTGACCAGCGCCACGTCTTTCGCTCCGACCTCACCGGCGAGCCATGCAGCCAAGCTGTCCGACGTCATGGCCCAGGTATTCGGTATAGTTGCGTCCGCGCCGGCCATTGCACCCGGCACCCAGACCGGAACCAGACCGTTGACCCCAGCCAGACCGATGTCTTCGCGCGTTGCTGCCGGTGCAAAGTGCGGCGATCGGGACGCAATGACATTGGCCATCTGTTGCATCGCAAATAGCGCCAACCGGTGCGCACTCGCGTCGTCAAAACCGTTGACCATCTGCGCTTGTCGCACTTGATCGGCGAAGCGACCACCGCCCGGCACCACGATCACCGGCCTCTGCCGCCTCGCGACGAGGTCGAGAACGCCCGTCAGGCGGCCGCTGTCGAGCAGGCTTCCGCCCAGTTTGAGGACCAGCAGTTCAACGGCCATTAGGGTGCGCGCGTACGGATGATTTCGACGCCGCGGACAGGACCGCGCTCCAGCTTTTCGACAAGCACGCGAACGCCGCCGATGCGCATATCCCGCAGAAGCATGGTCGCGATTTCTTCCGCCAGCGTTTCGACGAGATTGATGTGCCCGCGACCAATCAAATGATCGACGGCGTCGATGATGTCGGTGTACGACGGCACCTCGACCATTTCATCAACGGTCGAAACAACACCCGGCGCGAGGTAGGCATCGACCGTCAACCGGATCTGCTGTGTGACCCCTTTTTCCTCGGCATAGATGCCGATATTCGCGTCCTTGATGTAGTCCTTGACAAAGATCTTGTCATCGCTGTGCGCGATCGTTGCGGGAGCGGGGTACATGGTCGCGGCTCCCTTGCGGCGGTCGGTCATGGCATGGCCTCAAGACTGGCGTGACGCGCCGTCGGGCGGCGTCCAAGCAGGGCTAATTCGCGGGCAACGGCGCGCACCGCACTTTCTTCTAGCGGCCCCTCTCGGCGCCTGCCAGCGCACAACGCGCCGCGGAATCCCATAACGTCAGGACCAACCGCGCCGACACGAGCGATATGCCCGATACTTAACGAACCGGCGAGACCAGAAAAGAGGTTGCAGCCACGCGCGAGCGTCACGAAGTCAGCCAGCCGCGACGGCGCCATGACATCGGGCAGCCCACCGCCGTCCTTGGATGCGGTGTCGAGCATGACACCGGCAAAACCGGCCGCGGCCATGTCGGCAATTAGCCCGAAATCCGGATCGCGATCGGCAAGCAGCAGCCCGACGAGCCGGACACGGCCCAGTTCGAGACGGCCGAGCGCGGCGATGCACGCCTTCGCGTCCCCACCGGCGAAAAATCCGATCTTGATGAGATCGACACCGGTCGCGGCCATGTCTGTGACGGTTGCCGTCAGAAGTCGCGGATCGGGCGCCAGATCCCCGACAGTTGCGCTGACGGGTACGCGGTGACCGACCGCGTCGACGATGGCCCAAACGGTCACGTGCGGAAGCGCGCCGAGCGCACCATCCGCCGGGTTCTTGCAATCGATGATTTCCGCGCCCGCCGCCAAAGCGGTTACTGCTTCCGCAGCGCAGGTGACGCTGGCGAGGAAGCGCGGGCGGCCCGTGAAGCCGGCCGGCATTGATCGATCAACCTTGTGAAACGCCCGCACCGCTGAAATCGGCCGCTGGGCTCTCGAAGATGCGCTTCAGTTCCGCCTGCACCGTGTCGCGGTTGGTGCGCTCGGCCGGGCTCAAGCGCACCGTCTCGTCAGCAACGATACTCGCAGAACCGGGTGCCAGGCGCAAGATTCGGGTGCCAAGCATAACGGCCTCCGTGCGGTCGTGCGTCACAAACATGACCGTCGTCGGCCGACTGTTCCACAGATCGACCAGCAATTCGCGCAAGCCATGTGCAGTCGGATCGTCGAGCGATACGAACGGCTCGTCCATGAGCAGAATATCGGGTTCCTGGATGAACCCGCGGGCCAGCGCCGCCCGCCGTTGCATGCCAAGCGACGTGCGCTCCGGATAAGCGTTCTTGGCCTCCGTGAGCCCGACGCGGTCGAGGATGGCATCGACGCCGTCTTGGCGATGATCCCCGTCGGGCAGCGACAGCATCAGATTTTCGCGAATGGTTCGCCAGGGAAGTAGCCGCGGCGTTTGGAAAATGAACGTCATCCGGGGACTGCCGGACCCAAGATCGATGTCGCCCTCGTAGTCCGTGTCGAGACCGGCCACGATATTGAGAAGTGTGGACTTGCCGCAGCCGGATGGACCGGTCAGCACCACGAAAGACCGCGGCGCCACGTCGAACGACACGTCGGTGAGGACAACGTTCTCGGCGCGCCCGCCGATCGCCGCAAACGACTTGCGTTTGACCCGGACCCGGACCGGACTGCCAGGTTCACTTACCGCCGCCATTTGTTCACCCGCGCCTGCAACGGTTGCAGAACACCGAACTCGACGACTTGAATGACGACGATGAAAGCCAGCGCATAGGCAAGGATCGTCGGAACATCGTAATTGCCGAACGCGGCGTGGATTTGATGGCCAACGCCGGTCGCATGACCGCCCAGCGCTTCGACCACGAGCACGATCTTCCACACGAGCGCCAGTCCTGAACGGGCGGCAGCCGCAGCGAAGGGCGCCAACTGTGGCAGCGTCACGTGGCGCAACGTCTTCCAAGGACCGAAATTATATACGCGCGCCATTTCCGACAAATCACGCGACAGCTGCCGGGCCCCCTCGCGCATCTGCACGGCAACGTTCGGGATCTTGTTGACCGCCACCGCGAGGATCGCCGTCAACTCGGTCGTTCCAAGCCAGACATAGGACAGTGCGATAATGACCAGCGCCGGCAGATTGAGAAACAGCACCAGCCAGCTGTCGAAAAACTGATCGGCGCGCCGATACGAACCAAGCAAGATGCCGATGACCGTACCAATCATCATCGCAAGCAGAAACGCGCACGCGACTCGCACCATCGTAATCGACATATTGGACCACAGTGCGCCGCTCGCGGCTTCCTGCCCCAGGACTTCAAGCACCTTGCCCGGGCCCGGCAAATGCCGGCTGTCGGAAAGGGCAGCAACCAGCGCCCATAGAGCGACGAACGTCGTCAGGGAAGCAATTGTCCAGGCAAGGCGTTCCAGCGTGGCGCCCGCGGCCGTCGTCTTACGCGCCGGGAGCATAGAAGGCCTTTGGATCGAACTTCGTCCCCTTGCCGGCAAGCTCGGCATCGCCTGCCGCCAGAAGGATGGCCATGATCTTTTCCGCCGACTTCATGTCGGCCTCGCTCCAATAGCCGCGAATGCCGGAACGGTACCCGGCCTTGAGCGCGGCGAATTCTGCGTCGCTTGCCGCCTTCATGATCGGCCGCAACCGCTCCCAGGGCGCATCGCTGTTGGCCAAAAGTTCGTTGCCCTCCCGCGCCGCCGCCAAAAGACTGTTGATCGCGGGCAGCAGTTCACCCTCCGCGCCTTCCTTCCAGATGAACCCGACGAGCGCCGGCTGCGGATCGATACCCAGCGCCGTCATGACATCCGACATCGAAATCACCTGCCGGAATCCTTGCGCCTCCAGCCGAGCCGTGAACGTCCAGAAGTTGAGCACCGCATCCAGACGGCCGTCTTTCAGCTGCTCGGTCAGCAATGGAGCGGCACCGTATTGCGGCAAGACAAGGTCGGCGAGGTCGGCGCCCAGTGACTGCTTGGTATGTGCCCGTAACAGCAGCCAACTCTTATCGGTGGACGATCCGGCGACGCCGAGCTTCTTGCCCTTGAGGTCCGCGAGTGACTTGATCGGGCTGTCGCCCGGCACCACGACCGCGCCGAGAGCGCCAGAAAACGGAGCGAACTTGACCGGTTCGCCCATGGCCCGCTGCCGTAGTGCCCACGGCCAGTCGGTCACCACCACGTCCGCGCTGCCGCCATAGAGCGCAATCGGACTTGATTGGTTGGTCGCGGTCTCGACGATCTCGAGAGACAGGTTGTATTTCTCGTCGAGCTTTTCCGATTTGATGGTCTCCAGTAGCCACGCCAGCGTTCCAAACTTGACGGACGCGACCCTGAGTTTGCGTGTCTGGGCGAACGCCCGGCTTGAAAAGGCGAACGACCCCACCGCTTCGCCCGCCAGCGCACCCGCTGCGACAGCCATGAGAGCGCGACGGGAAAGCGTCATGGTGCTGCCTCGGACTTCTTCGCTGCCGGCACAGCGCCGGGCAGCTTATTCTTCATGAGCCAGCGCACTCCGCGCAGCCACGCTTCATCCGTGTTGCCTTGAATGACGACATTACCGGCGCGCTTCAATTCGCCGGTCGCAACGTCGATTTCCATGATGCGCATGTTCAAGAGCGTATCGGACGCTTTATCGACGAGCCCAGTGTACAGCACTTCACCGTTGAGCTTTTTGGCCAGATCGACCTCGCAGCCATTGCAGTCGACGAACGGGGCAGCGGCCTCGATTTCTTTGGCCACAGCCGGGGAGGTCGTGTCGATCAACTCGTGCGATCCATCCGCGGTAAGGATGGTGCGCAATTCCACGTTGATCGCTTGCAGGCGCGCCTGTTCAGCCGGCGATGGCTTGCCAGCACCAATGTAAAAATCGTCTTCCTTCTTCTGCAAAATGAGATCGAAGGGCAGCACGACCGTCTTTTGTGCGGCAACCGCAGTGCCCGATAGTCCGACCGCCGCCAACAAGACGATAACGGCTCCCAGAAAGGCTCTCATAGTTGCTCCCGGTCGAATGGCGTCTGGCTCGTTCCGGCCACCCGGACTACGTGCGCCTTATCGTACTGCTATTCTAACGTGGCAATGGTCCGCGCAGATTGCGAGTGCGAACCGCCACGTCCACTATCAAATGTTATAACATTCCCGCGACCCATGACGGCCCAGACTTGACTTTTAGCCGGCGATGGCGATTTCACTACGATACAAAGTAACAAAATGGAATGGACCGTGCAGCCAATTGCCACCAACAGTGCTCTGCGTTTACTAGAAAGCGCTAAGCGGTTCAAAACCTTACGTGCCAAACGCACGATGCTGGTCGCCGCGTGTGCGGTTTTGGCCGGTCCGTGTGCCTTGGGTTCCAGCGCGTTCGCCGCGGCGCCCCCGGGAGTCCCGAGCCAAGCAGCCCCGGACGATAAGCAGGCCGCCGATGTCGCGACACTGACGGTCTTGTATGTGCGCCAGCTTCGTCCAAAGCAGCTGCCGCCGCTGTCTCTTCTGGATATCCCGCCGAAGGACGACGGTCTTTCCGGCGCCCGGCTGGCCATCGACGACAACAACACAACCGGCCGCTTTCTAAAGCAGAATTTCACACTTGAACTGATTGAAAGCGAAGATCCGGCCGAACTCATAGCAGAGGCTGTGAAGCGCGTTCAGGGCGGCATCGGCTTCGTCGTCAGCGATCTGGATGCCAAAGTAACGATCGATCTTGCCGACGCCCTTAAAGGTCTGGATGCGGTCGTCTTCAACGTCTCCGCGCCCGACGAGAACATTCGCGAGGAAGACTGCCGCGCCAACCTCAAGCACACGGCTCCCTCACGCACCATGTTGGCCGACGGCTTGGCCCAATACCTAGCCTGGAAGCGGTGGGGCAATTGGGTGATGATCGTCGGACCGGCGCCGGAAGACAAAGCCTATGCTGCCGCTCTGCGCCGCAGTGCCCAGCGCTTCGGCATGAAGATCCTGGAAGAACGCGAATTCAAATACGATCCTGGCAGCCGCCGTTCCGATGGCGGCTTTGAACAGATCCAGCAGCAGATCCCAGCCTTTACTCAGAAGTTGCCCGCACACGATGTGCTTATTGTCGCCGACGAAGGGGAACTGTTCGGCGAATATTTCCCTTACCGAACCTGGGATGCGCGGCCAGTGGCTGGAACCGCCGGCCTGTTCGCAACGAGCTGGCATCCGGCGATCGAACTGTGGGGCGGCACGCAATTTCAGAATCGCTTCAAGCGACTGGCTGGCCGCAACATGCGCCCTCTCGACTATCATGAATGCAAGGCTGCCGCCGACGACGCCTCATCTAGGCGAGTTTGTCCGGCCAGCGTCGCACGCCGTGAATGACGGCGAGAACCTGGACGTCGCCGTCGGCGACGCGATACGAAACGACATTCGGCATTTCCGCGATCACCAACTCACGGGTCCCCATGATCCGTCCAGTGCGACCAAGATGAGGATGATCCTTCAGTCCTGCGACCGCCTCGACGATGCGCCTGACAACGCGGTCGGCGGCATTTGCATTGTCGCGCGCGACGAAGTCGCCGATCGCTTCCAGATCGGCCAGCGCCGGCCTGGTCCACCGCGTTCTCAATCTTTCGCCGAATATTTCTTGAGGACGCGCGCCACCTCCCGGTCGTCCGCGAAGTCGCCGTGATCGGCGGCGTTGACCCCGGCCTCGATCTTCTCGATTTGCCACGAGTTGAGCGCGATAAAGTCTTCGATCGCCTTGCCGGCGAGCCAGCTGCGCGAACGATCGGTTTTTTCGGCAAGCCGATCGAGCGCTTTCAGCGTGTCGTCATCAAGGCGAAGGGTGAATGCGGCGGTCATGTGCGTGCGCTCCGAACCTGCATGGTCCACCGAGAATCTAAGGTCCCGACATGCGATGCGCAACTTCGAACGCATGGCGCCGTTCGGCGCGGCAACACCGGCGCTTCGGCGCCCGTCGGACCTGAAATAGCTATGCTCGACCAACCGAGCCTGTTCGGCCCCGACCCCGATTTGCCTTACGGCTTACGCTACCTTCCGGACATCCTCGACGAGGGCGAAGAGCGCGCGCTCGTCGCCGAGATCACCCGAATGCCGTTCAAGGCGTCCGAATTTCGCGGCTTTTCCGGCAAGCGGCGCGTCGTGTCGATCGGCTGGAGCTATGATTTCAACGAAGCAAAACTCCGGAAGGCGGAGCCCGTCCCGGACATCTTTCATCCCGTCCGGGAGAAGGCCGCCAGCTTCGCCAGCCTCGACGTGCGCGGCATCGAACAGCTGCTGGTGACGGAATGCGCGCCCGGCGCGGCGATCGGCTGGCGCAGGGATCGACCGGTCTACGGCGAGGTGATCGGCGTCTCCCTGCTTGCCGCGTGCACGTTCCGCCTTCGCAGGAAATCCGGCGCGGCCTGGGAGCGCGCTTCGCTTCGCCTCGCGCCGTGCTCGGCGTCCCTGCTCGGCGGGCTTTCGCGTGAGCAATGGGAGCACAGCGTTCCCGCAATGGACCGGCTCCGTTATTCGCTGACGTTCCGGAGTTTGCGGAGCGGCCGAACCGGCGATGTCACGAGCGATCCGGAGGGCGTATGATCGTTTTTTGGCGCGCTTTGACGGCGGGCGAAGGTCGATCCACATTCGCGACTCACGTTATGGCTCAAATCTTCGGCTGACACGCACGGAGCAATGGAATGCAGAACGCTGCGACGACGGCCCCGGGCGCGAAGAAGGCGAGCCTGAAGGAGCGGGCGATCCATGAACTGAAGGAATACGCGGTCATCACCCTCTATCTCTGGGTGTTGTTCGTTCTGTTCGCCACCTACAAGCGGATGCTCCTGCACGAGAACGGCATCAGCGGGTGGAACCAGGGCTTCGCCATCGTCAACGCGCTGATTTTCGGCAAGGTGGTCCTGATCGCCCAGGCGCTCAGCCTCGGGGAAAACCTGAAGAACCGGGCGCTGATCTGGGTGGTGCTCGGAAAGTCGCTGCTTTTCTCGATCGTCCTGATCCTGTTCCATATCGGGGAAGAAGCGATACGGGCCTGGTTCAAGGATCTTCCGCTGTCGACCGCGGTCGCCGACTTCGGCGGCGGGACGTGGCTTGGCCTCGCGACTTACGCGGCGATCTTCTTCGTCGCGCTGATCCCGTTCTTCGCCTACCGGACGGTGGCGGAGGCGATCGGCGCCGACGCGCTCTGGAATTTGCTATTCACCGGCGACCAAAAGAGGTTCCGTCTCGTTCAGGAGTGATGCTGCGGCTTTTTCGACCGCCGTCGATCCCGACCATCTCCGTGCGGTTCCGGGCGCCGGCGCGCGCGGCGCGCAACAGGCACGAGTTGTCCCTGTATTCGGCCGGGCAGGGAACTTTGCTTCCCTGATGCGCCAAAAAACTCCCTGATCGACCGTGTAGGGAATTATCGCGAAACAGCCTGGAATCACTGGGCTTTTCTGGACGGATTGACCGCGAATTGGCCGAAACACGGGAAATTCGCTGCACTTTTCCCTGTTGCAGGGAAAAGGCCGTCGCAAGCCCGCCTCTTCCCGCGTGGCGAACTCTGTTAGCCCGTTAAAGCGGGATCGAAGTCGCGCTAGCTCTCGGACGTCGTCAGCGCCAGCGCGTGCAACTCGCCCGCCCATCTTGCCCTTGAGCGCGGCGTAGACCATCTGGTGCTGCTTCACCTTGCTCACGCCCTTGAAGGCGGGCGTGACGACGCTGGCGGAATAGTGGTTGCCGTCGCCGGCCAGATCCTTCACCTCGACGCGGGCGTCGGGGAAGGCCTCGCGGATCATCGTTTCAATCTCGGTTCGGGACATGGCCATAGGATAGCGCTCCTTGTGGGCTGAAGCCTCGTCTTTCGCGCGCTTGCGCTCTCGAGCCGCGCGACGACGTCCTCGGCAGGTTCCTTGGCGGCGATCGTCACGCCGTCGGTCATCAGGACCACGCATTCGGCGGAATCGGTCGCGTTGACGGCGATGACCCGTTCGGGCCGCAAATAGGCGAAGCCGGCCTTGGTCTTGACGATGATGAACGGGATCATGCGGGCGCCCTGTCCATGAATTCCGGCAGCCAGGATTCATGCGCCGCGCGCAATTCCGCAAGCGCGACCGGCGGGGCCGCGCCGAGCTTCAGCGCGCCGCCGCCGGTGACGCCGATCCGCGCGACCGGCACGCCGGCGCGCGCCCCCGCCTCGACAATGCGCGCCGTCTCGGCCGGCGCGGCGGTCAGGACGTAGCGGCCCTGGTCCTCGCCGAAGAAGAAGGCGTGCTCCGGGCCCGACGCGTCGACGGAAGCGCCGATCCCGCCGGCCATCGCCATCTCGGCCAGCGCCACCGCAAGCCCGCCGTCGGAAAGGTCCTGCACGGCGGTGACCCGCCCCTCGCCGATCAGGGAGGCGACGAAGTCGCCGTTGCGCCGCTCGGCGGCGAGATCGACCGGCGGCGGCGCGCCTTCCTCGCGCCCCGCGACCGTCATCGAGCCAGGCCGAACGGCCGAGCCAGCCGGGCGCGCCGCCGACGAGGAGGATGTCGTGCCCCTCCGCCTTGAAGGCGGGCGTCGCCGTCTTCGTCACGTCGGCGACGAGTCCGACGCCGCCGATCGCCGGCGTCGGCGGAATGCCTGCGCCCATCGTCTCGTTGTAGAGCGACACGTTGCCCGACACGATCGGGAAGTCGAGCGCGCGGGCGGCTTCGCCGATCCCCTCGATGGCGCCGACGAGCTGCCCCATGGCGTGCGGCTTCTCCGGATTGCCGAAATTGAGATTGTCGGTCAGCGCCAGCGGCTGCGCGCCGACCGCGACGAGATTGCGCCAGGCTTCCGCCACCGCCTGCCTGCCGCCTTCGCGCGGGTCCGCCTCGCAATAGCGCTCGGTGCAGTCGGTCGTCAGCGCGAGCCCCTTCGGCCCGTCGCCGAGCCGGATCACGGCGGCGCCCCCGCCGGGCCCCTGGACGGTGTTGCCGAGGATCAGCGAATTGTATTGCTCGTAGACCCAGCGCTTCGAGCCGAGGTCGGGCGACCCGAGAAGCTTGAGCAGCGCCGCGTCGGTCGGCATGGGCGGGACGATCGAGGCGCCCGTCGAGCACGGGCGAGGGCGCGGTCGGCGTCCACGGGCGGTCGTAGAGCGGCGCCTCGTCGCCGAGCTCCTTGATCGGCAGGTCGGCCTTGATCTCGCCCTGGTGCTTGACGACGAAGCGCATCGTGTCGGTCGTCTTGCCGATGACGGCGAAGTCGAGCCCCCATTTGCGGAAGATGGCTTCCGCCTGCGATTCGAGCTCGGGCTTCAGCACCATCAGCATGCGCTCCTGGCTTTCGGAGAGCATCATTTCGTAGGCCGTCATGCCGGCCTCGCGGCACGGCACGGCGTCGAGGTCGAGCTCGACCCCGAGATTGCCTTTCGCCCCCATCTCGACCGCCGAGGAGGTGAGGCCGGCCGCGCCCATGTCCTGGATGGCGACGACCGCGCCTGAGGCCATCAGCTCGAGACAGGCCTCGAGCAGCAGCTTCTCGGCGAACGGATCGCCGACCTGCACGGTCGGGCGCTTTTCCTCGGCGTCCGCCTCGAAGGCGGCCGAGGCCATGGTCGCGCCGTGGATGCCGTCGCGGCCGGTCTTCGAGCCGAGGTAGACGATCGGATTCCCGACGCCGGTCGCCTTGGCATAGAAGATCGCGTCCGCCTTCGCGACCCCGACGGCCATGGCGTTGACGAGGATGTTGCCGTCATAGCGTCTATGGAAGCCGACCGAGCCGCCGACCGTCGGCACGCCGAAGGAATTGCCGTAGCCGCCGACGCCGCCGACCACGCCCGCGACCAGATGGCGGGTTTTCGGATGTTCGGGCGAGCCGAAGCGCAGAAAGTTGAGGCAGGCGACCGGCCGCGCGCCCATGGTGAAGACGTCGCGCAGGATGCCGCCGACTCCGGTCGCCGCGCCCTGGTAGGGCTCGATGTAGGAGGGGTGGTTGTGGCTCTCCATCTTGAAGACGCAGGCGAGACCGTCGCCGATGTCGATCACGCCGGCGTTCTCGCCCGGTCCCTGGATGACCCAGGGCGCCTTGGTCGGAAGCCCGCGCAGGTGCAGGCGCGAGGACTTGTAGGAGCAGTGCTCGTTCCACATCGCCGAGACGATGCCGAGCTCGGTGAAGGTCGGCGTGCGGCCGATCAGGGCGACGAAGCGGGAATATTCGTCGGGCTTCAGCCCGTGCCCGACCGCCAGCGCCTCGTCGACCTTCGGTTCCTGTGCGCCCAAGGTTGGTGTCTCTCAAAGCCGCGGAATATCCGCCCCGCCCCATAGCCCCCGGCGGCGGCGATCTCAAGGGCGCCCGTCGCCCGCCTGCCAGAGAGGGTCGGGGTAAAGCGCGCAACGCGATTGCGGCGAGCCGCGTCCTTCACTCCCGGCCGTCCGTCCGCCGCTTCGGCACGCGCCAGGCCCCGACCCAGAACTCGTGGTCCTCGCCTTTATCGGTCTGGGCGGCGAATCGATGAATGCTCGCTCTCGGTTCGACGCCCGGGAGACCGTCGACCAGGCGCGTCTTTCCCTCTGTTTCTCCGTAGGGATTGCCCGAAAAGACGAGAAGGTAAGCTTCCGCTTTGTGCTCCGCGAGCCGGTCGACGTGGTCCTGAAGCGGAAGGAGAGGTTCGTCCTTCCAATGGTCGAGGATGAAAAAATAGTGTTTGCGCTCGTGTCTGACGCTGAGTTCCCCGACCCGTCGCCCGTCGCGGGTGAACTCGAGCGTCGAATGAAATTTCGGCAGGACCGCTCTGGCGAACACGTACTGGCAGAAGCAGATCTGATCGATCGTCAGGATTCCGCCGTGCTGGCCTTTGCGCGCGGCGTCGGAACGCAGCCAATCCTCTTCCTGTTCGAGCGAGCGGCCGCCGATCGAAAGCAGTTGGGAAACGAGCTGAGTCATTGGAGGCGTCCGTATCTGGCGGCGCTGGCGTCCGGGGCGCCATGCTTCGTCGATGGCGGTTTGCGCCGTGAGAAGCCATTCATCAAGCGCTTCCGTGACGGGGCGAGGGTCGCGGGGCCTGCGACGTCATGGAGCTTGGCGCCGGTCCGCCAATTCCCCATTCTCGCGGGCGTTTCATTCGAGAGTGTCCCGCGCCATGAAATCCGCCGACTTCGTCGTCCTGAAACGGCCGAGTCTCGCCGAGATCCAGCGCTTTCCCGAAGGTCGAGTTCGCCGACTACGAACGCCGGCTGGCCAACCTGCAGGAAACGCTGCAACGCATCCAGCAGGCCTATCTCGGGACGTCCAATCGGGCGGTCGTCGTGCTCGAAGGCTGGGACACCGCCGGCAAGGGCGGCGTCGTTCGGCGGCTCGGCTGGGCGCTGGATCCCCGCAGTTTCAGGGTGCACTCGATCGCTGCGCCCACCGAGCGCGAGAAGTCGCTGCACTACATGCAGCGCTTCTGGGAACGCCTGCCGCAGCACGGCCAGATCGTCGTGTTCGACCGTTCGTGGTACGGCCGCGTCATGGTCGAGCGTGTCGAAGGCTTCGCCACGCCGGCCGAATGGCGCAGGGCCTACGATGAGATCAACGACTTCGAGCGCATGCTGCTCGACGACGAGATGCGGCTGGTGAAGCTCTTCCTGCACATCACGCCGGAGGAACAGTTGCGGCGGTTCCGCAGCCGTCTCGCCGACCCGCTGAAGCGCTGGAAGCTGTCCTACGAGGATTTCCGCAACCGGACCCGCTGGAAGGACTACGAGGCGGCGATCGAGGACATGATGCAGAAGACCTCGACCCGCCGCGCGCCCTGGCATCTCATTCCTGCCAACGACAAGCCCTATGGTCGGCTGGCTGCCCTGCGCATCATCGCCGACCGCCTGTCCAGGAGCGTCTCCCTCGATCCGCGGCCGCTGGACGCGAAGGTCCTCGAGGCCGCCGAGCGCCTGCTCGGTATTTTTGCGCCCGCCAACGACGCCCGCGAAGAAATCGACTGCTACCCATAAACCGTCTCGCGCCCGATGATACGAAAGTCGCATTCGGAGCCAAAATCTCCGGATTGCCTCTGCCGTCCCGGAGCGTTAGACGCCGGTGAACCACGGATTACCCGGCGAGTCGGAGCACGCGAATTCGAGGCCTGGCCCGAGCGCGAGCAGCGCATGGCTCAATGGGTCGCGCCGGGCAAGGCCGTCGCTCTGATCTGGGAGGCGGAGCTCAAGGCCCTCGTCGCGGCCTTCGCCGAGCGCCGGCGCCATGACGAAGCCTGCGCGAACTACTGGCCTGTTGACGGCTGCTGCAGGCGGCTGAGGACCGCCGCCTCGCGCTCTCCCCGCATCCCGATCGCGCGCCCTTCCTCGACCGCCCTGGCGACGGGGATTCCCTTTCCGGCCAGATAAAGCGTCCACATCGCGCCGACCCGATTGCCAGAGGCGCAGTGAACGAGAATCGGCTCGTTGGCCGCGTCCTCGATGATGCGCGCGAATTCGGCCACCTCGGCGTCCGACGGGGCGCCGACGGTGACCGGGATATTGACATGGCGCAGACCCGCGGCCTCGGCCGCCAGTCCTTCGGACTCGACCCCTTCGCCCGGGCCTCGGAGATCGACGATGGTCCTGAAGCCCAGCGCCTTCAATTGCCCGACCGCGCCCTCGGCGAGGCGCCCGCCGGTCGCAATGCCGGGACGCACTCGAAGATAGTTCGCGACCGCCGTGCCGACCTTGTCGGCCGAAGGCGCCTCGTTCGCGCCCTCGGCCCCGGCGGTCGCGCCGGGAGCCACCGCCGCGAAGGCGACGAGCGGCGCAAGCGCCGCGGCGACGAAGAATCTTCTTGTCCATTCGGTTCGCATGACGACCGTTTACCCGCCGCTCGCCCGCAAGGATTGACGGAAATCAATTTCGGGACAGTCCGCTCTGGCCCGAACCCGCGGCATGACCTAACATTTTCACAATCCTGAGCGATGCCTTTCCTGACGCTTCCCGGAGGAACGAAATCGAATGTCTGCCGTCGCCATCGACAGAGTTCCGCCAGCCACGCCGGCGATCGCCGAGCCGCCGCTCGATCTGCTCGCCCATATTCCCGGGACGGACGGCTGGCCGGTCGTCGGTTCGACGCTCGCCCTGCTCGCCGATCCGAAGGGCGAGGTCGAACGTCTGGCGGCGCGTTTCGGGCCCGTCTACCGCACCCGCGCGTTCGGCGGCCGCACCATCTCTCTGCTCGGCCCGGAGGCGAACGAATTCGTCCTGTTCGATCAGGCGAAGACGTTCTCATCGACCCACGGATGGAGCATTCTCCTCGAGCGGCTGTTCCCGCGCGGCCTGATGCTGCTCGATTTCGACGAGCACCGTCTGCATCGCAAGGCCCTGTCGGTCGCGTTCAAGACCGGGCCGATGAAATCCTACCTCGAGAGCCTCAATCGCGGGATCGAACGCGGGATCGCCGGCTGGAAATCCGGTCCACCCGACATGCTGTTCTATCCAGCGATCAAGCAACTGACCCTCGACCTGGCGGCGGTGTCCTTTCTCGGCGCCGACCTCGGCCCGGAAGTCGCGTGAGTTGAAGCGCGCCTTCGTCGACATGGTGGCGGCCGCCGTCGCCGTGGTGCGGAAGCCCATTCCCGGCACGCGGATGGCGCGCGGAGTCAAGGGCCGCGCCTTCATGGTCGATTATTTCCGTCGCCAGATCGACACGCGGCGCTCGAGCGACGGCGCCGACATCTTCACCCAGCTGTGCAAGTCGACCACCGACGACGGCGCGCTCCTGACGCCCCGGCAGATCGCCGACCACATGAGCTTCCTCATGATGGCGGCCCACGACACGCTGACTTCATCGCTCAGCGCCTTCGTCTGGTTCCTCGGCGCGAACCCGGATTGGCAGCAGAGACTGCGCGCGGAAATCCGGTCGCTCGGCCTGACGAAGGGCGAGCCCCTCCCTTACGAGAGGCTCGACGATCTGCCGCTGACCGAAATGGCCTACAAGGAATTGATGCGCCTCGTTCCGCCGGTGCCGTCGGTGCCCGCGCTGCGCCATCCGCGATACGGAATTCGGCGGCTTCAGGATCCCAGCCGGCGCGCGCGTCGCCGTCAACGCGCTCTACACCCATCGCATGCCGGAGCTTTGGCCGGAGCCGGACAAATTCGACCCCCTGCGCTTCACCGACGAGGCCTCGCGCGGTCGGCACAAATTCGCTTTCGTTCCTTTCGGCGGCGGCGCGCACATGTGCCTCGGCATGCATTTCGCCTACATGCAGGCGAAATGCTTCGCCGTTCATCTGTTGTCGACGACGGAGGTCTCGGTCGCGCCCGGCTACCGGCCGGAATGGAGACTCTGGCCTATTCCCCAGCCGCGCGACGGCTTGCGTGTGCGCCTGGCGCCGCTGGGGTGAAGGTGCAGCGGCGCCGCGCCGCTACTCCGCCGCCGTGGCGCGTTTGGCCTTGGCCTCGTCCTCGGCCGAGCGCGCTTCGCCGCTCGCCGCGTCCGGTCCCGGCGTCAGATCGACGACGACGCGGTCGATGGTTCCGGTGAAGGCGAAGGGGCTTCGGTAGTCCTCGCTCGACGGGCGTGCCGGTGCTGCGGCCGACGTCGGCTGTTTCGTCGAGCGCGATGATGCAGCACTGCGTCTCGTCGATGCGCCCCTCGGCGACCTTCTCGCCGTTGACGACGATCCGCCCTGTGCCGCCCTTGCCGATGCCGCCGCCGTCGTAGGCGAAATCGAACTGGATCGTCGCCTTGCCGGCGAGGCAGCGGCTTCTCGGCCGCGATCCTGTAATCGCTTCAGGCCGAGAAAGTTGTAGTGATAGGTCGGCTTGCCGTCCTTCAGGTAGAAGCTCCAGCCGCCGAACTTTCCGCCCTGCGCGAGAAGGACGCCGTTCGCGCCGCCCTTCGGGAATGTCGACGTCGGCGGTGATGCGTGTGCGAGGCGTTCTTGAGGTTGATGAAGGAGTTCTCGTTGACGCTCATGCCGGGATAGAGGGTCAGCGAGGTGCGCCCCGCCATCAGGTCGGGCCGACCGGCCATCTTCGGGTCGAGCCGTTCGACCGAGCGGTCGTCGATCGGCAGCACGTGGTTGGCGACCGCCTCCTTCATGAAGAGGTCCTGCATCGCCTTGAGCTTCTCGGGGTTCGCGGCCGCGAGGTCGTGGGCGAGGCTGAAGTCTGACCGCGTGTCGTAGAGCTCCCAAACGTCGTCGGTGAGCGTGGCGCGCGGCGTGTATTCCCAAGGCGCCGTGGATGGTGCCGGCGAGCCAGCCGTCGTGGTAGATGGCGCGGTTGCCCGCGATCTCGAAATATTGAGTCAGATGACGGTCCTTCGGCCTTGGCGTCGTCGAACGAATACATCATGCTGACGCCCTGGATCGGGATCTGTGGCGTTCCGTCGACGCTCTTCGGCTCAGGCAGTCCCGCGGCGTCGAGCATCGTCGGCGCGACGTCGATCACGTGATGCCACTGGGAGCGAATTTCGTTCTTGGCCTGGATCCCCTTCGGCCAATGGACGACGAGGCCGTTGCGCGTGCCGCCATAGCTCGATGCGATCTGCTTCGTCCAGGTGAAGGGCGTGTCGCCCGCGACCGCCCAGCCGGCGGCGTAGTGATTGTAGGTGTTCGGTCCGCCGAGGTCGTCGATGTGCTTCAGGATGTCTGGCGACGCTCTCGGCGACGCGGTTGAAATAGGTGCTCTCGTTGAAGAGCCCGTTCATGCCTCCTTCGGCGCTGGCGCCGTTGTCGCCGACGATGTAGAAGACGAGCGTATTGTCGAGCTGGCCCAGTTCGTCGATCGCCGAGATGAGCCGGCCGATCTCCGTGTCGGCGTATTCGCCGAAGCCGGCGAACACCTCCATCTGCCGCGCGAAGAGCTTCTTTTCGTCGTCGCTGAGCGAAGCCCAGTCCTTGATCGCTTCGGGCTTAGGCGCGAGAACGGTGTCCTGCGGGCACGACGCCGAGCGCCTTCTGGCGCGCGAGCGTCTCCTCACGGACCTTGTCCCAGCCCTGATCGAACTTGCCCTTGTATTTCTCGATCCATTCCTTCGGCACGTGATGTGGCGCATGCGTCGCGCCTGGCGCGAAATAGATGAAGAACGGCTTGTCGGGAGTCAGCGACTTCTCCGCCTGCACCCAGTCGATCGCCTGGTTCGTCATGTCGGTCATGAAGTGGTAGCCTGGGCCGAGCGTCGGGTCGATGCGGCGTCATGTCCTCATAGATCGCCGGGTCGACCACTGGTTGGTCTCGCCGCCGAGGAAGCCGTAGAACTTGTCGAAGCCCGAGCGGGTCGGCCAGCGATCGGTCGGCCCCGAGACGCTGAGCTCCCAGGCCGCCGTCTCGTGGCTCTTGCCGAAGGCCGCCGTCGCGTAGCCGTTGAGGCGCAGGATTTCGGCAAGCGGCGCGATCGCGTTCGGCCGCTGACCGGTATTGCCGGGAAAGGCGGTCGCGACCTCGGTGATGCCGCCCATGTTGTTCATGTGATGGTTGCGGCCGGTCAGCAGCGCGATGCGGGTCGGCGAGCAGAGCGCGGTCGTGTGGAACTCGTTGTAGCGCAGCCCGTCGTTGGCGAGCGCCTCGACCGTCGGCATGTGGATCGGGCCGCCGAAGGCGCTCGACTGGCCGAAGCCCATGTCGTCGATCAGGACGATCAGCACATTCGGCGCGCCTTCCGGCGCCTTCACCTCGAAGCGCGGCGGCGGCTTGGCGTTGCGCGCGTCGAGCTCGGTGTAGACCGGGCGGCTTCGGCTCGGGGATCGGCAGGACGGTGCGGTCGAGTCCGTCGCTTTGCGCCAGCGCCGCCGGAGCGCCGACGAGACCCGCGCCAAGCGCGAGAACGAGCGCGCGAAGTTTCAACCTCATTGATGTCCCTCCAGAGTCGCCGCAGGCCACACGAATCGGAGCGGCGCGGATATCCTGCCGTTGAACGAAAGTCGACCCCCGTAGCATGGAGCGATTGCGGGCGACAGGCGGATAGGGTCATTTTGTTCAGCGGCAATCGTTCGACATTCGCGGGCTTCATTTCGGGGGCTCTTTTGGACACAGCCTATCTCTCGACGCTCGCCGGCCTCGCCGGCGCGGTCATCGGCGGCGCGACCTCGTTCGCCACGACCTGGCTCACGACGACCTCGCAGGCGCGCGCCGCCAGGCTCGCCGCCGAGCGCGGCGCCCGGCAGGAGCTCTACGGGCGCTACATGGACGAGATCGCCGCCCTCTACGCCGCCGCGATCCGGTCGGAACGGGTCGACTACGACAAGACGGCCGGCGCCTTCGCGCTCAAGGGGCGCATCACGCTCATGTCCTCAGGCCCCGTGGTCTCCGCCGCCGAGCGGGCGCTTGGTTTCGTGGTCGACATGTCGATGGGCCCGCCGCGCACCGACGCCGAGGTGCGGACGATGATGGACGACGCCGGCGCGAACGTTATCGACGCCTTTGCGCAGGCCTGCCGGGCGGAGCTGGCGGCGCTCGGGTGAGGTCTCCTCCGCCCCGCGAAGCCCGTCGACAGACGGGCGTTTTTGGGATGCTCTGTGCGGAAATAAGGATCAGATGAGACCTCGCCGCCCCATTACGCCGCGAACTTCCGCTCCCCTGCGACCCACGTCTCGCTGACCTTGATGGCGGCGATCGCGTCCGGGCTCACCATGGTGGGATCGCTCTCGAGGATCGTCAGATCGGCCTCCTTGCCCGGCTCGATCGTGCCGATGGAATCCTCGAGGCCGATCTGCCGCGCTGCATGGATGTGATCGCCTTCAACGCCTCTTCGACCGTGATCGCCTGATCGGCCCCAATCACCGATTTGTCGATGACGCAGCGCCGGGTTACGGCAATCTGCATGAGCCGCAGAGGACCGACCGGGGAGACCGGTGCGTCGGTGTGGATAGAGAATGCAACGCCCGCCTTCAGGCAGGCCGCCATGGGCTCCATGAACTCGGTCCGGTCCGGCCCCAGGATCTGGTCGCGATAGGCCGCCCCGTACAGATACAGAAGGTCCGGAAGAAAGGAGATCTCCACGCCGAGCCGCTTCGTCGTTCGAGTGGTCCTGACGCGCCATTGTCGCGTGTTGCAGCACGTTGAGTCCTGTAGCCGGATTGGCCCCATAGGCCTGTTCGATCGCGTCCAGCGCATCGTCGATCGCCGCGTCGCCCTGGCAATGGATCAGGATCGGCCACCCGGCCTCCTTCGCCGCCTCGCACAGCTTCGCCATCTGAGAGGCCGCGTAGTTTGTCTTGCCTCTCTCAGTCGTATGCAGGTAGGGTTTTGTCTGCGCGGCGCTCTCGGCCTGGTTCGAGCCGTCCGCCCAGATTTTCATGCCATAGAGCGAGAATCGGCTGTCGGGGATCTTTCTTGCCTTCGCGCCGGGACCAAGCGACGTGAAGGCCTTGCTGGCCTCGACAAATCCGTCTCAGGCTCGCGCTCATCCGCAAGTCGAGCGTATTGGACAGTTTTGCGAGCGGTCCCACCCAGTCCGGCTTGATGGTGCCCGGTTCGTGCAGCGTGGTGTTGCCGGCGGCCGCCGCCTGTTTCGTGTAGGCGGCGAGCGCCGTTGCGATCAGTTCAGGCCTAACGGCGAACGGTGCGACGGCGAAGAAGCGGAGCAGCGCCAGTTCTTCGTAGATGAGGCCGTTCAACTTGCCGTCTGGCGCGCGGCGGAAACGGCCGCCGCCGGGGAGTTCGCCGATATCCTGCGGGATCTTGGCGAGCATTGAACGCCATCCCGTTGGCGACGCCGACGTGCGCCGTTCGCGTCGAAGACGAAAATCGGGTGCTCGGTGAGATCGCGTCCAGCTCCTCCATCGACAGATCGCGCCCTGCAGGAGGTTGTCGAAAGCGCCAGCGCGAATCCACTGGCCCGGCGGCGGCGTCGCCACCGAGCTTTCGATGCGGCGAGCGCCTCGGCGCGATCTGAAGTATTTCGGGTAGCGGATATTGAGCAGTGAGATCGCCGAACAGCGCCGAGAGGACAGTATGATGGTGCGGGTCGATGAACCCGGGAACAGGGCCCGGCCCTGAAGGTCGACGATCCGGGTCGCGCCGCGCGCGAGGGCTGACACATCCGAGGCCGATCGGCAGCAAGTATCTTTCGCCGCCGATCGCGAGCGATGATCGGCAGATGCCCGGCCGTCATCGGATAGATCGTCCCGGCCGGCTCCTGGGGTCGCAGCACAGGCTTGGCCGTGGGGCAGCCGAACCGGCAAGCGAGTTCATGATCTTCCATATCATCAGAGCGGCCTCGGCGCCGCGCGACTTCACCCTCGCCCCGCTTGCGGGAGTAGACGGCGGCCGAAGGCCGCCGGGCGAGGGGAAGCGGGGGCGACTTGAATTTATCGAGCGCCAGCGTGCGGATCCTTCCGCAGATCGTCCGAAGCATTCTCTTGCTAGTGAGCCCCAAACCATGAGCCGGCGCCGGCGCCCGCGCGTCGTCGAAAGCGGCGGATCCCGATTGAGTCTGCGTCTGGGGATCGCCTGCTTGACGCTCGTCAACTGCACTTGACGGATGAATCGATATGCCGGAGCAAACCCGCGTCGCGGCATGGTCGACAGGACTCCCGGCATGCAACCCTGGTCGCAGTTCTACGCAACGATCGCCGCCGCCTCCGCCGCGCTCCTCGGCCTGTTGTTCGTCGCGGTGTCGATCAATGCGCCGGCGGCGCTCGGCGCCAATGCGATCTCCTCCAGACGCCTGACCGAACAGGCGTTCCAGAATTATCTCGCGGTGATGATGGTGTCCCTGCTGGCGCTATTCCCCGACATGAGCGTGAATTCGTTCGGGCGGGTCACCCTCTACGCAACCGCGGTCTGGTCGGCCTGGGTCGTGATCCGGTTCTTCCAGACGATCACCCAGCGTCTGGACTGGCGCTCCCGCATCCGCGCGCTCCGCCGACACATTTCGTCGCTGATCGGCTTCGCGATGCTGCTGGTTTCCGCGCTTCGCATGGCGCTGAACCGAGGCGAGTCGTTCGACTGGTTCGCCGCCGCCGTCCTCGTTCTGCTGTTTTCGGCGACGACCGTGTCCTGGGAATTGCTTCGCCAGCTTGCGGACCGCGGTTCGAACGGGAACGCCGGGCGGTAAAGCCAGATGACTGAGCGGCCCAGACCCTGGATCGTTTCGCTGCGCTCCCCGCAATGACGCAGCCCGGCCCGGACACGCGCTGCAGCAGTTCGGGTTCCACGAATTCCAGCGCCGCGCGGTGGCCGAATGCCCGCAGCCCGAGGGCTGGCGGCTCTTTCGATCTTTGCCTCTCAGGGGCTTGTATTCGATATATCGTTTATTAGATGCTTCGTGATCGATGTATCGCACATTGGATCGAGCACGAAGAGGTTTACCATGTCAGGTTTTGAAGCCCGGGCCGCCGGCCATCCGGGCGCCGGCCCGCACGAATTCGACGACTGGCGATGGTCCGTCCATCGCTCCGGGCCGCCGCTGCCGCTCATGATCCTCGGGGTCGTCGTGGCCTTCTGGTTCTTCAAGCCGCTCGGCGTCGTGGCGCTCGCCTATCTCGTCTGGCGCTTCGCGCGAGCGCGCGGCGGCTGCGCCTTTCGCCGCGAAGGTTTCCGGCGGTCCTGGGAACCCGGCGCGTGGGGCGGCCCGCGGCGGGGCCCAGCGGCCGGCAACAGCGCTTTCGAGGAACACCGGCTCGAGACGCTGAAAGAACTCGACGAGGAGGCGAATGCCTTCGGCGACTTTGCCCGCAGGCAACACGAGGCGCACGACCGGGAGGCCTTCGACCGCTTCCTCGCCGAGCGCACCGCGCCCAAGGGGTCCGGCGAGCCGAGGGTCGGCCCGGACGCGCCTTAGCCGCTGATAGCCGTCGGAGCCGTTGCCCCGCGCCCTGTTTCGGGAAAGCGCGGGGAGCCGCCCGTGCGCGCGGCCGCTGCGATAGGCTATCTTTTGCAGCGGCGCGCCGCGCCAGCTACCCTTGGGCGCCGCAATCGCCTGAAACGGATTCTCGACCATGCGCCCGCCCTCTCCTCCCGGCCCGCCGGGCGACGCCTCCGCCGGCCCGGACTGCGGGCCGCACGCCGCTCTTCGCGGGCTTTTCGGCCGCCACCTCGGCGGCCCGTTCGCCCGCTGGCGCGGGCGGCGGATGTTCGATTCGGGCGCGCTGCGCCTCGTCGTCCTCGGCCTGATCGCCGAGGAGCCGCGGCACGGCTACGACATCATCCGGGGCCTGAAGGCGCGCTTCCAGGGGTCCTACAGCCCGAGCCCGGGCTCGATCTATCCAATCCTGCAGCAGCTCGCCGAGGCAGGCTTCGTCTCGTCCACCTCGCACGGGCCACGCCGCCGCTTCGCCGTGACTGACTCGGGCCGCGCCTGGATCGCCGAACAGCAGGCCGAACTCGACGCGATCAACGCCCAGCTCGACCAGGCCGCTGCTCCCATCGGGGAGCAGGCGCTGGGCGAAGCGATCCAGGCGTTCCGCGGCGCGCTCTTTTCCAAGATGCGCAAGGGCGCGCTCGACGCCAGCCAGGCCGGCAAGCTGCGCGACCTGCTCGAGCGCGCGCGCCGGGAGATCGAGGACATCTAGCCCCTCGCCGTTCTCTGGCGATGTTCCCGGATCGTACCGCGTCCTCTCCTGCCCCCGCCGCGAGCAGAATCGCTCGCTGCAGTGCACCACTGTTTTGTAACGCATTATTGGCTAGCCGAGACGGCGCTAAGTGGGTGATTCGCCTTGGTCAAGTGTTGGACAAATCGAGAGATTTGGTTGTGGTGAAGACCAACTAAAAGCGACCAGGACCTCGCAGGATCTGCGACTCGTGGCAAGAATTCTCGCTGCGATGAACGGGAAGACGCATCTCTATTGGAGCGTCGTCGAAAACGAGCGCCTCGACCGGCGGACGCGTGGCCCAGCGTCACAGATCAATTCCTCCCGGGCTGAGGCGTGGCGAAGGGCGATCGATGTGTTTGACGAAAAAAGGGTTGCTGCGCTTTGGGTAAGCAAAGCCGCAGACTCAATTTGGTTATGCGGCAGGGCGATCGGTCGAACGTCAGATGTATTCCCCATAGTCATCCTCTTCAGCTGACGCGACCGCGTAGAGCGTGATCTGGCGTAAAACAAGGAGACCCTCAATTGCTCCCGTCAAAAGTTGCAAGCGAATTTCTAATGGTTTTGACGAATCCGTGATCTTGAAATAGATCTCGCATGAGAATACACCCTGGGGAGGCAGCTTCGTTTGAACGACCGCGAGAATTTCCCCTGAAATAATTTCAAACGCGAGTTGATTGTCGGAAAGACAATCGGAAACCTCGATCGCAATGTCAACTTTCCAGGAGCCAGCCGGCAAAGCCAAATAAGGACCGTAGTAAATGAAACGGGCGGGACCGGTAAGATCTATGGTTCCAACAGTTATGCGATCCGGGTAGTCGGGGCGTAGCAGTGCAAAGTGCGGCCATTCCATCAACTTGATTTTATTACCAGCGACGATTCCGTTATACTGCGGTGCAAGCGAATCCAACAGTTCGTTCTCAAGCGGGCTTCGCCGCTCGAGGACCTCGCGCGCATGCGCAAATCCAGTCGTAGTCTTGGCGGCAAAGGCGTCCAGCGTGATATTGTCCTTCCCCGTTTCTCCGAGGTCCGCCAGCACCTCACGGATCGTTTTGAGACCTGCGGGAACGCCATAGAGCTCGGCCAGTTTGGAGACAAGTTCAGCCAACTGCACTTCGCCATCGTTGATTATTAAAGACTTTTGAGGCGGTGCCGTGATTAGCGGTTCAATGTTTACGAGCCCCATCGACGCGAAGCGAGCGGCATCCACTGCACCGTACTCTCGCCAGATCACGGAGTAATGAGCGAGCGTGACGAAATCGTCTGCACAGATGGCGACAGGCGCATCGACGCCGACGAGCACTGATACCATGTCGGCCTGAGGATAGTCGGCGTACAAAAGCACCGACCGGGGAAGATCAGAAGAAAAGCGGAGGTTAGATTTGAGATCCGCTAGAGAATTAGCGGTTATAACATCAAATTCTTCCAAAGTTATCTTGGCCAAGGAGCGCACTACGGCGAGTGTCGCGTGCAATTTCGGCGAGGGAGTGCCTACCAGAGAAAGAAGTCGCGCGCCAGAGAACTTTCCGGGGCTTCCAGTCCCAGTGATATTTGCCTCCGACACGAAATAATCGGCCGAATCGCTCATACGTTTATCCAGATCTGCCGCAGCCATGCGACGCAGGTGGCGCCACCTCTCAATTCAGACGCGTAAGAGGGTCCAAGCGCTCCAGTTTGCATACGTCTCAAAAAACGATCTTGGATCGCCATGCGTCGGGCCACGCTTCGAGCGCGCAAAACGATTGTAGGCTTCGATATCGAACAGCAGCCCGCGCTTTTGCAGTTTCTTCGTCCAATACAAGATCGGCTGGATGTTCACGTGCGTCGGATCGCCCATATACATCTCAACGCGCTCGCCTTCCCTCAAAGCGTCAAGGCAGAGAAAAGCCCGTCCGCCAGGCCGAAGAATGCGCGCAAATTCATCAAGAATCGGATCCACCAATTCGTCAGGAATGTGCTCCAAAACCTGGGCCGAATGCAACAGGCTAACACTGCCAGATTCGGCGGCGATATTCGCCATTGAGCCTGCAATCAATTCGCTGTCCGAAAATCCAAAGTGACGGCGACCGAGTTTGATCATGTGTTCGGACAGATCTATTCCCATAACTCTTTTGATCGATGGTTCCTCTTTGAAACCCTTTAATATTGAGCCACAGGCACAGCCCGCGTCCACCACAAATGAATCCTGATACGTTGTCTGGAGCGTTGCTTCCGACACCATCGCCGCATATGACTGGTGCCAAAAACCGTGACCAAGGTAATCTAATCCTGCTGCTAGGTGTTCATTATAATACTGTTCGTCGTAGGATGTCGCCGTCAGAACCCGACCTTCCACTTTCTGCGCTTGGGAAAAATCCGGGTCGGATGACAATAATTTACCCAGTGCATTGATTGGATTCATAACCGTCATTCCCACGTTAAAACCTAGATCGTCCGTATACGAGAAGTGTCTGCCGGTAAAGATATGCTCACATCGGACAATTCCATTGATCGGGCCACAGCTAAACTGTCCGCGGCGCGCCACATCCGAGGTTCGAAAATCATGAACGAATGATCTCGTGGGCTTCCGATTGACCGAATATCTTGCGCGAAAGCTGAAACACCGCCAGGCAGATCCCAAAAAGCACGAGCAGGTCCAGCGGGGCGCGAGGATAGAGGGCATAGTCGCGCGCCAGATTCGGACGGGTAATGATCTGGATGAAGAGATGCTGACGCTCGGAGTCCTGTCTCGCCTGGTCTCTCTCCGCAACAGCGAGACTCAACCCCATCGCCGCAATGTCGCGCGTCGCCGTCAATTCCTCGTAAGTCGCGAGCTTATCGGCTTCCGACCCCGACGATCCGGCGATTTCCAGCTTCCGCTTCTCGATTTCGTCGCGGTAGGACTGAGCCTGTGCGCGTAGCGGCGCCAGGTTGGGTGACGTCGGGGTCAGCGCCGTCTGCTGCGCGATCGTCGCCTGGATCTGCGCCAGCTGGGTGGACAGCGCCTCGATCACCGTCAGTTTCGATTGCGAGATCGCCGCGGGATCAATCGAGCCCGAGGCGTTCCGATAGGCCTTCAGCTCGGCTTCGACGTCGTCGAACTCCTTCTGCGCGTCGGCCACGAAACGATTGGCGGCGGCGAGGCTATCATCGAAAGTCCGCTGGTTCATTTGATTCACCAGCCCCTCGGCGTATTCCAGCATCGCCGTGGCCAGCGCCTGCGCGTCATCCGCCGTGAAGGCGTTGACTTCAATCGTGCTGATGGACGTATTCGAATCGACGCTTGCGCTCACCATCCACTGAAACCGCTGGAATAGGAATTCATGATCGTCCGGAAGCCAGAACGTCGGGTAGCGAAACAGGAAATCGCCGCTCGGACGGCCCAGAATCCCCCGCAGGTCATTGTCCTTGGACAAATGGTCGACGATATCACGGGAATTGAGATAGGCGTTTATGGCGTAGGTCTCCTCCTGGGCGATGCTGGAACCCGCTATCCCAGGCAGCCCCCCCGATCCTCCCATGAGACCCGCGCCCCCCTGTCCGGACCCGCCGACCGACCCAGTCCCGCTCCCTTGCCCGGTCCCGCCTATTTGCCCGCTCCCCGCGGCCTGTCCAACAATGTTTCCCACCGGAGGCGCAGACGGGGCGACGGCTCGAACAATGAAGCTCGCTGAAGAGGCGTAACGAGGCGCAGCCACCGCAAATAGATAGAGCGAGCCAATCAGCATCGGCGCGACGACGGTCAGAATAAACAGCCCGTAGTGTCCCCAGAAGCCCGCGGCAGGCTGAGTTGATGTCCAATCCGGAGCGGAAGGAGGAAGAATCGGGCGGATCGCCAGCGGCTGGAGTTCGACCTCCGCGACGACCGGACCGCCGTCCGTCGCGATCGTCAGCGCATGCGTCTCCTCCTCGGCATCAAGGTCGGATATCGGCTCCGGATCGGTCGCCCCGTCCGCGGACCCTTGAGCGCCTGCCGCCTCGAGAGCTTTTAGCGCATGCGCGAGTTCTCTCTGCTCGGGCGCCGCCGCAGTTTCCTCGGTCTCGGCATCCTCCGATGTACCGTCGTTCAAGAACCCATCTCCTGGAGTTCCGGAATTAAGCAGCCGTCCGGCGCCAGACCTGATGGTTTTCCGCGCGGGGCCGCGCCCGGTCAAACGATAGCGTTTGAAAACTGCAGACGTGTCACTCAAGGATCAAATTCCACTGCCCCCTTTGAGGGTCTAAGGCATTTCTGCTTTATAGGATGACTGCAGCCGAAAGTCAGCCTCCAGGCCGGCCGAGCGCCCCAGGCGCGCGCCGCATCGACTCGCCGAAGCTCTCGTCCCCATGGCGGATCGCCGATCTTTACGTCATGCACTCGACGCAATCTCGCGTCGTCTCTAATATGCTCATCACGCATTTCGCCTTGATCGGGAATGGCGAATTGCCGGCGCGCAATTTCCTTAGGAGGTCCTTTTCATGACGAAAGCAGTTTGATGACGCTCAATATCGATCTGACCGACGTCGCCGCGCATGCTGTCTTCAACGGGGAATTGACCGGCATCCAGCGCGTCCAGATTGAATATGCAGGAGCCCTGCTTCGGCTGCACGAGGGCCGGGCAAATGTCTTTTCCAATGTGAGCGGACTCTATCACAACTTTAATTCGATATTCAACGGAAGGACGACTTCCGAAGTCTTCGCCGACATAAGGGGCATGTATCGGCTTCCCCTGAACATTCCGATTCGACCCCTGTTGAAGCGGAAGCTCGCGAGCCGCAATGTCCGGGTCGGCGGGCCGGCTTCGATGCCACCTCTCGGACGGGGGGACCGCCTCTACGTCGGCGGGGCCTTTTGGGCCCATCCGCGCTCGATTGGCGCCTACGAGCGCGCCGCCCGCGCCGGCTGCGACGTCGTGGTCCTGTTCCACGATTTCATCCCACTCACCTTCCCGGACCTCGCCGGCGCCAGGGTGCGTGCGTCCTTCGAGCGCATGCTTCGCCTGGAGACGCGGACGATCGCGATTTCCGAGCACACGCGGACTCAACTGGACGAAGTCCGGCGGGAAGTCCGCGCGCCGCCGCATCTCGCTCCAGCGACCGTGGTACGGCTTGCGCACGAGTTTTCGGCGGTGCCGCGCAATTATGCGCCGCCGGAGCCGCCGACCCTGCGCACGGCGATGCTCGCCCGGATGGGTTCGTTCGCGCTCTGCGTCGGGACCGTTGAGGTCCGCAAGAATCACGCGCGAATCCTGAAACTGTGGGAATCGTTGGCGCGCGAGGTTGGCGCAGGCTGGCCGAAGCTGGTTATTGCAGGCAAGGCGGGCTGGCATGCCGGCGAGGCGCTGCGCACGCTCAGGCGCGCCGACCGAGATGCGCCTTATCTGTGGATCGAGGCCCCGACCGACTCGGAACTCATCTGGCTCTACAGTCGGACAGCCTTCACCGTCTTTCCGAGTCTCGCGGAGGGCTGGGGACTGCCGATCGGCGAGAGCCTGTGGTTTGGAAAGCCCTGCGTCGCCTCAAACGCCACGTCCATGCCGGAAGTCGGCGGAGCTCTCAGTTTTTACGGCGATCCGCATGACATCGACACTTTCGCCGAACCGATCGTTCGGCTTGTTCGCGACGCCGAGTTTCACGCGAATGCGGTCGCCGCGATCAAGGCGAGTCCCTTGCGGACCTGGGCGGAGGCGGCGAGCGAGGTCGCCGCAGCCGTCCACCCCGGGCCGCGAGCGCGCCCGAGAATGCAAGACGGGCCACACGAGAGCTCGCGGCAGGGCGGTCGCGTTCGCGCGCCGGTGGAATAACAGACCGATTCTTCCCGTCGCGCACCGACCCGCCTGACCGAACGTCCGCGGTTTCCAGCCTTTGACGAGGCCCGCCGAACAGCGAAACATCTGGGTGTCATTCGGGAGCGCGCGCGGCATTGACATCGGCCACGCCCCGCCCCTATGACCTTCCGCCGTGCCCAGGTGGCGGAATTGGTAGACGCACTGGTTTCAGGTACCAGCGGTGAAAGCCGTGAAGGTTCGAGTCCTTTCCTGGGCACCATTTTCAAGAATTCTCGGAATTCGACGATGTCCACCGAGCGTTGCTCGCCGCACAGAACCGAGTACATCGCAATCGCCAAAATCTGATGAAAGTCGCGCAGCGCGGCATAGTCGGCGTGCGGGTCGTCCAACTCATCCCAGCATTCGGTAAAGCGATGCAAGATCTTCTCCCGCTCCGCGAATCAGGCACGACCCGGTAGAATCCATCTCGTTCAAGTTCGCAAAGTCAGCCCAAAACGGCAGAAGAATCACATGCGATTCCCTGGCGTCACTCAGCCGGCGGCGTCCGCGCCGGAGTTTGACGAGTGGGAGCGTCCCGTAAGAGATCCGGCCGCCGTCGCCGCGTGATACGCTCCGCTTCCGTCCGGCGCCACGCGGCGATTTTTGGGTGATCGCCCGACAGAAGCACCTCGGGGATCGAGCGCCCTTCCCATTCGCGTGGGCGGGTATAGTGGGGATATTCGAGCAGACCATGCTCGAAGCTCTCTTCAACCCCCGAGGCTTCCTTGCCCATGACGCCGGGGATCAACCGGACGCAGGCGTCAAGGATGGCGAGCGCGGCGATCTCGCCGCCCGAGAGCACATAGTCGCCGATCGACACCTCGATCAGCCTGCGTGCATCGATCACCCGTTCGTCGATCCCCTCGAAACGCGGGCAGAGAATGACGAGCCCGGGCCCGCACGCCCACTCGCGCGCCTGGACCTGGCTGAACGGCGTTCCGCGCGGGCTCATGACGAGGCGCGGGCGCAGGTCGTCAGCCGCCGCAATCGCATCGAGGCTGGCCCCGAGGACGTCCGCCCGCATCACCATGCCGGGCCCGCCGCCGGCCGGCGTATCGTCAACCGCTCGGTGCCGGCCATGCCCGCGCTCGCGAATGTCGCGCGCATCGAGCGACCAAAGGCCGCGCGCCAGCCCCTCACCGGCCAAAGACTGGCCGAGCGGCCCAGGGAACATCGAAGGAAAGAGGGTGAGAATGGTGGCGCAGAACATGGCTCGTCAGTCGAGCGCGACATCGGCGATTTCGCGCCCAAGGACCCTGGCCATCGCCTCGACGACGATCCGGTGGTCGTCCCGCTGCGGCAGGCCGGAGACCGTGACGGCGCCGACGCATCCGGTCCCTTTCACCGCGATTGGCAAGCTCCCGCCGTGCGGTGCGTAATCGCGCTCAGGCAGCGCGCCGAGATCCGCGAGCGTCTTGCCTTCGAGCGCGAGCTTGCGGCCGATCGCATAGGAGGAGCGGTGGAACCGAAACACGAGATTGCGCTTGCGCCGCGCCCAATCGAAATTGTCCGGCGCCGCGCCCGGGAGGGCAAACACCAGAAGCTTCATGGCCGCAAGCCTTATATCGACGACGATCGGCAACCGGCCGGCGTCTCCGACCGCCCTGAGCGCCATGCCGACTTCCCAGGCTTCGCGTGGCCCGAACCGGTCAAACTGCAGGCGCTCCTCCTGCATCGCGATACGACGCAAGTCTTCAGAGATATCCATGACGTTCCTCGCCTTCACGGGTTCGTTGGGACGATGATCGCCCATTGCACGCCAAACCGATCGGTGAAGTTGCCATAGGCATCGCCCCAAAATTGCTTTTTGAACGGAACCGTCACCCGCCCGCCGTCGCTCAGTCGCTCGAAAAGAACGGCCGCGCCATTGGCGTCGGCCGCCTCGATCATGAGAGCGCTGCCTTTCATCGGCTCCGAATCCGGACCGTCCGATGCGTAGAACCGAACTCCATCGCCTTCAAATAGCGAATGAAGCACCTTGTCGCTCCAAGCGCCGCCGTCGCGGCCCTCCATCGGGCTACCGGCGTAGCGTCTGATGTCGACGATCTTGCCGAGGCCACAGCCGGCGTAAAACGTGAGCGCGTCCTCGCAGGCGACTTTGAAATAGAGATAAGGGGTCATGCGCATTGCCGGGCTCCTTTCGCGCCGCGACCCTGCACGGGCCAGGCCTGCGTGGCAACCAAGCCGCACGCCACAGGGCCCCGCGAGATATGTCATCGCGCGATAGAGTTGACGCAATAACCCGATAATCGCCGACCAGTCACACCTGCAGGATCGAATTGAAGTCGTAGGTCTGTCCCGGCGGGTTCTCACCGATCCTGAGCGTCTTGTCGTTGGGGAAGAAATTGGGCGGCACGGGCAGGTTGTAGGGCGCTGGCACGCCCTGGAAGACGCGCCCCGCGAGATCGTATTTCGAGCCGTGACAGGGGCAGAAGAAGCCGCCCGGCCAGTCGGGCGCAGGGTTGGTCGGGTCGGGCTTGGGTTCGAACAAAGGCACGCAGCCGAGGTGTGTGCAGATGCCGATCAGCACCAGGAATTCCGGCTTGATCGAGCGGTGCCAGTTCTTGGCGTATTCGGGCTGCTGCCAATTGTCGGAATTGGGGTCGCGCAGCTGTGAGAGAAGCTTCGGATCCTGCAGCTCTTTCAGGGACTCCGGCGTGCGGCGCACGATGAACGCCGGGCGCGCCGCCCACAGGGTCACGACCCGCTGCCCCGGCTGAATCTGGCTGATGTCGATGTCGACCGGTCCGGCCGCCGCAATCGTGGCCGCGTCCGGGTTCATCTGGTCGATGAACGGCCACAGGGTCAGCGCCGCGCCGACGGCGGCGACCGACCCGGTCGCGAGATAGAGAAAGTCGCGCCACGACGCCGGCGCATGCGGCGCGACATCGACCGGCGTGTCAACGGGGGTATGTGTCATGGAGCGCCTCCCAAGCCTTTCCCAAGCCCAATCGGCGCTTAACGGGACGGTCGAGCGAATTTATGGCGCGTCCGTATTGCCCTCGACCTCCTCCGGCGGTTCGATCACGATCCGCCCGGCCTCGAAGTCGATGGTCGGGACGACCGCTTTGGTGAACGGCAGGAGCAGCGCCTCGCCTCCGCCCTCGAGCGCGATCTCGAGAATGTCGCCCGCGCCGTAGTTCATGAGCGACGCGACCCTGCCGATCGGCTCGCCCGCCCGCGTCACCGCCTCGAGGCCGACGAGGTCGTCATAGTAGAATTCGTCCGGTCTTCGGCGGCGGAAGCCGATCCCGGCGGGCGAAAATCTCGACTCCCGTCAGGGCCGCGGCGGCGTCGCGGGTTATCGACGCCCTTCACCTTGGCGACAAGCATGTCGTCCTTCAGCGCCCGCAGGCGCTCGAAGGCGAAGGCCCGCGCACGTCTTGCGTCGGTCAGCGCCCCATAGGAGCCGATCGCCATCGGATCGCCGGTGAAGGACTTGACGCGGATCTCGCCGCGCACGCCCTGCGGCGCGCCGAACACGCCGACAAGGACGAGGCGGTCCGGCTCGCGCAACGGTCAGTCCGTTCAGGCGCGCGGCTGCGGCGGCCTTGGCGGCGGCGGCTTCGGCCGCCGCGGCGCGCTCCTGCGCCTTCTTCTTCGGCTTGGCCTTCTCGGGGTTGACGCGCGCTTCGCGCTTGGCGAGGCCGAGGCTGTCGAGCAGGCGCAGCACGCGGTCGGTCGGCTGCGCGCCCTTGGCGAGCCAGGCCTTGGCCTTCTCCTGGTCGAGCACCAGGCGGCCCGCGTCGTCCTTGGCCTTCAGCGGATCGAACGTGCCGATCTTCTCGACGAAGCGGCCGTCGCGCGGCATGCGCGCGTCGGCGACGACGATGCGATAGAACGGGCGCTTCTTCGCGCCGCCGCGGGAGAGGCGGATTTTCAGGGACATTGCTTCTTCCTTTCAGTGAATTGCGTTCGATGAGACGCAAGGCTTCTCGCGGACGGATGGCGGTAGACGGCGAATTCCATCCCGAGGTATTGGGTGACGCGCTCAAGGGTCGCGCCGAGCCGCTCCGCGACGCGGATCGAGCGAAATTGTCCTGGGCGATGAGGCTGATCGCGGTCTGCCACCCAAGGGTTTCGTAAGCGTAAGTCCGCGCGCGCGTCGCGGCTTCGGTGGCGTAGCCGCGGCCATGCTTGGCTCGCATCAGCCCCCACCCGACCTCGCGCTCGGGAAAACCTTCCGGGAACCAGAGGCCGCACCAGCCGACGTAGTCGCCGGTCGCTTTTCTTCGAGGGCCCAGTTGCCGAAGCCGCGCAGCGTCCAGTGGCCGCGGTTGAAGGCCATGCGCCCCCACACGTCGTCCGATTGAGCGGGCCGCCGACAGGCTTCGACGATTCCTCGTCGGCGTAGAAGCGGCCAGGGTCGAGGTCCGCTTCGCGTCCCTCCCGAAGAATGAGGCGCTCGGTCTCAAGCGCGGAATCACTTCTTCTTCCCGAACGGATTGAAGCCGCCGCCGAGGCCCGGCAGCTTGCCGGAGCCGAGGCCGGGGAACTGCGGCGGCAGGTTGAAGGCGCCGGGCGGCGGGGCGGCGGGAATGCCGGGCGCTCCGGGGGCGGCCCGAGCGCCTCGCCGCCGCCCATCTGCTTCTGCATGGCCTCGATCTGCTCCGGCGTCGGCATCGGCATGCCGCCGCCAAGACCCATCATCTGGCCGAGCTTGCCCATCATGCCGCCGCGCTTGCCTGCGGCCCCGCCCATCGTCTTCATCATGTCGGCCATCTGGCGGTGCTGCTTGAGGAGCCGGTTGACCTGCTCGACATTGACGCCCGAGCCCGCCGCGATGCGCTTCTTGCGCGAGGCCTTGAGGATGTCGGGGTTGCGCCGCTCCTGCGGGGTCATCGAGGAGATGATCGCCCGCTGGCGCTTGACGAACTTGTCGTCGAGATTGGCGGAATTGAGCTGATCCTTGATCTTGGCGACGCCGGGCAGCATGCCCATGATGCCGCCCATGCCGCCGAGCTTCTCGATCTGGGCGAGCTGCTCGGAGAGGTCGTTCAGGTCGAACACGCCCTTGCGCAGCTTCTCGGCCATTCTGGCCGCCTGCGCCGCGTCGATCGTCTGCGCCGCCTTCTCGACCAGGCTGACGATGTCGCCCATGCCGAGGATGCGGTCGGCGAGGCGGGCGGGATGGAAATCCTCGACCGCGTCCATCTTCTCGCCGACGCCGAGGAGCTTGATCGGCTTGCCGGTGACGGCGCGCATCGAGAGGGCCGCGCCGCCGCGGCCGTCGCCGTCCATGCGGGTCAGCACGATGCCGGTGAGGCCGACCCGCTCGTTGAAGTTCTTGGCGAGATTGACCGCGTCCTGGCCGGTCAGCGCGTCGGCGACCAGCAGCACTTCGTGCGGCTTCGCGGCGTCGCGGATGTCCGCCATCTCCTGCATCAGCGGCTCGTCGATATGGGTGCGGCCGGCGGTGTCGAGCAGCACGACGTCGTAGCCCTGCAGGCGCGCGGCCTGTTCGGCGCGCCTCGCGATGGCGACCGGGTCCTGCCCCGGAATGATCGGCAGCGTGTCGACGCCGACCTGCTGGCCGAGCACCGCGAGCTGCTCCTGCGCCGCGGGGCGCTTCACGTCGAGCGAGGCCATCAGCACCTTGCGCTTGTCGCGCTCGGCGAGGCGCTTGGCGATCTTGGCGGCGGTCGTCGTCTTGCCGGCGCCCTGCAGGCCGACCAGCATGATCGCGACCGGCGCCGGGGCGTTGAGGTCGATCGCCTGGGAGTCGCCGCCGAGCGTCTCGACCAGCGAGTCGTGGACGATCTTGACCACCATCTGGCCGGGCTTGACCGACTTGATGACGGAAGCGCCGACCGCCTTGGTGCGGGTGCGGTCGACGAAGGAGCGCACGACCTCGAGCGCGACGTCCGCCTCGAGCAGCGCGCGCCGCACCTCGCGCATGGCGGCGTTGACGTCCTCCTCGGAGAGGGCGCCGCGGCCGGTGAGTTTGTCCAATATGCCGGAGAGCTTTTCGGAAAGGCTCTCGAACATGGGTCTTGCTCCTTTTCGGCGGGCAGACGAACGGACGCTCCGGATATGGGGACCACCTTCGTCTTCCGCCCGCTTCCGTCCTCTGCGTCGTCTGCCGTCCGCAACGCCAATCGCGCCCGGGGGCGCGACGCGCTGCCGGACGGGGACCGCTGGCCTCGACAGGGACAGTCGGCTTGATCGACGAGGCTGAAAACCTGACGAAGGCGCGCTTCTAGGCGGGCGAGGGGAAGAAGTCAAATTCAGGCGCCTGGGCCTGCCGGAAGGCCTCGCGTTCAGACGCGCATCGCTCCCTTCGGACCGCATGGCATGGGTCCTCGTCCATCGGCGCGGAGGCTTGTCGCTCGCCGTCGATGACAAAAAGTGGATCCGAGCATCGATCCGGATCAAAACCCTGCTCGACATAGATGCGCGGCTTCGGCTTGAAGGTCTCCGTGGTTCGAGTTCCTGAGTGAGGCGCAGGAATAGGGGCCACGGGCGTAACTGGCCAAGATTTCGAGGCGCCGGGCGAAGGATGTCGAGATCGAAATGTTCGGCGACTTTCAGCAGCGCCATTCCCGCACGCCCCCGGCGCCGGGAACCGAGAATCCATCGACGAGCGCCCCGTCGACGCCCGGACAGGCGCTGAGGACGGCCGCGACTTCGGACGTCGCGACGTTCTTGCCCTTCCAGCGAAATAAGTCGCCGACGCGGGTCGCCTCGGCAGTGGTCGCCAGAGCGCGCAGCCAATCGCGAGCCGGCGTCGCCGCGGGCCCGTCGGCAGCGACCGGCATCCTATTCGCGTCCATTCAAGCGCATCGCGAGACCGGCGGACGGCCTAACGCGTCGGCACCGGGTGTTCGCCGCGATAGTCGTAGAAGCCGCGCTGGGTCTTGCGGCCGAGCCAGCCGGCCTCGACATATTTCACCAGGAGCGGGCAGGGGCGGTATTTGGAATCCGCCAGGCCCTCGTGCAGCACCTGCATGACGGCGAGACAGGTGTCGAGGCCGATGAAGTCGGCGAGTTGCAGCGGGCCCATCGGGTGGTTGGCGCCGAGCCGCATGGCGGTGTCGATCGCCTCCACCGAGCCGACGCCCTCATAGAGCGTGTAGACCGCCTCGTTGATCATCGGCAGGAGAATGCGGTTGACGATGAAGGCGGGAAAGTCCTCCGACATCGTCGCGGTCTTGCCGAGCCGGATGACGAAGTCTTTCGCCGCCTCGAAGGTGTCGTCCTTGGTCGCGATGCCGCGAATGAGCTCGACGAGTTGCATGCGCGGCACCGGATTCATGAAATGCATGCCGATGAAGCGCTCGGGGTTCACGGTGACCGAGGCGAGCCGGGTGATCGAGATCGACGAGGTGTTGGAGGCGAGGATCGCGTCCGGTTTCATGAACGGGCGGAGCGAGGTGAAGATCCTTCGCTTGACCTCCTCGTTCTCCGAAGCGGCCTCGACCACGAGATCGCATTCTGCGAGCTTGTCGAGCGTCGACGCGTAGTGGATGCGCTCGAGGACGGCGTTGCGACCCGGTTCGTCCAGCTGCCCCCTCGCGATCTGGCGCGACAAGTGGCCGTTGATCGTCGCCAGCGCCGCGTTGACCCGCTCCTCCGCCACGTCGTTCAGGAAAACGCTCATGCCGGCCTGGGCGCAGACCTGCGCGATGCCGGCCCCCATCTGCCCCGCGCCGATGACCCCGACCGTTTCGATGTTCAGACCCATGACTCGTATCCACTGCCGCCCCGTTGCGGGCCGGGATCATAGACGAGCGGCGCCCGGCGTCCAGTCGGACGCCTCGTCTTTTTGTCGATCAGCGGGACGGCGTCAGCGTCCGAGCTTGGCGAGTTCCTCGGCGAGTTCGGGCAGCGCCTGGTAGAGGTCGGCGACGAGGCCGTAGTCGGCGACCTGGAAGATCGGCGCCTCCTCGTCCTTGTTGATGGCGACGATGACCTTCGAGTCCTTCATGCCGGCCAGATGCTGGATCGCGCCCGAGATGCCGACCGCGATGTAGAGCTCCGGCGCGACGACCTTGCCGGTCTGCCCGACCTGCCAGTCGTTCGGCGCATAGCCGGCGTCGACCGCCGCGCGCGAGGCGCCCATCGCCGCGCCGAGCTTGTCGGCCACCGGCTCGATGTAGGTCTTGAAGTTCTCGGCCTTCTGCATCGCCCGGCCGCCGGAGATGATGATCTTGGCCGAGGTGAGCTCCGGCCGGTCGGACTTGGCGAGCGCCTCGCCGACGAAGGACGAGACGCCCGGGTCGGCCGCCGCCGCGACCGGTCTCGATCGGGGCCTGGCCTCCCGGCCCGGTCGCGCCGAAGGAGGCGGTGCGCACGGTGACGACGATCTTCGGATCGGTCGACTCGACCGTCTGGATCGCGTTGCCGGCGTAGATCGGCCGCTCGAAGGTCTTGGGGCCGACCACCTTGGTGATGTCGGAGACCTGCATCACGTCGAGCAGCGCCGCCGCACGCGGGGCGATGTTCTTCGCGCTCGCGGTCGACGGCGCGACGATCGCGTCATAGGCCGGAGCGAGCGAGACGATCAGCGCGGCGGTCGGCTCGGCCAGCGCGTGGGCGTAGACCGGGTCGTCGGCGACCAGCACCTTCGCGACGCCCGCGAGCTTCGCGGCCGCCTCGGCCGCCGCGCCGACGTTCTGGCCGGCGACCAGCACGTCGACCGGCTGCCCGATCTCGAGCGCCGCGGTCAGCGCGCGCGCGGTCATGTCGCTCAGGCCGCCGCCGCGACTTCGGCCAGAAGAAGGGTCGCCATGATCAGATCACTCCCGCTTCGTCGTGCAGCTTCGCGACCAGCTCCGCCACCGACTTCACTTTGACGCCGGCCTTGCGGCCGCCCGGCTCGGAGGTCTTGAGAACCTTGAGCCGGGGCGCGACGTCGACGCCGTAATCGGCCGGCGTCTTCTCGTCGATCGGCTTCTTCTTCGCCTTCATGATGTTGGGCAGCGAAGCGTAGCGCGGCTCGTTGAGGCGCAGGTCGGTGGTGACGATCGCCGGCAGCTTCAGCGAGACCGTCTGCATGCCGCCGTCGACCTCGCGCGTCACCTCGACGCCGCCCGTCGCCGACGACGACCTTGGAGGCGAAGGTACCCTGCGCCCAGCCGGTCAGCGCCGCCAGCATCTGGCCGGTCTGGTTGCAATCGTCGTCGATCGCCTGCTTGCCCATGATGACGAGGCCCGGCTGTTCGGCGGCGGCCACGCCCTTCAGGATCTTCGCCACCGCGAGCGGCTCGACGATCGCGTCGGTCTTGACCAGGACGCCGCGGTCGGCGCCCATGGCGAGAGCGGTGCGGATGGTCTCGCTCGCCTGCGCCGGGCCGATCGAAACGACGACGACTTCGGTCGCCTTGCCCGCCTCCTTCTGCCGGAGCGCCTCCTCGACGGCGATTTCGTCGAAGGGATTCATCGACATCTTGACGTTGGCGAGCTCGACGCCCGACCCGTCCGCCTTGATGCGGATCTTGATGTTGTAGTCGACCACCCGCTTTACGGGCACGAGAATTTTCATGACCAGGCCCACTCCACGCGGCCCGAGCGCTTCGCTCGGCAATTCGAGGCCGGAACCCCTAATCTCGGCTGTGGCGCAAGTCAACGCGGCGAAATCTCGCGGCTGTGCTGACTGCAACCCGGCGAGAACAAAGGTTTCGCGGACGGCGTTGCTTGTCCGAACACGCCAGGATCGCCGCCTGCCCTCGAGTCATGCCGCTCGCCCTTTCCCGATTGACAGAAGTCTGCGGCAAACGGAACAATGCAAAAGCGGTCGGCGGACGGTCCGCGCGGCGGAGGTCGCGCGCGGAAGCACGGGAGAAACGCAGATGAGCGAACTGGACTATTGGAATGGGCGCCTGCGCAAGGGCGCCATCTCGCGCCGCGAGTTCATCGGACGCGCCGCCGCGCTCGGCGCCTCGAGCGCCGCGATTTCGACCATGCTGGCGAAGGCCGACGCGGCCAAGGCGGCCGAAACGCCCAAGAACGGCGGGACGCTGAAGCTCGGCCTCGCCGGCGGCAGCACGACCGACAGCCTCGACTTTCGGACCACCAACGACTCCGTGATGATCAACGTCAACCACGGGCTCTGGAACTGCCTCGCCGAATGGGGCGAGGACGGCAAGCCGCATCCGGAGCTGGCGGAGAGCTGGGAGCCGACCAACGGCGCGAAGGACTGGATCTTCAAGCTGCGCAAGGGCGTGACCTTCTCGAACGGCAAGGAATTCACCGCCGACGACGCGATCTATTCGCTCAACCTGCATCGGGGCGACACGAAATCGGGCGGCTCGTCGTCGGTGAAGGCCGTCACCGACATCAAGAAGATCGACGACCACCAGATCCAGATCTCGCTTGCGCGCCCCGGACGCCGACCTTCCCTACAGCCTGACCGACTATCATCTCCTGATGGTTCCGGACGGCTTCAAGGACTGGGCGAAGCCGGTCGGGACCGGCGCCTTCGTGCTCGAGAGCTTCGATCCGGGCGTGCGCATCAAGGTCAAGAAGGCGCGGCCGTACTGGAAGGAGGGCCGCGGGCATCTCGACGCGGTCGATGTCACCGTCATCAACGACAGCTCCGCGCGCCTCAACGCTCTGATCTCCGGGCAGATGGACGCGATCAACCGCGTCGACCACAAGGCCGTCGCGATGCTGTCGAAGACGCCGCGCATCCAGGTCGTGCGCGCGCCGGGCGGCTGGTTCTCGGTGCTGGCGATGCAGGTCGACAAGGCGCCCTACGACAATCCCGACCTCCGCATGGCGCTAATGCTCGCGGCCGACCGCGAGCAGATGCTGAAGGCCCTGTTCAGCGGCTACGGCACGCTCGGCAACGATCATCCGATCCCGCCGACCGATCCGTTCTTCAACACGGAGCTGCCGCAGCGCAAATACGATCCCGGACAAGGCCGCCTTCCATTTCAAGAAGGCGGGGATCGCCGACCCGAAGATCATGCTGCAGGTCTCGGACGCGGCCTTCAACGGCGCGGTCGACCAGGGCGCGCTGTTCCAGGCGAGCGCGGCCAAGGCGGGCATCAAGGTCGACGTGAAGAAAGAGCCGGCCGACGGCTTCTTCGACAATGTCTGGCTCAAGGGCGCCTTCGTCGGCAGCTACTGGGGCGGACGGCCTGCGGCGACGCAGATGCTGGCGGTCGCCTTCCAGGCGGGCGCGCCGTGGAACGAGACGCACTGGAACGACGCGAAGTTCGAGAAGCTGCTCGCCGACGCGCGCGGGGAGACCGACGAGGCCAAGCGCAAGCCCTACATCTGGGAGATGCAGGCGATCCTCAACGAGCGGGGCGGAGCGCTGATCCCCGTGTTCCGCGACTGGCTCGACGCGCATAACGAGAAGGTCGGCGGCCATACGCCGCATGGCGGCTTCGACATGAACAACGGCTGGATCATGGAGACGGCTTGGCTCAAGTAGCCGGATCGACGCCGCGCCGCCTCGCCGGCGGCGCGGCGTCGCCCGCGCCTTTGATCCCGCTTCCCCATATCCTCCGGCGACACGCAACCCGCAGGCCGATCCTGGCGGGAACGGAAAGGGGCTGCCGTGCTGAAGCTTGTCCTCAACCGCCTCGGCCTTGGCGTCCTGACCCTGTTCGCCGCGTCGGTCCTCATCTTCGTCGGCACGGAGATCCTGCCGGGCGACCTCGCCTCGGCGATCCTGCAGAATACCGCGACGCCGGAAACGCTCGCCAAGATGCGGCTCGACCTCGGCCTCGACCGGCCAGCCTATCTGCGCTTCTTCGAATGGCTGTTCGGCGCGCTGCACGGCGATTTCGGCAAGTCGCTGGCCAACGGCCGCGACGTGCTTGACGGAGATCGCGCCGCGCTTCGCCAACACGATGTTTCTGGCGCCTATGCGGCGGTCGTGGCGGTGCCGCTCGCGATCGGCCTCGGACTTCTGGCGGCGATCCGGCAGGGCGGCTTCTTCGACCGGCTGGTCAACGTCGTCACGCTGATGACGATCTCGGTGCCGGAATATTTCCTCGCCTATCTGCTCATCAAATATGTCGCGGTCGAGCTCGGCTGGTTTCCCTCGCTCGCCAGCGTCTCGTCCGACACGTCGTTCTTCGACCGTCTCTACATCGCCTTCCTGCCGATGCTGACGCTCGTGCTGGTCATCGTCGCCCACATGATGCGCATGACGCGCGCCTCGGTGCTGGCGGTCATGGCGAGCCCCTATATCGAGATGGCGATCCTCAAGGGTCTGACCAAGACGCGCATCGTCGTGCGCCATGCGCTGCCGAACGCGCTGGCGCCGATCATCTCGGTCGTCGCGCTGAATCTCGCCTATCTCATCGTCGGCGTCGTCGTGGTCGAGACGGTGTTCGTCTATCCGGGCCTCGGCCAGTTGATGGTCGACGAGGTGTCCAAGCACGACGTGCCGGTCGTGCAGGCCTGCGGCCTGATCTTCGCCGCGACCTTCATCCTGCTCAACATGATCGCCGACATTCTCGCCATCCTGTCGAACCCGCGTCTGCGGCAGCCGCGCTGAAGGGGCCGCGATCGATGCGCATCCTGGGACACAAGCTCAGCGTCACCGCCCAGATCGGCCTGGCGATCGTCGCGATCAACCTCATCGTCGCCTTCTTCGCGCCGCTGATCGCGCCCTACGACCAGACGACGGTGCTCGGCGACGCGTGGGCCGATCCGGACGCCGCAGCACTGGCTCGGCCTCGACAATCTCGGGCGCGATCTCCTGAGCCGGCTCATTTACGGCGCGCGGATGTCGATCGGTCTCTCGCTCGTCATCACGGCGCTGTCGTTCTGCATCGGCATCCTTTCCGGCTTCGCCGCCGCTGTCGCCGGCGGCTGGGTCGATCAGGCGCTGTCGCGCCTCGTCGACCTCCTGCTGTCGATGCCGACGCTGATCTTCGCCTTCGTGATCCTTTCCGTTCTCGGCTCCGGTCTGCCGGTGCTCATCGTGACGATCGCCGTCCTCAACTCGACCAAGGTGTTCCGGCTCGCGCGTTCCGTGGCGGTCGGCCTCGTCAGCCTCGAATTCGTCGAGGCGGCGCGGCTGCGCGGCGAAGGCTGGTGGTGGATCGTCACGCGCGAGATTCTGCCCAACGCCGTCGCGCCGCTGACCGCCGAATTCGGTCTGCGCTTCTGCTTCACCTTCCTTTTCATCGCCGCGCTCAGCTTTCTCGGACTCGGCGTCCAGCCGCCCGACGCGGACTGGGGCAGCATGGTCAAGGACTATCGCGACATGATCAATTTCGGCTCCCCGGCGCCGCTTTATCCGGCGGCCGCGATCGCCATTCTCACCATCGGCGTCAATTTCGTCGTCGACTGGATGCTGTCGATCCATTCGCGCGGCCAGGGAGAGAGCGCATGAGCCCGACACCCGACACCGACCCGGGGCGTGGCGAGGGTCCGATCGTCCTCGACGTTCGCGGCATGCGCGTCGCCGTGCGCACCGACCTCGGCGACGGCCCGGTGCTGGTCGACGACGTCTCGCTGCAGCTGCGGCGCGGCGAGGTCATCGGCCTCATCGGCGAATCCGGCGCCGGCAAGTCGACGATCGGCCTCGCCTCGATGGGCTACACGCGCCGCGGCTGCCACATCGTCGGCGGCGACATCATCTTTGGCGGCGAGGATATCCGGACGATCGGCCCTGACGAACGGCGCGCGCTGCGCGGACCGAAGATCGCCTACATCGCTCAAAGCGCCGCGGCGTCGTTCAATCCCGCCCATACGCTCATGGAGCAGGTTTGCGAAGCCTCGGTTCGCCATGGAGTCATGAGCCTGTCCGACGCGCGCGCAGCCGCGGTCGCCCTGTTCAGGGAACTCGATCTGCCGAGCCCGGAGACGATCGGCGGGCGCTATCCGCATCAGGTCTCCGGCGGACAGTTGCAGCGCGTCATGGCGGCGATGGCGATGGTCGCCAAGCCGGACATCCTGATATTCGACGAACCGACGACCGCGCTCGACGTCACGACGCAGGTCGAATGCCTCGCCGCCTTTCGCAAGCTCATTCGCGAGCACGGGACCGCGGCGCTCTACATCACCCACGACCTCGCGGTCGTCGCGCAGATCGCCGACCGGATCATGGTGCTCAGGCGCGGCAAGATGGTCGAGTTCGGCGAGGCCCGCCAGATCCTGCAGGACCCGAAGGAAGAATACACGCGCCGCCTCGTCCGCGAACGGGTCGCCGGCCATGAATTCATCGAAGCCGGCGCCGCCGCCGAAGCGCCGATTCTCGCCATCGATCACGTCAGCGCCGACTACCCGGGCAAGCCCAAGGTCATCGACGACGTCAGTCTGGAAATTCGACGGGGCGACACGGTCGCCGTGGTCGGGGAGTCGGGATCCGGCAAATCGACCCTGGCCCGCGTCGTGACCGGGCTCCTGCCGCGCGTCGCGGGCGACGTGCGCTTCAACGGCGTCAGCCTGCCGCCGCGCCTGCAAAGCCGGACCAAGGACCAGTTGCGCCGGGTGCAGATGATCTATCAGATGCCGGACGTCGCGCTGAACCCCCAGCACACGCTGCTCGACACGATCGGCAGGCCGGTCGCGTTCTATTTCAACCGATCCGACGGAGAGGTGCGCAGTCGCGTCCTCGAACTCTTGCGGCAAATGGATCTGCCGGAGACCTTCATCACCCGCAAGACGAGCGAATTGTCAGGCGGCCAAAAGCAGCGCGTGTCGATCGCTCGCGCGCTCGCCGCCGAGCCCGATCTCATCATCTGCGACGAGGTGACGTCCGCCCTCGATCAGCTGGTCGGCGAGGAAATCCTGAGGCTTCTTGAAGAAGCTGCAGAACGAACTGGGTGTCGCCTATCTCTTCATCACCCACGATCTCGGCACGGTGAAGCGGATCGCCAACAAGGTTGCGGTGATGCTCAAGGGCAAGGTCGTCGCGAGCGGCGACACCGCGACCGTGTTCGCGCCGCCCTACCACCCCTATACGGAGCTGCTGCTTTCCTCGGTCCCGGAGATGCGGCCGGACTGGCTCGACGAGGTTCTCGCCAAGCGCGCGACAGTCGCGGCGGCGACCGCGGCGCTCATGCGCGCGCCATGAGCAAGGGCGCAGCATCAGTGAGTAGTGCGTGAAATCTAGCGACGCCCTTGCCGGCGACGGCCAATCATTTCTATACCGCAAATGACGCCGGAAGGACGGCCGAGGCGCCCGTCCGGGCGACGGCGCGCACTCGGCCCGTTCATTGCATGGTTGGAAGAGCCGACGTACCGTCAGGCGCGATGAAAGGACGATTCTGAATGCGCGCGCCGGGCGGTCCCCGTCTGTTGCTGCGGCGGCTCCGCGAGGTCATGGCGGAGCCCGTCACCGCACAGGCGCGCCTCGACCGCATCGTCGTCCTCATCGCCTCCAACATGGTGGCGGAGGTCTGTTCTCTCTACGTCGTGCGCGCCGACGGCGCGATGGAGCTCTTTGCGACCGAGGGCCTCAATCGCGAGGCCGTCCACCTGACCACGATGAGGCCGGGCGAGGGCCTCGTCGGCCTGATCGCCTCGAGCGCCGAGCCGCTTGCGCTGTCCGACGCCCAGCATCATCCGGCCTTCTCCTACAAGCCCGAGACGGGCGAGGAGATCTATCAGTCGTTCCTCGGCGTGCCGGTCCTGCGCAGCGGAGCGACGATCGGCGTGCTGGTCGTGCAGAACCGGGCGCGGCGGACCTATTCGGAGGAAGAGGTCGAGGCGCTGCAGACGACCGCGATGCTGCTCGCCGAGATGATCGCCTCGGGCGAACTCCAGGGCATCGCCGTCCCAGGGCGCGCCGATCGCCGTTCGGCGGCCGATGTTCCTGAAGGGTCAGGGCATCGCCGACGGCCTCGGTCTCGGCCATGTGGTCATGCACCAGCCGCGGGTAGCGGTGTCGAAGATCGTCGCCGACGACGTCGATTCCGAACTGCAGCGGCTCGAGAAGGCGATCAGCGCGATGCGCGCCTCGGTCGACGAGCTGATCGATCGCAACGACGACGGCCAGTCCGGCGAGCACCGCGACGTGCTGGAGGCGTTCCGGATGATCGCGCACGACCGCGGCTGGCTGCGCCGGCTGCGCGAGGCGGTGAGCTCGGGCCTGACCGCCGAAGCGGCGGTCGAGCGGGTCCAGAACGACGCGCGGGCCAAGCTGCAGCGGCAGACCGATCCGTATCTGCGCGACCGGCTCCACGATCTGACCGACATCGCCAATCGGCTCCTGCATCAGCTCGCCGGCCAGAGCCTGGTCCTGCTGCCGGACGAACTGCCGGAGAGCGCGATTCTCGTCGCCCGCTCGATGAGTCCGGCGGCGCTGCTCGACTACGACCGCGCCCGGCTGCGCGGCGTCGTGCTCGAGGAAGCGGGCGCCTCCAGCCATATCGCCATCGTCGCGCGCGCGCTCGCGCTGCCGGCGGTCAGCGACATCCCCAATATTTCCGAGATCGTCGAACAGGGCGACGCGATCATCGTCGACGGCGACGCCGGCGAAATCTACCTGCGGCCGCCGCCGGACGTCGAGACGGCCTACGGCGAAAAGGCGCGCATGCGCGCACGCAAGCAGGCGCAGTATCGCGCGCTGCGCGACGTGCCGACCATCTCCCTGGACGGCGTGCCGATCGGACTGCACATGAACGCGGGGCTGCTCGTCGACATGCCGCATCTGGCCGAGACCGGCGCGAAGTCGATCGGCCTCTTCCGAACCGAACTGCAGTTCATGCTCGCCGCCCGCTTCCCGAGGCCGGGCGCGCAGGAAAAGCTCTATCGCGCCATTCTCGAAGCGGCCGGCGATCGCCCGGTGACGTTCCGCACGCTCGACATCGGCGGCGACAAGCTCCTGCCCTACATGAAGGGCTTCGAGGAGGAGAACCCGGCGCTCGGCTGGCGCGCGCTTCGCATCGGACTCGACCGGCCGGCGCTCCTGCGCATGCAGTTTCGCGCCTTTATTCGCGCCACTGCGGGCGTCGATCTGCGCGTCATGGCGCCAATGGTCTCGACAGTCGAGGAGTTCAAGACGGCGCGCGCCCTGTTCGATCGCGAGCTCGCATGGAACGCGCGCCACGGCCACGAGCCGCCGCGTTCGGCCAAGCTCGGCGTCATGGTCGAAGTGCCGTCGCTGCTCTGGCAGGTCGACGAGATCGCCGCCTGCGCCGATTTCCTTTCGGTCGGATCGAACGATCTGATGCAGTATCTTTACGCCGTCGATCGCGACAACCGCCGGGTGGCCAACCGCTTCGATCCGCTGAGCGTCGGGTTCCTGCGAGCGCTGAGAACGATCGCCGAAGCCGGAGCGCGAGCCGGGACGCCGGTCACGCTTTGCGGCGAGATCGGAGGCCGGCCGCTGGAGGCGATGGCCCTGATGGCGATCGGCTACCGGGATCTGTCGATGTCGGCGACCTCGATCGGACCGGTCAAGGCGATGACGCTCTCGCTGAAGATTCACGACGTCTCTCGCGAGGTCGAGGCGATGCTGACCCAGGGCCGCGACGAAGCCTCGCTGCGCGCGCCGCTGCAGGCGCTCGCCGAGCGCTTCAACGTGCGCCTGTAGGGCAGATTTGTGACCTGGACGCGAAACGTCTTCGGACCGGCTCGTCGCCCCACCCCTCCGGCCAGCGCTGCGTCGGCGATGCGTTGCCGATGCCGCAACGTGGCGGGGTGGGGCGACCGTCCGAAGCGACCGGGTGGAGGGGACAGCCGACTCGACGCGTCAGCCATTAGCAACCCGCTCTAGCGGCCCGAAACTCCGCTCCTCGCCGCTTTTCTCCGAGCCCCTGAACCATGGCCGCCGACGACAATCTCGATCTCATCCTGCGCCGCCACCGGGAAATCGGCGCGCGCCTGACCGAAGGCGTCTCGGGCGCGGAATATTCGGCGCTGTCGCGCGAGCTCAACGATCTCGAGCCGGTCGTTTCGGCGATCGGCGGCCTGGCGCGCCAAGGAGAAGGAGCGGGCGGATCTCGCCGCCATGCTGCGGGATCCCGATCTCGACGCCGAGATGCGCGCGATGGCGAGCGCCGAATTCGCCGCCGCCGAGGCCGAGGCCGAGGAGATGGCGAAGGCGATCCGCGTCGCGCTGCTGCCGAAGGACGCGGCCGACGAGGGCGACGCGATTCTCGAGGTGCGCGCCGGGACCGGCGGCGACGAAGCGGCTCTCTTCGCCGGCGATCTCTTCCGCATGTATGTCAAATATGCGGAGTCGAAGCGCTGGAAGGTCGAGGTGCTGTCGATGAGCGAGGGGACGGCCGGCGGCTACAAGGAAATCGTCGCCGAGATTTCCGGCCGCGGCGTGTTCGCCCGGCTCAAGTTCGAGAGCGGCGTGCATCGGGTCCAGCGCGTGCCGGCGACCGAAACGCAAGGGCGCATCCACACCTCCGCCGCGACCGTCGCGGTCCTGCCCCTCGCGGAGGAAGCGGATTTCGTCATCAACGAGGCCGACCTCAAGATCGACACCATGCGCTCGAGCGGCGCCGGCGGGCCAGCACGTCAACAAGACCGAATCGGCGATCCGCATCACGCATCTCCCGACCGGGGTCGTGGTCGCGATGCAGGAGGAGCGGTCGCAGCATCGCAACCGCGCCAAGGCGATGGCGCTCCTGCGTTCGCGCATCCTCGACGCCCGCAACCAGAAGCTCGACGCCGAGCGCGCGCAGGAGCGGCGCTCGCAGGTCGGCTCGGGCGACCGTTCGCAGCGCATCCGCACCTACAATTTCCCGCAGGGACGGGTGACCGACCACCGCATCAACCTGACGCTCTATTCGCTCGACCGGATCATGGAGGGCGAGGGGCTCGACGAGATCGTCGACGCGCTCACCGCCGAGCGTCAGGCGGAGCTTCTCGCCCAGCAGTCGGCGTCGTGACCCAAATCCCGCGCCTGCCGCCGTTCGAGCCGCGGCATGCGCATCGGCCTGCTCGGCGGTTCGTTCAATCCGCCGCACGAGGGCCATGCGCTCGTCACCCGGATCGCGCTGACGCGGCTCGGCCTCGATCGCGTCTGGTGGCTGGTGACGCCGGGGAACCCGCTCAAGTCGCAGGCGGACCTCGCCGCGCTCGCAGGCGCGCGTCGCAGGCGGCCCGCCGCCTCGTCGGCGGTCCCCGCGTCGCCGTCACCGACATCGAGGCGCATATCGGCGCGCGCTACACCTACGACACGCTCGCCTGGCTCACGCGGCGCGCGCCAGGCGTCCGGTTCGTCTGGATCATGGGCGCGGACAACCTCCGGCAGTTCCATCTCTGGCGCCACTGGCGCGCCATCGCCGACCTCGTCCCGATCGCCGTCGTCGACCGGCCGGGCTCGACGCTCCGGGCGATGTCGAGCCGGGCCGCGGTCGCGCTCGCGCCCGTGGCGCGTCCCGGAGGCCGAGGCGGCGCGCTTCGCCGATCTCACGCCGCCCGCGTTCCTGTTTCTGCACGGGCCGCGCTCGGAGCTGTCCTCGACATTGCTGCGAACGGGAGGGTGACTGCCCTTGTCCAGGCCAGCGCCTCGGTCGCAAGGCCGCGACTGAGAATGACAAGTCGAGTAGCGGAGGGGGATCTCACCCCTCCGCCCTCACAGAACCGGACGTGAAACTCTCGCCTCATCCGGCTCCTACACTCCAGCCTCCGGTCGCACGCCGAGCTGCCACAGGACAAACAGGTTGGGGTCCCGTCGCGCGATGCGCCCCAGCCAGTGCATCGACGCGCGTTCTCGACGTTTGAACCGCTTGAACTTCCGTTGCGCCCATCGTGCGAGGGCCTCGTTGAGGTGACGGAGCACTTGAATGCACTTCGAGCGGTAGAACCGCCCGTAGTAGTTCATCCAGCCCCGCACCGCCGGGTTGGTGAGGCGAGCCAGGTCCTCCAGACGCTGGTTGTTCCTGGTGGACGCCATCCGCCACTCGCGAATGGTCTGCCGGATCGCCTTGGCGGCCTTGGTGCTGATCGCCGGCAGGAAGCCGACGAAGATACTTCCCCCAGCGATTCTTCGCGCGTCGAGGTTGGAAGGTGTAGCCGAGGAAGTCGAACGTGATGTGTTCGTGCTCCCCGGCCGGTCGTCGTCCTTGCAGTACACGATCCGGGTCTTCTCTGGATGAAGCTCCAGACCGCATTCTGCGAATCGACCGCGGATGGCCTCCAGCACCGATCGCAGCCTCCTCCTTGCTCCTGCAGTGGACGATGGCATCGTCCGCATAACGCTCGAAGCGGACGCCCGGATAGTTCCGATGCCATCCACCGATCGAATGCATAGTGCAGGAACAGATTGGCGAGCAGCGGACTAACCACGCCCCGAACGCAAAAGGCAATTTCTGCTTCGATCGGGTGATGCCGTTTGATCGTTCCCAAGTTGTTCTTGATTTGCGTCTCAAAAGGTAATACGTATATGTCATATGTCGCGATCGACCGAAGCGCAGAAGGCGGAACGGCTCAATGCGGCCCTTGGGTTGCTCGCGGGTGGCCAGAGCGTAGCGGAGGCTGCCGTATCGTTGTCGCACCGGTTCGCGATGTCGCGTCGTCAGTCCTATCGATACATCGAGGAGGCCCAGATGATCGGCCGCCCGGTCGTGGTTGCAGAGTCGACGGCGGCGGTGACGTTCAAGCTTCCGCCCAGCCTAGTCGACGCCGTTCGGGCGCGGGCGGCGGCCGAAGGGATGACGATCAGCGACATGGTGAGCCGGGCGCTGCGGGCGTTTCTCGGCGAAGCCCGCGGCAATGGCTGAGCGGCGCAGCCATGATCGCAGCGTCCAATTCCAGCACGCCTTCGACCGTCTCCTCGCCGTCAAACTCGAGCAGGTGTACGAGATCCTGGTCCCGGAAAAGATCCGCGCCGTCGGCGCCGATCCGCACGTGAGGGGCGAGAGCGATGAAGGCCGCCGCGATCTACGCGAGAGTCTCCTCCGAGCAGCAGAAGGAGGAGAACACGATTGCGAGCCAGACAGCGGCGCTCATCGAGTTTGCGCGGGAACAGGGATACGGCGTACCTGATGAGTGGGTCGTCGAGGACGAGGGGTTCAGCGGCGCCAGCCTGCTGCGGCCGGGTCTGGAGCGGCTGCGCGATCTTGCCGCCGAGGGCCACATTCAGGCTGTCCTGATCCACGCGCCGGACCGGCTGAGCCGCAAATACGCCTACCAGGTCCTGCTGACCGAGGAGTTCGCCCGCCACGGCGTCGAGACGATTTTCCTCAAGGCGCCGCATTCTGGCACGCCGGAAGATCAGCTGATGCTGCAGTTCCAGGGCATGATCGCCGAATATGAGCGTGCGCAGATCCTCGAACGGTCCCGCCGCGGCAAACGCCATCGCGCCAAGACCGGGGAGGTCTCGGTTCTGGGCGGCGCCCCGTATGGCTATCGCTACATTCGCAAGACCCGCGATGCGCCGGCTCGCTACGAGATCGACGCCGTCGAAGCGGAGGGCGTGCGGCTGGTGTACGACATGTACACGGTGAAAGGTCTGAGCATCGGAGCCATCGCCCGGTTGTTGCGCGAGATGGGGCCGCCCACGCGGCGCCAGGTGACCCGCTGGGAGCGATCGGTCGTGTGGGCGATCCTGCGCAACCCGGCGTACAAAGGCGCGGCCTGCTTCAACAAGACGCAGGTCGGACGGAGGCAAAAGGTGACGCGGCCCTTCCGCCTGTCGGGGCGGGCGGTCCGCGGCGAAAAGAGCTGCAGTCACGAGCGGCCGCGTGACGAGTGGATCGAGATACCGGTTCCGGCCATCGTCAGCGACGAAACTTTTGCTCTTGCGGCGGAGCGCTTGGCCGACAACAAGCGCTTCGCGCCCCGCCGGACCATCGAGCCCAGCATCGTTCAAGGATTGGTCTGGTGCCGCAAATGCGGCTACGCGCTGTCGCGGACGTCTACGCGCAGCTCTGCGCGCAAGATCCACTATTACCGCTGCCTCGGCTCGGACGCGTGGCGCCATCTCGGCGGCTCAGTGTGCGACTGCCGACCGATCCGCCAGGACCTGCTCGATCAGATCGTGTGGCAAGAGGTCGTCCGCCTGATCGAGGACCCGACGCTCATCCAGGCCGAACTCGACCGGCGCCTCGACGCAGCCCGCGGGGCCGAACCGACCAAGCGGCGGCAAGACGCTCTCGAACGCGAGCTGACGCGGATCAGAAACAGCATGGAGCGCCTGGTCACGGCCTACCAGGAGGACCTCTTACCCCTGGACGAACTGCGGCGCCGAATGCCCGAACTGCGCGCCCGCGAACAGTCCGCGCGAGCGGAATTGGAGGCCATCCTCGATCAGGCCGCCGACCGGATGTCGTTCCTGCGCCTCGCCGAAACCCTGACCGCCTTCCTTCAGCGGCTGCACGAGTTGGCGCAATCACTGGAGATCGCCGATCGGCAAAAGATTGTCCGCCTCATTGTGAAAGAAATCCTGGTGGACAATGACACCATCACGATCCGGCACTCGATCCCGTCGCACCCGAGAACGCCGCCGCCCGGAACCGAGCCGCCCTCCGACGGCAAATCGCGGATGGAGGGCCAAGGTTACCTTTTGCGTTCGGGGCCTGACGACACCGCCTTGCGGGGTTCCCTTCGTCCGCTCCGACGAGCGTTCCGTCCGGACATTCGACAGGGGCGCACAGCCACCGTCCAATGTAGAGACGAACCCAAGCCAGATCCGTGTGGTGGGCCACGGCGCGTTCGACGAGGTCGTGCGGAATGGAATCAAACGAAACCACCACAGACTACCCATTCCCGAGACCTTCCAACTTCAGTGGTCATCACCCGCTGGCGGCATCCCTTCGAGGGATGCCGCCTCGCCGTGATCAACGGACTAACTCGGCGCGGCGTGCCGTTGTTGTTGGTGGTGCTGCCCGACGGTAGCCGATCGCTCATTCCGTCAGCCTGGACGGACGGGTTTGGGAGCGGCGGCCTCGAAGCGTCCGGGGAGGTCCAGGACGGCGAGGACCTTTGCGCAGTGGGGGATTTGATCAAGGCGCGCGCCGTCATCGACGCTCTTCTCAGCCAACTCGCCGAGTCGGTCCCCAGAGAGGAGGGCGACCATGCAGTTGGAGTTGGCGTTTCTCGAACGGCCGGCGGCGCCGGCGTCCCGGATGGAGGGACCTTGGGATCAGATCGATCCGCAGGCCCAGATCACAGCGCTGGACATCCTCTCGCGTCTCATCGCGCAGATGCTCGCGGCCGGCTCAACGCAGGATTCGAGCGATGAGTGACATCCAGAAGATCACTTCCACTCACCTTGCCCGCGAGGCCGTCGTCTATCTGCGCCAATCCAGCTCCGCCCAGGTCGAGCACAACCGCAAGTCGACCGATCGACAATACGCCCTGGCGCATAAGGCCAATGAGCTTGGGTGGCCGACCGATCGGGTCGTCGTCATCGACGAGGACCTCGGTCTGACCGGCTCCGGCGCCGTCGCGCGATCGGGCTTCGCCCGGTTGACCGCCGAGGTCGCCCTCGGACACGTTGGTCTGGTGTTGGGCCTGGAGGTGTCCAGATTGGCCCGCAACAATGCCGACTGGTATCGGCTCATCGACCTGTGCGGCCTCACCGACACGTTGATCGGCGATGCCGATGGGGTCTACCACCCGGCTCTGTTCAACGACCGGCTCTTGCTCGGGTTGAAAGGCACCCTGAGCGAGGCAGAGCTCTACGTCCTGCGCGCCCGGCTCAACGGCGGCATCCGCAACAAGGCGGCGCGTGGCGAGCTTCGGCGCGGCCTGCCTGTCGGCTTTGTCTGGGGCGAGGCCGACGGCGAAGTCCGCTTCCACCCCGATGAAGCCGTGCGCTCGACGATCGCCTCGGTCTTCACGCGATTCGCTGAGACCGGCTCTGCGCGGCGCGTGTGGCTGGGGTTCCGATCGGATGGCCTTCGCCTGCCGCTGCGGATGCATCAGCGGAGCGAGATCCTCTGGGTGGAGGCCAGCTACACCGCCATCCACCACATGTTGAGCAATCCGGTCTACGCAGGCGCGTACGCCTACGGCAAGACGCGCCGGGAGGAAACGCTCGACGCCTCTGGCCGCCGCAAGAAACGCATGCGACACTTGCCCCAGTCTGAGTGGCAAGTGCTGATCAAGGAGCACCATGAAGGCTTCATCGATTGGCCGACGTACGAGGCCAACCAAGCCCGGCTCGCCGCCAACACCCGCCCTGGACCGCACAAGGCGGGCGGCGCCGTGAGAGAAGGCTCGGCGCTCCTGCAGGGCCTGGCCAGCTGCGGCCACTGCGGCCGGCGTTTGAAGACGCACTACAGCGGACGCAACGCCACCGCGGGATACCATTGCGCGGGCAAGACCATTGTCGAAGGCCGCGGCTGTTATTGTCTCAGCGTGGGCGGCGTCCAGATCGACGAGGCGATCGCAGACTTTCCTCGCCGCGCTGGAGCCGGCGAAGCTCGCCGCCACCCTCGCCGCCGCGCAGCGCCTCGAGGCCGACAGCGAGGCGGCGCTCAAGCAATGGCGGCTGGGCGTCGAACGCGCGCGTTATGAAGCCAGCCGCGCCGAGCGTCGCTACATGGCGGTCGACCCGGACAACCGCCTCGTCGCCCGCGGGCTTGAGCGCGAGTGGGAGCAGCGCCTGGCGGACCTCGAAGCTGCGAAGGATGAACTCGCCCGCCGCCTGGAGCAACGCCCCCGCGTCCTCGGCCAAGAGGAGCGCGAGCGCCTGCTCGCCCTCGGGGCCGACCTCGCCACGGTCTGGGGGGCGCCGACGACCACGCCGCGCGACCGTAAGGAGCTTTTGCGAGCCCTCATCGAGGAGGTGATCCTCTCGGTTGACCGTGACAAGTCGGCGGCCC